>NC_022111.1:0-1200000 GCF_000163055.2 Prevotella sp. oral taxon 299 str. F0039
CTAAGTCAGAAATCATATTAATGAGGGATTGTATGCCTTTTGCTTGGTAACCATCGTCATTAGAAATAAGTATAGTGGGCTTCTTTTTATTCATTATTCTTTAAGGTTTATTTGTATGCAAAATTACAAAAAAGTCTTTTAAAGCATAGATTTCTATAGTAAAAATGTGTATCTTTGCATAATAGAGGCGGCGCCTCAGCAATTTAAAATATCTTTTATTGCGTTCGGCTTGCGCTCTCTTTGCATAAGAGAGGCATCGCCTCAGCAATTTAAAATGTCTTTTATTGCGTTCGGCTTGCGCTATTAATAAAATAAAAATAGATATTTCTATAATTTGAAGATGTATTCTTTATGACTTTAGTAATCATAAGATAATACGATATGGGTAAAATAATCGCACTTGCAAATCAAAAAGGTGGCGTCGGAAAAACAACGTCAACAATAAACTTAGCAGCTTCTCTCGCTACATTGGAGAAGTCTGTTTTAGTGGTAGATGCAGATCCTCAGGCTAACGCTTCTAGTGGTTTAGGAGTGGATTTGAAAGAGGTTGAATGCTCAATATATGAGTGTATTGTTAATCGTGCCGATGTGCATGATGCAATTTATACTACAGATATCGAGGGACTTGATATCATTCCAAGTCACATTGACTTAGTTGGTGCTGAAGTAGAGATGCTCAATATCGATGAAAGAGAATATGTTTTGAAACGTATTTTAGAGCCTATTCGCAATGAATACGATTATATTCTTATTGATTGCAGTCCTTCTTTGGGTCTGATTACAGTAAATGCTTTAACCGCAGCAGACACGGTTATTATTCCAGTTCAATGCGAATACTTTGCATTGGAGGGTATAAGTAAACTGCTAAGTACCATCAAGATCATTAAGAGTAGATTGAATACGAAACTCGAAATAGAAGGCTTCTTGCTCACAATGTATGATAGTCGTTTGCGTCTTGCTAATCAAATATACGATGAAGTGAAACGACATTTCCAAGAATTGGTATTTAAAACGGTTATACAACGTAATGTAAAGTTAAGCGAAAGCCCAAGTCATGGTTTGCCTGTGATATTATATGATGCCGATTCTACAGGCGCAAAGAATCACTTATCACTAGCAAAAGAGATTATAAATCGTAATAAGTAGTATTTAAGGCTCAATAAATGCTTTTGAAAAACAAAAGAATACTACTGAATGAATAACAAGAACAACGTAAATGGCAGTACATAAAAAATACAACTCATCAAATAAAGGCTTCGCTTTAGGAAGAGGTTTAGATGCTTTGATATCTACTGATGAGGTGAAACCACAAGGAAGTTCAACCATCAACGAGGTGTTATTAAGCGAAATAGAAGCCAATCCGAACCAACCTCGTCGTGAATTTGATCAAGAAGCATTGCAAGAGCTTGCAAACAGCATCAAAGAAATAGGAATTATTCAGCCTATTACACTTCATCAAGTGACGGAAAATAAATACCAAATCATTGCAGGTGAACGTCGTTGGCGTGCTTCTCAACTTGCAGGATTAACGGCAATTCCAGCTTATATACGCACCATTAAAGATGCAAGTGTAATGGAAATGGCTCTAGTTGAGAATATTCAACGTGAAGACCTCAATGCAATTGAAATTGCATTAGCCTATGAACAGTTGGTGTCTCAAAGTGGAATGACTCAAGAAAAAGTTGCTGAAAGAGTGGGAAAGAGTCGTACTGCGGTTACAAACTATATGCGTTTGTTGCGCCTTCCTGCACAAGTTCAGATGGCATTGCAAAAGAAATCGATTGATATGGGACACGCAAGAGCTCTGCTTTCGATTGATAGTCCGTCGCAACAGATAAAGCTTTTCAATGAAATTCAAAAGAACGGATACTCTGTTCGCAAAGTAGAAGAGTTGGTTCAGGATATTAAAAGCGGTAATTCTTTTGTTGAAGCAAAGAAGAAAGTCAAAAAAACTACGGCGTTACCTGAAGAATTTAATGTGCTAAAACAACAGCTATCGAAGTTTTTGAACACTAAAGTTCAAATGAATTACTCGGCAAAAGGCAAAGGAAAAATTAGTATTCCATTTGCAAATGCGGCAGAGTTAGAGCATATTATGCAGGTCTTTGATAAGCTAAAAGATTAACGAACGCTTTTGCACACCACAATATATAATATATTGGTATAGGGTTAAATGTGTATTAAAGAGTTGTTATTCTTACTCAATGGATAATAAGTGAATTATCAATACTAGACATAAAAAACTAGAGGTAAATAAAATAAGGAGTATAAGCAGTGAATATCAATAAAAGAATAAAAACTATTGTTATGTTAGGATTACTTTGCTTAACTGCAAACAATGCTTATTCGCAAACTGATAGTTTACGAATACTAACCGATCATAGTGATAGTATAACAGCATTGCAATCTTCTTTGCCTGTAGTAAGTGCACTTTCAAAAGATGATAGTGTCCTTATTGCAAGGAATATACCTCTGAAAAAGAAAGAAAAACGCAACTGGGAGACATGGCATCCAGAAGCAAAAAAGGCATTATGGTTAGCACTTGTGATTCCAGGAGCAGGTCAAATATATAATAGAAAATATTGGAAATTGCCCATAGTGTATGGAGGTTTCGTTGGATGTCTTTATGCTTTGCGGTGGAATAACCAAATGTATAAAGATTATTCGCAGGCTTATATTGATTTAATGGATAACGACCCACAAACAAAGTCGTATGAATCGTTTCTACATTTAGGCTCTAAAATAACCCAAGATAATCTTTCAAGATATCAAAATGTATTCAAACAGAGAAAAGATAAGTATCGAAAATGGCGTGATATGAGTATTTTCTCATTAGTTGCAGTATACGCTTTATCTGTTATTGATGCGTATGTTGACGCCTCATTGTCAGAGTTTGATATTTCTAAAGATTTGAGTTTAAAAGTTAGTCCAACTATAATTAATAATAAAAATGAGCACAATCCTCTCAAAGCAAATGCTTTAGGAGTTCAATGTAGCTTTATATTTTAAGATAAAGATGAATAAACTAAGATTATTAGTAATGTCGTTTCTTTTGGGTACAGCATGTGTAATGCAGGCTCAAAGCGAAGATAATGACACGGAAATAACAGTGACCAATAAGAAAGGTAAGCAAGAGATCATCGATATTCCAGAAGCAATGACTTATGAAGTAGATAGTCTTTTGCATTTATATCACACGCAACGTTATCTCAAACCCTCTTCGGATTGCAACTATCCAAATGTCAATCCCGTTTTTGATAAAGAGGTTTACAAGGCACGTCTGAAGCGTATGCCAACTGTAATAGAGATGTCTTATAACGATGTTGTACAGAAATTCATTGATCGTTACAGCGGAAAGCTACGTCGTTCGGTAAGTATCATGTTAGGATCAGCTAACTTTTACATGCCAATCTTCGAAGAAGCGCTCGAAGCTTACAATCTTCCTTTAGAGTTAAAGTACCTTCCTGTTATCGAATCAGGGCTCAATCCTCAGGCAACCTCATACGTAGGAGCAGGCGGATTGTGGCAGTTTATGATTGGAACAGGTAAGAGATATGGTTTAGAAATTAACTCATTGGTAGATGAAAGACGTGATCCTATCAAGTCTTCGTATGCAGCAGCAAACTATTTAAGCGATCTTTATCGTATATTTGGTGATTGGCACCTTGCCATTGCGGCATATAATTGCGGTCCAGACAAGATCAATAAGGCGATACATCGTGCAGGAGGAAGTAAAGATTATTGGCAGATTTATCCTTATTTGCCACAAGAAACACGTGGCTATGTTCCTGCTTTCATTGCTGCAAACTATATAATGAATTATTATTGTGACCATAATATTTGTCCAATGGTAGCTGATTTACCTGCTAAAACCGATACCGTTATGGTAGACAGAGATATCCATTTCTCTCAAATTGCAAGTGTCTTAGGACTTGATATCAATCAGTTGAAAGAGCTAAACCCACAATATCGCCGTAATATTGTTAATGGAAGTAGCAAGTTATCAGCCCTTCGTTTGCCCTCAACCGAGGTAAATAAGTTTATAGATAAGCAAGAAGCCATTTACGCTTACAATGCAGATGAATTATTAAGCAAAAGAGATGAGGTTGAAGTAAACGATGATGTGCCAACCTATGTGGCAGCACATAGAAGCAATAGTAGTAGAACTTATGCTGCAAGATCATCACGTCATTCTTCTAAACATGATCGAAAGAAAGGTAGAACACACAGAGAAAGAACGCAAGAAGTTTCTATTAAGAGTGGTGATACCTTGTCAGAAATTGCTGAACGCAATCATACTACAGTGGCAAAGCTAAAGAAACTTAATAAAATTAGCGGTAGTAACATTCGTGCAGGTAAGAAATTAAGAGTAAAATAAACCAACTTGTCATAATTAAAACCAAAAGAGTAATATTATTGTTAGCATTCAATAGAACCTTACGCATTATTATATATGGGGTAGGTGAGCAACAATAGTCTTACTCTTTTTACTTCTTTAAGACTCGATTTCATTTAATCTACGGGTTAAAATAATAAATAAATCATCAATATAGTCCTCTTTTATTTAGAAAGAGAATCTTAACAACAAAGCACATTACATTATGGAGCAAACTAATA
The DNA here is from genome assembly GCF_000163055.2 of Prevotella sp. oral taxon 299 str. F0039. GTDB lineage: Bacteria > Bacteroidota > Bacteroidia > Bacteroidales > Bacteroidaceae > Prevotella. The sequence goes on from NC_022111.1 coordinate 4,618, forward strand.
ATAAAGATGTGAATATAGAAGAGCGTAATGAAAAGCTTATACAAGATGCCTTTCAACATTTAATTGACACTTATCTTGTGTCACGACATCGCAAGAAAGTAGAAATCATTACCAAAGCATTTAATTTTGCAAAGCAAGCTCACAAAGGAGTGAAACGATTGTCGGGTGAGCCTTATATCCTTCATCCTATTGCCGTTGCTCAGATTGCTTGTGGTGAAATGGGATTAGGGTCTACAAGTATTTGTGCTGCTCTTTTGCACGACGTTGTTGAAGATACCGATTATACCGTTGAAGATATAACCAACATCTTTGGTGAGAAGATAGCTCAAATAGTAGATGGATTAACCAAAATATCAGGAGGAATATTTGGCGATAAGGCATCGGCTCAGGCAGAGAACTTTAAGAAACTGCTTTTAACAATGAGCGAAGACATTAGAGTTATCTTAATAAAAATATGCGACCGTCTGCACAACATGCGCACACTCGATAGTCAACCCGCCAATAAACAATATAAAATTGCAGGCGAAACCCTCTATGTCTATGCTCCATTAGCAAACCGATTAGGTTTGAATAAGATAAAAACAGAGTTAGAGAATCTAAGCTTTAAGTTTGAACATAAAGAAGAGTTCGAGCGCATTAATCAAAAGCTTTCATTTACGAAAGAGCAACGTGACGAGTTATTCGAAGCCTTTACAAAGCCCATAAGAGAAGTTCTTGATAAGATGGGAATCAACTATCAGATCAAAGAACGAGTGAAAAGCCCTTATTCGATATGGAAAAAAATGGAGACAAAGCGTCTCACCTTCGAAGAAATATACGATATATTGGCAGTCAGAATCATCTTCTCACCCAAGTCAAGAGAAGAAGAAATCAACGAATGTTTTAGTATTTACGTTGCAATAAGCAAGATATATAAGTCGCATCCCGATCGCTTGCGAGACTGGCTAAACCATCCAAAGGCAAATGGTTATCAAGCTCTTCATGTTACATTGATGAGTAAACAAGGACGATGGATAGAGGTTCAGATTCGCAGTGACAGAATGGACGAATTGGCAGAACAAGGTTTTGCAGCTCATTGGAAGTATAAAGAAGGAGGCGAATACACCGAAGATGAAAGCGAATTAAATAAATGGTTGCACACTATTAAAGAGATATTAGATGATCCACAGCCTGATGCTATGGACTTTCTTGATGCAATTAAGCTCAATCTTTTTGCTTCAGAAATATTCGTTTTTACCCCCAAAGGCGAGATAAAAACTATGCCTGCAGAATGTACTGCACTCGATTTCGCTTTTCAAATACATACATTCTTGGGCAGTCATTGTATTGGTGCTAAGGTAAATCACAAGCTTGTGCCCGTCAGTCACAAACTACAAAGTGGAGACCAAGTAGAGATTCTCACCTCAATGGCTCAGCACGTGCAACCCTCCTGGATTAACTTTGTGTCTACAGCAAAGGCAAAAGCCAAGATACAAGCAATTCTTAGACGAAAGAATAGAGAAATTCAGAAAAAGGGAGAAGAGGTATTACAGACTTGGCTAAAGGCGCATGACTTGCGTGTAACCACATCTATTATCGAAAGACTTTGTGCTTTTCATAAGATAGAAACAGCCGAATCGTTCTTTATATCATTGGGAGAGCGAAGTACAATGCTTGGAGATAAAGATCTAGAAGTACTTAATAACAAGGGAGGAGCTAGTCTTCAAGCTACTCTTCGAAAGTTTGTTCCATTCTTATCAAATGATAAAAAGAAAGAAGAACAACATGAAAAGTTCGTGGTTGGAAAAGATTTCAATAAGAAAGTTCCAATCATTCTAACCGAAGAGAATATCAATTCGTTTATTTTTCCAACGTGTTGTCATCCTATTCCTGGTGATGATGCTCTAGGGTATATCGACAATAAAGGACGAATTGAAGTGCATAAACGTTCGTGTTCCGTTGCAGCTCGTCTTAAATCAAGCTTTGGAAATAGAATATTAGATGCCAAATGGAATATGCATAAGCGTCTATTCTTCACTGCCACCATTAAGGTTCGTGGAATTGATAAACACGGAATGCTCCTTTCTGTATCAGAAGTGATATCATCACAGATGAATATAGATATTCATAAGATAACCATTTCTACTGAAGAAGGAATTTTTGATGGAACCATAGAAATAGGAGTTCACGACAAAGAAGAAGTGAATGAACTTATTACAAAACTTAGAAACATAGAGAATGTGAAAGAGGTGAGCCAGGTAATTTAGTCTCATCAGATCATAAAAGTTAAAGAGAGCATAACATATAGGTGCTCTCTTTTTTTATATATACCACTTTCTTTATAAGTAAAAACATTGCTTTTACATTGTAAAATCACTGCTTTTAATGCGTAAAATCATAGCTTTTGCAAGTCAATATCAATGCTTTTACCAATTACATCTTTTACAATTGAAATACAATGAAAAAGAAAATGATAATCCTTTTTGTTTTGGAACGAAAACTTTTACATTGATACTGGTTTACATTGCTCTACCTATTTTTTATTATCTATCTAGATAAATAGTGGATAAAAATGACTTTTAAAGAAAAAAATACATAAAAATGGGTATTGTAGTACATCATTAAACCTACTACCTTTGTATCATTATAAAAGAACCATGATTACTAATTTAAAATTAAAAAAGTATGATGACAATTAAAAAAGCAATCTTGCCTTTGCTTTTCTTGTCAGTTTCTACAAGTATCACCGCTAGAGTTGCGGTCGAAACTGGTTACAAAATGACAGGAATAAACGTGCAAGGACATGTAATTGATTCAAAAACTAAAGAGTATGTGCCTTATGTTGTAGTTTCAGTAAAAGGTACAACACTTGCAACAACCACAGATGCTACAGGTTTTTATTCAATTAAAAACATTCCACAAGGAAAAGTAATACTCGAAATTAAACATCTTGGCTATCATAATGTAAGTACAACTTTAAAAACAACAAAAGAAGAAACACTTGAACAAAATTTTGAGTTGAGTGAAGATGTTCTATCGTTAGATGAGGTTGTTCTTACTGCAAACCGTCAACAAACATTGAGAAGAGAAGCACCAGTACTTGTTAATGTGGTAGACAAACGACTCTTTAATCTCACTAATTCTACAACTTTGGCACAAGGATTGAACTTCCAACCAGGTGTTAGAACAGAAACAAACTGCCAAAATTGTGGTTTCTCACAAGTTAGAATAAACGGATTAGATGGTCATTATTCACAAATTCTAATCGATTCACGCCCTGTTTTTTCTGCATTGAATGGAGTTTATGGACTTGAACAAATTCCTTCTAGTATGATTGAGCGTGTAGAAGTAGTTCGTGGAGGAGGCTCTTCGCTTTATGGAGCATCGGCAATTGGTGGTACAATCAATGTAATCACTAAAGAACCCATTCGTAATTCTGCAGAAGTAGCACATACCATATCTTCTTATGGCAAACATTCTGGAGCAGAAAATACAACCAGTATAAATGCTTCTATTGTTACAGATGATGCAAAGGGAGGATTATTTGTTTATGGTAATCATCATTATCGTCCAGGATACGATCATAATAATGATGGATATACAGAACTTCCCAACCTTAAAAACCAAACACTTGGATTCAGTGCATTCTACAAATTCACTCCTTATTCACGTTTAACTCTTCGTTATCACAATCTTGCAGAGTTCAGAAGAGGTGGAAATCACTTAGAAAGAGCACCTCACGAGAGTGATATTACAGAGCAATTAGAGCATGATGTGAATGGCGGTAGTTTAGCTTATGATTTATTCTCAAAAGATACTAAACGTCAGTTGAAACTTTATTACTCATTCGAAAATACAGCAAGAAAGAGTTATTATGGTGGACTTGCAGGTAATACTGATGCAGAGGCAATAGCAAAAGCTACTAAAGCTTATGGACGTACAAAAGAATTAAATCATTTGTTGGGTGCACAATATATACATTCATTTGACAAATGCTGGTTTATGCCTGCAACATTAACTGCTGGTTTAGAGTATAACAACGATAAGATGAACGATGAAGTAGTTGGTTATGAGCATTATTTGAATCAAAACGTAAATACAACAAGTGCTTATTTGCAGAATGAATGGAAAAATTCTCACTTCACTTTCTTATTGGGTGCACGTTTAGATAAGCACAATTTAATTAAAAATGCAATCTTCTCACCTCGTGTAAACTTTAGATATAATCCTTCAGAAGAACTTAGTTTACGTTTAAGTTATGCTGAAGGCTTTAGAGCTCCACAAGCATTCGACGAAGATTTGCATACAGGTTGGACCGATGGCTCACGCCAAATCATTGTAAGAGATCCTAATTTGAAAGAAGAAAGATCAAGAAGCATCAGCGCATCTGCCGACTTCTATCACACATTTGGTAGTGTTCAAACTAACTTCTTGATTGAAGGTTTCTTTACCCATCTAACGAATGCTTTCGCAAGTAGAACACTAGATAAAGGTGAAACAACTGATCCAAATTATGAAAATAACATTAGAAACATTATGCAACGTTATGGCTTAAGTCGTCCTAATGCTGAAGGAAACAAAATTGCAGAGCGTTTTAATGGTAATAATGCAACTATATTTGGATTAAATATTGAAGCAAAGGCAGCTTTTTCTCAATGGCTTCAAATTCAAGCAGGACTAACATTGCAACGCAATATGTATAAAGATTCTGTTGAATGGTCGGGAGTTGGTGCTAAGAAAGAACGTCGTTTCTTGAAAACTCCTAATGCTTATGGCTATTTCACAGTGAACATTCAGCCTCTAAAGAACTTGAGTGTTGCCCTTACTGGTACTTATACTGGTAGCATGTTGGTGGGACATCAAAAGACAGACGACTACACCTTTACACAGAATGGAACAACAATAACTTATCCAGGTTGGGCAGAAGCAAAGGCTGTTAACACTCCTTCGTTCCTTTCTATGAACTTAAAAGTAGCTTATGATATACAACTTTCACAATATATCAAAATGCAACTTAATGGTGGTTTCCAAAATCTCACCAACTCTTATCAACGTGATTTAGAGCGTGGACCATTGAGAGATGCTGACTATATCTATGGACCTGGCACTCCTCGTTGCGCTTTCTTAGGTGTGAAGTTCACCTATTAAGATAATTGAAATGTAGCAAATAAAAAGAGGTTTGTTTGCTATCAGAGTAAAAGAAAACTCCTAGAAAGAAGTAAATGCACTTCCTTTTAGGAGTTTTTTATTGTGGGTTATCGTTCAATATCTTTACACGAGCGTTTGGATTGTGTAGATATAAACTGCCGAAGCGGGTATTGCTAGCAACGAACTATCGAAACGATCGAGCATACCTCCGTGTCCTGGAAGAATTGTTCCGCTGTCTTTTATACCTAAAGTACGCTTGATGAGGCTCTCAACAAGGTCGCCCCAAGTGCCAAATATAGTAACAACAAGTCCTAAACCAAGCCATTGTAGGGTGTTAAGGCCCGACAAATTACCATACGATTGATCTAATATTGAAACCAAGAAAGCAGCAACAAGTACTAAAGTTCCACCGCCAATGCTTCCTTCCCAGCTCTTTGCAGGACTGATTCTAGGGAACAATTTATGTTTTCCAAATAAGCTTCCAACACAATAAGCACCAGTATCACTGGTCCATAAAAATATGAACACACTCAAAGGAAGAAGATAATAGAAATGAATATTGCCGTCGGTTGCAGTTCTAAAAGCAAGAACATTGATCATAGATAGGGGCAAAGCCACATACATTTGGCCTAACATGGTGTATGATAAGTCGTGAACTGCATTCTTGTTCTTAGTGTATAATTCGCTAACAAACAAATAAATGATGGTTAAAAGATAAGGCATAAACACCGCATTTGTTTGTACAAAGCCACTATTCACAGCCGAAATGGCAAGGAATAGATACACACCTGCCACTGTAGAGATAAACCTATTGATGGTTACATCTTCGATGTTATTTACTAATCCTGAGTATTCCCATAGGCTAAGGCATGTTATTAGTGCAAAAAGAAACACCATCGCAATGGGTTGGAAGAAGCAAGTTACCATGATAGTAACAAATAGTACGCCTGTAAAAGCACGCACAATCATGTTTGTTAGTTTATCTGACATATTAGTATTTATTTGTGTTTAGGATTTTTGTTGTATGATAAAAAAACAAGTCCAATGTATGAAACGAACTTCAAACATTGGACTTGCTTTATATTATTCTGCCTCTAGAGATTGTTCGTTCTTCATTCTCTGATGTTCTTCCTCAGCTTTTCTAACCTCTTCGGGCATATTTTCTAGTGTTAACTCATTCGCTTTCTCGTTTGCTTCGATAATCTCTTGAGTTCTACTACGCCATGGACGCTTTCCAAATATTTCCTCAACGTCTTCTGCAAAGATAACTTCTTTGGTTATTAAGAGCTCTGCAAGGCGTGCATGTCCTTCCTTATGTTCTGTTAATATCTGCTTTGCTCTGTTGTATTGTTCATTTAACATGCGCAGAACTTCTTCGTCTATTAACTTTGCAGTGGTCTCAGAATAAGGGCGTTGGAATTGATATTCTTGGTTATTATAGTAGCATACATTGGGTAATGTGTCGCTCATTCCGGCATAAGCAACCATTCCATATGCGCTTTTTGTTGCTCTTTCGAGGTCGTTCATTGCTCCTGTTGAGATGTGACCAGTGCACAATTCTTCTGCAGCACGACCTCCAAAGAGAGCACACATCTCGTCTAACATCTGCTCTTTGGTTGTTATTTGACGCTCTTCAGGTAGATACCACGCTGCACCAAGAGCCTGTCCACGAGGCACAATGCTCACTTTTACAAGCGGATTAGCATGTTCACAGAACCAAGAAATAGTGGCATGACCAGCTTCGTGCAATGCAATTGTACGCTTTTCGTTTGCTGTCATCACTTTAGTTTTCTTCTCTAAACCGCCAATAATACGATCTACAGCGTCTAAGAAGTCTTGTTTTCCAACTTGTTTTTTATTTTGTCGTGCGGCAATGAGCGCACTTTCATTACATACATTGGCAATATCTGCCCCCGAGAAACCAGGAGTTTGACGTGCTAAGAAGTCGATATCGATCGTGTCATCAATCTTAACATTACGCAAGTGCACTTGGAATATTTCCTTACGTTCGTGCAAATCGGGTAGTTCAACGCTAATTTGGCGATCGAAACGACCTGCTCTTAGTAGCGCACTGTCGAGCATATCTACTCTATTTGTTGCTGCAAGGATAATCACTCCGCTGTTAGTTCCGAAGCCGTCCATCTCTGTTAGTAAGGCATTCAGAGTGTTTTCACGTTCGTCGTTACCACCTGTTGAAGGGTTTTTACTACGTGCACGTCCCACAGCATCAATCTCATCGATGAAAATGATACATGGAGATTTTTCCTTTGCTTGACGGAATAGGTCTCTAACTCGACTCGCTCCGACACCTACGAACATTTCAACGAAGTCGGAACCACTCATAGAGAAGAATGGAACTCCAGCCTCTCCTGCAACTGCTTTTGCAAGAAGTGTCTTACCAGTACCTGGAGGTCCGACCAAAAGAGCACCCTTAGGAATCTTTCCACCCAATTCTGTATAACGGCTTGGGTTCTTTAAGAACTCCACAATCTCTTCTATTTCTTGTTTCGCCCCTGCTTGTCCTGCAACGTCTTTAAATGTAATTCCAAGGTCATTTCCTTTCTCATACATTTGCGCTTTGCTTTTTCCTACATTGGAAACACCAGCTCCTCCGCCAGCTCCTCCGCCTATTTTACGCATTAAGAAGTAGCCAATAACGAAGAATAAGATGAATGGACCGAAGTTAAGTAGAAGATTAATAAGCTCGTTTCCTTTCTTTGATTCAAATGTATAGTTGGCTATTTTGTGCTGTTCTTGTGCTTGTGACAAGTAGGTGTCAATATTATCTACTGATCCAATACCTACAGTTACATAAGGATTCTCGCCAAGTTGCTTAGCATCTCGGTGGAATACGTCTCTAACGTGTGCAGGTTTTACATACATTTTGAGGGTTTTTAGCTCGGTATTAACAACAACTTCTTCAGCCCAACCTTTATTGATATATTGTTTAAAGTTGGCCATTGAAGTTTCTTTTGATGCAGAGCCGCCCCCCAGTTTATTTCCTGTTCCTGTGAGGAAGAAGATAGTTAATCCCACAATGATAAGCCCATAGATCCAGTTAAGATTAAATTTTGGCATTTTGGGTTGATTGTTATCCATGTGGGGTTGATTATTTTTTTTATCCATATTTCGACATTTTGGTTTCAGAAAATGTAATCTTCCAAAATCGTGCCAATTATTCTAAGTCGGGAATAGTTGTCAATTTGGCATCTTGCCACAACTCTTCAAGGTTGTAAAAGCTTCTTGTTTCGGGCTGAAAGATATGCACAAGCACATCAGAATAGTCCATAGCAACCCATTCGCTATTACCTAAACCGATGGTATTGATAGGTTTTTCACCTGCTTCGATACGTGTTGTTTCTGCAATCGAGTCGCTAATAGCTTCGATTTGGTTGGGTGATGAGCCTTGACAAATAACAAAGTAATTGGCGATACTGCCGTCTATGTCTCTTAAATCTACTATTGTTATATTTGAACCTTTTTTCTCTTGTATTCCTTTTACAATTGTCTCTACTAGTTTGTTGATTTCTTTCATTTATAAAAATACTTGATAATTATACTTACAAAGGTACATATAATATATGTAAGAAACCGATTTGTACTTTATCTTTTCCATATTTTTTACAAAAAAAGAGGCTTTATAGATTGTGTGTTTAGAAAAAATGTGTACCTTTGCAATCGTTTGTAGAGCGTTTATACGCTGCATTTATTGGGATATGGTGTAATGGTAACACTACAGATTCTGGTCCTGTCATTCTTGGTTCGAATCCGAGTATCCCAGCATAAACGAAGAGTTAGGTGATGAAAGGATATTACTTAACTCTTTATTTTTTACTCTTTTGTTTCGAATGCAAAGCATTTACTTTTGAATTTCTATTGATCTTTTTGATGTTTAGATTTTAATCCGATAAAATCTTGATATTCATCGCTTTATAAAAGCATTGCTTTTGGTGCGCAAACTCATTCCTTTTGTAATGCAATTCCACTGCTTTTTCAGTCTTAAAGCAATGCTTTTGTGTGGGAAGAATGTGCTGTCTAAAAGTAATGAAAATGATGTGAGATGCTTTTAAAAGAAAGAGTTGGGTGGAAAGGAGTTGAAAAAGGTGGGGTAGAGATGTGATGTTGGAGGAGGATTAAAAAGAAAACAGCTATCTAAGCTAGACTTTTTGTTGTTTTGAACGTGTCTGTTTAGATAACTGTTTTGTTGTATTGTTGTTCAACAAAAGGATTTATTCGTTGTTATTTTCTTCTTTTTGTTGACGATCGATCTCTTTAATTTTCTCTTTTAAGAGTTGCATTTCTTCTTTAAGTTTCTCGGTCTTTTGTGTGAAGTTGTTGATAAGTGAATTGCCTTTCTTGCTTGCTGCACTTAAGAAACCAAGGTTGTTTTCGTATGTTTGCAGTTCTTGTTTAATGCGTTCGTATGCTCTAAACAATTTATTGCGTTCGTTATAAAGAGCGTTTTCACCATTACTTGCAACATTCTTAAGGTTGTTTTTGAAATCATCTAAACGCTTGCGGTTTATCGAAATGTTTAGTTCTTTCTTTAATTGGTCGGTTACTTCCTTGAATTGGGTGTATAAACGATCTTTCTCTTTGTATGGAACATGACCTATTTGGTTGTATTCTTTAATGAGTTGATGAATCTTTTCGCTAGCGTCTTCTGCCTTTGCTGCGATGAATCCTTTCAACTCTTTTAATATGTTTTCTTTTTGTTCAAGGTTTGTATGCTCTTCAGAATGATTGTCGCCATTAGCTGCTTTGCGTGCATCGAAGAACTTATTGCAATGTTGAACGAATTCTTCCCAAAGTTTGTCGCTTACCTTTTGAGGTACGAATCCCACTTTCTTCCATTCTTTTTGAAGTGCAATAAGCTTGTCACTTGTTGATTTCCACTCGGTGCTATCAGCCAAGTTTTTAGCTTTTTCAATCAAAGCTTTCTTCTTTTCAATATTTTCTGCGAAGCTAGCTTTTAGCTCTTTGAAGAATGTTGTTTTGCTTTGGAAGAAGGTGTTGCATGCTTCTCTGAAACGTTCGAATATCTTTACATTCATTTTTTGTGGTGTAAAACCAATTGTTTTCCACTCTTTTTGAATGTTAGTAATTTCTTCTGTGGTCTTTTCCCACTCGCTAATGCTTTGTATTTTCTTTACGTTGATGGCTTCAACTTTCTCGCATAGATTTGTTTTCTTTACGAGATTTTCTTCTTCTTTGCTTCTAAGTTCTTCGAAATGTTGTTGATGACGTTTGTTGATTACTGTTGAAGCGTTTTTGAAACGAGTCCATATTTGCTCTCTGTTTTCTTTTGAAACAGGACCAATTTCACGATATTGCTGATGCAATTCTTGTAGTTGATGAAATGCACTAACTACATCTTTTTCTTCAGAAAGCTTCTCAGCAGCTTCACAAAGTTTGGTTTTTAGTTCTAAGTTCTTCTTAAAATCATACTCTCTAGCTTCGTGATTGAGTTTTAAGAGGTCGTAGAACTGTTCAGTATATAATTGATATGTGCGCCAAAGCTCATTTACTTTGTCGGCTGGCACATTGCTTATTTCTTTCCATTTTGTTTGCAACTCTTTGAATTGAGTGTATGACTTGTTTGCTTCGTCGGGAGAAGTTGCAATGGCTTTGATGCTTTCAATGATGGTAAGCTTTTGCTTAAGGTTCTCTTGTCTTTCCTTTTCTTGTTCTTGAAGCAGCTTTGCTCTTTTCTCTTTGATTAGCGATAGCTCTGCTTTGAATATCATCTCATCTTCGCTAGGTGTCACTTTGTAATCTAATGGGTCGCCTCCTGCTTCTAGATAAGCTTTTTGTTCAGCTTCTCTTTCTGTAAGATGTATTTTATAGAAAGTAGACTTTAAGCTGTCTATCTCTTCTCTTGAAGGGACAGTTTCGCTACTTGCTAATGTTTTAATCTTATTGATGATTTCTTGTTTTGTGGTGAATGGTTTATTAGATGTATTGCTTTGTTCGTTCAATACATTTTCTTCGCTTTGGCTTGTTGTGCCAGTTCTTGTAGAAGAAGTTTCATTACCACTATTAGTATTACTTGAAATTACCTGGCTTTCGTTGTTCTCTGTTGCATCGAAGCCTTGTTCTTGAGAGTTCTTTTGAAGGTCCATAGCTATAGCTGCTTTAAGTTATTGTTTCGGATTTACAATTATATAACAAGTGCAAACTTACTTAAAAATATTGAAAGTTACTAATTAAATAGGTAAAAATGTTATTTAAGAGCACCTTTTATATTTGTGACCGATTCTAAATTAAGCGTTTGCGTTTTAATAACCACCATGAAATTGCGGTAATAATGAATGATATTACAAGTGCAAGTGGGAACCCCCAGGGGCTATGTTCCATTGAGTTGAAGAGGTTCATTCCTAAAAATGAAGATATAAGTGTGGGCACCATCATGATAATACTCACAGATGTGAGGGTACGCATAACGGTGTTCATGTTGTTGTTAATAATGCTAGAGTAAGTTTCCATCGTTGATTCTAGGATGTCAGAATATATCGATGTGGTTTCTCTTGCCTGTGTCATCTCAATGTTTACGTCCTCAATTAGGTCGGCATCTAATTCGTCTACCTGTAACTTAAACTTCAGTTTAGCTAACAAGTTTTCGTTTCCTCTAATCGAAGTAGTGAAGAAAGTGAGTGAATCTTGTAGCCTACTTAATCCTATCAGGCTTTCGTTGTTCACCTCATGGTCGAGATTATGCTTTGCAGTTTCAATGAGGGTGTTGATTTGTTTCAAACGCTTTAGATACCAAACCGCTGATGAAAGGAACAAACGGAAAATCATATCAACATAGTCTGTGAATCCAACTCCACGCTTTTGTTGATAACTTACAAAATCAATCATCATGTTTGTTTCAAAATAACAAACAGTTATTGTCACGTCTCTTTTATGTATAATACCTAAAGGAACGGTGGTATAAGGTGTTCTAGAACGTATTTCTTTCACGTAGGGAATACGTAAAATGATGAGCATCCATCCGTCGTCGTATTCGTAACGGGCACGTTCATCGGTGTCACTGATGTCGGGAAAGAAATAATCGGGAATGTTAAAACGTTCTTCTAACTCGTTTTGATCCTCATTAGTGGGGCATGTTACTTGTATCCAACAATTGGGTTGCCACTCAGGTATGACCTTAAGTCGGTCGGTAATATTCCAGTATGTCTTCATAAGTGCTTATCGTCAAGTATGTAAAAGTAAAGTGAAGATAAGCAACATTGTGCATTATCCTTCGCTTATCTTTTTGTTATTTTCCGAATGATAATCGTCCATAATTAATTAAAAAAATGATTTATGTTGCAAAAGTACATCTTTTTTGTGGGATAAACGAATTTTTGTTATAAAAGAATGTGTTTTATCATTGTAGATATAAGGAGGTGCTTTTGTTAAACTTTAAGGTGTAGTTGTTTTTAGAAATAATGAACATTTTGTTCAAAAGCAAAGGAAAAATAAAAATAGAGAGAAGAAACTCTAAAGAATTTCAACTCTCTATATATAATATAGTGTAACCTTTTAGGTTGTAATTGTTTTGGATTACTTCACTGGAACTGTTTTGAATGTCTTCTTAAGCAATTGCCAGAATGGTTCAACTGTATCGATTAAGCATCGTTCGTTGGTTGTATGTGGAGAACGAATGGTTGGACCTAATGATACAACATCCATGTTGGGATATTTGCCAAGAATGATAGAACACTCTAAACCTGCGTGGTCTACTTGCTCAACTGCTTCGTGTCCGAATAGTTCTAGATAGTTCTTTTCAAGTAACTTAAGTATTTCGCTGTCTGTATTTGGATCCCAACCGCCATAGCTTCCGCTGAAAACAGTCTTCATTCCGATAAGGTCGAAGCAACTCTTAAGAGTGGTTCCGATATATTCTTTCATATCTTCATTAGAGCTTCTTGCGAGAATCTTGATACTAGCTTTACCGCCTTCGATATCAATAATAGCAAGGTTTGAAGATGTTTCAACAACTGAAGGAATAGAAGGAATCATTCTCATCACTCCATTATGGCATGCATATATAGCGTTAACTAAGCTGTCTTGTATTTCTTCTGGAACTTGTTTAGCAGGAGTTGGCACTTCTTCTGCAAAGAACTCGATGTGTTCTTCGATGTGTTTGAATTCATTAATGAAATCATTTTCCCAGTCTTTAACCAACGCCTTCACGTCTTCTACGTTCTCTTTAGGCATTGTAATAACCACTTCTGCTTTAGGTGGAATAGCGTTTCTCATGTTACCTCCGTGCCAAGAAGCAAGGCGAACTTCGCAATCTTCAATAGCTTCACGAAGGAAACGCACCATTAATTTGTTGGCATTAGCACGTCCAATGTGTATTTCCAAGCCCGAGTGACCACCTTTAAGACCTTTTAATGTAACCTTAAGAGCAGCGTCTTCGCTATCAGTGTCAATCTCTTGATAATCTAATGTAGATGTAACATCAACACCACCTGCACTACCAATAACGAATTTCCCCCATGTTTCAGAGTCTAAGTTCAAAAGAATATCGCCATGAAGAACGTCTGTAGGTAAGTCGTTAGCACCAAACATACCAGTTTCTTCGTCTGCTGTTATCAAGCCTTCGATAGGTCCGTGTTGAATATCTTTAGCTTCCATAACTGCTAAGATGGCAGCAACACCCATACCGTTGTCACTTCCTAGGGTTGTATTGCGAGCTTTAACCCATTCACCATCGATATATGTTTCGATAGGATCAGTGGTAAAGTCGTGTGCACTATCGGGTGATTTTTGAGGAACCATGTCCATGTGAGCCTGTAAAGTGATCACCTTTCTGTTTTCCATTCCAGGTGTTGCAGGCTTGCGAAGGATAATGTTTCCTGCTGAATCTTTAAATCCTTCCACTCCAACTTCTTTCGCAAAGTCGAGCAAGAATTGTTGTATTCTATCCAAATGTCCTGATGGACGAGGAACTTGTGTAAGCGCATGGAAGTTCTTCCAGATGCTTTGTGGCTTTAAATTTAATATTTCACTCATAACAAAAATATTTTTAATGTTCTATATTACTTCTTGTTTTATTATTTAATTGTTTGTGTTTTTAATCTTTTTGTGAACGATAAAGATGCCCAACCATAAATTCCCAGAGCTATAACCAATAGTGTTTGAATGGTGTGTACGATGAGAACAAAGTATAAGGCATCTGCTTCTGCAACGCCATAGAGCATTAGCATTACCTTAACTGCAAAGTGCCAAGGTCCTGCTCCGTTAGGAGTTGGAACAATAACAGCAATACTTCCTACAACAAAAGTAACCAAAGCACATATCAAACCCAATTTAGCAGTTGCGCTAAAGCAGAAGAATGTGAGGTAATAATGTAAGAAATAAGATGCCCAAATGCCTAATGTAAAGAATAAGAAAAGATATTTATTTCGGACGCTTTTCAAAGACGTTATTCCCTTCCAAATATTGTTTACGGTGTTTTTGACCTTGTTGATGACAGATAATTTGCGTGCTAAAACAACAATCATAATGAGCATTGCTACCAAACAAGCAATGGTTATGATATAGCCTGTTGATGAGAATGAAGCGAGAATGTCGTCTATTCGTGTTCCTGTTTTATTGAAAAAAGAATCGAAAACTCTAACTTGTACAAGTATTGTGCATCCTGTTATAGTTAAAACGAGTAGCGAATCGATGATTCGTTCGGTAACAACTGTTCCCAAAGCACTTGAGAACGATACTCCATCTTGACGTTTTAATATGGCGCAACGTGCAAACTCTCCAATTCGAGGAATCACTAAACTTGCTGCGTAAGAAACAAAGATAGAGGCAACAAGAGTGTTTTTACGTGCATGTTCATTCAGAGGTTCAAGTGTTTGTTGCCATCTCCAGCCACGAAACAACTGTGCAAGAATTCCGAAAGGAAAAGACAGTAACATCCAAGTCCAGTTCATTTCGTGTAGCATTACATCTTTTACTCTGTCAAAATTGAAGTCCTTATACATCCAAAACAAAATGATACCGCCCAGTAAAAGCGATAAAATAATTTTTATAGAGTTGGATGCAATATTCTTAATCATTATGCTATCTGTTTATAAAATGTGCTAGGCAAATCAATTGAAGAAAGTTGTTTTTCTTGTATCTTGTTTGCTTTTGAAATGCCTGTGTTATGCAAAGATAGTGTAATTTGTCTATTCTAACAAGTCTAAATAATTAAATTATGCCAAGAAAATGAGCCCTTTTTAAGGTAAATGAGTTTGAGACGAAGTGTTATTAGGTTGATGTGTGTCAACCTTAAGAGGTGCTGATGTTGATGAGTGTCAACAATATAGCCCTTTTTGAGAGAAATAAATGCATTTTGTTTGCGCACACAATAGATTGCGGTACCTTTGCATCGAACAAAGAGTTCAAACGTAATTAATTTAAAAGAAAGGTATAAACAAATGGCAACATTAATGGTTTTAGCCGTAGTTGCAATCATGATTGCACAGGCAATTAACTTGGGAAATAAGATTAACTTGGGACAAAAGTAATCGAAGTTCCCTTCTTTTAATAAGAGAATAATAAGAAAAGAACATATCAAGGCGAGACGATTTCTATCGTTTCGCCTTTTTCTTTTGTATATATTTTGTATCTTTGCAAGCATTATAAGTATGGTATGATAAAGCAAGTAAAGCCCAAAAAGAACCTAGGTCAGCATTTTTTGATCGACCAAAGCATTGCCCGTAGGATTGCCGACACCGTAGATGCGTGTCCAGATATCCCTGTTTTAGAGATAGGACCAGGCATGGGAGTGCTCACTCAGTATATTGTTCAAAAGCAACGACCATTTAAAGCTGTTGAAATAGACCGTGAATCAGTTACCTATTTGAATGAAGCTTTCCCCACATTGCGTGAGAATATTATTGGAAACGATTTCCTTCAAATGGATTTAAACGATGTTTTTGATGGCAAAAGCTTTGTTCTAACAGGCAATTATCCTTACGATATCTCTTCTCAGATATTCTTTAAGATGCTTGATTATAAAGAACTTATTCCTTGTTGCACAGGAATGATACAACGAGAAGTGGCACTTCGCATTGCATCAGAACCAGGAAATAAGTCTTATGGAATTCTTTCTGTACTCATTCAAGCATGGTATGACGTAGAATATCTATTCACTGTAGACGAAAATGTCTTTAATCCTCCGCCCAAAGTAAAGAGTGCTGTTATCAGAATGACACGCAATAAGGTTGAAAAACTCGATTGCGATGAACAGCTATTTAAGCGAGTTGTGAAGACTGTTTTCAATCAACGACGCAAAATGTTACGAGTAAGTTTAAAACAAATCTTTAATGTTTCGGCAGCTCGACCAGCGTTCTACGAACAAGAAATAATGACCAAACGCCCCGAACAGCTTAGCGTTGCTCAGTTTGTTGAATTGACAAACTTAGTAGAAACTGAGTTAGAAGCACTTAAAAAGCAATAGAACTGATTTGTAATATTGAATAAAGAGCACTTCAACCTGCTTATAATAAAGATTTTATATTAAAGAGTTGGAGGATAATAAATTATTCTTTAAATTTGTAGATGCGATATTAATACAAGATTAAATATGATAGATGTAAAGAGTACTTTGACCGATGCAGGCGAAAGAATGGAAATGGCTGCATTGTATCTTGAAGAACAATTGTCACGAATTCGTGCAGGACGAGCAAACATTGCCATCCTAGATGGAGTGCGAGTTAGCTCTTATGGCTCAATGGTTCCATTGAATCAAGTTGCTAATGTGTCTGCTCCCGACCCACGAACAATCGCTATTGCGCCTTGGGACAAGAAGACAATACGAGATATTGAGAAAGCAATTATGGACTCAGATGTTGGTATTACTCCAGAAAACAATGGAGAAGTGATTCGTTTGAACATTCCACAACCAACAGAAGAACGCCGTCGTGAACTTGCAAAACAATGTAACAAGATTGGCGAAAAAATCAAAATTGAAGTTCGAAACGTTCGTAGTGATATCAAAGATAAATTGAAAAAAGCAATTAAAGACGGTTTATCTGAAGATAACGAGAAAGATGCTGAGAATGAATTGCAAAAGATTCACGACAAGTATATCAAGCGAGTTGAAGACCTTTTAGCAGAAAAAGAAAAAGAAATAATGACTGTTTAGGATTATTTCTTTATTCACTAAAATAATTTTTGTTGAATAAACATCTTAAGATATCTATTGAAGAAGAGCGAAAAAGCAATGCTTTTGAGGCTTAATTGATAAGTAATTGAGAGGTAATAACACTTCTTTTACTTATGAAAAGCAATGCATTCTTCAATAGATATCTTTTCTTTTTTATAAAAACCAGAAACAAGTTATCCATAAAAGTGCACGGATTAGTAATAAAAAACACAGGCAGTTGGTATTCAGTAAAGACCGAAGACGGACGAATTATTGAAAGTAAAATCAAAGGAAAGTTTCGTCTTCAAGACATCAAAAGTACCAATCCCGTTGCTGTTGGCGATAGAGTAGAATTGCAAGTCAACAACGAAGGAACAGCGTTTATCACAGCAATAGAAGACAGAAAAAACTATATTGTTCGTAAATCGCAGAACCTAAGTAAGCAAAGTCACATCTTAGCTGCCAATGTAGACCAAGCTTTTTTAATTGTAACTGTAAACTATCCACAGACTTCAACAGGCTTTATCGATCGCTTTTTAGCGTCTGCAGAGGCTTATAACATTCCTGTAACACTCGTTTTTAATAAAAAAGACCTATTACAAGAAGATGAATTGCACTATCAAGACATGCTTATTCATCTCTACGAAACCATTGGTTACGAGTGTATGGCAATCTCTGCAGAAACAGGAGAGGGGGTAGAAAAGCTTAAAAAGCAGTTGGTTAATAAGATAACTGTGCTCAGTGGAAACAGTGGAGTGGGCAAAAGCACCCTTATAAATAAGGTGTTACTTGCCAATTATATGCGAACTTCGGAAATTTCAGACGTTCATAACACTGGAATGCACACCACAACCTTCAGCGAAATGCTTCCTATTGAAGAGGGAGGGTACATCATCGACACCCCAGGAATAAAGGGGTTTGGCTCTTTTAATATGGAGCCTGAAGAGATTTGTAGCTACTTTAAAGAGATTTTTGAGTTCTCGAAAGATTGTAGATTCAATAATTGTTCGCACACACACGAGCCTGGTTGTGCCGTTCTAAAAGGACTCGAAAACCATTATATAGCAGAAAGTAGATACAATTCCTACTTGAGTATGCTCGAAGATAAAGACGGAAATAAATATAGAGAAGCCTATTAAATAATGTATTTTACCTAAATTCGTATCGCACCAAATAATCTTTTTCTACCCAAAAACCATCGCATAATAATTTAAAGTGGTGCACATCTTAAGTAATATTGTGCACTTTAAGCAGTGTTTTTTTTGTCAGAATACAAAAGATGACTATTTTTGAGCAGGAAATTTCACAATTATAATATATAATATGAGTTTGAAAATTGTTGTGCTTGCAAAGCAAGTACCCGACACTAGAAATGTTGGTAAAGATGCAATGAAAGCCGATGGCACAATTAATCGTGCTGCTTTACCTGCTATCTTCAATCCAGAAGACTTGAATGCACTTGAACAAGCTCTTCGAATTAAGGAACAAAATCCAGGTTCAACTGTAGGAATTTTAACCATGGGACCTCCTCGTGCAGGCGAAATTATTCGTCAAGGACTTTACAGAGGAACTGATACTGGATGGTTACTAACCGATAAACTTTTCGCTGGAGCTGATACTTTGGCAACTTCTTATGCACTAGCAACAGCTATTAAGAAGATTGGTAATGTTGATATTGTTATCGGTGGACGTCAAGCTATCGATGGCGATACAGCACAAGTAGGTCCTCAGGTGGCTCAAAAGTTAGGTATTAATCAAGTTACTTACGCAGAAGAGATTCTTAAAATAGAAAATGGCGTAGCAACAATTCGACGTCATATAGATGGTGGTATTGAAACTGTTGAGGCTCCATTGCCAGTAGTTATCACCGTAAATGGTAGCGCAGCACCTTGTCGTCCTTGCAATGCTAAGTTGGTGATGAAGTACAAACGTGCTACATGTCCATTAGAACGTAGTAGCGAAGATCCTTATGCTGCATTATACGAAACACGCCCTTACCTTACATTAAACCAATGGTCGGTTGCTGATATCGATGGTGATCCTGCACAATGCGGTTTAAGTGGTTCGCCAACAAAGGTAAAGACTATTCAAAATATTGCGTTCCAAGCAAAAGAAAGCAAAACACTTACATCAAGTGATGCTGACGTAGAGAGTGTAATCAAAGAATTGTTAGACGAAAATATCATTGGATAGGCTATGAATAATGTATTTGTATATTGTGAGGTTGAAGGCACAAGAGTTCTCGAAGTATCACAAGAACTACTCACAAAGGGTCGTAAGTTAGCTAATCAATTAGGCGTTCAGCTTCACGCTGTTGTTGCTGGAACAGGTATAAAGAATAACGTTGAAGAACAAATTCGCCCTTATGGAGTAGATAAATTATTTGTTTTCGATGGCGAAGGCCTATTCCCTTATACTTCAGCTCCTCATACTGAAATCCTAGTTAAGCTATTTAAAGAAGAGCAACCACAAATCTGTTTGATGGGAGCTACTGTCATTGGACGTGACTTAGGCCCAAGAGTTTCGTCTGCATTGTTTAGCGGATTAACTGCAGACTGTACTCAATTAGAGATTGGTGACTATGATGATCGCAAGGCAGGAAAGCACTATGAGAATCTACTTTATCAAATTCGTCCAGCATTTGGAGGTAATATTGTAGGTACAATCATCAACCCAGACAACCGTCCTCAAATGGCAACAGTTCGTGAAGGCGTGATGAAACGTGAGATATTAGATGAAAACTACACTTGCGAATGTGTGTATCCAAGTGTCGATGATTATGTTCCTGCAGAATGTTATGTAGTGAAAGTAATCGAAAGACACGTCGAAGCTGCTAAGCATAACCTTAAAGGTGCGCCCGTAGTTGTTGCTGGTGGTTATGGAGTTGGTAGCAAAGAAGGATTCGACTTGCTATTCCAATTGGCTAAAGAACTTCACGGAGAAGTAGGTGCAAGCCGTGCTGCTGTTGACGCAGGATGGGCAGATCACGACAGACAAATTGGTCAAACAGGTGTAACAATCCACCCAAAAGTGTATATTGCATGTGGAATTTCAGGACAAATTCAGCATACAGTAGGTATGCAAGATAGTGGAATTATTATCTCTATAAATAATGATCCTGATGCACCTATCAACGCAATTGCCGATTATGTTATTGTAGGCACAGTTGAAGAGGTCGTTCCAAAGCTTATTAAATACTATAAGAGTAACAGCAAATAAATAATACTTTGATGCTTCATGCATCAAAGTTCTATAAAAATAGATAATATGGCAAATTATTATACAGACCATCCAGAACTGGAGTATCACCTTCATCATCCTTTGATGAAACGTATTGTAGAGTTGAAAGAACGTAACTTTGCAGACAAAGACACCTTTGAAGACGCTCCTGTTGATTATAATGATGCAATTGATAACTACAATCATTTGCTAGAAATAATGGGCGATATCACTGCAAATATTATGGAACCAAACAGTGAGTCGGTAGATTTAGAAGGTCCACATCTTGTAGACAAGCGTATGGTTTATGCATCAAAGACATACGAAAACCTTGATGCAACACGCAAAGCAGGCTTGTGGGGAATATCAATGCCACGTCGTTATGGTGGTTTAAACCTTCCTATCACACCATATTCAATGGCTTCTGAGATGGTAGCAACAGCAGATGCGGGTTTCCAAAACATCTGGTCGCTACAAGATTGTATTGAAACTCTATACGAATTTGGTAGCGAAGAGCAAAGACAGAAATACATTCCACGTGTTTGTGCAGGTGAAACTATGTCTATGGACCTTACTGAACCAGATGCAGGTTCAGACCTTCAGAGTGTAATGCTCAAAGCAACTTACTCAGAAGAAGAAGGATGTTGGTTGCTAAATGGCGTTAAACGCTTCATCACTAACGGCGACTCAGACATTCACTTGGTGCTTGCTCGTTCAGAAGAAGGTACTCGTGATGGTAGAGGATTATCAATGTTCATCTATGATAAACGTCAAGGTGGAGTTGATGTGCGCCATATTGAGCACAAACTTGGTATTCATGGTTCGCCAACTTGTGAGCTTGTGTATAAGAATGCAAAGGCAGAGCTATGCGGAAGTACACGTATGGGACTTATTAAGTATGTAATGGCTCTTATGAATGGTGCACGCTTAGGTATCGCAGCACAAAGTGTTGGTGTGAGTCAAGCTGCATATACCGAGGCACTTGCTTATGCAGAAGAGCGCAAACAGTTTGATACTGCAATTGTAGACATGCCTGCAGTTTATGATATGGTTGCAAGAATCAAGGCAAAACTCGATGCAGGTCGCAGCCTATTGTATCAAACATCACGTTATGTAGATATCTATAAAGCATTAGATGATATCGCACGTGAACGCAAACTAACTCCAGAAGAAAAAGCAGAGCAAAAGAAATACACCCGTTTAGCAGACGCATTCACTCCTATTGCAAAGGGAATGAACTCAGAATACGTAAACCAAAACACTTACGATGCAATTCAAGTGCATGGTGGTTCTGGTTTCATTATGGAATACAAATCACAACGTTTGTATCGTGATGCACGTATTTTCTCTATCTACGAAGGAACAACTCAGTTGCAAGTAGTAGCTGCTATTCGTTATATCACAAACGGAACATATGCAAGTATGATTCAAGAAATGTTGCAAAACGAGGTTTCTGCCGAAATGCAACCATTGAAAGACCGTGTAGTGAAGATGGTAGCTAAGCTCGAAGAGGCTATCGAAAAGGTGAAAGAAGACAACAATCAAGAAGTTTTAGACTTCCTTGCTCGACGCCTATATAATATGACTGGAGATGTAATTATGTCGCTTCTTATCATCGAAGATGCAAGTAAAGCTCCTGAACTATTTGCTAAAAGTGCTAACGTTTATGTGCGTTATGCAGAAGAAGAAGTTGTTGGACACCATCATTTTGTGATGAACTTTACAGCAGAAGAACTTCCTTCTTATCGTCAAAGAGAACCAAAAGCAGAATAATCATTATTTTGATACAATTCAAAAGGGAAACATCTTTCGGTGTTTCCCTTTTTCTTTCCCCCTATTTCTCATTTCTTTTCTTTCTGAAAAAATCTGTTATTTGTCTCTACACCAAATTAATATGATGAGAACTCCTTTCTATTTGAACCGACTACGTGATGTAGTCGGAATTTTAATGCATTGTCATTACGCTCTAAAAGCAATGTAAATGCAGTGTAATAAGAGTGCAATTACAAGGTAATATCAATGCTATTGTAATGTAATATTATTGCTTTTATCTTGTAATCTCATAAAATATACCTATCTTTGCACCGAAAGATGTTACTTCAAACGACATGGTTAATGAGATGATAGGCACCGAAAAACAAGGCGAGTCGTTGGTTTTAAGAACCGAGGGACTTGTTAAACGATATGGAAAAAGAACCGTTGTAAACGATGTTTCGATTAATGTTAAACAAGGAGAGATTGTTGGTTTGCTTGGACCTAATGGTGCAGGAAAGACAACTTCGTTCTATATGACAACAGGTTTGATTGTTCCTAACGAAGGACATATTTATCTAAACGACCAAGATATCACGCAACTTCCAGTCTCAAAGCGTGCTCGTTCGGGTATTGGATACCTTCCACAAGAGGCAAGTGTGTTTAGAAAAATGAGCGTAGAAGATAACATCTTGTCGGTGTTAGAAATGACGGGTAAACCCAGAAGCTATCAACTTGAAAAGTTAGAGAGTCTCATTGCCGAGTTTAGATTGGGCAAAGTACGTAAGAATATGGGTGACCAACTATCGGGAGGAGAGCGTCGTAGAACCGAAATCGCACGTTGTTTGGCGATAGATCCAAAGTTTATTATGCTCGATGAGCCCTTTGCTGGAGTAGATCCCATTGCTGTTGAAGACATACAACACATTGTTTGGCAGTTAAAAGACAAAAATATTGGTATATTAATTACCGACCACAATGTGCAAGAAACATTGACCATCACCGATAGAGCCTATCTTCTTTTTGAAGGAAAGATTCTTTTTCAAGGCTCACCAGAAGAACTTGCAGAGAACAAAATTGTAAGAGAAAAATATTTAAGTAATTCTTTTGTGCTTAGAAAAAAGGATTTTCAGGAGATAGATGCACAGAAAAAAGAACGTATGGCTCAGCAAATTTAAACGTTAAAGTATGCAGAATAGAGGGCGAATTGCGTGCTTTTGAGTATGTCAAAAGTGCATATTGTATCTCTTTTATAATTAAACGGCATGCTTTTTGTTATTTAAAAACAAGAAAAAAAGGTTTATATTAGGCAAATTGACCAAATATAACTACCTTTGTTGCTAAAAGTTAGAATTAATAAATAATAGAAATAAAGATAATAGATGAAAGTTTCATTTGAAAATCAAGACAAGGTAAATGGCTTAATGACCATTATTGTCGAAGAATCTGACTACAAAGAAAAAGTAGAAAAGTCGTTAAAAGACTATCGTAAACAAGCAAATATCCCAGGATTCCGTAAAGGAATGGCACCAATGGGCTTGATTAAAAAGCAATATGGTGAATATTTGAAGTTAGATGCAATCAACAAAGTGGTTGGAGAAGAGCTATACAAATATATTAAAGACAATAAAATTAATATGTTAGGTGAACCTCTTCCATCTGCAAAACAAGAAGCACAAGACTTGGAAAAGGAACCTCCTTACACTTTCTATTTCGATATTGCTGTTGCACCTGAACTTAAAGTGGAACTTACAAGCAAAGATAAACTTCCTTACTATGATATTAAGGTAGACGATGCTACTGTAGATAAGCAAGTGGATATCTTCGCTTCTCGCACAGGACAATATATTAAAGCAGAAGAATATCAAAAGAATGATATGCTTAAAGGTGATCTTAGAGAACTTGATGAAAAAGGAAATACTAAAGAAGGTGGTATCACTTTAGAAGCATCTGTTATGATGCCTGAATTTATTAAGGTTGAAGATCAACGCAAACTATTCGACAATGCTAAGCTAGGTGACGTGATTGTGTTCAATCCTCGCAAGGCTTATCCTGATAATGACTCTGAAATTGCTGCGCTATTAAAAGTTAAGCGTGAAGAAGTTGCACAGCACGAAGGTGACTTTAGCTACCAAATTACAGAAATTAGTCGTTTCGAAAAGGCTGAAGTTAACCAAGCATTGTTCGACCAGATCTATGGAGAAGGTGAAGTAAAGAGCCTTGAAGAGTTTAGAACTAAAATTGCTGAAGGAATTAAAGAACAAACAGTTACAGACTGTGACTATAAATTCTTACTTGATGTTCGCAGCTACCTAGAAGGTAAGGTGGGCAAATTGACATTCCCAGACGAAACTCTTAAGAGAGTGATGTTGTTGAACAACAAAGAAAGAGGTGAAGAATTCGTAGAAAAGAACTATGAAGCAAGCATCCAACAACTTACATGGCATCTTATCAAAGAACAGTTAGTTGAAGCTAACAAGGTGAAGATTGAAGACAAAGACGTAAGAGAAGCAGCTAAAGAAACAGCACGTATTCAATTCGCTCAATATGGAATGATTCAAGTTCCTGAAGAATATGTCGACAATTATGTAACCGAAATGTTCAAGAAAAAAGAAAATGTTGACGCCTTTGTAGATCGTGCTGTAGATTTGAAACTTATCGAAGCATTGAAGAAAGTCGTTACACTCGAAACTAAAGAGGTTACACTAGACGAGTTTAATAAAATTGTAGAGGGTAAATAATTCGCTTTTAACGAAAAAAAACTTCTAATAAAAAGAGGTTGTCAAGTTTTTTGTTTAACTTTGTATATAATCAATGTAAACAAGAGAGTTGACAACCTCTTGATTTATATATAATAATTAAAATCTTAAGGTAAAAGGTATTCTAAATTTAAATACTTGTCCTTTAGGCATATATAAATGATAATATAAGTTATGAACAACGATTTTAGAAAGTACGCAACACAGCATTTAGGCATGAATGGACTTGTGCTTGATGATGTGATGAAGGCACAAGCGCAATATCTTAATCCATATATCTTAGAAGAAAGACAATTGAATGTAACTCAAATGGACGTGTTTTCACGTTTGATGATGGATCGTATTATCTTCTTAGGAACACCTATTGATGATTATACAGCTAACACATTACAGGCTCAATTGTTGTATCTTGATTCGGTAGATAGTGGAAAAGACATTTCAATTTATATCAATAGTCCTGGTGGAAGTGTAACTGCAGGATTGGGAATATACGACACAATGCAATTCATTACAAGTGACGTGGCAACCATTTGTACAGGTATGGCAGCATCAATGGCAGCCGTTTTACTCGTATCTGGTGCAGAAGGCAAACGCTCTGCGTTACCTCATGGACGTGTAATGATACACCAACCACTTGGAGGAGTACAAGGACAAGCTTCTGATATCGAGATAGAAGCTCGTGAAATAATTAAGATGAAAAAAGAATTGTATACCATTATTTCTGATCATTCACATACTCCATTCGATAAAGTATGGCAAGATAGCGATCGAAACTATTGGATGACTGCCGAAGAAGCAAAAGAATATGGTATGATTGATACGGTATTGAAACGCAAGAAATAATAAATTAAATTGAAGGAGATTCTTTGTTGTAAAGAAGTTTATGGCAAAGAACTACCTAAAAAGAAAGAAATTATAATGGCTAACGATAAATGCTGTATATGTGGACGTAGCGAATATCAAGTAGGAACACTGCTAAAGGGTTCTAATGGCGCAATTTGTCCAGATTGTACAGTGCAGGCTTATAAGATAATTCTTAATCAAGCAAAGCACGATGGTACAGAGAATGAACTGAAAAAAGAAGTAGGTGATCTTCCTGCAAACGACTTTTCGCTTGATCTAAACAAGGTTCCTAAACCACAAGAGATAAAAAAATATCTCGATCAATACATCATTGGACAAGACGATGCGAAGCGTTATTTAGCTGTTGCAGTATATAATCACTATAAAAGATTGAATCAATCGGCTGATGATGACGGCGTAGAAATAGAGAAAAGCAATATTATTATGGTAGGAAGTACAGGTACTGGAAAGACACTTCTTGCTCGAACCATTGCAAAACTCTTGAAAGTGCCCTTCACAATCGTTGATGCTACGGTGTTTACCGAAGCTGGTTACGTTGGAGAAGATGTGGAAAGCATTCTTAGTAGATTACTACAAGTAGCTGATTATGATCTCGAAGCAGCTCAAAGAGGAATCGTATTCATTGACGAAATCGATAAAATTGCTCGTAAAGCCGATAACCCTTCTATCACAAGAGATGTGAGTGGAGAAGGTGTTCAACAAGGATTGTTGAAGCTTTTAGAAGGAACTATGGTGAATGTTCCACCAAAAGGTGGACGAAAACACCCCGACCAAGATTATATTCACGTTGATACTCGAAATATATTGTTTATCTGTGGAGGTGCATTCGATGGCATAGAGCGAAAGATTGCACAACGACTTAATACTCATGTTGTGGGCTATAACTCAGTGCAAAACTTGAGAAACGTCGATAAAGAAGATTTAATGAAATACATTCTTCCACAAGATTTAAAATCGTTTGGATTGATTCCAGAAATTATTGGACGTCTTCCTGTATTGACACACCTTAATCCTTTGAACAGAGAAGCATTGCGTAGAATTTTGGTTGAGCC
Source organism: Prevotella sp. oral taxon 299 str. F0039 (assembly GCF_000163055.2). Taxonomy (GTDB): domain Bacteria; phylum Bacteroidota; class Bacteroidia; order Bacteroidales; family Bacteroidaceae; genus Prevotella. The sequence goes on from NC_022111.1 coordinate 31,515, forward strand.
TAAAAACTCAATCGTAAAGCAATACGAAAAACTCTTTGCAATGGACGGAATAAAACTCGAATTCGACACAGCTGTGCTCGACTATGTTGTAGATAAAGCCGTAGAATACAAGCTCGGAGCACGTGGATTGCGCTCAATTGTCGAAGCAATGATGATAGATGCCATGTTTGAAGTGCCCTCTTCAAAGAAGAAGAGCTTCAAAGTTACATTAGATTATGCTCAAAAGCATATCGATAAAGCAAACTTAGAGAACTAAACTTGATAAGAGAATATTTGCTAAAAATAATAACCTTAACTAGCTAAGCAATAGAAATTAGGTTTTATTGCTTAGTTTGGTTCTTAAAAAACAACTATGACTAAGGCACTTAATCTAACTGAAAAGCTAAAGCAATATTTTGGCTTTGACACCTTTAAGGGCGATCAAGAAGCTATAATTAGAAATCTTCTTGATGGTAAGGACTCGTTTGTTCTGATGCCAACTGGTGGTGGTAAGAGTCTTTGTTACCAACTTCCATCTCTCATTATGGATGGAGTTGCAGTTGTTATATCGCCCTTAATAGCTCTAATGAAGAATCAAGTAGATGTTATTAACGGTATAAGCGAAGAAAATGGAGTTGCTCACTATATTAATTCTTCGTTAAATAAGGCAGCAATAACACAGGTAATGGCAGACATAAGGAGTGGAAAAACAAAATTATTGTATGTTGCTCCAGAGTCATTGATAAAACCTGAGAATGTAGAATTCCTTAAAACGGTTAAGATTTCCTTTTATGCTATAGACGAAGCGCATTGTATTTCAGAGTGGGGACACGACTTCAGACCTGAATATCGTAACATTCGACCAATGATCAACAATATTGGTGAGGCTCCAGTTATTGCTCTTACTGCTACAGCCACAGATAAAGTGCGCACCGATATCAAGAAAAGTTTAGGCATATTGGATGCTAAAGAATTCAAAAGCTCATTTAATCGTGCCAATCTTTATTACGAAGTGCGTCCTAAAACCAATGATGTTGATAAAGAACTCATCAAGTTTATAAAGAAGAACGAAGGAAAAAGCGGAATTGTTTATTGTCTTTCACGCAAGAAAGTAGAAGAGCTTTCAGCTATATTGCAAGCCAATAACATCAAGGCTGCAGCCTATCATGCAGGACTAGATAATATTCCAAGGTCTCAAACACAAGACGATTTCTTAATGGAACGCATTGATGTTATTGTGGCAACAATTGCTTTTGGAATGGGAATAGATAAGCCCGATGTGCGATTTGTAGTGCATTATGATATTCCAAAGAGTCTCGAAGGATATTATCAAGAGACTGGTCGTGCAGGAAGAGATGGCGGAGAAGGACATTGTTTGGCATTCTATTCCTATAAAGACATACAGAAACTCGAGAAATTTATGGAGGGAAAACCTGTTGCCGAGCAAGATATTGGTAGGCAACTCTTAAAGGAAACCGCCGCTTATGCAGAGTCTTCTGTTTGTAGAAGAAAGATGCTGTTACACTATTTTGGTGAAGAATATCCTAAAGAAAACTGTGGAAATTGCGATAATTGCAATCGTCCTGCAAAGAAAAATGAAGCTCAACAGGCATTAGAGATAGTTCTTCGGACCATCGTTGCGTTGAAAGAGAATTTTAGACAAGAGTATATTATCGACGTTGTTACAGGAAAAGCAACTGATGATGTAGTTTCTCATCGACACGAACAATTGGAGGTGTTTGGTGAAGGTGCAGATGAATCCTCAAAAATATGGAACCCTGTTATTAGGCAAGCATTGATATCAGGTTATATCAAGAAAAATATTGAGAATTATGGCATCTTGAAAATTACTGAAAAGGGAAAGAAATTCATAAAAAATCCTCATTCTTTCATGATTGTAGAAGATGTCGATTTTGATAATATTGACTATGATGCAGTGTCTGAAGGCAAGATTTCTGCTTTAGATGAAGATTTATATCACATATTAAAACCACTGAGAGCTAAAGTGGCAAAACGCCATAATTTGCCCCCATACGTTATCTTTCAAGACGTCTCTTTAGAGCAAATGGCAACCATGTATCCTGTAAATTGCCAAGATTTGCTTAACATTCAAGGAGTAGGAGAGGGCAAAGCTAAACGCTATGGAAAAGAGTTTTGGGAGCGTATTTGCGAATATTGCAAAGAGAACGACATTATTAGACCAGAAGAAATGCGTGTGAGAACCATTGCCAAACGTTCGAATGCAAAACTAAAGATTATCAATAGCATTGATAAACAAATAGCTTTAGATGATATTGCTAATGCAATGGGATTAGATTTTAACGAACTTCTCACCGAGATAGAACGCATAGTGTATAGTGGAACTAAAGTGAATATTGATTATTTCTTAGAAGATGTGATGGATGATGATTGCATTGAATCGATTTACGACTATTTTAGAGAGAGTGAAACAGATTGCATCGAAGCTGCATTAGATGAGTTTGATGGTAGTTTTGATGAAGATGAATTGCGCTTAGTACGCATTAAATTCTTGTCGGAGATGGCAAACTAACATTCCCATACATACCTTATTATATAAGTAGGACATAATTGAAATACAAGAGCAATGCTTTTTCAAATAAAAAGCATTGCTCTTATTGTATAAAAACACTTCTTTCGCAGTGTAATAGCATTGCTTTTATTATTACAAAAAAAGATCTTTCTTTTGCAGTCGTTTTCCTCTTTAAAATAAAGACTTATTCTCTTGTTTTAGAATAACTTGGAAAGTAGAAAGAGAGAGTAGAAAACTTGCAATATATTTTTTGTAATTATTTAAGGTATGAATTATTCAAAAACACGTTGTGATGTGAATTTTTATTATTAAATTTGCACGCAATAAATTCGTAAAAAACACTTATATGTCATCATTTGTTGCAGATAAAATCGTGATGGACGGTCTTACTTATGACGATGTCCTATTAATTCCAGCTTACTCAGAAGTACTTCCTAAGTCTGTTTCTTTGCAAACTCGCTTTTCAAGAAATATAGTTTTGAACGTTCCTTTTGTAACAGCCGCTATGGATACTGTTACAGAATCGGCTATGGCAATAGCTATTGCACGTGAAGGAGGAATAGGAGTTATCCACAAAAATATGAGCATTGAAGAGCAAGCTCGACAAGTTGCTATTGTTAAGAGAGCAGAAAACGGAATGATTTATCACCCTGTAACCATTCAAAGAGGAAGCAAGGTGAAAGATGCTTTGGCAATAATGAGCGAGTATCACATTGGTGGTATTCCCGTAGTTGATGCTCATAACTGCTTAGTTGGAATTGTAACCAATCGTGATTTGCGTTTTGAACGCAATCTTGACAAATTGATTGACGATGTGATGACAAGTGAAAATCTTGTTACTACCCATACACAAACCGACCTTGTTGCAGCTGCACAAATCCTACAAGAGAACAAAATTGAAAAACTTCCCGTTGTAGATGCAGAGAATCATCTTGTTGGTTTGATTACATATAAAGACATCACCAAGGCAAAAGATAAGCCTATGGCATGTAAAGACAGCAAAGGTCGCTTGAGAGTAGCTGCTGGTGTGGGTGTAACTCACGACACATTAGAGCGCATGCAAGCCCTTGTTAATGCTGGCGCAGATGCAATTGTTATCGATACTGCACACGGACACTCAAAGGCTGTGATTGAAAAATTGGTAGAAGCAAAACGTTCTTTCCCCGAAATAGATATCGTTGTAGGAAACGTTGCTACTGGTGAAGCTGCTAAAATGCTTGTAGATCACGGAGCAGATGCTGTGAAAGTGGGAATTGGTCCTGGTTCTATTTGTACCACACGTGTCGTTGCTGGTGTTGGAGTCCCACAGCTAAGCGCAATCTACGACGTATATGCTGCATTGAAAGATACCGATGTTCCTTTGATTGCCGATGGTGGTTTGCGCTATTCAGGCGATGTTGTTAAGGCACTTGCAGCTGGTGGAAGCTGTGTAATGATTGGTTCAATGGTAGCTGGTACAGAAGAAAGTCCAGGCGAAACAATCATCTTTAACGGCCGTAAGTTTAAGAGTTACCGAGGTATGGGTAGCTTAGAAGCAATGGAACAAAAGAATGGTTCGAAGGATAGATACTTCCAAGGAGATACTCAAGACGTTAAGAAACTCGTTCCAGAAGGTATCGCTGGTCGTGTACCTTATAAGGGAACAGTTCAAGAAGTGATTTATCAATTGGTTGGAGGACTACGTTCTGGTATGGGATATTGTGGTGCTGAAACAATCAATAACTTGCACAATGCTAAGTTTACACGTATCACTAACGCAGGAGTTTTAGAGAGTCACCCACACGATATCTCAATTACAAGTGAGGCTCCAAACTATTCTCGTCCAGAATAAGAATATTTATTGAAGGGCATTATACTAATATATAGTGCTCTTCAATATCACAATAAAAAGAATTAAAACAGCAAGTATAACTCAAAAGAGTATAAGCAGAAAATAGAATATTGAAAAGAAACAAGTTATTACTAATATCTTTATTGTGTAGTGCTGCTCTAAGTGCGCAAGAACACAATATTGTTATGATGATAGATGGTGAGCCAATTGCCCGTTCTATCTTCATAGATGCCTATAAACAAAATTATCCCAATGGTGTTTCTGGTAAGAAAGAGTTATATCATTTTGCTGAGCGTTATGCTGACTATTATCTAAAATGTAAGGTGGCTGCGCAACAACAGCAGGAAAATGCTGTAGAAAATAGAAATAAAAAGGTAGTTTCTTCTGCTTCAATACTAAAAAATGATGTTGTGGTTTCTGCTGACATTGAACAGCAAGCACGCAATATTTATAATAAAATAGCTTCAGAAGTGAGTTCGAAAGGCGGGCTCGTGAAATTGCAAGATATCCATATTTATCTTAGTCAAAGAGCCAGTAAGGCAGACGAGAAGAATGCAAAAGACCAAATAGAAGCTATATATAATAAGGTGAAAGCAGGCGAAGACTTTGGTAAATTGGCTCAGCTCTACACCCAAAACACCCTATATCGTGCCACAAAAGGCGAATTGCCATGGTTGGCTAAAGGGCAAACTTTAAGCGAATTCGAGAACGTTGCCTTTGCATTATCACCAGGAGAAGTGAGCAAACCCTTTATGTCTGTAGACGGATATCATCTTCTCTATCTTCAAAAGAAAGTAGATTTCTTGTCCTATAACGAGGTAAGAGCCAATATTATCGACTTCATTTTGAAAGAAAAAGTGCGTAAAGGTATCGACATACAGCATGTTTTTGCAAGTGGAGAGATGGGCAACACGCCTTCTTTAACTACAATATCTACCACAGATGAGGCTTTCAATACGTCGTCGGTAGCTAGCATCTCTAATACATTGGATGCACAGTCTTCATCAAACGAACAGCTCCTTACCTACTTAAACAACAATTTATGGAATGGAGTAGAGGCAGATTCGAGAGCTTTAGAGCGTTATTTTGAGGCAAATAAAAAGAAATATCGTTTTGACGAACCACGATTTAAAGGTTATGTGTTGTATGCTAAGAGTGCTGAATTACTAAAGGAATTAGAGAAAAAAGCAAAGCATGCACCACTTCTTAACTTGAATAAAGCTGCAATAGAGGATGCCGTTGGAGGTTCAAGAGAATCCTTTAAAATAGACGAAGGTATTTTCTCTTTAGGCGAAAATACTGTTGTTGATAAAGAATTTTACAAACAACATAACACCAATAGCGGTGCTTCTGAGTTTCCTTTTACTAAGATTGTAGGAAAGAAAGTGAAGCAACCTGACCTGAAAAGTGAAGTGACTTGGCAGGTTTTGGCAGACTATAAAGAATATTTAGAACAACAATGGCTTGCAAAACTAAAGAAAAGCCACTCAATAGTAATCAATAAAAAAGAATTATCAACCATCAACTAAGCAACAAAAGTCTTGGTTTTACATCGTATAGCACAAATGAATAGAAGACAAAAAATATCTATAGGACTTGCTTTCTTAATGACTTATGCAGGCATGAGTTTACAAGCTGGCCGTTTAGGTGCCAACTTTCATAGCAATGATTCTTTGCCCAAATCTACTAAAACTGTGTCAGTTAATCCACAAAGTGTGATAGATGAGGTTATTTGGGTAGTGGGAGACGAACCCATATTGAAATCGGATGTAGAAGCAATGCGCCTTCAATCTGAGTTAGAAGGTGTGAAGTTGAATGGCGATCCTGATTGTATTATTCCAGAGCAGTTGGCAGTTCAAAAGCTATTTTTGCACCAAGCAGCTATCGACTCAATAAATATTAGCGAGTCGGAGATATCTTCAGAGATAGAACATCAAATCAATTATTGGATTCAGCAGATTGGTTCTAAAGAGAAACTAGAAGAATATCGTCGTCAGTCAATTACACAAATACGTCAGCAAATGCATGATGATTTCAAGAATCGATTATTGATTCAAGAAATGAAAAAGAAGCTTGTGAAAGATATTGCGGTAACTCCTGGTGATGTACGTCGTTACTTTGAATCGCTTCCTGCAGATAGTATTCCTACAATTCCAACTGCAGTAGAAGTTGAAATTATAACAATGTTACCACGAGTTAGCCAAGAAGAGATCGCAAAAGTGAAGAACGAATTGCGTGAATATACTGAAAGAGTAACCAAAGGTGAAACCTCTTTTGCCACATTAGCACGTCTTTATTCTGAAGATCCAGGCTCTGCTCGCCAAGGAGGGGAGATGGATTATACTGGAAGAGGAATGTTCGATCCTGCTTTTGCGGCTGTTGCTTTCAACTTAACAGACCCTAAGAAGATTTCAAAGATTGTTGAAACAGAATTCGGTTATCACATCATTCAGTTGATAGATAAGCGTGGTGATAAAGTGAAAGTACGCCATATCTTGCGTAAACCTGTTGTTTCTGCTGAGATAGTAGAGGCTACAAAAGTGAAAATGGATTCGCTTTTGGCAGATCTTCGTGATGGTAAATTCACCTTTGAAGATGCTGCATTCCACATATCAGACGATAAAGATACACGCAATAACAAAGGTTTGATGGTGAATAATGCCAATAATGAACGTACTTCTCGTTTCCAAATGCGTGATCTTCCTACAGAAGTCGCTCGTCAGGTCGAAGCTTTAAAGCCAGGTGAGATATCTAATGTGTTTGAAATGGTGAACGAAAAAGGTAAGAAAGTATGTGCCATCGTGAAACTAAAGAATAGAATAGATGCTCATAAAGCAGTGATAACAGAAGATTATCAGGTGCTTAAAAACCAGGTATTAGCTAAAGAACGAGAGAAATTCTTACACAACTGGGTGGTAAATAAAATAAAGAACACCTATATAAGAATGGAAAATCAATATAAGAATTGTAACTTTGAGTATCAAGGTTGGATTAAATGAGATATATAAAAAATAAGAATTTAAAGTCTATAGGGCATAGAATCAGTATGTTATTGGTTCTATGCCTCTTTGGATTATGTGCACTATTTGCCTATAACAAACCTAAAAATAAGCGTGTAATACGTGAAGATCAAAAGGTTTATTTAGAGCATGCAGACGAGCTGAAACGTGATATTTATGGTACAAATCCAGATGCTCAGATATTAAAAGGCAATGTTCGCTTGAAACACAATGGGGCAACTCTTACATGTGATAGTGCCTATCTCTATCAAGAATCGAACTCAGTTAGAGCCTTTGGACGTGTTTCTTTTCGACAAGGCGATACCCTTTCGCTTAAAGGAGAACGTGGGTTTTATGATGGAGTGACACAGATTCTCGAAGTAAGAAAAAATGTTGTATTGAAGCATCGCAATCAAACTCTTTATACCGATAGTCTTAATTACGACCGAATGTATAAGAATGCATACTTCTTTGACGGTGGAAAACTGGTAGATGGAAAAGATCAATTGATTGCAGATTGGGGCGAATACAATACTCAATCACGTCAAGCAGTATTCTATTTTAGGGTAAAACTCAAAAGTAAAAAAAGTGATATAGATACCGACACCTTATATTATGATGCTCCAAAGTCGCAGGCTCACTTTAAAGGTCCAACTACAATTGTAAATAATGGTGATGTAGTGAAAACCCAAGATGGTTACTTCGATACCAAGAAAGATAAGGTAGAATTGTTCTCTAGATCAACAATTACAAGTAAAGAGAAGGTTATCACGGGTGATACTTTATATAGAGATAAGAAGACAGGTATTGGTCAAGGCTACGGAAATGTGATCTATGTTGATAAAAAGAACAAGAATGAACTACATGCCGATGTGTTTGTTTATAACGAAAAAACGGGTAAAGGTTTTGCAACTAAAAAGGCATTACTAAAAGATTACTCACAAGGTGACACCTTATTTATGCATGCCGACTCGCTAAAAATAGAAACCATACACATTAATACAGATTCGGCTTATCGAAAAGTGCATGCTTTTAGACATGTCATTGCTTATAGAAAAGATATGCAAGCGATATGCGATTCGCTGGTTGCAAATGGAAAAGACTCTTGTTTAACGATGTATTACGATCCCGTTTTGTGGAGCGATAATCGACAAGTATTGGGCGAAAAGATTTATGTTTATATGAACGATAGCACTATTCGCATGGCGAAAGTAGAAGGACAAGCACTTTCTGTTGAGCAACTTGAGGATAAAAAGAATTTCAATCAGGTGTCTTCTAAATTAATGAACGCCTACTTTGACGAGGGGGCTCTACGTCGCTTGGTGTGTGTAGACAATGTAAGGATTATCTTTTATCCTATCAACGACAAGGATAGTTCAATCATAGGACTCAACTATATCGAGACGGACACTATGCGAATGTATATCAATAAAGAGAAAAAACTAGAGCGAATTTGGATGCCAAAGGCACAAGGAACACTATTCCCAATAAGTCAAATACCTACCGATAAATTGCAGCTGCCTTCTTTTGCGTGGTTAGATCATCTACGACCAAAATCGAAAGAGGACGTATTTAAATGGAAAGGAAAGACCGATAGCGAAAAACTTAGAGTGATAGAGCGCCAAAAAGCACCCATGCAAAGATTCAAATCGGAGGGAAAAACCAAAGAAACCAGTCTGCAAAATGCAAATAAAACGACAGTAGAAACAACGTCTCAATGAGTATGAATTGGTTTAAACAGGTAAAACCAAGGGGCTTTGAGCATCGTTATCTGTATTATAATGAGCGCAAAGAAAATATTGATAAGCTCAAAGAAAAATACGAAGCAGAAAGCTTGATGAATAAAGGTGAGAACAAAGAGGTGAGCAAGAGGATTGTAAAACCTATCCTTTTACGCTCTAATTCCAATGCTTTTACACCCTTAAGTCAATCCTTTTTACTTGTAATTTCAATGCTTTTACTTTGTACTTTATTAGCTGTTGTTTATTATTGGTTGATCTAAAAAGAAATAATTGTTATGCAAGATGTAATTCAGTTACTACCAGATACAGTGGCAAACCAAATTGCTGCGGGCGAAGTTATACAACGTCCTGCTAGCGTTATCAAAGAGTTGGTTGAGAATTCAATCGACGCAGAAGCCACAACTATTAATGTATTGGTGGTGGATGCTGGTAGAACTTCGATTCAAGTAATTGATGATGGCAAGGGAATGAGCGACACAGATGCTCGTCTTTCCTTTGAACGTCATGCCACATCTAAGATCCGTTCTGCCGACGATTTATTCCAATTGCATACCATGGGCTTTAGAGGTGAGGCACTTGCATCGATTGCAGCGGTGTCACAAGTACAACTAAAGACTCGCCAAAAGCACGAAGATTTGGGAACAGTGATACATGTTGCTGGTTCAAAATACATCTCGCAAGAACCTTGCACCTGTGCAGTTGGAACCAACTTTCTGATAGAAAATCTCTTTTATAACGTTCCTGCACGTCGCAAGTTCTTAAAATCAAACACCACAGAATTAAACAATATCGTTACAGCTTTTCAGCGTATTGCTCTTGTTTATCCTCATATCACCTTTACACTGCATAGTAACGGAAATGAACTGATAAGTCTTCGAGCAGGAACTTTGCGTCAACGCATTGTAGATATCTTTGGAAAAAGAATCAATCAAGATTTGCTTTCTCTTGAAACGGAAACCACATTCTGTAAAATCTACGGCTTTGTGGGAAAACCAGAGTCGGCAAAGAAGAAGGGAGCACAGCAATATTTCTTTGTGAATGGCAGATATATGAAGCATGCATATTTCCACAAAGCGGTTGCAAGTGCATTAGAACGTCTTGTTCCAACGGGTGAACAAGTACCTTATTTTATATACTTTGATGTTCCAACAGAAGAGATAGATGTTAATATTCACCCTACAAAAACAGAGATAAAGTTTGAAAATGAGAAAGCAATATGGCAGATCTTAATGGCTATAGTGAGAGAGGCTGTGGGCTTATATAATGATGTTCCATCGATAGATTTTGATAATGAAGGACGTCCCGATATTCCAGTTTTCGATCCAAATGCTTCGATCTCGGTTCCGAAAGTAGATTATAACCCTAATTATAATCCATTTAAAGAGGTAGAACAGAGCACTCCTCGTCGTGACGTAACGAACTGGGAGACCCTTTATGAGGGCTTGGGTAATGAGATAGATGAGCCACAAAACTTGTTCACTCCAGACGAACCTATATCAGAAAGTGAAAGTCTTATTGCAGAAAAGTCGCCTTCTCATTATCAATATAAAGGAAAATATATTATGACCTCGGTGAAATCTGGACTCATGATTATCGACCAGCATAGGGCACATCTACGTATATTATATGAGAATTTCATAGAGAAACTGAATCAACGAGTAAATTCTTCTCAGAAAGTGTTATTTCCCGAAATGGTTCAAATACCTGCAGCAAGTATTGAGTTGTTTAACAAAATCATTCCAGAAATAGAACGAATAGGTTTTGAGATCAGTAATCTTGGTGGAGGAAGTTATGCACTTCAGTCGGTTCCTGCAGACTTACAAGGATTGAATATGGTAGATCTTATTCATGATATGATCGATAATGCAAGCGTACAAGGAGTGAACTCGGCGCTTGATGATATACATCATGCTTTGGCTCTGACAATGGCTCGCAGTGCAGCGATTCCCTATGGACAAGTATTAAGTAATGTGGAAATGGATGATTTGATAACCAGTTTATTTGCAACAACAAATATTAGTTATACTCCAACGGGTAAGATTATCTTATCTATTTTGAATCAATCAGACATAAGTAAGCTCTTTGGTTAGTAAGAATAATTTTTTGTTAAAGGTGGAGAATCTTCTTTTTTTGCGGTTTAATGTGAAAAATAATTAAAAATGTACTAAACTTAAATATTATTATTACCTTTGCAAGTGAAAATGAAAAATGAATAGTATACTAAAGAAAATAATATAATAATTTGATTGTCTAAATTAATAAGTTTATGAAAAAACTATTTATGATGCTGGCTCTTGCTAGTATTTCTTTGAGCTCAATGGCTCAAGAAGAATATCCAATTAAGAAGTATCGAGTTTTAACTAACACTTTTTGGAATAATTGGTTTGTACAAGTTGGTGGAAACTTGAATATGTGGTATTCTCAACAAGAACATGGATTTGATCTACCAGAAAATCCATTAAACAAAAATCGTAGAACACTAGGTGCTGCTGTAGCATTTGGAAAATGGTTTACTCCTGGTTTAGGTCTTCGTGTGAAAGCACAAGGTATTTGGGGTAAAATTGTAGGACTTTCTGCTCCACGTTATTATATGCAAAAGACAGATAAAAATTCTTATGCTAATTCATACTGGATTATGAATGGTCAAGCTTTGTTTAATTTTAGTAACATGTTGTGTGGCTACAATCCTAATCGCTTTTGGAGTTTTATTCCTTTTGTAGGTGCTGGTGTTGGTCGTACAATGACTCATAACTTATATGCAATGGGCTTAAGCGCAGGTCTTTTAAATGAATTCCGTATTAGCCGTAAGCTTTCTGCTCATTTTGAAATGGGTTGGAATCGTTACGAATCAGACCTAGATGGTATAGAAGATTGGGAAGGAAATACACGTGGTTGGGATACCCACGATAACAACTTATATGCTGAAGTTGGTTTGACATTTAGACTCGGTAAGGAAACATGGGACAATGCTCCAGACGTAGATGCTATTAAGGCTCTTTCTCAATCTCAAATTGACGCACTTAATGCACAACTTAATGATGCAAATGCAGAAAATGCACGTTTGAAAGACCTTCTTTCAAAACAACCAGATCAACAACAACCTGTTGAAAATAAGACTGTGAAAGAGTTTATTATGACTCCTATTACAGTATTCTTCAACTTGGATAAAACAAATATTGCTTCTAAGAAGGATATTTTTAACATAGCAGGAGTTGCTAAATATGCTAAAGCAAACAATGCAAATCTTCTTGTAACTGGTTATGCAGATAGCGCAACTGGTAAACCTGGACATAACCAATGGTTGTCTGAAGAACGTGCTAAGACAGTTGCTAATGAGCTAGTTAAGATGGGTGTTAATCGTGATAACATCAAAACTGACGCTAGAGGTGGTGTAAATGAGCTTTCACCAATTCAATTTAACCGTCGTGCTACTGTTCAAATTACAGAATAAGCCCTGAAATAATAAAAGAATTTATTATGAAATTAAAGGATGCTTCTTTTTAGAAGCATCCTTTAATTGTATTTAGGAGTGATGTTTTAATTGTACTATTTTAGATATGGAGCTAAAAATCTTTTGCTATTCCCTTTTATTGCTGTTTGGTAAAAACTATTTTAAAGTTCTATAAGCCTTTATTTCTCCGGCATTACAGATTGGTATAGCCAAAAGGAGGTTACTTTCTGTGTCAAATAGTAATAGTTACTAGAAACTCTTATTTGAATGAATTTGAGGCAAATATTCAGAGAAAATACCCACAAATATCACTTTTAAGGAGCATGCTTTATATAGAGAGAAATTTTGCTAGATAACAATAGTTCCGTTTAAGATGTGCTACTATATTTTGCAATCTGTTTTCATCGATTAGTTGTTCTACTTTAAGGAGAAAAGAAAAGCGAATCTAAAACTTATATTTGTTTTAGATTCGCTTTGTTCTAATGTGTTTTAAAGACTATCATCAAAGACCATAATAACGCATAGTTTTATAGGTTTATTGAGATGTCGTACGTTGTCTCTTTATCTATTTTGTCATACTTCGCACCACTGTAATCAATTTTTCGCCTAATTCTTCTGCCTCTTTTATTGTAGGAGCTTCGCTATAAATACGAATAATTGGTTCAGTATTACTCTTACGAAGATGTACCCATGAGTTCGTAAAGTTAATCTTTATACCATCGATATCGATAATTTCCTCATTGCAATACACTTCTTTTACCTTTGCAAGAATAGCATCTATATCTGCATTTTGAGTAAGGTCGATTCTGTTTTTCGCCATGAAGTACTCAGGATAGCTTGCCTTTAACTCGCTAGCAGTGCAGCCTTTATGAGCTAAATGAGATAAGAAAAGGGCAACACCAACAAGTGCATCACGACCATAATGACTCTCTGGATAAATCACTCCACCATTACCTTCACCACCAATAACGGCATTTACATTCTTCATTTGAGTGGTTACATTTACCTCTCCCACTGCAGCTGCAGTGTATTTGCCTCCATGTTTCTCAGTAACATCACGCAACGCACGAGTTGAACTCAAGTTAGAGACTGTGTTTCCTGGTGTTTTTGATAGCACATAATCAGCAACACTAACAAGTGTATACTCTTCTCCAAACATCTCTCCGTTCTCTGAAATGAAAACTAAACGATCGACATCTGGGTCTACTACTATACCAAGATCATAGCCACCTTTAGCCATTTCTCCCATAATCTCACCTAGGTTCTTTGCCAATGGTTCGGGATTGTGAGCGAAATCGCCTGTAGGTTCACCATTAAGAACTTTATATTCTACACCTAAAGTATCTAAGAATTGAGGCATAATAACACCTCCAACAGAGTTCACTGCATCTACAAGTACTTTAAAGTGCGCATTTTTTATTGCTTCACGATCAACAAGTTTCAAGTTAAGAACACTATCGATGTGACGTTGATTGAATGAATTATCTTCTGTATATTTACCTAATTCGTCAACTGAAGCATATTCAAAGTCTTCTTTTTCAGCAATAGTTAGAACCTCTTCTCCATCTGCTGCAGTTAAGAATTCACCTTTCTCATTAAGTAGTTTCAAGGCATTCCATTGACGAGGATTGTGACTTGCAGTAATAATAATGCCTCCAGCAGCTTGTTGCATTGCAACAGCAAGTTCGGTTGTTGGAGTTGTTGCCATACCAATATTTACAACATCATAGCCAATTCCCATAAGCGTTCCGCACACTATGTTACGAACCATGTCGCCAGAAATGCGTCCATCACGTCCAACTACAATGGTATTGCTCTTGCTTTTACCGCTTCGACGAATAAAAGTGGCATAAGCTGAGGTAAATTTTACAATATCTAGAGGATTAAGAGTATCTCCTGGTTTCCCACCTATCGTTCCTCTTATACCTGATATGGATTTAATAAGTGTCATAAGTTATAATAATTGTGTTAGTAATCAGTATAAGTTTTATTATTTACCTCGCTGATAGGTGATGGTATAGAAGCAAGGATAAACACGTTGAGAAGCGTTTGCTTGTCCTTCAGAGTGGGGTACAATAAGATTTACTTTTGCTAAATTATCGGTGTCATTCACCAATCTTCCAAGCTTAATGTATGCCAAAGGAACAAGCCATCCGTTAGGAACAGATGTACTATTGTATATTCTTGACATCAAGCTTGAACTGTGATCAAACGATGCTGTGTATGTAGAATAATAGCGGCGAACAGTCATTTTATCTACTAATGAAGAGAAAGCCATATCTATGTTTGACGATTGCAATGAGTCTGTTAATAGGTTTATTTCCTTATAGCGACACAAAACGTTTGTGTTTTCGTTATGTTTAAGAATCTCTCCTACACCTCTGTTCACAATTTGCATATATACTCCTGTGTTTGTAAACAACACATATTCATTCTTTGATACATCTGTTACGGTGTCCTTTGCTAGGAACTCCTCTTCAGAAATAACCTTAATATTGTTGTCTCTTATATATTTTGAGATGGCAGAACGCTCACGTTCTTTCTGATCTGCATAAGTATCAGAATCTTTACACGAAAAAAGTGTGGCAATGCAACACAACAAAACTGCTAATAGAGTGATATTTCTTATTTTCATTAATAAATAAATTTAATTGCGTTCTTTATTTTCTTGGACGCTTTTGACTACAAGATGCAGTTCAATAACAGCGTTATTTGCAAAGTTAAGAAAAAGAAAAGAGAGTGAGAAAAAATATTTCTCTTTTTATGTTTTTATGTGACAATTATTAGATAATAATCCATTAAAACTCTAACTCTTATAGACTTAAAAGAGATAGAAGTGCTAAGAAAGGTATAAATCCTTGTTTAATTAATATTTTCCAGTTACTTGTTAGTGCCCCATATAGAGTGCAATAAGAACACAAGAAATAAGTAGGATACAAGATAATTCTTTTCTATTTTCAGAGCAAAAAGCACTATAAAGTAAGGCAGGAGCAATGAGACCATTATAGATCCCTTGATTCTTCATAAGTTTTGTAAAATGCTTTTCTCTCAATACCTCTTGAGGAATATTGAATACCTTTGAGGTCTTTATTGATGATGATGCGATGGTTTCGAGGTACATGATATAAAGAAAGAGTAATGAAACCAAAATAATTAATACTTGACTAATGATGTGCATTGTACTACTTTTATAATTATCTATTTTAATTATCTGCAATATTTGTTTTTCTTTTATATCCAAATTTAATATAAAAGAATTTTTCACTCTCTACTTAATGGTACAAACATACTGAAAAAAGAGCAGTTATGCTCTAGAAAATCTTATTTTAAGAGGTGAGCATAGTATTCTATTGCACGTCGTGTGATGTCTACAGCCTCTTCAATCGTGCAGCTTAAACGGCCTCCACTAGCATTAAGATGTCCTCCTCCATTGTAAAATTGTGCTGCCATTTCATTGCAGGGGAAGTTTTCGACAGAACGAAGACTAACCAAAATGGTATTATCTTTTACACTATCTTCACGCAAAGCTATAGACAGTTTCATTCCTTTTATCTTTAAAGGCTCGTTCACTAAGCCTTCTGCATCACCTTTTGTAAAATGGAAATTATCCATATCTTCTCGAGTGATAGTAAAGTATGAGACATGAAAATCATCTAAAACATTGAGTTTTTGGCACATCATATAACCTCTAAAGCGTATAGCCCAAGCACTATAATTGTTGTAGACATTGCGATAGATCTTATCTTTATCGAAGCCTTTTGTGAGTAATTGGCTAATAATGAAGAAGATTTCTGGATAAGAAGAGTTATAAGTAAAGCCTCCTGTATCTGTCATCATTCCACAATAGATTGCTATTGCACAATGCTTTTCAATAGCATCGAAATAGTTCATTTGCCAAATTAAGCGGAAAATAATCTCACTTGTACTACTAATTGCTGGATTAGAGATGCACAAAAGAGTATCCATTGATGGATTTAAATGATGATCTATCATTATTTTAGGGGCTTTACATGCCTCTAAAGGATCTTTCATCTCCTCAACTCTACTTGCAGTATTATAGTCTAAGCAGAACACCAAACTTGCAGAATCAAAAAGTTCGTTCACTCGTTCGGGGTGCTTATCATATCGAACAATCTTCTCTACATGAGGAAGCCAACGCAAAAAATCGGGGAAAGCGTCGGGAACAAGAACAGAAACATTCTTCTTAAAACATGTTGTTAAAAAGTCGTACCAAGCCAAAGATGATCCTAAAGCATCTCCATCAGGACTTTTATGGCAGGTAATAACAATATTATCGGCACTTTTAATGGAGTTTATTAGGGTATTTATGTCACTATCGTTTAGTAAATTTATATTCATTTTTACTTTATTCTTTTGTAGAAAAAGAAAGTCTTAGAGGTGAATTGTTTAAGAATAACTCATCTCTAAGAATCTTATTATCATTTAAAATAACTTGTTAGGATATACTCCTTCGTTAACAAGAGCTTGAATTCTATCAACAGTTGCTTGTCTGTCGGCAGAATAAGTCACTCCAAACCATTTACTTGTTGTGTCTAGTACTTTCACTGTTGAAATTCCATTGTTCACCAACTCATTAACCATTAACGGAATAAAGAATTCTGCTTTAGGGTTAGCTTGGTTCTTTGGATCGCTTAAGAATTTTTTGAAATAAGCATCACTATGTGCAAAATAATCTGGAGTAAAACCCCACATGTTCATAGAAACAGGGGTATTATCTTCAATAGCAACCCATTCTCCATTCTCATCTTTATAAGATACTTTTCCTTCAATACGCATAATCTCTGTGCGTTCTACAACAGTTGTAAGTAACTCATTTTCATCTTTAGAGCAGACACCACGTGCAACAGTTCCATTTTCACTAAGAGTGTTACCTACACGGAAGCCAACCATTGCGTAAGTGTTTGTTGCATTATCTGGAAGATCAGCCAAGAACTTACCGATAACCATGAAAGAATCACGATTATAGAAGTCGTCACAGTTGATAACACAGAATGGTTCACGAATCAAATCCTTAGCCATCATCACTGCATGGTTTGTTCCCCATGGCTTTTCACGGCCTTCTGGCACTGTAAAACCTTCAGGAAGTGCATCTAATGATTGGTAGCATACCTCTGCAGGAATGTGTCCTTCGTACTTAGAAAGCACCTTTTCACGGAATTCTTGTTCAAAATCCTTACGAATAACGAATACGATTTTACCAAATCCAGCCTTGATTGCATCATAAATAGAATAGTCCATAATGGTTTCTCCATTAGGACCTAATCCATCAAGTTGCTTCAAACCGCCGTAACGGCTGCCCATACCTGCAGCCAAAAGAACTAATGTTGGTTTCATAAAAATATGGTTTAAAGGGTTATTAATTAATTTATTATTGTTTATCTCTTTATCTATACAACTTTATTATATCACTCTTTTTGAGTTGAAAGTTTTACTTTAAGCCTCTCTTGTTAGAATGGATAGCCAATGGCAAAGTTCAAATTCTGGCCTTCTTTGAAACTCTTTATATTGTAGAAACCCGAAGAATAAGGTGTATGTAACGCCACTCCCCAATCTACTCGAATAACAAGGAACTGCATATCATATCGAATTCCTAGTCCTGTTCCTAACGCCATCTGTTTAAATACATTCTTTATTTTAAATGTAGAGTTGGTTCTATAGTCTTCTTTTAAAGCCCAAACATTACCCGCATCTAAGAACAATGCACCATAGAAGTTACCGACAAGATGTTTTCTATATTCTAAATTGGCTAAGAATTTAATATCACCTGTCTGATCGAGATATGAAGTTTGTGATTGATCTACATGATAAGCACCAGGTCCTATTGTACGAATATTAAACGCTCTAATACTGTTTGCACCTCCAACATAAAATTGTTCACTATATGGAGCCATTGATGAATTGCCATAACTCCATATACATCCTGCATTGATATGTCCCACAAGCGAGCTCTTCTCATCAAATTTCCATGTCTTTGTAAAATCTGTTTCAGCCTTAAGGAATTGAGCATAAGGATTTTTAAACATTTTTTTGTCCTTTGAATTCCAACGATATCCACCTGTAAGATAGCCTAAAGATACTAGGTTTCCTGCCTCACTAAAAGCCAATTGCCATCGAATTGGATTTTGGAAGAAACTTGGACTGTTGTAAGTATAGGCAAAATACATTTTAGGAATAAACTTATCTTGCATCGTATATTGCAGATATGTGCTATTACTTACAACGTCCTTAAACTTCTTAGTGCTCTTTGTCATATAATCGAACTGCACAATTAAAGGACTAAACTCGAAAGATGACTTAACAGAAGTTTGCCAGTTAAATGTCAATTCGCCCGAAACAATGTGACGTTTGAAGTATCCTGCCCGATTAACAAGATCAGATGACATCTTAATTATTGACGTTGGCGGACGATACAGCTTATGTTGCTTCACCAAAGGGAAGAGCAATTTGGGTATTCTTAACGATAAATCACCTCCATAACTATAAGAATTAAATCCTGTTGTGGTTCCTTCTGATGAGTGACCAGTTTGCCATTCGTAGTTACCATGCAGGTTGAACTCCACAATTTCACCTCTTCTAAAGGCATTGCGTTTAGCAAAACCAAGTACAACTGCAGGTCCTAAACGCCCTGTGGTTTTTCCTTTTACATTGGTTTCAATAAAGAAATCATAGGGTTTATCTAGCACTGTTTGAATTAACATGTCCATTGTTTTATACTTATTAGTTGTATCTAAAGGAGCAAAGTTAATATCAACACTATTGAATATGCCTAGCGAACTAAGGCGATTAAGCGACTCTGTGTAATTACTATCATCGTATTTCTGACCAGGGAAGAGGCGTAATTCACGCAAAATAACTTTTGGACGCACCCTTGGTTTATTTCCATTGAAAAACACTTTATAGTGAGAATAGGTCATAGAGTCTGTTAATTGCTCTTCAGGAGAGGTCTTAATTGCTAATAATGCCTTGCCTATACGCCATGAGTCCAATGTCCCTTTAGGCAAACTATCCACCAATTGTACCTTAGTTAACACCTTTCCTGGTACAGATACGGTATCTGCAAGAAAAGTGGTATAATCTTGTTTATAGTAATAAAGGCCTTTATAACGGAATGTTTTATATATTCTTTCTCTCTGTTCTTCTAGCTTTGAGACATCAAAAATATCGCCCTTATGTAAAAGAATAGCTCCTTTGAGGCTCTTTAAGTAATTCATTTCTCTCTCAGGAAAACCTACAAACGCTACAGAATCGATTCTAAATAGAGGTCCAGGAATGACTTTATAAGCTATCTTTGCTTGCTTTTTATTCTTTGTTGTTTCGATATTATAATCTGCTTCACCACGAAGATAACCATGAGAACGTAATATTTGTTTTGCGACTAAAGCACGTAAAGAGGGATTTACGTTACTTATTAATACGGGTTTCTTTCCAAACGACTTTGTAATCCATTTGCTGAAACCATTTTTTTTCGTACTAAATGCATTCCAAATCCATAGTCCTATGGGAAAAGGAGAACGTAAAGAGCTACTTCCGAACAATGCTCCATTAGGCTGGGTTGCTAATGCTTCTTCTATTTCTTCTTGTGCTGTTATGAAATGTTTGACATCTTCATTCTTCTCATAATTGATTTTTGAGATTCCAACAAATAGCTGTTCATTTTGTGGAATACTTTTAGTTGTAGAACAAGATGTAAGGTTTAAGCCACCTATTAATAATAGGAAGAATCCCCAACGACATGGCTTAAAATATTCTTTTAGTGCTTTATATCTCATTATTTTACTTCTTTTGTTGGTTGGGTAATAGCAGGAATACTATCATTTTCTACTACATCAGTTATCTTATCCTTTGTTTTGAAACGGAAGATATCTTGGAAATGCTGTAGCTTTCGTCTCCATAAGAAACCTACTTCATATTCTCCAATATAACCATCGAGCCAATCATATGAGTCACGTTTATAGTAACCTTTAAGGTATTTATTTGAGTTAGGATTCAAACGATATTCTACTGTGATGTTATCTAAGAAGGTATCTTTTGTACCTTCGACGTTTGTTCCACCCGAAGAGAAGCTTCCACCGACAATCACATTTAATCTATTATCAAGGAATCGTTTTGCAAACTTAACCGAATAGTTAGTTCGTGTACTTCCCGAAGCATCACTACTATTATCCATATTGAAGCTCATATCAAAGGTTTTCAATGCACTTCCTGTGATAGCATTAATCTGTGACTGTAAGAAAGAGTTTAAAGATGAACTCATTGAGAAGTTATTTGAGGCTCCACCATATAAGTATTGACCTGTGGTTAGCATTGTTACTGCTATCTTTCCACGCTCTTCTTTACTCATTGCTTGTAGCTGATTAGCGATATCTGTATCCTCTTGACAAGACACAATGAACTCTAATCCCATATTCTTTAGGGTGTTTGTCACCTTTACTCCACAATTAAATAGCACCGTTCTCTTTGCTCCTTCTTGAGTAGTTACAGAGGCTTTATTTTGCTCTGTCGCTGTAATTTGAATTGTTGGGTTCATTGCTTCTCCTCTAAATTCAACGTAACTGCCTTCTTCAATATTGAAGGTTTTCAAAGGAATTACAGGTAAAGAATATTTCATTTCACCACTTCTAATAGTATAACGGCCATTTAATTGAATTTCATTTGCATTGCTATACTTCATCCGAAGTTCTCCGCCACCAATCAAATCTACATAGTTTGAATGATCGGTATTGAGATCACAACGAACATGTGCACCATTATCTACATTGATTCTCATATCCATTTCTAAGCCATTTACAGTAGGCTTTTTAACCACTTGACCTTTCTTCTCTCTAAAATCAACGAATGTTACGAGGCCTTCAAAGCGGTTGTCGTTGTTCAATGGAGAATCTAATAAGATGTAGGTCATACTTGTTGAACCTAATACATCTAATGTTCCTCGCATCTTTAATTGAGTTAATGAACCTGCTACTGTACCTGAGAAATTAACCCATGCCTTACCATATGCGAGTGAATTTCCATTATCTTCTGCATCTATCAATAGATAATTATTCGCTTTCATCTTTAGATTGAGCTTCATATTATCTAGATCTGAGAAATCAAAATAACCCGAAGTTAAGAGCGGTTCTTCGTTATGTGAATAGAAATTGAAATTCTCGAAGAGTAAATTACTTCCCACAATGCGCACTGGGTCATCGTCCATTTTAAGCTCAATACCATAAGGAACACTTACAAGATAAGCAGAATCAAGATACACCTCACCATTTACATTAGGCTTATCAGGTGTGCCTTTCACTGAAAGCGTACCATCAGCATAGCCCTTTAGGCCTACTATCTGATCTGGTATAAATCCATTCACAAGAGATAAAGGTGTGTGTTGCAAAGATAAGTTCACATCTAATGCTTCTTTCTTTTGGGGATTATACGATCCTTCAACGATTGCAATTTCTTGATTATCACGCATCAAACGGCCATCAACCGCATGACTTCCATCTGACAAAGGCATATAAACTAGCTCCGTAGAAAGATTGCCCAAAGGACTATTTTCATATACCATTCGATCTATTTTCATAGACGATGACACTGAAATAGATTTATCCTTTTTCATAAAATGCAAATCGCCATTCAGCATTCCCTGCATCTTTGGCATGAAAGGCATAATACTTAACATCTCCGCAATATCAAATTCTTGAACCGAAAGGGTTATGTCTTGCATTCCATCTTCACTTTCATTGTTGCTATATATGTGAATACCTGTTTTGTCTTTAGCCAACAATGCCACATCTGCATATATGGTTTGCGTATCAGATATATAAACATAATTGCTGTCATTCACGGCAAATTCTTTATAACCAAGAATAACATTCTTATCTTTTATACTCGCCTTTACGCCCTTGGAATCCATCTCTCCTTGTAAACCTAATGCTAATGTAAGTTTATTTTTAGAATCATATAATTTCGTATTAAGTGTTAAGTCTTTGTTCAACACACTACCATCTAATAGTGCATTGAATACATATTGAGGATTTTTAGGACTATTTCGTACCTGGGCTGCATACTTTAATTGATTATTCTGCGACATAACATTAAAACGAATCGTATCAATTTGGTTAGATTGCGCATAGACATCATATATTTCTGCACGACCATTTAGTCCTATAGAAGGTGACACCTGCATATCTATATTAGCTGAACCAACCTTATAACCATAACGTTTTAATATTTTCATAAACATGTTATTCTGCCCAGTTGTAAGATTGATATGTACTAAAGGTAGTTTCTTTTGTATTTCAAGATAATTGAATTGCTTATTGCGAATCTGCTTTTGAACTATAGATGATAGGGCATTACCTTTTCTCAAAAGATATTTATATCCGCCTTTTGCATTTAGTTTTAATTGAAAATCTCCACAATAAACATTTGCGTAAGTTGTATCACGACGTGTTATTCCATTAAACACAATACGTTGAGGATGATAATCTTTAGTACTATCACGCACAATAATATTATCAATATCCCCAAATGCTTTATAATTATCTTGTAAATCAGTGATAACACCTGCTCTACCACGAAGTGAGATGGTAAGAGGTTGGTCTGTAATACGAAGCTTATACAAATCTGCTTTAGATAGATTACATACAGCAGTAGCATCAACCAATCGCTTACTCATCAGTGCGTCAGCACTAATTGTACCATAAAGCAATTCGTTTTTACTATCTACAAATACCTTTGCTCTACCATTTTTTATAATTGCATTGGCTTTTATGTTGTTAAGTCGATAGTGATTATAAGCAAATTGTTGTATTGTTGTATTTAGATCTAAGCGTGTTTGGGGGGAGAATACATCGGTTCCCCTACCTTTAAGAGATACATTTCCACTAAAAGGTTGAAGACCTAAGCTGGGCATTAGACGTTGCAATTGCAGTTGATGTGCTTTAACTTGCGCATCATAAGTCATACTCTTTGTGTCAATAAATGCCTTACCGCTTATTTGTCCTACTCCTTCTTTCACATAAAAGGTAGTGTTATAGTGTGAACCATTTATCTTTAGATGACCATCTAAAGTCATATTCTGTGGCATTCTTACAACGCTTGTAACCGAAGAGGGTAGAAAAGAAGTAATAAAGTCGAGATTATAACTATTGCCATTCAACACAATATCGCCTACAAGATTATTGGGCTGATTTACATTTGCAAGAAAACCGCTTGCCTTCAACTTAAAAGCTGAAACCATTTGAGCATTCAGCGAGGCAATCCTTACATGTTTCATATTTCCTCGTATATCGCCTGTTATAACCAAAGGGTGACTTGGAAAGCGTTGAATTGCAGCCGAATAGGCTGGACCAAGATAGGCGATAAGGTCGGGTTTGGCAATACTTGCATTTAAAGCAAGATTCAGTTTACCAGGATTACGCTCGTCAAAAGCAGTTAAATCCATTGCCATTTGTGCTTTTAACTTTGAGTATGGTGTTTCTAAAAAGAAGTTTGGAAGTTGCATTTGCATGCTATCCATTGAAAAGGAACCACCTGCACGTTCTATTTTTAATCCACTTTTTTCTTTTAAGGTACAATAAATAATTTTTAGATTCAATTTCTCTGGGTTATAAGAAAAAGAATCTACACCTATTGCTATTTGAGATAATTCAAGGTGATTGTAATCGAATCCTCTTTTTATTGTTTCAAAAGGACGATCGTATTTCACCGCACCTTCTTTCCAATCTAACTGTCTTACAGAATAGCTTTTATGCAGAAGATCAAACAAACCACCGATTACTTCTGCATCGGTTATTTGAGTTCTCACAAATAAACTATCGTGTGGCATGCGCAATTGCACATTGGTTCGTTTCATTTTGAGGTTTAACAGCTTTATTTTCCACTCATTTTTAGTCGTCGAAGTATCAGGTGGAATGCTGTCGTTCATATATACTTTAACATTTGCATCTTCTAAAACAGCAGTATTGATCAATGCAAGTTTATTGCGGAGGTCTATGCCTTTACTAGAAATAAGTAGTTTTTTTATCCCCCCACTCACCCTAGCTTCGTCTACAAAATTGGTGGTATTAAAGTTAACTCCTTCTAATTTAAGTTGTTCCACCTCTATATTTTCTTGTAATAATGGTAGTAGTTCTACATCTACCAACATTCTTTTTACATCAGCAACTGTATCTTTCTGCGTAGAAATACTATCATTTTGTTGCAATACCTTTAGGTTTTCTGCGCCTAAATGCAATGGAAACACTAGCTTAACTCTCTCAACTGAGATATCTAAGCCTGTTTTTTCTGATGTAATCTGTACAACTTTAAATACTGCCCAACGCTGTATTGGTGGACAATATAATAGGATTGATAATAATAAAAATAGTGCGATGGGAGTTAACAACACAACCAACGCCCAACGGATATATTTTTTCATAATAAAATTCTAAAAATAGTTCTGTGCTAAGTTATAACGAATCTAACTGCAAAGTAAGCTATTTTTTCTGAATTCTGCTATAAAATTATATCTTATTTTGACATAACAAGCAGTTGATAAATGGAAAAAGATAGAAAGAAGTATAAAAAATGAAGCCTATACCATCGTTAAAGATACTATAGGCCATTTATTAGATTTAGGAATAAACTTTTGATGGAGTTTATTTTATAATTCGTTTGAAATCGGAAGGAATGGGAGTTTCGAAAAGAAGAGGCTTATGTGTTATGGGATGGTAGAAAGCTAGTACGTAAGCATGAAGACAAAGACGTCCAATTGGGTCATCACCATTACCATATTTTGTATCTCCACATACGGGATGTCCTATGTCAGCAGAATGCACACGTATTTGATTTTTGCGACCAGTTTCGAGCTTATACTCTACAAGAGTGTGATAAGCTGTGCGTTTTTTCACTTGGAAATGTGTTACAGCATACTTCCCCCCATTGTCAAAAGGACATGAATAGGTTACAAACATTTTGTTGTCTTTTAACCAATTGGCTATGGTTCCTTCGTTTTCTTGTACTTCTCCACTAACAATAGCCACGTAACGCCGATCGTAAACGATGTTATGCCAATCTTCTTCAAATAGTCGTTCTACCCGTTTATCTTTGGCATATACCATCAATCCACTTGTTTCTCTATCTAAGCGATGCACAACATGGGCATTGCATTTTTGTTTGGAACGCATCAAATAATCATCGAGAACAGTCTTTACATTAAGAGAGCCATGTCCTACGGGCATCGAAAGAATACCTGCCTTTTTATGAACTACGATGATATGGTTGTCTTCATACACAATATCAACATATTTGCTTTTAAACAAATTATTGCGTTTTGTTTTGCTAATAGAAATCTTCATTCCTGGAGTTAATGGATAATCATACTTTGTTGTGATTTTTCCATTGACCTTAATTCCTTGTCCAGCTAATATATCTTTTAGTTTATTACGGCTCATTGTTTTTATATTGGTCAGAAGCCAGTTGAGTAATGTGTCTTTATCTGTAGTCACATAATGGTCGTAATCTCCTTTTTGCATTTTGTGAATCATCTTTTTTTGATGTATTTATGTATAAAAATAGTCCTTTAATTTTATGAAATAGCATTCAAAAACAAGAAATCTACTCATTTTTATTATATTTTCTCTGCAATATGCAAATTTAATGATATTCTTTTGAATACACAGGCTTTCTATCTCTGAAACCTTGTGTATTTTATGTCCTATTTCTTTTATTTTAACATTAGCTTAGTTTATTCTAGAATAGGAGATAAATAAAAACCGCAATGCTCAATATTGAACATTGCGGGTAATAGTTTATAACTTCAGAATCTAACAAGTTAGCGTCTTAGTTAAAAGAATAAATAGCGATTGTCGGTTACGTTTGCATTGATATAAAGTTCGTTCATGAATGAACCTGCATATTGCATGTACTTTTGACGAAGCTTTTGTTCTTCTTCAGTAGCCTTGAATGGAACATTGTTTGTTGCCTTGCCAGTTACTTGGAAGAGATAAACTGCAGCGTTACCTTTAACTGGCTGTGCACTGAACTTACCCTTTGCAGTAGCTGAAACTGCACCACTTAGAGCTGGTTCGCTTGCTCCTGTTGCAGGAATAAATACTGGTGCAGCAAATGTTATTTGCGCAACATCAGAGATAGTAGCACCCTTTGCTTTCGCAGCGTTAATGCTATTAACGCCCTTAGCCTTAGCCATTAGTTGTTCGGCCTTCTTGTCTTTGATCACTTCAGCTTTAACAATTTCTTTAACTTGTGGGTCTGTTACAGCACGATAGCCTTTGGGATTAATCTTGTCTAGGATAACAAGTAGAAGATGATCGTTATCTCCACATTGATACATTGGTGATACTTCTCCTTCTTTTGCATCGAACAACCATTTCAATGCATCGCGAGTTCCATGAATTCCAGCAAGATAATGCTCTGCTGTTGTAACGTCTTTACGTTCTAATACGGTGTAACCACTCTTTGCAGCGTTCTTTGTTATAGCTTCAGGAGTTGTGTTTGCACTAACAAAAGAGCTAAATTTGTTGTATGCTGTTGTGTAGGTATTTTGAGAGAAATCGATGTTCTTCTTAACTACTGCAGCTACATATTTGTTGGTGAAAGCAGAACGATTAAGAACCTGAACGATGATATTGCCTTGTGTGAAAGCTATGTTTTTAACCTCGTTTGCAGGTAAAGTGTTCAATGTTTCAATAAGAGTTTTAGTGTCATTGTCTAGAGATGGTGCGTTTTGGTATTGTGAAGTAGTTAACCAAACCTTATCTCCTGTTTGTCCATATTTCTTTGCAAGAACTTCAAAATCAGCTCCACCTTTAAGTGCTTGGTAAACAGAATCAGCAGTTTTGCGTGCTTGTTCCGCTGTAGCTCCACCAACTTGGATTTGTCTGTATTGTACAGAGTCTGGCAATTGTTGTTTGCTTACAAGTTTAATGATATTAAGAGTGTTGTCAAAATTGCTTTCGAACACGTTAGAAACTTGTCCTACTGACATTGAATCTAGTTTACTAGCAATGTCTTGTGGATATGCATTCTTTGTTACTGCAACACCTAGGAAAGGAACAAGTGATGTGCTTCTACGAACAACATTATTTACATCTGTAGCCTCTGAAAGATCTTTTGCATATCCCGCAAATTGCTTTTTAAGGTCTTCTGTATCTTTTGTTGAAGGCTTAACTTGAATGTCTATGTATTTAATATTGCGTGTTTCAACAGGTTGTTTGAAACGTTCTTTTAGCTCATCGTATTTATTCTTTAAATCAGACTCAGTTACAGAGATTTTGCTATCATCAATAGAAGAGTAGGGGAATGATGCTAATTGAATATTACTTTCTTCAGTATTATCTTTGAAAGCCATTTTTGCTTCTATAGGATTTGAAAGAAGACAGTTTGCAAAAAGAGCTTGATACTTTTGTGCAAGCAATTGTTGGCGAAGATTTTTTTCAATGAAAACCCAGTATTTGTACAAGTTTTCATATTGTTGCGCCATCTGAGGATTGGTGCTTTTTTGTGTCTTATAATCAGCTAAGAACTTTTTTAAAGCGTTGACATCGAATCGACCTGTTTGTTGATTAACAAATGGTGTACCCATAAGCATTTGGTTTGTACCTGCCTTTAGCACGTTTTGAATTTCTGCATCGGTGACAGTTAAACCAAGAGCTTCTACTTCTTTCTCTATGATCTTATTCTGAACGAAAGTATTCCAAACCATGTCTCGGATTTGGGTTTGCTCTTCTTCACTAAGGTTTTCTTTACCTTGTTGCATCTTAATTACTTCAGAATACTCTTCAACAAGCTTTTGAAATTCTTGTACATCAAGTTTCTTTCCCAATACTTTACCTAATTGTTGGCGATCGTTATTGCGACTAGATTCCCATGAACGAAATGCTTCTTCGGCAATAAAGGCAAATAGGGCAAATCCTATAACGCCTACAAGGACAGCGCCTTTGCTTCTGATTTTTCCTAATACTGACATTGTTTATTTTGTTTTTATTATTATTATCTGAATGGAAACTAAGTGAGTTGCTAAAGAATCGTTACATTAGTAGTGTTAGTTTGTGACTCGTAGCAAATACTAAGTGAGCACAAAAATACTAAAAAGTTATTGAATAACAATATATTTAACTTAAAAAACGGCTCTATTGCTTTACTTTTAGTTTTACAAGTTCAATCTTTGTTTGGGTGTTCTTTATAATTTTAAATTCGTACTTGTCTATATTCACGATTTCATTAAGCTTTGGAAACGTTTGGAAGTGATGTAAAATAAAACCTCCAATAGTCATATATTCATCGCTTTCAGGGATGTCCAAGTTAAACATATCGTTTACTTTATCAATTTCTAAACGGGCTGATAATACATATTGTCCATCTTCTGTTTGTTTTGCGATGTATTTTTTATTATCGTGTTCGTCTTCAATTTCTCCAAAGATCTCTTCAACTATATCTTCTAAAGAGATTAGTCCACTGGTGCCACCAAATTCATCTATTACAATGCCAAGACTCTTTTTGCGTTGTAAGAAAATAGACATCAATTTCTTAACTGCCATTGTTTCAGGGACAAAAGGCATCTCAAGGATTTTTGTTCTCCAGTCGGTTTCTTGGTGAAACATCTCTGAGCTATGGATGTAGCCAATTATATTATCGATATTTTCTTTATAAACAATGATTTTAGAGTGTCCACTTTCGGTGAAACGTTGCATGAGTTCTTTGTCTGTGCAAGTATTAATATCGATGGCATTGATTTCGGTTCGAGGGATCATACAATCACGAACACGAGTGTCAGACAAGTCTAATACGTTGTGAAATATCTTTACCTCTTCTACCATATCGCTGTTGCTTTTGGCATTATCAATACTTGATTGTACTAAATAGTCGAGATCTAGCTTTGTAAATTCACCCTCATCAGGTGTATAGTCCAGCTTCTTCCCTAATATTTTCAGTACAATCTTAGACAACAAAGTTGTTAACTTGCTGATAGGCCATAGCAAACAATAGAATAAATAAGCAGGAAGTGAGAAGAAGGAAAGTTTGCTATTAGGATTATTCTTAAAGATAGTTTTAGGGATAAACTCTCCAACAAAGATTACAAGAATGGTAGAAACGATTGTATCTAACGTAACTCTTAGACCTGCATCAAATCCTTTAAATATAGTGTTGTCTAGTAATTGAGCTGTAAGAATACCATAAATAACCAATACAATGTTGTTTCCTATGAGCATACTACTGACAAATCCATTTGGATGTCGGTAAAAGAAATCTATGAATTTTGTAGAAAATGATTTCTTTTCTTTGTCAATTTCTGCTCTCATTCTATTACTAGAGACGAATGCTATCTCCATTCCTGAAAAGAAACCTGATAGAATGAGGGTGGTAATAATTCCTATAATAAGTGGTAAATCCAATTGAATGATATCGTTTTTAATAATTGTTTTCTATCTAATAAATATTATAATGCGTTGGGGTTAAGCTTTGGGTGTGGGTTCGTTGGAGGTCTCATTACTTGTTGTGAAGTATCAGGTAGAGCGTTTGTTCCTGTGTCTTTATTGCCAAAGTCTCCTTTTTCAAATGAACCTTTAGTGTTATATATGTTATAACGGGTCATCTTTTCATCGCTACGGAAATAGCTTCCTTGAAGAGTTCGTTCTGGGGTTACAATACGAGAATATACATGTGAGTATATTTCGTGATTAGATTGATCCCAAAAGAGCTGTTCACTAAAATAACGTAACCCTTCCTTTGTAAGCACTCTTACACGTCCTCTTAGTTCCCAAAGCTTTTGTTCTGTGAAATAATAAGCCGTGTCGCATTGTATGAAAGCTTGTACATGAAATTTCTCATCGAATTGTTCTAGAAATAAACTCTTTTCAAAAATCCATCGTTTGGGATTTCTTATTTCGTTTACTTCCCAGCGTTCTGTAACAATTCTATATTTAATTACACCTGAATCTGAGATCAAAGTGTTAACACCATATGACGTCATTATAGATGCAGAGTCACGCTCATGAATAGCAGGAGCGGTATGTTCCTTTTGTTCTGAACAGCAAACAAAGAAACATACCGTAGTTATTGTAAATAGAATATGTCGTAAATGTTTTGACACAATTATTATTCTACTTTCCATTTTGCGAACCAACGCTCGTTAAATGTTAAACCAATATTAATGCGCAAGCTATTTTCTTTGATGAAAGAGCTACTGCTTTGGTTTATCCATTGTGCTGAAATATTAAGAAGTGAGCGTGAATTATATGCGTTTATGATAGGAATTCCGACACCAGCACTCATGCTAAACTCTTTAGGTCCATTAATGTTGTTAATCTTTAGATATGAACTTACAAGAGAGGCACCAAATCTATAACGTATTCGAGAAAAGAAATGACGTGATAAAACATTGGGGCAAAATTCTCCTCCCAATGTTACTTTGTGTCTATCGTTATACATATTATTAACTAATACGTATGAGCTTATATTATTTTTCTCCATATAAACTGGTGTTTTTACAGCTGACCATTTTTGTAAGGTATAGTCGATACCAAACTTTAAGCGTTGGTCATGGTTCCACATCAGTCCTAAAGATAACGCAGAAGGTAAGTTCATTCCTTTGCCAGCATTATATGTTGTTGTATCGGATACGCTAGTCTGAGAATTCTTTGAAATAATAGAAAATGTAGGTTTTGTGCCTAATTCGTGTGCAAAATTATAGGTTGCGCCTAAAGTTATAGCATCTTTCTTACTCAAAGAAAGTGTATATTGTAAACCTAAAGTTGTGTGAATACTATTGAAATCAGCTTTATAGTTACGTGACAAGGTATTGATAGAAGCATCAGAATATTGATTTATAACACTTCTTTCATAGTTTCCCCACATATACGAAGTATTAACTCCGATAGAGAAATTTTTAATTGGCATCCAGCCTAATCCTAAATAAGTCTGATGTAAGCCACCTTCACCATTATAAGTATTGGTATATGGTGTAATAGTTCCATCGTTAGGATTTTCTATTTTTCCAGAGTTGGAATAGCTGTATCCTACGTTTGTAAAAGGAACAAAGCCAAAACTTGCTCCTAAATGCTTAGCAAGTCTTAGTCCTGCAATAATGTATTCAAAGTTCCCGTTGCGTGCATTAAATGTTGCTCCTTGCTCTTTGAATTGTGTTATTTGAGCAGATGCACCTGCATCGAATATAAAACTGAGTGAATCTATAGATGAATAAGATGCAGGGTTTAGGTAGTTTACTTGATTATTTTCGTGAAATCCAATTCCTAAACCATTCATTCCACGACTTTGGGCACCTGGATTTTCTGATAAAACGCCTATGCCATATTGGCTATAAGGTGAGTTTGTTCCGCTTTGAGCATATGATGTTGCACAAGCAACGCACATTAGAACCGATGATATTATTTTTTTCATTGATTGCAATATTACAATGTTTTCGTTGCAAAATTATTGAAAAAAAACGAGATAAGAGCATTACAAGTGGGAAATATAAGTTATTTTTGCATCGTGGAATATATAAAATACAAAATAAAGTCGATATTTTTACTAATATTGTTGTTTGTTTCTAACAACGTTTCTGCTCAAGAATCTTTGAATAATTCTATTCAATTAGATTCTGTAGAGATAAGCTTATTAACCTGTGCTCCACACAATCAGATATATAGTTTGTATGGACATACAGCTTTAAGAGTGCAAAATAAAGAAACAGGTGATGATGTTGCGGTGAATTATGGCATGTTTTCTTTCAAAAAGCCATACTTTATTTTACGTTTTGTTTTTGGACTAACCGATTATGAAATGGGCATAGAGCCATTTGAATATTTTGTTGCTGAGTATGCAACTTATGGTTCTGAGGTGGTTCAACAAAGGCTTAATCTAACGAATGAAGAAAAACAACAGATTATAAGTGCATTGCAAAGAAATGCAGATCCCAATAATAAAGTTTACCGTTACAACTATTTTTATGATAATTGCACAACACGAGCACGTGATATTTTGTTAGATAATATAAACGGAAAGGTGCAATATAGGGGTAGGAAAGGAGTAGAAGAAACTTATAGAGATGTAGTTCATCAATGTACAGAAAATCATTTATGGGCACGCTTTGGTAACGATCTTCTGTTGGGAGTGATGGCAGATAAACCATTAAGCTTTGAGCAAAAGCAATTTTTGCCACATCAGTTAATGGTTGATTTTGCTGCTGCAAGCATTGCTTCTAATAAACAAATAAAACGTAAATTAGTTGCAGAAACAATCCAAATATTGCCTGATTCAAAAGAAAGTAAAGGCGATTCAGAACCCATTCGTCCCCTATATATAATAATAGGTGTATTTTGTTGCATTGTAATAGCATCACTTTTGCAACTTAAAAGCAATGTAATTATGTGGTATTTAGATGCCTTTTTACTGCTAATAACAGGTCTTTTAGGATTGATTCTATTTGCAATGATTTTTTCACAGCATCCAACAGTACAATTAAATTTTCAGATATTACTGCTCAATCCCCTCTCACTCATCATGTTGTGGCCTGTTGTTTCGAAAGAAATAAAGCATAAAGCGCACATCTATTGGAAAGTACTTGCGGGTTTTATTTTGCTCTTTATATTCTTAGGCTTATTCCAAACCTATGCCGAAGGAATGTATTTTTTGGCATTATCTTTGTTAATAAGATGTGTAGTAAATATAAAATACTTAGATAAGGTAAAATAAATGAATAGATATCTTTCTGCTTTCATATTGACAATGTTATCGGGCTTAGGCATTCATGCGCAGCAAATGCTTAAAGCTCCTCGATTAGTTGTGAATATAACTATCGATCAATTGCGAACAGATTATATCGAACGCTTTGCTGCCTTATATGGAACTGGAGGATTTAAGAAACTCTTTTCAGAAGGAAAAGTGTATAAACAAGCTTCTTATTCGTTTTCTCCTTTAGATCGTTCTTCAGCTGTTGCAGCTCTATCAACGGGTACTTCTCCCTTATATAATGGTATTGTAGCAAACAATTGGCTCAATAGAAAATCTTTAAAGATAGAGTCGAGTGTTGATGATGTAAAATATCACACCTCTCCATCATTCATCTCAACAACGACGCTTGCAGATGAATTGAAAATTGCATCGTCTGGAAGTGCCCTTGTTTATAGTGTTTCAAAAGATCGAGATGCAGCAGTTTTGTCTGTAGGACATGCTGCTGATGGAGCTTTATGGATTGATGAAAAGACAAAGAAATGGAGCACCTCAGATTATTATCCGTTGTCTATCCAAAAGTGGATAAAAGCATTTAATAGTCTTCTTGGAGGAAAACAAGATTCTAATGATAACGACAATGTGGCGTATTTATCATTGGAATGTCTTGATGGTAATGCTCTCGGACGAGATGAAATAACTGATTATTTAGCTATAACGCTAAGTGCAAGTAATGAGATTGCACAACAAGAAAAGAATGGTTATGAAGCTGTTTATGTAGGACTTGATAGAGTTTTAACTCGTCTTATTCAACATATTGAGAATAAAATAGGGCGTGATAAGGTGCTATTTGTATTAACAAGCACAGGTTATGATATTGAAAATGCAATAGATTATTCTAAATATAAGATTCCTACAGGTACTTTCTATGTCAATAGAACAGCGTCTTTGCTTAATATGTTCCTGAGTGCTGTGTATGGACAAGGCAAATATGTAGAGGCGTATTATAGTAATCAGATTTATTTAAATCGTAAGTTTATAGAAGACAAACGTCTCTCTTTAGATGAAGTTTACAATAAATCAAAAGATTTTCTAAAGCAAAATGCTGGAGTTGTTGATGTACATAAATCAGTATATCCAACATCGGTAAGTGGTGATATCATTTTAGATATTACTCCAGGGTGGAGGTTGTTAAATGAAGATACACATCATTCGGTTGTTTCAAGACTTTCTTTTGTTCCTTTCCCCATTATTTTTTATGGTTTAAGTTTAAAGCCAGAACAGGTAAAGGAATGCACTCTTGTGGAACATATTGCTCCAACAATTGCGAATGCAATACATATTCGTGCTCCAAATGGATGTACTTTACAACCTCTTTTTTAAAGAAGTGATATTGAAAGTGCTATTTTCTGAATTATATTTGTTAAATTTGTAGCACTTTATATTAATTATATTAAGTCTGTAAATAATAAAAACATCATACAAATGAATTTTAATAAATTCCTACAATCACTCTTCGGAAACAAGTCTACACGTGATATGAAGCTCATACAACCACTTGTTGAGAAAGTAAAGGCTGTATATCCTGAGATTGAAAAGTTAAGTAATGACGAACTAAGAGCAAAGACTTTAGAAATAAAGAACTATGTTCAAAATTCTGGATCTACACAGAAAGAAGAGATAGCAAAGCTTAAAGCCAGCATTGAAGAAACTCCTATTGATGAGAGAGAAGCTATCTTTAATCAAATCGATAAGCTAGAAAAAGAGGTTCTAGAGATATATGAAACTGCTCTAAATGAAGTGATGCCTGTTGCATTCTCAATTGTAAAAGACACTGCAAGACGCTTTGCTCAAAACGAAGAAACCATTGTAACTGCAACTGATTATGATAGAGATTTAGCTGCAGATCCAAGTAAAGACTTTGTTACAATTAATGGGGATAAAGCTATATATCATAACCACTGGACTGCAGGTGGTAACGATTTGAAGTGGGAAATGATTCACTATGATGTACAAATATTTGGTGGTATCGCTCTACATCAAGGTAAAATTGCCGAAATGGCAACTGGTGAAGGAAAAACATTAGTATCTACTTTACCTGTATTCCTTAATGCTTTAACAGGTAATGGTGTTCATGTTGTAACCGTAAATGATTATCTTGCGAAACGAGATAGCGAGTGGATGGGTCCACTTTACGAGTTCCATGGATTTAAAGTCGATTGTATTGATAAGCATCGCCCTAATTCTCCAGAGAGAAGAAAGGCGTATGAAGCAGATATTACCTTTGGAACAAATAATGAATTTGGTTTTGATTATCTTCGTGATAATATGGCGATATCTCCCGCAGACCTTGTACAACGCAAACACAACTATGCTATTGTGGATGAGGTAGACTCTGTATTGATTGACGATGCACGTACTCCTTTGATTATATCTGGTCCAATTCCTAAAGGAGAAGACCAAATGTTTGAAGAATATCAACCATTAGTAGAACGTCTTGTAGATGTTCAACGTCGTTTAGCTACACAATATTTAAGTGAAGCAAAGCAAAAAATTGCAGAGGGAAGAGAGAAGAAAGATGATAAATTAACAGAGGAAGGATTCCTTGCTCTCTATCGTTCTTACAAGTCTTTACCAAAGAATAAGCCTCTCATTAAATTCCTTTCAGAAGAGGGAATCAAAGCAGGTATGCTCAAAACGGAAGAGTATTACATGCAAAATAATAATCGTGAGATGCCTAAAGCTGTTCAACCTCTATTCTTTGTTGTTGATGAAAAACAGAATGGTTGTGACCTTACAGACCGTGGAACCGATTGGTTAGCAAAAGAAGTAAATAATAAAGAGTTATTTGTTCTACCAGATATTGCAACTCAGTTGTCTGAGCTTGAGAAAGAAACAAACTTGTCTGACCAAGAAAGATTAGATAAGAAAGATGCTCTTCTTAATCATTTTGCAGTGCAAAGTGAACGTGTTCATACTCTACAACAATTGCTTAAAGCTTACACAATGTTCAATAAGGACGATGAATACGTTATTATGGATGGTGAAGTGAAGATTGTTGACGAGCAAACTGGTCGTATAATGGATGGTAGAAGATGGAGTGATGGATTGCATCAAGCTATTGAAGCGAAGGAACATGTAAAGGTTGAAGCTGCTACTCAGACATTTGCTACAATCACATTGCAGAACTATTTCCGTATGTATCACAAGCTTTCAGGTATGACAGGTACTGCAAGTACTGAGGCAGGAGAGCTTTGGGATATCTATAAATTAGATGTAGTTGAGATCCCAACTAATAAACCTATCTTGCGAAAAGATATGGATGATAGAGTTTACAAAACTGCACGTGAGAAATATTCTGCCGTTATTGATGAGGTTGAAGAAATGCGTAATAGTGGTCGTCCTTGTCTTGTTGGTACAA
The DNA here is from genome assembly GCF_000163055.2 of Prevotella sp. oral taxon 299 str. F0039. Classification (GTDB taxonomy): domain Bacteria; phylum Bacteroidota; class Bacteroidia; order Bacteroidales; family Bacteroidaceae; genus Prevotella. The sequence goes on from NC_022111.1 coordinate 68,165, forward strand.
CATCTGTTGAGATTTCTGAGCTACTTTCACGTATGTTGAAGCTTAGAAATATTCCTCATAATGTTCTTAATGCTAAACTTCATCAACAAGAAGCACTTATTGTGGCTGAAGCAGGACAAAGTAAAGATGGTAAAGGTGCTGTTACTATTGCAACAAACATGGCGGGACGTGGTACTGACATTAAACTTTCTCAAGAAGTGAAAGATGCTGGTGGTCTTGCAATTATTGGTACAGAAAGACACGAAAGCCGTCGTGTTGACCGTCAGTTACGTGGTCGTGCAGGTCGACAAGGAGACCCAGGATCGTCTGTTTTCTATGTATCTCTAGAAGATAAGCTAATGCGTTTATTCGCATCTGAGCGTATTGCGAGCATAATGGACCGTCTTGGATTTAAGGAAGGTGAACGAATTGAGGCTCCAATGATCTCTAAAAGTATCGAAAGAGCACAGAAGAAGGTAGAAGAAAATAACTTTGGTATTCGTAAACACCTACTTGAATACGATGATGTTATGAATAAACAACGTACCGTTATCTATGAAAAACGTCGCCATGCATTGATGGGTGAGCGTATAGGTATGGACATTGTGAACATCATTTGGGATCGAGTTGTTCATATTATTGAGACAAACGATTTCGAAGGTTGTAAAGAATCATTCTTGAAAGTCCTTGCAATGGAATTGCCTTTCGATGAGAATGAATTCAATAACGCAAACAGAATAGATCTTTGCGAGCGTGCTTTCCAATCTGCAATGGCTGCATTCAAGCGTAAAACAGACCGAATTCAAAGTGTTGCTTGGAACGTAATTAAACCTATTTACGAAGAGCAAGGTGATAGATACGAACGTATTCTTGTTCCTATCGTAGATGGACAACGTGGTTACAACATTCCTTGTAATTTGAAAGATGCATACGATACTGAAGCAAAAGATGTGATTAAACAATTTGAACGTACCATTATTCTTGGTACAATCGATGATTGTTGGAAAGAAAATCTACGTCAGTTAGATGAACTTCGTCACAGTGTACAAAACGCTTCATATGAGCAAAAAGATCCATTGTTGGTGTTTAAACTCGAAAGTGTTAAGCTTTTCGATTCAATGGTGAATGAGATGAATAACAAGATTGTTAGTATCTTGATGCGTGCACAAATCTTAGAGGCTCCAGGAGATGAGGTTCAAGAGGCTGCACCAGAGCAACATTCACAACAATACACTGAACAAAAAGAAGATTTAGATCGTGAAGCGCATCAACAAGCGGCTAATTACGACACCCGAGAAGGTGTAGACCAGGTGAATCGTACACCTTATGTAAAAGATAAAGAGCCAGGTCGTAATGATCCATGTCCATGTGGAAGCGGTAAGAAGTTTAAGAATTGCCATGGACAAGGTGTTGTTTAAGCAGTCTTTTATTATAAGAATATAATCATAATAAGAGGTGGAAGAGGAGAGCGGAAGCTCTTACTTCTACCTCTTTATCTTTAGGAAGGAGTTATTTATGAAACTAGAAATCAGTCAATTAACCAAGCAATACAATGATAGAGAGGTTCTTAATATTGAGCATCTTGATATTGAAAAACCTGGGATAGTAGGACTTGTTGGAAATAACGGAGCAGGTAAAACAACTCTATTTATGTTGATGCTAGATTTGCTTCGTCCCACTTCAGGAGTCATTTGTTATCATATTGATGAGCAACTCACCTATTCTTCAACAGAAAACAATAAGTGGAAACCATTTGTTGGTGCCTTTGTAGATAATTCATTTCTAATTGATTTCTTAACAGCAGATGAATATTTTAGATTTATTGCGCAACTTTCCAATATCTCAAATGATCAGTTAGAGCATCATTTAGCTTTCTTTTCACGATTTATTGGAACAGATATCTTAGGAACTAATATATTTATTCGTGATTTGTCTGCAGGTAATAAACAGAAAGTTGGCATTGTTGCAGCTTTCTTGTTAAATCCTTCTTTAATATTATTAGATGAACCTTTTAATTTTCTAGATCCTTCTTCTCAGAATATATTGAAGCATCTATTGAAAACATATGCTGAAGAACATCAATCTATTGTGATAATAAGCAGTCATAATATTCAACACACCATTGATATTTCTCAGCGTATATTATTGCTCGAGAAAGGTCATATTATTAAAGATCTGGATAATCATAATGAGAGAGCCGAAGTTGAATTACAAAAATATTTTGATTCTTAGAAACTTCGATTTCCTTGCAATAGAAAAATTATAGTATATTGTTAGAATAATAAAAGCATTGCTTTGGACATTCAAAAGCAATGCTTTTATTATCTAATTACATATCTTTTACGATGTAATTAGATAGCTATTGTTGGAAAGAAAGATATAAGTTATGGTGTAATATCAGTTTTAATACCTATCTTTGTATTATAGTTTTGATATAAGATAATTATTTAGAATATTAATCAATACAAGTATGAATCGTATTTACAACCTTATTTTACTTCTTGGTTGCACCCTTTCTGTAGCTGCACAAACCGTTTTATTTAAGACAGATAGCGTAAGAAAATATCCTTATCGCATACCTGCAATTGTGAATACCATTAAAGGTGAACTTATCACAATTGTTGATTATCGCCCTTGTGGTGCAGATATAGGTTATGGAAGGGTAGACCTTGTTATGAAAACAAGTAAAGATAATGGAAAAACTTGGAGTGATGAACAAATTATTATCGAAGGAACAGGAAAAGGAGTAGATGCAGGTTATGGCGATGCTTGCTTGGTTGCAGATCGTAAAAATAACGAACTTTTATTAGTATGTGCATCAGGTGATATTCCTTATCAACGTTCAACAGTTGAGCATCCTATGCGAATAGAGACCTTAAGAGCGTCTTATGATAATGTGAAAAAACAATGGGTTTGGACAAAACCAAAAGATCATACAAACGAATTCTACAACAAACTCTTTAATAACACTAATCCAAGTATGTTTATGTCATCTGGCAAAGTGTGTCAATCATCAATCGTAAAGGTTGGAAAATACTATCGTATTTATGCCGCTTTGTGTACACATAAGGGTAACTTTGTGGTTTATTCTGATAATTTTGGAGATACTTGGAATGTTCTTGGCAAGGCAACAGAGTCGTGTGCACCTCAAGGTGACGAAGTAAAATGCGAAGAGTTGCCTGATGGTTCTGTCATTATTTCAAGTAGAAAAGATGGTGGTCGTTATTTCAATATCTTTCACTTTAAAGATTTAAAGAAAGCGATTGGAACTTGGGAAGTCGAGGTTGACTCAAGAAAAGCAAAGGGAGGAATTGCTAATGCAGGTACTCCTTGCAATGGAGAAATACTTTTAATTCCTGCAAAAGAAGTTCTAACAGGTGCAAAAACATATCTACTTTTACAAAGTATACCTGCTGGTCCTGGTAGAAAAAATGTGTCAGTGTATTATAAAGACATGGGTTCTTTAGTTAAGAACAAGAAGAATCGAATTTCGTCTATGGATATCGCATCTGATTGGAATGGCGTTTATAAAGTGTCAAACACTAATTCTTCTTATAGTACAATGTGTGTCCAAGCTGATGGTAAACTAGGTTTCTTCTACGAAGAAGCACCAAAAGACCTTCACGAATTAACTTATTTACCACTTTCTATTGAGACAATTACAGCAGGAAAGTATACCTATAGAAAGAAATAAGAAAAGTTTTTGATATATAAATAAAAGAAAGACCTTTAGATTAGTTCATAAATTTGAATGATCTAAAGGTCTTTTTCTCTTTTATCAGTTATTCAACTGAATTTGTTAATGGTATTTTTACTTAATATTAAGTGCTAAATTCAACATGTAAACATTAGGTTGTTCGCTACTAGGTGTGAGCTTTGTTGCGGCAAAAATATTGAAACGACGAGTTGTATAGCCTGCACCCATAGTCCAATAATTATCTTTATCGCCTAAATGGCGACCCATTCTAATTCTTATTTTATTATTGAGAGCATATCCAATACCTAGCGAATATTCAGTAGATGATTTTCTATTTTGAATAGAAGGGTATAAACCCGCATCTGCAAAGAGTTCTATTTGGTGAGCATTTGTTAGCATCATATGAACACTTCCACCAGCAGATAAACGAGGAGATAATGCTTTTCTTACTTTTCTATAGCTGTTTATTCCTAAGTGATCGGCAGAAAAACCAATGTTATAAATAAACTCTTTTCCGATAAAGTGGGTTGAATCGTTCCAAGTAATACCTATATTATTTTGCCAAGCGTGTTGCTTTGTTACTCCAGATTCGTGTGAGTAGCCTGTTGTTACATAAGATGCTAAGTGGTTATTCCATTGATAAGCATAGCACAAATCAATAGAAAAAGCCATTTCTGTAATCTTTTTATGGTTTGTTTCATGCTCAGTAAAATCTACAAAAGTATCTTTATTACCAATATTCCAATATCTCATACCTGCAAAGAATGCATCCTTTTTACGCTTAATTGCTCCATCAACAATATGAAGATATGAGGTGTTGCCTTTTGAAGAAATGAGTTCTGCTGCATAACTAGTATTTATGTTAGAGCTTTGCTGAAGCATTGCAGACGGATTGGTGAATATATAATGAGAGTGTTGAACACCCTTTAAGGAGTTACCCACAGATAATGCTTCTGCCGAAGTTGGCATTTCTAATAGAGGCATAGGGCGACTTTGGGCATTGGCTAGTGCCGAGAAGGCAAGTAAACCCAGTGTTGTTATGATGACATTTCTCATAAATTTTATTGTTTAAAGAAATATTCTTGATATTGTTGGTTCTTTGCTTTCAATACCACTTGATATCTACCAGGCATGAAAGATGTAGTATTGATGTGTAAAATATTTTTAGATGAATTGAGAGCTGATGCATTATAGTTTTGTTCAAACACCATTTTATTGGCACTATTGCGTATCTCAATCTTCACATTGTCTTGTATCTTGTTGCTAAGTTTGATATAGACATTCTTGTGAGCAATTGTTGGAAACAAACTAAGTATGCCTTTATTCATATACACATAAGGTGTAATGTCAATGCTACTAGTTTGGTTATGCTTATCAGTAAGTAACAACGAAAGAGTCGATTCACCAAGTTGCTCACCTTTGATGGTAAGAATGTGATCTTTGATAGATGCTTTAACGCTGTTATATAACTGATTCTTTATGTCTAATTTAACACTCTTAGGGTCTTCATCAATGATGAAAGAGGTTAGTGGAATTGTTTTTTCTTCTCCCTTTTCAAGGTAGATGTTACGTATGAAAGTGCTGAGATTTGGAGCGTTATCCTTTTCTTTTACAAAGAAAATCTCAAGAGTTCTCAAAGCACCTAACTCATCTTTAGCTGTAATGATGAATGAATTATTGCCTTCAGACATCTTTTCTCCCCATACTATAACAGAGGCTTCTTCTTTCTTGGACTCAATATCTATGAATGGTTTTTTAGATATTTCGTATGTAAAGGCATGATTCTCTTTATCTATAATCTTGAAAGTAAAGTGTAATGTATCTTTTCCTGCAACTTTAAATGGTTGAGAAACATTCTTGTCTGCAATAATTTCAGGTGCCGTATTAACAAGAGTTTGTATTGAGCCATTATATATAACTAGGTTTGATGCTTTACCATTACGAGCAAATGTCTTCACAGCAAAGTAATATTTCGTTCCTGGTTGTAATTCATCAATTATTACTTTTAGTTTGTTATTGCCAGTGTTATAGTAAACAGGAATATCTCTATACGAAATATTGTCTGTGTTATTATCTACAGAAACAAGAGGCTGTGTAGAATAATAAATTCGATATCTGAATGTATTATCTTTGGTAACAGAACTACTGGTTATTCCTAGCTGAATAGAAGTACAACCACTTTGAGTTTCACTTGGTACAAATTGTGGAATAGAGGCAAGTGTGTTCATTTCGTACTCTTCAAGTGTTAGAGCAGCATCTGCATAGCCTATACCCAGTTTATTGGTGTATTTACTTTCATTATAGTTTCTTAAATCAATGGGCTTCACTCCTGAAAGAATGCGTTGTTTTAGTTCTTCAGCTGTGAAAGTACTGCTTCCAAACTTAGAAATCGCAAGAGCCGCAATTCCAGACATGTGAGGACATGCCATAGATGTTCCTTGAAGATAACCATATTTACTTACATTGTCTTTTGAAGGAAGTGTACTTAATATTTCAGATGTGGGTTTTTCTTTCTGAAAAGGAAAATAGTTATTATATGGACTACTACCGCCAGGTGCAATAATATCCACCCAATTTCCATAATTACTATACCATGCTGCAGAGTAATTAGGAGTGGCAGATGCAACTGCAATAACATCTTCATTAGCTCCTGGATATTCTTTTTTCTCACTACTTGAGTTTCCTGCAGCAAAGAAAACTATTCCTCCTTTCATTAAAGAGTTAGGTTTTGAACCTGCATGTTTAATGAAATAATCTATAGCATCATGAATAACTTGTGGCTCTTCTTCAACATCACTATCATATCCCCAAGAGTTTTGACTGATTAGAGCACCATTATTGGCTCCATAAACAATTGCGGCAGCAGTTGCATTAGCACTTCTTGTAGGAATATCTTTAATTGATTTGGGATTATTTGGATTGTATTTAGGATTGGGTTTGAATATTTGGCAAACCATAATGCGTGCTCCAGAGTTGGGAGTTTCATCGCCTCCAGCTATACCACAGATACCTTTGTTGTTATTATTTTTTGCTGCAATGGTTCCTGCAACATGTGTTCCATGATCTTGAGGTATTATTGTTCCATTATAGTCTACGAAATTATAACCGTTAACATCATCAATATAGCCGTTGTTGTCATCGTCTATTCCATTGTTAGGAATTTCTCCATCATTCACCCATATATTGTCTTTAAGATCTTCATGCTCAATATCTACACCGCCATCAACTACTGCAACAATAACATTAGGATTTCCTTTTGTTTGTTGCCAAGCATTAATAACATTTATATCTGCATCTTTTATTGAACTAATAATCTTCTTTCCTTCAGTATCTGTATAGTTTCCTATATTTCCTTTGTTGTGCAAATTCCATTGAAGAGACCAATAGGGATCGTCAAAAGGAGAATCAGAAATGGTGCGTGTTGTGTTCTTTGAAACCTCTACTGTGGTGTAATTTTCTAGAATAGGGATATATACAGGTTCTACAACTTGTGTGATATTGCTATTCTTATTGTTGTTTAAAGCTCTAGTAACTGCATTCTTAGTGTGATTAAGAGTGATTGTGTACCACAAGTTCAAACCTTCTTCTTTTTGGGTTGCTTCGTACTTACCTGCATAAGGAAAAGTTCTAGTGACTTTTTCTGCTCCTATAGAAGAAAGATAGTTGTCTAGTTGTGCATTGCCAGTTGGCAAAGTGAGCTGGTTTCTATTGTTATCTATCTGGGAGATAATCTCTTTTGTAAACTTAACGTTAATGATGTTGTCTTCAATCTGTTTAGTAGAAGATACAGAATGAGGGGTTTCATTTTCGTTTATAATTGTGCTATCTTGACACGACCAACATAGAAGTGCAAGAGATGCATATATAAAATATTGCTTCATGTTATAAAATAGAATGTTTCTGATGATGTTGGGGATAATTCAATTAAATATATTTTATCTAGAAACCTTTTATATTTAAGGAGGATAATATTATCTATACATGTATTAAAAAGCATAGAGAAAGATTTGTTGATACCCTTTTCTGTATTAAAAACAAATTCGTTCTCTATGTCTTTTATGTTATTCTAAGATCTTCGTTTTTTATATATAAAAACGAATTGTTTGTGACCGAACTTATGTTTTATTGAAACTTTGCAATCAGTTCTTCTTTTGTAAGAAGTGATTGCTCACCGGTGAGCATATTCTTTAGAGTTAGTTTGCCTTCCTTTATTTCGTTTTCTCCAGCAATAACAACAAATGGGATCTGCTTTGCATTAGCATAATTCATTTGTTTTTTCATCTTGGTATTGTCTGGAAATACTTCTGTGAAAACTCCATTGGTGCGGAGTTGGGTTGCGATAGGAAGACAATAGTCTACTTCTTCTTCACCAAAGTTGATGAAAAGAATTTGGGTTTGTTCTGCACTCTCACGTGGATATAGGTCGAGAGTATTCAGAACGTCGTATATTCTATCTGCACCAAAGCTAATTCCAACGCCACTTATACCTGGCATTCCAAATATTCCTGTTAAATTATCATAGCGTCCACCACCTGTAATACTGCCAATTGCAACATCAAGAGCTTTTACTTCGAATATAGCACCTGTGTAATAGTTTAGTCCACGTGCAAGAGTTAAATCGAGTTCAATTTCGTTTTGAGTATTAACAGATGACAATTTATTAAGAATATAGCGTGTTTCTTCAATTCCTTTTAAGCCAATCTCAGATGTAGAAAGAACTTCTTGTAGGGTATTAAGCTTGTCTTCATTACTACCTTTCAATGCAATAATGGGCTGAAGCTTTGTAATTGCCTCGTCGCTTATACCATTTTCTTTTAGTTCTTTGTTAACATTATCGATGCCAATTTTATCGAGTTTGTCTATAGCAACAGTAATGTCAATAATCTTTTCAGCTTCACCTATCACCTCAGCAATACCAGTTAGAATCTTTCTATTGTTGATTTTGATTTGTACTCTGATTCCAAATTTGGTGAAAACAGTATCTATAATTTGCACCAACTCAACTTCATTTAGAAGAGAATCAGAACCAACAATGTCGGCATCACATTGATAAAACTCTCTGTAACGCCCTTTTTGAGGTCTGTCTGCACGCCAAACAGGTTGTATTTGGTAGCGTTTGAAAGGCATTTGAAGTTCCTCTCTATGCATAACAACGTATCTAGCGAAAGGAACCGTCAAGTCATATCTCAAGCCTTTTTCGCATAGTTGAGGTGCAAGTTTTAGAGGATTGCGTTGCAATAGTTCATCGTCTGAAACCTTTTTAAGGTAATCTCCCGAGTTAAGTATCTTGAAGAGAAGCTTGTCTCCCTCATCTCCATACTTACCCATGAGGGTTTGTAATGATTCCATTGCAGGTGTTTCGATTTGTTGGAAACCATATAATTTATACACATCTTTGATGGTATTGAATATATAGTTTCGTTTAATCATCTCTAAAGGAGAGAAATCTCTTGTGCCTTTAGGTATATTTGGTTTGTTTGCCATTCGCTGTTTATTGTTTTCTTGTTATGGTCTGAGCTCTGTCTGGACCAACTGATACAATTGAAATTGGGGTTTCTAATTCTTTTTCAAGGAAAGTAATATAATCTAAGAAGGCTTGAGGAAGCTGCTCTTCGCTGGTACATTGAGTTAAATCTGTTTGCCAACCTTTAATCTCTTTGTACACAGGTTCAACATCTTTTGATAGGTCGTAAGGAAGTTCTGTTGTGATCTTACCATTGATGTTGTATGCAACACATGCCTTAATGGTTGCGAATGTGTCGAGGACATCACTCTTCATCATGATTAACTTGGTTACTCCATTAATCATAATAGCATATTTCAATGCAACAAGGTCAATCCAACCGCAGCGACGTTCACGTCCTGTTACTGCGCCATATTCATGTCCTAAGTCTCTAATTTGTTTGCCTTCTTCATTGAAAAGCTCTGTAGGGAATGGGCCAGAGCCTACTCTTGTGCAGTAAGCTTTCATAATTCCGAACACATCTCCAATTTTATTAGGACCTATGCCCAATCCTGAACAAGCACCAGAGCATATAGTATTAGATGAAGTTACAAAAGGATAAGAACCAAAGTCTACATCTAACATTGTTCCTTGAGCACCTTCACAAAGAACAGATTTACCTTCTTTTAAGTAGTTGTTTACAGCATATTCGCCTTCAACAAATTGGAAATTTTTCATAAACTCAATTCCTTCAAGCCACGTTTTCTCAATTTCTGTAATGTCGAAGTCGGTATAGTGCAATGCTTTAAGTTGGTCTAGGTGGGCTGCTTTATGTGCTTCGTATTTTTCTTTGAAGTTATCTAAGATGTCACCAACACGCAAACCTGTTCTACTTATTTTGTCTGTATAGGTAGGACCGATACCCTTTCCTGTTGTACCTACTTTATTTTTACCTTTCTTTGCCTCTTGAGCTGCATCGATAAGGCGATGAGTTGGCATTATGAGATGTGCTTTGGTAGAGATCTTAAGACGATCTTTTAGGTTGTGACCGCTTTTCTCTAACTCTTTTACTTCTTGCATAAACAAGTCTGGTGCAAGCACAACTCCATTACCAATGATGTTGACTTTTCCTCCTTGGAATATTCCTGATGGAATGCTACGGAGCACATATTTCTCTCCTTCAAACTCTAAAGTATGACCTGCATTGGGGCCTCCTTGGAAGCGTGCAATAACATCATATTGTGGAGTTAATACGTCAACGACTTTTCCTTTACCTTCATCGCCCCACTGTAAACCTAGTAGAACGTCAACTTTTGCTGTGTTCATAGCTGTAAATTTTCTATCTTTTGTCTTCTCGTTATTTGTCTATTGGGTATTTAGACTGTACAAAAGTACTATATTTTCTCGATATATATTAATGTGAGAACAATATTTTTAGAATTCTATCTGAAGTGGCTTGAATGCTTTTTGCGCCATTTCAAGATATTCTTCATCTAACTCTGTAAATCTAAGTAAGCAATTGTGTATTGCTCGTTTCAAGCCCATGTTGTCTGTTTGAATTGCAGAATAGGCTTGGTCGAGAAACTCATTAATACCTCGTTCATTTGGTTCTTGCCCTTTCATAAAGAGTCTTGTAAGTATCAAATAGCCACATAATTGCTCAAGTTCATTGTTCGAAGCCATCCATTTGTATGCCAAAATTGGAGCAAAGTCTAAGTGTTGATACAAATTGAAGCATGCTATTTCGGCTAATTCTTGCGATGGAGTTTGTTCCATCCATATATCAACAACTTCAGGAAGCATTTGTTCTAGGGGCATAATGAGTGTTGCAAGAATTTTACACTCACGTATATTCTCTTTCCAAAGCTCAATGGCTAAGTCATAATCTTTTCCATAAGGGATTGCCATTTCTTTCAAACGAGTTACAGGAATGCCCCAGTTTATGTGATAATTAACGCCTTTGTTGCGCATTGATTGTGCCACAGCTCCGTCCATAAAGAGGCGGAACGATTGTTTAATGGCTTTTATTTTATCGTTTGTTTCTTCTTTCATTGTAATGCAGAGTATGTTTGTGAATAACGTAACATTTGTTGAGTATAGCTTTCGTTGTATTCAACTTTTACATCGATAATATTATTAGAATTATCAAATACTGGTGTTAATAATGGGTTGACAAAACCTTTATAAGGAGCAAGATTTAGTTTTTGGTATCTTTCTCTAATTTCCTTATGAAGTTGAGGCTCTATTTTTACGGCATATTCTTCCACTAATTCACGAGCAGCCTCAAAGTCTCCTTCACTCTTTATACGTTGAATTTCTGCAAGAAGAGTAGCAAATAGAATCCTAAGTTTGCCGTAATCATTAACAATCACAAAGCTCTTATTATTTTTCTTGATAATTTCTACAGCACCTTCAGAATGTTTATGCACCCAACGAGCAATTAAAGCACGATTTCTCATGTGTGCTTCTTCAATATCGTTACCTTCGTTTATTCTTACAAGTTGTGTAAGAAGACCATTCATTAAGTAGGTGTAATATTGTGATTTGTGAGCCTCTTTATTCGGAAGAAGACCCAATTCAACAAGTTTATCGTCTGCAATATAATACAAACCAAATAGGTCTGCACGAGCTTCCTCAATAACATTACCATACGATTTGAGCGCATTAGAATCTACACCAGGTAGCAATTGACCACTACCATGACCTAAACATTCGTGTAAATCAGTATGAAGATCATCGCATTTGTCGCCATATTGCTGTATGAGAGCCAAAGTTTCACTATCGGCAACAAACTCTTCATCAAATCCATTGCCGTGTGATGCCTTATTATAAGCATCGGTGATATTTCCTATAGTTACGCTCTTACTGCCATATTGTGCTCTAATCCAATCTGCATTAGGTAGGTTTATACCGATAGCAGTTGAGGGATATTCGTCTCCACCCAGCATTGCTGCACAAATAACATTGGCAGTTACTCCCTTTACGGTTTTCTTTTTGAATTGAGAATTTACAGGAGAATGATCTTCAAACCATTGAGCATTGTCGCTAATAAGACGGGTGCGCTTGGTAGCTTCTATATCTTTATATTCTACTAAGCCTTCCCATGATGCTTTAAGACCTAATGGATCGCTATACACTTCGATAAAGCCATTGATGAAATCAACCATTCCTTCTTGCTCTTTAAGCCATTCAATAGAATATTGATCGAATAGTTCTAAGTCACCAGTCTTATAATATTCAATTAGAAGATCTATCACCTTTCGTTGCTGTTCGTTTTCTGCAACACTGCGAGCTTTATCTAACCAATAGGTAATATGTTCGATAGCACATCCATATAAACCACCTTCTTTCCAAACCAATTCAGTTAATTGCCCATCAACTTTTACCAACTTACTATTTAATCCGTATGAAGGAGCCTGAGAATGAGCAGGATTATTGAGCGAAGCATAGTATTGTTCAACTTCTTGTTGAGTTACATTTTCGTAATAGTTTACTGCCGATTCTTTGACAATGTCAATACCATCGGTTTTGTTCACTTTTTTGGCATGGAGTGAAGGATTAAAGATGACGGGGCAAATCGTATCTAATAACTCGCTGACAGAACTGCTGTTGTCGAGAGGTAGATGCGCTTTATCTATCTCATTAACAGCTTCTCTAAAAAACTCCTCACTAAATTGAGGGATAAACTTTTCGCCTCCATAGTGATGGTGAATTCCATTTGCAAACCAAACTTGTTTTAGATAGGTTGTAAGAGCTTTGAAATCATTACATTCTTTGTTTCCTTTATAGTGTAAATATACAGCTTCCAACGTTTTTCTTATGCGCAGATTGTATTTTCCGAATTGGTCGGTTGTGATGTCTCTACCCCATAATGTGGCTTGAGATAGATAATAAATCAACGCTTTTTGTTGAGCGTTTAGACTATTAAAGCCGTGAAGCTGATATCTAAGTATTTGAATATCAGCAAAACGTTCGTCTATATAATTGAATTTATCCATATTGTATTTATTCTTAAATTATTGATATCGCACAAATTGAAAACTAGTCTTCGCATTGCTTTGATATTATTATTAAAAGGTATTTATATGCCCTTTTATCTATATTCTATTCTTTTTGATTTGCTTGATTTTGCATTTTAAATTGTTTGGGTGATATTCCCATAAGTGTTTTAAAGCTTTTAAAAAATGATTGACGATTTGAAAAACCAACTTGTATCCACACATCCTCTATTGAAAGATGAGCGAAATTTGAATCCATCAGTAGTTTTTTTGCCTCTAAAACACGATATTTGTTTACATAACCATTGTAGTTGGTGTTCCAAATGACATTGAAAGTGGCTGAAATATAACGGGTGTTGGTGTTAAGTTCTTTTGATAATTTATTGATGTTATAGCATCTATCACGATATTTTTTCTTTTTAACAATCAACTTAATAATATTATTTTTCAAACCATTGAGCGTTTCAAAATTAATTCTCTTACAATAATTTGGTATTTCAGAGTTGTATATCTTGTTTGTATTGAATTGCACCTTATTTGACATTGAGTATACAGTGATAAATTGTTATCATTTTAATAAATGATAATTCTATTTCTTTTTACCATTAATATATCCATTTCCTGTAGATGCAAAAATAGCTCTTATTTTTCATATTTTCAACTTTTCATATCTAAATATTGCTCTAAAAGATATGTTTTTTGCTTTTCTAGAGACCTTTTTATCGTAATAAAATAAGAAAATGAAACATCCTGTTCTTTGTTGGTAATATATTGATTATTAGTATTTTACTTGTTGATTTGTGTCATTGTGTGATATGTTTTACGCTATTTTATTATGGTATTCTATCTTTTTTTACTACCTTTGCATCGTCGAAGGGCAGATTTCGAACTTTATTCCATTTGATATAAGTCCGTATTTGCTGAGTAGTAACGGAATTAGTGCAGTGCTTTAATTCATTATATTAGAGCTCTGTGGCGAACAAGAGTTATGTAAGGACAATTCTTTTGTATAAGAAACGCTTTCTTTTTGTATTTGAAAACGTTTCAGTGTTTGATTTTCAACGCTCTTACATCACTCATCTTTATCATAAAAGTTGCTTTTTTAGTTTGTTCCGGTTCCATAAATAATGTAGTAATGAATAATTATTTTAAACGTGTAATTTTAATTTTTGGATTAATTGTAGCGACAAATGTGTTGGTTTTTGGTGCAAAGAAGAACGAGAACAACATAAAAAAAGAGTTTAATTGGGAACCTATTATCGAGGCAATTATACATGTTGAGAGTAAAGGAGACCCCAATGCGAAGAGTGGAAACTCTGTAGGTGTATTGCAAATAACACCAATTTTAGTTGCAGAATGCAACAATATCATGAAGATGCGTAATAATAGTAAACGCTACTCGTTGAAAGATCGCTTTAGTATTGCTAAATCAAAAGAAATGTTTTTAACTATTCAATCTTTTCATAACCCCATGAATAACGTTGAAAGAGCGATTCGTTCGTGGAATGGTGGAATGAAATATAGGATGAAAAGAACACAGAAATATTTTGAAAAAGTGATGAGAGCATTAAATAAGAAGCAATAAAAATAATTATAAAATAAGTTTTGTGAAAGTTTAATAATGAAGTTATACAGGTTCGTAAGAATGAGTCTAGCTTATTATTAAACTTTTTATGTTTCTTAGTTCTCTAGTTTATTGTGTAAAATTTAGTTGGGAGAATATAGATGTCCTTTCTCTCTATATATACAAAACGTTATGTTTTCAGTCAAAAAGTATTGTTTTTACGGTGTAAAAGCAATGCTTTTTGAGTGTAATAACATAGCTCTTGTTATATAAAAGTATAGCTTTTGGAAGGTGTAATATGGTATCATTAGTACTAAAAGACGCTTTTCAAGAAATAGTCGAAATAGAGCTTTTTGTGTAAAAACGTTTATTTTATAAGTAAATCAGGGTTCGTAAACAATAAAAAGGGTGTGCATATTGCACACCCTTTTTATTGTTATGAAGTTCTGAAATGAATCAGAGTGATTCTTAAGCTTCAGCTTCTTGTTCTTTGCTCCAATCTTCTTGAGTCTTGCGAATATAGCTCTTATAACGCAACTTAGCCATTTCTTCAGCAGCATTAAACAACTCTTGTGCTTCGTTTGGATAAGCCTTCTTCACTGATAGGTAACGAACTTCACCTAATAGGAAGTCTTGGAACTTGCTCCAATCTGGTGCTTTAGAGTCGAGAGAGAATGGGTTCTTACCTTCTTCTGCCAATAATGGGTTGTATCTCCATAAGTGCCAGTAACCACATTCAACAGCTCTTCCTTCCTCAGCTTGGCTCTTACCCATTCCACCTTTAGCTTTAAGACCGTGTGCAATACATGGAGCATAAGCGATAATGAGTGAAGGTCCTGGATAAGCTTCAGCTTCTCTAATAGCTTTAAGGGTTTGGTTTTGGTCTGCACCCATAGCAATTTGAGCTACATATACATAACCGTATGTTGTTGCCATCAAGCCTAAGTCTTTCTTTCTGATGCGTTTTCCTTGTGCAGCAAATTGTGCAAGAGCACCAAGAGGAGTAGATTTAGAGCTTTGTCCACCAGTATTAGAATATACTTCGGTGTCAAGTACAAGAATATTAACATCTTCTCCAGAAGCGATAACGTGGTCTAGACCGCCGTAACCGATGTCATAAGAAGCACCGTCACCACCAATAATCCATTGAGAACGTTTCACTAAGAAGTGATCTAAAGTCTTCAACTCTTCACATGTTGGGCAACCTTTTTCTGCACCAGCGTGAATTAGAGGCTTAAGTTTAGCTGTTGCTGCCTTAGAAGCATCTGCATTGTCTTTAGAATCAAGCCATTCTTGTGCTGCTTCTTTCATTTCTTGTGGTGTAGTATCTTCGCTAATCAATTGTTCAAGCAACATAGCAATGCGCTCTCTCATCTTCTTATTAGCAAGATTCATACCCATACCGAATTCGCAGAAGTCCTCAAATAGAGAGTTAGCGAATGCAGGTCCTTGTCCATCCTCATTTGTTGTATAAGGAGTTGAAGGGATAGATGCAGAGTAAATAGATGAACAACCAGTTGCGTTAGCAATCATTTCACGGTCTCCGTAGAGCTGAGAAATAAGTTTAACGTATGGAGTTTCACCACAACCAGAACATGCTCCAGAGAATTCGAACAATGTTTTAGCGAACTGAGAGTTCTTCACATTGCTTTGAATGTCAATAAGATTTTGTTTTGATTTAACTTCCTTAATAAGGTAGTTCCAGTTCTCGATTTGCTTTTCATCACGTGTGAATGGAACCATATCGAGTGCCTTACCATTCTTATTACCTGGACAAACGTCAGCACAGTTACCACAACCTACACAGTCTAGTACGCTAACTTGGATACGGAAGTGCATTCCTGCCATAGTCTTAGGTACCTTCATGTCTAGAGTCGTATCATTGAATTGAGCGTGTTCTGCTTCATCTAGAACGAATGGACGAATACATGCGTGAGGACAAACGTATGCACACTTGTTACATTGAATACAGTTATCAGCAGTCCATTCTGGGTTAAATGCTTCAACACCACGCTTTTCGAATGCAGCAGTACCATTCTTTAAGGTACCATCAACCATTCCGTGCTTAATGAAGTCAGAAACTTTAAGGCGTTCTCCATCTTGTGAGTTGATAGGACGAACGATTTCTTTGATGAATGCAGGTGCATCATCTTCTGCAGAAGGATTATCTTCAAGAGTTGCCCATGATGGATCTATTTCTAAAGTATGATATTCATTACCACGATCTACAGCTGCATAGTTCTTTTCAACAACGTCTTGTCCCTTCTTTCCGTATGACTTTTCAATGAACTTCTTCATTTGTTCAACAGCCAAGTCAATAGGAATAACCTTTGTTATTCTGAAGAATGCACTTTGAAGAATAGTGTTTGTGCGGTTTCCTAGACCAATTTCTTGCGCTATCTTTGTTGCATTCATGTAGTAAACAGTGATGTTGTTTTGTGCAAAGTAGCGTTTGATTCTGTTAGGAATGAAGTCTATTAGCTCTTGACCTTCAAAGATTGTGTTAAGAAGGAATAGGCCATTCTTTTGCAAACCACGAATAACATCGTACATATTCAAGTATGCTTGAACATGACATGCAACGAAGTTAGGAGTTTTTACTTGGTAAGTTGAATGGATAGGAGAGTCTCCAAAACGCAAATGTGAGCAGGTGAAACCTCCTGATTTCTTTGAGTCATAAGAGAAATAAGCTTGACAATACTTATTAGTATTATCACCAATGATCTTAACAGAGTTCTTATTAGCACCTACAGTACCATCTGCTCCAAGTCCATAGAATTTCGCTTCGAACACACCTTCGCCACCTAAAGGAAGTTCTTCCACTTCAGGAAGAGATGTAAATGTAACGTCATCAACGATACCTACAGTGAAATGGTCTTTTGGTTCGTTAAGTTCTAGGTTGTCATAAACTGAAATAATGTGAGAAGGAGTGATGTCTGCAGATCCAAGACCATAGCGTCCACCAACGATAAGAGGTTTATTCTCTTGCTCATAGAATGCACTTTTAACGTCAAGATACAATGGTTCGCCTTCTGCTCCAGGTTCTTTCGTACGGTCAAGAACAGCGATTCTCTTCACGGTTTCAGGTACAGTAGCAAGTAAGTGCTTAACAGAGAATGGGCGATACAAATGAACTGCGATCATACCCACTTTCTTTCCTTGTTTAACAAGGTAGTCGATTGCTTCACGAGCAGCTTCTGTTGCAGAACCCATTAATATAATAATGTTTTCAGCATCCTTTGCTCCATAGTAAGAGAATAGGTGATATTCACGACCAGTTATTTCTGAAATCTTACCTAAGTAATCTTCAACTACTTCAGGAATATTTTCATAATATTGGTTACAAGCCTCTCTATGGGTGAAGAAAGTTTCTGGGTTTTCAGCAGTACCTCTTGTTGAAGGACGTTCAGGAGTTAAGGCACGGTCACGGAATCTCTTAATATCTGCAGGGTCAACAAGCTTTGCTATTTCCTCTTGATCCATCACCTCTACCTTTTGATATTCGTGAGATGTACGGAAACCATCAAAGAAGTTAACGAAAGGAATACTTGTTTTAAGTGTTGCTAAGTGAGGAACAGCAGTAAGGTCCATAACCTCTTGTACTGAACCAGAGCAGAACATAGCGAATCCTGTTTGTCTACATGCCATAACGTCAGAGTGGTCTCCGAAGATACTTAGGGCATGTGTTGCGATTGCACGTGCTGAAACGTCGAATACACAGGGGAGCATTTCTCCTGCGATTTTATACATATTAGGGATCATCAACAACAAACCTTGCGATGCTGTGAATGTTGTTGTTAAAGCACCAGCTTGTAAAGAACCGTGCATTGCACCAGCGGCTCCACCTTCAGATTGCATTTCTTGAACAGCAACTGTTTGTCCAAAAAGGTTCTTGCGACCTTTTGCGGCCCATTCATCAACATGAGCTGCCATTGGAGAAGATGGTGTGATAGGATAGATAGCGGCAACTTCTGAGAACATGTATGATACATGTGCTGCTGCTTCATTACCATCACAAGTGATAAACTTTTTTTCTTTTGCCATTTTCTTATCGATAAAATATTAATTAATGTTTTGTATTTAATATAAAAAGCCAAACAACCAAAGAGGTATTTGGTTACCTTTTCCATCTTTTGAGTTATATTGAGCATAGATAGTATCGGCATTATGTCTTATTTTGGCCTCACTTAATGCGTCGCATATCCTGAATTTTGTATTCCCATCAACAAGGTAATAATGCTCTTTATTGCCTTGATTCACCATGTGATCTTTCCATAAGGCGTTCACAAAGAATGTTTCCATAACAGATGATTGCTCAACTTGTATAGGATAAATGGAATAGATTAGATTGGTGTTTTGCATCATAATCTTTGAGGGCTTCTTGGGAAATGAAGCCCCAAAGGGATACATCATATTTATAAGTCGTGCATCTTCGAGATACTTAATATAGTTCATCACCGTTGCACGGCTAGTTTTTATTCCTTCTGCTAGGTTACTAATATTGGGTGCTTTGTGATTATCTACAGCCAATTCGTAGAATAATTTTTTAATTTTTGCGAGATATTTCAGTTCTATCTGTTTAATTAAGAGAATGTCTACCTCTGTCATCATGTTCATAGTCTTCAATAAATTCTCTGAGAAATTGCGATTCTCTAAGAAGAAAGGATAGAAGCCATGATGTAGATAGTCTTGAAAAAAGTCTAATGGATTTAACTTTTGTGTTATTTCTTTTGTTATTTCTTCGCTTTTTTCTAGAATATCTGTAAGAGAATAGTACTTAAACTGATTCTTTGTTTGTAGATTAAGATATTCTCTAAAGGAGAAACCTCGAAGGTCATAGCTCTTCACTATGCCATTAAGTTCTGGGTTTTCCTCTTTTAATCTCATTACACTTGAGCCTGTGAATACAATTTTTAGTTGTGGAAAGAGGTCATAGCAAGCTCTTATTTCACGGCTCCAATTAGGATGTTTAAAAACCTGATCAATTAATAAAACCTTACCTCCTTGATTGATAAAGTAGCTTGCAAACTCTGCTATACTATGTCCTTGGAAGTATAGGTTGTTCATGTTTACATATAAGCATTGCTTATCTGTAGTCTCAAAGTGTTCTTTTGCATATTGTAATAGGAAAGTTGTTTTACCAACCCCACGTGTACCTTTGATCCCAATCAATCGGTCATCCCAATTGATCTGATCCATTAACACTCTTCTTACGGGTGCTTCGAGGTGCTCAACCAAATAAGTATGGGTGCGAAAAAATGCTTCCATTTATCTTGTTCCTAATTAAAATATCTCTGCAAAGATAATATTTATTTCTAAATTTGCAAACTACACATTACAAAATAATTGGTGTTTTGTGATTATTTTTCTTTTTATTAAATACAAATCTTCGTTTTTATTCTCTTCTCGAAAGATGTTTTTCAGTGTTTTTTATATTATCTTTGCAGTAGATAGATGCGGATATTGCGGTTCGAAAAGATTGTAATATGCTGTAAACAAAATACTTATTCTCATAGAAAGATATATACTTACGATAATAAAAATGACGCTTCATATATTTAATCCCGAGCATGATATTGCTCTAGCAATAAACAAAAGTATTTTCACGGCACCTCATTCAGCTCGTGAATTGCGTGCTGATTTAGGCTTTTTGCCCGCCCTTTACGCTGAAAAAGGCGACTGGGTATTGGTGGAGAATATTGAAGCAGCCAACGAATCGTTAAGGCATTTAAATGCGTTTAGTAAAGAAATAGAACTTTTATCGCCTGCGCAATTGGCAGAAAAGGATTTAAGCAACATCGATTTACATATACAACCATGGGGATGGGATCGTGCCATTGTTACCTATTTGTTAGGCATAAACCCACAGTTAGAGCAGTTTCTGCCCTCTAACGAAGTCTTAGACACCATTCGAAATATCAGTAATCGCTCTTTTGCGGCATGTTCTTTATTGCCTCAATTGGTTAGTTTAAGTGACGATTTGATAGGAAATAGTATCTATTTCACCGATAGTCACGGAAAAGTGATGCAGTTTTTCAACGACAACCCTGCGCTTTATGTTATCAAAGCACCCTGGAGTAGTAGTGGAAGAGGCGTTAGATACATTGATAATACAGTAGATGAGTCGAACAAAGGCTGGATGAAAAACATCTTAGAACAGCAAGGCGGATTGATTATTGAGCCTTATTACAATCGTGTTCTCGACTTTGGTATGGAGTTTTATGCCTCAGAACAGGGCGAAATAGAATATAAAGGCTTGTCTATTTTCTCAACAGAAAATCGAGCTTATTCTAGTAATTTATTGGCAAATGAAGTCACAAAGGAAAAGATTGTTTATCAGTTCATTAAGCAAGAACTACTCCATTTTGTTCAAATCAATATTTGTTCGCAATTGGCTTCCGCTTTTAAAGGAAAATATATTGGTAATTTTGGCGTTGATATGATGGTGGTAACCACTGACGATGCTACCACATTTAAATTGCATCCTTGCGTTGAATTGAATTTAAGAACAACCATGGGACACGTTGCTTTAGCTATATCTCCAACTGATTTTGCGCCTAAAAAGATGATGAAAATCGATTATTTAGATAAATATCATTTAGCAGTTAATTTGGTGGGAGACGATTTGTTAGACACCAACTTAGTTCGATAGAAACCATAAAAAGAGCCACTATAACACAAATATAGTGGCTCTTTTCAATCCATATCTTTTTACTTCGATTCTGATTTTTTGCTAAATAGAATCTATATTATAATAAGGTGTTGCTCACTTGAGCCACATCTAAGGCCCAATTATAGTCGTAAACTATATCGGCTTCGTCTTTATTCGTTGTGATTTCAATTCCTTGTGCCTTCGCTTTTAACTGCAATAATTCACCAATGGTAGGCTTGTTGCGAAGCTGTTGCAACAGAAGTTCAACCGAACCATTGTTCAACCACTGAACAGTAGGACCGCTTAAAGGCAGTTCCAACCATGTAATTTCTCGCTTATCCACGTCTAACACGCCAAAAGCTAAGCCCTTCGACAAGTTGTTCGAAGCAATAGTCACCATGTGTTGCACCGTAGATGGGTCGAAAGCAACGCCTGTTTCTTCGCTAATCGTCATTTTGTTTGCACTGTTCATCCAGCCAACTCGCATGTTAGGCGATAAAGAACCATCAGTGTAAGCATTACAGGTGAAAGTGACATAAGCCACCTCTCGTTTAGAAAGTTTATCGAGATCTAACTCAATATATTCGGCAGTACCAATCTTTTCGGGTATAGTTCGAATGTCTCCAGAATGTAAACAGCCCTCAGGAGATAAGTTATAAAAGCTACAAACGTCTGTTGTTCCGTCTTTTAAGCTAAGGTTACAGCTTAAATCCATATCCATATCCTGAGCAGGAAGACCCACACCCCAGTTTAAGAACAAACGCACTTGGTTGCCTTGCACGTTGAAACGGGTTCCCATTAGGGCGCAACCTGCATTTTGAATGGTGCTGGTTCGGTTTCCAACACTTATAGGAATGGTCATCAATTCGGGATCAATGAATACCTTTTGAATTGCATCTTCTCTTTCCTCGCTCTTGTATTTATCTTCCAAGGCGTTGATATACAATTCTTTTATGGCGTCGATATACTCTTGATAGGCGCTGGATTCAGACTTCGTTAGCAACGGATTAGAATGCACAGTGTATGTACTTCCCGTTATGGTGCGTATCAATCGCTCTTTATTAGGAATGAAATAGGTTTCTGCCGCACTATAAAGCGAGGTGAGAAGTCGTAGAGAAATTTCGCCACTCACTTCTTTAAAAGCCGATAAAGTGGGTGCTATTCCAATTCGAAGCATGGTAGAAAACAATGCACGGGCAAACATTCCAGGACGTTGTTTCAATAGTTCTAACTCCTTTTGGTGGTCGTTTTGTTGCTTAGCAGCATTAACCTTGCCCAACCAAGTGGTGTAATTCTTGTTATAGAACACATCGAGTAGCTGAGCCAAAGCGTCAAAACCCTTTCTTTTTGAGTATTCAGGTAGACGCAAAGCACGTATCATTCTCACCCACATACCACGTTGTGGGTTCATTATTTCGGCTGCTTTTTCTGCCGACATGGGTAGGTCGTTGAGCCATGTCGCAGCCCATTTGCACCATGTTCGGTTGTATTTAAGCTTTAAAAGTTCTTTTTCTTTCTCTGTAAAAGGATCTTTTTGTTCCTCTTCGTCGTATGTAAATAAACGATGCTTCGATGCCTTTTTGAGGAGTGTTTTGGGCTGAATGATTTGCGATTGATTGGTTTTGAGGAACCAAAGAAAGCGCAATAAGTCGGTAGGACTACTAATATAGCTTCCTATTCGGTCGAAATGCTGTTGCTCTGCCCATGCCTTCATCACCTCAAGGCGTGTCTCTTTCATTTCGATAAGGGTGTCTTCCGAAACATCGAAGTGAGTAAGTAGGAGCGTGAGGGTGTTAATTTGAGTTCTATTGAGTGGTGTTTTAGAATTTAAAAGCTCATTCAATTTACGCTCTAAATCGCTTAATTGAAATAGATGGAGTTCCTTTTTCTCACTTCCTTGATTCACAAAAATATCGTTATGGTGCTCTAATGGCGTTCCACAAAACGGACAACCATTATATCGTTCGATGTTAAATGTGCCTGTAGGTATGAAGTGTCCGCAACCTAAAAGCGTTCCTTTGATGTCTGATGTCGTAGGAAAGCAATTCACAAAGAGGGTGATAAGGTGGTCTATAGTGCTTTCATTAGTGGGCACTTGCCAATTCTTTACAAGCGGAGTCCAATTAAAATCCACGCCCAAAGCCTCTTTAATCACTTCTGTTTGTAGGTTTAACTCCTCAACAGAACAACGATATAGCGCATGTAAAAGGGCTTCTGAAACGCTATAACCATAGTCGTTCAAAAGCTTTATAAATGCAAGTGCCTCTTTGGTAGGTGCAACTCGAGTGTCGTTTTCGTGTTGGTTGGTTTCGATATAGAGTGCCTGATAGCGAAATGCCACCTGTTTTAATGCTGTTTCTTTCATCGTTCTTCCTTTCTTTGTTGATGATTGTTCAACCTTTCTCTTTTGTTCCTTGCAAGTTGTTGATTATCATTTGATTATCTATTCGTTGCAACTTGCGTCCTAATAACATTGCTTTTGAAGAGTAAAAGTAGTGCTATTGGGGTGCAAAAGCATAGCTGTTGGGTCTTAAAAGCATTGATATTGGTTTCCTATCATTGCATTAGAGCAATAAAAAAAGATAGCAACGAAAATTGTGTAACTAATTTATGATCCCTTAATGGTATTATAAAGAAGTAAGTTGCACTTGTCCGTTGATATCTTTTATGATGCGAAAATAATGATAATTCTTTATTAATCGCTTTTTTCTTCGAGTCTATTTAATATCTTTTTATTGTTCCATTGCTATTCGATGTGGTTTTTATCGAATTTTAAACAATGCGTGCTTTAAAACATAGGAGCTAGCAGTTGTGCAATGGTTTCTAAGCCTTTGGCATCGTGTTCATCGAAACTTGCTAAGTCTTTACTGTCTACATCGATTACTGCTACCACTTCATTGCCTTTGAATACGGGTACTACAATCTCCGAACGAGATAGAGACGAGCAGGCAATGTGCCCTTTAAACTGCTCAACATCTTCTACAATGATGGTTGTTTTGTTGTTCCACGATGTGCCACAAACTCCTTTTCCTTTTGCAATTGTATAGCAAGCTACACTACCTTGGAATGGTCCTAATTGCAAATTATTGTCCTTTACAATATAAAATCCCACCCAAAAATAATAGTTAAAGGCTTCTTTCAATAAGGCTGTTACATTGGCTAAGGCTCCAACAACATTGCTTTGTCCCTCTATAAGAGCTTTTATTTGAGGAATAAGTTGAGTGTATTGTTCTGTTTTTGTCATTTTCATTCGTCCTAATTCGTTTCTATTAACAAAGTTAATAATATTCTGTCGTTACGCCAACATAAACAGAATGTATCTCAAAATCATTGCTTTTAAGTCTGTTTTTAGTCTTTATATATAAATAGGTGAACTCAATAGCGATGAAAATAAATGACCAAATACTTCTTTTTCTAACGGTTTTTCTACAAATAAGCCTCTTCTTTATGTCTAAAAGCATTGCTTTTGTCTTTTTGGCATGCAATTTGTTTTATACGAAAATAGTCGTTTTGCATCGTAAGAACGAAGGATGTGGGGCGATAACGACAAACAAATAAGGAATAAAAACAATATAATTATGCAAAAAGGAAATATTGGGGTTACAACAGAGAACATCTTTCCCGTCATAAAAAAGTTTCTCTATTCAGATCATGAGATATTTTTACGTGAGCTAGTGTCGAATGCTGTCGACGCAACTCAAAAGCTTAAGACTTTAAAAGAACGTGGAGATTTTAAAGGAGAGTTGGGTAATTTGGCTGTAAAAGTGCAGTTAGACAAAGAGAATAGCACTTTAACCATAAGCGATAATGGTATTGGTATGACTGAAGAAGAGATTGATAAATACATCAATCAAATTGCTTTCTCGGGCGTAACTGACTTCCTTGACAAGTATAAAGATAATGCAAACGCTATAATTGGACACTTTGGACTTGGCTTCTACAGTGCTTTTATGGTAAGTAAAAAGGTTGAAATCATTACAAAAAGCTACAAAGACGGTGCTAAAGCCGTTAAATGGAGCTGTGATGGAAGTCCTGCTTACGAGATTGAAGATACAGAAAAAGCAGAAAGAGGTACTGATATTGTGCTTCATATTGACGACGATGCGAAGGAATTCTTAGAGACTTCGAAGATCGAAAGTTTGCTCAATAAGTACTGTAAGTTTATGGCTGTTCCTGTAGTTTTCGGTAAAAAGACTGAATGGAAAGACGGAAAACAACAAGAAACAGACGAAGATAATGTAATCAATGCAGTGGAACCACTATGGACAAAGGCTCCTTCTTCATTAAAAGACGAAGATTATAAAAGCTTTTATCGCACTCTTTACCCAATGAGTGACGAACCTTTATTCTGGATTCACTTAAATGTTGACTATCCATTTAACCTCACTGGTATTCTATATTTTCCTAAAATCAAGTCGAATATCGAGCTACAACGCAACAAAATACAGCTCTATTCAAACCAAGTATTCGTAACAGACCAAGTAGATGGCATTGTTCCGGAATTCTTAACCCTACTTCATGGTGTGATAGATAGTCCAGATATTCCACTAAATGTGAGCCGAAGCTATTTGCAAAGCGATGCAAACGTGAAGAAAATATCTACATATATCACTAAGAAAGTGGCTGATCGTTTGGCTGGAATCTTCAAAGAAGATCGTAAAGGATATGAGGAAAAGTGGAACGATATGAAGATATTTATCGAGTATGGAATGCTTTCTCAAGAAGATTTCTACGATAAAGCGAAAGACTTTAGCTTGTTTACTGATGTTGAAGCTAAGAACTTTACATACGAAGAATATCGCACTCTCATCAAAGATAATCAAACAGATAAAGACGGAAATCTTATCTATCTTTATGCAACCAACAAGGAAGACCAATATACTTACATTGAGGCTGCAAAGCAAAAGGGATATAGCGTGTTGCTGTTTGATGGTCAGTTAGATGTTCCAATGATTAATCTTTTAGAGCAAAAGTTGGAGAAATGTCGTTTTACTCGTGTAGATGCTGACATTGCAGACAAGCTTATTGCTAAGGAAAATCAAAAAGAATCTGACGTAGTGGGTAGCGATAAAGATTGTCTTACATACGTGTTTAAATCGCAAATGCCTGCTATCGACAAAACGGAGTTTGTTGTTGACGTGCAAGCTTTGGGCGAAGAAGGTGCTCCTTTGATGATAACTCAAAACGAATTTATGCGCAGAATGAAGGATATGAGCCAGTTCCAACCTGGTATGGGCTTCTATTCTCAGTTCCCAGATAGCTACACTTTGGTGCTCAATACCGATCATTCGCTTATTAAAGATGTGTTGAAGAACACTCAAGAAGCTACTTCAAGTGAGTTGAAACCAGTACTTAGCGAAATTAAAGGACAAGAAGCTCGCCTACAAGTGTTGCAACAACAGCAAGATAAAAAGAAGCCTGAAGAAGTTACTTCGGAAGAGAAAGCAGACTTGGAAGCTACAAGAAAGGCTATTGCTGATGAGCAAAAGAAACGTGATGATATTGTTGCTGCATTTGCAAAGGATAACAATGTGGTGCACCAACTTATCGACTTGGCACTTCTTCAAAATGGAATGTTGAAGGGAGCTGCATTAGATAGCTTCTTAAAACGCTCGATTGAGATGATTAAAAAATAATGGGTTAAATTATAAGTAGTAAAATTTTTATTTGGGAAACGATGGGGTAGATAAGCTAATTTCTATCCTGTCGTTTTTCTTTTTGCCTCATACGAAGGTAAGAGTGCAATCTTTTGACAACTAAATACTTCTGGCTATTACTGCACTTCACATGCTCTTTTATCCCATTTTTTCTCCATTGTAAAAGAAAGAAAATGATCTTCATTTCTTCCATTTTGACTTTTAGAAAGTAAAAGCATTGTTATTGGTAGACAAAAGAAATGCGATTGAAACCTAAAAGCATTGACTTTTAGTTGTAAAACTATGGTTTTGTAACTTGTTGTTATTCAGTTTGATATAAAGTAATAAGTGGAATAAATCTCCATTTATAAAAGAATAGGATTGAAAAAGTTGAAAAAAATAATGAATTTTATTTGGTAGAATGATTCAAAATGCCTACCTTTGCACTCGCAATTAAGCAAAAAGGCTCC
The DNA here is from genome assembly GCF_000163055.2 of Prevotella sp. oral taxon 299 str. F0039. Taxonomy (GTDB): domain Bacteria; phylum Bacteroidota; class Bacteroidia; order Bacteroidales; family Bacteroidaceae; genus Prevotella. Next base: position 95,604 of record NC_022111.1, read on the forward strand.
GTAGCTCAACTGAATAGAGCATCTGACTACGGATCAGAAGGTTGCAGGTTTGAATCCTGCCGGAGTCACAAAAAAAAGAGGTTATCAATTGATAACCTCTTTTTATTCCTCTATATTCTAGTTTTCTTCTTCTTTCATCTCACTTTCATTCTCTTCATTTCTAAGTATTGGAAGTGAAATATGATATCGAATAGCGAGCCATCTGATAGCACATACCACAAAGAAAGTGGTAATTGATGCCCAAACAGCATTGATATGTGCTATTGTTAAGATCCAATATACCAAGCCACCAACGATACTTGCCATGGCATATATTTCTTTTTTAAATATAACAGGTACATTATTTAATAATACATCACGTATCACTCCACCCGCAGCACCAGTCATACAGCCCATTACTATGGCAACCCAAAAGGGGTGACCACATGCTAATGTCTTTTGTAATCCAACGATAGTGAAGAGTGCTAAACCCAAAGTGTCGAATATCATCCACGCATTATCGAGGCGTTTCATATGCCTTGTGAAGACAATAACCACAAGTTGTGCAAAAATAGTACATGTGATATATGATGCAGATGTCATCCAGAAGGGAGTTAATCCCAGCATAACATCACGCAAAGTACCGCCTCCAATGGCCACTGCAAAGCCACAAACAAAGCCTCCAAACCAATCGAATTTCTTTGCAGCAGCTTGTCGAATTCCTGATATGGCAAATGCAAATGTACCAATAAACTCAATCACTACCTGGAGAGTATCCATCATTGTGGTGTTGTGATTAAATAAGTCTAATGCATTAAGCATGGTGAATTGTGATTTAAGGATTAACTACGTTGGTTGGATTTCCATTGATAAAGGCTTTCGCATTGCTTAAAGCTATGTCTAAAAGGCGACCTAATGCCTCAGTACTTGCCCATGCAACGTGAGGTGTTATATAGGCATTTTCGCATCTAAACAATGGATTATCTGCTGCAGGAGGCTCCTTACACATCACATCCGCAGCGTAAGCTGCAATCAATTTAGAATGTAAAGCCTCGGCAATATCATGCTCATTAACAAGCGGTCCACGACTAGTATTTACCAAAATAGCATTGGGTTTCATTATACTTAGTGTGTCTTTGTTAATCATTTCTCTTGTAGTGTCGGTCAAAGGGCAATGAAGTGACACGATGTCACTTGTCGATAACAAATCGTTTAAAGATGCTTTTTCAATTCCAGTAGGTAGATCTTCTGCCTTTTTACTTGTGAAAACTTTTACCTTTAAGCCAAACGCTAAGGCTATATCTGCCACTCGTTTGCCTATATTTCCTAAACCAATAACACCTAATGTCTTTCCTGTTAGCTCTTGAATAGGGGTGTCGATATAGCAAAAATCACTTTGTTGGCTCCATCTTCCCTTTCTGTTTTCGCAAGCATAGTAGTCTACTTTGTTTGTAATATTTAAGATATGGGCAAACGCTGTCTGTGCAACACTATCGGTACTGTAATTCGGAATGTTGGTAACTGCAATGCCTAATCGTTTCGCTGCATCAACATCTACAATGTTAAAGCCCGTTGCAAGTACACCAATATATTTGAGTTTAGGAAGTTGAAGCAAGGTTTCTTCTTTCATTGGAACCTTATTAAGCAATATCATTTCAGCATCTTTAGCTCTTTCAATGATATCATCTTTACTGGTTCTAGGATACACTTTGAATTCACCAAGCTGTTCAAAGTCGTTCCAAGTGATATCTCCATTGTTGATAGCATAGCCATCTAACACTACGATTTTCATGTTTTATTAATTTAAAGTATAATTATTTGTATTCTAATTGAATGTTCGTTTCAATGCTGTTGATTGCCTATTTAAACCTGTCTCTCCAGCATTTTACCATTTGTTGATATAGCTTTTCTTCGTTAGAAGAGTGCTGAGCCTGCCATAAACGCATACCAAGAAGGGCATCGGGCATGTATTGTTGCTCAATAAAGTTATTCGGATAGTCGTGACTATACTTGTAACCGTCGCCATATCCCACCTCTTTCATCAGCGTAGTGGGCGCATTTCGTAAGTGAAGTGGTACGGGTTGATTGCCAGTTTCGTTGACAATATCAAGTGCTTTGTTAATTGCGAGATAGGCAGAGTTGCTCTTTGGCGATGTGGCAAGATAGATAGTGGCTTCTGCAAGCGGTATTCTTCCTTCGGGCCAACCAATCTTTTGCACTGCATCGAAGGCGGCATTTGCTAATAAAAGCGCATTGGGATTAGCTAAACCAATATCTTCAGAGGCACTGATAACAAGACGTCTAGCAATGAATTTAGGGTCTTCTCCTGCCGAAATCATACGTGCAAGCCAATAAATAGCGGCATCGGGGTCACTTCCTCTTATGCTCTTTATGAATGCAGAGATGATGTCATAGTGCATTTCTCCACCTTTATCATATGCTAAAGGGTTCTGTTGTAGGCATTGTTTAACAAAGTCATTGGTTATAATTACTTTCTCATCACCAACAAAAGCATCTACAACCAATTCGAGAATATTGAGCAGTTTGCGAGCATCTCCACCACTAAAATGTAGTAAAGCATCTGTTTCTCGTAGCTCAATATTACGTTGTTGCAATTCAACATCTTCAGTAATAGCTCTTTGGAGCAATGCTTCGAGATCGTTTTTGCTTAGTGGTTGCAGTATATAAGTTTGACATCTCGATAAAAGAGGACGTATAACTTCGAACGAAGGGTTCTCTGTTGTGGCACCAATAAGTGTCACTACGCCCTTTTCTACAGCGCCTAAAAGAGAGTCTTGTTGCGATTTACTGAAGCGATGAATCTCATCTATGAATAGAATAGGAGCATTATTACTAAAAAAACGCTCTTTTGTAGCTTTGTCAATCACCTCTCTAACTTCCTTAACTCCGCTGGTAACGGCACTTAAAGTGTAGAAAGGTACATCAATAGTGTGAGATATTATGGTTGCAAGAGTTGTTTTCCCGACCCCTGGAGGTCCCCATAATATAAATGATGGAACACCATGTTTCGAGTCTATGATGCGTCGTAAAGGTGCTCCTTTACCTATTATATGTTGTTGACCTACATACTCTTCTAGGCTATTGGGACGTAAACGTTCTGCCAATGGTTTTGTCATAATGCAAAGATATGAAAAAAAAAAGATTTCAATTCTTTAGGAATAATGTTTTTTGAAGAGAGTTATTTTTTTGCTCTAAAACTTGTTTTTTATGAATTTAGTATTTACTTTTGCACGCACTTAAAAGCAATCGACGATTTAAAGTAGATGTTTTAATACAAAAAAATCTAGTATCGTGACTTAAAATAGAACACGAATCAATCTGAATAACAAAGAAAGTGAACAATAAAGTATGAAACAACAAAAGGCTTTAACAATTAAAACCCTTACCAAGACCAATGCTTGGGAATTACAAGAGAACGATATTTTTAGATTATGGGATGCAGCAGAGAAAGATTTTGACTTATCAGATAATGCACGACATTATATTGATATTATCAAAAGTGCATTCGAAATCGAAGAGATAAAGATAGATCGTCCAGAGGTAATTGCTAAGTATGAAGACCGTGGATTTAAAGTTGGAGAAGTCAAAATAGATGATTCTGCGAAAGTAAAGTGGGCGATTAAGAAGCGTCCTATTATGAGAGTAACTGATTTGACTTATGAGAATATACGCTATATCAGTGCAACAAAGCTCATAGAAGTACTCGAACGTAATTTTGGTGGAGGCTGGAATTCATTGTCGCAAAGCATTCAAGATATTATAACTTCAGGCTTTGATGTTAGCACAACCACACTTCCAAAGGATCGTTTGCATAAAGCTGGCGGTATGTATGAAACCAAAGTGAACAATGGTTTCGAAGTTCTTGAAATTGAAAAAGGATCTTGGGTTGAGGCAATTTTTGCAAAAGAGAAACCTAAAGTCGAAAAAAATAAAACAAGAATAGAGCAAGAAGACCTGCCTTCTGATGATGATGAAGAAGATGATGACATTGATCTTCCTAATAATTATGATGACGAAGATGAAGATTCTTTCGATGAAGAAGAACTTACAGAAGAAAGTTATCATACTACATTTGATACAGATCCAGAAGATCTTGATATGGAAAATGACTCTATTGCCGATGATGAAGATGCTTACTAATAAATAAATTATGGTGAGATAGTTGTTTAATAACATTTTTTTTATACTCAATCCACAAAGGACAATTTGGTTTTTGTGGATTTTTTTTTATATATTATCCCATAAAGTCTTTCTTTTCATCTTATAAAAGTGTTACAATTGCACCTCAAAATCATTGACTTTACATTGCAATAGCATTGAGTTTGTTTTCTAATAGTGCTGCTATTGTTTCCCCATCTCTATTTTGTTGAAAATCAAGAGTATATTGGATTGTTACTCTTCTCATTTAAAATCATTCTAAGGAAAAGAGGATTTTAAAATACTTTGTTTATCTCTTTTAGTATAAGAAACAACTTATTTATATATAAGAGAGATGAGATGGGAAAATGAAAGCGATGTATTGATAGATCGAAGGATTGTTCATATCTTTGCGGAAGAATAGGGTAACCTCATTACAAATAATAAGAATAAGAAAGATATGAAAGCAATTGTGTTAGGAGCAACAGGTGCAGTGGGACTAGATTTAGTTGAAATGCTTTTAAAAGATGATACCTTTAGCGGAGTAGAGGTGTTTGTTCGCCGTGCAATGCCTATGGAAAATGGCAAGTTAACAACTCGTATTGTAGATTTTAAACAGCTAAAAGACTGGCAAGATATGATAAAAGGAGATGTTGTTTTCTCGTGTATGGGAACCACATTGAAGGCTGCAGGCTCTAGAGAAAGACAATACGAAATAGATTATACTTATCAACTCGAGTTTGCACAAGCAGCTCATTCCAATGGAGTGCCTATTTATATTCTCGTTTCTTCGGCTATGGCTAATGCAAATTCGAAACTCTTTTATACCAGAATGAAAGGAGAATTAGAAGAGGCTATTCAGCAACTTCATTTTCAAAAAGAGGTGATTATGCGTCCGCCTTTATTGATTCGTAAGAATACAACCAAGACAGATGAAAAGGTTGTTGTGGTAGTTTTAAAAGTATTAAATGCTTTGGGACTATTTAAAAAGCAACGTCCTATGCCCACAGAAGTGGTTGCGAAGGCTATGATTGTAGCTGCAAAGCAAGGTGTTTCGGGTATTTTTGAACCCACTGATATTTGGAATTTGGCAAAGTAAACATAGAATGAGGATATAAAAAGATAAGGGTTATGGATAAATTCCTACTGAAATAGTATCAAATTGCAAAAGGGTAGTGTCAGAAAAACGTATAAAATAAAAAAGAGAAGTTTATTAAAACTTCTCTTTTTAAGTAGTTGCGGAGACACGACTCGAACGTATGACCTCCAGGTTATGAGCCTGGCGAGCTACCAACTGCTCCACTCCGCGATGTAAATAACGCAATGTTGTTGCTTAATTGCGATGCAAAGGTAGTGTTTTTTTTTATAACGTGCAAATTTGAAATGAAGAATTTATTAAAAAAAATAATATTTTTTGTTATCTAAAAACAAATGAGTAAGGTTATAAATTATAGTGTTTAATAATTTTGGCTGTATAAAATAAAAAGTGTATTTTCGCATATATATTAATAAATCGAAATTTAACACACAAAAGAAGTCTATCTTATGAAGAAATATAACTTTAATGCTGGTCCCTCTATGCTTCCACGTGAAGTGATTGAAAATACTGCGAAACAAATTCTAAACTTTAACAATAGTGGTTTATCTTTAATGGAAATCAGTCACCGATCGAAAGATTTTCAACCTGTTATTGACGAGAGTATATCTTTGATTAAAGAACTTTTGGATGTTCCCCAAGGTTATTCTGTCATATATTTAGGTGGTGGAGCCTCTTTGCAATTTACGCAAGTTCCTTGTAATTTGTTGCACACTAAAGCTGCATACCTTAACACTGGTGTGTGGGCTAAAAAGGCAATGAAGGAGGCTAAGCTATATGGTGAGGTTTTAGAGTTAGCTTCTTCGGAAGATAAGAACTATACTTACATACCCAAAGACTGGACTTGTCCTTCTGATGTTGATTATCTTCACATCACAACTAATAATACTATATATGGTACAGAAACACGAGTAGATTATGATGTTCCTGTTCTTATGGTTGGAGATATGAGTTCTGACATATTTAGTCGTGAGGTAGATGTCGCTAAATATCAATGTATTTATGCAGGAGCACAAAAGAATTTGGCTATGGCAGGTGTTACTGTTGTCATCGTAAAAGATGATTTGTTGAACAAAATGACACGCCCTGTACCTACAATGTTAAACTACTTCACCCATGTAGACAAAGGCTCTATGTTCAATACACCGCCAGTTGTGCCTATATATTCTGCTTTAGAAAATCTTCGTTGGATAAAGAAAAATGGTGGAGTAAAGGCTATGGATAAGCTCGCAAAGCAAAGAGCAGAACTACTTTACGGTGAAATTGATCGGAATAAGCTATTTCGTGGCACTGTAGAAGAGGCTGATCGCTCATTAATGAATATTTGTTTTGTGATGCAAGATGAATATGCTGAGCTTGAAAAAGATTTCTTTGATTTTGCAACAAGCAAAGGAATGGTGGGCATAAAAGGACACCGTTCGGTTGGAGGATTTAGAGCAAGTTGCTACAATGCGCAAACAATTGAAGGCGTAGAAGCATTGGTTAAGTGTATGAAAGAATTTGAAATAAATCATTAAAATAAGGAAGAGGTAATAAAAAGGGTAGAGAATTAAGGCCTATCTTCTTATTTCCTTTTTACTATAGGAATAATTATTATGGATAAAATCAATATTAAGAATCTTATTATAGGATTTGGAAAGGCAGGTAAAACCTTAGCTGCTGATTTAGCAAAACATGGTGAAGAAGTGATACTAGTTGAGAAAAGTAGTTCTATGTATGGTGGAACTTGCATTAATATAGGCTGTATTCCTTCTAAAAAGCTATTAGTAGAGGCAGAGAGAAAACCTTTAGATGTAAATCAAAGCGTTTATTTCGAACAAGCAATGGAGCGCAAAAATGCTTTGATTTCAGCTTTGCGTGCTGCCAATTATAAGAAACTTGACGACTTAGAAAAAGTAAGAATTATCAATGCAACTGCATCTTTTATAGATAAAAACACTGTATTATTAAAGGGAGAAGGTGATGAAATTGAAGTTACCGCACAACGAATTTTCATTAATACAGGTACTACTTCCATCTCATTAAATATCAAGGGAGGAGATGGAAATCATGTTTATAATAGTACTCAGTTATTATCTTTAAACACATTTCCTAAACGCCTTGTTATTATTGGTGGTGGTTATATCTCGTTAGAGTTTGCTTGTATGTTCCAAGCTTTTGGTAGTAAGGTAACCATTTTGGAAGCAAGTGACACCTTTTTGGCACGTGAAGACAGAGATGTAGCAGACGAAATGCTACGTATTCTCAATACACGTGGAATAGAAGTAATGTTGAACTCAAAAACAAGCGAATTGCAGGAGAATGATGATTATACAACTGTTATTACCTCACAAGGCAACTTTGATGCCGAAGCAGTGCTGGTTGCAATAGGTAGAAAGCCTGCAACTGATGAGCTAGAATTGCATAACGCAGATATTAAAACAGACGAAAGAGGATATATAATAACCAATGATTATCTGCAAGTTAATGAGCATATATGGGCAATGGGCGATGTAGCTAAGACTCCACAATTTACCTATATGTCGCTAGATGATTATAGAATAGTGCGTGACCAGCTATTTGGTGATTCGAAAAGAAGTAGACTTGATCGTAAGAATATAGCGACATCAGTCTTCACTTATCCCACTCTTGCACAAGTAGGATTAACAGAACAGCAGGCAAAATCAGCAGGACTACAATTTGAAGTTAAAAAGATTGCTGCTAATGCAATACCTAAAGCAAAGGTGTTAGGGCAAACAGATGGATTATTAAAGGCTATCGTTGAGAAGCAAAGTAATCGTATTTTAGGTGTAACTTTATTTTGTGCGGAGGCTCACGAACTCATTAATATCTGTAAGTTAGCTATTGATAATAATATAACTGCAGAAACATTAAAGAATCAAATATTTACACATCCAACAATGGCAGAGGCTTTAAATGATTTATTTGCATAAACAATAGATTAAATATGCTATTAGATATTAATGTAAAAGATAAGATATGAAAGTACTAATTGCAACCGAAAAGCCTTTTGCTAAAGAGGCATTAGAAGCTATTAAACAAGAAATAGTAAACGGAGGACATTCTGTTGAGGTTTTAGAAAAGTACACAGAGAAGTCTGAACTCTTATCAGCAGTAGCTCAAGCAAACGCAGTTATCATTCGTTCTGACATCGTAGATAAAGATGTTTTAGATGCAGCTAAAGAATTAAAGATTGTTGTTCGTGCTGGAGCAGGATATGATAATGTAGACATTCAAAGTGCTAAAGAACACCAAGTGGTGGTTGAAAACACTCCAGGACAAAACTCAAATGCTGTAGCAGAGCTTGTATTTGGCTTATTAGTATATGCAGTTCGCAACTTTTATAATGGTAAATCTGGTTCAGAACTCAAAGGAAAGAAACTTGGTTTATTGGCTTATGGCAATGTCAGTAGAAACGTTTCACGCATTGCAAGAGGCTTTGGTATGGAAGTTTATGCTTATGATGCTTATTGCACAGCAGAGCAAATAGAAAGCGATGGCGTAAAAACAGTAAGCTCGCCAAGTGCATTATTTGAACAATGCGATATTGTTTCGCTTCATATTCCCGCAACTCCTGAAACTACAAAGAGCATCAACTATGAATTGGTAAGTAAGCTTCCTAAAGGCGGAATCTTAGTAAATACAGCTCGTAAAGAGGTTATTAACGAAGAAGAGCTATTGAAGTTGATGGCTGAGCGTCAAGACATTCAATTTATAACAGACATCAAACCAAGTGCAGATGAGCTGTTTGTGCAATTCGATGGACGTTATTTCTCAACTCCAAAGAAGATGGGAGCGCAGACAAACGAAGCCAATACCAATGCAGGAATCGCTGCTGCTAAGCAAATAAATGCCTTTTTTAACGAAGGATGCACAAAGTATCAAGTGAATAAATAAAAGCTAATGAAGTCGTTATTATATAGCGACTTCATTGCATTCAAACAGTTATCATAGAATAATATCACAATGGCAACAATAAAACCATTTAAAGGAATACGCCCTCCTAAAGAGCTAGTTGAACAAATAGAGTCACGTCCTTACGATGTATTGAATTCAGAAGAAGCTAGAGAAGAGGCTAAAGGCAACGAAAAGAGTTTATATCATATTATCAAACCAGAAATTGATTTCGAGGTAGGCGCAAGCGAATACGACCCTAGAGTGTATGAACAAGCAGCTAAAAACTTTAAGAATTTCCAAGAAAAAGGTTGGTTAGTGCAAGACGAAAAAGACCACTATTATATCTATGCACAAACAATGAACAACAAAACTCAATATGGTTTAGTTGTTGGAGCTTATGTGAATGATTATTTAGATGGTACAATTAAGAAGCACGAACTTACTAGAAAGGATAAAGAAGAGGATAGAATGAAGCACGTAAGAGTGTGTGATGCCAATATCGAACCTGTGTTCTTTGCTTATCCCGACAATGCAACTCTTGACCAATTAATAGTGCGTTATGCTGCAACTACACCCGAATATGATTTTATTGCTCCTATTGATGGCTTTAGACATCAATTCTGGATTATCGAGAATACAGAGGATATCAAGCTCATTACCTCAGAATTTGCAAAGATGCCAGCACTTTATATTGCCGACGGACACCATCGTTCAGCAGCTGCAGCCTTAGTTGGTGCAGAGAAAGCACAGCAAAATCCAAATCATAAAGGCGACGAAGAGTATAACTATTTCATGGCCGTTTGTTTCCAAGCATCGCAATTAACCATTCTAGATTACAATAGAGTAGTGACCGATTTAAATGGACTTACAGAGCAAGAGTTCCTTACTAGCCTAGAAAAAGACTTTGTTGTAGAAGATAAAGGAACAGATATTTATCATCCAAATGCCCTACATAACTTCTCACTTTATTTAAATAAACATTGGTATAGCCTAACTTCTAAGGCTGGAACCTTTGACAATAACGACCCAATTGGTGTTTTAGACGTTGATATTTCAAGTCGCTTAATTTTTGATAGTATTTTAGGAATCAAAGATTTCCGTACCGATAAGCGTATAGATTTTGTGGGTGGACTACGTGGTTTAGAAGAACTTAAACGCCGAGTTGATAGTGGAGAGATGCAAATGGCATTGGCACTCTATCCTGTTTCTATGCAACAAATTATGGATATTGCTAATACTGGCAACATAATGCCACCCAAAGCAACATGGTTTGAACCTAAACTTCGTTCGGGATTGGTTATCCATAAGTTGTCGTAAACAATTGTTTATGAGTGATACTTATTTAACAATACAAGATAAAAGCGAGGGGATTTATACCGAAAAGCGTAGTAAATTCCTCGCTTTTGCACATCCTGTAGAAACAATCGAAGAAATAAAAGACCTTCTAAGCGAATATAAAAAGAAGTATTACGATGCTAGGCACGTTTGTTATGCCTATATGTTAGGACCTGAAAGAACTGACTTCAGAGCCAATGATGATGGAGAACCCAGTAGCACTGCAGGTAAACCCATTCTCGGACAGATCAATTCTCGTGAGTTAACTAATATACTTGTGGTGGTTGTTCGTTACTTTGGAGGAGTGAAACTCGGGACAAGTGGATTGATAGTTGCCTATCGTGAGGCGACTGCAGAAGCCCTTTCTGCTGCACAAGTGATAGAGAAGACGATTGAAGAAACTATTACTTTCACCTTTCCTTATGTGATGATGAATAGCGTTATGAGGGTAGTTAAAGAGTTAAACCCACGCATTGTTGAGCAAAAATATGACGAAACGTGTGTTATCACCCTTGCCATTAAGCGCTCGATGGCTTCTTTTTTAGAAGAACGCCTCAATAAATTAGCATTTGAGTAACTTATTCTTAACTTTTATTCTTGTTATTCAAGCTACTAATAACTTCCCTAAAAGAAATATAAAATTAAGATTTTTAGATATAAAAGAGAATAATAATCTTCACATTCACATTATCTGATAAAGAAAATGTTTTCTCTATTGTGTTTGTATTATGGTTTATTGAACTTAAAAGAATAAATATATTATTCGCCAGTTTCTTGTGCAGAGCGAAGTATTATACTTGTTGCGCCAATGGTGAATAATGAACCTTCTTCAATAATTCGGCGTTCTCTATCTCCTAAAATCTCATTATCAACGAATGTTCCAGTGAAACTAGGACCATCACGAAGAACATATTTAAGCTGCCCTTTCTTGTCCTTACTTACATTAATAATGCAATGTGTCATGTCAATACTTGGGTCATTGGTTTCAATTGGACAATTAATTCCGCTGTTCTTCATGTATCTTCCAATCACGTTATCGCCCATTTGAAGAGGGATAATTTGCTTATAATGGAAAACATTTTCGATAACAACGATAGAACCTGCTCCTTTTTCATTAGCATTTTCGTCAAGAATTTCCTCTTTCTGAGTATTCTTTAACTTTGAGATACCAATGCGAACGCCAAATTCCTTGCCACAATCAGGGCAAGAAAATATAAGTGATTGTCCTTCTTGATATTTTGTTTCATCGAATGTTATATAGTTATCGCACTTAGGACATCTTGCTCTTTTCATTCTATTCTTGAATTTTTGTTACCCAACAATCTGCAAAATCAGGGTTGTTATTCAATTTATTCATTGCTTTGTATGCCTCTTTTTCAGATTCATATCTGCCACAAATAACCTTAATATGAGCCCCTTTAGCTAGTATCTCAGCATTTTCAAGTCCTTTGTTTTTAAGACTTTCTGTATAAGCTTCAGCGTTTTTCTTAGTAATTCTACTAGCTAAAACAATAGTATAAAATGTTTCTTGTTTTTGAGGAGCATTCACTTCCTCTATAACTTCCTTAACTTTAACTTCCTTAGTGCTTTCAGCTTGTGGCTTTTGGGCAATTCTCTTAAGAGGAGTTATACCTGATTTCTCAGTTATAACATCATGAGGAATGATTTTATAAAGAAGACTTGTATTGAGTTCACTTTGAATTAAATTGTCCTTTTTGTTAGACAATGGAGTGGGGATGAGCATTAGAACAACGAATAATATTGCTACTGCAGCAATATTTCGGAGCATGCTTATTGATATGCGAATACTCTTTTCTTGGTCTTGTTGTTCTTCTTCTGTATTATAAGAAAGCGACGATTGATTTGCAAATATATTGTTTTTTTCTGATGCTTGTATACCAGAAGGAATATTACTTGTTTCTTTTCTATCTTCAGGTATTTCCTGATTTTGTTTTGCTTTGATTGAATTTAGAGATTCAAGCTCAAACGAACTCAAGCCATAAAGATAGGGAGTGAGTATTCCTGCATCACAAGGAATGAAGTCAAAAGAACCTATTTCGTTTCGATGCAGGTTGCCAATATCGTTTAACTCATATTCACCTTCGTTGTCGAGTATTTGGTTTAGTTCATCAACTTCACTCTCGATGCGTTTAATTGCCTCTGGATAGCTAATGTCATAAGCCTCAATGTACGATTGTGCTAATAATGAATCGTTCATTTTTAGCTGTGGGTTGAATCCTAAAGTTCTATATGGAGGTAAGAATATATGGTCTTTTTCATCATATCTAGCCTCTACATGATGAACCATAAATCCACCAAAATTAGGAATAATAACACAGTCATTATTCAGCAAAAGTACCTCAATATGTCTTTCTAATTCAATCACAAATGCAAATATACCTTATTTTTCTTACTTAAACGAATGCTTCTTTCTCTTTTTGTGGACAAAATCTATCTTTTTATTTTATTTGATTTTTTACCTAAAATACTTTCTTTTAGTTTTTATTTACCCCTATTATTCGTCTCGTGTTACTGAGTATGATTGTTTGTGAAATATGAAAATAGGAATAACACAGCAAGCAACCATACCCATCATTACAAGAATTGTGAGAGTTGCATTGTGGAAGAACAAATTGACATAGTCATTTGTTGTATCTGGGCTACGCACAATTCCTATTAAATCTCTAATGGCTTTGTAGGCAAACATTCCTGGAACCATTGGTAGCAGAGCTGGAAATGCGAATCCTTCGGCAGGATAATGAATCTTCATAGCAGCAGGAATCGCAAGAAGACCGATTGATAAACCTGCAATACTAGATGCTGTTACTTGGTCGAGCATTAATGATTCGTGGTGCATTAAGAAGTATCTAATACCATGACCAACGCATGCAAGTAAGGCTGTTATAAACAAAGCTTTGCGTGGAGGATTAGAGATGATGGCGAAACCTAAACCTGCAATGATAGCAAAAAGCCCATCTTTAATAGCTGCAAGCAATACATTGGGGTAAGTAACTTTTGTTACCGTAAATGGATTTACATCTAAAAGAATAACAGTAAAGGTTAATCCTACTGCAATACAAACCACCAACATAAAGGCTTTTGTAAGTCTTGCAATGCCATTAAGTACGTGATGATCAATCATATCCATAACTCCATTGATGATGGGAACACCTGGAACAAGATATAACATTGATGTTCCTAGCGACATATCTTCAGTTCCTCCGTGAAAGAAAAGGTAGTCGGTAGAGCCTATCATGGTTGAGACAAAGGAGCAAATGGTGAAAACCATAAGTATGTGCCAATGTCTTTTCAAAAGTTCTTGACGAATGAAAAAGCCTATAAAGGTAGCAATCCACACGATTGCAATTGAGGTATAGTTTCCGTCAAAAAGTCTACAAAAGGCAGCATTTGCAAACGAAACTAGGAATAAAACAGTCCATCTGCTTTCTCTTGGCTCTGAAATAATATTCTTAAAGCGAGTCCAAAGTTCATCTAAAGAAAAGTTATTGTCAGATGCAAGCCATGAAAGATGAGACAATTTCATGTTGACATTAAAGTTAAGACCAAGTTCAGGGGTTCTCTTAACGTAGGTATATGAATGTTCTCTATTTTCGTTATGTAGGGTGATACTAACAGAGTTAGGGAGCATAATCATATTGCACCAATAGCCAAATGACTTTGCAATACGTTTAGTGTTATAAGATGTACGAGATGTTTGTGCACCTACTGCATCTAAAGTTGCAGCATATTCTGCTAAGAAAATCGCCTTTTCTTTTAGGTCTTTGTGAATGTCTTCGTTTTGCATACTTGTTTAGTATTCTTTAAAATCATATAATAAACGGACTGCAAAAGTACAATTTTTTTGTTAATTAAGTGGTAATTTTCCTACTTTTAATAATTCTTAAAATCTTGTATTTCTCTTTTTCTAAGTTATAATGGTTACTTTTGATGTAAAATAAGATTTTTTCTAAAGTTTAATAGAATGTATATACTTCGAGAGATGATGAATTTTGACTATATTATTTGTTTTTTTTATATTTATTCTTGAAATAATTTGAGAGAAAATGTATTTTGATTGGGATGTGATGAAGTGATTGTTATTTTGAAAGTTCTATGAGACTCTTTATAGATAATGATGTTTTCTACTTCATTTATTATATGTGTTTATTTGCTAAATTGATATTTTGGGATATGAAATTGATGAATTTTTGTTTCAAAGGAACTTTCATTATATGAAAATAAAATGGAGTTGCATTGTTTTTTGCAACTCCATTTTCTATTAGTCAATATAAAATACTGATTAAAAGCATTGTTTTTGTGATGTAAACTCACTGCTTTTGCCTTGTAATAGCAGTGCTTTTGGCATATAAAAAGATTCATTTTAGTTATGAATATTTTTGATGTTCAATGTGCATTATTTAAAGATAAAGGCATTTTATATTAGATTACAATGTGTTTAGAATCTAAATGATACCTGAATGTCCATGATATTATAGTTTGAGTTAACTAATGTCTTATCTTTAACGATGGCGTATTCGCTTGCAATTCTAAAGTGTTTGTCGATGTCATAGTCGATACCTATCTCGTAAAGACTTTTTGATTGTGCCCAAGAACCAGTAGGAGTGTAGGCGTCGAAACGTGCTTTTGCATATAACTTTTTCTTTATAATTGGTGCAATAACAAGAGCATAACAGCCTTCTGCTTGGTCTCCTAAACTAGAAATACTAACAGATTGCTTGCTCTTCCCATCGGGATTCTTAGATGCAAAAGCTTTTCCTGTAGAATGAATGTATTCACTTCTTAGTGTCCAGTCGTTCTTTTTATATTCTGCCGATAATGCATATCTGCGCTTTTGTAATGTAACAGTTTTGCTAACGCGTTGTGTTGTGGTTATAGTTCCTACAGTAACCTCTTCTGTATAGTTTGCTTTTCGTGTGGTAGAGCCTGTCCAACCAAATGCACCAATGCGCAAACCATCAACAGGCATCACCCATAATCCGCCAATAATGTCTTTTTGTTGGTCAACATCTTTCGTGTTAATACCTTCTCCATTGAATACGCCTATTTGATAATGGAGCAGATTTCGTCCTTCGGCAGTTTTGAGAAAGTCTCCTTGAAGTTGTACGCCTATATCACGACCATTTGATGCATGCTCGCCAGTTCTATCGCTAAAGCCTGAAAGACTGCTTACACTTTGTGCTACACTCATAAATCCTTGGTCGATAGGATGTAAGGGATTGTCAAAAGTAAAAGGCCTTTTGAACTGTCCAAATTTAATTTTTGCGAAGTCATACTTTTGCCATTCTGCAAATAAATCAACCAAACGAGGAGATGTTCCCAATGAGGATGTGTTGCCATTTACTTGCATTTGAATTCTCCAAGCAAAGTCGTTGAGGAATTTTCCGTCAAGAGCAATACGTCCAAGACGAAGATTAAATGAGTTAGAACGATTGCCTTTCTGAGTATTTACGTTGTAATCTAGAATGCCATAACCACTAATTTTTACATTAGTAATCCACTTTGGTATTTCAGTTTGTGCATTCATTGAGAGGGTAGAAGCTAGTAGTGCTGTTGCAAGAATTATATTTCTTATCATAATTAGATTGTTTTTGTTGGTGCAAATGTACAAAAAATATGTAAGAATGACTTTTCTTTATTGAAAAGATTACTAGTCTATGGACGTATGTAACAAGCTCCTAGATGTCTGTAGGAGGAGAACAAGAAAAAAGCTCTCACTGCATTCGAAATGAATTACAATGAGAGCTGAGTTATACTGAATACCTTCTTATTGTTAACCTAATATCTTTTAATTTGTCGTTGTTATGGTTTTATAACCAAATAGCACCTGACTCAACCTCTCCTTGTGTGTAGAAAAGCGTTTGATAGTCGGTTAATGCTTCTGTCCACGATAAACCAAATGCCTTCATAATAGCCTGAATAAAGCGGTTACTGTTAGCACTTAAACTGTTTTCGGCTATCGATTTAGTGTCTGTAGTCTCCTCAAGTTCTTCAATATATTCCTCTCTATTAGCGTAAGTTACTACTGGAATACTAAACGTAATGTCTATATCCGACGCCGAGAGCAGTGCTTTTGAAGGTGCAAAGAACGGACTAAAGTTGCCTGTTTGAGCATCTTTTTTGCCTTTATGTGCATGAACTAATGTTATTTTAAGATTAAAAGTGACACGATTTTGCATAAATCTTAAAACACCTTTGAAGCCCATTGGGTTTGTAGTGCCTGTGAGTTTAGCTTCGCCACTGTGATAGGTTTTGTTCCAAGGAGTGGTGTCTGCATACTTATATTCCAGTAAATCGTTTATAGTGTTCTTAGCTGTTAAAGGCTTGCCTGTGAACATATCGGAAGCATTCTCTATGGTAAAGAAATGTTGATGTTGTGCATCTGCACCATTGTCTATAAACTGTTGATTGATAACTTCTCCTTTGTCGTTGTAGTATTTAATAAACATAAGATACACAGGAGCAGGGTTTGGAGCATCTTCAGTTCCATAATCTTGCGCTTCTATAGTGTAGAATTTAGACTGACTACCATCTGCTAAAGTCCAACCCTTTTGCTTATCGTAGTTATAAGTTACGGTTTGTATACGTCGCATATACTTTGCTTTGCTTTCAGGATTTTGATGTGTGCCACCTTGAGTTTGTACTTTTGTCCACGAACCATGCATGTGACATTCTACTAACTCTACAGAAACCTTCGCTGGCATCTCGTCTTCTTCTTCTAACTTGTTAGAGTTTGGTTTTCCATTGGTATTCTCTTCTTTCGGGGGAGATGGTATTTGATCGTCTATATCTTTTCGACAAGCAGTGAAGAGTGTTGTAAAAACAATAAACATAGCTAACCAATGTACTGGATTTAATACGTTTTTTTTCATGATTTTTGAGTTTTAAAGAATAATTGAGTAATGAAAAATGTTATAATATAGTATTGTTTATTTCACTTCGATAGGAATGTTTACTTGAACATCCCATGTTCCTGTTTGAATCATTAAAGGAGAAGGGTGGTAAAAAGGTGAGAATGCCTGCGTACGAGGATCTTTTTTACCAATATATCCATGAAATAATTCTACTCTAAGCGTATAATTAGCTTTAGGAACTAAAAATCTTATAATACCATTAAGCCCAATAGGATTAGTTGAACCTATAAAACTACCATCTTTAAAATCGGTGTCTGCATAGAGATAATCTATTAAATTTTCAGCTTTTAAGGTAGAGTCTTCTTTGCCATTGACAATCACTGGATTGTTTTTAGGTAACTGGAAGAAATGTTGATGAATAGCATCTTGACCATTAGTGAGGAACTGATAATTCATTAACTCTCCTTTGTTGTTATAATATTTTATAGCAAGGGTGTATACTGGAACCGTGAGTAGTTTGTTATCAACTGTACTTTGTTTGGTAGAGGATACCACAAACTTGCTTGCACTATTAGGAGATATAACCCAACCTTTACCTATTTGTGTTTCGTAAGATATGGTTTGGGTGTTTTGTTTCTCATTGTTTGCATTGGTATTGCTCGTAACTAATTTTCCTGTTTTTGACAGTTCTTCCCACGATTGTGCAGAGTTTACTTCTGTAAGTACTAACTCCATGCGTGCAGGGTCTTCATGAAGTTTGTTTTTAGTCTCATCTACTGATTCGTCGGGATTTGTGTTACAAGCTACAATTGTTAGTGCTATTGTTACCGATGTGGCATATTTTGCCATGGTAGAAAATACATTTTTTTTCATTGTTCTTTTTATTTTATATTATTTATATTATAATGTATCGATTAAAAATACCAACTAATGGTGCATCGAACATCACGTCCCATGTCGTGAGCGTAGTACCTTGAGCGGTTGGTGTATTCTTTATATTCTTTGTTTAGGATGTTGTCTGCAGCTAAATGAATATGCAATTTATTGCTGGTGTTAATGTTCCATTCAACTCCAATCTCTGCTCCAAAGAGGTTATAAGCAGGTGGTGTGAAGTTAATAAGATCGCTTTGAGGGTTAAAACGTGTTTGTTTTGCAACAAAGCGGTGCTTTAATTGCGCATAAGCTTTAATTTTTCCGATGTTGATGTTTTGCCAAGTTATATCATGATCGAAACGGAATGAAGGAATAAAAGGAAGATAATTATTGGTCTTTTTATCATTTGCCCATATTAAACCGCATAGAAAATGATATTCAATGGCCTTGATTGGTTGAACTTTTACATCAAAGTCTATACCACGAAAGAAGGCATTTGTTTGCTTATATTTGAACATTGGGTACGCTCCTGAGATCACAGTTATGAACTGATTGCTTGGTTCATCGTAGATATAACCATTGACCCATTGAAGATAAGCGTCTACTCTTGCATTGATAACGCTATTTTTATACACTGCAGAAGTAACCCATTTCGTACTTTGTTCAGAGTGCATTGTTGTGTCTCCAACCACAAACATACCTGAACCAAGCTCACTTCCGTTGCTATAAAGCTCATAAACGTGAGGTGCACGCCATGCAAGTCCTAGATTAGAAGTAAAGTTCCAGTTCTCTGAAGGACGGTAATTGAAGCCTAAGTTGTAGGAAACATTACTAAAGTTGTGATGTCCTCCGTATAAACTACCAGTGTAATCGTAACCCAAAGCTTTTGTTTCCTGGTTGTCAAAACGAATTCCTACCTCTGCATTCCATTTCTTATGACTGTATTTTTGTATGAAATAAGTGCCAAAATCATACTCAGTGTAGTTGGGGATGATAGGAACAATGCCTGTACCTGCTTGGTTTTTATTCCTAATATGTAGATAAGAAGCACCTAATTCTGTGGTCCAATGGTCATAAGTCTTATCCCATTTAAATAAATGTTGAAACGAAGTGAGGTTCATACTTACAACAGGAATAGAGGAAGGCCCTGCTCTTCTCATTCTGTTTTCTTCTCTATTGTCGTTTTGAAAAGCAACTTGATAAAAGTAATTGCCCAACTTTCCACCATCAAAATATAGTTTTCCAATGGCAGTGTGATGATTAACAGCATGAAAAGGGTAAGTGATAGTGCGAGAAAAAGGCGTAACATATACAGGTTTGCCTAAGGCTATGCGCTCTTGAAGCAACTCTTCGCTACCCATTTGAGCACTGAACATCACACCTTCTTTTCGATTAAATAAACTATAAAAGCCCTCAATTCTGAGCTTACCATGCTTGTATCCTAAGGTTGCCGACATGTTGTGTTCACGATAACCAGTGTTGTTTAGCACATACTTTGCCGTTGAAGCGTCTCCAGAATTGATATATGTTCCTTGTAATCTCCATGCAATGTCACGTAAGAAAGGCATTGTTCCTTCTGCTTCTGCAACCACATTGAAGCGTTTCCCGTTGCTTCCGTAAAGTGTTGATATGCTTCCTGAAGGCTTAACTACTTGATATGGCAGTGTCTTCTGTTCCAGAACAACAATTCCTCCTAATGCTTCTGAACCATAACGAACAGATTCTGCTCCTTTAATAACTTTGATAGTAGCACTTGCATTCTTGTCTATTTCGGGTGCATGGTCGAGTCCCCACTGTTGACCTGTTTGTCTTGCGCCATTGTTTATCATCAGAATTCGGTTGCCATACATTCCATGTATTACTGGTTTTGCTGTGCTTGTGCCTGTTTGAATACTACTAACTCCACTGACATTTTCGAGTAATGACGCCAAAGATTTGCCCATTGCTCCTTGAATGGCTTGTGAATTGATAGTTGATGATACAGAGTTAACACTCACACTACTTTTAGTTCCTCTAACAACCACTTCGTCTAAGCGTTTTGTGTCGGGAATAAGTTGAATGACATTCTGTCCATTTTTATGTTCGATATCGCCAAAATGTAGTTGGATAGTTTTGTATCCAATGCTTGAAACCTTTATAATATCGGTCTTTTTGATGTCTTTTGGAAGTGCAATTAAGCCTTGGCTATTGCTAGGAATAGCTTCTTGATTAATCCAAACATTTACATCATAGACAGGTAATTGGCTTTCCTTGTCTTTAAAGTGTAGTTCAATGGAACTTTCTTTACGCAGCTCTGTAGCTGTTTGTGCAAAGCTAACGTGTGCCGAATAGCCCCAAAGAACAAGTATACTGAGAGCCAGTAGATACTTGTTTTGTTTCATTTTGAAATAGAAAAATTATATGGTTTATTTTTATTAAGCCGACAATTTTTAGCCAATAGTCATTGAACTAAAGTTTAAGCCTAATGTCTTTGTAGAATACTTACAATGAGGTTATCTTTTATAATATACCCAAAGTAAATAAGCGTGAAGTTGTTTATACCTTATTATATATAGGCACAATCGTTTAAGCTGGTGTGTCTATAAATCACTTCGATATATTTAAAAAAAGAAAATACAAGTAAGTTGCATTTTGTTTTAATGCTTTATGCCCAAAAGAATGGAGGAGAATTAGTGTTTATTGATAATATTCTAAGATAAACACAGGGAGTATCGAATGATAGATACTTTACAATAGAATAGGGGACAGGTGTGATATAAACAATGTTCTTTATGGCATTTGCTTTTTGGAACACGAAGTCACAGACACTACAGCTTGCTTTTACTGTTGTGCATGTAGTGCTTTGAGTTGTTTTTACATCACAGTCGTGATTTGTTTCATAATGATAGTGGATTCCTTTTAACGACAGCATTAGAGTGAATGTTAATAATAACATCCATGCATAGCAGCGTTTAATGGTGGTTCTACTTATCATTATACTATTGATTTGTCTTAATGAAAAATTATTATTCGATAGTATTGCAAAGATAAGATTATTCTTTTAAAAAACAATGTTTATGTAATTGTATTGTATTTTTTTAAGAAAGAGAATGTGATAATAATACAAATGTGTGCGTTTTATACTTTGGGTAAAAACAGATTTGTGTCTATCGTGGCTTGTTATTGGTAATTTGATAATGCTTTTTCAGGTGAATTTATAAAATAAAACTCCTTTCTCCGTTTATATCTGACTTGATGTAGTAGGATATATAACGAGGAAAGGAGCTGTAAATAAAATGTAATTCTCTTATTCTTCAATTAAATGAGAGTTTTTCCATACATGAATTAGCTTTTGCACATCGGCTAATGCATCTTCAGGTTCAACCTCATAATGTTCTAAAAGAATATCTCTTAAAGTCTCTTCGGTAAACTCTTTACCTTCAATCTCTCTCCATAAAAGCGCAGACGATTCATTCATACTGATGATGTTGCTAAAGTCTATGTTGTTTTTTCCTTCTGCAATGAGGATAAATTCGCCACAAACTTCTTTTAATGAGAAATCTTTTTTTGTCTTCATATTGATATTTTATTGTGTTATTGTTGCTGAATGATGTTTTTAAGGAATATTTTTCTGTAGATATAGAGCAGATAACGACGAATAGGAAATAGTCTTGTCCAAAAGAAAGAATAGGTTTTCCATTTCCAATGATTGGTGTAATCTATTGTTTTTCTGCCTTTTCTGTAGAACCCAATCACCGATGCTCTGATATCGCTAATGGTGCAATATTCGCAAAGATAGTTGCCGTCTCCTCGTAGAGTTACTTTGTTTCCTT
The DNA here is from genome assembly GCF_000163055.2 of Prevotella sp. oral taxon 299 str. F0039. Lineage (GTDB taxonomy): Bacteria > Bacteroidota > Bacteroidia > Bacteroidales > Bacteroidaceae > Prevotella. The sequence continues at coordinate 117,626 of NC_022111.1, forward strand.
TAATTGAAATGATTCTATGTAACACGTATTGTTGACCAGTTAATTCGGCAAGCACAGGGTCTCCAACCTTAATGTTGGTAGGTTGGGTTAGAATAGCTTTGTCTCTTCCATTTTCAAGAAATGGGCGCATGCTGTAACCATATAGATTAATGGTTGCAGTATGTCCTTCTCTAATGAGTCTTATTATTTCGGGGAAGAATTGCTTATTGCTTAAATGAATGTTTGTTGTTTGGCTATTGTTTTGTGACATATTTGTGCAGCTTCTTTATTGGGTAAACAATGAAGAATGTAATGTGATGTTAATTCAACCAATTTGAATATAATTTGTTGTGTATTATTATAAATAATCTTATCCCATTTCATTGTAGATATTGCAGGAAGGAGTGATGCTATGGCCTCAACAGGGCGGAGTTGATCGATAGAGTTGGTTGAGGATCGATCTATTCTTGTAATTGCTCCAAGCTTAGCTTTAATTTTTCTATAACAAGGAGTCTTTCCACTCCATGGTGTTCCGTATATAAATGCTTCGTTGTTTATGATGCGTATTGCAGGACAATCGTCGTTCATAAGATCACAATTGGGGATATATCTTAGCCAAGAGCTAACTTGTGTACTCTTACCTGTTCCACTTTTTGCTATGAAAGCATATCCATAGCCGTTTTGTCTTACTAAAGATGCATGGACTAAACAAGTGTCTTTAAATCCGCCAGCAAAGGCATACATAAGGATAAGAGCGTTGTTTAATCCAAAACTACGCATCGTATAGCTTCCCAATAGCCTGCAACGGCATTCTGTAAAATCATCATTTGTTATTAATAAACAACACTCTTTGTTGTGGATGTTATTTATGATAAACTGATAGCCACCAGTAGTTATTTTGTCGACACTGGTCTCTCCATTTCCTGTGTCAAAGTTTCTGATTTTCTCTAACTTCTCTTCTGCGAGAAGATCTAATTCGTCTAAAACAGTCAAAGTAAACAATCTTTCTCCTTTTGCTTCATTTGTTGCAAAAGAACTAAATGATGGAATGAGATTAATATTGTTCGTTCCATCACCTTCGAAGATTATTCTGATGTCTAACTCAGCGATATTAAAATCGTGAATATCTTGGGTCTTCATTGATTGTGATAATGTCTTATGCTTATAATCTTTTCCTACTTATATAATAGTAACGATCTACTTAAAAGACGAGAGTTTACCAAGTGGCTTGTAATAGTATTGCTATTGCTATATAAAAGCATAGCTTTAGACTACAAATAGCAATGAGTTTACATTGCAAAAGCTATTCTATTGTAGTAGGAGTAATTGGCTTAAATATAAAACTTGTGTTGTCGATTTGTTTTATTTGATATAAGCCTGGGTCTAAATACTTCTTTTTTATAACCAAATATTTCTTCTCAATATCTTTTTTTTCTGTAGCAAATATTGTGCTTACAGTTGGTGTTTGTTCTCCGATAGCTTTTAAATAATCTCTTAGTTGATAGGAATAATTGTCTCTTTCAACAAGAAATTTAGTTTTACTATCGATGTAAGCATTGCTTATTTCTTGAATTTCTGTAATATATAATGTTGAATCTTTGAATGAAGTTGCAACACCAAAGATGTATATTTTGGTTTGTTTTGTTGCTGAGAATCCGCTAATAAAGCAGATGAAGAATAATAAAAGAAGCACTAACTTCTTGTTGTTTACAATTGCCATAAATATTATTTCTATTTGATTTCCTAACTCTTTTGAAACCATAAATTAATGTTTCATAGCTCTAAGAGGTTACTATTAAAAGGCTGTTTTGTTGATTATTTATTCTTAAAATATTTAATTATAGTAGCCATTTATAATTTCTTCCTTTAGAGTTACGCTCTATCTTAATTATATTGGTTTGCTCCTTTGACAAAAATAGTGAGATATTATAAATTAATTTATCTTTGTTTACTTATTTTCCAAGGTAACTTTTGAGAAGTTTGTTTTGTGTATTCTTTCTTAATTTCCTTATTGCTTTCTCTCTAATCTGTCGTGCTCGTTCTCTTGTTAATCCCTTTTTTGCACCAATCTCTTGAAGAGTCATCTCAGGTTGGTTGATTCCATAGAATGCTTCAATAACGAAACGTTCACGTTCATCTAATATATTTAGAGCCAACTTCAATTCTTCTCGAAGCGATTCTAATAATAAATGAGTATCAATATCTGGTCCTTCGTTTCCTTGAAGCAGATCTGCAAGTCCATTATCATTGCCGTCTGTTAATGGAGCATCCATCGAAACGTGTCGGTTATTGCCTTTAATTGCGTCTGAAACTCTTTCTTGTGGTAAGTTGATCTCTTCTGCAATCTCTGCAATAGAAGGTTTTCTTTCGAACTCTTGTTCAAATTTATGTGATATTTTATTTATCTTATTTACCGATCCTACTTGGTTGAGTGGTAAACGAACAAGACGACTTTGGTCGGCAAGAGCTTGCATAATACTTTGGCGAATCCACCAAACTGCATATGAGATGAATTTGAATCCTCTTGTATCATCAAACTTTTCTGCAGCTTTTATCAAGCCAATGTTTCCCTCATTGATAAGGTCTGGAAGACTAAGTCCTTGGTGTTGATATTGTTTTGCAACAGAAACAACAAAGCGTAAATTTGCTCTTGTAAGCTTTTGAAGGGCATCTTTGTCACCTTCTTTAATCTTACGGGCAAGGGTAATCTCTTCTTCTGTGGTGAGAAGTTTCTCTTGTGTAATTTCTTGTAAATATTTATCAAGAGTAGAATCTTCTCGATTTGTAATCGATTTGGATATCTTTAGTTGTCTCATTTGTCTGCAGATTTTGTGCTATTTGCAAATATATAGATTTTATTTAATATTGACAAGAACTTTAAATGATTTATTCATGCCATTTTATATATTCTGTATCTTTGAATGGTTGAATATTTCTGTACTTGTATATTATGCTTTTTCTCTAGTGTGATTCGTCTCTTTGATTCCTAAAAAAAGAATCAACGAGGAAACAACTTGTTTTGTCTCCTCGTTGATTGTAGATAAATTATACGAATAAAGTTTATTGGTTGATTTGTATTGCAAAGTAATCTTTCTTGCCAGTAGGCCATATTCCTTTGATATAAAGGACTGGATCCTTAGATGTAGAGGCTGATTTTACCGCATTTTGAAGGTCTGATAAAGATTTCATCGGAGTGTCATTGACATCTAAGATGATAAGACCTTTACCGATTCCAGCCTTTTTTAATGCGCCATCATTTACCTTAATTACTTCCAAACCATAAGCAATTTTTAGTTCATTCTTTTGTTGTTCTGTTACAGTACGGAAGTTTCCACCAAGTACATCAAGGTCGGCTGTCTTCATTATACTTGTATTTCCTTGTGCATTTTTCAGTGTTACAGTTTTACTTTCTTTGTTCTTATTGTGTAAATAAGTGATTGTGAGCTTGTCACCAGGGCGTTTTCCTGCCATAAGTTCCTGAAGTTCTGACATTTTTGTAACCTTTTTACCATCTACTGCAATAATAATGTCACCTTCTTTTAAGCCTGCAGACTCGCCTGCACTATTATTTTCTACTTTTGAAACATATATACCTTCGTTTGTTCCGAGGTCTAGTTCTTTTCCCTCTTCTTTTTGTTTGTCTTTCCAGTCGAGTACATTTGTACCTATAATGCCTAACATTGCACGTTGAACGGTACCATATTTCTTGAGGTCTTCCACAACTTTTGTCATAATAGTTGTAGGAATTGCAAATCCATAACCGCTGTAAGACCCTGTTTGAGAATAGAGCATTGCATTGATACCAACAAGCTCTCCACGTGTGTTGACAAGTGCACCACCTGAATTTCCGCTGTTAATTGCAGCATCGGTTTGTATGAAAGACTCCACACCATTAGCTCCTAAAGAACGTGCTTTGGCACTAACAATACCCGCAGTAACAGTGTTATTGAGGTTGAAAGGGTTACCAACGGCAAGCACCCATTCGCCTACTTTAAGATCATCAGAGTTTCCTATTTGAATAGCAGGTAAATTTTTCCCGTCTATTTTGATCAAAGCAAGGTCCGAATTCTTATCTGTTCCTATTATTCTTGCATTGTATTCACGATTATCGTTTAGGGTAACTGTAAGCTGATCAGCTCCTTCTACAACGTGATTGTTGGTTACAATGTATCCATCGGGAGAGATAATGACACCACTTCCGCTAGCTTCTCTCTTTGGAGTTTGTACTTGTCGCTTTTGAGTTCCGCCTTGTCCGCCACGTGGATTGCCAAAGAATCCGAATGGATCTCCAAAGAAATCAGAGAAAGGATCAGACTCTACATTAACAGTTTGTACCTTACTATTTTGGACATATTTAATATATACCACAGCAGGAAGAGACTTATCTGCTGCGTAAGTTAAATCAACAAGTTGCCCTGTTGGTGCTGCTGTTGATGTATTTGCATTTACTTTTAAAAAAGTTCCTGTAGATAATGCCATGGCACCAATACACATAGCACCAAGAACATGCTTAGAATAATTTTTCATATGCAATAATTTAATTTGTTTTTATTGATGGCTTTATACTCTATTAAAACAGAGTTTTATGTCGTTTTCGTGTTAAGTCGTTACAAATATAACTGCAAAATATATGAATTTATCATTCTATAGATAATCTTTATTCTGTTTTAACAGTTTGAAGTAAACTCTTAACGGCTATTAAACACATATTCTTTCTTTTTTCTTTCTTTTATTGATTATTCTATTTGAATTGTATTATTAGTTAGAATATGGAGGGCTTGTTCTTGCTTAAATCGATATACTAGAATAAATAAAAGGTATCTATTTACTCATTTTTATTTCTTTTCAGCACTTAAATCCATATATATTTCCTATCTTTGCAATTAAGAAATGCAGAGTTTTGTTTCTGTCGTTTGCCTTTAAAAGAGGCAAAAGGAAAGTCCGGGCAGCGTAGAGCGTTTCGCTTTTGAAAGTAAAAGCTACTAGTAATAGTAGGATATGGTAGAAGAAAATAACCGCCATCGCAAGATGGTAAGGGTGAGAAGGTAGTGTAAGAGACTACCAGTTAATGGGTGATCGTTAAGCTGTACCATCCGAAAGCTGCAAGTTCGCGTATACCATCGTTTGAGAGTTGCTCGCTCGAATTATTTCGATGGAGGGTAGAATGCTTGAGTTGTAAGGTGACTTGCAATCTAGATAAATGACAGATGCCTTTATTTTTCGAGAGAATATAAAGGAACAGAACCCGGCTTATAGAGACTCTGTTTTTCTTTTTGTTACACTTTAGATTAAGAAAGATACGTGACAACAAAATTTGGAGACTTAAAACAATTTCTGACAACAGATATTTGGCGCATCAGTTCTAGTGATGTGTCTACCTTGCGTTATTTTTTTTATAACGTAATAAAAGTTCTTTTTCTCTCTATTAGATTCTTTACAACGAAGCGGATAATGGACTATGCATCTGCATTAACCTATAGTTCGCTCCTTGCTGTTGTACCAATTTGTGCTGTGGTGTTTGCTATTGCTAGAGGATTTGGTTACTCTAAATACATCGAAGTGTGGTTTAGAGGTGCTTTAGATAGTCAACCTCAGGTGGCAGAGACCATTATTGGTTTTGTAAACTCGTATCTTGTGCATACAAAAAGTGGTGTATTCTTAGGAATTGGACTTATTTTTATGCTCTGGACTATCATTATGTTAACCAGAAAAACAGAGCTTACATTTAACGATATATGGAATGTTAAATCAGAAAGAACAATTGTTCGCACTTTTGTAGATTATATTGCGATGTTCTTTATCATTCCTATCATGATTGTTTTAACATCGGGGATTTCCATATACATATCAACAATTGCAGATAAAGCGCATGCTTATACTTTTTTAGGGAGCATGATGGAGGGTATTATTGCATTAATGCCATATGCCATTATGTCGATAGTTTTTATCCTATTCTATGTGTTTATGCCCAATACTAACGTAAAAATAAGGTCAACTATCGTTCCTGGAATTCTTTCTGGATTTGCAATGCAGCTCTTACAATATGTGTATATCAACTCACAGATATTCCTTTCAAGTTATAATGCCATTTATGGCTCATTTGCAGCCTTGCCTCTTTTTATGTTATGGTTACAGCTTTCGTGGACTATTTGTTTGTTCGGAGCCGAACTATGTTATACAAATCAAAATTTAGAGAAGTTTGATTTGTTTACTGATATAAAGAAATTAAGCTATCGATATAAGCTATTTTTAAGTCTCGTATTATTAAATAAGGTTTGCAAACGTTTTGCTTTAGGAGGAAAACCATATACTGCAAGGGAGCTAAAAATAGAAACAAATGTTCCTATTAGAGTAGTACAAAACCTGTTAGACGATTTGGTTGAGGCTGAGCTGATGAGTAAGAGTATTATGATAGGAGGAGAACAAGACCCTGTATATCAACCAACAACATCGCCAGAGTATATCTCCGTGGGAGTGGCAATAGATCGTTTAGAGGCTTTGGGGCAATGGAATGTGGATATGAATATACGTGAAGAGGTGGAAGATAGTGATGCTTGGCAAGCCGTATACACCATTCGTCGAAACTACCTGAAAAGCTTGCGGAAAGTAGCTGTTATCGACTTGTAAACAAAAAGCATAGTAATTTAATTATAAAAGCATAACAATTACAAGGTAAAAGCATAGCAATTATAATGTAAAAGCATTGCATTTACGAGATAATAAAATAATAGTCTAAAGCAATAAAGAATAATATGGAATGGATTTCTAATGATTTCGAACGACAATTGAGACATAAAATAGCTCATTACGACTATTTAGATACTTTTCCCAAGATGGCAGATTTTGGTGTTAATAGATCTGAATTTGACGATTATGTCATCGAAAAACAATCTATTTTAGATATGGAAGGTAATGCACGAAAACGCTACACGCTATTAGCACTCATCTTCTTATTGCCCTTTTTTGTGTTGTCTGCTTTTCCCGAACAATATCTTCCATTGGGTAATTATGCTTTTCTTATAGGTTTCGTAATAGGCTTTTTATTAGTAGCCTTACAACAATGGACTATAAAAAAGGTAAAACAAAAAAGATTAAATAGAATTCATCATCCTCAAATAGAAAAGTATATAGAAGCTGTGAACTTATTTTCTATGAAATAATAAGAAATCATTTGTGTCAGACAAAATAAGTACAATATTATTTAAGTTCAGAAAATAAAAACAAAAAGGAAATGGGTAAATATGATTTTTCAGTAATAATGTCGGTTTATAAGAGCGATAATCCAGAACAATTGGATGTGGCTCTCGATTCGATTATCAATCAGACTTTGCCCCCCAATGAGATAATTGTAGTGGTTGATGGCCCTGTTCCCAATGCCTTATCAAATACTCTAGAAGATAAAAAAACTATATTTCCACAGTTAAAGATATTGTATCAGGAGCAAAATATTGGGTTAGGAGGAGCTTTACGTATAGCTGTTGAGAATGCTCAATATAAGTATCTAGCAAGAATGGATAGTGACGACATTTCGCTTCCTAATCGTTTTGAACTGCAAATGAACGAGTTTAAGAAAGACGATAATCTTTCTTTAGTAGGCGGAATGATTACAGAATTTGCAGAAACGCCTGAAAATATCATCAGTAAGCGTATTCTTCCTTGCTCAGATGAAGATATAAAGCAATTTATGAAGTCACGTTGTGGAGTGAATCATGTAACAATTATAGTAAAAAAAGACGCATTATTAAAGGCAGGAAGCTATCAGGCCGGATTTATTCAGGAAGACTATTTCCTTTGGGCAAGAATGATATTAGCAGGTTGTACCTTTAAAAATATTCCAGAGATTGTGGTAAATGTTCGTTCAGGTTATGATCAGTTTGAACGTCGTGGCGGTTTGAAATATTATAAAGATGTTTTGAAATTTAATCGTTGGATGTATGAAAAGAAACTAATTTCTTTGTCAAGAATGCTTTATAATGACTGTGTACGTGGTGTGGTACAATTTCTTTTGCCTAATAGTATACGAACATTTATCTATAAAACAGTATTACGAAACTAATTATGGAAGAAGTTATTCTTCTTTTAATAAAGCCAATCTTAATTGTGCTTGAATAAGAAGAAACACATTAAAAATAAGCTTGTATGTTCACAAAAACAGAAAAACAATTCCTAGAATTGTATAGAAGTGGAATTTGGGAAAAGCCTTTAAATGAAGATATATTTAATGATTCGACTGATTGGGAAGGCATAAAAGAATTGATGATAGCTCAAACTGTTATTGGAGTATGTACCAATGTTATTAGTAAGTTGCCCGCACACCTCAAGCCAAATCAAAATATTTACTTTAATTTAATAATGCTTACTTCAAACATCGAACAAGCAAATAAGGGCATGAACAAGCTCCTTATAGAACTATTTGATGCCTGCGAAAAACTAAAGATTAAAGCATTCCTTTTAAAAGGGCAAGGAGTTGCACAATGTTATCCAAATCCTTTGTTGCGTCAATCGGGTGATATCGACTTGTTTTTTCTAGAAAGTAATGAGTATAAAAAAGCGGTAGATGAACTTCATAAATACTTTTCTGTACCAATGACAGATACGGATCTTAATGGAGTTCATGCACTATTTATTTGTAAAGATATTGTTGTTGAGTTGCATGGTGGTATTCATGGGGCTATAAATCGTAAGACAATGAAGAATATAATGAGCTGGACTAAGCAAATATTTGCCCAAAAGACTCCTTTGAAATGTAATATAGACGAGGCTAAGGCAGTTTTACCTCCAGTGCATTTCGATGCTCTTTTCATCTTCCTGCATGCGGTTCGACACTATTTTGGAAGTGCTGTTGGATTAAGGCAATTGAGCGATTGGATGCGCTATCTGTATACACATAAAGGCGATATTGATAGAACAGAACTATTAAAGGATATAGAATATCTTGGATTAACAAAGGTTTGGAGTGTTTTTGCTACAATGGCTGTAGACTATTTAGGTTGTCCAGAAGAGGTTATGCCTTTATATAATAATAGGTATAAGAAAGATGCTAAACGTTTATTGCGTTTCATTCTCGATTCAGGAAACTTTGGATATTATGACAAACGTATACAAACAACCTCAAAAAATATTCTTGTTCAACGTTTTGTTGCAATGAAAGGACACCTTGAAATGCAGTTTAGAAATATTATAACCTTTCCAGAAGAGGCTTTATATGGCATTCCTTCTTTCTTCAAAGATGGTTTTATGCGATTTATAAAAACATTAAAGACTAGATGATGAGAAAATAATTAGTCTATCATCTTTTGTAATATTATAGTTATATCAATGTTGTCTGAAAAAAATAAAATAATAACATTATGGGACATATATCTCTTCGAATATTTAATTTAGGTATTCTTTTGCCTTTGATAAGCTCAATGTTATTGGTGTTTTGGATTCATCCAAAGATCGTTAAGTCTGCATTGTTAAAGGATATTGTAGATAAACCAGACTATAGAAAACTTCAAAAAACACCTATTCCTGTACTAGGTGGAGTGGCTGTTTATTGGGGAATTGTTATTGGTGCAGGTATAACTAGTATGGTTTTTCATAGCCATGCTTTGCTAACCTCAATTGTTGCTCTTACAGTGATGATTTATATTGGTACTTTAGATGATGTACTAGGGCTTTCACCAACATTGAGATTGGTAATAGAAATACTTGTTGTTGCCTTTATTGCATATATGGATCAAAGTAGTATGAATCATTTTCATGGTTTATTTGGTATTGAAAAACTTCCCGTATATCTATCTGCACCTCTTTGTATTGTAGGTAGTGTAGGTATCATTAATGCCATAAATATGATAGATGGAGTAGATGGTTTATCTTCTGGATTTTGTATCTTGGCATGCGTTTCTTTTGGAACTTTATTTATTTCTGCCAATGATGGAACCATGGTCGTTATGTCGATGTTAGGTTTAGGAGCTATTATTCCATTTTTCTTTCATAATCTTTTTGGAAAAACATCAAAGATGTTTATCGGTGATAGTGGCACTTTGATGATGGGAATGCTCATGTCTATCTTCTGTATGCGCACCTTAGATAATACATCTATTGTGGCTCTACGTTTTCCTAACATTGGAGTCGTGGCATTCTGTTTATCTATTTTATCAGTACCTGTGTTTGATACACTCCGTGTAATGATAGGTAGAATCATAAAATGTACTTCTCCTTTCCATGCTGATAGAAGTCACTTGCACCATTTGTTTATAGAGATTGGTTTCTCACATTTAGGAACTTCGTTTATGGTTCTATCACTTAACCTCTTTAATATACTAGCTTGGCTGATAACATATTTACTAGGTGGAAATGCAACACTTCAATTTCTTGTAGTATTTCTTATTGGCTTTAGTAACACAACAGGTGTTTTTTATGTAGTAAGACGATTAGACCACTCTAAGAAACCTTATCGTATCTTAGCTTATCTTGCAAAGAAAAGTCATGTAGAAGTAGGTCCGTTTTATTGTAAAATGAGAAATTTTGTGGATAGAATATGATTATATAAATAACATGTGTCGTTGAACTCATGTTATTTATATATTTTAATTTATGTTCTATAGTTGTGTTCTTCTATTATAATGCATTATCAATAAATAAGTCTCCTTCTTGATATTTTTTCAGTTTTTCTTGTAGTTTATTTGTGGAAGGGTTAGATATTGACAATCCCATCAGCCGAATTGAGCAATCAAAGTTCTTGATGTCAAATAATAATCTCTTTGCAACTGGTAGAATTTGATCTTTTGTATTGAAGACATTTACACTTGTTACACTTCGTGTTATTTGATGAAAATCAGCATACTTTACTTTCAACGTCAATGTTTTTCCTTTGAAATGTGTTTTCTCAATGCGACGAACTAAATCTAAAACAAGATGATAAAGTTCAATCGTAAGTGCACTATTATCCTGTAAGTCCTTCTCAAAGGTACATTCACATCCCACTGATTTACGTATGCTATCAGTATGTACAGCTCGGTTATCTATACCTCTTGAGAAATTATAATATAGGTTTCCAGGCTTGCCGAAGATGTCAATTAAGCGTTTCTGTGATAAGCTTTTTAAGTCTTTACCAGTGAAAATTCCCATATCATGCAATCGAAGAGCTGTTTTCCGACCTATTCCCCAAAAGCGTTCAATCACCAAATTATCGATAAAGTCAAGGGCTTCTGCTTCCGTAAGAACAAATAATCCATTAGGCTTATTATAATCTGATGCGATTTTTGCTAAAAATTTATTATATGAAATACCAGCAGAAGCTGTTAATTGAGTGCGTTGTTGTATTTTTTCTTTTATCTCTTTGGCTATATTAATAGCTTTATCATATGTTGAAGTACAAGCAGTTATATCTAAAAAAGCCTCATCAAGAGATAAAGGTTCTATCAATTCTGTATAGTCATGAAATACTTCATGTATTGTTTTTGATACCTCTTTGTATATATTAAAGCGGGGAGGAACTAAAATAAGCTGTGGGCATAGTTGCTTTGCTTTAACAACAGACATAGCAGATCGTACTCCAAATAATCGTGCTTCATAGCTAGCAGTACTCACTACGCCTCTAATTGTATCAGATCCTACTGCAATCGGTTTTCCTTTTAGTTCCGCATTATCTCGTTGTTCAACCGAAGCAAAGAACGAATCCATATCTATATGTATTATTTTTCGTTCTAACATATAGGCAAAGATATAAAAAAAGGAATAATTTTTTCTTTATTTAGAGTCTAAATTCAATATATTATGATCAGAAATACAAATCAGAAACTTATCCAAAGAGGGTTCGTTTTTTAATCTTTTAGCATTTTTTCAGTCTCAAAAACTGCTACCCAAAGCAGTGTAACAAGTGCAACAATGAGTATTAAAGGCGATGGAAGCGATACATTCATCGATGCCATCTCTCCCCAAAAGTCCCCTAAAAAGCTTAGAAATAAATGCTTCATCGTTGTTAATCCTCCCAACACAAAGAACAATACCACTGACACTATTCCTACAAGCCACTGCCATAAACGGTCCCAGATAGAACTATTGGGAGGTAGTTGCTGCATCACTCTGTCTGAAAAGCCATCGTCTTGGATGGTTTGTTTATTCTTTTCAAGAAATTGAAGTATTTGTTCTTCGTCATGTTTATTGATCATATCCATTGTTCTTTAAATATGTTGAGAGTTTTTCTTTGCCTCTTGAAAGGTGCGATTTCACTGTTCCTGAGGGCAAATTCATAATCGTTGCAATTTTATCTATGGCATATCCTTCAATCAATTGCAAGGTTATACACGTTCGCTCTTTATCGTTCAGGGTTTGAAAAGCCTCGTATAAGTCTAACTTTAGCATACTATCACTTCCCGTTGTAGCGTGTGTTTTCAGCTCAGTTATATCAAAATGGGCTGCATTTTTAGGACTTCTAACATAATCGTAGTACACATTATACGCTATTCTGTATAACCATGTAGAGAAGTTAGATAAGCCTTTAAAATGTGCAATGTGCGTATAAGCTTTGATAAAGGTTTCTTGTGACAGATCATCAGATAAGAGTTCGTTACCCAAGGTCTGATTCAAAAAGAACCGACGAACGCCCTCTTGATACTTTAGTACAAGTTTATCAAATGCACGTTTTTTGCGAAATACGGCAACTTGAGTAACTAATGATATGTCGTCTAACGGCTTCACAGGATATTATTCTTCTGTATTTTCCTCACGATTCTTTTTCGCACGCTTTCCAATATACAATTTTCCAAGTCCTATACATAGAATAAGTAAGCCAATTCCAGATAGAGGTCCTGCTCCAAGTATAAAGAAAAAGAATGCCAAACCTGCGCCAAGTGCCACCAACTGCACGCCTTTTCGCCATGCAAATTCATCTTCGTGCGCCCAATATTCTTCACGATTCACAGGCTGTTCCATTGCTTGTTTAATGCGCATTTGCTCTAATTGTGCCTTGGTATCTTGTCGTTTAATGATATATCGCAACAATACTATCAATAAAACAACAGGCAACAACACTGCAACAATAGCACAAATAATCATTAAAGCGAGCACAGCAAACCCCCAAACACCATAAGATTGAAAGGTATTAAGTCCGTTTTCGATAGCCTTTAAGTCGTTGATATTATCTTCGTCATGATCAAATCTTCCGTCAAATCCATCGTCATCAAAATCTGAATCAACAGAATTTAATATCGAAGCACTACTATTTCTCATCGAATCTGCAATATTTGTAGTGGTTGTTTGTTCTGTTTTATTTAAATGGTTTCTATGTTTTTGAGCAGTAGAAACTACACATAATGTTGTTGAAAAGAGCAACATTAAAGCTAAACTTAATCTTTTCATATTCTAAATTACTTTTGTTTTGTTTTACTAATTAGACGCAATGACATATCGATTAGTTGCAAAGAAAGTGTTTTTTTTCTACTTTTGCAATTGAAAAAAGCATAAAGTGATGAATTTACCCAAAGACTTTATAACCCAAACAAGGGAATTATTAGGTGAAGAACGATTTGTATTGCTCCAAAAAGGGCTCGAGATGGCTCCTTCAACCAGTATTCGTTTCAATCCATTTAAGGTAACTTCGGCAAGCGTTTCAACAGCTCTTGCCCCTCAACAAGTGCCTTGGTGTGGCGAAGGTTACTATCTTTCAGAACGTCCAAACTTCACTTTTGATCCACTCTTTCATGCAGGTTGTTATTATGTTCAAGAGGCTTCGTCAATGTTTTTATATCATGTCTTAAAACAAGTGTTGCCTCACCAGCCACTAATGGCACTCGATTTGTGTGCTGCTCCTGGTGGAAAAACAACCCTATTGCGCACCCTTCTTCCCAATGAAAGTGTTCTTTTTGCGAACGAAGCGATATATAATCGTGCTAACATCTTAGTTGAAAATATAGAGAAATTTGGTCATTCCGACGTCATTGTAACGAATAATTATGCAGCAGATTATAAGAAAACGGATCTTGCTTTCGACCTTATTCTTGCCGATGTGCCTTGTTCAGGCGAGGGAATGTTTCGCAAAGACGAGGACGCAATTAATCAATGGAGCTGTCAATATGTAGAAAAATGTCAACAACTTCAACGTGAAATTGTGAGCGATATATGGCATAATCTAAAAGAAAACGGCATACTTATCTATTCAACTTGCACGTTTAATGCCCTCGAAAACGAAGAGAATGTAGAATGGATTATCGACGAATTGGGAGCAGAATGTATCGACATAGAGATCGATAGTAGCTGGAATATCACCCCTGCACTATTTAATAAGGTGAAAGGTTATCGCTTTTTACCTGGTATTAGTAAAGGAGAAGGACTCTTTATGTGCGTTCTTCGCAAAACGAGTGAGCATTATGCTCGTGCCAACAAGATAAAGAAGAGCAAGCAAAGCAACGTCAACTCAAAGTCGTTCGACAACTGGTTGCAAAACCAAAGTAGCTATTCACTCGTAGAAAAGAACGAAAAGGTAATGGCTATTCCACAGATCTTGGTTCCTCTTTATGAACAAGTTGCCAACCAATTGCGCATTCTTCATGCGGGAATTATATTGGGTACGCAAAAGGGAAAGAACTTTATTCCTCACCCTTCTCTAGCCTTTTCCATCCAAATCAATCGACAAGCGTTTTACAATAAAGAAGTTTCTTACCAACAAGCGATATCTTTCTTACGAAAAGAAGCCATCACTCTGTCGGCTGAAACACCTAAAGGTATTGTACTGATTACCTATAACAATCAACCAATAGGATTCGTAAATAATCTTGGAAACAGAGCCAATAACTTGTATTTGAATGAATGGAAGATTAAAAGTGGATATCTTCCCGAAGCTATTCCCAGTGTTATTACCTTGTAAAAGGTGGGTTATTTTGTATCAAAAATAAAACTTTCATTTAGAAAAAACATTCTTGAATGATTTAATTTCATCGTTCTGGTGTATTCTAATCATTGTCTTGAAGTTATAAAGCAATCCTACGATCAAGTGATATAGATCGTAGGATTGCTTTATAAGTAGATATTTTATATTTATATCTCTAATTTTATTAGCGAAGAATATTTGCCATAGATGCAATCATTGTAGCTATTGATGCCACAGAAGTGCCAATAGAGAGCCATTGAGTCAATGTCTTTCCTGAGTTTTCGGGTTTACTTGGCACTATAATCTCACATCCCGGGCGTACTTTTGCGTTATGTCCTACTTTCGCAACAGTACCATTCATATACACGATATATGTGTGACTTTTCTTCGCTCTGTTGCCCCATCCACCTGATTGGTTGATATACCAGCTTGCTTTTCGGCCCTTTTCGTAAGCCACAGTGTTTGGATACATCACGTCACCGCTAATTTTTACGGTTCCATTATACTCGGGAACGATGATTCTATCGAATTCTCTTAGCACCAAATCGGCATCTCCTCCTGGTTCTTTTAAAGCCTTGTCAAGTTCGATACCCACATAATATGTATCGCCTAAATCAAGCTTTTTCATATCAAGAGAGTCTTTTTTGCCACTTTGCATCTGAGCCATTTTGATTACAGTTTGCATTCTTAATCGCTCATCGGGAGTGATTCTGCGCTCTAAACGTGCACCAGGTACATAAGCAAGGTCGGTTACTCCGCCTGCTTTCTTAATGATATCGCTGAGTCGTTCGTTCTTACTTGATAGTGTATAAGTACCTGCAAACATCACATTTCCTTCTACTTGGATATTTTGTTGATGGCTGTAACCAGGGCTTTTGCGTACATATACCTCATCAAAGGGCTGTAATTCGAATCCAGGAATACCATCAATAACGAATCCTTCCTTTAATGCAAAGGTGTAAGTTTTAGCAATTACGCTATCATTGGTTATGGCTTTAGGATTCAATATACGACGAGCTACGTCTACTTTAATGATAGATGCCTTGTCTTTTAGGCCTCCTGCTTGTAGAATAAAGTCTTCAAGTGTTTCGTGATCTGCATACACATACATTCCAGGATAATTCACTTCGCCATGTATAGTAATTGTTCTTTTGGTTTGCATTTCACTCTTTGTGGGAATAAAAAGAACGTCATTTTTCTTCAAAGGCACGTCAGCAACACTTCCATCCATTATTCCTTTGATATCAACAGCAATAACTTCGAGCGTTCTATCACTCTTCATACGATGAATAATAGCACGATTTGTAAATGCTTCTTCGGTTAATCCTTCTGCATGTTCAATTAAAGTGCGTACGCTATTGATGTCTTTTCCGATGTTATACATACCTGGACGGAAGATAGCACCTTTGATTTCAACCATGTTTTCATATCGATTAATGATTGAATCAACGCCGATAGAGTCGCCATCAGCTAAGTGAAACGAATTGATATCGAATTCTCCAATGTTGAAAATAGAATATTCTCTGCCTGCTTTTCGTAGTAAGCGAACAGCCTTAGTGTAAGCATCTCCAGTGAAACCACCAGCATATTTAATGATAGAGCCAACGCTTTCGCTCTTCTTCATTTCGTAAATCATAGGGCGTTTTACCTTTCCTGAGATGGTAACCAAGCAGTCGTAAGGACCAACAACAATTACGTCATTATCCATTAGACGAATGTTTCCTGTTAGTTTTCCATTGAGAATATAATCGTATATGTCTACAACTGTAACCAAACGGTTTTGACGATATACCTTAATATTGCGCAAAGTACCGAGGTCGTTGATACCTCCTGCCATATAAAGAGCATGAAATACGGTTGCAAAAGCAGAAAGGGTATATGTTCCAGGCACTTTAACTTCACCCATAACATTCACCATCATGGTCTTAGTTTGACCCACAGTGAGCTTTGTTTTCGAGCTACTATAACGTGCACCCAATAGCGAACGCACCTTAGCATTTGCCTGTTCAACAGTTAGTCCGCTCACTTTTATAGGACCAAAGTCTTCTATTGTCACCTCACCATCAGGAGAAACAACAACATTAAATGTTTTTTGTGAAGCCCCATAAACATCAATTATGACGTTATCTCCTGGTCCTAATACATATCGTTGAGGTGTTGCTATATTCATATTAGGCTCGAATGATAACTCTTTATTGTTGAAAATATCTCGTCCGAACACCCTTTTCTTCATCTTACTTTTCTCCTCAAGCAACTCTTTTAGCCACTCAATAGAATCTTTGGGGGTTAAATATGATAATTCTTTTTGCATCAATAAGAATTCAGAATCTTTCTCATTGATTTCTATTCTGTCTGCACTATTACGCTGAATGCGATTGTTAGAATATTTATTTAATGCGCTATTGGCTGTGTCTTGTTTGTTTTTACGCATTCTAGAATCATTTGGTTGCAATGTTTCATCATTCACATTGCCTAGTCCTTTTTGATTCTTTTGGCGGTCGTATTTATCCTTTAATCTTCTAATTTGAGAGATATCTACACCGCTTTGCATCAGTTTTGTAACGATTTGTGCTTGAGATGAGCCTGCTTTTTGCTCTTTTTGAATCATTCGAATCACTTGATCGTCGCTCATTCCAGATTGCGCATATAAGCATTGCGTTGCACTTATTAATAAAAATATGCAGAAAAATAGTTTTTTCATGAATATGTTTGTTTTCTTAAATTCTATGTATTTATAAATGATAATGTAATATTTAGTAGGTAATAATATGCCACTTGTATTATTGCTATATGTTTATTTATTAACGTTTAGAGTTGTTTTTTGTTGTATAATTATTTGTTTTTATATACTTTATAGTTTTAAAACTCTTTGAAAAAGTAAGAAAACTTCCGGAAATACTTGAAGTATAGTATTAATATAATTCATCGAACTTCACGTTAAAAATATTATTTTATTAGCTCTTTGTGTGTGGTTCCATCACTCATCTTCACTATATTAATCCCTCTTTCTGGTTTATCTATGTTTTTTCCTAAAATGTTATAACGAGCTATTTCGTATGTATCGCTTGCAACTTGAGTAGTTATACCAGTAGAGAAGTGATGGGCATTCATCGGAATTGTGATCTTTGCCGGGAAGATTCGTAATGGATCGCACCACAAACTAAGCGCATCTGCCATGGCACCGATGTTGGGTTGAACAAGTTGTCTAAAAACTAATTTACCCTCTTTATATACTTCTATTGGCTTGCTAAAGTCTACATCATTGATGAATAAGCCCAAAGAACCTTGTACCTTAGTGTTATTTATATCATCTGTTGTAATATTAAATATATTGCCATTATGTTCAACCTTAAATAAAACTTCTGCATTGGGTTGATGTTTTAACTCACGGAAATCAAGATAATATACTCCGTTAGAATATGCTTCTTCATCATAATCAGATGTCATATTATAATATAAGTAGGTGATATTATTAGGATAAGTATGCTTCTCGTGTTGTAAGAGCCAGGTTGTATGAGTGTAAGGACTGATATGATGGCCTATTCCTGGAATCATATTTACTTTGTGAATGTAGTCATTTTGTGCCTGTTTTTGTAGTTCTGCTAACTTATCCTTCCATAAACGAGCATATGAAGCACGTTCAAAGCCATTATCTTCTTCGCCCATATATATAGAAAATGGTATATTTCTAAGGTTTTCGGGTGCTTTCAAAGGCTCACAAGCTGCGATAGGAGAAGCCCCTGCAAAATAGTCGGGCATGAACAATGCCAGTCTATGTGAACCATAGCCACCTTCTGAATAGCCAAAAATATAAATCTTTTTAGGGTTTACAAAGCCAGAAACTGCAGCTAACCTGCATACTTTTCTGATCAATGCACGCTGTGGTTGCAAATACCAACGACCAATTCTATCGTCTGCCATACGTGGAATAAAAAACAAAGTAAACCATTCTCTTTCATGAGTTGCAAGACTTATGTTGGAATTATAAGCAATGGTATTGGATTGAGAATCCCAGGGGTTATTTACAAAGTCCTTACCACCACCATGCAAAGAAATAAAAAGAGGGAAACCACCTTCAGGAGTTGTACCTCTGGTTAGCATTGTTGCTTTCATTTTTTGTCGTTGTGGTAAGTCCCAAATTAATTCATGTTGTCCTTGTAGAACTTTGCTAAATTCACTCTGTTCAAGACTTTTTTTATTAACTTCTACCCACAATTTCCAAATTTTATCCTGCTCTTGAGCAATTGAAGAAGTATTGATTTTTTTATTATAAAGTTCTTTCTCGGGTATTTCAATCATTTCTTTATCCAATTGTGAAGTAAAGAAATCTTTGATCATTTGCTCAAGGGAAGTAGTAGAACGGGCTTCAGATTGAATAGGAGAAGTTTTAATATTTGTGTTGTGTTGTACTTTATTTGTGATTTGAATATCTTTAAAACTCGTTGTTCTTTTTGGGGATTGAGCGTGCAAACAAATGCTAGAAAGCAATAGAATTGGGAGAAAAAGCTTATTTTTCATTGTTACAAAAGAGAATAGTTACTATGTAATTAAATAATATAAGTTAGGCAATTTATAAATGCTAGTAAATTTGTTGTGATCTTAAGGTAATGAAATACAAAGAATTACAAACAAAAATACTATTGTCACTGAGGACAAAGTTACAGAATTATTTTATATCTTAGATGAGTTCTGCACCTTTTTTGTGAAATTACAACAATATATATGCTAATATTGCTGTATGCTAAAAACTGTTTGAAAGTTCTATAAGCCTTTATTTCTCTGCATTACAGATACGTATAGCACAAAGGAGATTACTTTGGGTTTCAATTAGTAATAGTTACTAAAAACTCTTATTTGAATGAATTTGAGGCGAATATTCAGAGAAATACTCCCCAAAAGTATTTTTAGGAGCATTCTTTATGACAATGAATTAGAGAGAAATTTTACAGAACAAGAATAATATGCTAAATTCTTCTGCAAAAAGAAGATATTATTAAAGTTCAATTTTTAAGAATATTTCTATCATGATAATAGATTTGGACTATTGTCTTGAATTACAAACTTTTCCTTCTAAAACTCTATGATTTAAATTTGCAGAGAGTTATTTAGATAAACCTTATACGTGGTTAAGTTCTAAGTTTACAAAAGATAATGAGGAATTCACAGAGGAAGAGATTGAGAATTTAAGAAATGCTTTATTAGATATTGCAGGACGAATAAAAAACTGTGCTCAAAAAAATATGAAACAAAGGATTGTCAACATTGTTGAGATTTAACTTTAACACCGCTACTTTATCCTTTGGATAGCAACACCCCTTTTATTAAGGGGTGTCTTTTTGGTTTTTATGTTACGCAATATCACCTTAAAATAAAACGATATAATTTTATATTTTACGATATAAGCACTGCAAAAAGTGTCTTATTTTTATCAATTTTCGTGTTCAAAATCGTGTACGAGTTGTTTTATATTTGTTTTCAAAAGCATGCAAATTGCATGGCAAAAGCATTGCTATTACGATAAAACTCCATTGCTTTTACATTCTAAAAGCAATGGAGTTTGCAAGAGTTTTGTATCGATTGTGGAGCTGGTGGTAAATGAACTTACCTATATTACTTCTTGATAATCAGACTTTTAGCATAATCTCAATTTCTACTGTAGCCAATTTGTAGCCATTTTAGATAAACTTGAGAGCACGTATAGAAGTCGCATGTACTTCTTATTTTTCAGGTTCAAAGTTACAAAAAGATGATACATCCTCCAAATATTTGATAGAAAATGTTTTATAGATTCTTTGGCTACAATTTTCAGTGCAAGGTGCAAGCCTATATATATAAATAGGTCTTGCACCTTGCATTGATGGACCTTACCTTATTTTTTTTTACCGTTGATTATCAATGCGTAAAATGGTATTATACTACCAGAAAATGGTATTTTAATATTCTATCTAAAGCCTATTTCATTAGGAACTTTGCAGCTATAATAATTACAATTATGTATATTATGGCTAATAAAAACAAATTAAAACCCAAAGGGCATCTTTATATTAGTAGCCCTACACTTGAGAGTTTAGTTCTTTTATGTGATAATGCAAAAGAAGCTGCTCATATAGGTGGCATTGAGTATTCAAATTTCCTTAAGGCTTGCAAGATGGAAAAGGATATAAGATTTAGCACATATCGAAAGTGTGCTGCAGGCTTGGGGAAAGAAGTTTTAGTTATTCATCTTCCTTTGGGAACCATAGAGTCAATGATTGAGCCTAAGACTCATGTGAACGGTTTTTATGAAACTATAGAACAAGATAAATTGATTAAGGTGTTGATGGCGGTTATGCCGAGTGACGGAATAAAAATTTTTAACTTCATGGAGGATTTCAAGAGACATCTAACAAGTCACGACAAAGAACATCTAATGAAACCATTTTTATCAGCTATTATTAATCTTTGCCAAACCCTACTTAAAGAAGATGGAACACCACGAAACACTCTCCCTAATAAATGAACTTCAAACACTTCGTGAAGAATTTAGACAGATAGCCTGCTTTATCAGGGAGCTAAAGCGTGATTATTCCGTTTTGGAGGAAAAGATTGAGTTGAGTTCGGCAGATGTTCTGCACCTGCTTGGAATATCCAAGGCATCACTTGCAAGATGGAGGGAATCTAATTCTATCCCGTACAGATATGTATCTAGTAATCATGTGGTTTATCCATTTAAAGGACTCTATCTCTCTGTCAAGACGGGTAGAGCCACTTTCAAGGGCTTTCGTCGTTTAGAGGCTTTGCAGCGTTTAAACGCTTACAAGGAAGGTGTGCTAAAAGGCTATATGGGAGAATCTCAAACCTTATTCGAAGAGCTATGAACATCAAAGAAGAAATATTATTGCGTACCAACAAAGGACTTGAAATATTCTGTTTCTATATGCCTATTGATTTCGTGATTAAGCGTAATTTTCGTAACCCTTTGTACGAAGATAAACGTGCTTCATGCAATATATATCTTGATAGAAAGTCAGACTGCTATCGCATGAAAGACTTTGGAAATGATGCTTATTCTGGAGATTGTTTTTGGTTTGCTGCCACAATGATAGGATTGGATGTGAAGAAAGATTTTGTTAAGGTACTTGAAACTATTATTCGAGACTTGCAACTAAACATCTACATAGGAAAGCAAGAACGCTTTGAACAACGAGCTATGATAATGAAACCTCCTAAACCGACTATTTCACAACCTGCAGACCAACCAAAGTTAATGGAAGAGAAGAAGTGGTTTAAACTAATAGAACAATCTTTTGGTATCGAGGAAATGAAATATTGGCAACAATATGGTATTGATTCCAATACCTTACAACGTTTTCATGTAAAGTCGCTTGCTCGTTATGAGTCTATCTCTAATCAAGGTAAGCCGTTTACATTAGGGTCGACACATGAAGAGCCGATGTTTGCTTACAATATGGGGGCGTTTGTAAAGGTTTATCGTCCCAAAAGTAAGCTACGCTTTCTTTATGGTGGTGAGAAAGTGACCGATTATGTCTTCGGCTTCCAACAGTTGCCCAGTAAAGGAGATATCATATTCATCACTGGTGGTGAGAAAGATGTACTATCTTTATCTGCCCATGGTTTTAATGCTATTTGTTTCAATAGTGAGACGGCAGAGATTCCTGAGAATATTATCGAAGGGTTACAGCTTCGTTTTCGACATATTATCATATTATATGACACTGATGAGACGGGAATAAGAGAAGCCAAACAACAAACAAATGCACTCATTCAATATAAGGTTTTGAGCTTGACCTTACCATTGCAAGGAATTAAGTCAGAGAAAGATATATCTGACTTCTTTGCCTTGGGAAATAACTCGAATGACTTGAAAGTTCTCCTTTCTGATATGTTTACCAATATGTATTCGCAGACAATGATGATATTAAAATCTTGTGAAATCGACTACGATAATCCACCTGATGCTTCAAAATCAGTTGTGGCAGTCAATGGTGTTCCACTCGGAACACAGGATAATCTGTTTTGTATTACAGGTGGAGAAGGAACAGGTAAGAGCAACTATATTTCTGGAATCCTTTCAGGCACACTTGGTTCGGAACGATTACAAGCTGAACAGACATTGGGATTAGAGATAACTGCTAACCCAAAAGGCTTAGCGGTTCTTCACTATGATACGGAGCAGTCTGAAGCACAACTGCACAAGAACTTGGGAAAGACACTTCGTCGGGCAGGAGTAAAGGCTGTACCAGAGTTCTACCATTCACTCTACTTGGCATCACTATCCCGCAAAGACAGGCTAAAGATCATTCGTGAGAGTATGGACTTGTTCTATCACAAGCATGGCGGTATCCATATTGTGGTAATTGATGGTATTGCTGACTTGATACGCTCAGCCAACGATGAAACGGAAAGTATAGCCATTGTAGATGAACTCTACCGATTGGCAGGTATCTACAATACCTGTATTGTCTGTGTACTTCACTTTGTGCCTAATGGCATAAAGTTACGTGGGCATATTGGTTCGGAACTTCAACGTAAGGCGGCGGGTATTCTCTCCATAGAAAAGGACGACAATCCTGAATATTCGGTCGTAAAGGCATTGAAAGTCCGTGACGGAAGCCCATTAGATGTTCCAATGATGCTCTTCGGTTGGGATAAAACTGAAGACATGCACGTCTATCGTGGCGAGAAGTCGAAGGAAGATAAGGAAAAGCGCAAGACCGATGAACTCTTGCTTGTCATCAAATCTGCATTTCGCACCAAACTAAGGCTTTCATACCAGGAACTTTGTGAGGTGCTGATGCGTGAAATGGAGATTAAAGACCGAACTGCAAAAAAGTACATTGCATATATGAAAGAGCAGCGCATATTGACGCAAGATACAAGTGGAAACTATCAAAAAGGAGAACTATGCCATACTTAAACGATACTTCAGAAACAGATTGGTGCAAACAATTGTTTGATAAACTAAGAACTGTCGAGAATAAACTCGACCAGCTACTTGTCCTGCAAGAGCAATCCGTCGATACAACTGTCCGTCCACCTTTGAAACTGGAATATCTGGACATCATAGATGTTTCTAAAATCTTGAAAGTTGAGCAGAAAACTATCTATAACTGGGTTTGGGCAGGTAAAATTCCTTACCTCAAAGCTAATGGTCGATTGCTTTTTCTTCGAAAAGAGATAGATGAAATGGTACGGAAGCGAGATGGTTGGTAAGTCTCCTTACACTAAATTCCTGTTATTTTGTTGTGTAAATACTTGCATTTACACAACAAAATATGTACCTTTGCAAAAGGAACAATTTGTATGACAAGCAAAAGTATTAAAAATAAAATTTCAAATTTTGAGACGGGAAAAGTGTTCCGATTGGAAGACTTAGGGCTTTCTCGCAGTGAGCAAAATGCGGCCGTAGTCACTTTGGGAAGACTGGTTCAGGAGGGTGAAATAGAGCGCCTCAGTCGAGGTACTTATTATAAACCCAAACAAACAAGATTTGGTGTTGTTGGTCCGTCCATGGAAGAACGATTCCGTGACTTACTCTATGACAACGACACCCTTATAGGTTATCTGACCGGGTTCTATGCATTCAACTTGTTTGGATTGACAACGCAACAGTCTTCAACTCTTGAGATAGGCTCCAATTTCCCTAAACGGAACGGAAAACGTGGAATGTATACGATTCGTTTTGTATTGCAGAAAAATCCCATCAATCGAGGTAATATCGAAATGCTGCGTATATTAGACTGCTTGAAGTGGATTAAAAAGATACCTGATACAACTACTGACAGATCATATATTCTCTTAAAGGCAAAAGTCAATGACTACTCTAAGGATGAGCAGACGCAACTGGTCAATCTTGCCTTAAAATACTCTCCGCTCACGCGAGCTTTATTGGGCTCAATGCTAACCAATGATTCTCTTGCGGCTACATTATTTCAAACATTAAGTCCACTTACACGATTTAGAGTCGGACTCTCACCAACTTTAGTTTCTAGTCAATGGAACATACAATAAAAGATTCTCTATATTTAGACACTGAGTTATTCATGGAATTGGTACAAACTTCGTCAGAAGATTTGAAAATCCCTATACAGTTAATAGAGAAAGACTATCATATTTCAAGAATACTTCGTGCATTGTCCAGAAGTTCTTATGAGTCAAAAATCGTATTTAAGGGAGGAACTTCTTTATCAAAGGCATATCAACTGATAGATAGGTTTTCAGAGGATGTGGATTTTGCTGTCATCAGCGGGGATATGAGTGGCAATCAGGTTAAAATACTTTTATCAAATTTGATGAAAGAGGTTACTATGGGCTTGACAGAGGACAATACCTTTTCAGATATATCCAAAGGCTCAAAATACAGGAAACAAGCCTTCTCCTATACAGCATATACAGGTTTTGATACTTCTGTAAATCCTGTTCCTGCAAGAATTATTGTAGAGATTAGTGCATTTGCCAATCCTTTTCCATACGAGAAAAGGATGATAGAGCCTTTTGTTACTACATATCTGAAAAAGCAAAAGATGGAAGATGTGATAGAGAAGTATCACCTTGAACCTTTTGAACTGAATGTCTTATCTCTTAGACAAACCTTGTGTGAGAAAATAGTGTCTCTCATTCGCTTTTCAATGAGCGAGCAGCCAACTGCATCATTATCATCTAAAATACGCCACTTCTATGACTTGAATGCGCTATTGAATATCAAAGAATTAGAAGATTATGTATGTAGAAAAGAATTTGTTCGAGACATAAAGATTTTGGTGGAACATGACCAACAAGCTTTTGACGAGCCTTTGGGCTGGAAAGACCTAAAAGACATAAATCAGTCTCCATTGGTAGTGGATTTTGATCATTTATGGGAGATTTTGACTCCCAAATACGTAGAGAACCTATCTGCTATAGCTTATCGAGATATTCCATCTTCAAATACCATAAAAGCATCATTTCTGAAAATACTGAAGTCTTTGAGAGAAATTGACCTCACGAATGAATAGGGATTATCTTCTATAGATTCTTAAAGCAAATATCAAAGGGAGGAGATAGATGAGGTAGTACGAAAGCGAGATGATTGATGACAAAGGGCTTCAAACCTAACAGTTAGATTTTGGCAAAATATTTATTTTATTGCCAAAGTCTAACTATCGCATAGATATATATTGGCTGATTTTCCTCTTGGGAATAGTTCGGAAATTTCCTCATAAGTCAACTATTAGTTTACTTGCAGGAAAGAAAAACAACCATTCTTTTAACGTCTCCACTTGGGTCTGAAACTCTGCAAACGACTATATTCCTCTTTGTCTTGGGCAGGATTGTTCTCATTCTTTATTTTGGCAGAGTTGTTGGATAAATCTTTTCCTTGCTTTATTTCCTCTTTTTCTTCCTTTTCTTCATCTGGCGGAGTAAGGGTAAGCGCAATCTTTCTGTCCAATTCAGCAGCTTCACTTTTAAGTGAGCGAAGCTCGTCCTCTTTTTTCCAAGAACTGTTGGCAATGTTAGTGTAAATGTCTTTATTGGCTACAACCTTTGCCATTTCCTTCTCATGCGACTCTATTACCTTTGGAATACGCTCCAAGACATTGATAAAATTCTGACACGCAAGTTTCGGGTCCGTAGCCAACTTACCATTATTATAGGTATAGTAGATACTCTCCTGCCCCTTGACAAAGAAACGGTTCACGGAGCAGTCAAACAGTTCTTTTGAGGTACTCTCTGTCTTCACCATGATGGAAAAGCCATAAATCTCTCCGATTTTGTTGTACTCGCCTTTGGTGCGTGCCTTGTCGTTAATCTCCTGCAGGCGTGCAGCAATAACTTTGAGGTCCGTACTGTCCTCCACGCCTTTGATGGTGAGTTTATTGATTGGATTGCCGTCCTTATCACGCTCCACACGCTTCTCAAAGCATGCCAAGTCCGCCTTGGCTTCCTTAATCTTGTCCGAATGGAAAGACACGGAGCTGTTAATCTCCGCCAACTTTCCCGTTGCGGCATCACGCTCACGGAGGAAATTCTTGCGCTCGGATTCCAGCGTGGCAATCTTCTTGTCGAGTTTGGCTTTCTCTAACAAGTCTGTATTACCGGATAGCACAGCAACATACTCTGAAAAGTTCATACCGCTATCCTCGTCCATCGAGCCCTCGTCAATGGTACGACTACCGAGCGTATTGGTCTTCAACTGATTGATAAACAATTGCTTGTTATGCAGCAGATTGAACTTGTAGCTGTCCAGAGACCGCTCTACGGCATAGATAATCACATCAACCTTGTTGTCCGCAAACTCCTTGGCGATAAGGTTTCCCTTGCGCACAGCTCGTCCGTTACGCTGCTCTAAGTCCGAAGGTCGCCAAGGCGTGTCCAAATGATGGACCGCCACGGCACGTTGCTGTGCGTTCACGCCAGTACCCAACATAGAGGTAGAACCGAAGATAATGCGAATATCACCACGGTTCATCGCATCTACCATCGCCTTCTTAGCTTTCTCGTTCTTACATTCCTGAATGAAGCGTATCTCGTAGGACGGGATATGATAGTCCTCTACCAACTTACGCTTGATTTCCGAATAGACATTGAAGTCTCCACCGGGCTTATAAGTACCTAAATCAGAGAAAACGAACTGCGTCCCTTTCTGTGCATCGTACTTTTGGTAATAGTCATTGAGCATCTTGGCACAGTGACTTGCCTTGTTATCTATATGATCTGAGTAAGCATTTTCATCAATCATGCGTAAATCAAGGCTCATCTTGCGGGCGTAGTCTGTTGCGATAAGCATCTTTGCCCTTTCCTCGCTCTCACTCAGTGGTGCTCGTCCTAAGATTGTAGCATCGCCACTCTTGGCAAACTCCATCAGCTTGCCGATAAAAACCTCCTGCTCGGGTGTGGGCGGTATGTTATGCAGTATCTCATTTTTCTCAGGGCGGTCGATACCGATGTCCTTGGCAGTGCGAAAATCGCAAATCTCCGCATAAAAGTAATGGGGGTGAATGTAATCGACTGATTACTAATAAAAAGCAGAATATATAATCTGATAAGGTGAACGACTAAGAAACGAGCGAGTTTCTTTCCCTTTCTTTATTCTGCAAAGTCTCAAAGAACTCTCTGTTTGATGTTGCAAAGATAGCGATATAATTCATATAAGCAAAGTATTTACGTTGTTTTTTCAATGAAAATCAACCTTAGACATTTCTAATTCTATAAAATCGCCATTTTAAGGTATTGCATATATCTATGAACAATGGTAATTTTGCAAAATGATAATCAAAAGAATTCTTTTAATCTTCATCATTCTACTTCTGCTGTTTCCCACTGCTAATGCTACTATTTTGAATTTAGTTGTGGGTGATACTATATACCCTACTCGAAAACATGTTTCTTCATTACATAAAACGATAGAACTCGATGAAGTTCAAGTTATTGGACAGCGGAAATTGTTTTCCATAAGAAAAGACACCACGTTTATCAATACTGATTGCCTTCGAGTAAGGAAAGGTGCTAACTTGGAAGACTTAATCAGGAATATTCCGGGCATGGAATACGACAAGGCGAACAGGCAACTATCATTCAAAGGAAAGCCATTGAACGGCGTAAACATCAATGGCGAGACCTTTATGGGCAACGACATTATCGCAGCGTTGGAGAATATGCCAACCGATGCAGTGGAACTACTGAAACTGTATGACATGCTCAGCGCATTGGAGAAAATGACGGGAGTAGATGATGGTGCTGACAATTATGTGCTGGACATCAAGACCAAATCTACCTACAATGGCAGCCTGACAGGAACACTAACGGCTGAACACGGCAATCGCGACAGACGCAGGGATGAGGTACAGGGCAATCTATTCAATGCCGATGGCGAAAACACCTCGCTGACTTTGCGCTCTGACAATCTTAGTAATATGAACATTGGGGGAAACAATTTCCAAAACATATTGTCGGGCAATATCGTGAAGAAATTTGGTAAGAAAATTACGCTCAATGCAAGCCTCTCACTCAATGCCTTCCACAATGGAAGCGAGAATCATGACTATGATGAGCAATATCTTTCATCGGGAACAAAATATCGGGAATCAATGCTGCTTTCCTTGAGCAAGAATCACAGTAATGCCGCAAACATAAATCTGCAGTATAACATAGACAAAAAGACTTTGCTGAATATAAGTGCAAATGGAAACTTCGGACGGTCAGACAACCTGACTGACAACACAACATACCTATATGAGCGCAATACGGCTGCGGACACGCTGACCTCGGGAACGCTGCGAAATAACACAAAAAGCAATGGAAAGAATTACCATGTATCTGCCGACCTCACACGGCGGATTGGCAAGGCTGGGGCATCATTTACCGTGAAGGCGACACTTGGCGGTAACTCGAATGAAACTAATAATACCAGCCTTTCACTGACGAAATTCCACCACCTGCGCAACGCTGTGGGCGGAGATTCACTACTGTTGCGCAATCTTTGCCAACAACTGCCCACCCTGCGCAACGAAAGCAGAATATCATTGCAATATACCCATCCTTTTGGCAAACAGTTGAAATTGCAGACAGGGTACGGACTGCATCACGAAGAGGATAGAAACACAAGCAACACTTACGACTATACTATACCGAATAGACCATACATAGATAGCCTAAGTTATGAGAACACACTATCTATATGTGGGCAGGAACTCGCCCTGAGAATGGATTATAAGGGTAAGCAATGGAAGATAAACAGTGGCATTGATGTAGAATGGCAACGCAGGAATATCTGCCGGCAACACAATTCGGAAACAGTGGACTATACAGTTAAGGCTACGGAATACAAGCCCAAGTTCGGCGCAAAGTGGAACAACGGAAAAATAGAAGTTGAACTGCGTTATAACGGAAACACACAACAGCCTTCCATACAGGCTTTGCTGACACTTGATGACAAGAGCAACCCGCTGTCCGTGAAGATAGGCAATCCGCAGTTGAAGCCAGCCTATCAACAACAACTGTCCATCAGATTAAATGAGAGAAAATATGGTATTACCTTTATGGGCAATTACCACAACTCGTTCAATGATTTTGCAGAGGAAGTAACGTATGACTCAAATACTGGCGCACGGACATACAGAACTGTCAATATCAACGGAAATTATTCTGTGGACGGGATGCTGCAATGGCAGAAACAAGTGAAGCGTCTGATGCTCTCTGGTACTATGAGAACTTCTTTTAAAAACCACGTCTATCTCTTTCACGAACAAACGTACGGTAATGCTTTGAAGAGCAAGACACATACAACGGGTAATGAGGTTAGCCTACGATTGAACTACCAGCCGAAATGGGGGAATATTGACCTACACGCCAGTTGGCAACTCTACCGTTCCAACAACTTACTGACAAACACCCATGTAAATACCATTGACTACGACTGTGGCATCAGCGGCACAGTAGAACTTCCCCACGACATTGAAATATGGGGCGATGCAAATTGTCATCTGCGCCGAGGAACCTATTCAACCACAGATGATGACCAGTGGCTATTGAACGTGGGAGCATCGTGGCGTTTTCTCAGGAAGAAACAAGCCACGCTCTCATTCAAATGGAACGACATTCTGAATAGGCGAAGGGACCTCAACCGTTCCGTTTCAGGTTACGGGTATCACGAGAGTTTCCGACCGCAGATACATAGTTATGCCCTCGTATCGCTGCGATACCGTTTTAGCCTTACCAAAAGTAAAACAGATAAAAATTCTCACAAACAGCAAAATCCTAATAAATAAGGATTGCAAAAATAAAAATAAAATCATAAGAAATAGGTATTGTGAAATCCAAACAAGGCTCCTACCTTTGCAACTCAAAACAATTAATTTATTATCGAAAATGAAAATAGTAAAGAATTTAACATTACCAGTATTGGTATTCCTTGTGATGGGACTTGCCTCATGTAGCAGTGATGATAATACAGTTCATTACAGCACAAACTCCCTTAAAAATACAGAATTGATGACTGTGTTGAAATCGAAAGGTTATCAGTTCGACAAAGACGGTAAGTTGGAACTCAACGATTTGGCCAACAATACCACATCGCTTGACCTTAGCGGTACAAACCTGAAGGATCTCAGCGGTCTTGATATTCTTCCAAACCTAAAAGATGTAAAACTCTCCAATAACGGGTATGGACCTGTTTTCGACTTCGCTCAGCTGCCAGCACAAATTACCGGTGTAGATTTGACGGGCAACGACATTTATGACTTTGAAGGACTGGTGAATGTAAAGACGGAAGAGAATGGTGATGAAACCGTAACACAGTTGCACAAAATCACAAAATTGTACTTGCCACAGACAGCAAAGTTCAACATCAAAGACCTTGTGCGTTTCTATCGAGAGAAGAAGGCAGAGATTGAGTCTGGAAGTATAGACGTGAAGATGGAAACAGCAAAAGGCGACTTGCAGAAATACAATACCATTCGCGAGATACCTGATGAGAATATAAGGGCTAATTTCAAAAAATATTTTTCCAGCATCTTTGATGAAGACGGTATTCATATTGACATCAGCAAGCGGTTAAGCAACAAAGATAGGTCGAATGCCTGTGTATTTAATAAGTGGTATGGAGTAGCCACTGCTGAAACACTGGAAGGGGTACAATATATTGTGAACAATCCTTATTGGGACGGCAAACTTCTTACTGTAAACCTGACAAACAAAGCGAAACTCCCATACCTGAGACCCTGTAGCGGTCTCATGACCTTGTCATTGACAGACGTGGATGCCTCTGAAGGCATCAATCTTGAGGATGCTACAAACATGACAGGTCTCCTATGGGTAAAGGTTAGCGGTATTAGCGAAATAGATTTAAGCCATAGTACCCTGTTTGGTCAGAGAGCGATTGAGCAGGAACAGGATGGTCCCGGTGGTTCCTCACTTGTTTTTGTAGAATGCCCGGATTTGAAAAAGATAGCTTTACCGGAAAAAAGCGGATTGCGATCTTATATGATAACATTTGCGAATATGAAGAGTTTAGAACAGGTAGATTTGTCCAAATTTAAGATGATATCCAATTTGGAACTTGGTGGTTTATCTGCGAATTGTCGTGTTACCTATCCGGAATTGACGGAATTTCATACCTACGATAAAAAAACCTCTTTTGCGTGTACGCAAGACGTGTTTGACAGACAGGAAACAAAAGACTTTATCAAGAAGTATCTCAAGGTCTTGACCAGTGGTGGTGGCTACATAGATGGAGTTGAATGGTCATCACTAATTAATAATTAACAAAACATAAAAAAGATGAAACATTTATTTATTTCTACCGTATTGACGGTAATCAGCATTTTAGGATTTGCAGTAAATTCTAATGCGCAGACAGGTACTTACAATGGTACGTTGAGTAACATTACTATGAATGGGAAATCATACAATGATGCTACAAATCAGAGCTTTACATTGACAAGCACTGGTGGTAACCTGTATGATTTGAGAGGTACAGTGGGACCTATTGGCAAGATGCCAGGAACAATCAAAGTAGAACTTAAAGTTTCTATCAACAACGGAGTTGTTACAGCAACGACCCCCATAGGCGGTTATGCCGGTAAATTGATGTTGTTGGATGGTGGATTACCCATTAAAATTAAATTATCCAGTTTTACAGGCTCTCTTGTAAATAATGAACTCCATTTCGTTCTTGACACATACGCAGGTTGGCAATTTGTTCCTGTCTTCCCTGCTTCTGTTACTTTTGACGGTACGCTACAACCATAACAAGGCGACATGCGATTCATAACAGTAAAATGTATCCTTTGCCTCTTGGCAGTGTTCTCATTGGGTTTATCTTCCTGTAACAGTGATGACAATTTGGAACAAAAAGCCCCCGCTCAGGAATACCTAAAAGAGGCAAAGGATATTTTGTCAGGAGATATTGTCCTTTCCACAAAAGCGACAATGAACACGGTCGATAAGACCCTCCTGCCCCAAGGATGTCCTACTAAATTTAATTTCAATTGGGAGAAGGACAGTCTTCGTCTGACGCTCGATGGCTTTACCGTAGGCAAGATGCCATTGATTGTGTATTTCTCATGCAAATGTAAGTTTATGCAACTCAACTCTTGGGAAAAAGACGAATATAAAGGGGATGGCTGGATAAAGTTTAAGGGTAAGGACGGTAGCGTTACGGGAAATCCTAAAGATGATTCCGGAGTACAGCAAGGAAGTGGCGCAGGTGTAGAAGGCTATCTGAATGTGAAAACAAACCAGATTACATTCATAGTTGATTACAACATGATGAACGTACGTTCCGAGTGTTTCTTGCAGACCATCGACAAGAACCGTATCAACAATTACGAAGCCGAGTTTGCCCAATACGAGAAGGACTTGGCAGCCTATAAGAAGGAACACGGATTGTAATACGTTACAAATATGACAATAAAGGAAGTGAGGGGCTGTGAGTGCTTTCACTTCCTTTTTCAATAATAAAAAGAAACGATGCAGAAGAAAGGATTCTTATTCTTACTCCTTTGCCTGCTTTTGGCGATAAGCGCACAGGCACAGCGCAGGGTAAGGATAACCATACTTGAGAAAGATACGCAGCAACCTTTGGTAGGGGCTACTGTGCAATATGCCACGAGCAAAGAGATGTTGGATGTTAAGAATACCATTACCGACATTGAAGGCAAGGTGATATTAAGTATAGAAAAGGGAAAGGAACTATACTATAATGTCCATGCAACGGGCTTCGTCCCCGTAAAAGGAAGTGTGCCGCCACAGGAAAACAACATAAAGATTGTTATGCGCGAAGACGTGCTGCACCTGAACGATGTCGTTGTAACAGGTTCACGAACAGAGCGCCCCGTAAAACTTTCGCCCATTACCACACAGGTATTGGGCGGAAAGGCACTCGTTGATGCAGGGTACAGCGACCTACAACATGCCCTGCAACAAGAGACACCAGGACTCAACATTCAGAAAGTGGGTTTCGGCAACGAAATCTCGATGCAGGGACTCGACGCGCGCCACGTTCTCTTTCTGCAAGACGGTGAACGAATGACGGGCGATATGGCAGGCAACCTCGACTACGAACGCTTTAATCTGCACGCCATCGACCGTGTGGAGATTGTAAAGGGTGCCAGCAGTACTCTGTATGGCAGTCGTGCTTCGGGTGCGGTCATCAATCTTATTTCTAAAAAAGCGACCAAACCATTGGATATTCAGGCAGGTATGCGCTGGGCACAGATGAACGAGCGCAACTACAAGACACCGTCTCCAAAAGATTTTCTATATATGTTTGAGAAGAACAGCGACCGCCCTAACCTGCAAGCATGGCTTTCGGCAGGAGTGAAGCACAAGGCTTTCACCTCACAAACCGACGTATGGTATAGCGAGAGCGATGCCTTTTATATGTATCAGGCGGAGAACGACAGCAAGACCTACACAAAGGAGGCTAACCCATTCCTCCCTCACGACATCACGCTAAACGGCACTGCCGTCCGTTCACCAATGGGTATTGAGGGAACGGAGCATATCTCGGCAGCGCAGAAGTTCTATTACGAGCCTAACAGAAACCTGTCGGTACAGGTGTATGGTTCGATGTTCTTCATGAACTCATACGACCTGATACAAGACATGACCTTCTCGCAGAGTCGCGACTTCATGGCAGGCGTTAAGGCGAAATATAATGTAAAAGACTGGTTTACCGTAAACCTTAGCATACACAACGATTTCTACGACCGTTTCAAACGGCACGAGCGTATCGATGAACGCAAGAAGGTGTACAAGAGTAAAATATTCGAGCCACGTCTCACACTGACAAGTACCTACTTTAGCGGACACAGCATCATACTTGGAGTGGAACATACTTCGGATGAACTCACCAGCGACCGATTTGTAAACCGTAAGATGACCACTCGGGCACTGCACGAGACGGAATACTTCCTGCAAGATGAATGGACGGCAAACAAGCATTGGATGCTGTCGACAGGCGTGCGCACTAACTTCTCGAAGGCGTTCGGATTTATGTATATGCCAAAGATTGCAGTTAAATATTCGCCTGATGAGCATTGGGCAATACGTGCCAACTACTCCATGGGCTATCGTGCGCCCAGCATCAAGGAACTGTTCTTCAACTGGGATCATCTCGGAATGTTCCAGATAAGGGGTAGCGAAGACCTGAAGCCAGAGAAGAACCATTATTTCTCTTTGGGAGCAGAATACACCCATAATGGTTTCTTCATGAATGTAAATGCTTACATTAATAAGTTCCGTAACAAGATAGAGGGCGTATGGCATATTTACGATATGCAGTACAACTTCGAATACACCAATCTCAGCAGTCAGCGTCTGTACGGAATCGAGGCTATCCTGAAGTGGCATTTCCTCGACCACTTTACCCTGAACGGAACTTACAGCTATGTAAACGTGAGCAAGCAGGATGGCATACAAGTGAATACCACGTCGCCACATGCTGCCACGGCAAGCATCGACTATGTATATAACAAGCCTAACTACCGCTTGAAAACCATCTTCAGTGCATCGCTCATGGGCGAGAAAAACTTTGATGTGCAAGATCGTGTGTGGGTGGAAGAACATCATAAGAGCTACGATGCCTATTTCCGCTGCACGCTGCCTACCTATGCACTCTGTAACTTGGCAGTGGTGCAGACATTCTACAACAAAGTGAAAGTTACGCTCGGAGTAGATAACATCTTCAACTATGTGCCCCACACCTTGGGGTCGGGCATCACTATGTTCAATGTTCCTGCCACCAGCGGTGCAAAGGGATATGTGCAAGTGGAGTTTCTTGTTGATGACATTGTAAAATCATTAAAAAGAAAGAAATGAGAAAATACATATTCATACTTTTCGCTTTAACGACAGCATTGTCCTCGTGCGTGAGTTACGATGCGGAGGAGTTTACGGGCAAAACGCTGCCAAGAGTTACGGGATACACCACTGGCATTACCAACGATTGGCTGTACATCAATTTGCGCACAGGAAAAATATTCAACCTTGACAAGCCCAATGGCGACATTAAAGAGGGCGAACAGCGGGAACGTACCGACTGGGACATTGCCTTTTGCGGCTACCGTATGCGAACGAATAGCGGAACATCGGGTAATGGAAAAGGCGGAGCCGCCGACTTAGGATACGGCAGTTACGACACTTGGAAAACGGTGGCGCAATTGCCAACCAATTTACAATGGGTGGTGGATGACCATTCGGTATATATCACCATGTCGCAAAACGACTGGAACAAGTATCTCATCGCCAATAAACTCGACTTTGAACAGAATCCTTGGTTCGATCCCAATCGCGGTCCTGCATCGACACAGACAGATGCTAACCCCATATTGGCAAAAGCGATGACCTTCACAGGTCCGCCACCTGTATATGCACCCTCGTTCCATACATACGTGGTACGCACTGCCGACGGAGAGCGATATTTCAAATTACAGATCATCAGTTGGTACAAAGCCGATGTCGAAATAGGCGACACGGGCGGACAGATGAGCTATTATTGTGATGAACTCCGGTAGGTTTTAGGAAGTGTATTACCAATCAACGAAAAGTGCATTATGAAACTCAAAAAAGTGCATTATGAAACTTCAAAAAGTGCATTATCAATCAGACAGGAGTTAATGAGCAATCCCGAGAAAGTCAATAGGCAACAGAAAAATAGCTAATGAACATCCTTCAAAAAGCTCACGACCAATTTTGAAAAAGCTAATTACCAATCTGAGAAAAGCTAATGAGCTTTTTGCACTATCTTCTTATCTGTTGGCAAATAACAGATTGACTAAAACGAAAGAAAAGAATGA
This sequence comes from Prevotella sp. oral taxon 299 str. F0039, assembly GCF_000163055.2. Taxonomy (GTDB): domain Bacteria; phylum Bacteroidota; class Bacteroidia; order Bacteroidales; family Bacteroidaceae; genus Prevotella. Next base: position 154,235 of record NC_022111.1, read on the forward strand.
AAAATAAACAAAAATACTATCCAAGGCAAACTCTTATAGCCTTTCTGTTAGTTCTCTTCGCCATGCCATTGGGACACGCACTGATGATACTCATGGAAAAATTCATGGGCGAGGGAGCCATGCACATCGCTGGTTTTATGATGGGCTTTGTAGGTTTAATCCTTGTCATTATTGGCGTGTTCGTAAAGGGAGATACTCGGCAGACATTGTGGGGTTTCATCGGTGGACTGCTTTTTTGGACAGGCTGGGTGGAGTTTCTTTTTCTCTATTATGCCCGTCGCTATGGTGTTCAGCCCGAGATTGAAAACGGAGAGATAGTAACCAAGCCCGAATACCTTATCATGCCCGCATCGTTCGGATTATGGATGATGGTGATGACGATGTATGTGTTCAGCACCCGCAACGGTTGCGACTTCATCACATGGATTCAGAAAGTCGTTTTCCGCACAAAGCGTAAGGTGATAGCCGCCCAGCCCATGACACGCCACACCAGCATCGTAACCTTTATGGAGCTCAATATGATGCTCTGGGGGCTTTACCTGTTGCTGATGTTCTGTTACGACAAGCGTTTCCTCGGCGACCACCATCCCGTTACGTTCCTCGTAGGAGTGGGATGCCTCATAGGCTCGTTCTTTATGTTGCGTCGCCAACTGCGTCTTGCCTCATGGGGTGCAAACATCCGCATGGCAATCGCTATGGTCATCGTGTTTTGGACTCCTGTCGAGATACTTGGGCGCATCAACTTCTTTAAGGAGTTTTGGGTAGAGCCTGAGAAATACGCATGGCAGATGATGGTTATCCTCATTGTCTTTCTTTCATTAGGCATTTATCTTTGGTGGAAAGGTAAACAGCGCAGGAAAAACAAATAGCGACAAACAGCACAGAATGAAGAAAACAACATGGAAACGGCACCATAGATGGTTAGGCATAATCTTAGCCCCGTTTATTACGCTCTTTTGTCTCTCGGGTATCGTGCTCAATCACCCCGGCTTGTTTGCAGATGCAAACGTAAGCCGAGAGCTTCTGCCAGTAGAATATCAGTATGCTGGGTGGAACAAGGGCTTGCTGCGAGGCACGATAAAGTGGCACGGCAACACGTTGATATACGGCAATGCGGGAATATTGATCAGAGAGGCACACAACGGCACGATAAGAGATTTCAACAGGGGCTTGCCCAATGGTGCCGACCACAGAAGTATCCGTGGCGTAGTTTCTATGCCAAACGGATTCCTATATGCCATAAGCCAGTATAATCTATATTGCTTGAACGAGTGCGGCGCTTGGATGAAGATTGACTTGCCCAATGATGAGCATGAACGGCTAAGCGACATTACGCAGAAAAACGATTCGCTCATCATTACCGGGCGCTCACACATCTATCTTTCTCATGTTCCTTATCATACTTTTCAAAAAATCACGTTAAAGAAAGGTGGCAATGACAAAGGCAAAGTTTCGCTATTCCGTACAATATGGCTTCTTCATGGGGGCGGACTGTTTGGAATTGTAGGCAAACTCTTTGTCGATTTAGTGGGGCTTATCCTCTTGTTCCTATCCATATCAGGCATATACTATTCCTTTGCACCTCGCCCGCATTCATCATTCGGTGCACGAATTAAAAGCTGGCTGATTAAATGGCACAACCAAATAGGCTGGGCATCCATATTCTTCTTGTTGCTGCTTACCATTACGGGATGGATGCTACGCCCACCTGCACTCATAGCCATCGCTTCAGCCAAAATCCCTCCGATACCTTTTTCCGCAATGGATAGCGATAACCCGTGGAACGATTGCCTACGCTCACTACGGTATGATGATGACAAGGAGGACTGGCTGCTATGCACTTCCGACGGTTTCTACTCTCTCCGCCATTTGAGCGACACACCGCAAAAAGAGCAAGTGCAACCACCCGTGAGCGTTATGGGCATCAATGTTGAGCAAAAAGACAGTCGGCACAAATGGCTGATTGGCTCGTTCAGCGGTCTGTATGTATGGGACAGACCCCACGAGGAAGTTACCGATTACTTCACCCACCACGCACCCCAGTCTACAAGCAGAATGCCTATCAGCAGTCACCCTATATCAGGATTCTCGTCAGACATAAATGGCGAAGAACTTGTCGTGGACTACAACAAAGGTTGTCCTCGTCTTGCCATGCCCAATATCATGGCAACATTGCCTATGTCGCTGCGTAATGTTTGCATAGAAGTTCACACCGGGCGTATCTTTACATTCTTGGGCAAAGCCTCTATATTATACATTTTTCTCATGGGAATAGCTTGCGTATGGTGTCTTTGGAGTGGCTGGAAGATATATAGAAGATACCCTCGTTGAGTTACAATTCCGTCATTTGAAAAAAAATTACGATAAGCGATAATCCTCTGTCAACTCCACAGCCTGTTGTTGGAGGCGTGTAACCTCATTTGTAAGCTTGATAAGCTCTTTCAGCAATGCCTGCACACTCCTGTCTGCTGTATAGCAGTGCAGAAGTTTGACCACCTGATTGTAGTTTACCCCTATTCTGTGAATTTCCGCAGTAAGCTCGGACAACTTGCGATTATATTCCACTGCGGACTTGTCCACCATAATCACTTTGAAGTGTTCTCCGAGAATGCGGGCACGCACAAAGTCAGATTTGCTTACCGCACCCGATTTATTGTACAGGTCAATGACACGTAGCTGGTCTTTCACATCGGGCATACGGGTGTCCCATCTGTCCCAACGGGGTACTTCTTCTATATTTCTATGTCCGTAACGGTTCTTATTCGCTATTTCTAATTTGGGCATAATTGTATTGTTATGTTTGTTTTCTAATCACGACTTCGGAGTGATTTAATCCCCTTTCGGGGCAAGGGTCTTTGTGGTACAAATGGCAATTTGTGGTACAAAGACACACCTTGCTGATGTAGAAAATGGGATTATAAGCCCCTGCTGTGTTACTGCATTCATTGAATACAGTAACTCGGCGTAGGCTTGCATTCGAGGAATGCAGTAATTCAGAGTTTCCTCCATCTTTCCACATCTTCCTTGTATTGGTCGAGGTGTTCCCGCAGTACCTGTTCGACATATCCCGAAACGCTCGCTCCATGCTCACCGATTCTCCGCACCACGAAGTCTAACTTTCGTTGGATTTCCTCTGATACATACACGGCTTTGCGGTGGCTGTTGCGAAAGGGCTGGAGATATTTCCCCTGAAACTCGGATAATTGCTTTCTGTCCTTTGTTTTTCCCATTCTTTGATGAAATTCTTCGGTAGAAGTAGCCCTTTCTGTTGACGACAACGCTGTTTCTTGATAGGACGGTTGAGAAAAATCCTCGTTACTCTCCTTGTCATTTTGTTCCTCAACTTTATCAACAGGCTCAAACCTTCTCTTTTCCTCTTCATAATCGGAGGGCTGGTCAAAATCGGGTAACTCTTCGGGCTTGCGGAGCTTAACGCCATAATTTCCCATATCTCTAATGGCTTGTTCCAAGCGTTGTTTCCTTTTTTCATCTATTCTTGCCATAATTTCTTGGGTATCGGGTTATAGTGTTTTTCAAGCATGGCTTGTATGTCGCTCTGCTTGTAGAGTATCTTCCCTCCGATTTTGTAGAAAGGAAGCGTTCCTGAGTTTCTGTACTCTTGGAGCGTGCGTGTGCTGAGCCGTAATTGCCTGCACACTTCCTCGCTCGAAAGGTAAACCTCGCCATCTAACATCGGACGAGCTGTGGCACAATACCGCTCCAACTTCTTCAAAGTGCCTTCCATCAGTTGTGAAAACAACTGCATCTGAGGGTCTTCCCGCGTAATGATTTCATTCTCTACCATAATTCATTCATTCTTTGATTTCAATCCTTGACTGCATTCAGCATTTCACTGATGTCGGTCTGTTTGTAATAACACTTGTGTCCAATCATGGAGAAAGGGATTTTGCCCGAATCTCGGTATGATTGTAGGGTACGCTTGCTGATGCCCAAACGCTTGCACACGGCTTCGTTGTCGAGCCATTGCTCGGTCTTGGGAGGATTACCGATGAGTTTTTCCACACGATGGATAAAGTCTGCAAATTCGGAGCGATGTCGCTCCCACGCTTTGCGGTCGATGATAATGAGTTTCATTGCCTTAATTTTGTTTTGATTACTTTATTGTTACTCAGCAAACAAACTGTTATGCAGTCCATTGCCGTACTTCTCGGGTGCAAAAGTAACCCCTCGGAAGCACCACTGCAAGAAATGAGGATAAGCAGGGAAATAGAGAGAAAGCAATAGAAAAACAAAGGAAATCCGTCTGTGTTATTGCGGTAATGAGATGAGGTGCCGGCTCGTTCCTTTTATTATCTTGTTGTTTTATCGATAATTCGATAGTTCGACAAATCGAGATGTCGAAGTGTCGATAGATAGTTTTATCGATAGATTATTTTGACGATATATAGTTTTGACAACAGATAGTCATGACAACAAATTGTACAAACAATAGATTGTCCGTATTATCGTCAGTCCTATCTGTTGTTGGTTGTTACGCCTTGCGTCCAAAGAGCCTGAGTATGCCGTATTCTTGTCGTGCCTATATTCTCTACGGCAGCCCAGCCCTGCAAGGTTGGGAGAGATGAATACGACCGCACGAATATTGAAAATGGCAATACCAACTTGAAAAGAAAAATCCTGCGGTGGAGATTCTTCTCTCCATCCGCAGGACTTGACCTTGTCAGGGCAGATTGGCTGCCGTTGTACCTTTGCACGATAAGAAACGGCATCAGGGACTTTGCGTGTGCCTTTGCTTACAACGCCTTTGGGCTTGCTTCCTCCGTCTGACCGATTATTGGCAAACGATTGCTCTTGGTAAGCAGCACTATCGTGCCTGTGAGTTCGGTGTAAAGACGGTCGTATTGTCCGCTTGCGGCAAATATGTCCGTCAAACCGAACTTGTCGAATGTGGCTTGAATAGCCTTGTTCGACAACAGTATAGGTACGAGTTTCTCTGGGAGCGGTGCAGGCAGTTCCCTTTCAAACTCGTTTTCCAAGACAGAAACAAGCGTGTCGTACTTGGAAAAGTGCAAACCTTGATACAATACCTCACTTGCCATGCTCTCCGCTTCGGGGTGAGTGAAACCTTGTGCCACGGCATCGCAGTAAGCAGTGAGAGCCATGTCTGCTCGTGTGGTGATAAACTCCGTGTCGTGCAATCTTTCGGGGTGATGATCACTCATATAACTTCTTAATTTCAACCGAAAATAGGAAAGTTCCTGTTTGTTGTGCTGTTTCATCTTTATCTTCATCTTCATTTAGCATTGATATTCAATGATGGTTGCTTTGCTGTCAAAGGAAAAGTTGCTTGTCCTCCGCTTGGCTTTCTTGGCGGACAGACACGCAGGGCCTTTCGCAGTTCCCTTGTGGTGTTGCTACCTATGAGTGGCTGCATTTCCCGTGCAATCTTACTCTTGCTAACCTTTGCATAGAGTTCGGTGGTTGAAATGAAGCGGTGTCCGAGCATCTTACTGACGGTTTCTATCGGCAAGCCGTTCTCCAAACAGATGGTCGTTGCAAAGGTATGTCGTGCCGTGTGCGAGGTGGCTTCGGTATGAGATGGGAGTCCAGCCTTGATGATGATGTCCCTTATCTTGCGGTTGAAATGGCTATTCGTGGGGAACTCACGAAAGAGCAAACCCTCCTTTCGTCCATCGTTGACAATGGTGAGTATCTCTTCGGCAATGGGCAATAAAGGAACAATGCTTCTGTTCTGAGTTTTTGTGCGACAGAGCGATATGTACCTGCGCCCATCGTCAAGTGTGTAAACATCGTCCATTCGGAGTTTCTTTAAATCAGAAAAAGCTAACCCCGTAAAACAGCCCAAGAGGAAGATGAGCCTACAATGGTTGTCCACCGAGCGGTGAGGACGATATGAGAGAAGTTTGTGTAAATCGTCAGAAGTGAGGGCATTGCGCTCGTAGGTGGGCGTTTCAATGTCTATCAGTTCAAAAGGGTCTTCACGGATATATCGCTCCTGCTGTGCCTTTCTAATAACCTGATGCAGGTGGCGCAGACGGTTGGAGACGGTGCTCTCCTTGTTTCCTAAGTCACTAAGCATGAACAGACGGTAGCTTTCTATTAGGTCCTTGTCGGCTTCTTTGGGAAGACAATCCTCATTCCTCCTTGTTTTCAGAAATTGAACAAAGCTCTTCTTGCTGTCCCTAAAAGCCCTGACGGTAGCCTTTCCTATAGTCTTGCCCTGCAATTCCTCCTTACTTTCGCAGACAGCTTGGTAAATCTCTATGAGTGTCGGTGTGGGCTTGTTTTGATGCAGATACTGCTCTTTGAGGTATTCTGCCGTGATGTAGTTCTCTTCCCTTAACGTATGTTCATAGAGTGCGTGAAGTCGTTTATCTATTGAGTCCAGTTGATGATTGACGGCATTCGCTCTGTTAGCTGCCACTTTTATACGTCCTATCTTTGATTGCCAATCATCGGGAGAGGTGTACAATCCTGTTGAGAATGAAGAAGACGCACCATTGCAGGTGATACGGCAGCGGATAATGCATTCATTCCTTTCGCTTGTCTTGCTTCTATCTATATAGAATAGAATTGAAAATGTACTTTTCATTGTTCTTGGACTTTTAGTTGATTAAACGATATTGTGCGATGAGAGGGAGAATCTTCTCCACATCCCGAAAGACACGCTCTGGAGAAGTCTCTGCATACACCTGTGTGGTCTTTATTTGGCTGTGTCCGAGCATTTTCGATACGCTTTCGATAGACACGCCTTCAGAGAGTGTCATCTGCGATGCGAAGGTATGCCTTGCCATGTGAAAAGTCAGTGTTTTCTGAATACCGCAAAGCCGTGCTATCTTTTTGAGGTGTATGTTCACCGTATCGCAGCCTGGTATGGGCAGCAGATACCCTTTGGGCGGTTCGTGACGGAACGCCCTAGTGTGAATACCTCGGTAGCGCTCAATGATGGCAGATGCTTCGGGCAGTAGCGGTATGTGGCATATATTGCCTGTCTTTATTCTCGGCTTTCGTATCCAATTCATACCAGACTCATGGATGATATGCTCTGCCGTGAGGTGGTACACATCCGTATAGGAAAGACCGGTATAGCACGAAAAGAGAAACATATCCCTCGACACCTGCTCATAGCCTTGCAGTTCGTTATCGCTTAATGCTGCTATTCTGTTTACTTCCTCCCTTGTGATGTATCGGGGTGTACCCACGTTCCAGCGGATAGAGTGAGCGATGAAAGGATAGATGTCTATGATGTGCCGTTTGTGCAGGTCCTTGAGTAGGGATGCTAGCATAGTAAGATAACCAGCCGAAGTGTTGAGTTTAAAACCCTTTTCTTTGGCAAAATACTCCTCCAAGTCTTTGATAAGGGCAGTATCGGCTTTTTGCACGGGAATATCGTCCACACGGTAGCGATGTCTGAGAAATTTTGCCAGATGCTTACGGAAGAGCAGCAGACATTTCAGTCTTCTTTCACTGCGGTCTATACCCACCCGATCACGGAAGCGGTTGATATACTCGTCCGTATGATGAAGCAGTCCCTGCGACTTGCTGTTTAACCCGAATACAAGTTCCCTTATCTGCTCTGCCGTAACAGTGTTGTTCAACTTGCCCAAAAGCGATTCATAAACTTGATGGACACTTACTTGCAGTCGGTCAAGTTCGTTGTTTACTGATACGGCTTCGGCACTCTTGCCCACAAGTCGCTGTTTACGACTATCCCAAAGTTTTGGGGTACAGGCACATTTGCAACTGAACTGAACCATTGAGCGACCGATACTGATGCGTCCCATGATGGGACTTTTCCCGTTTTTGTCCTGCGTACCTCTCTTGAGGTAGAAAAGCAGCTTGAATTTTTCTTTTTCCATTGTTTTTTACTTGCAAAATTACACTTCTTTGAGGAACTTTGAGTGGTGCAAAATATTGATAATGAAAGAGAAAACGCCGTTTTAGTTACCACTTTCAGCCGTCCTTTTCCTTTCATCGTTTGTCGAACGATTTGGTAACTGAACTCCCTCCTTTTCGCTCCCTTTTCTGCCTATTTCCTCAAATGCAACCCGATGAAGAAAAAAGCAATATCCGCTGTATTTCAGTCAGATATGAGTTTTATGCCATTTTCTGCTTTCTACTCCCACACTTCCGCATAGAAAGCAGCCAGTTCGGGCACTTTGATGAATGTCCTAAACCGCTCTTTCTGAATGGTATCGTTTGTGATGGAGAACTCATAGTCGGTCGACTTCTTGGCAAAGACTGCTGCCCAAGCGTCGAAACTGTTGATGCCTTGCTTTTCTAATGCTTGCGGACGGAGATACTTGAAAAGAAGATACAGTTCCGTCAGACTATTTGAAATGGTCGTTCCCGAAAGGAAAGTTGCTCCTAAGTCCTTGCCAGACCGTTCTTGTATGGTACGAATAGCAAAGAGCATGTTTAAGGCACGTTGTGAGCCATCGGGATTGCCCAAACCCGACACACGGTCGTGGCGTGTGTTGAACATCAGGTTCTTGAACTGGTGTGATTCATCTACAAAGAGGTGGTCGATACCCATCATCTTGAAATCTACGGCATCGTCTTTTCTTTCGGCGATGCTGTCCTGTATGTTCTGCAGCTTCGCTTCCAGCGTCTGCTTGCGCTTCTCCAAGCCTTTGAGCATCCCACGGGAGATGTCTCTTCCTTGTTGCCGCAACACTTCGAGATTTTCTTCCACAGAGTCCAGTTCCTTTTGCATAATCGCTTCCTGTATCTCCAATGCTTGCGGTATCATTCCGAACTGCTCGTGCGTGAGGATGATGCAGTCCCAATCATTGTTCTTGATGTCGTTGAAAATACGCTGGCGGTTCTGCTTATTAAAATCGTTTTTCCCAGGATAGAGTACCTTAGCATTAGGATAAGCTTTCCTAAAGGTATCGGCAATGTCGAATACGTTTGCCTTTAGTCCGATAATCATCGGCTTGTTTGCCAGTCCCAATCGCTTCATCTCGTAGGCAGCCGTACACATGATGAGTGTCTTTCCCGCACCCACCTCGTGGTCACAGATGCCGCCACCGTTGGTTTTGAGCATCCACACGGCATCCTTCTGACTCTTGTAGAGGTCTGCAATACCCAATCGTCTGAGGTCAAGGTCGGGAAACGTCTGGTGCGTGCCGTCAAAATTAGGTCGCACAAAACAGTTGAAAAGGCGGTTGTAACGGTCGGATAACTGCTGCTTGAACGTGTCAGGTGTCCGTCCGAGCCAATCGACAAAGCCCTGTCTGATTTCCTCAATCTTGGCATTTGCCATCTGGATGGCATGTCCGTCCCTTACTTTGATGGTCTTGGTCTCTCCCGTAACCTTGTCCGTCACCTCCTTGCTCTTGTTGATGTCGGGAATGGTATTGTGTAGGGCATGCTTTAAGAGATTGATACCGTCATAACGGCGGAACTCACCCTGTACGGCATACTTGTGCCAGATATTGGCATTCTTATGGTCACATACAATGCTGTACTCGTCCATATTGGAATGGTAGGATACGCCAATATCCGTCCCGAAAAACTCCGATGCGAACCTGCCATAGACCTTTGAGGGTATCCAGCGTTCACCGAGGTTGAAGTCAAGGTCTGCAAATGGAATGGGTGTTGGCGTGGCTGCACGCAGGGCAGTCAGACTCTGTTTCGCTTCCTCATGCTCCGGATGATCCAAGAGCCACGACTCTATACGCTCTGCCTTTTCAATCACGTTGCCTGAAATGAACTTGTCGGCTACCTCATAGCTGTCCTCTTCGGGATTGTAGAAGATGCGTCTTTCCAAGGCGGAAAGCATATCGCTCTCTTCCATATCGGGAAGCAAAGAACCCATATAGTCAAGTTCCACCGTGCCGTATTTGTTGAGTGATGCGCCCAAAGCCTCCATCGGGTCTGCGGCAATGGACAATTCGGAGGTGGAAAAAGCTGTCGGATGGTCGAAGATGTCCGCCTTGATATACTTGCTGTTCTCGGAGCGTTCCAAAAACAGCATTTCCACGCCTGTAGCATCCATCTTGATGATGTCGGTATTCGCCTTTTGGTTAAAGTAGCCCCAGCGTGCAACATAGTCATCATACAGGTGATTGAGCCTGCTGCGGTCTTCCCTGTCCTCTGTCCGGTTCTCCGCCTCGTAGTCATAGAGACGATGATAGCACTCCCGTATCTCAATATAGCTTTTTAGACGGGAGAGCTGGGCATACGGCAAGTCCATCGGGTTAAAGGTGGGATGTCGCTTCAGGTCAGAAAGAAACCCCACCTGATCTTTCTGCACGACAATGGAGCCGTCTCTCAGATGAGAGTCCGGCGAAGAGAGAAAAGGGCGTGGTGAAGCGTCAAACTCTTTTCTGACTTCCGCTATCGGTTTTGGCTTGCGCTCCTCGGCTTCGTTCATGAAGTCGAAAAGGGATGGCTCACGTGGAGAGGAAGAAGCTGCTTTCCTGCTACCACGGGTACGCCGTTGAGGAATGGTCGCTGCCTTTTGCATTTTGAACTCCGATGGTTTCTGGGGAGCAGTTTGTGTTATAGGACGGCGCGCCTGTGACGTTTCAGAATTATCCTTAATTTCATTGTTTACACGGCTTACCTCTCTAGTCCAAAGGCTGTATTCCTCTGGAACAAATAGTGACAGCTGTTCTGGTTGTCCGATGTCTTCCATGGTATTGTCCACCACTGGATGATGATCATCGTCAAAGAATATTGTCTGCCCGTTCATCTCTCTTGGAGCTTCAATATCCGTACGGATTTCTTGTGGTTCCTGTTCGTATTGATGGTGAAGTGTCAAGGCGGGTACGCCTTCAGGAGCAGGTTCAACAGTTGTGGAAGGCTGTTCTGATACTAATTGTTGTGGAGCGGACTCTGATGATGACGACTGTAATGGAATTGTCTCTCCGCTAGGAACGGTATCTTCCATTACCTGCGTATCGTTCTCAGAAGGAATGGCCACAGTCTCCTTAACCTTATTCTCTGTTTCTGCCTTTGTTATCACTTCTTCCTTGATTTCCTCTGCTATCACTTCTTCTATGGTATATTGTCCCCTGACGATTTCTTCCAGTTCAGCTATCTCGTGTAATTTCTTAGGAGAGAAATATAGGTCACGTTCAATCCCTAATCCTCTTACCTTCATGCCTTCCATCTCATCGAGGGACATATTGCCAAGCTCCCAGCCGTAACCCATCGTGACGGCACCGAAACCAATACGGCTCTTAGGGTCATACTCCAGAAGGTAGGCTGTGTATGCTCCCATAGGGAAGAAATAGCGTGCATACGCAACCTTATCGCCAATGAGTTCCTTTTCCGTGCTGTAAAGTTTAGGCAGTTGCTTTCTGATACGGTCGGGCATGAGGTTATAGGCATCGTTTATTCCCTTGTCTTCAGTCTTTGTTTTCTCTGTTTCTTCTTCTCGACTTATGGTAATACCCAACTTGCGAAGCTGTTTCTCTGCTTCTGCCTCTCGCTCTACCTCTGTCATTGGTATACCTGTTTCATATAGTTTACGGTCGATACGTTGTTCCATTTCAAGGGAGAGCCGTGTTCGGAGACTTTCTGCCATTTTCTCAATCCCTCCTGTGAACCGATACTCCCATGCAGGTCTTCCATAAGGGTCTGTACCCATTATGCGCTCTGTAGCAATGGTGCGATGAGATATGTCTTTCCAATCTCCTACAAAAAGAGAGTTATGCTTGAAGACGACAGAAGAGCCTTCTTCCTTGGGAACAGAAACAGTTTCTACGAACTGCTGCTCAATTCCCTTGCTGATTTCTTTACCAGTCTGCTTCTGCAGGACAATGAGGTCACTGCCTACGTCCGTTCCCGCATTGTCTGAAAACATACCCGATGGCAGTCGGAGAGCGGAGATAAGGCGGCTGTTCTGCATGAGGTAACGGCGTATGGCTTCATTGCGAGGGCTGTCCAATACGCCCTGTGAGGTGATGAATGCCAGTAAGCCACCTTCCTTGATGCAGTCCAGACCTTTCACGAAGAAGTAATTGTGAATGGCACGTGTGGACTCACGTTTAAGAGTGTCCTTGCCTTTGCTGTATTCTCGGTCATAGACCATGAAATCTCCAAAAGGAATGTTACTTGTAATAAGGTCGTATTTATCTTTGTTTTCTATCTCCCCAATAGCTTCAAAAGGCTCGTTTTGAATGAATATGTTGCCTTTTCCATAAGGGTGCAGGGCTTGGCTGATACGGGCAGTGAGCAGGTCCTTTTCCATTGCATCTACGACTCCTGTTTGCCTTGCAAAGGTCTCAGCAAATGCTCCCATGCCAGCTGAAGGATCCAAACATCGACGTATGGGTACATTTACAGAAGTGAGAGCATCGGAAATGGCGGTGACAATACGAGTATCAGTATAGAAGGAGGTTAGCACGCTTGCCTTGATGCTCTCCCAATACCGCTTGGCAGTGTTGGCATCTAAGGCTTCACGATAAATCATCTGCTTGAGCTGCTGGGTAGGTTCAAAGAGATTCTGCTCTGACTTGCTCCAATAGTGTATGTCATCGGGGTTATCTGTGCGGTTGAGTACACATTTCAAACCACCGAAGCCCTGATAGTCCCGTAAGATACTTTTCTCAGCTTCGGTGGCTTCGCAGCGTTCTTTTTCCAGGCGCAAGACCACACGGATAGCCTCCGTGTTGGCTTGAAGGACTTCTTTCTTATTGTATGCCATAGTGTTTTCTTTTAATAAAAAAGTGGAGGTAAAAAGGTCGGCAGGTAATACTTGTATCTACCAACCTATATCTGTTCCTCGTTGTTTCTGCCAGGATTATCTCCCTCTTTGTTTTCCTTTTTTGTTCTCAAATTCAAAGGAAGTAGTGTAGTCTTCACCCAGAACAAGTCGGGCGTTGAATTTCTTTCCAGCCTTGCTGGTCAGTCCTTTAAGGATAGGCGTACGTCTGGAGCTTATCAATTCACGGATATTATCTTCAGAGAGATGTATGCCACAGACTTCACGAAATACGTAGAAACCACAGGTTTCATGTCTGCACTTGGCTACCTTGGCATAGATGCCGACACTCTGCTGTCCGCACTTTGGGCAGCGGTAGACAGGATAGGACTTCTGATCTGAAGAAAGCGAGAGGAGTTCCTCGCAGATTGTTTCCACGTATGAGTTGATGCCTTGTGAAAACTTATCTGCAGGCATCTTTCCTGCTTCAATAGCGGCAAGTGCCAGTTCCCATGCACCTGTCATCTCCGCATTGGCAATCTTCTTGTCCTTGACAATCTCATAAACAGCCAAGCCTTTTTCGGTGGGGATGATGGATTTCCTGTCCCTGCGGATATAATCACGGAGGATAAGTGTTTCGATGATGTTGGCACGGGTAGCAGGTGTACCGATACCACACGCTGCCATTGCTTTCTTACTTTCTGCATCTTCAACCTCTTTTCCTGCGTTCTCCATAGCAGAGAGGAGCGTTGCTTCTGTATAGAGAGACTTTGGCTTGGTCTTATGTTCGGTGATTTCTGCATTGACAAGTGATAGGATTTCACCTTCCGCCAAGTTCGGCAATAAAGACAAAACCTGTTCATCGTCGTTTTCCTTTTTCTCTGCATCAGCAACCTGTTCTTTCTGTACGGCTTTCCAGCCCAAGGAAATCTGCCTACACGCATTCCAAGTAAAGATATTGGTACCATCCGTGAACCGCACCTGCATACGCTCTTCCTCGGAATTAGGAGAAAAGGCTTCTATGAAGCGATTGACTACCATTTGATAGATAGTTATTTCATCTGCCGACAATCCTAAGGGTGTTTCACCTGTCGGTATGATGGCGTGGTGGTCGGTTACTTCTGCGTTGTCCACCGAATGGCGATTAAGTGGATTTGATAGTGGCATGCCTATCTTGCGCAGCAGGACGGGTACTTCCTCGAAGACATCCTCGCTGATATATCGGCTGCCTGTGCGGGGATAGGTCGTGCTTTTCTTCTCATAGAGGCTTTGGGCTATCGAGAGGGTTTTGTCTGCAGAAAAGCCGTGGCGTCTGTTGGCTTCCTTCTGCAAGGCAGTAAGGTCGTACAAGAGTGGTGGCGCGGTATGCGTTACCTTTCTTGTGACCGTTTCTACCATAAGCTGGCTCTGACTGCGAAGTGCAGTGAGAACAGTCTGTGCCAATGCTTCACTCTCATAGTCTTCACTGCCAATGGCTTTCAGCGACAAACCCTCTTTTTCTGTAAGGACGGATAATTTCCAATAGGGTACGGAAGAAAAGTCACGGTTCTCTATGTACCGACGGCAGACCATAGCCAATGTTGGGGTCTGTACCCGTCCCAACGAATAGCCTCCCTTGCGGGCGATAGACAAAGCACGGCTGGCATTGATACCCACAAGCCAATCGGCTTCACTCCTTGCCTTGGCGGAGTGGTAGAGATTGTCGTAACAGTTTCCAGGTTTGAGATTGGAAAGTCCTTCACGGATAGCCTTGTCTGTGAGTGAACTTATCCAAAGTCTTTCGAAAGTCTTTTTACAATTAAGATATTGATAGATATAGCGGAAGATGAGTTCACCTTCACGCCCTGCATCTGTGGCAACGATGATACGGTCTGCCTTGTCAAAGCAGGAGCGTATCACTTTGAGTTGCTTCAATACAGAAGGATCTGATACAAATTCCTTGTCCTTACGTAGTTGTCGTACCACTAACAGAAATGGATTGGGACGGATGGGCAAGTCTTCACGCTTATAAGCGGAAAAACCGTAGGTTTCAGGCATGGCAAGGGCGATGAGGTGTCCCATTGCCCAAGTAACGAGATAACCGCAGCCTTCCAAGTATCCGTCTTGTTTACTATTTGCCCCAACAATGCGGGCAATGTCTCTGGCTACCGAGGGCTTCTCGGCAATAATACAAGTTGTCATAGTGCTGAATGGTTTTAAGGTTATATTCTACGTCCATGGAACTTTTTCTGCTTGTTCTCGTCCTGCTTTTGCTTCTGCTCAGCAGTAGGCTGTGTCTGTCCCGTTTTGAGTGGTTCTTTCACGTTCTTGGTAGCTTCATTCGTCTTGCCGTGGTTGTTCACGGCTACCTGTGTTTTGTGTTCTTCGGCTACGGCAACCACCTTTTCTTTGCCGGTTTCCTGCTTCTTGTCAGGATTCCACTTGTAAAAACGTGGGCGGTTCTGTTCCTTGTCCATGCGAACATAGGCGTTGAATGATTGTCCCTGTTTGTCCACCATATTCTTTAGATATAGTGTACGACCGCTATCCAAAGCTTCACGTTGTTTTTCTGATAACTCCAAGCCGCAGAGCTTATAAGGTACGCCTTGCTGCAGTGTCTGCTGCTGGTGTTCCTTAAATCCACGATTATTGTCAAAGATGAACTCAATGCCTTTCTTCTCTGCATTGACCTGAAGCGTGGCATTAAAAGACTTACCACTCTTAGCAGTCATACCTTCAACCTTTACTGCTTTGCCCTCCACAAGTTCTTTGTACTGGGCATCAGAGAGCGTTATGCCCTTGATTTCCTTAGGGATGTTCACACGGTCGGCACGCAGGGCTATGATTTCATTCGTCTGCGGGTCAATAGAAACGAATGCAGAGAAAGGTTCGGCGTTCTTGGGTGTTACCTCGATGGTTTTACCGAGATTGCCCGTAGTGAGAAGTGCCTCCTTTTCTTCGGGAGAGAACTTGTAGCCCATATAGGGAAAGTCAAACTGTGGTTCTTTTCTCAAAGGATGAATTGCCAAACCGATATTGCCGTTATCGTCCGTACGGAACGTAAGGCGGGCTTCGGTGTAGATAGTAGTGTCTCCAATAGGTACGGCAATCGTTAAGAGATTACTCTTCTGCCAATTGAGCATTTTGTCCAATTCTCCGCTTTGTTCCAATCGCTCACGGGTAAGTCCGAGATTATCGAGTTGCTTCCAATCAACCTTCGACTCATCGATGGCAGTAGCATTCTTCTGCTGGGGCAGATAGTCCCCAAAGGGAATGCCCATCTCTGCCAGTTGCTGTTTGCTTTCGGGCTTCTCACGGCTTTGGAGCATGGTACGCAGGTTGTCCACGCCCTGCTCCACATTGTCTGCCAATACCTTGTATAATCCGAAGTGAGTCGGGTTATTAAACTGTTTGAGGAAGTTGGTCATGAAATTCTTCAGAAGTCCGTCCTTGTTGTTGAACTTCAAGAATGCCGCTTGGTTGGCAGCGACAGCCTCTGTTGTTTTAAGGTTTCCCTTGTCGTCAATACCAGAAACTACGGAGAGTTTTCCTGCTTCCTTTTCGTTCTTTACCTCCGTGCGGTCTTCCAAGACCAGCACATAATTGTCATTGCTGTTTGATTCCATTACTTGATAATTTTTATGGTGATATTGTTATCAAGCAGCTAAATTATAGGTATATGAAGCGATAAAAAAGTTTTCGGGAAAAACGGGAAATAAAGAGAATTTATGTGAAATAATTGTTTGTGTTCTGAAACACCATTACTTGTGCTTATAGAAAACCTAAAATGTCACTTTACTAAGTAATATATAAATTCTTTTTAGTGCGTGTCGTTTAATTCAGACATTTTCTAATGGCTTCATCGCTGATGCCGTTTTCGTTCTTGCTTCGTATTTAAGTCTATCTCTGCGAATTTAGAGCGATCTCTATGCAAGTTAAGGTGATATATGCCACCAATAACCAGTTCAGATATGGCTGAAATATCTATATCCTTAATTTTTTTTCTCATAGATATTGACAAGAGATAATGTGTGCATTTCACGAAGCAGGGCCGTATGGACGGTGGCTTCATTTCCTTCTGTAATTAATGCTACAAAAGTAGCTAAAATACAAAAAAAAAACGTTTTTTTTCTTGTTATAAACAATAATTATTTGTATTTTCGCACTAAGCTTGCTACTATAAGTAAAAATTCCGAAAGATAAAAGAATTATTAACATAATGATTAGAATGAACATGAGAAAATTTCACTTATTGTTTTATTTGGCTTTGTCATCAGTCATATCTTCAGCACAAGACAGAATAGGGTATAGTTATGATGTCTTAGGTAATCGTGTAAAACGGGAAATCGTTATGCCAGTTTCTAAAGCTATGGCAAAGCAGCAAAACTTTTCCTCTGACAATCAGAGTTTCTCTGATATGCTACGTGACCATTCTATAAAGATATATCCAAATCCTACGAAAGGGGCTTTGAGAATATGTGTTTCCGGGCTAAAAGGAACGGACAAGTGTTCTTTAGAGGTTTACACGACTCTGGGAGTGCAAATTCTGGCGAGGAAAGTAGAGACTGATAATATCGATATTAACATTAGCAATCAGCCCAATGGAGTCTATCTTCTCCATATCACAATTAACGGACAATCAACTACCTGGAAAATAGTAAAGCAATGAAAAAGAATTTACTTCAAGCACTACTTTTTACTGTAGTAGCAGGTTTGGCGAGTACAATTTCTGCGAATGCTAGTAATGATTCTATCAAAATAATAGCTAATCAAAAACCAATCCTGCTAGGGCGAATATATGATGAAATCCATATAGATCCTGATAAACCATTTGAACCAGGAGACCCCATTCGACCTGTTCATCCTATCGATCCTGAAAAGCCGATACTACCTATTGAACCTGGAGAGCCTATTTTTCCTAATCATCCTGATAAACTAATTGTACCAATTCCACCAACGTCTACGTCTAGTACCTATGATGTTGGTACTCCTAAGGGAGCACTTAGTGTAAATAATTCAGGAGCTGCAGTTTATAGTATTGATATATCTGCACCTAATGGTGGTAGCCTTACCCCTTCTATCGGTGTAAGTTATAATAGTCAGTCAGGTAACGGTTTGGCCGGTTTTGGTTTTAACATTACTGGTTTATCATGCATTACACGTGGTTGCAAGGATTTGTATCATGATAAGCAAATTGCTGGAACTTCGTATGGTATAAGTGATGCCCTATTTCTCAATGGACAACGCTTGATATTGAAAACAGGAACTTATGGTTATAATGGCTCTACGTATACTCCTGAAGGCGATCCTTATACAATAGTAACCCTCCATAATAATATCAATACGAGTGCATGTTGGTTTTCTGTTGTTTGTGCTGATGGCAAGACTTATCAGTTAGGTAACACAAGCAATTCACGTTTGTCTTTTGTAAATAGAAAGAGTAAAGAATGTATTGCTGCATGGTATATCAATCAAACTACTGATGTACATAGTAATTTGGTAAAGTACTATTATATAACAACGCATTATAACCTTCGACCTGTTCGTATAGAGTATGGTCTTAATACAGCTAAGAGTCGCGGTATAACCAATTTAATTCTCTTTAGATACAGTGCTTTGCCAGATTCGTACGCTCGTCCATTTGCTATTGGCGATAGGCAAGGTAAAATGAATGTTTATTTGTCTATGATAATAACGCAGACGAATGGTTCTGTTTTTCGCACTTATACATTTACCTATAATAGTACGTCTGACGGAACCAAAGATAAGTACTATCGCCTTACTCAAGTAGATTTAGCTAATGGGGCAGGACGTAAGGTAGCTCCAATTAAAATTAATTGGGATTATTTGCCTTCATTGGATATTTATAATACGAATTTAGACGTAGAGACAAATTCTCCTTCTAGCATGATCGAAGAGAGTGCCAAAACGTTTATTGCTGTAGATGTTAACAATGATGGAATAAGTGATATTATCCGTTTATCACCTGGTGCTTATGTGCAGCGCTATTATGGTGGTGAGGAAAGAGAAGGGAAGACATTCCTTTTTGTCAGTTTAAGCAAGAAAGATCCTTATGGTAATGTGTATTATCAGACGCCAAAACAATTTGATTTGAATCCATCATACTCTATGGATGATTTGAATAATGTTATTGGTGGTATTCAAGCTATGGACTTCGATGGTGACGGTTACAATGACTTGATTATTCCATATTACTGTGGTGATAAGAGCAATTATGATGAAAGGTATACCATCGTATGGGGTAAGAGTCTTGTGAATGGTGGTGGCTTCAGGGAGATTACCAGTAGAATGGTTAATTGTGACCATACTCCACTATTTACCACTTATGACTCAAATGGTGATGGACGCGATGATTTATTCTATTTGGAGGATCGTGCTAAGGATGGCTATTACAATGGTGCCATTCTTCGTTATAAAGATCGTAACAATTTGGATCCTACAAAATTTCAATTCAAATTAGATAGTGATCCAAAGAAGCTTTTTGTAGGTGATTACAACCATGATGGTCTTACTGATATCATTGTCTTCTACGATGGAGGTTATAAGATTTACTACAATAATGGTGGTGAATTATCTTCTACGAAATATACGGAATATAATTCAAAGAAGGGAACCAATCTTGGTGATAAGCATCGTATTGTACAAGGTGACTTCGATGGTGATGGCATAACTGATTTTGCCTTCTTTCAAGATGACTGGAAATATGGTCTGGCCATCAATAATGGAGATGGTACGTTTACGGTCAATAATGAAGCTATTACTTTAAGTGCAACGGATCAGAATACGTATCAAGATAATGATCGTTTTAATATGGTGGCCTACGATTTTGATCATGATGGTAAATGTGACTTTGTGATTACCAAGGCTCATTACGCATCTTTTTACATGTATGAGAAATACGACTGTACTAAAACTCTTTTTGTTAGATCTACAGGTACTGGATTCGAATTACACAAGGAATATGTTACACATCAGGAAAAAGATGCTGAACCTAATAATATATTCTTAGGCGACTTTACTGGTGATGGTGATGTACAATATGCTTCATTCGGCAAAAACCTTCTTGTAGATAATGATAAGTCTGATGATAAGATTCATACTTATCGTAGTGGTTATAATTTAGTAAGCAAGGGCAAAATTTCTTCAATAACAGACGGTTTTGGTCTGCGGACTTTTATTCATTATAAGAGTGCAACAGAACCATCTGTCTATACTCAGACTGATTCTCATTCTTCTGCTTATCCTGTAAATAGTTATACTATTCCTGTACCATTGGTTTCTGAAGTTATTAAGGGTAATGGTGTTGCCGGTTCACAATTCATACAATATCAATATGGCGATTTGAAGCTACATGTTGCTGGTAAAGGTATAGTAGGTTTTTCTTCAATGACTACTGAGAATCTTACCTTAGGCACTAAGGAAACAACTACAGTAGATAAATGGGATACTGACAAGTGGATACCTCTTCAGACAACTACCACGTCAACAGTTGGTGGCAATTCTTCAAAGATTATTTCATATACAACTATTGCTAACAATATAAATGGTCAAAATTATTATGCATATACTTCCCGAAAATCATTGACCGATTTGGATGGGAATACATCAGAAACATATACTACTTATGATACTGCAAAGGGAGTACCTACGGTTGAAATCGTCAAAAATGATGGCGATAATATGTATAAGAAAGTAGTTTATAATAGCTATATACAGAAGATGAACCAGTGGATGCCTCTGAATGTTGTTAAATCACAAAAACATGAAGATGATTCTGAAGTAAACTCTTCTACAACTACATATACTTATAATGATAAGGGTGAGGTAATTAAAGTAGTTGCTAATGATGGGTCAACATTACCTCTCACAGTAAATACTACGTATGACGTTTATGGTAATGTCTTGACATCAACTCAGACTGGTAAGGGCATTGTTGCCAATACCGAGACGAATGTATACGATGCTTCTGGTCGATTTGTCGTTAAGGCATATGATAGTGTTAGTCCTCGAGTAACTACCTATACCTATGACTTGTTTGGTAATGTTCTTACAGAGAATGATGAGACGAATAAGTCTCATATCCTGACATCTAAGCATGTTTATGATGGATGGGGAACAGAAATTAGTGAGACGAATTCTTTTGGTATTACTACTACCAAAGAAATGGGATGGGGTTCTAACTATGACAAGAAGTACTTCATCAGAACTTCTTCCACAGGAAAGCCATGGGTTGCTGTATGGTTTGACAATGCAGGGCATGAAGTCCTTCAGGAGTCTGTTATGCAGAACACTAATGCTTACTCTCTGGCTACTACCTACAATTCTAAAGGACAGAAGACTAAGATTGAAGAAAAGACAGGTAAACTCACTCTTTCAGAAACATTTAATTATGATAAAAGAGGCCGTGTTACCTGTGATGTTAAAAGCTCTGGAAAATCCTCTACGTTTAGCTATGGCAATCGTAGTGTAACTGAAACAACCGCTGGTAGAAGTTATACAAAAGTTACCGATGCATGGGGTAATCTTGTCAAATCAGTAGATCCTGTTACACAAATCGACTATGTCTACTCTTCAACAGGTAAGCCTGCTGAGATTACAACCAATGGTGCCACAACCTATATCAAATATGATGAAGTAGGAAATAAAATTGCAGTTCAATCGCCAGATGCCGGCAATATCAACTATGAGTATGCTGCCGATGGCAAGGTGATGAAATTTACAGATGCTCGCAATATCACAACCACTTACACGTATGATGCCGAAGGACGACTTGCGTCAACCAAGGCTGGTAATACATTAATTACGAATACCTATGGTACATCGGGTAATTCTATCAACCATCTAGTAAAAACCACAGTAAATGATAATAGCGTAGAATATACCCATGACGAATTGGGCCGGGTAATTACCGAAACGCGAACAGTTAGTGGTGATGGAACGTATCAGTTTAAGTATGCATATAATGCAAACAATCAATTGGTACAGACTACTTATCCTGGTAACCTTGTTGTAAAATATACATACGACAAGTACGGAAATAAGACCCAGACTACAGCAAATGATAAGATTGTATATCAAGTTGACAGTTATGATGGATTAGAAACCAAAACATCGTTCTTAAACAAATATACGACAACGGTTACACTCGATTCTCGAGGCTTCAAGAGCGATATTGTTTTGAAGAATGGCAGTACTGTCCTCGATCAGTTTAAAATGAATTATGATGGGGCAACAGGTAACTTGCTTTCACGTACTCGTAATTCACTTTCTGAGGAAACATTTGGCTATGATAATCTTGATCGATTGGTATCTGTTAAAGTTGGCACCAAAGAGATGATGCATATCAAATATGCCGAGAATGGTAATATTACTTTTAAGACTGGTATAGGTCAGTACTATTATGATGCAGAGCGTCCTCATGCGGTAGCATCGGTAGATAATACAGATAATCTTATTTCTACACAGGCTTGCATAACTCAATTTAATGATCTCAACAAGATTTCGTCACTTCAGGAAAATGATAAGGTTATGACCATTGATTATGGTCCAGATCTTGAACGTTGCTTTAGTATTTTGAAGCAAGGTAATATGAGTCTGCGTAAAGTTACCTATATGGGCGATTACGAGAAGGTCGTTGCTAATGGTGTCACTCGCGAATACTATTATCTGGATGGTGATGTCATTGTTGTCCGACAGAATGGAACTTTCCAGACATATCAGTCATTTAAGGACAACTTAGGTAGTATTTTGTCTGTTATTGATGAAAATGGCAGCAAGGTATTCTCAGCAGAGTATGATGCATGGGGTAAACAAACTGTATCAATCAATACTATCGGCCTTATCAGAGGCTATGGTGGGCATGAGGAACGTATCAGTTTAAGTATGCATATAATGCAAACAATCAATTGGTACAGACTACTTATC
Organism: Prevotella sp. oral taxon 299 str. F0039; assembly: GCF_000163055.2. Lineage (GTDB taxonomy): Bacteria > Bacteroidota > Bacteroidia > Bacteroidales > Bacteroidaceae > Prevotella. Next base: position 176,799 of record NC_022111.1, read on the forward strand.
CTGGTAACCTTGTTGTAAAATATACATACGACAAGTACGGAAATAAGACCCAGACTACAGCAAATGATAAGATTGTATATCAAGTTGACAGTTATGATGGATTAGAAACCAAAACATCGTTCTTAAACAAATATACGACAACGGTTACACTCGATTCTCGAGGCTTCAAGAGCGATATTGTTTTGAAGAATGGCAGTACTGTCCTCGATCAGTTTAAAATGAATTATGATGGGGCAACAGGTAACTTGCTTTCACGTACTCGTAATTCACTTTCTGAGGAAACATTTGGCTATGATAATCTTGATCGATTGGTATCTGTTAAAGTTGGCACCAAAGAGATGATGCATATCAAATATGCCGAGAATGGTAATATTACTTTTAAGACTGGTATAGGTCAGTACTATTATGATGCAGAGCGTCCTCATGCGGTAGCATCGGTAGATAATACAGATAATCTTATTTCTACACAGGCTTGCATAACTCAATTTAATGATCTCAACAAGATTTCGTCACTTCAGGAAAATGATAAGGTTATGACCATTGATTATGGTCCAGATCTTGAACGTTGCTTTAGTATTTTGAAGCAAGGTAATATGAGTCTGCGTAAAGTTACCTATATGGGCGATTACGAGAAGGTCGTTGCTAATGGTGTCACTCGCGAATACTATTATCTGGATGGTGATGTCATTGTTGTCCGACAGAATGGAACTTTCCAGACATATCAGTCATTTAAGGACAACTTAGGTAGTATTTTGTCTGTTATTGATGAAAATGGCAGCAAGGTATTCTCAGCAGAGTATGATGCATGGGGTAAACAAACTGTATCAATCAATACTATCGGCCTTATCAGAGGCTATGGTGGGCATGAGATGCTGAATGAGTTCAACCTCATCAATATGAATGGCCGTGTCTATGATCCTGTACTCGGTCGATTCCTGAGTCCAGATAAATACGTACAGGAAGGTGACAATAGCCAGAACTATAACAGCTATAGCTATTGTCTGAATAATCCTCTCAAATATGCCGATCCTAGCGGTGATGTATTTGTCCTTGACGATTTTATCGCAATAACTGCAATGGGCGCAATGATGGGTGCCATGAATGCGGCTATGTCAGATAAGCCAATATGGAGAGGAGCCTTGCTAGGGGGACTTAGCGCAGCAGCAACTTATGGAATAGGCTCAATTTTTAATGGCGTTGGAACTTTTGGACATGAACTGTTGAGAGCTGGTGCACATGGCTTATCTAGTGGTGTCTTTAATGCTTTAAATGGAGATAATTTCTGGAATGGATTAATTTCAGGAGCAGCTTCTTCAGGAATAGGGTCTTATGCACAAAGCATAAACTTAAACTCTGGACTTATGGTAGCTTCCACTACGGCAATGGGTGGAATCGTTGCCTGGGCTACTGGAGGAGATTTCCTGCAAGGGGCAATGCAGGGCATGATGATTGGTGTTTTCAATCATGCTATGCACGATGACCCGCCATCAGTTAGTACTCAACAGGAAGACCAAAACTTAGAAATTATGTTATCCGATGTTATCGTAATAGGGAAAGCTCCGGCTTATGTTGTAAACTTTGCAAATCCTATTTTCGCACAAAGAGTATCTTTATATTCTATATCAGTCATAAAAATAAGTATGGCTGAGGCAGGAGTACACTCAGTGACAATATCAAGCACAGCAAGAACACCTGAAGAGCAAGTAAATGCGATGTATAATAATTTAAAAAATAAGCAAACATGTAATTATGCTCCTGCAGGTCGTGCAGTAGAAAGTCGATATCCTGACAAACAGGAAATGTTAAAAGAGATTTACAGACAAGGACCCAGTAAAGTGTCAAAACATTGTGCAGATTTTAGGCAACTTAATGTTATAGATATAGCTCCTAGTAGTGTCTCCAATAGAGCAGCCTTTCATCATGCACTTCTGAATAATAGCAAAATATCCAGAGTGCTAGATCCATGGACACCCTCCAAGGACCCTGTCTTTCATATTGAGATTCCACAACATTAAAACTTATATGTATGAAAAAAAATATTATTTCTTTTGTTTTTTTTGTTATATTAACAAGCTGTTTGGCTAATGTGACAAGACATAAATTCATGCCCCCAAAATCATTATATGGTTATTGGAGTTTAGAGGGAGTTACATGGTTAAAAATAACGAGTGACTCCATCTATTTCGTAGACGAAGAAGGAACTTCTCCTATCAAATATTCTATAAATAAAGATACGATTATTTGGTATTTTGATGGGATAATTCAAAAGAGCAAGTATAATATAGTCCAAGATACGCTCTTTATGAAGAATGAAGAAGGTACAACCCAATACATACGTGTAAATGATAAAAGGTAGCGTCCTGAAGACCTTTGACGAGACCTACGATGGGACGACCGATAACCTGCTGTCACGCAAGAGGAACAATGGACCACAAGAAACTTTCGGCTATGACAATTTTGACAGACTTGTTTCCGTCAAAAGTGGAACAGTTGAAACGATGAAGATAAATTATGCGTCGAACGGAAATATTCTCTTCAAGACCGGAATTGGCAACTTCTCTTATGATAAGAATATCCGACCACATGCTGTGACGGAGATAGAAAATGCTGACGGAAAGATTCCTGGTGACGCATTGAATACGTCTTTCAACGACTTCGGAAAGATTCAGTTGATAGAAGATGCAGGCAAGATCCTCAGGATGGACTTTGCCTATGGTCCTGATCAAGAAAGATGGTATTCTGAATTATCACACAATGGTACGGATGTAAGAACTACAGTCTATGCCGGGGAATATGAGAAGATTACCGAGAATGGTAACACCCGTGAGTTCTATTATCTTGATGGCAACACCATCGCCATTAAGGAAAACGGCAGTATAAAAACTTATCTTGTCTTCACGGACAATTTAGGTAGCATTCTTTCCGTTATGGATGAGAATGGAGCCAAAGTTTTCGATGCCTCTTATGATGCGTGGGGCAAGCAGACGATAACACTCAACACCATAGGTTTGCACCGTGGCTACACAGGGCATGAAATGCTTAGCGAGTTTGACATCATAAATATGAACCAACGGTCACTGTCGCGAAGCAGGGAAAGTAACGGTCGCTTGTATGACCCTGTTCTCAGCCGCTTCTTCAGCCCTGACAACTATGTGCAGATGCCCGACAATAGCCAGAACTTCAACCGTTACAGCTACTGCCTGAACAATACGCTGAAGTACACGGATTCGAGCGGGGAGTTTTGGAACCTTATCATAGGGGCGGCTATTTGAGGAATTTTCAATTGGGCCTCACACGGATTCCAGCTTAATGCGAAGGGACTTGGCTACTTCGTCGCTGGTGCTGTCGCCGGAGCTGTCGGTGCAGGATTGGCGTCAGGAGTGAACGTTGCCATGCAGGAGGCAATTTCTGGACTGGAGCAGTAGGATTAGCCAAGTGAATAGCTTCTACAGGATTCCTTGCCGGTGCTGCTTCGGGTCCAAGCGCAGGATTTGCAGGAGGTTTTATATCTGGTGCCGGCAATTCATGGGTAGGTGGCTCCAATTTTGGAAAATGTCTTCTCGCTGGCTTAGGTTCTGGAAGCATAGGAGCTTTGGTAGGCGGTATTGCTGGAGGTTTGCTTGGTGGCCTTGATGCTTTAGATAAAGGCACAAACTTTTGGACGGGTAAGACTTCTCTTGACTTAAGCCAAGGCTATGCTGCTTCCGTTAATTTTAAAATCAGTGAGACAACCGTTACAGGGAAATATGCAGGGACTTATAAGGGGCAAAATGTATTCGAAAGTTCTAAGTTAGGGTCTTATAAAACAGGTAAATATAGTGGTGTAACAATACCAGAACGAGGAATAATTGTCGGGAAAGGTGTCTTTACCTATAGGGCAAAAGAAGGAATGGCTATGATGCAACACGAGTTTGGACATATCCTTGAATATCGAATTATTGGTCCTCGGGCATATTGGTCTGTCATTGCTCCCGAAAGTTTATGCAGTGCTTCACTGTCCTCTTGTGATGAAGATCACATATATTGGACTGAAACATGGGCAAACTATTTATCAAAAAGACATTTTGGAGTTAATTGGCTTGGGAAATTTTTCCCGGGAGATTATCCTGTACAAAATATTAGCCCGGCAAATAAAATGAAAATATATTTATCTACGCATACACATTATAATCCCAATGGAATGCCCATTTATTACTAATAAAAGATTCTCCTATGTTAAAAATAAAGTTAGTTTCACGAATAACAATAGCGTCTACATTTTTAATTTGTAAGATGCTGTCATCTTGCATCACCGGGATTGACACGGTACATTCCATAAGAGTCAGAAATTGCACCTGCGACACATTGATTATAGGTGGATCTTTATATAACTGCATTGATAGTGTAGATGTTTTTTTTAGAAGTGAGAATGACACTGCATTTTCTAGTTTTACCAGTATTGATGAGTCCAGGCTTTTGAATATTCATGGAAATCTCATTTTACCAGACTCGATCGGCAGAACTACATATTCGTCATTGTTTAATCACAATCATAAAGGATACCTATTCATAATTAAATTAAGCAATGCAAGAAGATATGCATGGGGTGATATATGCAAACACAAACTTTATGACATAAAAGTCGTAACTGCAGATGATGAATTACAAAACAACAACAAGATTATAGAAGTTTATAGTTCTAAATAGAATGATAGTTACCAGGTCTCTGAGAATAAATAGCTTTCTCAGAGACTTACCAAATTACTACAAAATCGTGAATTCTGTTATTTGTGACGGTATATCATCTTTGGCAGTCACTTGCATTGAATGATCTGTTCTTGTTAAACTATGGTCTCCAAGGTCTGAATGCGTTATTATTAAAAGGAAACGTTGTTGATGAAAGGAATTATTATGAGGTTTTTATAGCTATTACTGAATATTATCCTTTAATAAGATTACTAAGCATGGGATCGTTTTTAATCCTTTGAATCTCTGAATCGACAAGCGAAAGTATCTCTCGCTTCACCTTACGATAGTTGGCTTCGATGGTCTCTTTGAGATTGTCAAAGCCGTCTTCGTTTTGGAACGTATTGATTTCAGGGATTGGCTTGTATGCTTTCATTTCTGCCGATATCTTTGCTGAATCCACGACTATCTCGGCATGGAAAATTTTTTGGTCAATACGCTCGTCAAAGTTGTCGGACACTGCGCCTACGAACATACCCTGCGTGAGATTACTGATTTTCGATGCAGGGATAAGACTATCCATCTGTGTGGAAATAGAGGTGGACTTGTCATTTCGATTGATGGTCATAGACTGTCGTTGTTGAAGTACCTTGCCAAAGCGCTCTGATAGTGTCTTAGCTGTTTCTCCTACTACTTGCCCCGAAAAAACATTACCCACGGTGTTCTGTATCACTTTGCTTTCCTTGTCCCCATAATCGCGAGTGAGCTGTGAGAAGTCCTGAAAACCCAAACACACTGCTACCTTGTTGCTTCGGGCGGTAGCAATAAGGTTGTCCAGCCCACGGAAATAGATAGTCGGCAACTCGTCGATAATCACAGAACTTTTGAGCTGTTTCTTCTTGTTGATGAGTTTCACAATACGACTATTATAGAGTCCAAGAGCAGCTGAGTAGATATTCTGGCGGTCAGGATTATTACCCACGACAAGCACTTTTGGCTCATTGGGATTATTGATGTCGAGCGAGAAATCATCACCTGTCATTACCCAATAGAGAGCCGGTGAAATCATGCGAGAAAGCGGTATCTTGGCACTGGCAATCTGTCCCTGCAACTGGTCCTGCGCTCCTCCTTCCCAAGCATCCATAAAGGGAGAAAGGTAGTTGGCAAGCTCATCGTAGGAGGTGAGTATCGGGAATATTTGTGCGTAGGGACGGTTGAGAAATTCGATGGCATGAGGGAAGGTGCAATACTTTCCGTTCTCATAGATTTTCAGAAACCATATAATAGCTGCCAATAGGATAATCGGTGACTCGACAAAGAAATCTCCCTGCTTCTGTATCCACGAGCGGTTAAGGTTGAGCATGATGGTATAGGCACTCTCGTAGGCATCCGATATATCTGTCATAAAGGCAGGATTGATAGGATTGCACCGATGCGACTTTCTCGGATCATCGAAATTTATCACGAAAAACTGAGGTTTTACCTTGTAAGCGTCCAAATGATGAAACAGGTGATTGTAGGCTATCTCTGAAAGGTCTGGGAACTTATAGTCGTAGATATACATGGCAAAGCCTTTCTCTATCTGTTGCTTGATATAGTTGTTCACGATGGCATATGACTTACCCGACCCCGGAGTACCCAGCACCATCGAGGCACGAAATGGATTGACCACGTTTATCCAACCGTTGTTCCATTTCTTCTTATAGTAGAAGCGTGTAGGAAGATTGACAGAGTATTCATTCTCCATCAACCGAGTTTCCTGCATAAAACTCTCGTTCTCTGTGTTGAACACATCGTCCATCAGATTGTTTTTAAGCAAGCGGCTCATCCACACACCACCCATCAGCAAACAGATATAGCCCACAGAGAGTGTGAAGATATAGAGCGAAGCCGCTCCCACCTTACCAATGGGCAAAGCCAACAACCACCAATTCAGAAAGAAGAACATAAACCCAGCGAAAAGCACCGTCCAGATCTTTGGCCATGTGATTTTCTCCTCCTTCACGCCTTTCGTTCCCAAACATGAGAGAGCAAGAAATACTACACAAAATAGTTTCGTCCAAAGGATGGAAGAAAACAATCCTGTGGTACGCTGGAATTTCATCAGTATCTTATCAATGATTCCAAGCGTGAATTGCCACTGCTGAAATGCCTCGTAACAGAACCAATAACAGTTAACGAGGAGGAATATCACTGATATGCCCCGTATAAAGTCCATGATTTTTCCTAGTGCCCTTAAATCGTCTTCTTGTGCCATAATGCTATTTTTTATTGTTGTTAGAAAATCGTTTGAATGTTATTTGAACGGTGTACTTAACGCTTCCTGTGTTTAAGATTTACCTTGTTTTGTTTGCGAAGTTTGCGTTGCCATGCCGCTTCTTTCCAATCATCATTGCCCGATGAAGAGAAGGAATCTCCCACCATATCGTCAATAAGTTCATCGACAAGATTATCGCTTTCCTGCTCATCATACTGTGTTGTCTGCATCTGTTTCTGTAAGGTAGTATCAATCTTACCATAAAGCGATTCATCCAAGAATGGATTATTCTCCGGGTTAGAGAAGTACTCGTTAAACTTATTGGCGGCATATCCTTTACCCAATCGGGAACCATTGACCGCAATACCTTTTTCATCATCAATGAATGTAATGCCATAGATGCGTCCATTGTCATTCTTGCGGATTATAACACGCAAGCCTTGTTCCTCCAATCTTTGTCGAAGTCTTTCCTTCATTTGGGGAGAAGTACGCATTACGTCTAATACCTTTCTTCTGATGGCTGGTATCAATGGCTTAACCATCTGCTTCGATTTTTGCATCTTGTTTTGAACGGCAGCATAGCCCACACCTCTACCTATGTTTGAGGCGTGAATGGGCGTGCTCACCTTATTGCCCTTGTCATCGGTAGGCACATAGACCAGCCCGTCATATCGTTTTCCTCGATACTCAGTTTTAACCTCCTCTACCGCAAGGTTGTATTTACGCAGAATGGCATTTAGTTCACCTAAGGAGCAGAATGTGTAATGCTTCATTGCAGAACGGACGGTGTTTGCCACCTGTTCCTTGATATTCCCTTGCACAACATTGACCTTTGGTGTTTCTGTTGTTGTTCTCTCACTGACCTTTGAACCTGGAATGAGACCAAATTTCCTTTCCAAAGCATCGGTAATCTTCTTGCTCCTTCGCTTTTCAAATTTATCGTTGATTTTCTTTCCTTCACTATCCACCCGAAGCGATACGATGTGTATATGCTCACGGGCGATGTCGTTGTGCTTGAACACGATGTAGGGTTGTTTTCCGTAGCCGAGAGTTTCCATATACTCTTTTGCAATCTGCGTAAGTGTTTCATTGGAGAGTTTCTCGTCTGGGTGAGGATTGAGGGAGCAATGAAACACCATCTTTTTTGTTCGGCATTTCTTCGGTATCAATGCCTCCATATCGGCAATCACGTCCTCCATCGTATAACGTCCATCCTTGCTCTGATACAACTCGGCAGCAAGAAGAATGCTCGCTTCCCCTTTCTCCACCTTTTTGAAGTTATAACCGAGTGTTCCTCCAAGGTTCTCCGTAGCAGATATTTTAGCAATCATTTTTTGCGGTAATCTATGGTAAGACTGATAGCCTGCTCCTGCAAGGTGATAATTTGAGCCGATAAATGCTCCAACTTTTCAAGCAGTATCTGTGCAGTTTTTACGCTGTGATAGCTGTTGATGGCACGCACAGTCTGGTTATAAAGCACGCCAATCTTATGGATTTGTGCCGTCAGTTCTGAGAGTTTTCGGTAATATTCCACGGCAGATTTGTCTATCGTGATGACCTTGAAACTCTCTCCAAGAATGCGACCACGCACGAAATCCGACTTGGTTTCTGCACCCGAACGCTGAAACAAATCTATCGCCCTTTGCTGATCTTTGGGGTTGGGAAGACGGGTGTCCCATCTGTCCCATCGTTCAATCTTGTCATTCATTATCTTTCCTTTTTGTAATTACGACTTTGGAGTAATTTAATTCCCCTTTGGGGCAAGGGTCTTTGTCGGCAAAAACGGAGTTTGTCGGACAAAGACACACCTTGCCCATATCAAGAATTGATACGAGTGAAGTATCCACCCTTTTGGGGTGTCTGCTTCGGGACGTTTCCTCCATGTATTATTCTCGCCTGCAAAGTTACGGCAGATTTTCAAATATCTCATTATCAATGATATTCACTCTTTTTCCTTGTATTTCCTTGTACTTCTATCGTATAGAAATATCTATCGAAAAAGCTTTTATTTTGCAGATAAAACGAACGGAATATCGTTCGATAGAACTATTTAAAGAACGATATGACGAACTCTATTTCAATAGTTCAATATATCGTTAGATAGAATTATCGAAATGTCGACAAATCGACAAATAAAACGATAGATACTTCGGTATTTCGACAGATAAAAGAATTAATAATTCGCTCTGACGATTACTCTAACGAACTACCATTCAAATTATAGTTCAAACGATTAAAATATCTATAGTATGGAACAGATACAAACATCGCCCATATTCCTGGGCTTTTCCTCTCAAAAGGGAGGTGTTGGCAAAAGCACTTTGGCTGAGATTGTTAGCAGCATTCTTTACTACGAAAGAAATATCCATCTTTTTGTGGTAGACTGTGACTTGTCTCAGGACTCATTCTATAAACTCCGTGAAAGGGAAAAGGCTTGCGTTGAAGGTGATCCACAGCTTTCCAAGCAGATGAAGCAACATTTCTCCTCTTTGAAGCGTACAGCCTATCGCATCCTCAAGGCAGACCCTAAGGAGGCAATAGAAAAAGCTAACGAGTATATCCGTAAACATCCGTCTGAGAATTTTGATTTGGTCATCTTCGACTTTCCTGGTCATGCTGGCACAAGTGACCTTTTGCAGCTATCGCTGGAAATGGACTATATTCTTTCACCTTTAGAGCCTGACGTTCAGTCAATGGTTGCCTGTCTTACCTATATCAAGGCAGTAAATGACTTGGGGGTATCCATGTCAAGTGTCCGTATCAAGGAAGTTATTCTCCTATGGAATAAGGTTGACCGAAGAGTTAAGAACACGCTCATAGAATACTATAGTAGGTATATCAAGAACGAAGATTACACGCTACTTAATCAGCATGTCTATGCCGCTCACCGCTTCAGCCATGAATTGGAGCAATACGGATTCCGTGGAGTATTCCGTTCCACTTACCTACCTCCCAATAAGGCTTTACGAATCGGGACCGGCATTGAAGAGCTGACAGAGGAATTACTTACCCATATTCAACTTAAATAAGACAGCACTATGGCAAAGATACAGGAACAACGGCAGAGATTGGAAGCTAAGCTTAAGGAGATGGCAGAAGATGGGGTGATGAAGACACCACCCAAGGAAACTGTGTCTTTTGACCCACCTGATGAGGAAGAGGATATGAAAATAGAGGTCAGTGTCAACCAAAAGGAAAACCAACATCTGGTAAAGGAGCTTATGCCTACCTCGGAGGATAAGCAGGACGAGACCTTGTGTAAAAGCCACGAGAGAGGATATGAGAGACGTGTGGAAACACCTCGGACTTCTTTAGAGGACTACCGAACACGCTATTTACAATCCGTCCGCCTTCGAGAGCGAACCAATTTTACAATGAGTGCTGATACACTCCAAGTGCTAAGAAACATTTTACAGGATTTGGGTGAGCGAGTATCGATGGCTTGCTATATTGACAATATTCTTCGTGAACACCTCAAGGAGCATAAGGAACTACTCAATAATGCTACAGCAAAGCATCGCCGCAAGGTGGCAATAGATTTTTGAACATAGAATAAATGACAAACAACATCACTATTATGCAAACAATATTATTCAACATTCTCCTGCTTATGATAGTAGTATGGGTGTTCATTGGAATACTCTTCCTTTGGCAGCAGTTCCGCATAGCGTGCCGCAGATTGGAGAAAGCGTGCGAGAAGAAAAATGAGCAGAAACAAAAGCAGAGTACTTCTTCTGTTATGCACGACCAAGTAGAGCAGGCACGGCAAATACTTGTCGGTAAAAGTAAGTCATATAGGGAACGCTATGACGAAATCTCAAAAGAGATTACGACAAATTCTCAAAAAATCCCTGATGTTCCCGATACTTCATCAAAAGAAAAATCAGCTGATAATCCAAATACCTTTGCAGGAAAAAACTCATCGGTGTCCGAAGAAACAAAAGAAGCGGAAGGTATAGAAGAGGACAATGAAATGCAGGTTGACTACACAATGGACGAACCTGACGAAGACACTATTATCCGTGAGGAACTGCAGATTGCAGACGATTCCTTACCCGAAGTCTCACCATCGGCAATTCTTACAAGGGACTTGTCCCGTATAAACGGATGGCAGAGGAATGACGATGCGCTTGATGAGGAAAGCGAAACCGAAGTGCAGGATACGCTGCAAAGCATACGGGGCACACAGCTCATGGACTATATCAAAGAGGCAACGCTTAAGCAGGAGAAAGACCATCAAAAGCTACTTGCTGCCATCCGTAAAGCAGAAGAAGCAGAAATGACGAACGAAGAAACAATATCTCCCGAGTCTAATTCTGCACAAGAGAATAGCGATGCATCGGAAGATGACGAGCGTCCACTTTCATACTATCTGTAAAACTATTGTTTTTGTTCATATTGTACAGTGTTCGAGGGGTGGCTCAAAAGTAAAACAATCAAACTATATCTGTCATACAATAAAACCGAGCCACCCCTTACCATCTCTCCCGAAAAGAAAATAATTCATTTAACAACTTAAAATAAAAAGAACAATGAACAACAAAAAGAAAATCACAATGCTACTCCTGACGGCTACCACCATAGGAGCATACGCACAAGGCAATGGTATTGCCGGTATCAATGAAGCTACAAAAATGGTAACCTCCTACTTCGATCCCGGCACGAAACTCATTTATGCCGTAGGGGCGGTAGTGGGGTTGATTGGAGGCATTAAAGTGTACAACAAGTTCTCAAGTGGTGACCCCGATACGAGCAAGACCGCAGCCTCTTGGTTCGGTGCGTGTATCTTCCTCATTGTGGCAGCCACTATCTTGAGAAGCTTCTTCTTGTAAGGCGATGGCAGCATTTGAAATCAACAAGGGTGTAGGCCGGACGGTAGAGTTCAAGGGCTTGAAGGCGCAGTACCTCTTCCTCTTTGCAGGAGGCTTGCTGGCAGTCTTCATTCTCGTGGTCATTCTCTATCTCTGTGGAGTCAGCCAAATTACCTGTCTTGTCATAGGTGTAGTGGGTGCCAGCCTTGTGGTATGGCAAACGTTCACCATGAATAGAAAGTACGGGCAATATGGGCTGATGAAAAAGGGAGCGGTGCATATGCACCCACGCTACCTTGTAAACCGCCGTACGGTCTTCCACCTTATCCGTAATCTTCAACCAAAGAAAGCAAAGAAATGAGAAACAAAAGCAAGATAACGACCCTGGAGTCGAAGTTCCCGCTGCTCTCCGTCGAGCAGGGCTGCATGGTGAGCAAAGATGCTGACATCACGGTGGCTTTCCGTGTGGAACTGCCCGAACTCTTTACCGTCACCTCTACAGAATACGAAGCAATGCACTCTGCCTGGCATAAGGCAATCAAGGTGCTACCCAATTACAGCATCGTACACAAGCAGGACTGGTTCATTAAGGAAGACTATCAAGGAAAGCTCTCCGATGGTGGATTGAGCTTCCTTGCCCGTTCCTCTGAGCGGCATTTCAACGAGCGTCCGTATCTCCACCACTCAGTCTATCTCTTCCTGACCAAGACCAACAAGCAGCGTATGGCGCAGCAGAGTAATTTTTCTTCGCTTTGCCGTGGACACCTGCTACCAAAAGAGATTACCAACAAGGATGAAGTGATGAAGTTCATGGAAGCCGTAGACCAGTTCGAGCGTATCATCAACGATACCGAGCAGATAAGGATTGTCCGCATGACAGAAGAAGAGTTAGTTGGCACAAATGAAAAAGGAGGACTACTCGACAGGTATTTCTCTTTATCTGAAGAAGGGCATGCGTCTTTGGAGGACATCCGTCTGGGCGCAGACCTTGTGCGTGTGGGAGATAATATGCTTTGTCTGCATACACTCTCCGACACGGATGACCTGCCTACAACGGTCAGCACGGACAGCCGATATGAACGGTTATCCACTGACAGGAACGACTGCCGCCTGTCCTTTGCCTCGCCTGTGGGCTTGATGCTGCCGTGCAACCATATCTATAACCAGTATCTCTTCATCGAAGACAGCGATGCCAACTTGGAACGCTTCGAGAAGCAGGCAAGGAATATGCACTCGCTGGCACGCTACAGCCGTAGCAACCAAATCAACGAGGAGTGGATACAGGAGTATCTCAATATTGCTCACTCACAGGGGCTGACATCTATCCGTGCCCACTTCAACGTGCTGGCATGGAGTAGCGATAAGGAAGAACTTCGCCAGATTAAGAATGACGTGGGCTCTGCACTTGCTCTTATGGAATGCCACCCACGCCACAACACCATTGATGCGGCAACGCTCTACTGGGCAGGCATTCCCGGCAATGCCGCAGACTTTCCCGCAGAAGAGTCATTCTATACTTTCATCGAGCCTGCCCTCTGCTTCTTTACGGCAGAGACGAACTATAAGGACTCGCTATCACCCTTCGGTATCAAGATGGCAGACCGCCTGTCGGGAAAACCTGTTCATCTGGATATATCGGATTTGCCGATGAAAAAGGGAGTCATTACCAATCGTAACAAGTTTATTTTGGGTCCTTCGGGCAGTGGTAAGTCTTTCTTTACCAACCACATGGTACGTCAGTATTACGAACAGGGGGCGCACGTCCTCTTGGTCGATACAGGTAACTCATATCAAGGCTTGTGTGAACTTATCCACCGCAAGACCAAAGGTGAGGACGGCGTATATTTCACCTATACCAATGAAAGTCCTATATCTTTCAACCCTTTTTATACGGATGATTACTTCTTCGATGTAGAGAAAAGGGAGAGTATCTGCACGCTGCTGCTCACACTTTGGAAGAGTGCAGATGAGCATATCACTAAGACCGAGGCTGGCGAACTTGGTTCAGCCGTAAACTCCTATATCGAGCTGATATGTGCTGACCACAGCGTTACACCCTGTTTTAATACCTTCTATGAGTATCTGCGAGACGTGTACCGCAAGGATATGGAAAAGCGAGACATCAAAGTGACGCTCTCGGACTTCAATATCAACAACCTTCTGACGACACTCAAGCAATATTATCGTGGCGGTCGTTACGACTTTCTTTTGAACTCGAATAAAAATATCGACCTGCTGAGTAAACGCTTCATCGTCTTTGAAATCGACCAAGTGAAGGACAATAAGGACCTCTTTCCCGTGGTAACGATTATCATCATGGAAGCCTTCATCAACAAGATGCGCCGATTAAAGGGTATCCGCAAGATGATACTCATTGAGGAAGCGTGGAAAGCCATTGCTTCGGCAAACATGGCGGACTATATCAAGTATCTCTATAAGACGGTGAGAAAATATTTTGGGGAAGCTATTGTCGTAACGCAGGAGGTAGACGATATCATCCAGTCGCCCATTGTCAAAGAAAGTATCATCAACAACTCCGACTGCAAGATACTGCTCGACCAGCGCAAGTACATGACCAAGTTCGACGGCATACAGGCGATGCTCGGTCTTTCGGAAAAGGAAAAGAGCCAGATACTCTCCATCAACCAGAACAACGACCCGAATCGACTCTACAAGGAGGTGTGGATAGGCTTGGGCGGTATGCAGAGTGCCGTCTATGCTACGGAAGTGAGCATGGAGGAATACCTGACCTATACCACGGAGGAAACCGAGAAGGTGGAGGTGATGAACAGGGCGGCACAACTCAGTGGTGATATCGAAACGGCTATCCGTCAGCTTGCCATAGAGAAAAGAAACAATAAAAAGAAATAAGTACAAACCATCAAAACTATAGCAACAATGAAAAAGTACATTTTCATGGCTCTCTTAGGATTGAGCCTTTCTGTTCCCAAAGCCCACGCACAGTGGGTAGTAACCGACCCTGGCAATTTTGCCGGCAACATCGTCAATTCGGTCAAGGAGATAGCCACCGCCTCGAAGACAGTGAAGAATACCCTTGACGGTTTTAAGGAAGTGGAAAAACTCTACAACGACACCAAGAAGTATTATGATGCCCTAAAGAAGGTGAATAACCTTATAGGAGATGCCTACAAGGTCAAGGAGTGCATTCTGATGGTGGGCGACATCTCTGAGATTTACGTCACCTCCTATAAGAAGATGCTTTCGGACAAGAACTTCCGCCCTTCGGAACTCGCTGCGATGGCTTCGGGCTATGCCAAACTCTTGGAGCAGAGTGGTGAGAGTCTCAAAGAACTAAAGTCCATCGTCAAGAGTAATGTCTTCTCGATGAACGACCACGAACGAATGCAGGCAATCGACCGTATTTATACCACACTGAGGGAAAATCGCTCGCTCGTATCCTACTACACAAGGAAAAACATCTCTGTAAGCTATGTGCGTGCAAGGGAAAAGAACAACCTTGCCTCTGTTAAGGCACTCTATGGTAATACGGCAAGCAGGTATTGGTAAATCCACAGACAAAAAAGAACTTGAAAGAACTTTCATAAAAAACTTTTGCTTATGGATTTTGCCAGTTTACATGAGCTACTACGCTCAACCTATGACGAGATGATGCCGCTCTGTGCCCAGATGACGGGTATTGCCAAAGGCATTGCAGGCTTGGGTGCGCTCTTTTATATTGCTCTTCGGGTATGGGCTTCCATTGCCCGTGCCGAGGCGATAGACGTCTTTCCGCTTCTCCGACCTTTTGTCTTAGGCTTTTGTATAATGTTCTTTCCGACAGTCGTACTGGGTACGATGAATGCCGTTCTCTCGCCCGTAGTGCAGGGAACGGAGATGATGGTACACCAGCAAGAGGGGAACCTTGCAGAACTTACTGCCAAGCGAGACAAGTTGCAAGAGGAAGCCTACCTTAGGAATCCTGAAACAGCCTACCTTGTCTCCAACGAGAAGTTCGATGAGAAGATTGAGGACATGGGTATCATCGGACCTGAAGATGCTGTGACGATAGCGGGTATGTATGCCGAGCGTGCAGCCTATCAGACCAAGCAGTGGATCATGAAGATGGTACACGACCTTTTGGAACTTCTGTTCCATGCTGCAGGGCTTATCATCGACACGCTACGCACCTTCATACTCATCGTTCTTGCCATTCTCGGTCCGATAGTCTTCGGCATAGCCGTATGGGATGGTCTTGCTGGTTCACTTACGGCATGGTTCTCACGCTATATCTCTGTCTACCTGTGGCTGCCTGTTAGCTCTATTCTAACGGCACTGCTTACGAAAATACAGGTGCTGATGGTACAGAAGGATATCGAAGCGCTCAGTGATCCTAACTACCTGCCTGATTCGGGGACGTGGTACTACATCGTCTTCTTCCTTATCGGTATTGTGGGCTACTTCTGTGTACCTACCGTGGCAGGCTGGATTATCGAAGCAGGAGGTGGTATCGGCTCATACGGTCGTAATGTCAACCAGACAGCACAGCATGGTGCGCAAGGCGCATATACCGGTGGCAAGGCTGCCATGGCTGGCGCAGGTGCTGCTGTGGGAAATGTCGGTGGACGTATCAAGGGTGCACTGCTCAAAGGAAAATAATCAATCAAAAAAAAGAAAAAAATGGAATTCAAATCACTTGGTAATATCGAGACCTCATTCAGACACATAAGACTCTATGCCTTTGTCTTTGCCATCGTCTGCGTGGCAGTAAGCGGTTATGCCGTCTATGCCTCATACAGCTTCGCAAAGGAGCAGAGGGAGAAAATCTATGTGCTTGATCAGGGAAAGTCGCTCATGCTGGCTCTCAGTCAGGATGCAAGTCGTAATCGTCCCGTAGAGGCAAGAGAGCATGTGCGTCGTTTTCATGAACTGTTCTTCACCATTGCACCCGACAAGGATGCCATTGAGAAGAATATGGAGCGTGCCTTCGTGCTGTGTGACAAGTCGGCTTTCAACTATTACAAAGACTTGGCAGAGAAGGGCTATTATAACCGTGCCATATCGGGCAATGTCAATCAGCGCATAGAGGTGGACTCTATCCACTGCAACTTTAATACTTACCCTTATGCGGTAACAACCTATGCACGGGAGTTTATCGTCCGTCAGAGTAACGTTACAGAGCGCAGTCTTGTTACGACCTGCACGCTGCAGAACTCTGTCCGTTCGGACAATAACCCGCAAGGCTTCCTGATGGAGAACTTCCTCGTCAAGGAGAACAGGGATATACAGACCTATAAAAGATAAGGCTATGGCAAGGAAAAGAAACTTTTTACTCTCACGTCACTATCTGCGCTTTCACCTATGGCTCCGCCATCGTTGTGAACGGCTCACGATAAGGCAGAGAAAGGAAATCGTCTATGGGCTGAGCTTCATCTATCTGCTCTGCTCACTCTGGATGATAGCGCAGTTTTTCCTTCCTCCAAAGAAAGAAAAACTACCCATCCCCATGGGAAAGCTGACGGACAGTCCGATACGGACGGACAGTACTTTACAAGAGTTACACGGCAATTTTTACCTACAACATCATCAAACAATCAAGGAAAATGGATAATAAACAGAAAGAACAAATGAAGAAAGGCTTGGTCTTCGGAGGATTAGGACTGCTGTTTGCCCTTTCAATGTGGTTTATCTTCGCACCTTCGAGCAAGGATAAGACTGCAGCGGAGCAGGGACTCAATGACAGCATCCCGCAGGCAACGACAGAAAAGCTCACCGAGAACAAGCTCAAAGCCTATGAATTAGGCGACAAGGCACACGAGGAAGAACAGACCCGTGAGGAGATGGGCAGACTATCGGACTATTTCGCACAGAACACTGCTCCATCAGAGGAGCAGCGTGCAGAGACAGCTGCTTCTATGGCAAAGATAGAAAACTCCATGCATCGCTATGAGGAGAATAACCGTCTGCTGAACTCCTTTTACGCTCCCGACCCACACGAGCAGGAGCGTGAAGCCTTGCGTTCGGAGATAGATAACCTTAAAAAGGAACTCTCTGCCAAAGACAGTAGGGAGGACAATGAAGAGAAACGGCAGCTTGCCTTGATGGAAAAGAGCTATCAGATGGCAGCGAAGTATCTCCCCAAAGCATCAACTCCACCTACCTTCAATAATGGTCTGACGGTAGGAAAGGAGAAGACGGAAGACACTGTAGGTGGCTCTGAAGCCGCTAAGGGCAAGACCATGCAGAATGAAAAGCCTGCAATGGAAGTTCTGCCGGAGCGTAGGCAGATAGTATCTTCACTTGACCAGCCTATGAGCGATGTGTACTTTATGGAGGAATACGGCAAGAAGGCTCGTAATATGGGCTTTCATTCGCTTGCAAGCACGGCTGTACCTACGATGCGCAATACGCTGAAAGTAGTAGTGGACAGAACTACTGTTCTTAAGGAGGGTGACAATGTTGTGCTCCGTCTGCTTGAAAGTGCTAAGGTACAGGGACTGCACATTCCACGTCAAAGCCGGCTCATAGCCGTCGCTAAGATAGAAGGTAACCGTATGCACCTACTTATCAAAAGCATTGAGGTAGACGGGCATATCATAGCCGTCAAGCTCTCGGCATACGATACAGACGGACAGGAGGGCGTGTATATACCAGGTTCGGAGGATATCAATGCGCTTAAGGAAGTCGGAGCGAACATCGGTGGTTCAATGGGAACCTCCTTTACCTTCGCTTCCTCTGCCAAGGACCAGATTATCTCCGAGGCTGCCCGTGGGGTGATGCAGAGTGCAAGTCAGCTGCTTCAGAAGAAGCTGCGCACTATCAAGGTTACGCTCAAGGGTGGTTACCGCCTTTTCTTGGTTCAGTCCAAATAAAACAATCAAAAATGATAAGTAAAAAATAACATCAAAACAAAAAGAACAATGAAGAAAATTATTTTATCAATGGCTATGCTTGCCATGGTGGGAGCAACAGCCACAGCACAGGAAAATAATGATGGTCTGACACCAAGCCGTCCGCTTACTTCTGGAGAGCTCTTTCAAGGTATGAGCCGTGCCATACCAACGGGGCGTGTCGTACTGCCGTATGGTCTTGACATTACCTTTGACAAGACCGTGCATCTTATCTTCCCTTCTGCCATTCGCTATGTAGACTTAGGTTCACAGAATATCATTGCAGGGAAGGCGGAGGATGCAGAGAACGTACTACGTGTAAAGGCTTCGGTGAAGGACTTTGAAACGGAAACCAATATGAGTGTCATCTGTGAGGATGGCTCATTTTACGCTTTTAATGTAAAATATGCCGATGAGCCGGAGAAGCTCAGCATAGAGATGAAGGACTTCTTGTCACCAACGAACGGACGCCTGCCAAGCAACCGCTCTGACATTTACTTTAAGGAACTTGGTAATGAGTCGCCCGTATTAGTAAAGCTGATGATGCAGACTATCTATCAGAATGACAGACGCTGCATCAAGCACATTGGTGCACAGCAGTTCGGTATGAAGTTCCTGCTTCGTGGCTTGTACGCCCATAATGGCTTGCTGTATTTCCACACTCGTATGGAAAACAGCACGAACATGCCATACTCTGTGGATTTTATCACATTCAAGGTGATCGATAAGAAGATGGCAAAGCGCACCGCCATACAAGAGCAAATATTGCAGCCACTTCGTGCCTATCATCAGGTGATGCAGGTGCGTGGCATGGGTAGTGAACACACTGTGTTTGCGCTCGAGCAGTTTTCTCTTGCAGAAGACAAGCAGCTTGAAGTGACGCTCTATGAAAGAAATGGCGGTCGTACACTGACTTTTTATGTAACGGCAGAAGACCTGCAGCTGGCAAAGAAGATTGATAACCTCAAACTGAAATGGTAGACATTATGAAGAAGAAAATCATTTTATCGGTTTGTGCAGCGGTGGCAATGGCTTTTAGCTTGCCATCTCAGGCACAGAGACTGATACCCAAGCAAAGGGGAATAGAGGTCGTAGGGAGTGTTCCACTTATCAAGGGTGAGAAACTCTTTACAGGTAATAATTTCGGTGTAGGCATATCGCTTACCCGTTATCTCAAAAAGGAGAACTACACCTTTGTTATGGCAGAGTATGAACAGCAGAATATGCCGTACAGAAGTTATAACGTAAAACTCAAGGATGCACTATTGCAGGTGGGCTATATGCACCCTGTTCTTTCCGATAGAGGTAAGAACGTGTTTCTTTATGGTGGCATATCCGCTTTGGGTGGCTATGAGCAACTGAACGAGGACAAAAGGCTACTGCCCGATGGGGCGACGCTGCTCGACCGCTCCCGCTTTGTCTATGGCGGTGCCGTGCATGGCTCGGTGGAAGTGTTCCTTACTGACAGGGTTCTTTTTCTTGTAAAGGCACAGGGGCGGTTGCTCTTCGGCTCTGACGTACATCGTTTTCGTCTGGCTGTTTCTGCAGGACTAAGGTTTAACTTTTAAGTAGAAGAAAAGATGAAGAAGATATTGAATACTATTTGGGTAATGGGCGTGCTGTCCCTTGCCGTGTTTTGCCTATCTGCTTGTGATAGGGATTTGGATGTTCAGCAGTCTTATCCGTTTACGGTGGAGACGATGCCGGTTCAGAAGGACATCATAAGGGGGCAGACAGCTGAGATACGCTGCACGCTCAAGCGAGGCGGTGAGTTTGCCGACACTCGCTATACGATACGTTATTTCCAGTCTGACGGCAAGGGCTTACTAAGAAATGATAACGGCACTGTCTTTAAGCCGAATGACCGCTATCCGCTCACAAAGAATGTGTTCCGCCTGTATTACACTTCGCTCTCATCTGACCGCCAAACAATTGATGTATATGTGGAGGATAGTTTCGGTAAGGTTCAGCAGCTGACCTTTAGTTTTAACAACGAGCGAGAAGAGGGCAAGGATAAGCCTGCATCTTCTCGCCACTAAAAGCGTAATTGATGCGAACGATAAATTCTTTCATTTTACTTTGTGTATTCTGCCTGTTCTGTCAGCCGACCCTTGCCCAGCGCAGGGTGCGGCTGGCAGACTTGCCACCTTTTGAGCGTGCAGTAGTTGTTGTGAAATATTTTGAGGGACTGCACGGCTGGAAGAATTATCCGTATGTTGGGTATGGGCATCAGCTGCAACGGGGAGAGTACTTTACGGCAGATATGACGGAACGGCAGGCAGATTCCCTGCTCCGTGCCGACCTTTGGAAATGCTTTGAACACTTTAAAGGATACGGAAAAGATGCCCTATTGCTTGCCCTCTTATCCTACAATGTTGGAGTGGGTAGGTTACTGGGATACGGCAAACATCCCAAGAGTAGATTGCTACGAAAGATAGAGTCGGGCGACAGGAATTTCTACCGTGACTTTGTCTCTTTCTGCCGATATAAGGGAAAAGTCTTGAATGGGTTAGTCAAACGTAGACAGGTGGAGTTTGCTCTGTTTTATAAATCATGATTGTCAAAGACGCCTCTTGCGACATTTTATGCTTCGCAAGAGGCGTTTTCCTGTCGTTTTCTTTACATTTCTCACTATGAATGAGTAACTTTGCAATCTTAATAAGAAAAGATAATGATTATATCGCAGAAAACTATTGAAAAATTGAGAGAGTTAATAAATGAAGAAACAGAATATCGTTCTGGTTCTAAGCTTGTTGCTTTTTTCAATCAATATGGATTTAGAGATGTGTATGGAAATGGCTTTCCCTCAAGATGGATATACACAGAGGAGAAAATACGTGCATTGAATGGAAAGCCCGAATTAGATAGATGTATTAAGGATGTTTTTGCGCCAGTAAATTTTATCGGAAGATTCTCTGAATTAGATTCTTTTATAGCAGACTTCAATCAATACCTCTGTTTTGATGGGTGGAATGTTATACGTAAAGGTCGAGAAATAACTTTTTCAAAAGCTACAGGGGTAGATATTGAAAAGGAAAAAGAACGCATCGTAAATAATACGGAAGCAGAATTCCTAAATGCGGAATTTGCAGATATTTCAATTGAAAGTCTCCCTATAGACAATTATGTGCTACCCTATATAGCTGCACGTATCAGCGAAATCAAAACTTGTTTATCTGCAAAAGCTGCTTTATCTGTAATATTCCTTTCTGGAAGTACATTAGAGGGAGTTTTGTTGGGATTAGCTCAAAATAATCCAGCAATGTATAATAAAGCTAAATCTGCTCCAAAAGATAACAAAACGGGAAAGATTCGACCGTTTCATGAATGGACACTTAGTAATCTTATTGACGTATCTTGTGAGGTAGGTTTCCTAAGAGAGGATGTCAAGAAATTCAGTCACTCATTGCGAGATTTTAGAAATTATATTCATCCATTTCAGCAGATGTCAGAGCATTTTTCCCCAGATGAAAATACCGCAAAAATTTGCTTTCAAGTACTGAAGGCCGCATTATTTCAAATAACTCAAAACAAGAAAAGATGAAAACAATTGCTTTTGTTATTGGGAACAATGATTATTTTGAAGGTGCTCAGCTAAAGTGTGCTGTAAATGATGCCTCGGAGATAGCAAATATCTTTCGTCGTCTTGGGTATGATGTTCGTAAGAAACTAAATATCAAGTCAGAAGATTGCTCAGGTATACTAAGAGAATTTGAAGATCAGATAAAGGATTATGATGCTTCTATCTTTTACTTTGCAGGACATGGCTTTGAACTTGGAGGTGAAAACTATTTAGTGCCAACAAACTGCCAGATGCCTCTTAACGACACATATGAAGCAGATAGAACTTGCCTTAGATTATCAGAGATATTAAGTATACTCAAAAAGGTTTCAGGGAAGGTCAATATAGTGATAATAGATGCCTGTAGAAAATCTTTTGATAGAGGAACTTCAAGCTCTTCTGCGCAGGTAAAGGCTCCTAAAGGAACTCTCATTGCTTTTTCTACCTCTCCAAACGAAGGTGCGAAAGATGGGAATGGGCAAAATGGTCATAGTGTATATACAAGTGCCTTATTGCAATATCTAGGAAGGGAAACATTATCTGTTGAGAGTCTTTTTAAGAAAGTCAGAAGAACGGTCTATAACCTAACTAATGGAACTCAAACGCCATGGGAACATACGTCTTTAATTGGGGATTTCTTTTTCAATACTGGGCAATTGGTTTATTCGGTAGAAATCCCTTATGATGAAGTTGTCGTTAAAGACTCCATGTTTGATGGAGGCGATGTTTTTGGCAATTTAATTTTGGAACTCCGTTCTTGTAATTGGGATAGACAAAACCCTGCAATGGAAAAGATTCGCAAAATACCTGCTTCTGACCTCAACAAAAATCAACAGTTTATTTTGGGACGCAATTTGTACCAAGCTAATGGTTATGCGTGGGAAGTGCAAAGATTTTTTGAAAACCTTGGAAATAACTTATCAAAATACAATAAAGACGAAGAAAATCATGTTCTCAATGGTATTCTGTTCGAGATATACTTTGATAGTAAAGGAAATTTTCGGAATGAACTAAAAAGATATGATTTTGATAGAGTGTTTTCTCTTCGGAAAAATCCAAGATTTGTAAAATCTTTTGGCTTTATAGAGGAGGTTCTCCAACCATATAAAGAACAACTCTATTATATTCCCACTATTCATGATGAGCCAATTGATATTGACATCAGTGCAGAAGAAAAAAACAACTCAACAGTATTTGAAGAAGAAACTATTCAAATTATACACAAAGTTAATGTGGAGAATAAAGATATAACAAAAGCATTCTCTCGCAGTTGTACTTATGGCATAAATGAGTTAGGAGTAAAATCTTGTTTGTCTAATTTTCTTACAGCTCCGCAAGATTTGATTCAAATACATAGCAATGTTTTGTTACAGAAGATAGCTTTTGCAAAAGAACTGTTTGACGAAGATTTGCCTTGGTAATGGCTTTTTGTTACTTTTGAGCCGTATCAACTCACTGTCAAAAGTAACGAGGTGTTTTTCATCGGGGTTTCTTTGCCCCTTTCTTTGTCCGCTTAGGCTCACGAAAGAAAGTAATGTGGTCGGCAAATCTGCCGACCGCATTACTTAGTCTCTTCTTCTTGAATAGTTATCTGTCCCGTCCTTACTTCGGGGTGAGTGGAGAAAGCCCAATTTATTTCATCATCGGGTAAAGTGCTGTGAATACTTCCACCCATCACCAACCCACAATTTTGCAAGACTTTCTGCCGTGCGTCTTCCTTACTCTCTGCAACCACATCAAACACTCCTTCGAAGATGTATTGCGTCCGAACTCTATAAACCTTCTTTTTCATAATCTTAAAATTCAACTTTTAATAATCTGTATTCTTTTGGCTCTCCATTGGATAATTTGCGGTGTTTAAGCCAAAAGTGATGTGCGCCATAGCCGTATGCAAAGAACTTATCAAGCTCTGTTTCTTCAGCTATTTTGTTGATAGCTGACCTTAACTCCTCTTTGCTGTCGGATAGGGTTATTGCGTTGATAACCCTAATGAGAATATGCGGTATCTCATCCGTCCAATTGTAGATGATGTTTTCAATCTCTGTTTTCATATCTCTGATAATTTAATGGTTCATACTTTATGCTGTTGCTTTCATTCTTCGGCTTATAAGACCTCGATTGGCATTCACAAGGTTTACTATCTGCTCGTGGTATTCCGTATTCTTGTTGCACACCCCACGACTTTGCACCACCTCCAAAGTTTGTAATGATACTTCAATAGTTTCTATTCGCTTGCCTTCAATGGTAGCCGAAAGGATAAGGGAGTCCTCCTTGAGGTGATATGCATTAGAAAATACGCAATGGTGCATTGATACACCTTCTTCTAAATGCTCCTGCACGCTCTCCAATACGTGGACTTGGATTGTGCCGTCCGTAAAACAGATACCGAAAAACTTGGATTTGAGTTCCTTGAAACGCTTTTCATCTTCCATAGCCTTCTTTTGCTTCTGTTCTATCTCTTCCCTTTCACGCACTCTGAGAAGTTCCTCGTGTCTGCGGTCGTGTTCGCCTTTAAGGTCTGTGGGGCATAAATATTTTGGATTATGAATATCCTTACCTAATCTTTTAAGTGTATCTACATAATCACTCCAAAGGGAAATATCTGTAATCTCATAACCGTTACGAACTGCAATCTTGTAGGACTGCCATAGTTCCTCAAAAGTCCTCCAGTTGCCAAGAAAGTAACGTAAGTGGTCTGTACGACCTGCCTTTAGCAATGTTTCCACACGGCTATCTGTAAGCAATGCAGGAATAAACTTAGTAGGCACGATGCCATAGAAATTATCCTTAAAACCATTTCTGCGAAATATGTCTGTAACCTTGAACTTCGGATATATCGGTGAGTAGGCAATATGCTGATAGGCTTCATTATCGTTGCGTATCGCCATAGGACTATAATAGGAAAAGGTATCAACATAGTGTCCCAATACCCTCTGTATGGCAACCATAGCTTTTCGTCCCTGCATATTCCACCAATATTGCCCAATCTCAATTATAGAAGTTTGTGCTTTGTAACCTTTCTCCATACCCACAATAAGTAGGAACATACGCAATACTTGAAACTTTCCACAAGTGGTAAGTATGGTGAAATACTGCTTCTGCTGCAACTTGCGCTCATAGGTTTCCTTGACCTGCAACTTTGCCCTACAATGAGGGCAAGTGCAAGTTTCTCTATGTTTGTTCATTACCCAACTATGCCCACAATCCATACAAGTGGTACGACCTTTTGGCAAGCGGTAGGCGAAGTGGTCAATACACTCACGGAATGCCCACTTACTTTGTTGCTTGGTTATCGGGCGAAGATGCTTGCTTTGTTCCAAAACTGCCTTCTCAAATTTGTTTCTCGGTTTCATAGGCTTAAAAATCGAATAGTGATGGTTGTACTTGGGTTGTCGCGTTCTCAGTCTTTTTCACTCGTGCGTTACGGCTCTGTAACTTGGCAAGTTCCTCACGCTGATATTGCTTAATGGCTCCCTGCCTTGCTTCGGCTTTTTCCTCCTCCGTTAGTTCCACAATGTGATTAACGGCAACTTGGCAAGAAATAGCCTTACCTACTTCTATATCGTCTTCATCGTAGTAGTGAACAGCCATAGAGAAGATTTCATCATCATCAAAGCCGTTGCAACCGCTTTTCTGTACTTCATTAAGAATGTAGGTGATGCACTCCTCGATATTCTTGTTCGGTTTCATCAAGTTAGGGGCAAATAAGGGGTCTGTCATAGCACGCTGATTAAGATACTCGGCTATTGTCCGTGTGAAATGTTCTGTTCCTTTCATTGTCGTATATGTTTTGATGTTGTTAATACTTGGGAATTTGGCTTTCACTTCGTCCGCCGATTTTCAATTCTACTATTTGATTGATACGTCCATACAGGTAGGTTCTTAGGCTTGTTCTATCGGGTGCGTAATACTCTGTCCATTGTCCGTACTGATTGACAAGGTATTTCTTCAGTACGTCAAAGAAGTCAAAGCGATAGCCTTGTAGGGGAACGGCTGTACGGAAATAGGTGTTTGAGTTCACCGCCTCACATAGCCAATTCTTTTCCTCACGGCTCATACACTCGCCACGATTGAGTTTTGCACGCAGGATATATACTTTGCTGTTACAAAGGCTCTCCAAAGGAGGAACGCCCCATTGTACAAACTTAATTGCCAACACTTGCTCACTCTTTTCAGCCGTAGGGTTAATGCGGTAATGAGAGGAGGAGCTATATCCTTTTTCTTTCATCGAAGATGTTGTATTTACTTTTTGCTTATCCATAGCGACATTTTTTTTATGCGTCCAAAGATCGGAGTATGCTGATTCCTTTTTGTAGCAAAATAGAGGTAGCGGGGCGGGCTTGCACAAGGTTTTGGCGGAAAATACAACCCGTAGGTGTGGAGATTTTCCAGACAAACCAAGCGGCTTAGGACCTTGGGAAAGCCACAAGCCCCGTACTACCTTTGCGGATAAAAAGGGAACAGCATCCGTATCCTTGTTATCGCATATTGTGGAGCATTGGAAAAGAAGCGAAAGTGCAACGCTCGTAGTGGAAAATAGAAAAGGTGGCTATCTCAATATGCGAGATAACCACCTGATGAAATCAAATGGAAAGTTTTTACAGAGCTATGCTTCTTAAAGCACACAAAGTAGGATGGCACAGAGAATTGCCAGCCAGAAGAGAATGCTCAGCAGCGTAAATGTTACTTTTAGAATTACCCTGACTATAAAACGTAGTATCAGAAAGCCTGCAATGACTGACACGGCGGTAACGACTTGCGGCGTTACCACCTTCGAGATAAGCCAAATGACACCGATAACGATGGAAAGCAGGATAGCGAGTTCGATGAAGCGTGTCCAAGAGAAGCGACGGACTTGCTTGGGAGAAGTCGGCTGCTGCTTGATATTATCGGTTTTGTTCGATGCGTCTGCCTTGATGAAGGCAGGTGTGTGGACATCTTGATTCATGATGATTGTATTCATATCGGAGCTTATAATAGTTCAAGAGCAATAACAAGATATTCTGCCTCACAAAGCCAAGTGTTTACTCAAACTCTTGGTGTGTGGGGAAGAATAGTTATTTTGGCTCTTGACACTACAAAAGCTCCCGATGGTGTTACATCAAGTCATGTTCTCACTATCGACGGTTGGCAGACCATTAACCTCGATAATCAGAACGATTGTCCCTGTCAGTTCGGTGTAGAGTTTCTCATACTCTGGACTTGTACCAAAGTCGTCCGTCAACTCATACTTGTCGAAAACACTTTGCACAGCCTTATTCTTCAAAAGTATTGGTGTTAGTCTTTCTGGAAGAGGAGAAGGGAGTTCTTTCTCGAACTCATTCTCTAAGATAGAGACAAGGGTGTCGTACTTGGAGAAATGCAGTCCTTGATACAGAACTTCGTTTGCTATTATCTCTGCCTCTGGGTGAGAAAAACCTTGTGCCACTGCATCGCAGTAGGAGGTAAGTGCTTCGTCGGCTCTTGCCGTTATGTATGGTTTATCACTCATCATTTCTGGGAAATGCTCACTGAGGTAGTTCTCTAACTTCAAACGGAAGTAAGAAAGTTCTTTCTTTGTTGTTGTCATAATCTTCTTGGTTTAGGGTTGTACATTATTTTGAGTTGATGCCCATAGCAACATTGAACTTGTCTAACTTGCCCGCCAACTGTTCCATATCGTGTTCTATTTTCTTATTGGTAATACGGGCATAGATTTGTGTGGTTTTAATGTTGGTATGTCCCAACATCTTCGACACACTTTCCATAGGAACGCCCTTGCTGAGCGACATGGTCGCAAATGTATGCCGGGCAAGATGGAAGGTCAGATTCTTCTTGACACCGCAAAGGTCGGCAATTTCTTTTAAATATGCGTTGGTTTTCTGATTCGTTAGGATGGGAAATAGTTTGCCGTCCCGATAGGTCTTATGACTGTACTTGGCAATGATACTCTTGGGAATGTCAAGCAATAAAACATTTGTCTCCACACTTGTTTTCTGCCTCTTGGTCATAATCCACTGCTTATCATCAAGTGTTACGATATTGTCCGGTGTGAGATTGGAAACATCAATATATGCTAGACCTGTGAAACATGAAAAGATGAAAACATCCCTTACTAACTCCAAGCGTTGAATAGCAAGATCCTTGTTGACTATCTTCATAATTTCCTCATCCGTGAGAAAACCACGATTAACGGGCTCCAAGTGAAAACGATGATTGAGGAAGGGGTCGTGAAGAAGATAACCACGTTTTTGCGCATAGATGGTTACGGTCTTGAGTGCCTTCATTTTTTTGACCGATGTATTGTAAGCGCAGCCTGCCACTGTACTCAGATATAACTCAAAATCTTGTACCACGGATGGTGTAAACTCTGTAAGTCCAATATCCTTTCTTCCATATTTATGGATAAGGAACTCTGAGAAATGTCTTCTCAAAACACTGTACTTTTGCAAACTATCTTTGCTGATGGTGTGTCCGACACGCTGTCTGATATCTTCGTTGAACTTGTCGAATATAGGGAGAAAGGTCGTGTACTCCCTGTCTTTCCCGACAAAGAATGAGCGGATTTTATCCAATGACAAGGATTCATCATCCTCGAATTTGTGGTAAATGTTATTCAGCATTGTGGAAATGGAGTCCAATGCGGCATTAGCGGATAAGGCTTCTGCCGTCCGACCTTTGAGCCTGCTGGTAGTGTTATTCCACAGCGACTTGTCCACAAATATTTTCGTAGATCCGAAATTGGCCATCTCTCCGTTAAGGAATACTCGGAGCATTACAGGCGACTTTCCTTCTTTGTTCTCATAGTTTGAGCGTAGGTAGAAGGATACCTTGAAATTTGTTCTCATAATGCATCATTCTTTTGTGTAGCACTCGGCTGCAAAGTTAATATATAACATACTGAAACAGAAAGAATTGATGCCTTCAATTTGGTATTCAAAATCCCGTCATTGCTACATTTTTTATTGCTACAATTTTTGTGTAGCAGTTTATGTAGCAGAAATTGACCGAATGATGATTGTCAAAACAAAGGGTAATGCCGTCAGGCGATAGAGGTATATACAAAGAAAAATCGTTGTAAAACCTTGATTTTACAACGATTATCTAATTTTTGAAGGCTAAAATGACAACCTTTGTGAAGTCCTTTTGAAGCCTATTTGCGGAGAGAGAGGGATTCGAACCCCCGGCACCTCTCAGTGCGACGGTTTTCAAGACCGTTGTAATCGACCACTCTACCATCTCTCCTTGGTTTAGAAAGAATGCTGTGTTCTAATTCTAAAGCGAGTGCAAAGGTAAAGAAAATTATTTATACTCCAAAATTTTTTGGTACTTTTTTCATCTTTATTTTGTAATTAAGTGAACTTACACTACTTTTGTATTATGATTTATCCCAAAGATTTTGAACAGAAAATTGGATTTAAAGAGATTCGTGATATCTTGAAAACTCATTGTTTATCACAGCTTGGAAAGGAACAGGTTGACTTAATTTCTTTTTCAACAGATCACAATTTCATTCTTTTACGATTAGATGAAATAAAAGAATTTAAGTGGATTGAAGAGCAAGAAGATGAGTTTCCACTTCAATATTTCTATGATATGCGTCCTTTGTTAGCTCGTTTGCGAATCGAAAAGACATATCCAGAGGAGCACGAATTAAGGCATCTTCAGCGGTCGCTCAAAGCCATTATTGATATAGTTGCATTCTTGTCACGTACCGAAAGCAACGACACCACCTCAGAAAAAGCCTCTTTCCTGTATCCAACTCTACACCAACTCACGCTCAATATAAATATCTTCCCTCATGTTTTAAAACGAATAGGGGAGATGCTCGATAAATTTGGGAAGATAAGAGATAACGCCTCGCCCACATTATATAATATAAGAACCGAGCTTAGTAAGATCGAAGGATCAGTATCTCGCATACTTAATGGTATTCTTCGCAGCATTCAGCAAGAAGGACTCATAGAGAAAGACGTCACCCCAACGCTTAGAGATGGTCGATTGGTTATTCCTACACCTCCAGGAGTGAAACGAAAGATACGTGGAATTGTACACGATGAGTCGGCAACAGGAAAGACCGTTTTCATAGAACCCGCTGAGGTCGTAGAGGCAAACAATAGAATTCGTGAGTTAGAAAACGAAGAGCGACGTGAGATTATACGTTTGCTTACTGAATTTGCCAATACCATTCGTCCCGAATTAAACGAGATGAAAGATTCTTATTTAATTCTTGCTCAGGTTGATGCAATAAGGGCAAAGAGCAGACTGGCAAAGCAGTTCCATGCCATTGAACCTATTGTAAAGTCGCAAGCACATGTCGATTGGGTACAAGCAGTGCATCCTTTGCTACAACGTTCATTGTCAAAACAAGGAAAAAAGGTTGTTCCGCTCGACCTTATGCTTTCTTCTGATCAGCATCTCCTTATCATTTCAGGACCCAATGCAGGTGGAAAGAGTGTATGTTTAAAAACTGCAGGATTATTGCAGTACATGCTTCAATGTGGACTTTCTGTGCCAATGGCAGAAAATTCTACAATGGGAATTTTTGAAAGTATCATGATTGATATCGGTGATGAGCAGAGTATCGAGAACGATCTCAGTACCTATTCGAGTCACTTGCTCAATATGAAGATGATGATGCGCCATTGTAATCCTAAAACCCTGTTGTTGATAGATGAGTTTGGAAGTGGAACCGAGCCTCAAATAGGCGGAGCCATGGCGCAAGCAGTGTTACATCAATTCTATAATAAGAAAGCTTTTGGGGTCATCACCACACACTATCAAAATCTAAAGCATTTTGCCGATAGTCACAAAGGTGTGGTGAATGGAGCCATGTTGTATGATAGAAAAGAGATGCAAGCCCTCTTCCAATTGTCGATAGGACAGCCAGGAAGCTCTTTTGCTATTGAGATTGCTCGGAAAACAGGTATTCCAGAAAGTGTTATTCAAGAGGCATCGGAACTCGTTGGCTCGGATTATATACAAAGTGATAAATATCTTCAGGATATAGTTCGTGACAAACGCTATTGGGAAAATAAGCGACAAACAGTACATAAGCGTGAGAAAGATATCGAACAGGTTATTCAAAAGTATGAGAAAGAGATCGCCGAACTCAATCAAAGTCGTAAGGAAATTCTTCGAAAAGCCAAAGAACAAGCCGAAGAACTCTTGAAAGAGAGTAATAAGAAGATTGAGAATACCATTCGAGAAATTAAGCTAAAACAAGCCGAAAAAGAAGCCACACGTCAGCTTAGAAGCGAATTGAACATCTTTAAAGAGCAGGTTCAAGATATTGATAAACAAGCTGAAGATGAGAAAATTGCTCGAAAGATAGAACAGATAAAGCAGCGCAAAGAACGTCACGAGAAGTATAAGAAAGAGAAAGGAGAGCGTGAGAATAAGGCGGCAGCTGCTCTTAGAGCTATTCAAAAGCCTGTTGCTACCGAAAAGAAACAACTTGTTATGGGCGACACCGTTCGTATAAAAGGACTTTCTTCAGTTGGTACCATCGAACAAATTATGGGCAATAATGCTACAGTTGTGGTGGGCGATGTGCGCACAAAGATCAACCTCAATAAGTTAGAAGCAGCAAAAGAGGTGGCAAAAACAACCAAAACCGTATATAATATCAGTAAAGAAACCCGCCAAGCCATCGAGAGTAGAAAGCAGAACTTCCGCCAAGACCTTGATGTTCGTGGACTTCGAGGCGATGAGGCACTAACAAAAGTAATGTATTTTATTGATGATGCCACTTTGGTAGGTATGCCTCGAGTGCGTATTTTGCATGGAACGGGAAACGGAATCTTGCGCACACTCATTCGACAATATCTCAATACCATTCCTGCCATCTCATCTTTTAAAGACGAACATGTGCAGTTTGGTGGAGCAGGAATCACCGTTGTAGATTTCGATTAAAGGCTTATAGCAATATAAGTGGTATCTATAAAACAAGCAGCAAGGCATTTAAAAGAACGTTTCTGCTTGTTCTTTTATATAATCTTTGATGATGATTTGTTTTTAAGTAAAAGTCGTAAAACAATGGCTAGGGTGAAATTTTATAATGAGAGAAGATTTCATGAATCGTTAGATAATCTTACACCTATAGACGTATATTTAGGGCAAGAGGAGAAATCAAAAAGATAAGAGAAATAATAAAGCAAAATTCTATCAATAAAAGAATTCTTGATAATAGAACAATGAACTATCAGAGTAAATAACTATATTTGCAGTTGTGCACTTTTGTTTGACAACGTACAAATAGAATCTATTTCCATATTTACATCTATACAGTGTAGACCTATATGTTCTATAACGGAGTTCCATTGGGATTTCTTTGCATTTTCAGACGTCCACCTTAAAACACTTACAGGTTGAAGGATGTCTAGAATGTATGCCAATACGACACTACTTTCATCGTTAATTTCAACTAGAATTGAATTAGGAGATTCTACTTCATTCGTAGTTTCAAACCGGCAAAGGATTACTATTCCTCTATTTAGCCGTTCTATAATAGGAATATACATACGATACTCTTCTACATTATCGGCATAACATACAGGCAATCTTTTAAAACGGGTCAATACAATCTCCCAAATTTTATTGTTTACGATTGTGGTAGCAGTAGTTTGATTCATAAATCGATTTATTTGAGAATACCAGCATTTGTATCCTTATTATCTAGCTCTACATCTTGAGCCTTTGATTTCAGACCATGATCCCACCTCCACGAGAAAGTAAGGAGAATATGGTTACCCGCCTCAGGGTTGCGTTGATATAACATCTTTCGCACAACATTATTCGTTGTTATGACACTACTATTCGTTCCAGTAGATTGCAAAGGTTGCTCCCATACCAATCCTAATTGATAGTTCTTCCACTTGTACATCGCGCTAAGAGAGCTAGCGTATTCATTGTACCAAATACTCTCAGCGTGTAGGGCATTGTAGCGACTACGTATGTTAGCCGAGAGATAAAGCTTACCTAAATAACTCTCAACTCCCAAATTGCCAAAGAAAAAACCACGGCGATTATTGTAAAGTTCGCTATCAGCGTGGTAGTGAATGTAACTTCCCGTGCCACTCAATACCAGTTTATTTTGAAATAATGTATAGCGCAAATATGCCGTCAAAACCAATTGTTTGAAGTTACGTTGATTTCCGACACCATTGTCAAAAAAGACGTGTTCATTCTCTTCTTCCGTACGAGTTAGGGTTGGCATAATTGCATTTTTGTTGTACGCATATACCCCTTGTAACATAGCATAGCACTTTTGATTGTAATAAGCTAACGTTAGCGAATGCTCAATGTGATTAAATGGCTTCAAACCAGAATTTCCCATGCGACGCTCCCATTGGTCAATCTGATACGCAGTATTATTCATAGAACTCAGGGCTGGAAGACGAGATGCAAGATTGAAATCATACCCCAAACTCAAACGTTGATTGATGTCATAGTTGAGTTTACCGCTTGGGCTAAACATCTGCTTGTGGTAACGATCACTTTGTTGTTTGTAATACTGATCTTCTATGGCCAAATTTGCACTGCCTGAAAATTTTCCCCATCGACCATCTAGCTGAACGTAGGCCTTAGAGCTAATGTTTATCATCTTTCCTTCGTTAGATGCGCTACTCGTATAGTGGTTTTTTGTGTGCTCATAGAAGGAATGTATACCAGAAGTCAAACTACCCCATTCGAAATCCTTGCTGTATCTCGCTTCTCCAATAACAGATGATTTCTTTCCTTCCACACCATAGCTAGTTTGAAAACCATTGTCCTCTTGGTTATAACGATAATCGTAGTCTGAGTTGATAGACGTACCCACCGCATTAAACATAAGTACCTGCTTGTTAGGTAGATATTTCTTGAAATACAAGTTGAGCGCATTTGAATTATATTCGTCTCGATTATGGGTGTGATAAATGTAGTCGCTCTTTCCGGTTTCGCGAACGAGGAACGACTTTTTCAGCTTAGGAGTACGATGCGATGTGATATAGCCTTGTACCTGAAACACGAAATTGTTTGGCTGTGTAAAATTGTATTTAAGCGTTGTACCGTGCGTAGCCGATAGAGTACGCGTCAATAGACTTTGTTGTTCAATCTTATGCCAAGAATTATTTGGTAAGAGATATTGTCGTAATTCTTCTGATTCTTGGCGTGAATAGTTTTGGTAGTCTTCATTTTGATTAATGGAGAACTGGGATTTATCACGAATGTAAGTGGCAAATATATTGTTGTTTCCTCTCTTGAAAAGGATAGAATTGGTGGTGTTCATTCCCAATGATATTCCATTTCTAGCTTGTTTGAGTACGATATTAATTGCCATTGCGAGTTGATCACCATACCTCATACCTGGTTTACGTACGACTTCCACGTATCGTATCTGTTTAGGGTCTAACACTGCCACTTCATTGGCATCGGCAGGGATGTCATTAATTAATATCGCCACCCCGCCCGAAGGATCAAGAGAGCCTATGGTGCGATTAAAAGGATTAATATCCAATAGTGGAATGGGGAGTTTTTGTAATAAATCCAGTCCTCCTCCCGAGGTCTCTGTTTGTTGCTTTGAGGGATAGATAGCTTGCTTGTCGGCTGTAAAAACATTGCGACGGATGCTAACAGTGACTCCTTTCAGCTGCACACTTTGAGGAGACATTATTAGTGTGCCTAAAGATAAAGATGCTTCCTTGTTTACCTGTACTTCTGCAATGTAGTCTGCATACCCTATATGTGTGCATACAAGAGTGTAATTGCCCGGATTGACACCCTTCAGAATGAATGTTCCATCAGAAAGAGATTGTGTTCCTTCCATTACTTGTGTTCCTTCCAGTGTGCGCATAGTTATGTTTACGCCAACAATAGGGGTGTTAGATGAGTCTGTTACAACTCCTTGTATATCGGCTGCTTGTAGGCAGATAGAATACAGGTTAGATAAGAGAAAGATAGAAACTATTTTCATTATAGTAATGCTTTAAGTCTTTTGGTTATTGCGTTATATCTTTCGAACTTTTGATTCAGGTTCTCGAATAATTGTGTTATATTCCCAGCGCGAGAATTGCACTCCGTAACGTCGGAGTACCCAAACTCACTCTGTACAGAAATAAACGGCCATATGACAAGTTTATTGTACGTTGTCAAACAAAAGTGCACAACTGCAAATGTAGTTATTTACTTTGATATCTCATTGTTGTATTATTAAAAAATCTTTTATTGATTGAATTTTGCTTTATTATTTCTCGTATTTTTTTTGATTTTTTTCCTTGTCATAAATATACGTCTTTGGGTGTAAGATTATCCAACTATTCATGAAACCTTCTCTCATTATAATATTTCACCCACCCATCGATAGCCTTTTCCAGTTCAGAGGGGTAGAAATAATGATTTAGCTTAATTATATTTTTCATTGATCTGTGATATCGTTCTACCTTTCCTTGTGCCTGCAGATGTATGGGATTGCCATAGTTGTGCTTGATATTATATTTCTTACAGGGATACTTACGACAGAGCTCGGCAATACTATGCACGTAATGGATTCCTTCCATTACAATTAAAACCTTTTGTTCTGAAGTGAAAAATCGTTTAGTGTTACGACGAATATCCCTTAATAAGGATTCTGAAGAACTTTGATTAGGATTTACTGAATAATTCTTTTTTTGTCATTGTGCAAAATACTTTTTTATTAATAATTCTAACTTAAAACCCCAAACTAAATTAGGGGTCAAGTTGTGAACTTTTCTTTGATAATGTACAATGATGAGTTGGTCTTAATTTTTCGTTATAAATGTTGGCAAGAGAGTTCTAAAACGATGATGGGAAACAAAATAAAAGGCAGAGTTTCTATATAGAAATCCTGCCTTTGCTGTATGAATATTAATTAACTACTATTGAGGATAGCCTGGATTTTGAGTTAATTTCTTATTAAGATCTCTTTCTTTTTGTGGGATTGGATAGAGAATATTGTGATCTTCGTAATGACCTGTACGTACAACTACTTGCTTAGCGTCAGCATCTTGAGAGTAAAGAATACAAATCTTACCATCATCTCCTGCAACTGCAGAGGGCGAATCAACAAGTTTATAGCGCAAGCCAAGAATAGGGGCGTTAAGCACTTGTTTAGCAATTCCCCAACGACGAATGTGCCATTGACGTTGACCACCTTCTAAAGCAAATTCCACACGCCATTCGTTTTGAATACGTTCACGTAGATCTTTTTGTGTTGCGCAATAGGTTGGACTTGCCGAATTGGTGTTTTGTAGCTCTGGCATACCCACTCTTTTGCGAACAAGATTAACCGCATCGAAGGCAGATTGACTAAGACCATTTAGCTCGTTTTCTGCTTCTGCATAAGTAAGAAGAACCTCTGCATAGCGCAAAATCTTATAATCAGAATCCATATGCCAACCATCTGTCCGTGGATCTATTGTAGGATCGAGCCACTTTTGTTGGTTATATCCAGTTGCAGTAGCGTCTCCGTGTGTGCCAATACCTGTTGGGTGACAAGATTTCAAAGGTGCAGTTCTAAGAGTTTTGCCATACATAGTTTCCCCATCGTGTAGCACAGTTACTTCCAAACGTGGGTCTCTTTTAGCAAATGGATTTGTTGGATCGTAGATAGTAGACTTGCTGATAGGTGCTCCGTTGATATCTTCAAAAGCGTCAACAAGGCTTTGTGTAGGGTTGATACCACCCCATCCCTGAGTTGGAAATGCTTCCCAACCAATGAGATACCAGTCTGATTTGTTGGCTAGGAATTGACGTTTAAGAATGGTTTCTTTACAATTTGCATCGGTTGCACTCCAGAATAACTCCTTATAACGACCAGTGTTGCCAGAATCCCACAATTCATATACGCCTAAATCCATCACTGCTTTAGCGGCATCTCTTGCCACTTTCCAGTCGTTTTGACTAAGAGCTGCACGAGCTTTCATTGCCAATGCACCTCCTTTAGTGATGCGAGCATCATCTGCACCGCTCCATTCTTTAGGAAGATTAGCCGCAGCAAAGTCGAAATCTTCAAGAATATGCTTGTACACTTCAGCTTTAGGTGTGCGTGTAATGTTCTCTTGGTCGCTTAGTTTTAGTGGCGAATCGGTATAGGGAACATCACCAAACTGTCTGATAAGTTGAAAGTATTGATAAGCTCTAAAGAATCTTGCTTGTGCCAAGATAGTATTCTTTTGGGCATCAGTCATACTGGTTATATTAGGTGTGTTAAGAATAATAATGTTCGCATTGCGTATCGTTTCATAATTACTCTTCCAGCTAAAGTCTTGTGGGTCATACACACCTTTTGCCAAATTACCTTCAGCCCATTTAATACCATGTACGGCATCATCAGAGTTTATAGCTTCATCAGTAAGACCAACTATACCCTCACTATCCCATTCTGGGGCGCAAGTATATAGTTTGTTCACTGCTTTAGTGGCATCGTCGTTGTTCTGCCAACCATTTTTTGAAGCAATTTCGTCAATTGGAAATCTGTCTAAATCAGCGCAAGAAAATAAACTTGTGCCAATAAATGCAGCTATAATATATAAAGATGTCTTTTTCATAACGTTGAGAATGTTAGAATGTTACTTTTAATCCTAATGTCACTTTCTTGATGTTTGAGTAGAAGTTACCACGTGTATCAGATGGAGATTCTGGGTCGATACCATCTAAATGGTCGAAAGTAAGTAGGTTTTCTCCTGATAGATACACTTTAACTCTTTCAATACCGAGCTTCTTTGTTACGGCTTGAGGTATGTTATAGCCTAATGTAATGTTCTTTAAACGAACGTAAGAAGCATCTTGAAGCCAGAAAGAAGATGTAGCAAAGTTTGTTTGAGAGTTACGAGTTACACGTGGATAGGTGGCATTGTGGTGAGTAGGAGTCCATCTGTCGAGGTGGCGTTTCAACACTTTTCCACTGTTAAAGAACGAATAAGCAGATTCCATTATGTAGTAAGCATCAACGTCGAAGGCTCCTTGCCATAGCATAGACATATCAAAATCTTTATAGAAGAGCGAGATATTAAGACCTGTAGTCCAGCTTGGGAAGTTCTTTCCGATAACTTGTCGGTCTGCAGCTGTTATATTATTGTCTCCTTCAGTCAAGTTTTTATATCTGATATCTCCAAGCTGTTCGCCGCCAGTTCGTTTAGGTCCGGCTGCAAGTTCTTCTTTAGTATTGAAGAAACCATCAGCAACATAGCCATAGAAAGAACCAATAGCATAACCTTCTTTGAACCAATATTTGTCATTATCTGGGTCGGGTCCGTCTGTACCTTTCAAGTTTGTGATCTTATTTTTCACATAAGAAAGATTCAAATTAACCGAATAACGGAAGTCTTTTCCAATCTTATTATTGTGATAAACATTAAGGTCAAAACCAGTGTTTTCAACGCTACCTGCATTTTGATAAGGTGCCTCTACACCGAGAACTCCTTGAATTGGAAGACGAAGAAGCATGTCGTTCGTACGTTTCTTGTATAGGTCTAGCTCAAAACCAACCTTGTTTTGCAAGAAACCAGCTTCGATACCAAGTTCGTAGTTGGTTACAGTTGCCCAAGTAAGATTATCGTTTACATAGCGAGATTCAAACATACTTGTTGTTAGTGTATTACCAATTACAGATGTTCCGTATGCGAAAGTGCTTACAGTTGGATAAACATCGTCTTCTTTAAGCTCAACATTACCAGTCTTACCCCAACCAAGTCTGAGCTTAAGATTACTAATCCAGTCTACTTTATCTTTAATAAAAGACTCCTCAGAAGCTCTCCATGCTAATGAAACTGCAGGGAAATAACCCCATCTGTGTTCTTTCTTAAATACAGAAGAACCATCTGAACGCAAGTTAAACTCGAAGAGGTACTTATCGTCATAGTCGTATTGTAGACGACCGAAGTATGAACATTGAATCTTATCCAATCCATTATCTTCGTTCTTTTGACTCTTAGAATCAAGCGCATCTAATGCCTCTTGCAAATCATTAGAGCCACCACCTTTGCGACTTGTCTTTGTATATCGATAGGTATAATCCACCTTTTCATATCCAAGAAGGGCATTCACGGTGTGGTGTCTTGCAAAAGTTTTGAGATAGTTGGCAAGGAATTGAGTTGTATACCAGTTCCAATTATAATAGTTGTGTTGTCCTTCTCTATCACCAGTGTTGGCAATATTGTTTCCACTTCCATATTCATAGTGAGCCTTAAAGCGTCTATAATCCTGCGCATCATGGCGTATGTTGTAGAGAGCCTTTAAGCTTAAACCTGAAATAGGACGTATTTCTGCATAAGCAGAGCCAAAGAACTGACTATTATAAATAGTGGTCTTACCTGTTGCATAACCTTGAACTGCAACGGGGTTGTTCATACTATTATAATTAAAAGTACCATCTTCGTTGTATATTTTGTAGGTTGGAGGGATACGATTCACATAATGCATCAATGAAGCAGAGCCTTCGTAGTTGTCGTTTGTGATGTCTCTGTAAGCCGAAGCGTTAAGACCTATCGACAACCATTTGCTTACTTTTGAATCGATATTCATTCTTCCATTGAAACGTTTGTAGTTTCTTGCTCGGGTTAAACCATCTTGATAGACGTAACCAACAGATCCCATGTAAGATGTATTCTGTGAACCTCCAGACAAAGAGACGTTGTGTTGAGTTTCTATTGCCGACTTCTTAAATACCTCTTTATACCAATCTGTATTCGGATGTCCTATTGGATCACTTCCATCTCTATACTTTTGAATGTCTTCATCGCTAAAAGGTTGAGCTGCATTAGGGTTCTCATTCTTTGTAGCTTCGTTGAAAAGCATAGCATAATCGGCTGCTCCTAAGAAATTAAGGTGAGCTGTTGGACTTGTTGAAGAAACCATACCAGAATAGTCAATACGTGCTTTTTGATTGTTTTGACCTTTCTTTGTGGTGATAACAATAACACCATTCGCAGCCTGAACACCATAGATTGCAGCCGAAGCAGCATCTTTTAAGACAGAGATAGACTCGATGTCTTGTGGGTCGATGTTATTCATTGAACCAGGAACTCCGTCGACAATGGTTAGAGGAGCAGCTGCATTGATAGAGTTTTTACCACGAATTGTGAGGCTACCTGTTTGCGAACCAGGTTCTCCAGAACGTTGAATTGCAGTTACACCAGCCATAGTTCCAGCCAAAGCAGCAGAGACACTTGATACAGGGCGACTTTCTAATTTCTCTGAATTGATTGATGCAACAGAACCTGTTAGGTTGGCTTTCTTTTGCACACCATAACCAATTACAACCACTTCGTTGAGCGATTGTTGGTCTTCTCGTAAGATAATGTCGTAAGTTGTTTGATTTCCTTTAACTTTAAAGGCTTGAGGAGAGTATCCGATGTACACCACTTTGATAGTTGTACCCGGTGCTACTGAAATAGAGAAACGGCCGTTTACGTCGGTAATCGCACCAGTTTTATCTCCATTTAGTTCACTGATCGAAGCACCAATAATAGGCATTCCGTTCTCATCTTTAACCGTTCCCGAAATGGTTTGGGTTTGTTTCTGCTCATTGCTAACACTATTTTTGTTAAGCGATGCAAATGAGTTGATGGGCGCAAAGGCTAATAACCCTGCAGTTAAGGCTATTAAGCGTGCACTGCTTTGATGCGGGATAGTCCGCTTTTGTCTAGGTTCCATAATTCAATGAGTTTGTATAGATTGTAAAAAATATTAGCAAAAGGTTTTTAATGTTTATTTTTTTATTTGTAATCTTAGGCTGTGAAGATAGTGAAAGAATTGAATTTGTAAATAAATTTCGTCTGTTTTTCTTCCGTTTTAACAATAATAATATTTTAATTTGTCTTTTTTACATTGTGTGCGTAGCGCAATTCTTGGATAAGGTGTAAACTTATAAAAAGTAAAAGAATTATTTTTGTCTATTAATAACATTGATATTGCACTGCAATTGCAGTGCTTTTAGGGTATAATATCAATGCTTTTGTATGGAAAACGGAAACGAGTTCTCAACTCATTGCAAATCAATGGGGTAGAGAACTCGTTGAAATAAATGTTTATCTTCATCGAAGCGACGAAGCATCAACATTAATAATATGGTTGATAAACGTTTTGATTTTAGTCGATAAAACGCTTAGTGATGTTGTGATATTCGTCTATTCGACGGTCACGAAGGAAGGGCCACCAGCGTCTAACCTGCTCACTTCTTTGTAAATCGACTTCAACAATGGTGCATTCTTCTTCTGTTTCAGATGCACGATAAATAAATTCGCCTTGCGATCCCGCAACAAATGAGCTTCCCCAGAAGGTAATTCCTTGTGTTTGTTGTGATGGATCGGGTTCGAATCCTACACGATTTACTGCGATAACAGGCAATCCATTAGCCACAGCATGACCTCTTTGAACTGTTGTCCATGCCTCTCTCTGGCGTTGTTTCTCTTCTTCTGCATCGCTACTTTCATAACCAATAGCAGTGGGGTAGATTAATAATTCGGCTCCATTCAATGCCATTAAGCGTGCAGCTTCAGGGTACCATTGATCCCAACACACTAAAATTCCGAGCTTACCCAATGATGTTTGGATTGGAGCAAAGCCCAAATCGCCAGGTGTAAAGTAGAACTTTTCATAGTAAGCAGGGTCGTCTGGAATATGCATCTTGCGGTATTTGCCAGCAATACTACCATCTTTTTCAATCACAACAGCAGTGTTATGATATAGTCCTGCCGCTCTTTTCTCGAATAATGAGGTTACAATCACGACATTATTTGCTGCTGCAATCTCGCTAAAAAAAGCGGTAGAAGGACCAGGAATGGGTTCTGCTAAATCGAAGTTGTCTACAGTTTCAAGCTGACAAAAATAAAGACTATTATGCAATTCTTGTAGAACAATGAGCTGAGCACCTTGCTTTGCAAGTTGTTCGATGCCCTTTTTCAAGCGTTGCATGTTGTCGTTTATATCGTTAGTGTTGTGTTGTTGAATGAAACCAACCTTTATTTTATTTTGCATTATCGTTGTTTTTAGGATGTTATTGATTAGAGAATACCTTCTGCTTCTTGTGGAATCTGCATCGTTAGGCAATGCAATGAGCCATGTTGCTCGATGACAATTTGAGCGTCTATACTAATAATTTCTCTGTCAGGAAACGCCTCTTGCAACACTTCTGCAGCCTTTTTGTCGTTCTCTGGCTGATTATATGTAGGCAAAATAACGGCATTGTTGATGATGAGGAAATTGGCATAGGTAGCAGGAAGACGTTGGTTTTCGTCGTTGTAGATAGCCTTTGTCATTGGTAACTCAAGCAAACGATAAGGTTTATTGTCGAGTGTTTTAAGTGCAAAAAGTTGTTCTTTAAGAGCCTTAAAGTCGTTGTATTGCTCATCGTTTGTATCTTCACAACCCACGTAAACAATGGTGTTGTTAGGCGCAATGCGCACAATTGTGTCGATATGTCCATCGGTGTCGTCGCCAATTAGTTCGCCATGGTCTAACCAAACCACACGTTTTGCATTGAAAAAGTGAATGAGTTGTTCTTCAATCTCTTGCTTAGTAAGAGGCTGATTGCGGTTAGGTGCCAACAAACAAGTGCTTGTTGTAAAGATAGTTCCTTCGCCATCGCTTTCAATAGAACCGCCTTCTAAAACAAAATGATTGCAGTCTTGCCACTTACCTTTTATAATATTGCTGTCGCAAAGATATTGATTGATAGCGTTATCATATTGCGATTCGAACTTCTTTCCCCAGCCATTGAACTGAAAATCCATGTAAACAGGTTGGACAGAACCATCGTTTTGCTCTTCAAGAAGGGTGATAAAGCCATGATCTCGTGCCCAAGTGTCGTTTGTTTTACATTCAACTACCGTTACGTTCTGCATCAATTGTGGGCCTAACTCATCGTTAAGCATTTGCAAAACCTCTTCTTTCTGCTGAGCAACAACCAGCACTTTCTCGTATTTTGCAATGGCTTTAGCCAACGAAAGCAATGTTTTGTTAATCTCATTGAGGTATGGACGCCAGTCGGTTTCAGCGTGTGCCCATGTCAACATCACACCTTTTTGAGGATACCATTCAGCAGGTAACACTCTATTTTGTTGTTCGTTCTGTATCATTTGGTGCAAAGTTATACATAATAATGATAGGAAATAGAAAAATAAAGAATAAATTTATTCATTTAATAAATAGGTGAAAAAAAACTACTAACTTTGTAACTCTAGAGTAAAAGAATATCAGAATGAAGCTAGAATTAAAAGATATACCTTTCGAAACCATAGACTCTACGTCCTCGTTTAGCTTGTCTTTCACCGTAGAAGAACAAGAATTGGTGAGCATCTACACCACCAATGCCAGTGAAATGGGGTGCTTGTTTGATTATATTTTGGGCTTTAAGCCTTATAAATCGGGGTATATCAGTATAGATGGAGCCGTTGTTGATAGCCAGTCTGCAGCCTATTTTCGGCAGAACTTAGCTTTTATTCCAACCCATTTTTGCGAGTATAAAGAGAGTGTTATAGACCTTTT
Source organism: Prevotella sp. oral taxon 299 str. F0039 (assembly GCF_000163055.2). Classification (GTDB taxonomy): domain Bacteria; phylum Bacteroidota; class Bacteroidia; order Bacteroidales; family Bacteroidaceae; genus Prevotella. The sequence goes on from NC_022111.1 coordinate 220,407, forward strand.
TCAATTGCATTTAAAAGCAAACGACAACAAAGAAGCTCATTGTAAAGAGCAATTGAAATATCTTTTGAAAGAAATAGGCATAGATAAAGAAATCCTAAAACAAAAATATTGCAGTTTAACTCCATTCGAACAGCAAGTAATACTCTTATGCTTTTCGATTATTTCGCCCAAAGATTTAGTGCTAATAGATCATCTCTGGTGTGACGAGGAGGGTGAAGAACAAACCATTCTTCAATATCTTTTAAATAAAATAAGAGAGCAGGGAAGTGGCATTTTAGCTGTAACAAGCAACGAAACGATTGCCAACAACGGAACAAAACGAATCAATTTATAAATAATTGAGCATTGAAGTAGATTGAAAAGAACGATATAACAGAATTAAAACGATAGGCTCTTAGGGCATATCTAAAGTAAAATAAGAACATAATAAATATATGACACTATCTTTTTTTAGTTGCTTTTTTATCATAATATTGTTGTTCCTTCCTATTTATATATTATATAATATAGGTTCAACAAAGCAAAATAGAGTGTTTATTGCATTGCTAAAGATGGGTGTTGGTGCAGTTTTTATAGGCTTAGTGATATACTATGCTATGAAAATAAACAACACCTTTATCAACGTCCTTTTATCTCTTGTGGCTCCATTGTTAGCCACTTATGCTGCAACATTAAAGAAACAGCCTCACAGAAAGCATTTTTTTACCCCCTTGCTCATTGCCAATTGTGTTGTGTTGCTATTGCTTGTGTTGCCCGCTCATTATGCTTTATCGGGCGCAGACAACTTTTTTTCGGCACAATACCTCCTTCCTTTGTTACCAATAACCTATTGTTCGGTAGCGGTTACTACAGCAAAAGGAATAAACGCTTATGCTAATGGACTGCTAAATGATGGTAAGTTATACTATTATTTACAAGCAAATGGAGCCTCTCACAATACTTCTATACGCTATTTGTTGCGTCGTGCTATCGAAAAGGCTACAATAATGAACCTTAAACCCTTATGCCTTGTGGTTTCGGGAACCGCTCCTTGGGTGTTGTGCATTATGATAATGTGTGGTATAGGCATTGGAGAAGCCCTCGTTGCACAGGTGGTTTGTATTCTTCTTGCATTCGCTTCGTCTATCGTGTCGTTGTTTATTTGCTTAACCCTATCGCAAAAATATACTTTCGATCCATATCAACAGTTTAAGCAATAGACGATGAATAAAAAGCACCTCCTATATTTTCTTTGTTTTATTTTTTTCTTTTCATATAGCGATATGAAAGGTTCTCAACAAGTTTGGCAAAATAAACAAACACGTAAATTAGTAAAGATTCTTTTCAAACAGATTGACAAAGAGCTGAACAAAGAAAGTAATTCGAAGAGAATAGAGGTAGAACGTGGTACGGGTTCTATATCTAAAAGAGTGCTTCTGCCTGCGAAAATTACTCAAAAACCAGAACAATTGATGTATAAAACGGCCTATGTGGTTTCGTATAACAGCGATACCAAAACACCAAACTATGTGGCTTGGTTGTTGACATCGTCTCATACGAATGGAAAATATAAGCGAAATGGAAACGCTTTTCAACCCGATTTGGAGGTAAAAGGAACTCAAGTAACCACTTTTGACTATGTTCGTTCTGGCTATGATCGTGGACACATGTGCCCTTCTGCAGATAATAAGTGGAGTGAAAAAGCGCAACAAGAATCGTTTTTGATGACCAATATTTGTCCACAAGCACCTAAATTGAACTCTGGAGACTGGAGCGAATTAGAGCAAATGTGTCGTAGTTGGGCACGCAAGTGGGGCGAAATACACATTGTTTGCGGTCCTATCAATCCGCAAGAAAAAGGTCGTCGCATTGGTTCTAACAAGGTGTTGGTTCCCAAAGGCTTCTTTAAGGTGGTGCTCTATAATGGCTCTTCGCCTAAAGCAATAGGCTTTATCTATCCCAATGACGACACGGACAAACCATTAAAAGCCTATGCAACATCTGTAGATGAAGTGGAACGCATTACAGGAATCAACTTCTTTGCTTCGCTAAATGATCAGATAGAGAACGAAATAGAGAAGACATACAATTTCTACGACTGGGATATTTCTAACTAAAATCTTTCTCTTTACAGAATAAAGGCAATCGCTTGATTTTTAAGGAGCATTGTCTATTTAAAGTAAACTCAATGTTTTTGTTGTATAAAAGCATTGAGTTTATTGGTTAAAAGCATTGCAATTATAAAGTAAAAGCATTGACTTTAGGAAACTATTAAAATGACTTAGATTTACAACTTAAAACTATTTATTTTATAAAAATAATGCTCTTAAAATGAAAGATTAAAAGTTAAGTGCTCAGATGATGATGTTGATAAAAAGTAAGATAAAGTCAATTAAATAAAGAAAATGACTTCTTTTGTAAAGTTAAAGTGTTATAAAAGCATTAAAATGTAACTTTTAAGTGTACAACTTAATGCAAATCAATAGTAAGCTTTAGTAAAAATAAGTACTTAGAGCGTTGCAAGTGTCAATAGAAAGCAGTACTTTTGCAACGTAAGTTTAAACTTTATAACAAGATATGAACCAAAAGACATTAATGAATAGAGCAGCAGATAATATACGAATTCTAACTGCTGCGATGGTAGAAAAAGCAAAATCGGGTCATCCAGGCGGTGCTATGGGTGGCGCAGACTTTATCAATGTGCTCTTTTCAGAATTCTTAATATACGACCCAAGTAATCCTTTCTGGGAAGGAAGAGACCGTTTTTATCTTGATCCTGGTCACATGTCACCCATGCTTTATTCTGTTCTTGCAATGCAAGGCAAATTCACTTTGGAAGATCTTCAACAGTTCCGCCAATGGGGTTCGGTAACTCCTGGACACCCAGAACGTGATATTGCACACGGAATAGAGAACACTTCAGGTCCTTTAGGACAAGGACATACATTTGCAGCAGGTGCTGCTGTGGCAGAAAAATACCTAGAAGCGCATCTAGGACACGAAGTAATGCAACATAAGATCTATGCATTTATATCTGATGGAGGCATTCAAGAAGAGATATCTCAAGGCACTGGACGCTTAGCTGGAGTGCTTGGATTAAATAATCTTATAATGTTCTACGACTCAAACGATGTTCAACTCTCTACAAACTGCGATATTGTGATGAGAGAAGACACCGAGATGAAATATAAATCATGGGGCTGGAACGTTATAACTATAAATGGTAATGATGTTGATGAGATAAGAAAAGCATTGACATTAGCTAATCAAGAAACAGAACGTCCAACGCTTATTATTGGTAAAACCATTATGGCTAAGGGTGCAGTTCAAGCAGATGGAACCAGTTATGAGGGCGATTTTAGAACTCATGGTGCACCATTAGGGGGCGATGCCTATATCAATACCATTAAAAATCTTGGTGGTGATGTTCAAAACCCATTTGTTATATATGATGATGTTGCTGAACTCTATGCAAAGAGAAATGCAGAACTAAAAGAGATTGTAGCAAAACGTCAAGCAATTGAAAAGCAATGGGCAGCTGAAAATCCAGAAAAAGCAGCTAAAATGGCTGAATGGTTCTCTGGAAAGGCACCTAATATCGATTGGAGTAACCTCGTTCAAAAGCCTAATTCACCAACAAGAGTAGCTTCGGCAGCATGTCTTGGTGTGCTAAGTGAGCAGGTTAAGAATATGATTGTGTCGTCTGCTGACTTGTGTAATTCAGACAGAACAGATGGATTCCTTAAGGATACACATAACATAATACGTGGAGATTTCTCTGGAGCATTCTTCCAAGCAGGTGTAAGTGAATTGACTATGGCATGTATGTGCATTGGTATGTATTTGCATGGTGGTATCATTCCTGCTTGTGGAACATTCTTTGTGTTCTCTGATTACATGAAGCCTGCAATTAGAATGGCAGCTTTAATGCGTGTTCCTATTAAGTTTATTTGGTCGCATGACGCCTTTAGAGTGGGAGAAGATGGTCCTACTCACGAGCCAGTTGAGCAAGAAGCACAAATAAGACTAATGGAAAAGCTTCGTAATCATAAAGGAGAAGACTCTGTAAGAGTATTCCGTCCTGCTGATGTTAACGAGACAACAGTGTGCTGGCAGATGGCTATGGAGAACATGAATACACCTACTGCGTTGATATTCTCACGTCAAAACGTAGATAACTTGCCTGAAGGTACTAACTATGATATGGCTCGTAAGGGTGCATATGTAGTGGCTGGATCAGACGAACAATATGATGTTATCTTGTTAGCATCGGGTTCTGAGGTGGCAACTCTTGTGGCGGGAGCAAGTCTTTTGCGTGCAGATGGTGTGAAAGTACGTATTGTTAGCGTTCCTTCAGAAGGTCTGTTCCGTCGTCAAACAAAAGAATATCAAGAAGAAGTGCTACCAACTGGTAGTAAGATATTCGGCTTAACTGCAGGTTTACCTGTAACTCTCGAAGGCTTGGTAGGTAGCAATGGCGAAGTGTTCGGCTTGAACTCATTTGGCTATTCTGCTCCTTTTACAGTGCTAAACGAGAAGTTAGGTTTTACTGCAGAGAACGTTTACAACTGCGTTAAAACAATGTTGAACAAATAAAAATAACAATATTAATAGTGAATGATTGACATGTTATCTTGCAAGGACAAGGAAATGGCAGAAAATCATTCACTATTCTTTTTATCAATACGAACATATTGAAATAGAATATGAAAGCAAAAGTAATTGGATTGGCAAGCGACCATGCAGGATTTGCATTGAAAGAGTTTGCAAAGACATATCTACAAGAAAAAGGATATGAAGTGAAAGACTTTGGAACAAATAGCGAAGCTTCGGTTGATTATCCTGATTTTGGTCACGCTTTAGCTAACGCTGTTGAGGCAGGAGAAGTGTATCCAGGTCTTGCTGTGTGTGGAAGTGGAGAAGGAATAAGCATGACTCTCAATAAACATCAGCAGATTAGAGCTGCTCTTTGCTGGTCTTCTGAGATTGCACACATGACTCGTTTGCACAATGATGCAAATGTTTTGGTGATGCCAGGACGATATATTAGCAACGAAGAGGCTGCTAAAATTATTGATGAATTTATGCAAACCGACTTCGAGGGCGGACGTCATCAAGCACGAATAGATAAAATTGCAGTAGAGAAATAATTTTTTTCTCTTTAAAGTATGGTATAAAAATAGGCTTTTATTCTCCTTTTTGAGACAGAGAATAAAAGCTTTTTTAGTTTGAACACAAATCTTATAGCGTCTATATATAATATAGGTGTAAAATAAAAAGGCGATATTGGATATGAATAAAGAAACAACTGAACAACAAACGAATGTAGCTTCTGCCGTATATGGTGTCTCAAAGTCTCATTATCTTATTTTGGATGGATTGCGAGGAGTGGCTGCTTTAATTGTGATATGCTATCATTTGTTTGAGGCTTACGCTATTAATCCCGTAGAACAAAGCGTTAATCACGGCTATCTTGCTGTGGATTTCTTTTTTATGTTGTCGGGTTTTGTCATTGGATATTCGTATGATAATAGACGTGAAACAGTGTCTTCGTCGAACTTTTTATTGCGAAGACTAATTCGTTTGCAACCTATGGTGGTGGTAGGAGTAATATTGGGAGCTGCAATGTTCTACTTTCAAGGTTGTGAAATGTGGAATGTTGCCTCAGTTAGCCTTAGCTCTTTATCTAGAACAACATTGTTGAACTTCTTTTTAATACCCTCAACAATGTCTATGGATATACGTGGTTGGGGTGAGATGTTCCCTCTTAATGGACCTTGTTGGTCACTTTTCTTCGAGTATATTGCCTATGTTTTGTATGCTTTTATATTTAGAAAGGTCTCAACTCGTGTGCTCTGGTGGATTGTTCCTTTGTTTGCAGTGGGATTAACATACGCTGCTTTTCAAGGAGACTATTGTAATTTAGGCTGGGGATGGGCACTAACAATAGAGAATTTCATTGGTGGAATGTTTAGATTGTTGTTCTCTTTCACTGCGGGATTGCTCATTTCACGCACTTATCACCCTGGAATGATCAAGCATCCGTTTATTATCGGAAGTGTTGTTTTGGTGGTATTGACCTTTATGCCCAATGTTGGTGGACACGCATATAATTGGTTGAACGGCATTTATGATGTATTTTGTATTACATGTGCCTTTCCTTTTGTGATGTGTATTGGGGCTTCTGCAACAGCAATGAGCGATAGAACAAAGCGCATTGCCACTTGGTTAGGTAACTTGTCTTATCCTGTTTATATCGTACATTATCCTCTTGTTTATACTTATTATGCATGGGTTAAAAACAATGACTTGCCTTTTAGTCATGCTTATCCTGCTGCAATTGCAGTGGTTTGTGCATCTATTGTATTGGCACAACTATTCTTCCACTACTATGATGCACCACTAAGAAAATATTTAAGTAATCGATTTGTAAAGTAAAAGCATTGACTTTACATCTAAAAAGCATAGTTATTACAATGCAAAAGGAGGCTTATTAACATGTAATAAGCCTCCTTTTATATAGAGTTAATTATTCTCCTTCTTCCTCTTTAGCCTTCTTTCTTATAGCTCTTTTGCGCTTTGGCTTGTCTTCAAGTGTAGCATCTACGGTCTTAACTCCAGCTAAATCTGGGTCAATCATAATTCTACCGCAATATTCGCACACGATAACTTTCTTGTGCATCTTTATGTCTAACTGTCTCTGAGGTGGTATTTTGTTGAAGCAACCACCACAAGCATCACGTTGAACGTAAACAATTCCTAAGCCATTACGAGCGTTCTTGCGAATGCGTTTGAAGCTAGATAGAAGACGAGGTTCGATCTTTGTCTCTAGTTCTGCAATTCTTTCTCTTAGCTTTTCCTCTTCTTCACGAGTCTCTTGAACGATCTCATTCAACTCACTTCTCTTGTGTTTGAGGTCTTCTTGACGTTCTTTAATGTTCTCTCTACCTTCTTCTAAGGCGTGAGTTTTCTCTTCTATCTTGATAAGAGCTTCCTTAATTTTCTTTTCGCACAACTCTATTTCAAGACTTTGGTATTCGATTTCCTTTGTAAGAGTATCGTATTCACGATTGTTCTTCACTTCATCTAACTGCTTTTGGTAGCGTTCTATGCTCTTTTGAGCTTGATCCATCTCCACACGTTTCTGTGTTACTGCAGTTTGAAACTCACGAATTTCTTGTTGAATCTTATCGATACGCAATGTTAAACCCGCAATCTCGTCTTCTAAGTCTTGTACTTCTAGAGGTAATTCACCACGAAGTGCTCTCTTTTCATCTATTTCTGACAAGCTTGTTTGTAGTTGATAAAGCGTTTTTAGCTTCTCTTCAACCGACAATTCAATAGGATCTTTTTTTGCCATATTATATATATATTATTGGATTTGTATTGACTTTAGTGATAAAACAGGGTAGTCCTGGACAATTATTCTCGATGATTGATTTAAAAATCTCAGTGGTATACTGTTCGCTTTGATAGTGACCTAAGACTGCAATTTGTATCTTTTGCTCTGTATCAAAGTAGTCGTGATAATGCATTTCGCCCGTAATGAAAGCGTCTGCGCCTGCTTTTATAGCATCATTCAATAGGAATGAGCCTGCACCTCCACACAAAGCCACCTTTGAAATGGGGCGTTTTAAAAGTTCGTTGCATTGAACGCAAGCCACATCGAAAGTGCTTTTTAAAAGCGAAATAAATTCATTTGCAGTTAAAGGTTGTGCAAGTTGACCTATAACACCGCTTCCGCCAGCTACTCCGTCAACATCTTTTGTGCCTCCAAAGAATTGCAAGTTGTGCATATTTAGCTTCTCTGCAATCTTAAAGTTCACTCCATTCACTGCGCTATCAATATTGGTGTGCATTGCAACAATAGTGATATTGTTTTGCAAAGCCTTTATAACACAGCGTTGAACGAGTGTCGTGTCGGTGATACAAGATAGTTTTTTAAATATCAATGGATGATGCGCCACAATGATATTACAGCCTAATTCAAAGGCTTCCTCAATCACTTCTTCGGTTACATCCAAACACAATAATGCCCCTGAGCTTTCCGTCTCTGTCAATCCAACTTGCAAACCAGCATTATCATAGCTCTCTTGTAAGGGCAGAGGCGCGAACTTTTCAAGGGCATGAATCACGTCTTTAATTTTCACGCATGTATATTTTAATGAACTACAAAGTTACAATTTTATTTTGATAGATGATTTTTAGAATCCTGTCTGTTAAGTTTTTTTAAATTATAAGTAATGTAATCACTTTTTTTTTATAGAGTCGAAATTTAATCTTTTGAGAGTGAAAATATCATTGCAAAAGAGCTGTTTTAGATAAAAAAGCATTGTAATTGTATTTTAATTAGCATGAGTTTGTTACTTAAAATAAATAATATTACTTTTGTAATTCAAAAAGAAAAGCAATGAATTAAGGTTTATGAGACAGCGAGTAGAAAAGAAATTGAACCATCATTTGATGTTACCTATAAAGTTATTTATGGGTAGAGAGAAGTCGGGTGGAATCGTTTTGCTTCTTAGTGTCGTGTTAGCTATGGTCTTAGCTAATACCGATTTAGCTGCAAGTTACTTTCATTTCTTTGAGCAAGAAGTTGGAATGATTGTCAACGGACAAACCTATTTGAACTATTCTTTGCATCATTGGATTAACGATGGCTTAATGGCAGTGTTTTTCTTTGTGGTTGGTTTAGAACTAAAGAGAGAATTTATAGGAGGCGAACTGGCTGATGTTAGAAACACCATACTACCCATTGGAGCTGCAATAGGTGGAATGCTTGTTCCCGCTTTGATTTATACAGCTCTCAATATAGGCACATCTCACATCATGGGTTGGGGTATTCCGATGGCAACCGACATAGCCTTCGCCTTAGGAGTGGTGTATCTTTTAGGCAATAAAGTGCCCCTTTCGGCAAAAGTGTTCTTAACAACCCTCGCCATAGTAGACGATCTTGGAGCAGTACTTGTTATTGCTTTCTTCTACACTTCCGAGCTTTCAGTGGTGAGTTTGCTCTTTGGTTTAGGTTTCCTTGGAGTGATGTTCGTAGGCAATAGATTAGGAATTAAGAATCTATTGTTTTACGCAATACTTGGAATAGGAGGTGTGTGGGTTACCTTTTTACTATCAGGTATCCACGCAACAATTGCTGCAGTACTTGCAGCTTTCATGATTCCTGCCGATGCAAGGATAAACGAAGCAGTGTATATCAAGCGTTTAAAGAAGCAATTGAAACGTTTTGAACACGAAGAAGCCAATGAAGTTCGAACCTTAGAAGAAGGACAAGTGGGCGTGTTAGCAAACATTAAACGAGACACATCTATTGCTATTCCTTTGTTACAACAGCTCGAACACACATTGTCACCAGTGGTAACATTCCTCATAATGCCTATTTTTGCCATTGCCAATGCAGGTATTAGCTTTACGAATTTAAGTGTATCAGATATCTTTTCCACCCATGTTGCGCTCGGAGTAGCCTTCGGTTTGCTTATAGGAAAGCCTCTTGGCGTGGTAGGTGCAACCTTCTTAATGGTAAAAATGCGCTGGGCAACCTTGCCAAGTGCCATCACCAAGCGCACAATGGCAGGTTTAGGGATGCTAGCTTCCATAGGTTTCACCATGTCGATGTTCATCTCTACACTTGCATTTAACAACGAATTATGGCTGACACAAGCAAAAGTGGGAATCTTTTTGGCTTCCATTTTGGGCGGAATAGGAGGTTATATCCTTCTCAATCAGCCCCCAAACAAAAATAAATAATATCTTATTTTTTATTGAAATTGACGTTTTCAACGATTAATTAGCGTAACATTAAAAAGAACAAACCAAAAAAACTTAATAATAATAATGAACAAACAAATGAAAAGAACATTCGTTATCGCATTAACAATGTTATCAAGTGTTGTGTTTTCGAATGCAAATCCTATTACAAAAGGACAGGCATTGAACATTGCTTCTAAATATATTAGCAACCCAACGCTGTCGAACAATACACCTAAAACACGCTCATTAAAAGCAAATGAGCAACCAGCTTATTATATTTTCACCAGCTCTAACGATGATAAGTTCGTTATTGTATCAGGAGAAAGCAAGCTAAACGAAGTGGTAGCTTATGGAGATAAGATGTCGAAAGACGAAAGTAAGCAATCACCCTACTTCAAACAGTTCTTAAAAGACTATGAAAGAGTGGTGAAAGCAGTACGTAGCAATACCATACAAGCTTCAACCACACCAAGCCAACTCAAACGAAAAGTAGAACCATTGCTAACTTGTAAGTGGAGTCAATACTTTCCATTTAATAAGTATACACTTGTAATCGATGGTAAAACAACCCCTACTGGCTGTGTAGCCACTGCCACTGCACAAGTGATGTATCATCATAAATGGCCAAAAAATCGCCCTACTGATTACATTAGTACAACGAAAAGTGAGGCTTGGAAGAGTAGTACTTACTTTTGGGAAGATATGAAAGACACAGAATCTCAAATGTTTTCAAGTCGTTCTCAAGATGCAGTTGGAGTATTGATGCGTGACATTGGTAGTGCAGTTAGAATGAGATATTATCATAAAGGAAGTGATTCTAACTTGGAAAACGCATGCAATGCCCTTCGCCATACATTTGATTATACCGTGCGATATCTTGTTAAAGACGTTCTACCTGCAAATGAATTTCTAAAAGAAGTGATGCAAGAGTTATCTGATGGGTATCCTGTTTTAGTTGTAGGAGGGCCTCATGCCTTTGTTTATGACGGCTATGATGAGCAAGGATTTATACACACTAACTGGGGTTGGGGTGGTCAAGAAGACGGCTATTTCGATATAAATACCGTTTATTTAAATGTTTCTGGATTTGCACTTAGTGGTACTTTCTGGGACGATATTTCTGTTGTATTTGCACATCCAAACAATGGAATAGCAACTCCTTTCAAGGATATAGAACGTGCTTTATATGCTCGTTTAACCACAACATTTACTATTAATAAAACACAAGGAGCACGAAACGAGAGCTTTTCTGCAGAAGTTAAAAGGGTAGGAGCATATAGTTCTGCGAAAGAAGGCTTAGGAGTATTCACTGGAAAGGTTGGTATTGCGCTCTATAATGATCAAAATAAGCGAGTAAAAATATTCAATTTAAATAGTAATAATATTCCATGGGCCACTATTTTCACCACATTTAATTTTGAAATAAACGACATTAATTTTGAAGGATTGCCCAATGGTAACTATCGTTTAGTGCCTGTTTACTCAGAAATGCTTGATCCTGTAACAAAAGAAAATGGTGAATGGAAACCCATTAACTATGCTAATGAGATACAAGTGGAGCTTACATCAACTGAAGTTCGTATGAATGAGAACAATCCTAAAAATGATGTAACAATGGAAAAGGCACCAAGCGTGCTTGTTCCTTTCTATGAAGATTCAGGTTTGGCTGCTTTTAGCTTTACAATGTACAACCCAGGCCGTGAAGAAGTGCGTGGTGACTTGGTGATGACACTGAAAAACAAGGCAACCAACGAAGAGTTTAACGGATATTTGCAAACTCCTAATGTGGTAGCTCAACGTCTTGGACATACCTCTTTCACTATAAGAATGTTGGCACAGTATTATCAATCAGGTAGAATTGGTAGTTTATCGCCAGGTAAATACGATGTAACCTTTTCTATAAAGGCTAAAAGAAAGGGTTCAAAAGAGGTGGTTGTTCCTATCAAAATGCAAAAGCCTTTTGAAGTAGAAGTATTTCCAAAAGTGAGCCAAGGAGCAATTGAATTTAATTATGTAGACTTCCTTGTAGATGGTAAAGAAGCTAATTATAGCACCTTCGAACTAAGTAAAATAAATCAAATGGGTTTGCAGGTACATTCAAAATTAACAGGTTGGCTTATTAGTAAAGGTTATCAAGGGCCACTATATTATCGTTTGTACGACCTAACTGCAGATAAATGGATAGAGGTAGGCTCATTAAATAACGTGCATTTGCCTTATGGATATCTAAAGAATGTTGCGTCAACACGCATCACTTTTCCTGCTTCAAAATTAGAAGCTAATCACTCTTACGAAGTACATATTGAGATAGAACGAAACGGAAGGCGTGAAGATGTTTGGAATGTCAATACATTCCGTAATACATTCCACGTTGTAGATGAATTGAAAGCCACAGGTATTGGCTCGCTCGAAAGCGAAAGCAAAGCTCAAAAGCAAATTTATAACGTTCAAGGAGTGCGCCAAACACAAGATTGGGACGCCCTTCCTGCAGGCATCTATATTGTAGATGGTAAAAAAGTGATGAAGAAATAAATCAAAATAGATTTACTCTTCAATTAAGTAATAAAAGGTTTAAAAGGTTGTCTTTATGTAAATAGAGACAACCTTTTTTTGATGTTGCCACCCAAAGTGAAATAGAAGCAAGCCAAAAGCTATGCTATTGCATAGTAAAAGCATTGCTCTTAGACTCTAATAGCAGTGACTTTGCAACGCAAACGCATTGAGTTTTGAAAGCGATGAAAAGGACTTGAAAATGTAACTACATCTTTCTTCTTTTCCTGCTATCGTCTTTCTCTTATCGTAAATTGATGCTGTTGGGGCTATAAAAACTCTTATCTCAACTCTTTACCAAAAAAATATTTATACTTTTGTATTTGAAATCATTCCCCAAAATAACGCAATGCCCTCTTTTTTCAGTAAAATAAAAAACAAACTTCAACAACTTTCATTCCGAACAGGTGTCATCGTAACACTTTGTTGCATTCCTTTTTACATCTTATCGTTTGCGCAAATGGCTCTCGATATCGACGTAAAAACAAAAGGAATTCTTTGGGTTGTGCTCTTTGGACTTGCCAAAACATTTCAATATACTGGCTTAACTATTTTAGGAGTAGAAGGTTATAAGCGATTGAAGCAATATTTTAAGAAAAAATAGAGAGAGCAATTGCAGGGCTAAGGCAGGTGAAAGGCAGTGCTAAACGAAAAGTAAAAACTTTGCTTTTGTGTAATAAAAAAATCAAAAGCATAGAGGTGTTTTCCAAATAAAATACTATATTTGTGATGATAAAAGCCAATAAATCTATGCTCACTATTGATAAATTCTATAATGCACGTATAGTACTCGATAATATCTTACGCAAAACCGATTTAGTGCATACTAAAAAGGTGAATACTACATGCGAAGTGTATCTTAAACCCGAGTGTTTACAACGCACAGGATCGTTTAAAATAAGGGGAGCTTACTATAAAATGTCGCAGCTTTCGAACGAAGAAAAGGCGAAAGGTGTGGTTGCTTGCTCGGCAGGAAACCACGCTCAGGGAGTGGCTTTGGGTGCAACTTCGATGGGAATAAAATCCTTAATATGCCTACCAGAAGCGGCTCCGATGAGTAAAGTAGAAGCAACAAGACAACTAGGAGCAGAGATTTGTTTAGTGCCAGGAGTGTATGATGATGCCTATAATCGTGCTCTTGCTATGAGAGACGAGTTTGGTTATACCTTTATTCATCCTTTTAACGACGAGAATGTTATTGCAGGTCAGGGTACTATTGCATTGGAAATTCTCGAAGAGTTACCCGATGTAGATATGATTGTGGTGCCTATAGGAGGCGGAGGGCTTATTTCTGGAGTGGCTTATGCAGCTAAAACGTTGAATCCTAACATTAAAATATATGGCGTTCAGGCAGAAAATGCAGCCAGTATGGTTAGAAGTTTAGAAGCTAAAAAGCCAGTTCTTTTAAACTCTGTGAGTACTCTTGCAGACGGAATCGCCGTTAAGCAGCCAGGAGATATAACCTTTGACATTTGCTCGAACTATGTTGATGGGGTAGTAACTGTTAGTGAAGAAGAGATTTGTGCTGCCATATTGCGATTGATTGAGAAAAAGAAAATGGTGGCAGAGGGTGCTGGTGCTGTTGCTGTTGCAGCGGTGATGTTTGACAAAATACCTGTTAAAGGCAAAAAAGTAGTGTGTCTTGTTAGTGGAGGTAACATTGATGTAACAACACTCGGTCGTGTGATTAGCAGCGGATTGATAGCCAGTGGTCGCCTATGCTCAATACATGTTGAAGTGAATGACCAACCTGGTACTCTTGCACAAACATGTGCTATCGTGTCAAAATTAGGCGCAAACATCATAAGTGTGCATCACGACAGAACAATGAGCAAAGGAAATGTAAGGGCATGTGTGGTGAAACTTACCGCAGAAACACGCAATGAGGAGCATCTTCTCGAAATAAAATCAACCTTAAAGAAAATGGGGTTCAATGTAGTGAATGATTAATCGTGCTGTGACAAGATCATCATTTTTAGGTATTACATCGCAGTTTAGAATATCTTAGATAAACAATATAATCAATAAAGATAAAAAATCAATTATGAAAACAATTCAAACAACTAAGGCTCCAGCCGCAATTGGACCTTATAGTCAAGCCGTAGAAGCTAATGGTTTTGTGTTTGCTTCAGGACAATTAGGTATTAATCCTGCTACAGGAGAATTCGTAGAGGGAGATGTTCAAGCTCAAACTCGCCAAGCATTGACCAATGCTCGTGCTATAATGAATGAGGCAGGACTCGATCTAAACAACGTAATTAAAACAACAGTATTCTTAAGTGATATGGCAAACTTTGTTGCAATGAACGAAATCTATTCAGAGTTCTTTAGCGAACCATATCCTGCTCGTTCTGCTGTGGCTGTGAAAACACTTCCAAAGAACGCTCTTGTAGAAGTTGAATGTATAGCTGTTCGCCCCTAATTATCTATATATAAAATAGGTGTTTGCCATCAATTCTTTTGTGAAAAATCAGCATAAAAGGGTTGATGGCATTTTATTTTGCATTTAATATATTTTTAACATTCTTCTTGCAAATGGTTATTTTTATTGCATTTTGGGCTATTTTGCAATGTGGAGTTTGCAAAATCATAACTTGTAGGTATTGTGTATATGTATAATTATATATACTTTTGCACTGCAATTTGATGATAAAATCAACAATTGTAACGAAAAATAAAACAGAAAGTACTTTCGAGTACGCATTTAATAACAAAATAAATACAACTCAAAATGAAGAACGAATGGAGAGGATTTAAAGGCAATCACTGGACAGAAGATGTTGATGTTCGTGCCTTTATCCAAGATAACTACACCGCTTATGATGGTAATGCTGATTTCTTAGCAGGTCCAACAGAAGCAACAGATAAGCTTTGGACACTACTCCAAGGCCTTCAAAAAGAAGAAAGAGCAAAAGGTGGAGTTCTTGATATGGAAACAAAAGTCGTGTCAAGTATGACTGCTTATCCTGCAGCTTATATGGGCGAAGGAACCAAAGAACTTGAGAAGATTGTTGGATTGCAAACAGATAAGCCTCTAAAACGTGCATTTATGCCTTATGGAGGTATTAAGATGGCAGAGCAAGCTTGTACTACTTATGGTTACGAACCAGCTCCTGAACTTCATAAAATATTTACAGAATACCACAAAACTCACAACGAAGGGGTATTTGATGCATACACAGACGAAATGAAATTGGTGCGTCATAACCACATATTAACAGGTCTTCCCGACACTTATGGACGTGGACGTATCGTTGGAGACTATCGTCGTGTAGCTTTATATGGTGTTGATTTCTTAATCGATAAAAAGAAAGCAGACCTTAGAAACACAGGATGTGGCGTGATGACTGATGAGATTATCCGTCTAAGAGAAGAAATATCTATGCAAATAAAGGCCTTGAAGGAAATGAAAGAAATGGCTCTTATTTACGGATATGATATCTCTCGTCCTGCAATGAATGCACATGAGGCTGTGCAATGGCTATACTTTGGCTATTTGTCTGCTATTAAAACACAGAACGGAGCAGCGATGTCGGTTGGTCGTATCTCTACTTTCTTGGACATATATATCCAACGTGACATGGAAGAAGGTACTCTAACAGAAAGCGAAGCACAAGAACTTATCGACCACTTGGTAATGAAATTCCGTATGGTTAAGTTCGCTCGTATCCCTTCTTACAATCAACTTTTCTCTGGAGATCCTATCTGGGCGACCCTAGAAATGGCGGGAATGGGTATGGATGGACGTTCAATGGTTACAAAGAACGATTTCCGTTTCCTTCATACTCTTGAGAATATGGGTCCTTCTCCTGAACCAAACTTAACCGTATTGTATTGCTCTCGTCTTCCAGAAGGATTCAAACAATATGCGTCTAAAATCTCAGTTACAACCAGTTCAATACAATATGAGAACGATGATGTAATGCGTCCGATATGGGGAGACGATTATTCTATCTGCTGTTGTGTATCTGCAACACAGACAGGAAAGGAGATGCAGTTCTTTGGAGCACGTGCAAATCTAGCTAAATGTTTGTTATATGCAGTGTCAGGAGGCGTTGATGAGAAGACAAAAGAACAATGCGGACCTGCTTATAGACCAATTTCTGGAGATGTATTGAACTATGATGAGTTCCTACCTAGATTCATTGATATGATGGAATGGTTAGCTGGTATTTATGTAAATACCCTTAACTTGATTCATTATATGCACGACAAGTACTTCTATGAGGCTGCAGAATTAGCGTTAATCGATACTAATGTGCGCAGAACTTTTGCGACAGGAATCGCTGGTTTCAGTCATGTCGTAGACAGTTTGTGTGCTATTAAATATGCAAAAGTAAGCATTATCAGAGATGAGAACGGCTTACCTGTAGACTTTAAGACTGAAGGTGAGTTCCCAAAATATGGTAATGATGATGACAGAGCTGATGACATTGCAGTATGGTTGTTGAAGACTTTCATGACAATGATACGTCGTCACCACACATATCGTGATTCAGAAGCAACAACAAGTATTCTAACTATCACCTCAAATGTGGTATATGGTAAGGCAACAGGTAACACTCCTGATGGAAGAAGAGCTGGAGCTCCATTCGCTCCAGGTGCAAATCCATCTTATGGAGCAGAGAAAAACGGTCTACTTGCATCGTTAAACTCAACTGCTAAGCTTCCTTATGAATACGCACTTGATGGTATTTCAAATACACAAACAATCAGTCCTACTACTTTAGGACACACAGAAGAGGAACAAGTAGAAACGCTTGTGAACGTAATGGATGGTTACTTCGATCGTGGCGCACACCATTTGAACGTGAATGTCTTTGGTGTTGAAAAGCTAATCGATTGTATGGAGCACCCAGAAAAAGAAGAATATGCAAACTTTACTATTCGTGTCAGCGGATATGCAGTGAAGTTTATCGACCTAACTCGTGAGCAACAATTAGACGTTATCGCACGTCAAGCTCATGGACGTATGGCATAATAGCCTTTGGTTGTATAACAATATTAAAGTGCAAAGGCTTGAAATACAGTCTTTGCACTTTTCTTTTTATGTCGGATACTTGCTCCTGTGGCAGGTTATTCAAGGCAAAGAATCATATTATAACACAAAAACAACACTTTATTTAGTATCTTTCATTATGACAAAAGCTGCAGTACATTCAGTTGAAACCTTTGGGTCTGTTGATGGACCAGGTATTCGTTTTATCATATTTCTTAAGGGTTGCAAGCTTCGTTGCAGATATTGTCACAACCCAGATACATGGAATCCCGATTCAAAAGATATGCGTTCGGCAGATGAATTGCTCGAACAGGCTTTGAAATATCGTACTTATTGGGGAAAGAAAGGCGGTATTACGGTTAGTGGAGGAGAGGCTTTATTGCAAATGGACTTTATGATTGAGCTTTTTAAGAAGGCAAAAAAACTTGGAATTCACACCTGCATAGACACCGCTGCACAACCATTTACAAGAGAAGAACCCTTCTTTAGTAAGTTTAATGAGTTGATGGAATACACCGACTTATTGTTGTTAGATTTGAAACATATCGATAGTAGCGAACATAAGAAATTGACAGGACGAGAGAATGACAATATTCTCGACTGCGCTCTGTACCTCTCTGACCTACAAAAACCAGTGTGGATACGGCATGTACTCGTTCCTACTATAACCGATAATGATGAGTATTTGCATCGTTTACGTGCCTTTATAGATCGATTGAACAATGTAGAACGAGTGGAAGTATTGCCTTATCATGCCTTAGGAGTGTATAAATGGGAACAGATGGGTATTCCTTATACATTGAATGAGATTGACTCTCCAGAGCAAGAAAGAGTGGATAATGCTCGCAAGATACTAGGAGCTGTGTAGGCACTGCAAAGGAATTGGAAAATAAAAGACATAGAAAAAGCTCGAAAGAGATTTCTCATCGGTTACCAAGATATAATAATGTGGGAACCAAAGATAAGGCAAATTGCCTTTAGAGAACCTCTTTCGAGCTTTAATTATTGCTACTTTTTCAATTCATCAGTAAACGAATAAGGCGCATCTTTCTCGCTTATTCCCCTTTGTTTATTGGGTTCTTTACTCATGTTATAAACGATATTGCAGCCTTTAAGTAGGTCTGAATGCTCAAAGAATGTTTTAGAGTAAGGAGCGTTATTTATCGAAATACTATTGATATAACGATTTTCTTTACTGTTTTCTGGTGCATTTAAGGTGATAGTGTTACCATTTTCGAGATGCAATAGCATTTTCTTAAAATAAGGAGAGCCTATCACATATTGTGTAGTACCAGGACAAACAGGATAGAAACCCATTGCACTAAAGACATACCAAGCCGATGTTTGACCATTATCTTCATCTCCACAATAGCCATCAGGAGCACTTGTGTAAAGGCGATTCATTGCTTCTCTAATCCAATATTGGGCTTTCCATGGCTCACCAGAATAGTTATATAGGTATATTGCGTGCTGAATAGGTTGGTTACCATGTGCATAGTTACCCATATTCATAATTTGCATTTCACGTATTTCGTGAATCACTCCGCCATAATAGCTATCGTCGAACACGGGAGGAAGATTGAAAACAGAGTCGAGCATAGCGTTAAAATGTTGCTTTCCTCCCATTAATTGAATTAAACCCTTCACGTCATGGAACACAGACCAAGTGTAGTGCCAAGCATTTCCTTCAGTAAATGCATCTCCCCACTTCAAAGGATTGAATGGAGTTTGGAACTTTCCGTTAGCAAGTTTACCACGCATCAAATTCGATTCGCTATCAAACACATTGCGATAGTTTAGAGCATGTTGCTTAAAAGGAGCTAATTCCTTTGCAGACTTGCCCAATTTCTTACCTAATTGATAGATACACCAATCGTCATAAGCATATTCAAGGGTACGGGCCACATTCTCATTAATTTTTACATCGTATGGAACATATCCCAATTTGTTATAATATTCAACACCCTTTCTGCCTGTAGAACCAACTTTTGGATGTACATAATTCGCACCATGTTTCACTGCTTGCCAAAGCGTTTCAATGTCGTAGTTACCTAAACCCTTAATACATGCATCAGAAACAATCGATGCAGAGTTGTTACCCACCATGCAATTACGATGTCCAGGACTTGCCCATTCGGGTAAGAAACCACTCTCTTTATAGGCATTAACTAAACCTTCTTGCATCATTTCGTTCATCTTTGGATACATAAGGTTGAGGAATGGGAACAAACAACGAAAGGTATCCCAGAATCCTGTGTCTGTAAACATGTAGCCAGGAAGCACATTTCCGTTATAAGGACTATAGTGCATGATATTGCCTTGTGCATCTTTTTCGTAGAAACTACGTGGGAATAGCACCGAACGATATAAGCAAGAGTAGAATGTGCGCATGTTATCTACATTGTCATCTTCTACCTCTATACGACCAAGAATATCGTTCCAGCGTTGCTTGCCTTGTTCTTTTATTGCGTCAAACGAGTTATCTTTTAATTCTTTTAAGTTGATTTCTGCTTGTTCGACACTGATAAACGAAGATGCAACACGTGCTTCAATCTTCTCACCTCGTTGAGTTTCAAAGCTAACAATGGCACCTGCGTGGTTGCACGATACGCTTTCTACATCCTCTCTTAGCGTTCCGTTCTTAACCGTTGCAACACTCTTAAAAGGCTTATTAAATACAATAACAAAATAATTCTTGAAATTTTCGGGAACACCACCGCTGTTTTTGGTTGTATAGCCAATAATTTTGCGTTCAGAAGGGATAATTGTTATTTCAGAACCCTCATCAAAAGCATCTACAACTACATTTGAAGCGTTGCTTTGGGGGAATGTAAATCGAAATATGGCAGCACGTTCTGTTGGCGCAATTTCAGAGGTAACGTCGTAATCTGCGAGGTAAACTTTATAATAATAAGGTGTAGCCTGCTCTGCTTTATGCGAGAACCAAGAAGCTCTTTCATCTTCATTAAAGATGCGTTTACCCGTTGTTGGCATAATAGAAAACTGTCCATAATCGTTAATCCATGGGCTTGGTTGGTGCGTTTGCTTAAATCCTCTAATCTTATCTGCTGTGTAAGTATAAGCCCAACCGTCGCCCATTTTACCCGTTTGAGGCATCCAAAAGTTCATACCCCATGGCAAAGCGATGGCAGGATAGGTGTTTCCAGTAGATAAATCACGAGTTGATTGAGTTCCAACCAATGTACTAACATAGTCTACAACGCTTGTTTTTGCTTGTGCAACGCTACTCGAAAGTAACATTGAAAGCGAAAAAAAAGCTGATAATATCATTGTTTTATTCATTTTGTCTAATAGTTTTTGTTACACAGTTATTGAATCGGTGCTGTGCTACTGCGTTGAGCTGCAAGTAGAACGTTGAGCTTACCATCGTCTATTAGCTTAATAATTAACTCGCCAAAGAGCGTGTTTTGCCATGCAAACCAATCTCTTGTGTATTTAGATGGATTGTTTTTGTTAAACGATTCATGAATGAATCCTTTTCCAGCATCTGTATTCATTAACTGTTCAATGCACCATTTAATTTCAGCATCATCATTAGAAGTAAATGCCTTCATCATAATTGTCATAGGCCAAATCATATCATAGCCTGTATGAGGACTACCAATACCCTCGCTTGCGGTGCCTTTAAAGAAATAAGGATTGTCTTTACTCCACACAAACTTACGGGTATTTTGATATATTGGGTCGTTACTTGGAACGTCACCTAAATAGCTTAGACCTAAAAGAGAAGGCACATTGGCATCATCCATCAATAGTTGATTGCCAAAACCATCTACCTCAAAAGCATAAATCTTACCATATTTAGGGTGATTAACCACAGCATATTTTTGTAGAGCATCGTGTACCTCATTTGCAAGACTGGTGCAATTGCTAGCCAATTCGCTATTTTTATTAACAGTGTTCAAAATTTCTGCAGCCTTATTTAATGAAGATACAGCCATAAAGTTAGAGGGAACAAGGAATAAGAAAGTTGTAGCATCATCGCTTGGACGGAACACTGAGGCGATAAGCCCAACAGGATTAACAGGTGAACCGAATCCTGCATTGCAAACAGTGTCTAGTTGTCGTGCCGTATCTCGCATGAAACTATAAGGTCCGTTGCCATCTTTTCTTTGTTGTTCATGGAAGGTTTTGAGGATATTTTGAACTGCTTTTTGCCATTCTTCGCCAAAGATAGAAGTGTCTCCAGTTATCTTCCAATATTCGTAAGCAAGGCGAATAGGGTAGCAAAGCGAGTCGATTTCGTATTTACGCTCGTGCAATTCAAGTTTCATTTCAGTCCAGTCTTTTTGCCATTCGCCTCCAGTTGGACCCATATTAAATGCATTTGCGTAGGGATCTATATTGATACACTTCAATTGTCGTAAGATAACGCCACGCAACATCTTACGAAGATTTTCGTCTTTGTTTGCAAATTGCAAGTAGGGCCACACCTGTGCGCTTGAGTCTCTCAACCACATTGCGGGAATATCTCCAGTGTAAACAAAGGTGTCATCTTTACCATCGAAGTGTACAGTGGTATCAATGGTGTTGGGATAACAATTTTGGAACATCCAAGCAAGGTATGGATTCTTTCTCAAAAGTTTAGTAACTTCTTTAATTTTCTTTTCAATCACATCTGATTTGAATAAGCGTTCACTCTCTATAGGGCGATTGCTTTTAATAACAGTATTGTCGTTTACTGCTATCATAGCTGTGGGGTTGTTTTGTAGATTACCAGCATTTGCCGTGCTGAATGATAGAGTTAGCGTTAGAGCTGTTGTAAAAATAATACTTCTTTTTTGTTTCATAGTAATTTATATAGTACTTTTCTGTTTGATTTTTTGATTGTTTATTTTAGTTGTCAAGCACTCGATAATACATTCAAATGTGTCTTGTTCGTAGGTAAAAAGCTTTTCTGCAAAGTTAGTTATTAAAAATGAGAAAATAATATTTATTTCTTATGAAAATTGAGATAAATCAAATATTGTTCTAAACAGAAAGTTTTGGAATCGATAGAAAATGGAAGTGTATTGTAAAAGGATTGTTATTATAGTTAAAAAGCATTGATATTAGAGTGTAATAGCATAGCTTTTACAGAGTAAAAACATAGCTTTTATTTCAGCAGAACATAGAGATAGGAGGATAGGCGAATGATGATTGCCAATCATTCGTTATCCATAAGGTGAAAAAAGAAAATGATTTAGGGTGGATAAAGGATGAAAAGAACTATTATTATATAATGTGTAAAAACGATAATTATGTGTTTTTACATAGTTCCCAAAATGCAATAGCTGATGCCGCAGCCACATTTAGCGAGTCGACAGCGTTATACATTGGTATTTTAACAACGTAGTCGGTATCTAAAATCGTTGACTCTGCTAAGCCATCTCCCTCAGTTCCTAAAATAATAGCCAATTTCTTTTCTGCTTTTAAACGTGCATCGTTGATGTCGATAGAATTGTGTCGCAAAGCCATCGCAACTGTTTTAAATCCATATTGTGACACTTCTGAAATGTTATTGTCAAGCCATGTCCATGGAATAAGAAAGATAGAGCCCATCGAAACACCCACCGCTCGTCGGTTAAAAGGGTCGCACGAACTCTTAGTTAATAGGATTCCGTCAATGCCAAGTGCTGCAGCTGAACGGAATATAGCACCGATATTGGTCGTGTCTACAACGCCATCGACAATGGCAATGCGTGAAGCAGTTTTGCAAATACTTTCGACAGAGGGAAGGGTGGGGCGTTTCATGGCACACAATACACCACGACTCAGGGTGTAACCCGTTATCGAAGCCAGCATATCTCTTGTGCCAGTGTATATCGGTATAGAAGGATTTTGAGCGATGATGTTGGCGGCATCGCCTTTGATGTGACGTTCTTCGCATAGAAGAGCTGTTGGAATAAAACCTTTTTTAAGGGCAACTTCTATCACTTTTGGACTCTCGGCAATAAACAATCCTTTGTCGGAATGTTGTTTATTGCGCAATTGAGCCTCAGTGAGTGCATAGAAAATGTCTACTCCAGGGTGATCTAATGAATCGATATAGATGATGGGCATTGTACAAAAGAACGTTACTTTTAAGATATAAGTCCCATTTGTTTTGCCTTGTTGGTGAGCAATTCCATCAAAGCCTCACGTTCATTGGGAACCACATTGTCGAGAACTGCATTTTTAAGTGTTTGCTTTAATGTGCCAACAGCAGGACCTTGAGGAAGATTGAACATCTCCATTATCTCATTTCCGTCTATCACTGGCTGCAAAGCACGCTTGTAGTCACGTTCTTTTAAGTCTTCAATTTTCTCACGAACAATGCGGAAATTATCCAAGAAACGTTGTTTTCTCATCGAGTTCTTCGTTGTGATGTCCGCCTCGCAAAGCGTCATTAAGTCGTCAATATTATCACCAGCATCATTAATTAAACGTCGAACAGCACTATCAGTAACTACATCATCAGCAATAACAATAGGGCGCATGTGTAGGTCTACCATTGATTGTACATACTTCATCTTAGCATCTAATGGTAGTTTTAGGCGTCGAAACATTTGCGGAACCATTTTAGCTCCAATGAAATTGTGGTTGTGGAAGGTCCAACCTGCAATGTTTTCCCATCGTTTACTTTTGGGTTTCCCAATATCATGAAGCAGTGCTCCCCATCTCAACCATAAGTTATCGGTGTGTTTAGCGATGTTGTCTAATACCTCAAGAGTGTGATAAAAGTTGTTTTTATGTGCTCTTCCGTTACGTGTTTCCACGATGTCGAGAGCGCAAAGTTCGGGTAGTATGATTTGAAGCAAACCGCATCTGTAAAGATCTATGAATCCTTTACTTGGCGTTTTGCATAGCATAATTTTATTGAGTTCGTCGCTAATACGTTCTCCACTGATAATTTTTATTCTTTCAGCATTCTCTATTAGTGCATCAAAAGTTTCGTCTTCAATAAAGAAATTCAATTGAGTGGCGAAACGAATACAGCGCAACATGCGCAAAGGATCATCAGAAAAGGTGATATTTGGTTCGAGGGGTGTGCGTATAATTCCATCTTCTAAATCCTCAATTCCATAGAAAGGGTCTACCAATTCTCCAAATCTTGCACTATTTAAGCACACTGCAAGAGCGTTGATTGTGAAATCTCTACGGTTCTGATCGTCTTCAAGTGTGCCGTCTTCAACTATTGGCTTTCTCGAATTTCGTTGATAACTCTCTCGTCTTGCACCAACAAATTCAACCTCTATACCTTTATATTTAACCTGAGCAGTACCAAAATTGCGAAAAACAGACAAGTGTGCACCACGCCCAAGCGTAGCTTTTAGCTTTTCGGCAACGGCAATTCCGCTTCCAACAACAACAACATCAATATCTTTCGAGGGGCGTTCTAAAAATAAATCTCTTACGTATCCGCCTACAACATAACATTCCAATGATAGTGCATCGGCAGCTTTAGAAATTAAGTGAAATATGTCTTGATTTAGAATCTTAGCTAAATCAGAGTTTGAAAGATTTCTCATCCTAATGTAAATTCTTCTTAATATGCCTACAAAGATAGTAAAAATACCCCTTTTAAAGTACTCACTATGATTATTTTTCGTATTTTTGTAAATATGAAGAAATATGTTTTTATAATACAAATTCTTTTTATTGCAGTGGCTTGTGAACAAAATCAAGGCAGCAAAGCTACTCAGATGCTTGAGAATATAGAAACTTATTATAATAAAGGTGACTATAAACGAGCATTAGATTCTATCTCTGTGTTACGTGTAAAGTATCCTTCTGCAATAGAAGAACGTAAAAAAGCTCTTGTGATTTGGCAAAAAGCATCTTTAAAACAAGCCGAACAAGAAATTGTAAAAACAGATTCTGCATTGCAAAACATTCCCAGCCGTATTGCAAGTGCCAAAACATTATTACAAAAGAATTTATTAGGTGTTAAACGAGACTCATTAAAAGCTCGATATGATGCAATGTGTAGTGTTGTGAGAATGATAAGAATTAGAATGAAAGAAGAGATTTGTAAAGAGTGAAAAGGTCGTGCCCTTTTTTATTTTGCCATTTCATCTGAAATGCGTAAATTTGCACTTACGTTATGGAAAAAGGAAATACAGAAGAACAATTTCAGGCAGCATTATTGACATGTCGTAATGTTTTTGCCTCAAAATTACACGATTATGGACCTTCATGGCGCATTCTTCGTCCCTCATCTCTTACAGATCAACTCTTTACTAAAGCCAAACGAGTTCGTTCTTTGGAAATAAAAGGAGAGTCATGGGTGAACGAAGGCATTCTACCAGAATTCATTGCAATGGTGAATTATGGCTTAATTGGTCTGATTCAGCTAGAATATGGCTTTTCAGATACAATAGATATAACTGCTGAAGCCGCAATTGAATTGTACGACAAGTATGCAAATATTGTTGAACAATTGATGATAAAGAAGAATCATGACTATGATGAAGCATGGCGAGATATGCGTGTTAGTAGTTATACTGACTTTATTTTAACCAAGATTCAACGCATAAAAGAAATAGAAAACCTTGGCGGTAAAACACTTGTTTCTGAAGGAATTGATTCGAACTATATGGACATTGTAAACTATTCAGTGTTCGGCATTATCAAACTTTGTGAGTAGTATTAAGAATATCATAGTGAACTTGTGTCGCTTTTTTTTAGCGATTACATTCATTTTTTCGGGATATGTTAAGGCTGTAGACCCGCTTGGGACACAATATAAACTGCAAGAATATCTCGAAAGTGTATCTTTATACTCTTTTATACCAAGCTGGTTGCTTTTGGTTATTGCCGTTCTTATTGCGGCAATAGAATTTTCTTTAGGTATATTCGCATTGTTTGCTGTTCGCAGAAGGTCTACTTCTAAGTGGTTATTGGTGATTATGTCGATAATGACAATCATCACTTTAGTCGTTTATTTCTTTAATCCTATAACAGATTGTGGTTGTTTTGGTGATGCAATAAAATTGACAAACGGACAAACCTTACTAAAAAATATCATCTTATTGGGCTGTTCTGCGCTCTTATGTTATTGTCCTTTGCGAATGATTCGATTCATTTCGAAAAATAATCAATGGATTCTTATCAATTATACCATTCTCTTTATCTTGGTTACAAGCATTTATAGTTTATATAAACTGCCTATATTTGATTTTCGACCATATCATATTGGAGCAGATATAAAAAAGGGAATGGAGATTCCAAATGGTGCTGAAGCACCTCAATACGAAACCACCTTTATATTAAAGAAAGGTGATGTGCAGAAAGAATTCACATTAAATGATTATCCAGATAACTCTTGGACTTTTGTAGATTCAAAGACAAAGCTTGTTAAAGAAGGCTATGTACCGCCAATAAAAGACTTCTCGATTTCTACAAAAGGTGGTAAAGACATAACAAATGCTATTCTAAATAATAAAGGATATACCTTCTTATTGATTGCGCCTTGGTTGGAAAAAGCAGATGATACCAATTTTGGTGAGATTGATAGAGTATACGAATATGCCCTAGATAAAGGCTATCCCTTTTATTGTTTAACTGCAAGTAGTGAGAAGGGAATTCACTCTTGGATTGAACTTACAGGTGCAGAATATCCTTTTTGTTATACAGATGGAACGACATTAAAAACAATAATAAGAAGTAATCCAGGCTTAGTGTTATTGAAAGACGGAAAAGTTGTGAATAAATGGAGTCACAATGATTTTCCTAAAGACGATCAGTTAGAGGGTAACTTAGAGGTTCTTGATATTTCAAAACCCTATATTGCAAGTACAATAACCAAAATATCAAAAATCTTTTTGTGGTATTTATTACCCTTAATCCTACTCTCTATTGCTGATAGAATATGGGCTTGGAGTCGCTGGATCAAAGATAAAGAACAATCAAATAAATTATATAACAAACTCTTTAAAAAGAAAATAAATATGAGAAAGAAAATTGTAGCAGGTAATTGGAAGATGAATATGAACCTGCAAGAAGGCTTAGCGTTAGCTAAAGAACTAAACGACACACTAACAGTAAATAAACCTAACTGCGATGTTGTTATTTGTACACCATTTATTCACTTAGCAATGGCAGCACAAACTCTTAACTCTGAAGTTGTAGGACTTGGTGCAGAGAACTGTGCAGACAAAGAAAAAGGAGCTTACACAGGTGAAGTTTCTGCTGAAATGGTAAAGAGTACAGGTGCTCAATACGTTATTCTTGGTCACTCAGAACGTCGTCAATATTATGGAGAAACACCAGAAATATTAAAAGAAAAAGTTCTTTTAGCTCTTAAAAATAATCTTAAAGTGATCTTCTGTATTGGTGAATCACTTGAAGAAAGAGAAGCTAACAAACAAAACGAAGTTGTTAAAGCTGAACTAGAAGGTTCTGTTTTCAACCTAACAGCAGAAGAATTCAAAAACGTAATCATTGCTTATGAGCCAATTTGGGCTATTGGTACTGGTAAAACTGCTACTTCTGAGCAAGCAGAAGAAATACATTCATACATTCGTTCAGTAGTTGCTGAGAAGTATGGAGATGCAGTTGCACAAGAAACTAGCATCCTTTATGGTGGAAGCTGTAATGCAAAGAATGCAGCAGAGCTATTCTCTAAGGTTGATATCGATGGGGGCTTGATTGGTGGTGCATCATTAAAAGCTGCAGATTTCTTAGGCGTTATCGACGGTTGGAAGAAATAAATATACTCAATATTGGGATAGTTGGCATGTAAGTGTCAACCATCTCAATATTTTTTTTATCCAAAAATAAATATATAAATAAGGTATTAGGATTATGAAACGTTTAGTTGCATTGTTTATTCTTGTGCTTATCGGAGTTAAAATGTTATGTGCACAGACCTACACCGAGCATATACAGCAACGCAAACCAAACCAAGGAACAGTTGTAATAAACCAAAGTAAAGAGATTTCTGAATTGGTTAATGGGGCTAAAACGGGTTCCGTTACACCCGTTGCGCCTGCTTCTCAAAAAGAAAAAACTACTATTTCACAGGATAATAAGACTGCGGATAAAACACAAACAGCCACTCTCCCTAATGCTTCAATTAAGCAATCTCCCACTAATAGTACCACAGTAACAAAGCAAGATGGTGATTCTAAAAAGGATTATACAAAACACGAACAAGATAAGAAGAAAGTAGAAACCCCTCAAGACGATAAAGAATTAGAAATACCAGTTATCGATACCCGAAAGAAAGTGATGCTTGGTAGTTATAAAGTAGATGGTTATCGTGTGCAAGTTTATGCAGGAGGAAACTCTAGAAAAGATCGTCAAACAGCTGAAGATATAGGTACTAAGCTTAAAATAAGTTTTCCTACCGAACCTGTTTATGTGCATTTTTATTCACCAAGATGGATTTGTCGTATAGGTAACTATCGTTCTTATGATGAAGCTGTGCGTATGCTTAAAGAAGTAAAGGCAATGGGTTTTAAACAAGCAGCATTGGTAAGAGGTAAGATTACGGTTCAAAACTAATTAAAATGAGAAACGAAAGGGATTCTAAACAGCCAATTGTGGCTCTCGAAGAGCACTATAAACAGATTCTTGAATTACTAGGAGAAGATAGTAATAGAATAGGACTTGAGCGAACTCCACAACGTGTTGCTCAGGCAATGTGTGAGCTGACAAGAGGTTATGACGAAGATCCTTCGGCAGAACTCATTAACTCTTCTTTCAAAGAAGAATATCAACGAATGGTGATAGTTAAAGACATTCGTTTTTTTTCGATGTGTGAACATCATCTACTTCCATTCTATGGAAAGGTGCATGTGGCATATATTCCCAATCAACTAGTAACAGGATTAAGCAAGATTGCACGTGTCGTAGATATCTTTAGTCATCGACTTCAGGTGCAAGAGCGTTTCACTCGTGAGATAAAAGAATGCATAGAGGAAGCTCTTCAGCCACAAGGTGTCATCGTTTACGTTGAGGCTGAGCACATGTGCGTGCAGATGCGAGGTGAAGAAAAACAGCATGCTGCCATTACCACAATTGATTATTGTGGCGTGTTTGATGATATAGAACAGCGCAAAGAATTTATATCAATGATTCAGAAACATTGATGTTGAAATCTAAAATAATTTTATTGTTTTTGAAGAGCAATGCTATTTTCTCAAAGTAGATTTTATTATAATCCCATCTATTTGCTTTTAGAAGAGAAAGCAATCTTCTTTCTATAATATACTAAGGTGTAAACAAATACTTTGCGATGTTATTGAAAGATAGAAACTAACGAATAAAACAGAAACTCCATATATTAACCCCATAAAGAATAAGTAAAATGAAATTTATTTCATGGAATGTAAATGGCTTAAGAGCCAGCGTA
The DNA here is from genome assembly GCF_000163055.2 of Prevotella sp. oral taxon 299 str. F0039. Lineage (GTDB taxonomy): Bacteria > Bacteroidota > Bacteroidia > Bacteroidales > Bacteroidaceae > Prevotella. The sequence goes on from NC_022111.1 coordinate 250,037, forward strand.
ACAAAAGGATTTGAAGATATTTTTAAAACCCTTGATGCAGACTTTTTCTGCTTGCAAGAAACAAAAATGCAGGCAGGACAGCTCGATTTGCAGTTCGAAGGATATGAGTCTTACTGGAATTATGCCGATAAAAAAGGCTATTCTGGTACAGCAATATACACCAAACACAGCCCATTAAGTGTGCAATATGGTATTGGTATCGATCAACACGACCACGAAGGGCGTGTTGTTACTCTTGAGTTTGAACAGTTTTATCTAGTAACTGTTTATACACCTAACTCGCAAGATGAGTTGAAACGTCTAGACTATAGAATGGAGTGGGAGAGAGATTTTCAGGCATACTTAGTCAAACTAGATGCAAGTAAGCCAGTTGTGGTGTGTGGAGATATGAATGTTGCTCACCAAGAAATAGACTTGAAGAACCCTAAAACCAATAGACGTAATGCAGGATTCACAGACGAAGAACGTGAAAAAATGACCAATTTGCTTGATAATGGTTTTATTGATACATTTAGATATCTATACCCCGAAGAGGTAACTTATAGCTGGTGGTCGTATAGATTCAAAGCAAGAGAGAAGAATACAGGCTGGCGCATTGATTATTTCCTTATCTCAGAACGATTGAAGAGTAATCTTACCGATGCAAAGATACATACAGATATCTTTGGAAGTGACCATTGTCCTGTTGAATTAGATCTTACTTTTTGATATTAAAATATAATACATAGATATTTATTTTAGAATAATAATATAAGAGCTAGAATTCTTTAAAGAGAATTTTAGCTCTGTTTTTTTTCTTATGGCTCATTTGTTTCCTTCATATTCTTTTTTCTTCTTATTGTGTCTTTCATTGATGTTTTATTGAAAGTGTTATAATTATTAGTTTTCTTTATTTTTTTTGTATGTTGTAATCTCATTGCTTTTGTACAGCAATCTCACTGCTTTTATCTCCTAAACTCAATGCTATTGTTGCCTAAAAGTAATGTAATTACAGATCAAGAATATTGCTTTTTCGGCTTAATTTCATACAACTCAAATAAGGCTTGATTATTTATTGATTTGTATGATGTTTTGATTACAAACTATATGATAACAATTCTTTATACACGATAGAAAGATTTGAAAGTAAAAAGAGGTAGTAAAGAGAGAATAAATGAAGAGTTAGAGAGAAAATATTACTATATGATAAATCTTTTTCTTTTATTTGTATATCATAGGATGTTATGTGATAATAAACTATTAAGGAAAGGGTTTATTTCTTGTTTATGTAGTATATCTTATAGAGAAGGGCTATTTGTAATGGAATAAATATTTAATAGCGAATGAAAATGAATGAATAAGATAGAAGAGGTTAAGGTAAAGGTGGAATGAATCGGGAGAGATACTTATATGGTTGTATGTTGTAATGAGAGAAAAAGAAAATAGAGGTATGATAAAAAACATACCTCTATAATTTTTGTTTATATTCTTTATGAGCTCAAACAAATGATGTTTGGGCGTTTGTTCTTAGTTTCTTATTATAAGATGCGACCTGTTAAAGAGAGTTTTAAAACAGGATATATCACAGCTTTATCAAGAATTTTAGAGAGCTCTTCTGCGTCTTTGCTGTCGTGTGTGTTAACAAGTATCTGCTTGTTGTTTTGCATTACTTTCACCTTTCCTTGGAAATGGCATCCCATTTCAAAGCGAACACCAAAATGATGTTTAGGTATCATTCTTCCAAAACCAAGACCAAGGTATGGACGAACAGAATTAACTTCTATGCTTCCATTTACATTTCCGTTCTCATCACAATGTAAAGAGTAGTTTTCAAGCTCAGCTGTTACACGTCCTTTCATCTCTGGATATGTTATTAAAAAGTTCTTTATGTCTTGGCTTTGACCATTTATCTTAGCTAATTTTGCTCCTCCATATGAGAAATCTCCAACTAAAAAGAAGCTGCTTTTATCCCCTGCAGGATAACAATATGCCTTAAGATCTACGATTGTTCTTCCTACATTGGTTGTGATATCTACCTGTTTAACAGGAATAGAAATGTTAGAAACTCTAATATTATTTACATCTATTTCATTTTAGAACTGGATTGCGGGAAAGAAATTCATGCCTACACCAAGTTCTAAGTAGAGAGTTAGGGTTGTTCCTAAGGTAAAACTAACACCTTCTGTACCTATTCCGACATTAGTTCCCACTTGGTTAAATACTTTATGGAAGTTAGATTGAGCATGAATTGCTGTCATAGAAAGCAATAATGCGGATAACATTATCAGTCTATTCTTTATTAAAGTACGCATTTTAGAGAAACTTCTCTAATTCTTTTTGGTGGTTATTTTTTTGATTTTACTACAATTTTAATCATAGTTTTCTTGTTTAATATTATTAATTGTTTGTTTTTATTTTGCAAATATACATCTTTATTCTACTTTTTAAAAGTAATTTTTTTTGTTAAAAACAATAAGATCTTATCATGTGTATGGTTAAATCTCTATATTTGTAAATAAAGTTACAGCTCAATTGTATACTCTTCTAACGAGAATGGCATTTAATTTGCTATATAAATAAAAGTAAATCAGAATAAATTAAGTAGAATATCAATCAAAAAATAATTATTATGTCAACAACAGTAATAGTTTTAATAGTAGTTGCACTTATCGCAATCTCTTTAATTAGTATTTATAATAATCTTGTTCGATTAAGAAATAATCGTGAGAATGCTTTCTCGAATATTTCAGTTCAATTGAAACAGCGTTATGATATGATTCCTCAATTGGTGGCAACAGTGAAAGGTTATGCCGATCATGAAAAAGAATTGTTGCAGAAAGTTACTGAAGCTAGAGCTGCAGCAATGGGTGCAAACACTATAAACGAGACCATTGCAGCCGACAATAAGTTGTCGAGTGCATTAGCAGGTCTAAGAGTTTCGCTCGAAGCTTATCCAGATTTAAAAGCAAATAGCAATTTCAATAACTTGCAAATGGAAATTGCTGATATGGAAAACAAGCTATCTGCAACTCGTAGATTCTTCAATTCAACAACTAAAGAGCTTAACACTGCAATCCAATCGTTCCCTGCAAACCTCATAGCAGGAATGTTTGGCTTTACCACCCAACCAATGTTTGAGATCCCAGTAGAGCAACAAGCAGCAATGGAAAAGGCTCCTGAAATTAAATTTTAGATTGAATGCAATACGTAGGAGTACAATCGCAAATAAGAAAAAATAATCGACTTACAATTCTTTTGTTATTAATGTTTCCAGTAATTATATTGGGAACGATATGGGTATTCTTAGTAGTCCTTAACTATTTTAATAATGGGTATTATTTAGAAGACGGGACGATGGCATACGAAGTCAATTTTGCTTCGGTCAATGCCTATTTCCTTCATATTCTACCTTACGTGCTCGGAGCTGTGGGTTTGTGGTTTGTTATTGCCTATTATGGTAATGCTTCTATGATAAAGGCAGCTACGAAAGCCCAACCTTTAAAGCGTTCTGAGAATCCGAAGGTGTATAATATGGTAGAAAACCTATGTATGTCGATTGGAATGGATATGCCTCAAGTGAACATTGTGAATGATCCTCAGCTCAATGCGTTTGCTAGTGGCATTAATAAAAAGACGTATGCGGTTACATTAACCACAGGAATTATAGACCGATTGAATGATGAAGAGCTGGCAGGAGTTATTGCTCACGAGTTAACCCATATTCGAAATCACGACACAAAACTACTTATTACAAGTATTGTCTTTGTGGGAATAGTTTCTACAATCATGACCATGTTGCTTAGAATGCTTTATTATAGTTTCATTTTAGGTGGTAATAGACGAGATAAGAAAGAAGGAGGAGGATCGGTTATACTCATCATTCTGATTGGAGCAGTATTGGCAATTGTAGCTTATTTCTTTACTCTTTTGACTCGATTCGCCATTTCTCGTAAGCGAGAATATATGGCAGACGCAGGAGGAGCAGAGATAACAGGTAATCCTTTGGCGTTAGCTTCTGCATTAAGGAAGATCTCTAACGACCCAGGACTTGACGGAGTGAATCGTGCAGACATTGCCCAAATGTTTATAATGTACCCTGATGAAATGGAACCAGGACTACTTGGAATGGTTGATTCGCTATTTAGTACGCATCCAGATGTAAAGAAACGAATTGCTATTCTAGAACAATTCTAAATTATGAGAAATATTTTTATATTGCTTTTGCTTATTTGTGGGAGTCTATTTTCAATTGTACAGGCACAAAAAGTGACGTATCAATCTACCAAACATTATAGAGAAAGGGTGGATAAGTTTGCCCAAATGCGTCCCATCGATAGTCTAGACGTGGTGATGTTGGGCAATAGCTTAACGGAAATGGCAGGCGACTGGAATGTTCTTTTAAGAGCTAAAAGAGTACGAAATAGAGGCATTTCGGGCGATGATGCAATGGGAATGATCAATCGTTTACAGCAAATTGCACCAGGAAAGCCTAAGGCAATCTTTCTAATGGTAGGCATAAACGATTTAAGTCATGATTTAACACCCACTCAAGTGTACGATCTTTGTGTGAAAGTGATTAGCAAAATAACCAGCGATACACCACAAACAAAGCTTTATGTGCAGAGTCTTTTGCCCATTTATGAGGCATCTGGGCGTTGGAAAACACTCGAAGGTAAAACCAATGACATTCCTCGTATCAATGAGTTGCTAAAGACTTATTGCGAAAAAAACAAAATATCGTATATCAACTTATTTGATAAATTCATACGACATGGTACCAATGAGCTAAGAAAAGAGCTTACCTCAGATGGTTTACATCTAAGTTCTTTCGGGTATAAGATATGGAGTTTCGAGCTAAGAAAATATTTTAAATAAGAAGGAATCAAAGAGATTTGTAGTTAATATACTACAGATCTCTTTGTGCTTATATCTTTTATATGTTGATTTTCGTTAAAAAAAGAATATTTATTACGCATTTTTTCTTTCTTTATTGTTAATATATAAAACCTTCTCGATGTATAGAAAGAAGGAATAAGAAGAATTTTACTAATCAAACAATAATTTATATGAAAACAAAAGCCATATTAACCGCATTGGCATTGTCGTGTTCTTCATTTACAATGATGGCACAACGAACTCCCACTCATCCATTAGATATATCTACAATGGATTTCTATCAGTGGTTCGAAGGATTTAAATCGTGGACTCCAGGACAGCCATTAGCAGGCGTTTCTGCTATCGATGACGAGTTTTATATATCACGAGTAAAGCCTAAAAAACGTATAAGTGATGCAGAAGACTATAAAGTTAATAGTCTAGCAGATAAGCAAAGAAAACTTTGTTTATGGGTTCCTTTAGATGATCCGTCAGTGAAATGGAAAGCATTTCCACGTTATTCGCTTGAGGGAGATAACTTTAGTATGTGGTCATATCTTGACATTCATGGCAATTGGTCGGCTCCTTGGGCTCGTGTTTCGGCAGGTTTATCAGACGTAGCAGCAAAGAATGGAGTTGCAGTTGGTTGCGTATTAGGAGTGCCCGAAACAACAACTATCAGCTTTTTTGATAAACCTAACTTTTTTAATAACTACTTTAATGTTCTCTATGGCTTGACAGAACTTGATACTGATGGCTCTTTTCGTTGGACAAGAAAGCTCATTCAATTCATGAAATACTATGGAATTAATGGATTAGGTATCAACTCTGAGTTCTTTTCTGATGCAGAGACAATGACTCGTCTCTTGAATTTTTTTGCAGATTGTCATAAGAAAGCAAAAGAAGAAGGTTGGGAATTTCAAATCCATTGGTATGACCTTATGACTAGTTCGGGTGAGAAAAGTTTTAGAAATTCATTGAATAGTCAGAATTCTAGCATCCTTGGACCAGATAATAACAAAAAAGTTGACATGTTCTTCCTAAACTATAAGTGGGGAGGAGTAACCTTAACAAGTTCTATAAACATGGCAAAGCAATTGCCAAGAAACTCTTATGATATCTTTGCTGGATTCGATATTCAGAAAGATGGACTTAATCATTATGGATGGAAGTCGCTTGCTAATCAACCTATATCAATTGGTTTTTGGGGAGCACACGCACAAAGTCTACTCCATCAGAGCGCAACTGACGAAGGAACAGAAGACATTGCAATTCAAAGAGCATATCAAAAGAAACTCGAATTGGTGTTTAGTGGAGGTAATCGCAACCCTGCTTTCACTCCAGAGCTAAGCACTGGAACCTCATTATCAAACACTGCATTAAAAAAGTTCCATGGACTTGCATCGTATTTAACAGCTAAATCAACTATAAGCGATGTGCCTTTCGTTTCTCGTTTCAACCTTGGAAACGGCTTAAAGTTTCACAATGAGGGTAAAGTTACATTCAATCACAAGTGGTATAACTTAAATACTCAAGACCTAATGCCTACTTGGCGTTGGTGGATTACGAACCAGAACGATGCCGTAAACGAATCTTCTATCTCATCATTCGTAAATACTAATCTCACATTTGATGAGGCTTACTTTGGTGGTTCGTGCTTAAATGTATCTGGAAAGAGTGCTTTTTCTAGATTAAAGCTATTCAAAACGCTACTTAAAGTACAGCCTAATTACACCTTATCAATTACTTATAAGAAGACAGGTGATATCGAACCACATGCAAAATTGTTTGTGGCGTTAAAGGGGGATCTTGCTCATTATAAGGAAGTTGCATTACCTTCAAACACAGCTTCTTTATCTTCTTGGGTGACATTCACCGCTACTATGGAGCAACTAGGAGTGCCTGCAGATAGCGAAGTGGCAATGATTGGATTGGTGTTTAACGACACTCCAGAGAATTATAACATGTATGTAGGTGAAATTGCACTACGAAATCCAGCGCAAACCTTTAACACTGTCACTCCAATAATTAAGGATGTAGATATTATTAGAGGTCGTTATAACGCTTTTGACTTTAAGATTCGCTATGCAAGTGCAGCTGATAATAGTGCTAAAAAGGTGTATAATGATGATGTAGATACATGGTATTATGAAATTTACATGCAGCCTTTAAACGAGAATCCACAGCTTCTAACAGCCACAACATCATGGGCTGCTTATGTCGTTGATGCTCCTTTAAATCCTGAAGATGAAGTAAGAAAGGTGCGTTTAGGTGTTAGAGCCATTGCACCTGACGGCAAAGCAGCAACCGATATCGTTTGGAGTGATTATAAAGAGATACCTTATAACCAAATGATTAGCGATATTGTGGTAGATAAAAAGGTAGTAAAACCAAACGAAAAGTTCAAGATTGTGATGGTTGATAAGAGAGCTCCTGCAGCGCAAAATATATCAATTGTTAATCCAAGAAATGGAGAAGTTATTGCGCAATCAAGTAACTCTCGAGTTTGTGAAGCGCAAATTTCTCAAGTTGGTTTGTATGATCTTTTATTGACAGATGCCAACGGAAACCAAACAACGACACGAGGAATGATTCAGATAACACCAGAAACAACTGGTTCTGTACCTGTTATTGAAAAGGTCATGGCAGATAAAAAACAAGTTAAAACCAATGAATCTGTAACCTTATCTTATGTTGGAAAAGAGGGAGAAGGCAAGGTTTCAAGAGCTTTAATTGTGAAAGACCCAGAGATGTTGTACATTCCTGGTGACATACAAGTGGGCAAAACCTATTCTTATGCATTGTGGTTTAAAGTGGAAAAGTTTGGACACGATAAGCAAGGAACCAACCTTATCAATAAAAATACAATATTCGATTCATGGCCCCACAATAACTGGGGTGACCTATGGGTAACTATTCGTCCTGAAATGCCTGGTCACTTAGCTAATGAAATTTCATTTAATACAATGGGATGGGAGCGACATGATAATCCAAATGAGGCGATGATGTCTAATGGTTATCAAGTTTCTCCAGGTGTTTGGACCCATGTTGTGGTGACACACGATAGTAATAACAAGCAAAAGCTATACTTCAATGGTAAGAAAGTGGCAGAAACTACTTTTGATGCAAGTATCAGACGTGAAGAAGCTCCTTACTATCAGATCCGTAAAAGTAAAACTGCTCACATCTTTATAGGTGGAGGTGGCGTTTATAAGGCTGGTTTAAACGGCTATGTAGACGAAGTTCAAGTGTGGGATAAAGCCCTTACTGACGAAGAAGTTTTGCAGGCAATGCAAGGCTATTCAAAAGAAAATGTACCTCAAAATCTAAAGGGCTATTATACATTTGAAGAGAAAGCAGAAAATGGTTTCTACTACAATTGGGGTTCTGCAGGTAGGGATAAATTTAGTGGAATTGTAACAATGGAAGGCAGTGGTGGAGAAGATACCAGTAAAGCGTTCTATCAAAAGCGTGTATCTAACAACGATGTCTTGGGCTACCCTGGTATTATTGGTAGCTTAGATGTAACAACTAAGGCTCAATGGAACGTGGAAGGAGCAGCCATTACACCACAAAATAAAACTGCAAATGCCACCTTCTCTCAACCAGGAACATATAAAGCAGAGCTAACATTGCAGAATCGTTGGGGAGAAGCAACCATGCAATTAGAAGACAATATCGAAGTGTCTGGTTTACCAAACGATGTCAATTCAATTGAGGCTAGCACTCTTTTAGTAGATATTTCAAAAACTTCTACATCAAGTAGTTTGCATTTACACTTTGCAGAAGCAGGTTCTTACCAAGTGCAACTCATCAATAGTGCAGGTGCAATGTTGCTCCAACGCAACATCAATGTATCTTCAGATGCCAGCGAAGCAATTGCTTTTGAAGGTGAAACAGGCGTTTATGTCCTTAGAATATTAAAAGAAGGAAAGCCTTATAAGATATTAAAATTAGTGAAGAAGTAATTTATCTAAGAATCAAGAACGCTAATATTGAAAACGATTTGATGATGGGGAGAGCCTTAATGGTTCTCCCTTTTCTTATACCTTCATTCGTGTTTTGCCTCCTTTAAAATCGTTTTCAAACGATATGCTTTACGCTTGTTTCCTAAAAAGATAGAGCGTTTATTTCAATGTCAAGCAACTGCGTATGCAAACACAATGCAATTGCCCTTTAAAAGCAATGCTTTTGAGGTGTAATATTATTGCTTTTGCCCGCCAATATCAATGCTATTGCAAGACATAAATAAAAAGATTATAGTATAAAAAGAGAAAAATAAAGATTTATGTAGTTGAATATCTTAACAAAATTGTATGATATGGTTAAAACAAAAGTCTAAAGAAAATACAATATTATCCTATTAATAATAGAATAATCACTCAATAAAGTGCATTAAGATCGGTAGGTATAACATTGCTCAAAGGCATACTTTAACATTCAAATCTTTGTAAGTTTAAGTAAAAACTATTATCTTTGCAAGCACAAAGAACAACACATTTGGGGTTGTGTCGGTTTGATTGGGATACTCATCAAATTATTTCAGAAAACCGAGATTGTTTCTTTTGTTAATGGCGGGCCATATAAATCTCTTTTAAAAGAGGCTAAGCTGCAAAGCCGATGGATTACAAAGACGGAGAACACTCAAATCTTTTTTAGCTCGGAGTTTCATCACATCATCGAGCAACCCCTTTCAAATAGAGGCAGGAAACATTTTCCCTGCCTTTTTATATATATCAAAAAGGAAAATAATATGTTCTCGGGAATTATTGAAGAAATGGCAACCGTCGTGGCAATAGTACACGACAAAGAGAATATTCACTTTACACTTGAATGTTCGTTTACCAACGAATTGAAGATAGATCAAAGTGTTGCACACAACGGGGTGTGCTTAACTGTTGTTGAACTAGATGGCAACCGCTATACTGTTACTGCAATGAAAGAAACCATTATACGTAGTAATTTGGGATTATGGAACGTTGGCGACAAAGTGAATGTAGAGCGTTCGATGCAGATGAATGGTAGACTTGATGGGCATATTGTTCAAGGTCATGTGGATACTACAGCGATTTGCAGTGCGATAGAAGATGCAAATGGTTCTACTTATTTTACCTTTAGTTATGAATTTGACAAAGAACAGGCTTCGAGAGGCTATTTCACTGTAGATAAAGGCTCGGTTACTGTTAATGGAGTTTCATTGACCGTGGTGTCGCCTACACGTGATTCTTTCAAGGTAGCAATCATTCCTTACACAAAAGAACATACCAACTTTTGTGCGATTGAATTAGGAAGTGTTGTGAATTTAGAGTTCGATATTATCGGAAAATACATTGCTCGTATGAATAATTTGGCATAATGTGTCATTCCAACTCAGAAGTATCAAAAGATGACCTATGCTTGTTTTCTTTTGATACTTCTTTCTTTTTTTGGGGGGGATCGCTTTCTTTTCAAATAAATATAAAGGGCATACAGCATAACACAATAAGTGTAAATACACGAAATATAATAACAAGGATAAATAAAAAAGGATATTATAGGAATATAATATTGATAGGAAAAGATACTGAAATGAAACAAACACTGGTTCCCAATAAAGGAATTCCGACGTCGTTATTATGGATTATGGCGATAATCTCGGGCGTAACAGTAGCTAACCTGTATTTTAATCAGCCCGTATTGAATATGATAAGTACAGAATTGGGTATCTCATCGCTCACCGCCAACTGGCTTCCTATCATCACACAGCTAGGCTATGCCGTAGGTCTTTTGTTCATAATACCTCTTGGAGACTTAGTGCAAGTGAGAAAAATACTAACCATCAACTTCTCGCTTCTTGCCATATCGCTTCTTGCTACCGCATTAACAAGCAATATATATACTTTGCTTTTCACTTCATTTATAATAGGTGCAGGATCGGTTATGCCTCATATCTTTATTCCAATGGCATCGCAATACTCAATACCTGAGCGCAAAACACAAAATGTGGGTATACTACTTGGAGGCTTATTAACAGGTATTTTGGCTTCAAGAGTGGTGAGTGGAATAATGGGAGAGCACTTTGGTTGGCGTGCAATTTATTATGTTGCAACCATTTTAATAGCAGTTTGTCTGGTAGTGATATTGAAAATGCTCCCTGCTTCGCCTTCTACTTTTCAAGGGAGTTATGCATCTTTAATGAAATCGATGTTGGGTTTGGTGAAGAATAACAAGGTGTTGCAAAATGTTTCTTTGCGTGCTGCTCTTTGTTTTGGCTGTTTTCAAGGAATGTGGGCAGTACTTGTGTTTAAAATGAGTGGTGAACCATTTTACGCAAGTAATGATGCTATTGGCTTATTGGGGCTTTGTGGTATGATGGGAGCACTCACTGCTACATCTATTGGTGGCTATATTAATAAATTAGGAGTGCGCACTTTCCATCTAATTGGTTGTGGAGTACTTATTGTTTCGTGGTTAGTGATGTATGTATTTCAAAACTCTTATTGGGGAATGATTCTTGGAATTATCATAATTGATGGGGGTATGCAGTGCATTCAGCTAAGTAATCAAAGTAAAGCATTGTCTCTTGTTCCTAAAGCGACAAACAGAGTGAATACCATTTTCATGACAACATTCTTCTTAGGAGCTTCTTTAGGTACCTTTATAGCAGGTTATTGCTGGGCTAAATGGGCTTGGAAAGGTGTTGCTTTTTCGGGTATTATCATGACTTTACTATCCGTTTTGCTGACGTTTTCAATGAAAGAGAAAGATTAAAATAAAAAAGAGAATAAAGAAATAACCCTGAATGGAATCTAAACTTTATTCTCTTTTGTTTTATTTCTTCTGTAAATTTATAGTTTATTCTTTTCTATTGGTATGAATCTTGTTATGAACGAAAGCTAACTGATATAAATTAGATTCTAAAAGAAATCTTTCTGGCAAAATTGTTAGATGTATATAGTTTTTATTGGATAAGTATTGTCTTTTTAATAGATCATAATGTATTTGTGGGAGATTTATGGAGGCTAAAGAAAAATAATATTTTTTTCTATTTTAATAAAGGAAATATAAGAGAAAGTTAATATAAAAGCGTAACTTTGCAACATGAAAACGCAATTAGTATAAAAAGTTCTTTTTATTGGAAATAATAAAAGTAGGATAAAGAAACATAGAAATATAATTATAATAATAAATGATGAAACAAAAAGTATTATTCTTAATTGCTGCCGTATCTTTGTTTTTAATCTCATGTGGAGGTGGAAAACAAGGAGCAGGATTTAATGATAACGAGTATCCCGTGCGCACAATTGAGTCGCAAGGCTCTTCAAGTGAAACCTTATATCCAGCCACCATTCGTGGTGTTCAAGATGTAGAAATACGTCCAAAAGTTTCTGGTTTTATTACAAAACTATTGGTGAAAGAGGGTCAAAGAGTAACAGCTGGTCAGCTATTGTTTGTTATTGACAGCGAAACTTACCAAGCAACAGTTCGTCAAGCCAAAGCAGCAGTAAGCTCGGCAACAGCTCAATTGAATACTGCAAAATTGACTTACGATAATAGTCAAAAGCTGTTTAATAGTAATGTAATAGGTCAATACGAATTACAAACAGCTCAAAATACTTACGAAAATGCAAAAGCAGCGTTGGCACAAGCACAGGCTTCTCTTGCATCTGCAAAGGAAATGTTGAGCTATTGCTTTGTAAAGAGTCCTGTTTCTGGTTTAGTTGGAAGTCTACCTTTTAAGGTTGGGGCACTCGTTGGACCAACAAGTGCACAGCCACTAACCACCGTTTCAGACAATAACACAATGGAAGTGTTCTTCTCTATGACCGAAAAAGATGTGTTAGATATGGCAAGAAATGCAGGAGGAGTGAAAGAATCGCTTTCAACTTATCCTGCAGTTAAATTGAAATTAGCCGATGGAACAATTTATTCTCAACCAGGAAAGGTAACGAAAATGAGTGGCGTTATCGACAGTTCAACAGGTTCAGTTTCAATGGTTGCACACTTCTCAAATCCTGATCACATTCTTCGTAGTGGTGGAAGTGGTTCTATCGTAGTTCCAAAAGTAACATCAAACGCTATCGTTATTCCACAAGATGCAGTAGCACAAGTGCAAGATCGCTACTTTGTTTACGTCTTGGGTAAAGACAATAAGGTAAAATATACAGAAATAAAGATTAGTCCAGACAACGATGGACAAACCTATGTTGTTACAAATGGTTTGAAAGTTGGAGATAGAATTGTGCTTAAAGGCATTTCAGGTCTTACAGAAGGAGCAGAGATAAAAGGATTAACTGAAGCTGAATATGAAGCAAAATTAAAGAAAACAGCAGAACTAGGTTCTAGTCAAAACGATTTAAGTAAGCTTAAAGAGGCATTTGGAAAATAATCAATAAAGAGAATAAGGAATTTTAAAAAGGATAACTCTTTTCACCAAATTACTTCGAAAGCAGTTTTGAAGTGTAGGCAGATTTTAAGCCTATATATAATAAGGTGAAATGATATTATACAAATTCTCTTTTAAAAAGAAATAAACAATGAGATTAGATACATTTATTCATCGCCCAGTGCTGTCGACTGTGATTTCAATTATCATAGTTATTCTGGGAGTAATTGGTCTTATTGCTCTTCCAACAGAGCAATATCCCAACATTGCTCCACCAACAGTTATGGTGCAAGCTTCATATCCTGGAGCGAATGCTCAAACGGTATTGAATTCGGTTATCACACCACTTGAAGAATCAATCAATGGTGTTGAAAACATGACTTATATGACTTCTACAGCAACAAACGATGGTGGTGCAGGGATTATCATTTACTTCAAAGAAGGAAGTGATGCCGATATGGCTCAGGTAAACGTGCAAAACCGTGTTACACAAGCCAGTGCTTTATTGCCAGCAGAAGTGACTCAGTCGGGGGTTCATGTAGCAAAGCGTCAAAATTCACAAGTTCTTATCTTGTCTTTGGCAGGCGATAAAACGAAATATGATGAGCAATTCTTAACCAACTATGCAGATATCAATGTCGTTCCCGCTATCAAACGTGTGAAAGGTGTGGGTAATTGTCAAAGCTTTGGTTCGAAAACTTATACTATAAGAATGTGGCTTGATCCTGCAAAGATGAAGCAACACAACCTAATTCCATCAGACTTGGTGGGAATTTTGGCGCAACAGAACATCGAAGCGGCTCCAGGTTCACTTGGAGAACAAACAAATAATATGTATGAGTACACCATTCGATACAAAGGAAGATTGCAAAAGCCAGAAGAGTTTGCAGATATGATTATCTCAACAGATGATAGTGGACAGACACTTCGTGTGAAAGACGTTGCGAAAGTTGAAATGGGTGCACTTTCATATGGTGCAGAAATGAGTTCAAATGGCGACCCCTCTGTGGTTATGATGATTACACAAAGTGCAGGTTCGAATGCAACTCAGATTGCAAATGATGTGAAGAAGGTTCTTGAAGAACAACAAAAGATTATGCCTCCAGGTATGGAGTTCCGTATCATTTCAGATGTTACAGAGTTCTTAGACGCATCTATTCACCACTTGCTACAGACACTTATTGAGGCGTTTATACTGGTGTTTATCGTGGTTTACATCTTCTTGCAAGATTTCCGTTCAACACTTGTACCGCTAGTTGCTGTACCAGTGTCGCTAATCGGTACATTCTTTTTCTTGAACGTATTTGGATTTACTCTTAACTTGCTAACTCTTTCAGCGTTAGTACTTGCAATTGCCATCGTAGTAGATGATGCCATAGTGGTAGTTGAGGCAGTTCACGCAAAATTAGACCTAGGATATAAATCTACAAAGAGTGCAACTGTCGATGCAATGAATGAAATTTCAGGTGCAATTATATCTATTACGCTTGTAATGGCATCGGTATTCGTGCCCGTTTCGTTTATGGGTGGAACCTCAGGAACATTCTATCGTGAGTTTGGTATAACCATGGCGATATCTATTGTCATATCTGCTGTGAACGCTTTAACCCTTTCTCCTGCTCTAAGTGCAGTACTATTGAAACCTCATAACGAAGATGGTACAGAGCGAAAGATAACTAGAATGGAGCGATTCCATACTTCTTTCAATGCATCATACGACAAAGTTCTTGATAGATATAAAAAGGTTGTAACCGTATTTGTTAAGAAACCAGCTCTTGCAATTATCACTTTAGTAATAGGTATTGTTGTACTTGGTGTCACAGCAATGAACACAAAGAGTAGTTTAGTGCCCAATGAAGATACAGGAAACTTGTTTATTAATATACAAACTCCTCCTGGAACAGGTCTAGAAGAAACTAAGAAGATTGTGAAGCAGGTTGATGCGATGTTGGCAACAAACCCTGCTATTGCACAAAGAACAATCTTAGCAGGATATGGTTTGCTAGGAGGTGCAGGATCAAATAATGCTACTATTTTCGTAAAACTAAAGAGTTTTGAAGAGAGAAGCAAAGATGAAACCCTATTAAAATACATTGGTGTGCACAATGAAGGTAGTATGATGGTGCTAGGAATGATCTATAAACAGACCGCAGCCATTAAGGGTGCGAAGATACTTGCATTCCCTCCACCTATGGTTCAGGGTTATTCGATGACAGGTGGTTTAACTTTCTCTATGCAAGACCGTACTGGTGGTAGTATAGATAAGTTCTTTAATGTAACCAAGAACTTTATTGCAGAGTTGAATAAGCGTCCTGAAATTACCAATGCAATGACCACTTTCGATACGAAGTATCCACAATATATGCTCGATGTAGACGTCGCTCGTTGTAAACAAAGCGGTATTTCGCCAAAAGATATCTTAACAACTATGCAGGGATACTTTAGTGGAATGTATGCATCTAACTTTAATGCGTATGGTAAGTTGTATCGTGTTTACATTCAAGCAGCCCCAAACTTCCGTGCAGATGTAAAGAGCTTAAATAGCATTTATGTACGAACCAATAAGGGAATGTCGCCAATTAACGAGTTTGTTAACTTGAAACAGACTTTCGGTCCTCAATCTGTTGAGCGTTTTAATCTATACACTGCGATTAATGTTAATGCGCAAGTTACAGATGGTTATTCGTCTGGTGAAGCCTTAAATGCATTGAACGAAGTGGCAAAGACAAGTCTTCCACAAGGATATTCATTTGACTATTCTGGTTTAACACGTGCAGAACAAGAATCAAGTAACTCAACTTTCATGATCTTCGGCTTGTGTTTGTTATTCGTTTATTTGATTCTAAGTGCTCAATATGAAAGCTATTTATTGCCATTGTCGGTGATTTTGTCTATTCCTTTCGGTCTTGCAGGAGCCTTCTTGTTTACGCTTCTCTTCAAGAACAATAACGATATCTACATGCAAATTGCGTTAATTATGTTGATTGGACTATTAGCTAAGAACGCAATCCTTATCGTTGAATTCGCATTAGAGCGTCGAAGAACAGGTATGGCGATATCTTGGTCTGCTATATTAGGTGCTGGTGCTCGTCTACGTCCTATCCTAATGACCTCGTTAGCGATGATTATTGGTTTGCTTCCATTGATTATTCCTAATGGAGTTGGATATAATGGAAACATGACTTTGGGTGCTGCTGCGGTTGGAGGAATGCTTATTGGAACACTATGTCAGGTGATTGTTGTACCTGCTTTGTTCTATCTTTTCCAATCATTGCAAGAGAAACTGAGTCCAATTAAGTTCGAAGACGAAGTGAATAACGAAGTTTCTCACGACTTAAAGAAATACGCTAAGCGTCGTTATGGAAATAAAAAGTAAAACAGAAATAAAGATGAAACATCTAAATATCATAATAATGGCATTTGCACTAGTAGCCTTTACTAGCTGCAAAAGCCTTTATGGGAAGTATGAAAGACCAACAGTAAACACCAAAGGTCTTGTTCGTGATGTTGTGAGTAATACCGACACGCTTGCTGTTAACGATACAACTAACTTCGGAAATATGCCTTGGCGTAGTGTATTTACAGATCCACAGCTTCAGACACTTATAGAGATGGGGTTGCAACACAATATCGACTTACTCAATGCTGCATTAAATGTAAAAGCTGTTGAAGCACAACTTATGGCAGCAAAGCTATCATTCTTACCCTCATTTACATTCACACCACAAGGAACCATCGCCTCTTGGGATGGTAACAAGGCAACTCAAACCTATCAATTGCCTATCAGTGCAAGTTGGGATATTGATTTGTTTGGAAAACTTTTAAGTCAAAAAAGAAGTGCACAAGTGGCTCTTCTTGCTACAAAAGACTATCAAGTGGTGGTGAAAACCAATGTAATTAGTGGTATTGCCAATATGTATTACACCTTATTGATGCTCGATAAACAGCTAGATATAGTGAATAACATGGAGAAACTCACCAAAGAAACACTCGACTTAATGGTTATTCAAAAAGATTTAGGAAGAGTTCGTTCTACAGGTGTGCAGAGTGCAGAGGCTAATTACTATTCGGTTCAAACAAAAAAGACTGACATTATTCGCCAAATACGTGAAACAGAAAATGCACTTTCATTGCTTTTAGGTCAAACTGCCCAAACAATTCAACGTGGAAAGATTGATAATCAATCACTTCCAACCAACCTTTCAACAGGTGTTGCCATAAGTATGCTAAATAATCGTGCCGATGTTCATGCTGCAGAAATGAATCTTGCACAATGTTTTTACAATGTTCAAACAGCAAGAAGTCGTTTCTATCCAAGTTTAAGTATCACAGGCACAGGAGTCTTTACCAATAGTAGTGGTATGGGAATTGTTAACCCTGGCAAGTGGCTTTTATCGACTGTAGGCTCTTTAGTGCAACCCATTTTTGCAAAAGGACAGATTGTTGCAGGCTTAAAGGTGGCTCAGATGAAATACGAACAAGCCCTAAATACATGGCAAAATAAAGTGTTAAACGCAGGAAATGAGGTAAGTAATGCTCTTGTTAAGTATAATTCGGCAGTGACAAAGTCTGAACTTGAAAGCAAACGTATTGCTACTTTAACAAAGAATGTAGCAGATACAAAACTCTTATTGCAGCAAAGTAATAGCTCATACCTTGAAGTTATCACCGCACAACAAACCTTGTTGAATGCAGAACTATCAAAGGTTACAGAGGATTTTACAAAGATGCAGTCTATAGTTAGTCTTTATCAAGCTCTTGGTGGAGGCACAAAATAAACTCTAATTCATAACTTAAAAGAAAGAATTATGGCAAGTGAAATTAGTAATAGGGCAGAAATAGACCCAAGAGCAAAGATAGGAAACAACTGTAAAATTTATCCTTTTGTTTATATTGAAGGAGATGTTGTAATAGGAGATAATTGTGTTATTTATCCATTTGTAAGCATTATGAATGGAACCCGCATGGGAAATGGAAACACTATATATCAAAATACGGTGATTGGAGCAACTCCTCAAGATTTCGATTTCGATGGAGCTGCAACCGAAACAGTTATTGGAAACAATAATAACATTCGTGAAAACGTGGTTATTAACCGTGCAACCAATGCAGGAGGACAAACAGTTATTGGTAATGAGAACTTCCTTTTAGAAGGTGCTCACGTGTCGCACGATACAAAAATTGCCGATAAGTGTGTTCTTGGTTATGGAACAAAGATAGCTGGCGACTGCGAGATTGGTTCGAATGTAGTGTTCTCTGCCAATGTAATTGTCAATGCAAAGGCTCGTGTTGGTAATGCTGCTTTCATCAAACCAGGTACAACATTCCGTAAAGATGTTCCTCCTTTTGTTGTGGCAGGTGGCACTCCTGTAAGCTATAATGGTTTGAATAACGTAATATTAGATGCGCTTGGCATTACAGAAAAGGTGCAAAAGCATATCGCAAACGCCTATAGATTGCTATTCCACGGTCAAACAAGCGTGGTAGATGGTGTTAGTCAAATCAAACAACAAGTGCCTCCAGGAGCAGAAATCAATGAAATTATCGAATTTTTAGATGGTACTAAGAATGGATTGATAACCAAATTATAATGCACTTGTTCTTTAAACGGCTTGTGTATTAGTAGTGGGCAGTGTGGTATTAGAAAGAATTTGGAGTGTTTTATTTTTGAGTTAAATCCACTTCAGTAACTTTTTTATGTTTGTTTATTGTACCACTGCACAGCTTTCTTTTATCTTTTATATGATATAAGGTCGACGTCTCCTTTGTAAAAAGAGATTTGTCGACCTTTTTCTCTTCTACCTATTTATCGAAAAAAAATAGATTGAAGTGGGTGAAACATTCTTTTGAGATATCTTCTCATAATGATTCTTTTTAATATGTCTTCTTCTCGTTTTCTAAACTCAATGCTTTTAGCCTCCAAAAGCATTCATATTGCACTGAAAAAACATTGTTATTACATCATAAAAACATAGCTTTTACAATAGTATATCAAAAAAGCTAGAGTACAACGAATTTGATGGAGGTGTGAAGATGTTGTGGATTGAATGTAAAAAAGAGAAGGGACAGAACAATATAAAACAAAAGTGTCTTGCCTTTTCGTGAAGAAATAAGCAAGACACTTGTGTCTTTGATTTTTTGTTTGTTTACTAATGCCTTTAAAATTATTTGCGTTTCTTGTGTACTTTGTAGTTTTTGAAACGTTTTATAACGATTACGACTTTACTAGGCATAGTTGTATAATCACGTACATTACCAACTTTAACACCATAGTTTAAAGTTAAATCAGGAGTATTCGCATGCATGTCTTGAAGTAAAATCTTAGTATCTCTATTGGTTTCTGGCAAGACTACAGGTACTACAAAGTGGGTTTTGAAGTTGATTTCTGTAGCTTCTCTACTTAGACCTGTGCCTGGTGCAGGAGTGAAATATTTATTGAACATGTGTTGAGAAGTAATTTTTTCTGGTACCTTCTTATGTGAATGGCTGTTAAAACGATAGTTCAAGCCTTCCATATAATCAACTCTTCCGTTGTAAGCATCTGCTTTACTAATTGAATTACATGATGAAAAGGTACCCGTAATAATAGTTAATAAAATGCTAACCAATAGTGTTTTTACTTTTTTCATATCTATTTAATTTATTATATTTTATGATAATTCCTAGAATAAAGGTATTGGTAATAAATGTAAATCCTTACAAAGGTAATAAAATTGATTGCTTTTGTGTCGTTAATTGTCGTTAATCCGTTGTTATTTAGGTATTTTTTTTGTTACTTTGCAGTAATTATAGCTATAATATCACCTTAATATATAAGATGGGAAAGAAACGTAATAGAACCCGTAATCGCTCAAGATTTCAGGGCTTTACATTGTGTATAAGTACTGCTTTAGTGCTTATTTTGTTAGGAATGGTAGTGTTTTCTGTGCTAACATCACGCAATTTGTCAAACTATTTCAAAGAAAATATGGTAGTTACGATGATGCTTGATGCAGAAACAACAAACTCAGAAGCTTTGCAATTATGTCGTTCTATTGCGCAGAAACCATATATTGCACACTTAGATTATATCAGTAAAGAGCAAGCTTTGAAAGAACAAACAGAAGCTTTGGGCTCAAATCCATTAGAATTTGTAGGTCATAACCCCTTTCTTTCATCAATAGAAGTACGTCCAAAGGCTGATTATGCAAATAGTGATTCGCTTATTTGGATTAAAGCAGACTTGAAAAAGATGGCAAGAGTAGGTGAGATTACCTATCAAAAAAACTTGATGGATAGTGTAAATACCAATCTTCGTAAAATAAATATCGTGTTATTGATATTAGCAACCTTGTTAATGTTTGTGTCATTTTCGCTTATTAACAACACGGTTCGATTGAGTATCTATGCTCAACGCTTTTCAATTCACACCATGAAGCTTGTTGGTGCATCGTGGGGATTTATTAAACGACCTTTCTTAAAACGTGCTCTTGGAGTGGGAGTGTTAGCTGCTTTCCTTGCAAATTTAGTGCTTTGTGCAGGTGCATGGGCTTTATATAGCTATGAACCAGAGGTATTCCTCATCATAACATGGGACGTATGGACTATTACTGCTGGTGCAGTTGTGTTGCTAGGAGTGCTTATTACACTTGTATGCTCAAATATATCAGTGAATAAATTCTTGAAAATGTCGGCAGGAGAACTATATAAGATCTAAGTCATTTCTATCTAGTTCTCTTTTTAATAGATATCTTTTAAAAACAACTCCATCGTTTATTTAAAGCTGTTTGTGGATAGAGATGCCCTAAAGGCATTGCCCAAGCGAAACAGAAACAGTATAATTTCAATCGATTATATGAATAGAGAAAACTTTGCTTTCGGTAAAATCAATTTCATTTTACTAGCAGTTGGTGTCTTAGTGATTATCTTAGGATTTATATTAATGAGTGGTTCATCTTCAAGCGAAACCACTTTTAATCCTGAAATATTCAGTGTAACTCGCATAAAAGTGGCACCTATTGTGTGCGTTATCGGCTTTGTTTCAATTATTTTCGGTATAATGAAGAAGCCAAACAGCACAAAAGAATAATAGAAGTGTAACATATTTATCAGGGCGAAGGTATTTAGTTATATTTCCGCACAATAACTATTGTTCGTAAAATTACATCAAAAGCATAGCGAAAATAGCATTGGTTATGCTTTCAATTCATTTTTAATACAACATTAATGACACTCTTAGAAACCCTAATATTGGCGATAGTAGAAGGATTAACCGAATTTCTTCCCATCTCATCTACAGGCCATATGATTATAGCTCAAAACCTTTTGGGAATAGAGAGCACATCATTTGTAAAGGCATTCACCATCATTATTCAGTTTGGTGCAATCCTTTCGGTACTTTGTTTGTATTTTCAACGTTTCTTTAAGTTGAACAATGCGCCCGTAGATCCTAATCTTTCACTTTTTAAAAGGTTATTACATAAGTTCGATTTCTATGTAAAATTGCTCGTAGCTTTTGTTCCTGCTGCCGTAATAGGATTGCTTGGAAAGAAGAGTGGCATAATAGATAGGTTCTTAGAACATGTAGAAGTGGTTGCAATTATGCTTGTAGTAGGTGGCGTTTTTATGCTCTTTTGCGACAAATTATTCGAAAAAAAGAGTAGTGAAGAAACCCCATTAACCAATAAAAGAGCCTTCGTTATTGGTTGTTTTCAATGTCTTGCGATGATACCAGGTGTGTCTCGATCAATGGCAACCATTGTTGGTGGAATGTCACAACGTCTCACTCGTCGTGCAGCAGCAGAGTTTTCATTTTTCTTAGCCATACCAACTATGGCAGGAGCAACGGTCTTAGACGTTTATGAAGTACTCTTTAAAGATCCTAATTCGGTATCTTGGGCAACAGGAGACAATATCAAAATGTTGCTAATAGGATGCGTCGTAGCCTTTGTAGTGGCGCTTCTTGCAATGAAATGGTTTGTTAACTTCCTTGCAAAATACGGTTTCAAAGCCTTTGGTTACTATCGTATTGTAGTAGGATTGTTTATTCTTGTGTGGTTAATGCTTGGTTATAACTTATCAATGGTAGACTAAATGAACTTCAAAGCAGGCGAGATTATACACATAGATAAGCCCTATGGAATCACAAGTTTTGGCGCATTAGCACATATAAGATACCTTCTTTCACGCAAATTAGGGGTTAAAAGACTTAAAGTAGGACACGCAGGAACACTTGATCCGTTAGCAACTGGGGTCTTAACTCTATGCACAGGAAAGGCAACAAAGCTAATAGAACAACTGCAAGGGCATACAAAAGAGTATGTAGCCACAATGCAATTAGGGGCTACAACGCCAAGTTATGACATGGAGCACCCTGTTAATGAAACCTTTGAAACAGAGCATATCCATCGTGAAAGCATTGATGCAGTATTGCCATTGTTTATTGGTGACATTCAACAAGTGCCCCCTTCGTATAGTGCTTGCAAAGTAAATGGAGCACGAGCATACGACTTAAAGCGTGCAGGAGAGCATGTTGAGCTGTCTGCAAAGCAAATAAGAATAGATGAAATAGAAGTCCTTCACTTTGATGAAGAAACCAAATTGCTCACCATTAGAGTTGTTTGTGGGAAAGGAACATATATCCGTTCGCTTGCAAGAGATTTAGGAAGAGCACTTAATAGTGGTGCTTACCTCACAGAATTGCGTAGAACAAAGGTAGGAGATGTATTCGTAGAGAATTGTATTAACTATGATTCTTTTGGCGAATGGTTGAATCAACAAACGATAGAAGATATCGAATAACACCATAAAAAGCCTATTTATATTAGGAAAATATAGATAATGGGACGATAAGAACTGCTTATTTCATTTTTGAGTAGACCGCTTCTTAATAACAAACTCTAAACCATTATCTTACGATAAATAAATAATTGATACATAAAAACAAAAAGATACTATATAAAATATGAAGCTATCTCAATTTAAATTCAAGTTACCTGCTGAACAGGTGGCATTGTATCCTCATTGTTTTGAAAGAGAATACACTGATAAAGATGGTAAAAAAGAAACCTTTAAGATTACTCGTCAAGATGAAAGTCGATTGATGGTGTTACATAAAAAATCAGGAACTATCGACTTATTTCAAAAAGACGAGAATGGAAATCCTATCGAAGGCAAGTATATTGAGTTTAGAAATATAGTTGAATATTTTGATGAAGGCGATACATTTATATTCAATGACACAAAGGTTTTCCCTGCTCGTTTATATGGAACAAAAGAGAAAACAGATGCAAAGATTGAGGTATTCCTTTTAAGAGAGCTCAACCAAGAGATGCGTTTGTGGGATGTTTTGGTTGAACCTGCACGTAAAATAAGAATCGGAAACAAACTGTTCTTCGATGAAAGTGGCTCTATGGTTGCTGAAGTTATCGACAACACAACAAGTAGAGGCAGAACTTTACGCTTCTTATACGATTGTCCTCACGAAGAATTTAAGAAAGAATTGTATGCTTTAGGCGAGTCTCCTTTACCACGATACATCATAGATAATCGTGAAGAAACCCATGCCACACAAGAAGATTTAGAGAACTTCCAATGTATATTTGCTAAGAATGAAGGAGCCGTTACAGCCCCTGCTACAGGCTTACACTTTAGTAGAGAGCTATTAAAGAGAATGGAGATAAAAGGTATCAATAATGCTTATATCACCCTACATTGCGGTTTAGGTTGCTTTAATGATATCGAAGTAGAAGACCTAACCAAGCATAAAATGGACTCTGAGCAGATGGTTGTTAATGCAGAAGCATGTAAGATAGTAAACGATACCAAACGTAATGGAAAGAAAGTGTGCGCAGTTGGTACCAGTGTTGTTAAGGCAACAGAGACCGCAGTGGGCACAGATGGAATGTTAAAAGAATTCGAAGGATGGACCAACAAATTCATTTTCCCTCCTTATGACTTTGGGCTTTCAAACACAATGGTAACTAATTTCTACCATCCTTATTCAACATTGTTGATGGAAACCGCTGCCTTTGGAGGTTATGAGTTGGTTATGGAGGCTTATGATCTTGCCGTTAAGCATGGTTATATGTTTGGATGTTTCGGCGATTCGCTATTGATTTTGAACGATTAATGCTACACATTGTATATTTAGGGCTTGGCTCTAACATTGGTGCAAGGCACGAAATGATAGAGAAAGCCATAAAACTTATAGCAGAGCAGGTTGGAGATGTAGTGCTCCAGTCTGCTCTTTACGAAACCGAACCATGGGGTTTTAACTCCAAAAACCTCTTTATCAATGGGGCAATTGCATGCCAAACTGCTCTATCCCCATTAGAAGTGCTTCAGAAAACGCAGGAAATAGAGAAACAATTAGGCAGAACGCATAAAACAAAGAATGGTGAATATGAAGACAGAGTGATTGATATTGACATCTTGCTTTACGACGATTTGCATCTCACTCATTCGCAAGTGGTCATTCCACATCCTCATATTGCCAACCGAACATTTGTTTATCAGCCTTTGTGTGATATCCTTTCCAAAAGCATATTGGAACGAATTATAGGACAAGAGATACCTTATAACAAAAAAGAAGCTCAGTAGTTGAGCTTCTTTTTTTATTTCTTTTTATTTGGAATTTTAAATACTTTACCACTTTGAGCAATCTTAAACAATGTTCCAGTGGGGCAAACAAATCTGCAATAGGGGCGTGGAACAAAGAAAGAGAGAAGTAGAAAAACCACTGCAATGGCAAGAACTACCCACGAAGCAGTGGTGATTAAGAAGGCCGAAAATACCTCATAGTCCATCCATTGGAATGCAGTTCCAACCAACATCAGCATCATTAGTATCGTCCAAAGAATCTCTCTGAATAGCTCTAAGCGTTTAGTTGTCTCCTTAGACATCTTCCATTTCTTTTTAGTTGTGCTACTTGCAAGCTCTTGAATGGAGCCATAAGGACATATATTGTTGCAATAATAGTTCTTTTTGCCAAACAAAGGGTAGATGAAAGCCGTGATAAGCATAATTAAAGGCACTGCACTGGTTTCCCAATTGGTGCCATGAGACAAAAAACTAACTATCAAAGAGTAAGATACAAACGTACCGCACCACAAGCCAAGTACTGCAATATTCAAGATAAACTGAATTCTTCTCATCCACTTATTCTTGTAAAAAAGTGGAATTATCGCCCCCATAAGCACCACAATTAATCCCGCAATATATTGCCAAGTCCATTCAAATGTGTTGCCATTAGGTTGCTCTTGCTTTGTTTGAGCTGCATATTGAGCTGCAGCACGCACGTTAGCGATAATGGCTTTCGATGAAAATGTAGCTCCACTAACGGCATCTACCTTTGCAGTTACAGCTTTTTCGGGCTCAAGCCCTTGCCATTTAGCAAACAAAGTCGATGCTTCTTCGAAGAAGTCGGGAGTTTCTTTATTAGGAAGTGCAACAATTTTAGTAATTTTATTGTCTTTAATATACACCTCTAAGGGCACTTCTCCTGCATAACCAGTGATGCCTTTGCCCAAAGTGGTGGTGTTAATAATCCGTGTTCCGTCTTCCGTTGCACGCTCAATTGTCACCTTTTGAGTTACAGCAATAGTGTCAGTGTCTTGCTTTATTTTGTGTCCTAGCACCGTTCCATCACGATTTACAGCCACAACCATCATTACCAAACAACATGTTAAGAGGGCTAATAAGCGTTGTATATTATCCTTTTTCATTCTTTTTATTTTCAGCTTGTAATCTTGTTCGATGTAATTTCTATAAAATTAAAATATAGAATGAGCAACAAAGATACGATAAAAAAATGAGAAAATTTAAGTCCTTATTTAGCTTTTGAACACCCTTGCAGTGTTCTCTCTTTTTATGTGGCTTGTAAAAGCATCGCTATTGCATTATAAAAGCATAGTTTTTACGTCCTAAAAGCATTGCAATTATATGTCAAAAGCATAGCTTTTATTTTTCAATAAAAATCGTATTAAAATCGATTCTTTTACTGCGTTAAATAAGATTATCAAGCCTAAAAACTGCAAATTAATAATTATCTTTGCATAAAGTGGGGTAGAAGATATTCTAAAAAGAGATTGGCTTAGTGACTAACCCTTATAAAGTGAGATTGAAAACGAGCTATATCAAGATAAAAACGATGCGTAAATCTGGTGAAAAGAGTATTGATGGCATTGTAAAAAAGATGAGTTCTAAATTAAAATATTTAGCTTTTAAAATAGTAGAGAATATGAAAAAGATATTACATATATTGAGTTTAATGCTTTTTATGCCTATTTTTTGTGGCGCACAAACTTACACTTCGCTTTGGAAAAAGGTGCAAGCTGCCGAGTATAGCGACCAACCTAAAACTCAAATACATCTACTTAATGAGATTATTACTAAGGCAACAGCCGAGAAAAGATATGGACAATTACTTAAAGCCGAGGTTGATAAGATTAATGTTCGATATGAGATAAATGCTGATTCAATTGTTGCTGACGTCAAAAACCTCACATCTCAGGCGCAAAGGGTAGAAAAAAACAATCCAGCTTTGCATGCAGTTTATTGCGTTGTTTTATCAAATTTCTATCGAAATTATTACAATTTGGGTAAGCATCGTAACGATTCTGTTTTAAAATACCAACGTCTTGCTGTGGCTCATCCTGAACTATTGGCAAAGAATTCTGCCGATGATTATCAACCATTGGCAACTAAAGGCATTGATAGCGGTATTTTTAATAATGACTTGTTGCATGCAGTTGCAATCGATACCCGCAACTTTAGCGTGTTGCACAAATACTATTCAGATAAAAATAATCGTCCTGCTGCTTGCATTAGCGCTGCTTTACTACTTCAAAATAGTCCAAATAGTAATGAAGTGTATTCAAGAAAGTCGAAGACTTTGCAACGAATCGATTCGCTAATAACCGAATATAAAGACCTTTTAGAGGCTGGTGAGTTGGCAATTACACGCTATCAGTATATCCAAAATCTTGAAGATGTAGAGGTCGAAGATAAAATTCAGTATATAGATTATGCCCTTTCTCATTGGGGTGGATGGCGAAATATGAATACCTTGCGCAATTATCGTAAAGAGTTGACATTACCTTTATTCCAAGTTTCGATAGGAAAAGATATGCTTCGACCTAACACTCCACTCACTTTCCCAGTTCTATCGCTTTGCAACATTCCTTCTCTCACGATGAAAGTGTGGCGCACTAGTTTGAAAGGTGATAACCAATTAAATCCAACTATAGCTAAAGAATATACTAAAATAAAGGCTCTTACAGAGAAAACACCATGTTATACCGAAACAAAGAGATATGTAGGCCTACCAGACTATAAGGTTATTAGAGACACTTTCACTGTATCTGGTTTAGAAACGGGTGTGTATTTGGTGGAATATTCTACCGAAGTAAAAGGTATTTCGCCTGAAAGAGCACTATTGTATGTGAGTGATATTTATCTACTTCAACAAGAATTGGATAGAGATAGAAGACGCCTTGTGGTAATAAATGCTACAAGTGGCGAGCCAATAGCAGGTGCAAACGTTCGAGTTAGAATTCAAAAGTATGATGAAAGCGTAGATATTGTTGAGAAATATACTTGTGACAACAAGGGAGAAGTGATTATTCGAGATAATAAAGAAGGTATATCTACATACTATATCACCACTCCTAAAGATGAATATTGCACTGTTTTTAGTCCTTCTGGCAATATAATGATAGGTAACGAAGATAGAACAAACGAATGTTATTCTATCTTTACCGATCGCAGTGTGTATCGACCCGGACAAACTTTGAATGTTTCTGTGTTGGCATATCGCAATATTAAGGGTGAAAATATAGAGGTACTACCCAAAGAGAAAATTACCATTTCACTTTGGAACGCAAGTGGAAAGAAGATTGAAGAAAAGCAATTGGTGGCAGATGAATATGGAAACGCTTCTACAACCTTCACTATTCCTACTGTAACTTTAAACGGAACATATACTATTAGGGCTAATGACGGCTACAAGAGTGTGCAAGTGAGCGAATATAAACGTCCTACTTTTACACTTCATTTTGATGAGATTACACAGAAATATGTAGAAGGTGATACCATAAAAGTGCACGGAAAAGCAATGAGTTTTGCAGGTGTTGCTCTGCAAAAAGCACAAGTTCGTTATACAATTAAACGTCGTCCACGTTTCTTTGGATGGTCTACTATGTGGTCAGCACAAACCTCTGTGGTAGCAAAAGATACCATACAAACCAACGAAAATGGTGAGTTCACTATTCCTGTGCACCTCCTTTTACCTTTAAAGAAGCGTGAAAAAGAATCTCGTTATTATTCATTTGATATCGAAACTCAGGTTACGAGCTTGGCAGGAGAAACGCAAGAAGGATCTTTTTCTGTTCCTTTGAGCGAGCATCCAACGGTATTCTATACCACAGTTCCAGAGAAAATAGAGAAAAAAGACTCGCTTTTGCTCACTTTAAACTATCAAAATAATGCAGGAAAGGCTATTGATGGTGTAGCAAAAGTGCAACTTGGAGCTGGAAAAGCATGGCAAACATGTGCCGTAAACAAGGCTATTGCCTTCTCTTTGTCGGCTCTTTCAACAGGAAGACAACAGCTTGTGGCTATCTGTGGCAATGATACTATCAGAGAATCGTTCTTGGTTTATGATGTAAATGCTAACAAAGTGCCTGTTGATACCTTAGATTGGTTCAACCAAAGAGATTTTATTTTCGATGCAGATCATCAGCAAGCACGAATTCAAATAGGTACATCTGCACCACAACAACACATTGTTTACACCATAGCAACAAACGATAGTGTTATGGAACAGGGTGCTTTTGATATTAAAAATGAGGTCTTTACTCATGTCGTAAGCTATAAACCTGAATATAAAAATGGTGTTCTTATTACTTATGCGTGGGTTAAAAACGATGTATGTTACACTCATTCGGCTTCAATAGTGCGTCCATTGCCTGATAAAAAGTTAGATGTTGCATGGAAAACGTTTAGAAATAGACTTACACCAGGGCAGAAAGAAGAATGGACTTTAACTGTTTCAAAAGATAAAAAGAAGATTGCAAGAGCTCAAATTCTTGCAAGTATGTACGATAAATCGCTTGATCAAATTGTTGGACATCAATTCTATTTCAATCCAAGATTGGGCTATACACTTCCTTATATGTATTGGGTTAAACTATATTATAATAGTAGTACGCTATATGGAGAGCAACCTTTTAAACCTTTACATGCACCTAATTTAGACTTTACTACATTTAAAGTAGATAGAGAAGTTGCTGTTTCAAGTTATAGCAACGTAAAGATTAGAGGTCGTTCTAAACTCTATTATGAAGAAACAAAGGAAATAATGCCAGGTGCAACACGTGTTATGAGTGCTAAAACTATGGCTCAACCAGAGATGATGGCTGTTGCATTAGAAGGCTCAGTTGCAGGAAGTCAGCTGTATGGATATCGTACTTCGGGAGAAGATAACGCCACTTCAGATACTAATAGCAATAAAGTTGGAAGCAACAAGGAGGCAAATGCAATGAAGAATGCACTTGAAACACGTCGCAATTTTGCTGAAACAGCCTTCTTCTATCCTAACATTCAGACTAATGAAGAAGGCGAAGCAAGTTTCACGTTCACTCTTCCTGAAAGCGTAACAACATGGAAGTTTATGGCTTTTGCACACGATAAAGATATGAATTATGGGTTCTTGACCGACGAAGCAATGGCTCAAAAGACTGTAATGATTCAGCCTAATATGCCTCGTTTCTTACGAATTGGAGACAAAGGTGTGCTTAGTTCGCAGCTATCAAATATGTCGTTGAAAGCAATTAAGGGTGTGGCTACACTCGAAGTGATAGACCCTGAGACTCAAAAGGTGCTCTATTCGCAAAATAAGAAATATGCTCTTGGAGCGCAATCAGCACAAGGTTTAGACTTTAATTTCGACACTTCGCAATGGCCTTCGTTAGTAATTATCCGCTGTGTTGCATCGGGTAAGGGCTTTAGTGATGGTGAACAACACTATGTTCCCATTCTTTCTGATTCTGAATGGGTAACCAATAGCACCACATTTACATTGACAAAGCCACAAACAAAGACGATCAATACCGCCTCATTGTTTGCATCTGACTCTCAAAAGAAGCAACTAACGATTGAATATACGCAAAATCCTGCATGGTTATCTATACTTTCTTTGCCTTCAATTGCAGAGCCCAAAGATAACAATGCCATTGATATTGCTGCGTCATTGTATGCTAATATCACTGCAAGAGCTATTCTAAATGCTTCTCCAAACATTAAAAATGTATTGGAAATATGGCGCAATAATCCAACAAAAGAATCGCCTTTAACCAGTGCTCTTGAACAAAATGCAGAACTAAAGAGCCTTGTTCTTGCCGAAACTCCATGGGTGTTAGAGGCGGATAAGGAAACAATGCAAAGACAACAGCTCATCAATTACTTTGATGAATCACAGATAGATTATCGCTTAAAACAACAAACCGATGCGCTACAAAGACTTCAAACGACTCAAGGAGGATTTGCTTGGTATCCTGGTATGATGCCCAATGGATATGTAACAACAGTTGTTTCTGAACTATTAGGACGGTTAAATCAGCGTAATCTTATCGATAATGACCTCAAAATAGTATTTGATAAGGGTTTAAGATATATCGAAAGAGACTTAACAAAAAGACTTAAAGAGCTTGAAAATAGTGTTGTTGGTAAGTATAATACCTACTATTTGCATGAAACAATAGCGCATTATCTATATGTTCATGCATTGGGTGATAGTCAAAAACAATCGTCTAAGGTTGTAAGTGATGATTATTTGTTTACCAAAATCTTGCGTCAAAGCAAGGAATTAACGATATATGGCAAGGCAAAGGTGGCTTATGCGCTTTATAAAAGACGTGCTAATAACGCTCAATATCTAACCAAAGCGAAGGAACTTCTTAACTCTATAAAAGAGTATTCGGTATATAATGAGGAGAAAGGACGCTTTTTCAATACTTATAAAGCACCTTATTCTTGGCTCGATGGACGTGTTCCTACACAGGTTGCTACTATCGAATTGCTTCAAACAATGACGCAAGAAGATGAGCAAACCATTGCTCAAATGCAACAATGGCTGGTGCAAACTTATAGAAGTTTGCGTAAACAAAGTGCTTTAAACGCAGTAGATGTGGCGTATGTGCTTGTTGGTAACAAGAAAGATGCAATGCAGTTAGAGAACTTAACACAAGCTCCAGCTATCAAAATTAATAACAATAAGGTTGAAGCCGCAAAAGCTTCAGCAGGCTTAGGCTATGTAAAAGTATCTCAATTGGTGAACAATCCACCTGTGGTAACCATTGAAAAGAACGATAATACCACTTCTTGGGGAGCCGTTTATGCGCAGTTTGAGCAAAAAATAACCAATGTATCTGCTGCAACTTCAGGTTTATCTATTCGCCGAGATGTATTCTTTAATGGTAAAGAAGCAAACAATGTTTCTTTCAAAAAAGGTGATAAAATAACGATAAAGATAACCATAAATGCCGATAAAGATTATAACTTTGTAGAAGTAAGCGATAAACGTGCAGCTTGTTTAGAGCCTACTTTGCAGCTAAGTGCTTATCAGCAAGGAGCTTATTGTTCGATGAAAGACAATGTAACTCATTATTTCTTCGATCGTTTAAGTAAAGGAACTCACGAGTTAACGGCAACATATTACATTGATAAAGAAGGTGCATTCCAAAGCGGAACATGTGTTGTTCAATGCTTATATGCTCCTGAATTTATTGCACGAGATGCCGCAAAGACGTTTAAAGTGGTAGGCAACTAACTTTAAAAGATATCTTGAGAGGCAAGATAAAATGATATTTACAAAAATAGATAATAATAAAATAGAATATAAATGAATAGAATGTGGATGATGGCAGTGGTTCTTTGCTCGTGCATGACGATGGCAAATGCACAAGAATTGACCATTGCTAATGAAGTGACAGATATAGGACAAACAAGCTATAGAATACCAGTAGTTGCTGATTATGAGGTGACTAACACAGGAAACAAACCCTTAGTGATCAATAATGTTGAGGTGAGTTGTGGCTGTGTAAAGGTAGATTATCCTAAACAACCAATACTACAAGGTGGTAAAGCGCATATTTGTGCCACTTTCGATGCGGCTCAATTGGGTCATTTTACAAAACAATTACTTGTTTATAGCAATGCAGATCCACGCCCTGCACTCCTTATCTATAAAGGAGTTGTAGTGTCTTCGATACAAGATTTCAAAGGAACTTATGCTTCAAAGATAGGTAGTCTGGAAGCAGAACGCAACGACGTAGAGTTTGATGACGTTCATACAGGCGAATATCCACAGCAAAAAATCTTTATAAAGAATAATACAAAGAAGACAATTCAGCCAATAGCGATGCATCTTCCCAATTATTTAAAGGTAGATATATCGCCTAATAAGCTTGCACCAGGACAGAGTGGAGTACTTTCAATCAGTCTAGATTCAAGACTATTGAATACCTTTGGATTAACACAAACATCAATTTTCTTGGGTATGTATCCTGGAGATAAAGTGTCGAGTGATAAAGAAATTAACGTAAGTGTAGTGCTTTTGCCTTCGTTTGATAAGCTTTCAGAGGAGGAACTACAAAAAAGTGCGAAGTTAGAGCTATCTAATGAGGTGCTAGAACTTGGCTCTTTTGATGGTAAAAAGAAGAAAAAAGGCGAGATTGAGATAAAGAATGTAGGTCAATCGGTATTAGATATACGCTCTATTCAAATGTTTACAGCAGGTTTGCGTGTTGATTTAAGCAAGACAAAGCTTAGACCTGGCGAGGCAACAACAATGAAGATAACCGCAGATGCACAGCTATTGAAGAGCGTTAAGGTAAAACCAAGGGTTTTAATGATTACAAACGACCCCTCAAAGCCTAAAGTTATTATAACAATTAACGTAAAATGATTAACATAGAGATAGATAATGGCAGTGGATTTTGCTTTGGAGTGACCACTGCAATACGTAAAGCTGAAGAAGAACTTGCATCTGGTGAGGCGATGTACTCATTGGGAGACATTGTTCATAACGGCATGGAAGTGAACCGACTTGCAAAGAGTGGGCTCACAACTATCGACCATGATAAGCTTAAAGAGCTTAAAAATGCAAAGGTTTTGTTGCGTGCTCATGGCGAACCACCAAGTACTTACGAGCTAGCAAAGCAGAATAATATAGAGATTATAGATGCAACTTGCCCTGTTGTGTTGCAACTTCAAAAACGAATTAGAAAGCAATTCGAGGAAAATCCAGACGCTCAGATTGTGATATTCGGAAAGAATGGACATGCAGAAGTGTTGGGCTTGGTTGGTCAAACTGCCAATAGAGCAATCGTAATAGAGAACTTTGAAGATGCAAAAAAACTCGATTTCAATCGTGATATCTATTTTTATTCACAAACAACAAAGAGTTTAGACGAGTTTTTACGTATCATAAAGTATATCAAAGAACATGTTTCTAGCTCGGCAAAGTTTGATAGTTTTGACACTATATGTAGGCAAGTGGCAAACAGAATGCCTAATATTGCGCTCTTTGCAGCTAAACACGACCTTATATTGTTTGTGAGTGGACGCAAGAGTAGTAATGGAAAGGTGCTTTATAATCAATGTAAAAACATCAACCCCAATAGCTATCACATCGAGAATGCAGAAGAAATAGACCTTAAATGGTTTGAGAATGTGAATTCTGTAGGTATCTGTGGTGCAACAAGTACGCCTAAATGGTTGATGGAAGAGTGCAGAGATTATATCAAAAAGCATTTAAATGGAAATCAAGAGAGTAACGAATAGAAGCCTATTGTTAGTGTAAAACCTTGCAAATAGTGCGTTTCTATTTAATTTTAAATTATTTATAAACACATAAAAAACAGATATTATGGAAATAGGAGATAAGATTCCAGAGATTTTAGGACGTGATGCTAACGGTAAAGAGATAAAGTCGAGCGATTATCTTGGTAAGAAATTTGCGCTTTATTTTTATCCAAAAGATAACACACCAGGCTGTACAAGTCAGGCATGTAGCTTGAAAGAGGGTTATAACGACTTGCAAAGTGCAGGTTTAGAAGTGATTGGGGTGAGTGTAGATGATGAGAAATCGCATCAAAAATTCATTACAAAATACGAACTTCCTTTCCCTCTTATTGCCGATACAGATAAGACATTGGTAGAGGCTTTTGGTGTTTGGGGCGAGAAGAAAATGTATGGTAGAACCTATTTTGGTACCTATCGAACCACATTTATCATTGATGAAGAAGGTAAGGTAGAGCATATCATTACTCCAAAGAGTATCAAAGTAAAAGAGCATGCATCTCAATTACTTAAATTAGTGAAGTAGTATATCTTAGAGACGCATTGTGATTTCTAGTTAGGTTCCAATATTTCTTCTTTGTAAAACGATTTTCTTTCGATATAATAAAAGAAAAACGTTCGATAAAAAAAGGATATCAATATGATTTGCTATTCTTGTGATATGGATGAAGTATCTAGAAACTCATGTCTGATTAAGGTATTTGTATATGAGAAAAGAAGAAAAAAGAGCTTGATATATTTTATCAAGCTCTTTTGAATAATATTAATCTTGTTCAGGGGTGATAAGTTTATAGCCCTTACCATGAATATTAATGATTTCTATTTGTTCATCGTCTTTTAAATGTTTACGTAGTTTGGTTATATAAACATCCATAGAGCGTGCATTGAAATAGTTATCATCAATCCAAATGGTTTTTAATGCGAAATCACGTTGTAGAATTTCGTTTGCATGTGAGCAAAGTAAAGCTAACAATTCATTTTCTTTAGTTGTTAGTTTTGTTTGCTTATCTCCAATTGTTAGCAATTGCTTTTGGGTATCAAACGTAAATCTACCAATGTTATACAATGTACTTTCTTTGTTCTTCTTACCATGTACGCGACGAAGAATAGCTTCAATACGGAATACTAGTTCTTCCATAGAGAATGGTTTTGTGATATAATCATCTGCTCCAATCTTGAATCCTTCTAATATATCCTCTTTTAATGTTTTTGCAGTGAGGAATATTATAGGCATATCTGCATTTGATTGTCTTATTTCTTGTGCTAGAGTAAATCCGTCTTTTTTAGGCATCATTACATCAAGAACGCAAATGTCAAATTTATTTTTCAAAAATTCTTTATATCCTGCTTCACCATCTGGGCAAAGAGTTGCTGCATAACCTTTTGCTTGTAGATATTCTCTAAGCAACATTCCTAGGTTCTCATCATCTTCGCACAATAAGATTTTTAATTTGTCTTCCATAATTCTTAATTTTTAATTATTGGTAATTTAATTGTAAATGTTGTTCCTTTTCCATATTCACTTTCAACGATTATTTCTCCTCCATTAGCGTTTACAATCTGTTTTACGTATGCAAGTCCTAATCCGAATCCTTTAACGTCGTGAACATTGCCAGTGTGAACACGGTAGAATTTATCAAAAATTTTCTTTATATTGTCTTTTTTTATTCCTAAACCTGTATCTCTGATTGAGAGTATGATGTAATCATTTTCATTCCATGTCTTTAAGAATATATCTAACGGGGTGTTAGGCTTTCTATATTTCACCGCATTGTCAAGAAGGTTGAATATTACATTTTGAAAATGCATTTCATCAACATATACAGTCGAATCAACTGCCTCTATCTCAGTATAAATCTTTCCTCCAGTATGTTCTACACGCAAGGTAAAAGTATTTGCAATATTATAAACCATCTCATTTAAGTCTAATTCTTTTGATTTATAGATTGCTTTATTGCGATCAAACATTGACATTTGAAGAACTTTTTCAACCAAAAAACGTAGTCGTTTTGATTCATCATTGATAACAGTTCCTATGTGTTTAAGCATGAATGGACTTTTGTTTATCGACTCGTCATTAAGCATTTGTGCCGCAAGGGAGATGCTAGAAATTGGCGTTTTTAATTCATGAGTCATATTATTAATAAAGTCATTCTTTAATTCTGTATATTTTTTTTGCCTGAATATTATGACAATCGTAAATATAAATGTTATGAGCAGTACTATTGTAAATATTAATGATGGAATAACAAACCATACAGAAGAATAAATATACTTATCCATTTCTGGGAAATGGATACGCACAACGCCTACCTTCGCTTGTGGATCATTTTTAAATAATACTTGAGAATAACAATAGTCTTCGTTGGCATCACTATAGTCTGGGCATCGATATATTTCTCGGCCATCTTGAGTTGAAACAATAAAATGATAAGGAATATCTATTCCGTAATTCATTAATTCAGCCTTTAGGTCTTGATCTAGAAGCTTAAAGTTAATTCTTTCTTTCAAAGGTTTCTCTGATGCAGAATAAAGTATTGAGTAAACAACCTCGTCGAGTAGACCCTTTTGATAAATATATCTGCTTTTTACTAATTCTTGGAACGACTTTGAAGCCTCTGTTATAGAATTCTTATCTCTTTCGAGAATCATTCCCTTTGGAATTTTTGAAGGACGTATTGTTATCGTTTTTAACTCGAATGAAGAATAAACTGTTCCATCTTTACCTGTGACAGAGTATTGATGAGAATGTTGAATTGCTTTTCCTCCTTTTTTTGATAAAGCATTTATAGAATCTTGAATAAAAGCTTTACGTTCTGTTTCGTTAATATCTTTTTCAAGATAGCGTAAAGTTTCATTGAGTTCTAAGTTTTTTGAGGCTTGATATAAAGCACGATTTACCGATTCATTAAATTGCTCTTTCTTCATTTGCACCATTCGTTGCATATACTGCAATTGTAAAAAGAGTAGTGCAAGGAAAGAAAATCCCATGATAACTGCTATTATTCCTATTGTCCTCTTTTTCATATTTGCAAATATAGGATATTGAATAATGAATTAACATGTTAGTGTTAATAAAATCTCCTTTATTAGTGTATGTTAACTATTATCTCTTCTTAAGTTGTAAATATAAAACTATGTTTTTAATTATCTCTGGGTTAAACTGGTTTTATAAGGACCAAAAAAGAAAGAAAATATTTGTATGTAGGATAAAAATATATTCTTCTATCTGTTTCATGTTACAAGTTTTATAATCCAAAGAAGTTATAAGTAAAAACAATAAACATAATAAGTTATCATATAATCTTTTTTTATTATCTTTGCATTAATGGAAAATAATCTTTTAAATACAGAGGATTGGAGTGAAAATGTTATCATTGTAGATGCAGAATGCATTGATAATACAGCTTTTCACCTTATTGTAAACTTCGAAAGAATGCTCGAACGTCGTATTCCGAAAGCAGACTTTGCCCATTGGCTAGATTGTATTGCATTAGATGGAGGAATAAGGGAAGGAGAAAATAGTATTCAAGTGATTCTGCTGCATGATAAAAAATCAAAGCAATTGAATAATTTTACTCCAGCTAATTTCGAAGAAGAACTCAACCAAAAAGCATTTAAAGATCATCTTGGAGAATTCGTTATTTCTTCGTTTCCATATGAAGAAATTGTGGAGAAAGATGCTCTCTTTACAGATATCACATCAACAATATGCAACCACTCCAATGTTAAAAGAGTGATGATTATTCCTAATCACGAAAAAGAATCATTATGGACTGAATTAAGGATGACTCTTAGTAGAGTTGATGATGAGAACAAGAAAATAACTCTTTTTGCCATGCAACCAATGCAAGGTGGCAATTTTAAACAAGAGATTCTTGGGTATTCACTTATGAGTGCCCTCGGAATTCGGGGTTCAGAATTAAAAGATTAGTATAAAGAAATAAACAAAATAATAACAATATACAAATATGGGAAAAGTATTAATGATTGGTGCAGGTGGTGTTGCTACTGTTGCTGCATTCAAAATCGCACAAAATGCGGATGTTTTTACAGAATTTATGATCGCTTCTCGCCGTAAAGAAAAATGTGATCAAATTGTAAAAGCAATAGGAAACCCAAAGATTAAGACTGCACAAGTTGATGCTGATGATGTTGAACAGCTTAAAGAGCTATTCAATAGTTATAAACCTGAACTCGTAATAAACTTAGCTCTCCCTTATCAAGACTTAACTATTATGGAGGCATGTTTAGCATGTGGAGTTAATTATTTAGACACTGCGAACTATGAACCCAAAGATGAAGCACACTTTGAGTATAGCTGGCAATGGGCATATAAGAAACGCTTTGAAGATGCAGGCTTAACTGCTATTCTTGGATGCGGATTCGATCCTGGTGTATCTGGTATCTTTACTGCATATGCTGCAAAGCATTATTTCGATGAAATTCACTATCTAGATATCGTAGATTGCAATGCTGGTAATCACCATAAAGCATTTGCTACCAACTTTAACCCCGAGATAAATATTCGTGAGATCACTCAAAAAGGACTTTATTATAAAGAAGGTCAATGGATTGAAACTGAACCCTTGGAAATCCATCAGCCATTAACTTACCCCAATATTGGTCCTAGAGAGAGTTATCTTCTTCATCATGAAGAACTCGAAAGTTTGGTAAAAAATTACCCAACTATTAAGCAAGCACGTTTCTGGATGACCTTTGGAGAACAATATATCAATCACCTTAGAGTGATAGAGAATATCGGAATGGCAAGTATTGTTCCCATTGATTATAATGGTCAGCAAATTGTTCCATTGCAATTCTTGAAGGCAGTTTTACCAAATCCACAAGATTTAGGTGAGAACTACGAAGGAGAAACAAGTATTGGTTGTCGAATTCGTGGTATTAAAGATGGTAAAGAACTTACTTATTATGTATATAATAACTGCAAACACCAAGATGCTTATAACGAAACAGGTATGCAAGGTGTTAGCTATACAACTGGAGTTCCTGCTATGATAGGAGCCATGATGTTCTTCAAAGGCTTATGGAAAAGACCTGGAGTATGGAATGTTG
This sequence comes from Prevotella sp. oral taxon 299 str. F0039, assembly GCF_000163055.2. Classification (GTDB taxonomy): domain Bacteria; phylum Bacteroidota; class Bacteroidia; order Bacteroidales; family Bacteroidaceae; genus Prevotella. The sequence goes on from NC_022111.1 coordinate 289,173, forward strand.
AAGAGTTTGACCCAGATCCATTTATGGAAGAACTCAATAAGCAAGGACTTCCATGGCATGAGGTTTTCAACGGAGATCTTGAGTTATAAGAATCTGAATGGTAATATATTTATGAAATAAACAAACCTCATTGTGAGGTTGTTTATTTCATTATTGATTATAAACTTTAAACTACTTAGAAAAACAAGCATGGCTAAAGAAAAAGAGAAGAGCCCACAAGAGGGTTTACAAGAGAATAAGCTAAAGGCTCTACAAGCCGCAATGGCAAAGATAGAGAAAGACTTTGGACGTGGAGCAATTATGCGTATGGGAGATGAAAATATTGAGAATATTGATGTTATCCCCACTGGTAGTATCGGACTTGACCTGGCTTTAGGTGTTGGAGGCTATCCCAAAGGACGTATTATAGAAATCTATGGTCCCGAATCTTCAGGTAAAACCACTCTTGCAATACATGCTATTGCTGAAGCACAAAAGGCAGGTGGCGTTGCAGCATTTATCGATGCAGAACATGCTTTCGATCGTTTTTATGCTGAAAAGCTTGGTGTTAATATCAATGAACTATGGATTTCACAGCCAGATACTGGTGAACAAGCTCTTGAAATTGCAGATCAATTAATTCGTTCTTCTGCAGTTGATATTGTAGTTATAGACTCTGTAGCTGCTCTTACTCCTAAAAAAGAACTCGATGGAGACATGGGTGACAATAATGTCGGATTGCAAGCACGTCTTATGAGCCAAGCTCTTAGAAAGCTAACAAGTACCATCAATAAAACAAATACAACATGTATCTTTATTAATCAGCTACGTGATAAGATTGGAGTAACATATGGACCGTCAGAAACAACAACGGGTGGAAATGCTTTGAAGTTTTATTCTAGCGTGCGTTTAGATATCAGACGTGGCACAGCAATAAAGGATGGAGATGAACCAATCGGTAATGAAACCCGTGTAAAGGTAGTGAAAAACAAGGTTGCTCCTCCATTTAAGAAGGCAGAGTTTGATATTATGTATGGTGAAGGTATCTCTAAAATTGGCGAGATTATCGATCTTGGGGTTGAACATAACATCATAACAAAGAGCGGTTCATGGTTTTCTTATAAAGAATCTAAATTAGGTCAAGGAAGAGATGCAGCAAAAAGGTTATTAAAAGACAATCCCGAACTATGTGAAGAGATTGAAGGTTTAATAAAAGAAGCTATTCGCAATAAAAAGAATTAAAAAGAGCAGTCGAGATAAATAATAAAAAGCGATGATGTTATAGCAACGTCATCGCTTTCTTTTTTAATATACTTATTTCTTGAGTTTTAGAGAATAAGTTCCTGATTTTCTATTTATTCCGATCCGTTTTTGGATTTTAGGAATTGATCAGGTAAGTGAAATGTATAGTTTCTATCAAATACTGCTCGTACTTTGTTTATCTCTAAAATACTTGTACCGCTACCTGCACCGAGTGATCCACTAAGGTATGCAATCTTATCATCAAGCTCTAAGTAGTGCTTTTGTTTCAACATTCTGAGTGCTGCAATGAAAGTATGTTGTGAAGAAACATGTTCTTTTTGATATACTGGAATAACTCCATAACTCAAATTTAATAAACGTTGAGTCTTTTCTTTGTAGCAAATAGCAAGTACAGGAGTAGGTCCTCTAAATGAAGCAAGTGCTCTTGCAGTCTGTCCTGTTTCACTATCGGTGATAATTCCCTTAACACCTAAGTGTTGAGTCGCTTCAATTGCAGCACGAGCAAGGAACTCTCTTTGATCTGTTACGTCAGCAACTGGATCAATATCGTGCTCTCTCATCTTATCTTTTTCAGCTTGTTCTGCAATTGCAGCCATTGTTTTTACTGCTTCAATAGGATACTTTCCTGAAGCAGTTTCACCACTAAGCATCAAAGCATCAGTACGATAATAGATCGCATTTGCAATGTCGGTGACTTCAGCACGTGTTGGTCTTGGGTTGTTAATCATAGTGTGCAACATTTGGGTTGCTACGATAACAGGTTTCTTCTTCAATACACATTTATGGATAATTGAGCGTTGAATACCAGGAATACATTCGATTGGCACCTCAATACCTAAGTCACCACGAGCAATCATGATACCATACGAAGCGTCAATAATCTCGTCAATGTTATCAACTCCTTCTTGATTTTCAATCTTTGAGATGATTTTAATATCACTTCCGTGTTCATCTAAGATATCTTGAACAGCTTTAATGTCAGCAGCAGAGCGTACAAAAGAGTGAGCAATGAAATCAATATCTTGTTCAATAGCAAGAAGAATGTTTTCTTTGTCACGTTCTGTTAATGCAGGAAGATCGATATGTTCTCCAGGAACATTAACACTTTTACGTGCACCTAAAACGCCTTCATTTTGTACTTCAACAAGAAGATGGTCGTTTTCTTTACCTGTTACCAACATATCTAATGCACCATCATCAAACAAGATGTGGTCTCCCTCTTTCACGTCTCTTACTATTTCAGTGTAAGAAACATTGATATGATCGTGTGTTGTAATCTTATCAGGACAACCATAGATGTTTACTTTCTCTCCGATGTGATATTGAATGGGTTCATCAACTGATGTTGTTCTGATTTCAGGACCTTTAGTATCTATCAATAAAGCAATATGAGGAGAAACTGCACGAACATTCTTTATAATCTTTTTTATACCTTCTTTGGGAGCATGTGCCGTGTTCATTCTAACGACATTCATTCCTGCAAAAAAGAGTTTTCTTAGAAACTCCTCGTCACAGCGAAAGTCACTAATAGAGCAAACTATTTTAGTTTGTTTCATATATATAATGTATTGAAATTTAGAATAAAAAATAATATATTGCAAATCTACATATTTTTTTTGATATACCAATCAACAGCATACTAAAATATGTTGTTTAAACAGGTGTTACATTATAATTTATTTCTTTGGAAAATGCAAAGATATGGTGATTTGTTTCTAAAAGAATTTTAGCTAATATGTAAAAGAATCGCAAAAAAAATCATACAAGATGATAGCTTTTACGTGCTAATAAAGATGCTGTAAGAAGATTTAAGGCGCTATTATAGTTGGATTATTCATGAAAATAAAAAAGCAAAGAGCCATTTAAAACTTAAAGTTATACTTGGTCTTTGCCTTTATTTTTTTTATATTCTACGCTATCCTATTTTTTTTAGATATGAATAGGGTGGTAGTGTTGCTTGATTAATTATCTAATAACCACCTTTTTACCATTGATGATGTAGATACCTCTTGTGAGTTTATCTACTGTTGTGTTGAGACGAAGACCATCAATTGTGTAGATTTCAGCAGGTTTATTTGAGTTATTTGTTACTGTTGTGTTGTTAATTCCAGTTTCAGGGCCTGCTTCTCCTTCAATTCTTACACCGAAATCGTGCATTGAACCAGCATAACCTACTTTGTCATTTAAATTGAATGGAGGTACTGTTCTTCCATAAGCATAGCCGTCTCCGTCGCAAAGAATGCGGAATCTTGTAGTTTCTTCTTTTGCAGTTGCAGGTACCGTAAATTTAAATGTGTGTTGAACTACACCGAGATGGCCTAATGCTGTTTGTTGACTTTTACGATATGTATCTGTGTTATAGGGCTCATGTCCCCATGAACTATTATTTTTTGAAGCGGTAGAACCTACTTTAGCAAAAGCACGTTGTTGGTCTTCGAATGTGCCATCATGATCCCAATCGAAACCAATTGCAATGTCCCATGACCAAATGCCTGCACGAACATCAAGTGTAACTTCTTGTCCTTTTTTTACTGTAAATGAATATTCGTCCTGCAACCAGTTGTAAGATTGTCTGCCATTTGTATCGGTATAAGTCATAACAGTGTTGCCATCAATACTTACATTCACGCTATAAAGTGATTGAGTTGCTGCATGCATTGCTGTAGGAACGGTTTGATAAGGTTGTGTGTAGCTTTGCGCTTGTGCAAAGTTAAAGGCGTATAAAGCCATACCTAGGCTTAAAAGAGAAGTAAAAATTTTCATAATAGATTGTTTTTTTATTTGTAATAATTGTTATTAAGTTACTTAGTTTTACATCTTGTTCTATCTACATATTCTTGTTTGTTTGTTTTATTAGTATAGATGTGTAGTTTTATTTCAATACAAAAGTAATAGTTTTATTGATATTAAACAAATAAAAGCCTTTAAAATATTTCTTTAACACTTACTTTTTTTAGTTGTCTTGTTGCCTTTTAGGTGGTAGGCAGATATAAAATAAGATGAATAATCTTAAGACTTTCCTTTTAGCCTTATATATAATAAGGTGGAATGAATCTAAGATTATTCATCTTTTATTGTTACTATAAGCGTATTTACTTATAGTTTATGGTGCGATGATTATAGACCAATCTTTTTACGGATATCCTTTGGAACTGCATTTTTGTTCACAATGAAGTCCATTGTTTTGTAAGCAACGAATGCTTTGGTCATATACCATGTGCCATTATAATCGCCATAAGTACCCCAAGAGTTCTTAACCATGTAGTATTCTTTACCATTTTGATCTTTAGCGATACCATAGATGTGCATTCCGTGGTCGTCAGTTGTTTCCCAATTATCGAATGCTTCTTGTCTCATTTCTTGTGTTGGAACAATTTCGGGTGCATTGATTCCAAGGGCACCTAACTTGTTTTTCTTCTCACTACTTGATAGCTTAAACCATCGATCAGCGTCGGTTCCTGCCATAGAACGTGCTTTTTTAACGTCGTAAGCAATACCTAGTCCTTTACGTGTAAAACCATCTTCTGTTACATCACCGCCCCACATAACTGTGTAGCCATTCATAATTGCATTGTCTATGATTTTACAAAGGTCGTCAATAGGTACGTTCCAGCTCATGGGCCAGCGCCAATTGTCTTGTACTTCTACTGCAAATTCAGTCCAGAAAGGGTGGTGTGTGTAGCTTGTAAAGCTGATATAATCTTTCATATCCAATCCTAAACTAGCAGCAAATGATTGTGGTGTATATGTTTTACCTTCGTATTGGAATGAAGTTGGTGCTTTACCAAGATATGAATCGATAATGCCTTGTAAACCATTCTTCCATGCGGGAGTTAGTTTTGAAGCTTTATTCTTTGCTACAGCCTCAACGTATGGAGTCATAACGCTAAAGAATTCTGAGAAGTTTGCTAATGAGTCACCTATCATTTTACCAGGTAATGGCATAGCAGACTCTGGAATCATACCATAATTTTCCCAGCAATATTGTACATCATAGCCACTACCGCCTTCTGAGAAACTAACATCTCCGTGCATACGAACAGCTTTAATTGCTCTATCCATGTATGTTTTACCAGCAACAAACATTTCGCTTAAATCGTAAGTTTTACCTGTTTTTCTTAAAATTTCGCTTTCAAAAAAGCTATTTGTAGAATAAGCCCAACAAGTTCCACTTTTGTTTTGGTCCTTGATACTTGTTATTTTATTTGCTTTGACTACAGTGAATACAGGTTTTACTACTTTGATACTGTCTGTGTTTGTTTCTGCCTGCATGCCTGTTACAGCGCATGTAAGTGCAGCTAGCATGATTATTTTTTTCATGTTTTACTGTTTTTCAATTTATATAATTATGTTTTATTTATGCAATATATCGTTGTCTTGAGGAACTAAATATTCTTTATTGGTTCATTAAAGCTTCGAGGTCTTTAGGGTGATATGGAATTTCTGTCTTTCCAATAAATCTACAACCATCTCTTGTTATGAGAACATCATCTTCAATACGAATTCCTCCAAAGTCTTTATATTGTTCTAGAGCTTCAAAGTTAATGAAATCTTTTCCAATTCCCTTTGCTTTCCATTCGTCAATAAGTGCAGGAATGAAGTAAATACCAGGTTCATCCGTGATAACAAAGTTCTCTTCAATTCGTCTACCCATACGAAGTGATCCTGTTCCGAATTGTGTTGAAGGTTGAATTTCGTCGTCATAACCTACGTATATTTGTCCTAATCCTTCCATATCGTGTACGTCGAGTCCCATCATGTGACCTAAACCATGAGGTAAGAATAAAGCGTGTGCTCCAGAAACCACAGCTTCTTCTACGTCACCTTTCATTAAACCAAGTTCTTTCAGACGAGTTGTCATAAGCTTACAAACCTCCATGTGAACATCAAACCATTTTACACCAGGTTTTGCAATTTGTAGAACTAAGTCGTGTCCAGCTTCTACAATAGAATAAATATCTAATTGTTTTTGAGTGAATTTGCCATTAACAGGATATGTTCTAGTATGGTCGGAACAATAGTTATTAATGGTTTCGCCACCGCAATCGCATAAAACAAGTTTTCCATTCTTTAGTTTTTCCATTGTAGGAGCGCCATGTAGAATTTCACCTCTTTGTGTAAAGATAGTAGAGAAGCTAACCTTTGAACCATAAGAATTGGCAATACCATCAACTTGTCCGCTGATAAATTTTTCAGTAACGCCTTCTTTTGTAAGTTTCATCGCTGTTGTGTGCATTAAATATCCAATTTCGAAAGCACGTTCAATTTCTTCAATTTCTTGCTGTTCCTTAACAGAACGCATCTTAACAACAGCCTTTATAAGTGATAAAGAAGCCTTTTCTTTTTGTTGATTAGGATGAATACCTAAAAGGTCATATATCAATATCATTATATCCGACCTATAAGGAGGAAGGAAATGAACTTCTCTTTTATTCTTTAAAGCATCACAACAAATATGTTTTAATTCTTTTAAAGGCGCAGTATGCTCAACTCCTACAGCTGAGGCCATATTTTTAACCGAGTCAACAGGACCCAACCACACTATATCGTCAATGTCAACGTCATTACCAATAAGAGTGTCTGTGTTGTTGTCTATATCTATTATTCCTACTAATCCATCTCTATTAGCACCAAAGTAATAAAGAAAAGAAGAGTCTTGCCTGAATGGTGAATAAGCATTATTAGGATAGTTACAAGGCGATTCGTTATTGCCAAATAATATGATAATACCACTCTTTACCAGCTTTTTTAGCGTTTCACGGCGTTTAATGTATGTATTTTTGTCAAACATATTAAAAAGATTTATTTAATATATATCGCAAAGTTACGAAAAATAGTTCAATTTATGTAACTTTGTCACAACTTTAATTGTTTTCTTATGGATATAACATCAGACGTAGGACTTGTACTTGAAGGCGGAGGTATGCGTGGGGTTTTCACCAGTGGTGTATTAGATGCATTTATGAAACATAATCTTTATTTTGATTATGTAGTTGCTGTTTCGGCTGGAGCAGGGAACGGAATGTCGTATATAAGTAAGCAATATCGTCGGGCTAGAATGACAAATATAGATTTTTTAGCTCGTTATGATTATATTGGATTGAGGCATTTATTCTCTCAAGGATGTATTTTTGATCAGAAATTGTTATACGAAGACTTGCCAAACTATTATCTTCCTTATGATTTTGAAGCTTATTTCAATAATCCTTCAACCTTTGAAATAGTTACAACTAACTGTTTAACGGGAGAGGCTATGTATCTTGTTGAAAAGCAAGACAAGCAGAGAGTGCTTGATATTGTGAAGGCATCGTCGAGTTTACCCTATGTAAGTAAGATTGTTACAGTTGACGGCATTCCTATGCTTGATGGTGGAATTGTGGATAGTATTCCTGTCTTAAGATCAATAGAGACGGGACATTCTACTAATGTTGTAGTGCTAACACGGAATAGAGGATATCGAAACACATCAAAAGATTACAAAATTCCTCGTTTTATCTATAAGAAATTTCCTCGTCTTAGAGTTGCACTAAGTAGGCGAATAGCTGTTTATAATGCTCAATTAGATTTGATAGAGCGTCTCGAAAATGAAGGGAAAATTCTGTGTGTTCGTCCTATTCGTCCTTTAGAAGTGAATAGAATAGAACGAGATGTCACTAAACTTGAAGACTTATATGAAGAAGGTTTTGAACAAGGAGAATTATTTTGTAGACAGCATTGGGATAAATAAAAATAATATATTGTTGCTCTTGGATGAGATGGAATAAGATATCTAAATATTTTTTGCCTCTCTTGTCGAAACTTTTGATATCTCTATTTAAGATGTTATTATTTAATTGTTTTCTTGTCTTAATTTTATGCAGTTGTAATAGTATTGCTTTTACGCCCTAAAAGCATTGATATAAGGGTCTAAAAACGTTGCTTTTGCAATGTAAAAGTTATGCTTTAAAAGCTTAGTAGAATACAAACACTTTTACAAATTTTGTTTATTTCTTTGGTTATGCCCATTGTGTTAGGTTGTCAAAGAAAGCATACAGAGAGTGAATATAGTTTTATAGAATGTTGGTATGTTCTTTTTATTTACTAACTTTGCTATGTAAGAATGATGCAGGATTCAAGGAAAATAGTTATAGAAAATCTAATATCTTATCTTAGGTTTAATTAAAATGTTGCAGTAATCCTCTTTATTTAAGCAGAAACACAATATCTTTGCAGTAATATTATTATTGGTAGCGATAAAAGTAAGTAAACTTCAAAGGACAAAATAACGTTTTATGATATTAAAGGTGTGCGGAATGTACGAAAAAGAGAATATTCGTGCAGTGATAGAGCAAGGAGTTGAATGCATAGGATTTAACTTTGAACAGGGGAATCCACGTTTTGTCAAGATGTACTCTTCTTATAGTGGAATACAACCAGACTATAGTTCTCTTCAAATAGATACCATAAAGAAAAATAATAAGATATTATCTTTTACTAATGTTAAGACCTTTGGGGTATTTAAAGACGATATGCCTCAAAATATTATTACACGTATTTATAACTTTAAACTTACTGGAGTTCAACTAAATGGTGATGAGGATACGGTGATGATAGATAACTTAAAAGCTACAGTTATTGACGATATTGTTCCTTCTTTAGATGTAATAAAAACAATAGAGGTAAATTCTTATGACGATTTTAGTAAGGCTTTGCCTTTTAAAGGTCATGCCGATATGATCTTTTTTAATTTTAATCCAGATTTATTCTCAACTCAAAATCTTTCTAAAACAGTAGATGCCTTGAATCGTTTTGTATCTCCTCTTCCTTTTTTAGTTGGCGGATTGATAGACACAACAATACTAAATTCTCTTAGAGAAATAAAAAATGAAGCGTTTTTAGGATTGAATGTGGATTCTGAAATAGAGACGAAAGAAAGATTAAAAGATATTGAAAAACTAAAATCTTTACAACAATTTCTATAAAGATATATTGGTTTCTAGGAAATTAGTAATGTGTTTTGTCGAAGATTGTAGTGACCAATTAAGGCATTGAAATGATGTCTGCAATGTAAAAGTTTAGCTATCATATTTGAAGAAAGATTGTACTATGAAAAAAAGAGTATTACAGCTGTATCTAAATATATAGCAATAATACTCTCTTTGAAGCCTTTTAGTTTATAATTATAAAGATCCAAACCATAGTTGGATATGTTTTTTCTATGATAATATCTTACTCTTATTATCTACTTCTTTTTCTTCTTCCTTCTTTTTTATTGCTTTTGGGTGCGAAGTTGGGATTATATGACTTCTTTTCATTCGACTTATTCCTTTGATCAGATGGCTTTCTAGGATTGTTAAACTTTGGAGCTGGAGCCTTGTCGAAAAGTTGTTGAATGAGATCTGCACGACCAATTTTTCTTAATTCTTGTTCAATTCCTCTTCGTTCTTCAGGTTTGTACCAGAAGAAGAATTGCCTTTGTGCCAACTTTTCTTTTGGAGTCTTAGCACTATATATAGGCTCTAAAGTATAAGGATGATAGCCCGTGTACCATGCTTCTGTACTAACTGTCATTGGAGTAGGGGTAAAGTCTTGTATTTGTTCTAGCTTAAAGTCTAGATTTTTAGTCTTTACCGCCAAGTCTGCCATATCTTCAGGCTTACAACCAGGGTGACTACTAATGAAATAAGGAATAATTTGTTGTTTTAAATTTTCTTCTCTATTGATTCTATCGAATATCTTTTTAAACTCATAGAACTGCTCAAAAGAAGGTTTTCTCATTAGTCCTAACACATCATCACTAGTGTGTTCGGGTGCAACTTTCAAACGACCACTAACGTGTTTGGTGATAAGTTCGTGTATATATTCTTTTGCTGCAGCGTTAGTTTTATCATCTTTACTTTTATGAAGCAATAAATCGTATCTTACACCACTACCTATAAAGCTCTTCTTTAATCCAGGTAAAGCATCAACTGCACGATATATTTCAAGTATTTTGGTGTGATCAGTATTTAAGTTTGTACAAACTTTAGGACTGATACATGATGGGCGTTTACATTTCTCGCATATATTTTGGTTCTTACCAGCCATTCCATACATGTTGGCAGATGGTCCTCCAAGGTCTGAAAGATATCCTTTAAAGTCGGGCATACTTATTATTTGTTTCACTTCTTTAATGATACTTTCTTTAGAACGACAAGTTACAAATTTACCTTGGTGGGCAGATATTGTGCAAAAAGAACATCCTCCGAAACAGCCTTGGTGAATGTTTACCGAGAATTTAATCATCTCATATGCAGGAATACGTTTGTTCTTATATTTAGGATGAGGCAAACGTGTGTAAGGAAGGTCGAACATTGCATCGAGTTCTGCTGTGGTCATAGTAGGGAATGGTGGGTTAACAACCGTATATTTTCCGTCGACTTCTTGCAAAAGTCGTTGGGCATGCATTTTGTTAGACTCTTCTTCTATATACTTAAAGTTCTCTGCATGTGCCTTTTTGTTTTGTAAACACTCTTCATAACTATGCAAGATGATATCCTTATCTGTTATCCCTCCTTGTATATTATCTTTACTTGCAAGATATACTGTTTGTGGAATTTCGGTGACTTTCTTGATGTTTCGACCTTGTTCAATAGCCTCTGCAAGAGCAAGAATAGATTTTGCTCCAACACCATATAATAGCATGTCTGCACCAGAGTCGCATAAAATAGACTTTCTAAGCCTATTTTGCCAGTAGTCAAAGTGAGTGACACGACGTAGAGAAGCTTCGATACCACCAATAACAACGGGAACATCTGGAAAAAGTTTTTTTAATATTTGTGTGTAAACAATTGAAGGGTAGTCAGGTCTACAGTCGTGTCTTCCATCAGGACTATAGGCATCTTCAGATCTTAATCGTTTATTGGCAGTATATTTATTCACCATAGAATCCATGTTCCCAGGCGAAACTGCAAAAAAAAGACGTGGTTTTCCAAGCTTTTTAAAGTCACGGAAATCTCCATGCCAGTCTGGTTGTGGGACGATTGCGATGCGATATCCTGCAGCTTCTATAGAGCGTCCGATAACGGCAGGACCAAAAGAAGGATGATCTATGTATGCATCTCCAGTGAATAGAATAATATCTAATTCATCCCAACCACGCAAGGTACATTCTTTCTTTGTTGTGGGTAGGAAGTCGGTAAGTAAGTATTTGCTTTCCAAAACTATTTTATCGAAATTTGAACTCTAAATAACTAATTTGTATAATGAATGATTTTTACCTATATTAAATAGGATTCAAGTGACATTTGAAATGATTTAAATGCTAAATTATTTTTCTATTTCTTGGATATATAAAAGCATAAGTTGGTGGAGTCCAAAAGCTTTCATGTACTTATGATATATAACGTCAAGACAAAGGTCTAATAACTCTTTACTTGTATTATCTTCGTTTCCTAGAAGAGAGCGTATGTTGAGTCGTAATTTATCTAATAAATCCTCATCAATAATGCCATTACTATCAACAAGATTACGAAACAAAGAATATTTTTGTATTGTTTTGAGATGCTCATCGCTCACCTCAATAAACTTACTACCACTTGAATTTGCTTGTATTTTATAAATCATAATTATTTTTGTTTGGGCGTTAATAAATAATTAAGAATACCTCTCATGAGTTTATTACGTGTGTCTTTATCAATAATACATTCAAAAGGGAATCCCATGGTAAAGCAAGAATAGTCTGAACCTTTATAAGCTACAGCAGAACTAGTCTGGTCTGCATATTGCATTGCACAAATTGCAGAGGGTAATGGATGAATGATATCAGTTTTAGGAGCAGCGTAATGTGTGTCGTTATAATAATTATATAAATTAAGATTTAACCCTAATCCAGTTATATATGAGTTGTTTTTACAACTATCTGTAGGACTATAATTAACCTTAAGTGTGTTTTCTAAGAACTGTTTGTCGCTAAATGTTTTCATATCCGATGCGACATAAGCTCCGCTAACAATAAGAGAACCACCTTTTTGGGTGTATTGTTGCAAAAGTTTTTGCATATTGGGAGTGAACGTTTTATAGTTTTTCAAACTATTGCCAGTACTCTTTTCAAGTCCAAGAATCAAGTCAATACATTTGTATTTATCAAGATTAAACTTTCGTGTGAATACTGCTTCGCTTGAACTACTCACGATATTGTATTTTTGTGCAGTGGCAATGGCTTCAGTATGTTCAATCGTATAGTTGAAAGTGTTTCCCATGATGACCTTTCCTGCAAGTGATTCGTCAGAGAAACCTAACCCATCAGGACCTTCAATGCCGGCTTTGTTTTTAGAAAAAACCTTCTGATAACCATTCCAACCTAGGGTTTTACCATATGAAACACCTATATCATCTTTTAAGTCAAATCCCTGTTCGTTTTCATTATTGATGACAGTAGGCCCCGATAAACGATTAAAACCGTTTATAACCAATATAGTTTCACTTGCTTGCGGTTGGTAATAAGCAGATAAAACTTCTGTAGGGAAACTTTCACCACCATTATTGCAAGCCGTAATATAAAAGTTATATTGTATATTGGGCTCGAGTTTCATAGTATAATGGTTTGTTTTTATATTCGTTCCATTATCGAATCCACTTGTACCTGTAGCCATATATACATTAAAAGAAGTGGCGTTTGAGGTTGATTCAGAGTGGTCTGTAGTTGCTTCCCATGATAATTCAACTTTTGATTCATCTTTAAATTCAATTTTAAAGCATTTAGGTGTTAATGGAGCAACAATGTAATCTTCCCCATGTTGATTTGTGATGTACTTTAATAAAGATTTGTATAAAGAACGAGCAAAGGTGAATTTAAAATTGGGATCTTGACCTAATAACATGTCAGGGAAATTCTGATGAGACATCGTCTCAATGATCGCTGCGGGAACTTCGGGAAGTCTTGCTTCTGAATAATTGCGATCCCAAAGGTAACGCTTAGCCCATTTCCCGTATTCTTGTTGAAGGTCTTTCACAAGATTGTTAAGCATAGAAGATGCTAAATCTTTAGAAGCATATCTTGAAATACCAGCATTTAGTCTACCATCATTATAGTCTGTTGTGTAGATTGCAAGTGAGCCAACAAGCGAATTGAAATCTTTTGCATAGCCTGCATCGCTATGTACAGCCAAAGAAAGCTCTAAAGGAACTTTTAATCCTTCAATAGTTGGAACGTAAACAGAACCTCCTGCAAGCCAATTTAACATGTGAGAGCGACTATTTATATCGTCTGCATAATCGTCTTCTCCACCTTTCCCACCATAAACAGAGTAGGGAGCACCTGACCATTGTGCAGTGTATCTAGCTCCTTCAAGGCAACGTGGCAAACCACTTTTTATGCCTCCACGATTGATATTGCCCATTCCTCCACCAAAACGAATGGCGTCTGAGGTTACAACTCCTTTGTGGTGAGAGTGATTTGTTATAACAACTCTATTAAAAGGATTACACCCTTTGTCAAACAAAAAAGTACCTATATATACCCAAGTGCCTCCTCCCATCTCTTGATTTACTGTGATTTTAGTTTCAACACCTTTGTGATAAACGATGTATTCAGCATCATCTACGCTGTTCTCTAATGTTGAATAACTAACATAAACAGCGTATTCACCTTCTTGAGGAATATTAGGTTGATATGAAATACTTGAAACTTGTTTTCCTTTTGTGGTCTTAATCATTCTTGAAGTACCTCCTATAAAAGGATTTACTCCATCATATAAATCTCCTTGAATATTGCTAAAACCATTGGTTGGAGATGCTTCCCAGCTCTTAGAATTATTTATCTCGACATAATAAGGAGATTTATATTTATCATCGTTGTCAATAATTACTTCATTACATTGCCAATCTCTTTCTCTAGGTGTAAAAACATTGGCTCCTGCTTTCTCAAGCATTGGAATAAGATAGGGTATAACTATAGTTTGAGTAAACAAGTCTTCAGTTGTACCAAACATACTAGGACGTTGCCATTTCCATGTTTGTTTCTTTGCATCATAAAACCTTCCATGGCTTGCCCACACAGCAATGTGCCTGTTTTGAAGTCCCTTTGTAATATGATGAGGTCGTGAATTGTTTTTTACCCATGGGGCGTTTTGATAGTTAATATCTCCCCATGTGTTTTCTATCTCATTGGAAACTTGTCCCAAAAGATTAGAATAGAAGAATAAAAAAGAAAATAAACAGATACAAATTTTGCTCATTATAGTTATTCTCCTATAGTGAATTTCTCTGGGAATTTGGGTTTAAAGTCTTTAAAATATTGTTTTATTTCATGCATGTCTTTGTCTACATCTCCTGTAGGAATGAATGTTTTTGTGCATTGTATTAGTTTTTTTTCATAATCTACCCCATATAATAATAAAGGAATATTAGCTTTCAATGCAATGAAATAAGCCCCTTTTTTCCATTCAGGATTAAGAGATCGGGTTCCTTCAGGAGTGATACAGATTGTGAAAGTTTTTGATAAACTGGCCATCTCTGCTAGGTGATCCGTCATAGATGCGTGCTTAGAGCGCCAAACAGGGATTCCTCCTATACTGCGGAAAAAAGTGCCTAATGGTCCAATAAACCACTCTTTCTTCATCAAGAAATTTATTTTATAGCCTTCTGCTCTCATATATAACTGTCCTAAAATAAAGTCCCAGTTACTTGTATGCGGTGCTAAACAGATAATATATTTATTAGGATGTTCCTCCGTAACATTTTTTTTCCAACCTAATACTTGATAAAGTAGAAAATGGCAAATTGATTTTAACATGAAATAAATATAAAATTAATGTAAGTTAGATATTTGATCTACGATTTCATTTACTCGCTCTTCAAATTCATTTATCAGTATTGTGAAATATTTCTTAGGAGGAATTCCAGGCTCTAGGTGTGATATCCTACATACGAAGTCATTTCTTAATGCTATAATACAAGATAATAATGTATTTACACTTTCTTCGTTTTTAACATTGTTATATAACGATGCTGCTATGCATTCTGCAAATAAATCTCTGCAAACATCATTTATTGTTTGTTTAATATCTTTCTTACTGCTCATAATTATAATGTATTGATTGGTCTGTTCTTATTTATATATGGATAAAGCACCATAAATTAATTAGTTATCCAGATTTAGATTTAAAATAAATTCTACACTTTTGGATACTTGATGCAAATAAGTTTTGTTGTTATTTTATTTTTTACAAAGATAGAAAAAAAATAAAATCAAGTATGGTTTTCTTGTAAAAAGTTTCTTAAAAAGATGTTTTATTATTATTTTATCTGTCATTATCCATTAAAAACTTGTATTTTTGCAAATATAAAATATTTATAAACAGAATATATAAAATAATAGAGATGAAAACAAGTGCATTGCAACAAGCAAGAGCAGCTTATCAACCTAAGCTTCCAAAGGCGCTCCAAGGCGCAGTGAAAGTACAGGAAGGTGCTCCCACACAAAGTGTAGATAACCAAGAAGAAATTAAAGAGTTGTTCCCCAATACTTATGGTATGCCTCTTGTAGAATTTGTTCCTGGTGAAACAGAGAATGCTAAACAAATGAATGTGGGTATCATTTTGAGTGGTGGTCAAGCACCTGGTGGACACAATGTTATTAGTGGTTTGTTCGATCAAGTAAAGAAATTAAATCCTAACAACAAACTATATGGTTTCTTAATGGGACCTGGTGGTCTTGTTGATCATAACTATGTTGAAATCACAGAAGAGCTATTGAAAGATTATCGTAATACTGGTGGTTTCGACTTGATAGGTAGTGGTAGAACAAAACTTGAAAAAGAAGAACAATTTGAAAAAGGACTTGAAGTTATTCGTCAATTAAATATCAATGCCATTGTTATTATTGGTGGTGACGATTCTAATACAAATGCTTGTGTTCTTGCAGAATACTATGCAGCAAAGAACTATGGCGTACAAGTTATTGGATGTCCTAAAACAATTGATGGTGACTTGAAAAATAGCCAAATTGAAACTTCTTTTGGTTTCGATACAGCTACGAAAACTTATTCAGAAGTTATTGGAAACATTGAACGTGACTGTAATTCAGCTCGTAAATATTGGCATTTTATTAAGCTAATGGGTCGAAGTGCATCTCATATTGCGCTTGAATGTGCTCTACAAACCCAACCTAATATTTGCTTAATATCTGAAGAAATAGAGACTAAAGACCAAACACTTAATGATATTATTGAGAACATTGCAGAGGTAGTTGCTTATCGTGCAAGCCAAGGAAACAACTTTGGTGTAGTGCTAATTCCTGAAGGATTGGTAGAGTTTATTCCTGCAATTGGTCGCTTAATCCAAGAGTTGAATGACTTGTTAGCTGCTCATGGTGCAGATTATGCAGATCTTGATAAAGATGCACAACGTGCTTATATTCTTGCACATCTTACAGAAGAGAACAGAGCTACATTCGAAACTCTTCCTGAAGGCGTTGCTCGTCAATTATCATTAGATAGAGATCCACACGGAAACGTTCAAGTTTCTTTGATCGAAACAGAAAAACTTATTTCTGATATGGTTGGTGCTAAGCTTGCACAATGGAAGAAAGAAGGTAAATATAATGGTAAATTCTCTGCTCTTCACCACTTCTTTGGTTATGAAGGACGTTGCGCTGCTCCTTCAAACTTTGATGCAGACTATTGCTATGCCCTTGGAACTAGTGCAGCATTGCTTATTGCAAGCGGTAAAACAGGTTATATGGCAATCGTTAAGAACACAACAGCTAGAACAGATGAGTGGAAAGCTGGCGGTGTGCCCATCACAATGATGATGAACATGGAAAGAAGAAATGGCGAAATGAAGCCCGTTATTCGCAAGGCATTAGTTGAGCTAGATGGTAAGCCTTTCAAAGCATTTGTTGCACAACGTGAACAATGGGCAAAAGAAACATGCTATGTTTATCCTGGTCCAATTCAATATTGGGGTCCTGCAGAGGTATGCGATCAACCTACAAAGACTCTTGAATTAGAACAAGAAAAATAAGAATATAGATTTTATTTATTTTAGAGTTAAATGTTGCTCTGATTGCTCTTTTTTGATCAGAGCAACATTTCTCTTTTTATTTTAGCACATCATGTCTTCTCGTAGGCATCAATCACGAAGAACAAGAAAAAAACATAAGGTTTTCTTTTGGAAGAGATTACCACGCTGGGTACGGATTCTACTACTTTTTTTAGGTGGAATTGTGTATGCATGGGTCTTCTATTACTTTTTCGTTAGTCCTACAGGTTTCCGTTGGAGAGCATTGTATGGAGATGCAGAATATCCCGAAGGATACGAGATCCATGGTATAGATATATCTCATTATCAAGGTGATATTGATTGGAGTAAACTTAAAACAGCTAAGATAAAGAATAGCCCAGTGAAATTTATTCTAATAAAATCCACAGAAGGCTCTAATAAACTAGATGAAAATTTCAATGATAATTTTTATCAAGCTCGTGAGAATGGTTTCATAAGAGGGGCTTATCACTTTTGGAGTAATAGGACCAGTCCACGGCAACAAGCTTATTATTTTCTAAAACAAGTGCATCTTGAAGATGGAGATTTACCTCCTGTTTTAGATGTTGAGCATAAACAAAAAAATAAAAGTAATGAAGAGTTTCAACGTGATATCTTAACTTGGTTACATATTGTGGAGGATAAGTATCATGTAAAACCCATTATTTACACTTATTATAAATTTAAAGAAGCTTATTTAAATGCACCTGTTTTTGATGATTATCCATATTGGATTGCTCACTATTATGTTGAGAAGGTGGCTTACAAAGGTTCTTGGAAGTTTTGGCAACATACTGATGTAGGTAAACTCCCAGGTATAAAAGGATATGTAGACTTTAATATTTATAATGGCTCATATTATGATTTAAGAAAAATGACAATAGGAAATCAAGAGCAAGAATGGTAGAGATTCTAATAAAGTTCTTAAGGATAGAATAATGATAGTAAAGTAGAGCTTAACGAATGAAAGCATTTCTATATTATAAAATCTATTGAAATCATATTGAATAAAGTAGATAAATAGTGCTTATATATAACATGAAAATAAAAAAGATTCCATAGTTTTTGGAAGTTTAATAAAATATGTATACCTTTGCACTATATCTTAAGGAATAATATCAATATAAAAGATGTTATAATGGTGGATTCATCTAACGGTTAGGATACAAGATTCTCAATCTTGGCATAGGGGTTCGATTCCCCTATCCACTACAAAATGCTCATAAGAAATTATTACTTATTGAGCATTTCTTCTTTAAAAAAGGTTATATTTTATCCATAATTTATATTCCAGAGAACACTAAATGTTCCATAATATGGTGTTTTTTTAGGATAAAAAACTCTAGATAACCTTGTCTTTTATATTATTTTATTGGAGTTATATTATCTTCAAATCGTTTAATTACGTGTAGATTACAATGAATCCCTTTGTGAAGTTTGTATTTACAATCAAAATAACAAACTTTTTCTCAGACGTATTAAAGCTTAATTTAGCAACTTTTTCTATCTTTGCACAAAGTAGAAAGAGGTAAGAATGGTAATGATCACTTCTTTGTTATTATGAAATAAATTATATTTAGAGAATAGATATAACGCAGGTAAATGGATTATCAAAGAATAATAGATAAATATTATCCAACAGAAAATAAGCTAAAGAATATCTTAATGATCCATAGTAGGGAGGTTGCCGACTTTGCTTTAGCTGTAATTACACGACACCCCGAACTAAACATCGATGCTTCTTTTGTTGAAGAAGCAGCAATGTTACATGATATTGGTATCTTTCAATGCGATGCGAGTGGTATAGAATGTTTTGGTTCTCATCCTTATATCTTACATGGACGTATTGGTGCAGATATATTAAGAAAGGAATCGTTTCCTCAACATGCTCGAGTTTGTGAGCGACATACAGGTGCAGGGATAACAAAACAGCAGATACAAGAAAATAACTTGCCTCTTCCGCTTCTAGATTTTTGTCCAGAAAGCATCGAAGAAAAGCTCGTTTGTTATGCCGATAAGTTCTTTTCTAAAACTAAATTAGATAAAACAAAGACTTTCGAAGAGGCACTTCGAAGTTTAAAGAAGTTTGGAGATGATGGTATAGAACGCTTTTGTTCGTGGCACGAAATCTTCAAATAAGATATCTTTTATTTTCTTTTGTGTACGTAGATAATGAATCATTCCAAAGGAAGAGTGATAAATAAAAGTTTTATTCGCAAAACATCTGTAGAACGTTAAAAATGAAAAATATAGGATATATGTGCTATATAATAAGTAATTTTGCGGTATAATGAGGTCAAAGTTTTTAATTCTAATATTCTTGTTGGTTGTTACTTGCATACTTGCAGGTAACTCTTTTGTTGTTCAGAAACGTAAAGGGCAACATAAAAAGCAAGATACAATATCGCTAAAAGATAGTAATAAGCTAGCATTACCGCTTATTTCATCAACGGATACATCGGCTTTAGATTCGTTGCAACGAGCAATATATAAATATAATAAACATATTGACGATTCTGTTCGCTTAGATTCTATTAATAAAACTAAAGCAACAGGAATAGATGCTCCTGTCAGTTATCAAGCAAACGACTCACTGGTTTACGATGCTTACACTAAAAAAGCCTATCTTTATGGTACTTCTCAGGTGAAATATGAAGAGATGGACCTCACAAGTGAAAAGATAAACATGAGCTTAGATAGTAGTTTGGTGCATGCAACTGGTGTGTATGCCGACACAACGAACTCCAAACTTAAAGGAACTCCTATCTTCAAAATGGGCTCAGACACCTATAATAACGACACCATTGCATTTAATTTTAAAACAAAAAAAGGACTCATTTCTAATGTACATACAAAGCAACAAGAAGGTTTCTTAAGTAGTAAAATAGCAAAACGTGACGAGAAAGGGGATATCTATCTTGAACATGGACGTTATACTACATGTGATAAGGATTGTCCCGACTTTTATATTTCCTTGTCAAGAGCTAAGGTTCGCACAGGAAAAGACGTTGTGTTCGGACCTGCTTATCTTGTTGTTGCCGACGTTCCGTTGCCCCTTGCCATTCCTTATGGATTCTTTCCCTTTTCCAAAAGCTATTCAAGTGGTTTCATTATGCCTACTTATGGAGACGAAAGTACTCGTGGATTTTATTTAAGAGATGGTGGATATTATTTTGCTGCGAGCGACAAATGGGATCTAAAATTATTAGGAGAGATTTATACAAAAGGCTCTTGGGGAATCTCTGCAGCAAGTAATTACAACAAAAGATATAAGTATAGCGGAAATGTTTTGGTGGCTTATCAAGACACAAAAACAGGAGATAAGGGACTACCCGACTACACAAGACAAAAGAGTTACAAAGTTCAATGGAGTCATAGACAAGATAGTAAGGCCAATCCTTTTAGCAACTTATCGGCAAGTGTCAATTTTGCTTCATCAAGTTATGAAAGGAATAACCTCAATAGTTTATACAATCCGCAAACATTATCGCAAAGTACTCGTACCTCATCTGTTAGTTGGGGCACTTCATTCTCAAGTATTGGAATGACCTTAAGCAGTACCATGAACTTATCACAGAATATGCGTGACTCATCGATAGCTGTGACATTGCCCGACTTTAACGTTAGTATTAGTCGTTTTTATCCTTTCAAACGAAAGCATGCTGTAGGCAAAGAACGTTGGTACGAGAAGATTGCTATGAGTTATACAGGGCAGATGTCTAACTCTATAGCAACGAAAGAAGAACGTCTTTTTAATTCTTCTTTGATCAAAGACTGGCGTAATGGAATACAGCATAATATTCCAATCAATGCTAATTTTACCTTATTTAAATTCATTAATATTAATCCTTCCTTTAACTTTGTCGACCGAATGTATACAAATAAGGTCACTCGTTCTTGGAATGCAGTAACACAAAAGGAAGTGGCAGACACAACTTATGGATTTCATAATATCTATAATTGGAGCATGAGTTTAAGTATGGCAACTAAATTATATGGATTTTATGTGCCAAACAGAAAGATCTTTGGAGATAAAATACGTGCTATTCGCCACGTTGTCACTCCTTCTGTGAGCTTAAACTATTCTCCAGACTTTGGTTCTGCACGTTATGGGTATTATCAAACCTATCAAAAAACCGATGCTGCTGGTAATGTTAGCTTGGTAGAATATTCGCCATTTCAAAATAATATCTATGGAGTACCAGGACATGGACGCACAGGAAGCATTTCAATGAGCCTAGATAACAACATTGAAATGAAGGTAAAGAGCGATAAAGACACAACAGGTGTGAAGAAAATCAGTATTATTGATGCCTTTGGATTATCGATGTCGTATAATATGGCGGCAAAAGATAGACCTTGGAGTGACCTTAGTATGAATATAAGACTTAAGTGGTGGAAGAGCTATACCTTTAACATGAATGCCGTATTTGCTACTTATGCTTATGAACTTGATGCCTCTGGAAATCCTTATATCGGTACTCATACAGAATGGGGAAAAGGTCGTTTAGGTAGATTTCAAGGTATGTCGCAGAACTTCTCTTATACTTTAACGCCTGAAAAGATAAAGAAACTTTTTGGAGGTAATAGCGATACTGATGATAAAAAGGGTTTGAAGAAGAAACAAGACGATGATGGTATCGACACAGATATCGAGAGTAATGTTGACGAGAACTTAGTAAAAGGTCAGCGAAAGCTGAGAGGTGAAGAGCAAAATGCAAAGGCTGAGACCGATAACGATGGATATATGAAATTCTCAATGCCATGGTCTTTAACCTTTGGTTATGGTATAACAATGCGTGAAAACACCTCAGGTCGCTTCAATACCAAAACAATGCGCTATCCATATAAGTTCTCTCAAACATTAAATGTCAGTGGTAGTTTGCGCTTAAGCGAAGGTTGGAATATCAGTTTCTCATCGGGTTACGACTTTGAAAACCACGCTTTGAGTATGACAACTGCATCTCTTCAACGTGACCTACATTGTTTTAATATGAGTTGTTCTGTGGTTTTAGCACCTTATACCAGCTATAATTTCAGTTTCAGATGTAATGCTTCAACGCTAACAGATGCCTTGAAATACGACAAGCGGAGTGGATACACCAATGCTGTGCAATGGTATTAAAGTTTGAAAGTAATCTAATTATAGCGAAATAGCAATGCAATTACAAATAAGTTAAATCGAATTGAATAATATAAAGAATGGTAGACGAGTGTAATGACACTTTAGTCTACCATTTTTATGTCTTATTTTAAGTTTGGATTCAGCTCTTTAGCTTCGTAAGGGATAGGAAATAGCGTCTTATCTTCACTCTTTCCTGTTGTATCTTTATTGAATTTATTGAATCGAATGAGGTCAGAACGACGCCAACCTTCCCACATCAATTCCATAAGTCGTTCATTTAAGATGTTTTCAAGTGTAGCTTTTCTATTCGAGGCACCCACTCTTTGACGCACAATATTCAGTTCATTATCGCCCGATTCACCATTTCTCACCTTGGCTTCAGCCTGCATCAACAGTACATCAGCATATCTAAATAGAACGATATCGTTGTCTTGTAGCTTACCATCAGAGTATGCTTTGCGGTCTATTTCGTATTTCCTCATTCTCGCCCCTGCATTTTTTACATAGGGAGAGTAGGTTAAATTTAGTTCAACAGCAAGTGGAAGATAAATTAAAGGTGTGCCATCTTCGTTGCGAACGACCTTATTGTCTACCTTAACTGTATCCGAATAGAAGTTCAATTCGTAGCGTGGATCCACCGAAGTGGTGCCATATCCAAATGCTTTTACCGTAGAAACAGTGGCGCAAGCACCATTCTCAGCACCTAATCCCAATGCTCTTCCATGGTTGTAGTTGCGTGATCTGAATAAATATTGAAACTGATTAGCATATTTATTCTTATCCATTGGAATGGTAAAGATATTTTCTTTAGATGTTTCGTTATACACCTTAAAGTTCGAAGCATAGCTACTTTCGAGGGAATAACCTGCTTTGGTTATCTCGTTGCAATAATATTGAGTGGTTTCCCATGCGTTCTTCTTACTTCCTTCAACATCAAAATAAATCGAAGCTCCATTCTTTCTTGCCTCCCTTCCAGGATTATTGCAAGTATAAACCTCTGCATTTAGAGCCAATTTAGCCAATAAGAAATGCGCAACAGGCTTGGTTATTCTACCATAATAGGCACCTTCGTAGTTCGAATGTTCGTTAGCAAGATGCTTACTAGCCTCTTGTAGCTCTTTAAACACAAACGAAAAGACCTCATTTCGGGGCGTTTTGGTCACCTCATTCACCTTTAACGAGGTAGAAGTAACTAAAGGAATGTTGCCAAACATATCCAAAAGATAGAAATAATACATCGCTCTTAACGCTCTAATTTCAGCGTTATAGCTTTGAAATTGTTCGTCGGTGAGCACTGCTTTATGTGCTTTTAGAGCCTCAGACGATTGATTACAGAGCATAACCACTTTGTAGAGATAGCACCAAGTGGCATAAAGTTCGCGATCTTTTTCGTTCCATTGTTGT
The DNA here is from genome assembly GCF_000163055.2 of Prevotella sp. oral taxon 299 str. F0039. Taxonomy (GTDB): domain Bacteria; phylum Bacteroidota; class Bacteroidia; order Bacteroidales; family Bacteroidaceae; genus Prevotella. The sequence goes on from NC_022111.1 coordinate 312,946, forward strand.
GTAAAAAGACGCTCCCAAAAGCCTCCATCATACCAATCTCCCCCTCGAATAGGTATAATTGCCTCATCACTTGTAAAGGTATTATAATCGTAAACACCTCTATATGTGCCCTGAAGTCCGTTGCTATCTTCGTTTCCGCCAATGTAATTATAGAGTGTTCCCACTGTGTTGAGATATAAACGGGTGGGGTTGTTGTAGCTATCTTCGGGCGAAATGCGGTCTTTCATGGGCTCTGATAAGCAAGAACTCAATAACAACGACATTGCAGCTGTTGCGCCAATAGATGCCCAAAGGGCTTTTTTCTTCTTTATAATCATTATTGGTTTTGTTTAAAAGTTAGAACTGAATACCCACACTTATTGAATAACTACGATAGGTTGGATAAGTGTTTTTATCTTCAATACCAAGTGTTTTGCCTACAATAAAGCTATTTATCATTGGCGAAACACCACTATAACTGGTTATGGTGGCTAAATTATTCACGCTAAGTGATAGTCGAAGTGCGCTAATAAACTTATTTTTTATATCGAAATTATAGCCCAATGTAAGATAATCGAAGTTGAGATAGTCGCCTTTTTCAAGCCAATAGTCGGTGGCTCTTTGGTCTTTTATGTTCATTTCGGGTGCTTTTCTCATTACATTATAATCAGGAAAGCTGCTCATATTCATCATACTTAAAGCCGTTGCGTTGTAGATTTTATGGCCAAAAGCACCATTCATTTGGAGCGATGCGTCCCAGTTTTTGTAACGAATACTGATGTTTGAACCCAAAGTTGCTTTGGGAATTGCTTGACCTGCAATGTATCTATCTCCTCCATCTTCAATGTTTATATCGTTATTGTTATCTAAGTCGACGATATTATATCGCTTTGAGCCATCTTGATTGGTTGCTAATCCCTTTGAATGAGGTAGATAAAACACGCCAAGAGGTTGCCCTACGATTTGATATACAATGTTATTTTGCCCTCCATGGAATCCTGCTCCATCCAAAGAAGCTATCGGAGTGACGTTAGGTGATGATAAATTTTCACCTCTATAGGTACCACTTAGTGATAAAAGTTTATTCTTTTGGAAAGCAACATTCAAGTTAATATTGAGCGATAGGTCTTTTGTCTCAATAGGAGTGAGACCTAATCCCAACTCAAAACCGCTGTTACTCATGCTACCAATGTTTGCTAATAGCGTGTTATAAACGAATGGTGGCACGCTAACTTGATAGTTATAAAGCATGTTTCGGGTCTTAGAATAATAGTATTCGGCTGTGAATACAAGCTTATTCTGCCACAATGCTGTTTCAAATCCAATGTTAAAAGAGTTTTTGTTCTCCCATTTTAAATCGGGATTGATATTCTTTAAGTGTCCAAGAGTAATGGTTGGAACTCCCAAATAGGGCACAACTCCAGCAGGAAGCTGCGCAAATTGAGCGTTATACGATTGTATTCCACCTAAGTTTCCACTCATACCATAACTCGTTTTGAGTGTTAATGCGTTAATAACACGATTGTATCTTAGCCAAGGTTCTCTCTTTATATCCCATTCGAGCGCAACAGAAGGGAAGAAACCCCAGCGGTTTTTGGGTGAAACAAGCGACGAACCATCTGCTCTGAGGGTTGCACTTAAAGTGTAGGTATTGAGTAGTTTGTATTTAGAAGTAAGCAAAAACGATAGTAAAGACGGACTTGCATAACTGCTAAAGGTGCCTTCTTGAGGGTGAATAGAGCCTGCTCCGAGGTTATTATAGCCCCATTCGTCATTCATAAATCCCTTAACTGTGGTGTTAAAAGCCGTTCTTGTGCTCTTTTGATATTCGGTTTGAGCCTCTAAATCTAATACATGTGCGCCCCATTTTTGATGGAATTGTGCTGCAAAATTAATCAACCAGTCTTCTGTTTTGCGTTCTTGTCGATACGCTTTACCTTGTGCTTCGGTTGCAAGAGGGAAATATTGGTTGTGTTCTAAGCTGTTAAAGGCATACGAGCTGAATAGTTTTAGATGCAAAGGTTGTGCAACTGCCACGTCAAAGTTGATATGTGTGATGAAATTAATACCATTTTCGTGGTCTTGAATGCTGTTATATGCAAGTGGAGGAGGTATTTGTGAGGCCCCAGAGTTAAGATCCCAGCCCCCAGAAGCATTGCGATGCGCAGGATAAGTGGGATTTTGTGCAATAGAAGAATAAATGAGTTTGCGTATGTCTGCAAGGTTTTTGGCAGACGTAGACGAGCCAAACACGCCTAAATTAATGGTTAGTACGTTGTCGAACGCTTTTTGGTTAAGGTCGAATTTAGCTGTTAAATTGTTATAGTTGTTGTTCTTTACAACCATTTCGTGTCCCGAATAGCTCACAGAAGCACGATAGTTCGATTCATCAACACCTCCACTAAAGGCAAGATGGTGGTTCTGTATGAGTCCAATTCGAGTAATTTCTTTTTGAAAGTTGGTGTTATATCCGCCGTCAATAGCAAACTGATTGAGTGCTTTGGCTGTGGAAATATATTGTGATCCGTTTAAAACTTCAATCTCAGAAGTAGTGTGTTCAACGCCTATATTGGTGTCGTATGAAATCTTAAACTTTCCTGCTGCACCCTTTTTTGTTGTTACTAAAATCACACCCGATGCACCTCTTGAACCATAAATGGCTGTTTCTGAGGCGTTTTTCAATATGGTGAACGAGGCAATATCAGCGGGATAAATGGTTGAAAGTGATGCAAGATCGCTCGAAACACCATCGATAATCACCAAAGGATCATTGCCTGCAGTTACCGAAGTGGTTCCTCTAACACGCACACTATTGAGCATTGCGAGGCGTTCTGCACCGCTGTGGGCAATGTTTACACCTGGAACTTTACCACGAAGAATATCTAATGGGGCGGCAATAAAACGCTTATCGAAACTTTCATTTTTAAGCTTCTTAATGCTATAAGTCGTCTTAGTCACTACTTTTTTACGCTTGTGTTTTGTAGGATTGATAGATCCTACCGAACTATAATCCCCATTACTCAATGCTATTGTGCAATAAGTGAGGAGTGAAAGAGTAGAGATGGAACGAAATAATAGCATTTAAGAAGATTTTAAAGAGTGAATTATTTATTATCTTGGTAATATTTTAAGCCTGTTTGGACATTCTTTATAACTGCGTTTGACGAGTAAGTTGCGCCGCTAACAGCATCAGGTTCGGTTTTACTTGCTTTGCTTACGCTCTTTCCGTCCCATGCAGTTAAGAGGTCTTTTAAGCGTGCAAAGAACTTAGGAGTTTCTTTATTGGGAAGGGCTTCTACCTTTATTACCTTGTTTTTCTTGATGAAAATCTTTACAGGTGTTGCACCTTTAAATCCTTTTACGTCTTTTGTTAAACTGGTAGTGTTAACGATAGTCACTCCGTTTTCTTTTGTTATTACCTGATCTTCGGTTGATGCACTCATCAAAGTGAGTGAGAATAGGGCGAAACTTGCGCCTAAAATTAAACTAAAATACTTTCTTTTCATTGTTTAAAACATTATAATACAAAAACATCTTGTACCTCTAATTCATTTGACTTTCAATGATGGTACAAAGGAAAACAATAAAAGTTATCCTTTACAAAGATATAAATAATTGTGTAGTTGAAGGAGTTTTTTAAGGTGATATTTTTGTCTTTATATTCTAAAAGAAGTTTTTAAGACTTCCAATATCACTGCTTTTATGTCACAATAGCATTGATATTGGGGTGTAAAAACATTGCTTTTAGTGTGCAATAACAATGCTTTTAGAATAGAGTGGTAGAGGGTACTGATAATGAAGGCGATGAGTTTGTTATACAAAAACAAAAAAGGCAGACTCTAAAAAGAGTCTACCCCAATTTCGAATACATTGTTTTGAGAACAAAATTACTTTTTGTTTATGATCAAAATATAAAATTAATCGTCTATAGAAAACAAAGGATCGTCATATGTAAGCATGATAGGTTTTTGTGCTTCCATCTTAAGTAGGTTCTCAGGAACATACTTTTTGTTTACAACAAGGCGGAACATATATTCGTTAAACCAATCATTTGTCATAATTAAGTAACCTTTTTGTGCATTATCTGTTCCCCAACTGTTTTCAACTTTCCATTTTGTTGGCTTTCCGTTAGCATCTAAATCCACTGCTGTTAGCGTCATTGCGTGCGTGCTTCCGCTGTCAAATGTAGAGATTCTTTGTGCTTTATTCATCTTAAATGATGTGTCGAACAAAGTAGCATAGTCGTAGTTTTTAGGGTCTAAGAAGCCTCTTTCTTTGTCCATTTGCTTGCCAACGTCATAGCTTGAGTACATTTTTCTGCCGTCTTTTAATGATGCAATTGCCAAATTAGCAATGTCTTCCATAGGCAAGTTGAGGTATTTCCAGTTATGACCGTCGTATGTATGGCGATCTAAGTCAATCTCATAAGTCTTATAATAAGGGTGTCTTGGGTCGTTCATCACCATAATAAACGAGCCATTAAGCTGCTTTCCAACTGTTTCTTGATAGAAACTTTGTGGTGTATACTTCTTAGTTGGGGTTACAGTTTTGCCCTCTTTGTTGGTGAAAGCATAGTTAAATTCTTTAATTGGCTCACCAAGTGTCATGCTTAAGATATAGTATATCTTGCTAAGCATTTCGGTTTTACGTTTTTGGATGTCGCTATCTTTCTTCTTGTTAGCTACCATTTGGCGTAGTTCTAAGCCATATTCACGCAATTTAGAAGAGATAATACGAGCCATTCTACTTGTGTTTTCAGACGAATAAGTCTCTGGAACCACGCTCATAGGTACTAAACCATACTTCTCAACGAGGTCTGCTACACCGCAAAAGGTACCTCCATCGTTGATAGGATGTTTGAAAAAGAAAGTAACATCGTTATGATCTAAAGGCTTATTTGCTGTGTTAATTGCTCCTTGAAGCATGAGATTAGCTTTCTCTAACTGGTCATAAAAGAAGAGATAGCTATGAGAATATTCTACAGAAAGGGTGTCGTTGTGTGCTTTTGCAAAGTTAGCTCTTAGCACATTCAAACCTGTAAACATCCAACATCTACCACTACTCTTTTGATTATGAATGTTTTGTTTGGGTGTTTCTACGCTAAAGTAGGTGTCAACCTTACCCGAATTAGCATGATTCTTAGCGAGATTATCAATAGAATTAGCTGTAAGTGCGTTGTATAAAGCTTTGTTTTGGTTGGCAGAAACACTGCCTTTGCTTATTTGTTGTAGCATATCTGCGCTAATTCCGCCATTCTTTTGCTGTGCATTAGCTGTTGTGGTAATGGTCATAAGGATACCTAAAAATAGTTGTTTCTTATTCATATTATCGTTAAAATGTTTGTTTTATGCAAACTTACGACTTTTTTTTTACATTTAATGAGTTTGTAATTACATTCTTATTGCAAAGCCGTTGTTTGCCGAAAACAATACTATATTATGTTAACATGTTTCTTTGTTTGATGTCAAGATATTTGTTTATGACATCAGCTGTTAGTTTATCAGGAGAGGTGAGCAATGTAAGTACACCGTGATTCTTTAGGTGTGTAACCAAAGAATGCTTCTCTTGAATACCCTTATACAGCATTGCTTGAGTGTAATATCCTTGCACGTCGGTTGGAGTTTCTTTGGATTGGTCTATCATTTCGTTATCTTCAAAGAACACAACAAGCACTCGATGGTGTTGAGCAAGCTGTATAATATAAGGTAATTGGCGTTGTAACGACGAGAGATTGATGAAGTTGGTGTAGAGAATAAACAAGCTTCTTTTGTTCACCAATCGGTTAACTCCGATACAAAGGTTCGAGAAATCGCTCTCACCAAAGGTGTTCTTTTCGTTGTAAAGACGTTCTTGTATTTCTTGCATCTGCGTCTTTTTCTTGGTAGCAGGTAAGAAAGTGTTCACCTCTTTGTCGAAAGTTATGAGTCCAACTTTATCGTCTTTGTTCATAGCAATATACGAAAGCACTAGTGAAGCGTTGATAGCATAGTCTAAAAGAGTCATCTTTTCGAATGCTTGTTGCATCACTCTACCTTTGTCAATCACATTAAATATGCTTTGAGAACGCTCGTCTTGATAGACATTCACCATCAGTTGGCCACGTCTTGCCGATGCTTTCCAGTTCATAGAGCGATACTCGTCGCCCTTAACATACTCTTTAATGTGCTCGAAATCTGTGTTGTTTCCAATCTTTCTAATACGCTTTATGCCTTGGTCTGTTATCCTATTGTTGATAGCCATTAGCTCATATTGATGCAATTGCTTGTAAGATGGATACACTTTTATGGTTTCAACCTGCTTAAAATGGTAGCCTCTTTGAATTAATCCGATTGGACTTGAAGTGTAAGCATGTATTACATCGAACTGATAAGCACCTCTTTTAAAAGGCTTTAAGTGATAAACAAGGTCTTTTGTTTCTTCCTTTTTAATCTTAATTTTAAACAAAACGTCTCGTCGTTGAAATACAACTGGTATTTCATCGATCACCTCTATGCTAACGGGAAAGATGTATTTGTTCTCTATTTCGATAACAACTTTATTCTCATCTCCATTCGAAAATCTGTTGTTACACTTTCGCTGTGCCTTAATTGCTTTTTTATAGTAGAGTGAAACGAAATCGATTAGTATGAAACCAATTAGTGCAAGCAGCGTGAACCATGATATATTGAATAACCATGGCAGTGAGTAACTGAGAGAAAACATCACAATGATGATTCCCATTGCTATGTAAAAGCGGAGTGTTAGAAACATTATAGATTCTATTTTTATCGTCTGTTAAATCAGATTAGAATGCAGAGCATTTTAATTACATATTCTTTTGAATCTTAAAAGCTATTCTTTTGCATTGCAATAGCTATCTTTTTGCATCGTAAAAGCACTGCTTTTGTGAATGAAAAGCAATGTTTTTATTTTGAAAGAGATATTCTTTTAAGAATCAATTACTTAGGCACTTCGATCTTTTCAACAAGTCGTTGAATGATTTTGGTGCTGGTGTAGCCTTCCATTTCTGCCTCTGCGGTGAGCAAGATACGGTGAGCAAGTACGTAAGGTGCGCAATATTTGATGTCATCTGGAGTGATATAATCTCTTCCTTCCAATATTGCTATGGCCTTAGAGAGTTGCATAATGCCCACAGAAGCACGTGGAGATGCACCTAAATAGATGGCTTTGCTGTTACGAGTTTGTTGCACAATGGCAGCAATATATCTTAAAAGACTTGGTTCGATATATACTTTTTGAAGCAAAGAACGAAGTTCGAGCAACTCTTTTGGAGTGATGATGGGTTGAATATCTTGAACCTTTGTGATGTTAGTCTTTTCATTATGTCTTATAAGAATTTCAACTTCCTCCTCAATGTTGGGGTAGTTCATCTGTATTTTCACAAGGAAACGGTCTAATTGAGCTTCAGGAAGCTTGTATGTTCCCTCTTGTTCTACAGGGTTTTGAGTGGCAAAAATGCTATAAATCTCGTCCATTTTATAAGATTGTCCGTCGATAGTTGCCTGGCGTTCTTCCATCACTTCGAACAAAGCTGCTTGTGTTTTAGCTGGTGCTCTGTTTATTTCATCGGCCAAAATGATGTTTGCAAAGGCTGGACCTTTATGGAAATCGAAAGTTGAAGTCTGCATGTTAAACACCGTAGTACCTAACACATCACTTGGCATAAGGTCGGGTGTGAACTGTATTCTGCTAAACTTTGCGTCAACAAGGCGTGCCATTAGTTTTGCAAGAAGGGTTTTAGCAACTCCTGGAACACCTTCAATTAGAACGTGTCCGTCGCACACTAAAGATGCAAGTAATAAGTCAACAACTTGCTCTTGGCCTACAATCGTTTTAGAAATTGCACTTTTTAGTTCTGCAATCTTATTTGAAAAGCCCGTAAGGTCTAATCTTTCTCTTTGTATTTCACTCATATTTATAATGATAATTTATTTGTTATTTTATTGATATTCTTGAGATGTTTGATCATATCTGTTTCAGAAATGTTATATGAAAGCATCGAAATGAAACGCAATTCCTTTATTGTTTCCTCAATAAACGATAGCTCTAAGCCTGTTCTTGATGCTAAAGCTGCAAAGTTTTTGCTATCATCTTCGGTGTCTTCAAGATGAATGAAGGTGGCTTTATACACATCTTCGATAAACGCTTGATATCGTTTTAAGATGACTTCGTTTGTTGATTTGTCTCGTTTATATAGGTTTCCGAGTTGCTTTGCAAACATAATTGAAGCGTTTCTTGGCTCTCTTATGATTGGAATGATGTGCTGTTTGCGACGTGCAAGCATCACTAAAAGCACCAAACCAGTGATTATCAGTAATGCGAAAGCAGTTTTAAGACCAGGCTTTTCTGTAATATAACTAAGAATAGAAGGCTCTGTTGTTTCTTTAGCTGCCATGGTTCTGTCGATACGAATGATAGGTTTATCGCTTATTTGTGCCATCAAACGGTGTAAATAAACATTGGTATGAGGGTCGAGAACGCCCACATTTGTGAATACAATAGGGGTGCTAACGAAGGTGATTTTACCCTTTCCTAAAGGAATAGTAGCGGCTATTAGCTCTTGAGTTTCAACGCTACTGTCTTTTACTACCGTTATTTCTGCAAGTGGAATAGCTTGAGTTGAGTCTACAATTAGCGTGTTTGCGGCTACTGCACTGTATAAATCAAAGACCTCTTTGCTATATCCTTTATTTGTATTTATCCATGTTGCAGGTATGAAATTGTTTGGATCATCACTGCCAATGACATACTCTAGGTCTAGATAATCATCTAATTGCTTTGTGTCTATCAATACAGAATCCTTCTCAGAGTATATCCTAAAGTAGTTACCTGCAACCATAATGTGGACTCCTTTCCTTACAATTTCAAATAAAGCGTCGGCTTCTATGTCTGAAACATAAAAGTCTTCATTGGTGTAAAGAAGGTTATTTGTCTTGTATGCTTTCGATGTTTTCAATTCACTAAAGGTTAAATTCTGCACCGAATAGCTTTTTTTTAGAGTTGATTTCATAATACTATCGAATGCAAAACACCCCAAAGGTTCTTTGTTATTATATGAATATGAGGGATACCAATCGTGTCTTACGGGTTGAATAAGAATGGCAAATGCACTTAAAATAACTATGACAACGATGGTGATAATAAGAATTGTGCGTCCTTTCATTTTGCTTTTCCTTTCAAAATAATAGATTGATATCTTTCCATCTCACTGCAAGTAGATTCGTCGGCGTTATATTTTCCATAGCGAATCTTCATAAATTGCGATGTCATATAATTGAATTCACTCATCTTTACCTCGTAAGTATATTGCTTAACTGTTTTGTTTGGCAACCAAAGAATGCGTTCTTCCTTGCTCAATAGATACAGAGTTTGCAAATAGATGAGCAGTGTTAAACGATTGAGATCATTGTTTTGGCGAGCCAAGCTAATTTCTTTTTCAAAGTCAGTTGTTTGAATGTTTTCTTCTTTTAGGGCGTCATCTACCTGCATTTTCTTGTTAAATGAAAAGAGATGAGGGATTTTTCGGTAGATAGCAAAGCATACTATGACTATAAAAACAAAGCCAAAGGTATATAAAACAAAGTCTCTTATCTCTTGAGTAGGTATTAATGCATTGAAAAACTTTTCGAGGATATCACCTAAGTTGTCGGAAAGTATATCGAAAGAGGTGGTTTCTCGTGCTTTTTCAGCAATGTAATGAAAGTTTTTATCATCATTAAAATGCTGAATAATAGCTGTATCTATCCTTAGAGTATCTATGGGATTATAATTCATTTTAATTACTTTCTAATCTTCAGAACTAATGTCTATATCGTTAATCTCGTCCAATTTTTGGTCTATGATGTCGTTATTTAGTTGCTCAAAAATATCGATTGAGTTGTCAATACTCTTGTATTCCGTCTTTTCCATCGTTGCTCCATACACCAAAGTAGTGCCAATTGTGAAGAAAATAACCCACAAGATATATCCCAAGTGCGACACAATTTGGGTTATAATATTTAGCGCATTATAGCTAGATGAGTGTGTATAACTATAAAGTGACGATGCATCCACACCCGTAAATACCTGCATAGACATGATAATATAGAAAGGAATGCTTGACAATAGGCTAATGAGAAAGAAGATAAGTCCTATTGTAAACACGAAACCTATAATGCTTAACCAATTATAAAAACCCAATTTTATGCTTTTAGAGATGGCTCTCGACAAGCTAATATCTTCTAAAACATAGCATGGAGTCAATAAAACTAAAGTGGGAGAGAGTATTAAAAAGGTAAAAAATACAAAGCCCCCAATGAGAAGTGCCTTAGCAAAAAAGTCGAAAGAAGTATTCGTTACTACTATACCAGGTAAGTATAATGCGCATATAAGCGTAATAGGTATGAAGGAAAACACCACTAAACGCTTTGCAATAGAAGGTATATGCCCTATAATGTCTTTAACTTTGATATTGGTAGGGTCTGTTGTTCTATCGAAATATACCTCCTCGAATGCAAAAACAATACTCATAAATAAAATGGCAAACAATACGTCAACTATCGAGACACATAGAAATCTGAGCATCATAGTGGTGCTTATAATATCGTTTGTGTCAAATTTAGAACCCAAACTAAAGTAATTTTGGATAGCAAAATCAATAGGAATATTGATGAAAGCCGTTATCAATGCAATGATAGCAAAGAGCTTAAACAGAACACGTTTATTTTGTTTAGCAAACGAAAACAGCGTATTGATGTTTTCGTTAAAGCTTCTTTCTTCGTATAACTCAATCTTTTTTCTGTCTCTTATCATATACATTGCGTTTGTAGGGTAAGTAAATATAATAGAAAAGAATAAAGCATAGCGACAAGAAGATGATGAGTCCTCTTATAAAGAACGGCCATTCGGTGTGTCGAGTGATATATCCTTCGATAAAACCAGCTATAATTGTGATGGGAACAACACCCACAAAGATGCGCAAACCCTGCATAGCACTGCGTTTAAAGGCAATCTTTCTAGAATAAGTTCCAGGCACAATCCAACCCAAACCCAATGCTAGTCCTGCCGCACCACTAATCACCATTGTTGCAATTTCAAGCGTTCCGTGAACAAATACCGTAAAGAACGATTCTTTAAATACGCCCTGTTGATATAAGAAAGTTTCGAAACAACCAACCATTATACCATTATATAATAACGAAGTGATGGTTCCATAGCAAGTGATAAGACCCGAAGCGAATGTTCGAATATCTACCCAAAGGTTGTTTAAGGTGATATAAAAGAAGCTAAGAAACTCCCCTTCGGAAGCATAAACCGCCATAGGTTTGCCTGCAGCGATATTGTCTAAGGTCATACTAATATAGGAAGGACCTAATATTGTGTTGGCAAATTCGGGGTCTCCGATGGTTGACACAATGCCAATAAGCATGCTAACTGCCAATATAATGAGTGAAAGCAAGTGATAATATCTTGTTTTATACACCGTGTCGGGTACTTCTTGCGTCCAAAAAGTGATGAGCCTGCGCCACGACTCTTGCTTACTACTATATATATTAATATGTAGTGTGAGGGCAATATCGTTGAGATAATTGGTAATTGGCGATGAAGGATAATTGGTTTGAGCAAAAGAAAGGTCAGAGGTGATGTCAAAATAAAGGTTAGAAAGACTCTCGGGACTTTCTGCTTGTATATTATCTAATCGCTGTTCTACATCCTTCCACTTCGCAAGATTTTGCTTTATAAATACTATTTCTTTCAAAATAATTAACGAGTTTATTTGTATTTAGATCGTGAAAACACACGTAAATATAAGTCTTTTTTTTCGTTCTTACAAGTAAAAAACATCTTTTTATTTTTCTGGTTTATACCTTTGTGTATCAATGGGTTATTAATTCGCTTACAAAAGCTATGAAATTACTTGCAAAAAGCAATGCTTTTAGGGTGCAATAGCACTGCTTTTAGATGTCAACAACAATGCTTTTCATTTTTTATGGTTATGATGTTGTTTTAAAATTCTTCTATTGTTGTGTAATTGATTATTAGTTAATACCTTTGCGAAGTAGAGCTGTTTCGATTGAAAAAGAAATGATTCGCTTTGTAAATGTAAAAGCAAAACAAATTAAGAAGAATAATAATTACTAAATGTACGATAAAAACGATATTATAACTAATCAGTTTGTGCGAATTAAACACGACACGGTTGGAGTTGGACCACGTTTCTTTGCTCATATAATTGATATGATAATCATCTTTTTCTATGGCTTTTTTATGCTAAAACTATATGATTATTTAGATCGTGGAATGCATTTCACTACTCAAATGGGACTGGTTTTGGGGTTCTTTTTCCTTTTGTTACCCATTCTAACTTACTTTATTGTATCAGAAACAGTAACGGGTGGACAAACCATAGGTAAGTTTATTATGGGCATAAAGGTGATGAAAGCAGATGGAACTCCTGCCTCAATGGGTAACTATTTAATGAGAGGTATGTTACTTCCAGTAGAGACTTATGGCTTTTTTTATCTCGGTGCATGGTTTATGCTCATCACAAAACGACATCAACGATTAGGTGACTTAGCCGCAGGCACAATGGTGGTGCGAGTGAAACGCAAAAGATCTCTCACACTCAACCTAAATAATTATAGACATTTAGCACCCGATTATCAACCACTTTACAAGCAAGCTGAAGACTTATCTGTGCAACAAGTAGAGATTATTAAGAAGGCTTTGAAAGTGAATGAGGGAAAGGATACTGAGCAAATGGTGATACTTGCAACCAAGGTTCGTGATGTTTTGAATATTAAAAAGGTTGAGCAATTGCCCACAGAGTTCCTTGAAAGGATTATAAAAGATTATGAGTTCTTGTCGGTTTATTATGTTTAAACCATAGGGCAGCACTCAAAATGCAATACAAAACAAAATGAGTTGTTCTTCAACAACCCATCACCTATAAAAAGAAATAGGTAGTAGAAACATATAAAAGATGTTGTCTTACTACCTATTTGTTTTAGTATTAACCTATATAACTAATTTTTTATTTAAGTTTAAGGTCGTATTTCTCTGGTGTTTGAGATTCTAGTTTCAAGTCAGCATTTACAACACGAACTGTAGAATCGTTAACGATTAGAAGGTAAGTATCATCTTCTTTTGTCTTACCAACAAGGCGATAAGCTTGTAGTTCTTTACCATCTACGTCTTTTTTGATGTTCTCAACAGTACCAGTTGTTGTGAAGGTAGATTGTCCGTCCTTTGCTTCTAGGTATGTTTGAGTAAGGCTATAACCTACAGTTGAATCGTTAGAAGCGATTGCAACGTTGTATTTTATGCCTGGACCATCAGCTGCTGGGATAACACCTTCATAACGAACGCTATCTCCAAGAGTTGAATCTTGAGCCAAAGAGTCTACACCTGCACCTGTAGATGCTGTTTTTCCTGTGTTGTTGCAAGCTGCAACTAGAGCAGCAGCAACGGCTAATGTCAATAATTTCTTCATACTTTTTGTTTTTAAAATTAATAATACATCAATACAACTCCAAATTTATTGTTTTATTGTATATGATGATAATAAAAATATTTAATTATCTATTACAAGTGCATTTTTCTTTATTCATGGCAGGACAAAGGCTCACTAAGTAGCCATCTACAGAGAACTTGCCTGGTCCAGCGATAAGAAGTAGAATGAAAACGATAAGATATGCAAATGCTAACTCACCCTGATCGATTGAACCCCCGTGCGCAATAAAGAATGCAATTGCCATTGTAAAGATTATAGGAATAAGCACTAAGCGACTTAAAATACCAAGAATGAGGGCAACAGAACATACTAACTCTGCGAAAATAGCAAGTGTTAATGATGTTTGTGAGCTTAATCCTAATAGATCAGGAAAGGCACTTGACATCTTATCGAATGCCATATACTTCTGCAATCCATGATGGGCAAGAAGCAAAGCAAATATAACTCGGGCTGCAAGAAGCACAAAGGAGGTGGAGCAACTCTCGTTATTTGTTGGGAATATCAATTTTAATAACTTTTTCATTGTAATATGTTTCTTATTGTTTGTATATTCGTTATGGTGTAATTGCAATGCTTTTACTGCCTAATCTCAATGCTTTTGCAGTCCAATCTCAATGCTTTTGCAACCTAATCTCAATGCTTTTATAACTTAAATTCAATATAAAATGAGGGCAACACCACTCTTATTGAGCGTGCAACCCTCGTTCATAATAAATCTGTTCGCTATTTCTTGTATTCTAATCTACTTAATTCTGATTATTTAGCCTTCTTTTCTAAGAAAGAAAGAAGCATCCAAATAAGCTTTTCTTGACCTGTAAGATAGTCACTCATAAGCGATGCAGTGACATCATCATTTGCCTCATTTGCAAGTGCAATGATTGCTCTTTCTTCTTCAATAAAAAGCTTTAGGGTTTCAAGAACTCTTTCAAGAGCATGTCTTCCCTCACGTTCAAATCCGTCTTCTTGTAGCTTTGACACTTTAAGATATTCGCTATAGCGATTCTCTGGACGTTCTCCTAGTTGAAGAATACGTTCTGCAACCTCATCAACTTTATTGGCAGTGTCGTTGTAAAGTTCTTCATAACGCTCGTGAAGCATAAAGAAACTCTTTCCTCTTACATTCCAATGGAAACCTCTAAGGTTTGCATAAAATACTTGATAGTCTGCTAATAGCTGTGATAAAGCTTTTACTACAGGTGCTACTTTCTCGCTATTTAGTCCTAAATACTGAAGTGTGTTCATAATAATATTCCTTTCTTTTATTTGTTATTTTTATCTTATTGTTTTATTGATGATGCAAAGTTACAATAAAGAAAAACTGCTTACAAATGGTTCTATCTATGTGGTTATAGACAAAATAAATAACTATTGTTGAACACCTTTATATAAAGCACTTTCAGAATTAACCGATAACGCCACGCATTTTGTCTTCGAATGCAGATAAAGAAGCTTTTGCTCCTTCTCCCATAGCAATGACAATTTGCTTGTAAGGCACGCTTGATACGTCGCCAGCAGCATACACTCCAGGAATAGAAGTACGGCAATGAGCATCAATAACTATTTCTCTTGCATTCGTAAGTGTGAGTTCTTCTGCGAAAGGAGCACTGTTAGCCGATAGTCCGATTTGTACAAATACACCATCAAGAGTAATCTCTCGTTCTTCATTTGTAACTCTATCTTTCACCTTTAAGGCTGTAACCTTAGTGCCATTTCCTATTACTTGAGTTGTTTGAGACGACTTAAATATTTGTATGTTAGGCATACTTGCAGCCTTGTTTTGTAGCACTTCGTCGGCTCTTAGTGTGTCGGCAAATTCCAAAACAGTAACATTTGAGCAGATATTAGCAAGGTCTATTGCAGCTTCTATACCCGAGTTGCCACCTCCAATCACTGCTACTGCCTTGTCTTTGTAGAAAGGTCCATCGCAATGAGGGCAGAAATGCACACCTTTACCTAAGTAATCGCTTTCGCCTTCCACATTAAGTTTACGCCAACTTGCACCTGTTGCAATGATAACTGCAGGCGCAACGAAAGTTTCTCCGCCTCTAACTATAATGCGTTTTTGTGCGTCTTTTAGTGAAACATTTTCTATTTTGCGGTTTTCAAAGACATCAATAGGATAAGTGCGAACATGCTCTTTTAAGTCAGAAGCAAGCTTAGCACCTGTTGTTTGAGGAACAGATATAAGGTTTTCGATGCCTACTGTTTCCTTAACTTGTCCACCAATGCTTTCTGCAATGATAGCTACTTTTAGTCCTTTACGTGCTGAATAGATGGCAGCAGATGAACCTGCAGGACCTCCACCCAATACAATTACATCGTAGTTTTGTTCTTCTTGAGGCTCATTACTTTGAGTTGAAGAGCCAAACTTATCTTCTAATTTCTGTAATAGCTCTCCAAATTCACCTTTACCAGAATGAACTAGCTCACCATCAATGAACACTGCGGGTACACCTTGAATGTGTTTTGCTTCCACTTCAGCTTGAAATAAAGCTCCATCAATCATCTCATGGGTGATAGCAGGATTGTTCAAAGCCATGATGTTGAGTGCTTGTACAACGTCAGGGCAATTGGTACAGGTTAGAGATACATAGGTTTGAATATGTATTTCACCATTAATTGCAGCCACACGTTTGCATATATTGGCATCAGGAAGATTCTTTCCTTTACCATCTGAGTTAAGAATTGCAAGAAGAAGAGATGTAAACTCGTGTCCATTAGGAATACCTCTAAAACGGATTCCTGTAGGAGTTCCATTCTTAACGATATCGAAATAAAGAGTGTTTTCTGTGGTTTCGTGTTCTTCTACATTTATCTTTTCAGATGAAGAAGCAAAGTCTGACAAGAAAGAACGCATATTATTGAGTTCTTCAAAGTCTTTATTGAAAGTTAATGATAAGGTGTATTGTCCCTCAAGGGCACTAAAAATACCTCTTACTTGTTCAATTATTTGTTTATCTAGCATAATCTTTTATTTTAGTTAGGTATAATGTCTTATATAAAAGTGTATTTAAAAAGAGTTCCCATTTCTTACGCTTAAAGGAGCAAAAGAAAAGGGAACACTCATTAATAAATAATAAACTTAGATCTTACCAACAAGGTCTATGCTTGGACTTAATGTCTCTTGACCTTTCTTCCACTTAGCAGGACAAACCTCACCTGGGTGATTTGCTACGAATTGAGCAGCCTCAACCTTACGTACAAGCTCTTCTGCATTACGGCCAATACTATTGTCTTGGATCTCAGCTAATTTGATTTTACCTTCTGGATCAACAAGGAATGTACCACGATAAGCCATACCTTCTTCTTCGATATATACACCGAAAGCTTCAGAAAGAGTTGCTAATGGGTCAGCAAGCATTGTATATTGAATCTTTTTAATGCTGTCAGAAGCATCGTGCCAAGCTTTATGTACGAAGTGAGTGTCAGTACTTACTGAGAAAACTTCAACGCCCATTTTCTTTAATTCTTCGTACTTTTCTGCCAAGTCTACAAGCTCTGTAGGGCAAACAAAAGTGAAGTCAGCTGGGTAAAAGAAGAAGATAGCCCACTTACCTTTGATATCTTCGTTTGAAACTGTTCTGAATTCGCCATTTTGGAAGGCTTGAACTTTAAACTCAGGAACTTGAGTATTGATAATTGTCTTCATAATTTCTTATTATATTTATATTGTTATGTAATAATTTCTGTTTTACTATTTCTTTTCTCTTTAATAGAGATAAATCTGTTTTAATGGGGTAGGTGAGGGCTATTTATTGTCGATGAAGATGATAAAACACCGCTCACCTTATTTTATATTGTGTGTTACGTAAAGAATTCTCTTTATTTAAGTCTTGAAGCAACAACGTCCCAGTTGATGATTTCCCATACTGCTGCAAGGTGATCAACACGTCTATTTTGATAATCTAGATAGTAAGCGTGTTCCCAAACATCAATACCCATAAGTGGATTTTGACCGTGACGAAGTGGATTTCCAGCATTAGCCTCTTTTGTAATGATTAGTTTTCCATCTTTATCTTGTGCTAACCAAACCCAACCAGAGCCAAAAAGAGTAGCTCCTGCTTGTGAAAATTGTTTCTTAAATTCATCGAAACTACCAAAAGTAGTATTGATTTCATCTGCAAGCTTGCCTGTTGGTACGTTATCTTTTACAGGTGATTTGAATTGACCAAAATACAAAGCGTGGTTCAATGTTTGTCCTGCATTGTTAAAGATAGGACCATCTGGTGCTGTCATAACAATCTCATCAACACTCTTTCCTTCAAATTCTGTACCTTGAACCAATGTTCCTAAGGTGTTAACATACGCTTGAAGATGTTTGCCATAATGATAGTTTATTGTCTGTTCGCTAATAACTGGTTCTAAAGCGTTAGGAGAATAAGGTAATTGTGGCATTGATATAGTCATCATAAATACTATTTTTGTTAATAACATTTTATACTTTTATTTGTTTATATCTTTTCTTTAAGACAATGCAAAGTTAGATATAACCCAACAACTATAAAACAGATAAAATCTATATGTAAATAGATAAAATCTATATTAGAGGCTTAATGCGTTTGTTTATCAGTATTTTATGAATATAAAGGGAATGCAATTGAATATAAAAAAAGATATAAAACGCATTGTTTAGATATAAATTAATGTGTATCTTTGCATCAACGATCAAACAAAAAGATAATGACCTTACAACAACTTGAATATATTGTTGCCGTTTATCGACACAAACATTTTGCAAAAGCTGCCGAATATTGCAATGTAACTCAACCTACTCTTAGTTCAATGATTCAGAAATTAGAAGATGAATTGGGCGTAAAAATATTTGATAGAAAGAAACAACCCATCACAACAACAGAGGTTGGAAAGCTTGTTATCGATAATGCTTGGCGAGTGTTGCGCCGTGCAAGGAGGCTAAAAGAGGCGGTTGAAGAAGA
This sequence comes from Prevotella sp. oral taxon 299 str. F0039, assembly GCF_000163055.2. Lineage (GTDB taxonomy): Bacteria > Bacteroidota > Bacteroidia > Bacteroidales > Bacteroidaceae > Prevotella. The sequence goes on from NC_022111.1 coordinate 331,351, forward strand.
GAAACACTCACTAACTGTAACATTTAAAATAGGTATTATACCCACAATTGCACCATATCTCATTCCTCGTTTCTTTCCTCAATTGATGAGTAAATATCCTCAATTGGACGTAAGAATTAGCGAAATGAAAACCGAAGAGATTAAGATTGCCTTGAAAAGAGGAGATCTTGATGCTGGAATTCTTGCCCTTTTAGATGATATGGATGAGTTCGAAAGAGACCATTTGTTCTACGAACAGTTCTTTACTTACATTGCAGAGAACGACGAATTGCAACAACATACGTCTATAAAGACGAGCGATTTAGCAGATGAATATTTGTGGTTGTTAGACGAAGGGCATTGCTTTAGAGACCAATTGGTGAAGTTTTGTCATCTAAAGTCTGCCACTGCAAGTAAAAAAGCATATAGCTTGGGTAGTATCGAGACCTTTATGAGAATGGTTGAGAGCGGAAAAGGTGTTACGTTTATTCCCGAATTGGCTCTTTATCAGCTAAGCGAATCGCAGAAAAAACTTGTTCGTCCATTTGCAATACCAGTGCCTACCCGTGATGTAGTGATGATTACGTCACCCAATTTTATACGTAATTCAATTAAAGAATTGGTGGCAAACGAAGTGAAAAAGTCTGTTCCCGAAGACATGTTAGCACTCAAAAAAACAATACAGAAAGTGATATAGGGTGACACTCCCTTTATAATTGATTTTCAATACTTTTTTGTTAGCGTTCTAAAATGATAGTTTTTAGCCTGTAATAGCAATGCTTTTAAGTTGTAAAAGCATTGCTATTATGCTTTAAATACATAGCTTTTGCAAACCAGTGTTATAGATATTGATGTTCATCTATGTATATAACGTATACAAGAAAAAGAAGAAATGCCTTGAGAAAACAAATCTTCTTTTTCATAATAGTGCCTAAACGGGCTAAAAGACCATTCCTAAAACTTTGTTTTTATAGCCTTTTTTCTTACCTTTGCAATAGAGCAACGGCAACGAAATATGTGTTTTTGAATCGAAAAATAGAAACTCTTGGTTCGAACTTACTATAACTTTGGTTGACTAGAGTTTGATAAAGAAATAAAAATAAGAAGTAAACAGCATGAATATTGATGGTGTAAAAGGACTTTTAGAGAAAGATAAAGGCTTGTCGTTAACATTGGGAATGGAGTTTTTCTCAACCGATGATCCTAATACTTGCAAAGCCACTATGCAAGTAGACGAACGCAATCGACAACCATTTGGATTCTTAAGTGGTGGTGCAACCCTTGCTCTTGCAGAGAATTTGGCTGGAGTTGGGTCGTTAGCATTGTGCCCCAACGATATAAGTGTGGGTATTAATGTTAGTGGAAACCACGTAAAGGCAGTGGTAGAGGGCGATACTGTGACGGCAACAGCACACCTAATTAATAAAGGACGCTTGTTACATGTTTGGCGAGTAGATATTTGTAACAGCGCAAACGAACTTATATCGGTGGTGAATGTCACTAATTATGTTATTGTTCGAGACAATAAATGATAGGTTACACTTGGTTTAAAACACCCGATAGCAATTGCTTTCATTGTGTAGAACAGCACAACGGAAGCATTAGAGAATTGTATTCTTTCGACCAATTGGCAGGTGAAGAAGGTTTTGTTATTGCCCCTTTTTCGCCCACAACCAATTGTCCTATTGTTGTTTTACACCCTGATGAGTGCTCAACTCATAGTATTCCTACTTTAGAAGAATACGAGTTACACCTTAATCAATCCAATAACCCACATCAACGCAAGGCCTATTCAGAGGTATTCGGCAAGTTTCACACTGCATTGTTAAATCAACAATTCAGTAAGTTGGTGCTTTCTCGCACCGAAGAACACGCTCTTCACATCACCGAAGAGCAGGCAAAGCAACTCTTTTTACATGCTTGCGCAAAATATCCCCATTTGTTTGTAGCCCTAATCAATACGCCTACAACAGGCATTTGGTTGATGGCTACACCCGAAACACTGATAGAACAAACCGAAGAAGGGTGGAAAACAATGGCTCTTGCGGGCACTCAAAAAATAGAAAAAAAATGCTTTTGTTCTGTCAATACAGGCGAGTTGCCTCAGAATTTGGCAGTTGTTTGGCAAGAGAAAGAGCAAAAAGAACAACAAATTGTAACCGATTACATCGTAGAATGTTTGAAGAAGGTAGATGCTAAGATAAGCGTTTCAAAACCACATACGGTATTTTCTGCCGAATTAGCACACCTTCGAACCGACATATCCTTTCATCTTACTAACAAAACACAGTTAGGAAAGCTTTTAAATAGCTTGCATCCCACCCCAGCAGTGTGTGGTTTGCCACAGCAAGAGGCCAAAGAGTTTATTTTAAAGAACGAGGGGTATCACCGCAAATATTATAGTGGTTTTGTGGGAATGATGAACGTAAACAATTTTAAAACACATCTTTTTGTAACTTTGCGTTGCTTAAATATAGCCCAAGAGCACATCACGTTTTATGCAGGCGGTGGCTTATTGGCAGCCAGTAAGGAAGAAAATGAGTGGCAAGAAACCGAAAACAAGCTTCGAACAATGAAAGATTTGTTTATTGAACAATAAGAGGCTATCAGTAAAAAGCAGATATTATTTAATATAAACAGTATGTACTCAAGTAAATGTAACGTAAATATTCTTACAGATTTAATGATTCAACACGGCATCAATACAGTGGTGATGTGTCCTGGATCACGCAATACCCCATTATTAAATAATTTCAATGAAAGTGTAAACTTTCAATGCTTCTCTGTAACCGATGAGCGTTCTGCAGGCTTTTATGCTTTGGGTTTGGCTCAAATGGCAAAGCGCAAAGTGGCAGTTTGTGTAACATCTGGCTCGGCATTGCTTAACCTTTTGCCCGCAGTGGCAGAGGCTTTTTATCAAAGAGTGCCTTTTGTTGTGATATCAGCAGACAGACCTGAATCGTGGATCGACCAGTTAGATGGTCAAACATTGCATCAAACCAATGCTCTAAAACCTTATGTTTCGGCTTCAGTTTCATTGCCTGAGCCTTTAAATAGCGAGCAAGAATGGCAGTGTAACCGCCTTGTTAACGAGGCTTTGAACCGCTTTCATGCGCCAGAAGCATGTCCTGTGCACATCAATGTGCCCATTTCTGAACCTTTATTCCAATTCAATCAAGCAGAACTTGCACCTCAACGCAAAATAACAAGCTATTTTTCTGTTGCGCCAAACCAAAGCGGAATGGAGCAGGTTGCAACGTTGTTGTTGCAAGCTAAGCGACCTATTGTGGTGTTAGGGCAAGCCAATTACACCTTGTTAAATAAAGAACATCTCGACTTTCTCAATAGTGTTGCGGTGCTTTTAACCGAGCCTTTGAGCGGAATTGATGCGTTATCGAACTTTGATGACATTCTTTCTGCTCATATCAATGATGATTGTTTGTTACCCGACTTGGTGTTATACGCAGGCGAATCGGTTGTTTCTAAACGATTAAAACATTTCCTTCGCAAACAAAAAGAAGGCAATCAGGTGCGTTTTTCTACTCAAAAGAATATCGAAGACACCTTTTCTCATCTTTCACTACTTATCGAATGTAGTGCAATAGAGGGCTTAAAGGCTCTTTATTCCGCTTGCTCTACTTTGCAAACAGATAGTCATTTGATGGTGACTGATGAGCAATTAAAGGAAAAGAAGGCGTATATCAATCTTTGGAACGACCTCTCTTGCAAGGTGAAGGCGGTGCGCAACGATTTTAAAACCATTTATTCTTCTATGCAGGCGGTGGCTCTTTTCGAGCAAGAAATAGCACAACAGCAAGTAGATTGCGCTGTGCATTACGCCAATAGTAGCGCAGTTCGCTTGGCCAACATATACGCTTTGCATCGCATTTATTGCAATCGTGGTGTCAATGGAATAGAGGGTTGTTTGTCAACCTCAGTGGGTATGTCGCTCGATAGTTCTGCAAATGTCTTCTGTGTGATAGGCGATTTGGCATTCTTTTACGATCAAAATGCACTATGGAACAATCACCTTAAAGGAAATATGCACATTCTTTTATTGAATAATAGCGGTGGAGGAATTTTCAATATGTTGCCAAATATTAGCGAAACTACAAGTTATGAAACCTTTGTAAAGGCGCATCACAACACTAATGCACAAGGTATTTGCCAACAAAATAATGTTGATTATATGGCAGTTCATACCGAAGAGGAATTGAAGAGTTTGTTACCTCAATTTGTAAGTCATTGTGGCACCAGACCCATCTTGCTCGAAGTGTTCACCAATCAACAACAAGATACAGAAGCACTAAAGACTTATTATCAAACAATAGCACAACTTTCAACTAAAAAATAAAGTACAATGAATAGACAATGGACACCTATTAAAGGGTTTGATTTTAAAGAAATATTATTCGAAAGCTTCGAAGGAATAGCTAAAATAACCATCAATCGCCCACGATATCGCAATGCTTTCACTCCTTTAACCACATGGGAAATGAGTCAGGCATTTGCTTATTGCCGTGAAGCAAGCGATATTTCTGTTGTTATTTTAACTGGAGCTGGCGACAAAGCGTTTTGTTCTGGAGGTGATATGAACGTGAAAGGACGAGGAGGATATATTGGTAATGACGGTGTTCCACGCCTTAATGTGCTCGATGTTCAAAAGCAAATACGCTCTCTTCCCAAGCCTGTTATCGCCATGGTAAACGGCTTTGCCATTGGAGGAGGACATGTTTTGCACCTCGTTTGCGACTTAACTATCGCCTCAGAAAATGCTCGTTTTGGTCAAACAGGTCCACGAGTGGGTTCTTTTGACGCTGGATTTGGGGCCTCATATCTTGCTAGAATAGTGGGACAAAAGAAGGCAAGAGAGATATGGTTTATGTGTTTGCAATACGATGCCTATGAAGCTGAACGCATGGGAATGGTGAATAAGGTCGTAAGTAGCGACAGATTAGAAGACGAGTGCGTTGAGTGGGCACAGCGAATGATGGAACATAGTCCTCTAGCTTTGCGTATGATAAAGGCAGGTCTCAATGCAGAACTAGACGGACAAGCAGGTATTCAAGAGTTAGCAGGAGACGCAACAATGCTCTATTACTTCTTAGATGAAGCGCAAGAGGGTGGAAAAGCGTTCTTAGAAAAGCGCAAACCCGATTTTAAGAAATATCCCAAATTACCATAAATAAATAGCTATTGAGAAAGAGAAGCGTTGCAATTGTCCTTTAAACACTTCTCTTTCTTATCTTTATTCTTGTTGAATATGATCTATTCTTATAGTCTTTCTCCATACGAACTCATATTTAAAGAACCCGCAGGAACATCTCGTGGCATTTATAAAACACGCAAAGTGTGGTTCGTTAAGCTGTTTGACGCAAGCAATCCGCAGGTATTTGGCATTGGAGAATGTGCCCCTTTACCTAATTTAAGCTGTGATTTATCGGATAATTACGAAAGTATCTTGAAGGCAGAATGTGATTATTTCTGTCGTGAAGGACATCTTGATACAGAGCGATTGCGTCATTATCCATCTATACTTTTCGGTCTTGAAACGGCTATTCTCAGCTTAAAAGCAACCAAAGAAAATGTGTTATTCGATACATCTTTCACCCGTTCAGAATGTGGAATACCCATTAATGGATTGGTGTGGATGGGCTCTTTAACCGAAATGATGCAGCGATTGGAGCGCAAACTCGATGAGGGTTTCAGATGTATAAAGCTTAAAATAGGTGCAATAGACTTCGAACAAGAACTAACTTTATTGAAAGCCATTCGAGAAAGATATGCTTCTGATGTCTTAGAGATACGTGTTGATGCCAATGGAGCATTTAGTTGGGAGGTTGTTCAGCAACGACTTGACAGCTTATCGCAATTCTCTATTCATTCAATAGAACAACCCATAGCACCTGGAAGCTGGCAAAAAATGGCGCAATTGTGCCGAAATACGCCCATTTCGATAGCCCTAGACGAGGAACTTATTGGTGTAAATGATCTTCAAAGCAAAGAGATGTTGTTGCAAGAGATTAATCCTCAGTATATTATCTTAAAGCCTTCGCTACACGGAGGCATTGCAGGTAGCATAGAATGGATTGAACTTGCGAAGAAAAAGGGTATAAAGTCGTGGATAACAAGCGCACTCGAGAGTAATATTGGCTTAAATGTTATTGCGCAATTTGCATCTTATATTTATCCAAAAGACCAGCAAATGCCACAAGGATTGGGCACAGGACAACTCTATACCAATAATATTGAAATGCCATTAGCCATTAAAAAAGATGAATTATGGTTCTTAAAGAATTCTTAGAGCAATGGAATAGCGACGAAAAGACAATCGAAGTGAACACCAGTGGCTCTACTGGTAAGCCTAAAAAGATTGTTCTTTTTAAAGCAATGATGCAGGAAAGTGCCCGCAGAACATGCGACTTTCTGAATTTAAAGCAAGGCGATTCGGCTTTGTTATGCTTATCTTTAGACCATATTGGCGGTAAAATGATGGTGATAAGAGCCTTAGAAAGAGGCTTAAAGCTAATTGATGTGGGTGCAACAGGTCACCCTTTAAGTTCTTTAAGTACTGCTCCTACTTTTGCAGCGATGGTTCCTTTGCAGGTATTTAATAGCTTACAGAACCCAAAGGAGCGTGAGTTGCTTCGAAATATCAAGCATATTATAATAGGAGGGAGTGCTATCGAGCCTGAATTAGCAGAGCAATTGAAAGATTTTCCCAATGCCATTTGGAGCACATATGGTATGACAGAAACGGCATCTCACATTGCTTTGCGTCGTGTAAATGGTGCTTCTGCCAGTGATTGGTATATTCCTTTTGATGGAATTCACGTTTCGCAAGATGATGATAAGTGCTTAATTATTCGTCAAGACTTGCCCCAAAGCCTACAAATAAGCGACCTTTTAACTGATGAACGCTTACAATCTTCGCTTTGTTTGCACACCAATGATATTGTAGAAATAGCCCCTAATGGGCGTGAATTCAAGGTGATTGGTCGCAAAGATAATGTTATTGTGAGTGGAGGAATAAAGATACAAGCCGAAGAAGTGGAGGCTCTTTTGAGGCAATATATCCACACTCCGTTGGCAATAGCTAAAAAGAAAGATCCCAAGTTTGGTGAGATTGTGGTGCTATTGGTAGAGAATGGCAATGCTGAAGAATTAGATTTGATTTGCAAAGAGCATCTACCACACTACTGGAAGCCTAAAGAAATCATTGTAACAGAGGCTCTTCCACGGACTGAAAATGGAAAGATTAAGCGACAATTATAGTGCTTTAAGCTTTTAATGGTGCATTGTTTTAGTTCGTTTCTCTAAGGAAATCGAGCGCATTTTTAATATCTTCTTCTCCAACAACAGTGTTAAGAGCCAACGAACCAATATCTTTTAGAAGCGAGAAATTGATGTCTTGCCCTTTATTCTTTTTGTCATGGCGCATCAAATCGATAAGTTTATTATAGTCGTTGCATGCAAGTGGGAAGGCAGGATATAGCGAATGTATAAACATAAGCGTTTGTTTCATCTTGTCAAAGGGAAACTCTTGTAGTAAAGCAGATAAGTATAACTCACAAATAATGCCGTAAGCTACAGCAAAACCATGCGATAATTCTTGTCCATTATTAATGCTCAACGCCTCAAAAGCATGTGCAAATGTGTGTCCAAAGTTAAGTGCTTTCCTTATATTTTGCTCCTTTGGGTCTTCAATTACAATTCTTTTTTTTACTTCAACATTCTTTTTAACAAGTAAGAGAAGCTCCTCCCAGTTGGGATTCTCTATGTCAAAACGAAGCGTTTCTGCCCATAAAGCCTCATTATCAATAAGTCCATGTTTAATCATCTCAGCGAAACCGCCCAGCAGTTCGTCGTAAGGAAGAGTCTTTAAAAATGCTGAATGTAAAACAACCGCATTGCTTTCAGAAAACAAACCAATTTCATTTTTAACGCCATTAAAGTTGATTCCGGTCTTACCTCCAACCGAAGCGTCGACCATTGACAATAGAGTTGTGGGGATATTGATAAATTTTAGACCACGTTTGAATGTTGATCCTGCCATACCTCCAATGTCTGTAACCATTCCTCCGCCTAAATTTATAAGGCAAGAGTGGCGAGTTGCTCCTTTAGTTGATAGCTCTTCCCAAATGAAACTCAAAGTATTGAGGTTCTTATTGCTATCTCCTGGCTCTATAATAATGTGCTGAGCGTCTTGCAATAAGGCACTTTTGCCCAATAAATCCCAGCAAGAACGATGCGTATTGCTATCCATCAATACAAATATTTTATCGTATTGAAAAGTCGAAAGCACAGCTTCTATATCGTGAATTATATCGTTTGTAAAGATAATTTTCTGTTTCATATAGGCAAAGTTACATCAAATAAATGAGAAAAGTTTAGTTAAACTTATTTGAATTAATAAGTTTTTATCTCCTTTTGTTGACTTTATATAAAATAGAATAGACGCAAAAGTGGAGCTTTAGCGAGAGCTTTCTCGATAATTATGTGTATTTTTGTTTCTGTTTTTGTTGATACTTAGATTTAAGAGCATATAGAAATGGAAATAAACCTTACGAATAAAGCAGTGTTTGTGCCTCATGTTAAGAAAGGATATGAAGACAGAGAGCAACATATTAAAGCTATGTTGCAGAAGATGAATATTCCTTTTTCGTGGATTCTCGATGGAGATATTGCCGATTTAACTCCCGAAATATTGGATAAATACTTTGCAGGCGACATGCATAAGGCGGGTGCAACTGCTTCTTGTGCATATAAACATGTGTTAGCTTATAAAGAGATTATAGCGAAAAACCTCGATGGAGCATTGATATTAGAAGATGATATTCAGCTCGATCCACGTCTTTTTATAGGCATATTCAATAAGAGTTTAACTGAATTGAATAGTGAAGAGCAAGAGCCTTCTATTGTTTCTTACGAAGACACTCGCCTTCGTTTTGTTCCTAAAAGTAAGAGGGTGGGAGGCAAAGTGTTATATCCTGGTAACAGAGATCGTATGACTGGGGCTTATTATATCAATAAAAAAGGAGCAGAACTGATTATAAATGAATTGGAAAAGCAGGCTATGGATATTCCAGTAGACTGGTATAATGCTAAGTTGTTGCACGAAAATAAGTTGAAATATTATTGGTGTCAACCCACTATTGCAACGCAAGGCAGTCATCTAGGCATATTTAAATCGGCTATAACCGTTAAAGATAACTTTTTGAGTACATTGAAATGGAGATTTAAACGCTTTTATAAAAAATGGTTATACGAGTTGAGATAGAACTCAAAGGGTGTGCAAATAGAGTGGAATTGGTATAGTTTTGAAAATCAATATCTTTCTAATCTCGTAAAATGCACATTCCTATTAGAAAAAAAACAATGGTATTACACTATAAAAGCATTGCTTTTGAGGTGTAATACCATTACTTTTATGATGTAAAAGCATTGCTCTTACTTCTTAAAAGAAATTGTATCGAAAAATATTCTTTTTTCTTTTTAAATACGAAAGCATCATCGCTACATTCTTATTCGAATGAGTTGGCTAATGAGATGCAGTTTTTTTTGTTTTGATTTGAAGTGCTTTTGAGGTGTTTGCGTTGAGGCTTTACAAGGCTTAGTCAAGCTCGTCGAAGTCGTCGTCGATACCAAATATAACAGGTTCAACAAACGCATCAAGTGCTCTTCGCTCCTTCTTGGTTGGTCGTCCTGTTCCTCTTGCTCTGTCAACAAAACCACTTATTCTGCTCATCTCAAGCAATTCGTATTGCTTTGGGTCTGTAACATTCTCGTAAATTTCAGGAATAAGCTTTGCACCAACACGCTGTTCAATGGCTTTTAATACCTTGAACGAGTAGGTGATAGGAGATTTCTTCACATGAATGGTATCGCCTTCTTTAATCATTCTACTTGGTTTTATGGTGCTTCCATTGAATGTTACTCTTCCATTCTTACACGCATCGGCAGCTAATGAGCGAGTTTTAAAAATACGTGCAGCCCACAACCATTTATCAATTCTTGCTTCCATACGCACTTATTCAACTTCTTTTGCAATGTGTTCTACTTGCGATTGAACTGGTTCATGGTGATATCTACTCCCGCAAGAACAAAACTTTTAATGATTTCTACAGCCGTATCAATTTGTGGTTGTAGCGTTGTTAGTTCTTCATCGGTGAATTTTCCCAATACCCAATCAACCTGTTTACCTTTCGAAAAGTCGTTACCTATTCCAAAACGCAATCGTGCATACTGCTGACCGATGAGCTGTTGTATGTGACCTGTGCCGTTATGACCGCCATTACTGCCACTTGCTTTAAGTCGAAGGGAGCCAAGTGGCAAGGCAAGGTCGTCTACAATAACAAGTAAACGCTTTTGATCTATGTTCTCTTGGTTAAGCCAATAGCGAACAGCATTACCGCTTAAGTTCATAAAAGTGGTTGGCTTTAGCAAGAAAATCTTTTTTCCTTTCAATGTGGTTTCAGCCACAAAACCATATCGTTTGTCGCTAAAAACAATATTGGATGCCTTTGCAAAGGCATCCAATATCATGAAACCGGCATTGTGGCGGGTGTTATCATATTCATAACCAGGGTTCCCTAATCCCACAATTAAGTATTTATCCATTTCTAATAATTAGAAAATGTCAATGTATCTTATTTACCTTCTTTTGCTGCTTGTGCTGCCATTGAAGCTGCACGAGTCATCTTAATAGAGCAAACAACAACGTCTTTACCTGTTACAAGTTCCAAACCTTCGTATGAAAGTTGTCCAACTTTGATGCTCTTACCGATAGTTAGAGCTGTAACGTCAACGTCTAAGTGCTCAGGAAGTGATTTGTAAGGAGCTTTAACGTTAAGCTTACGTAATGAAAGACTCATTCTACCACCATCTCTAATACCTTGAGCAAGACCTACAAGTTTAACTGGTAGACCAATAGTAATAGGCTTTTCTTCATTAACTTCTAAGAAATCAACGTGAAGAACAGAGTCTGTTACTGGGTGGAATTGAATTTCTTTTAAGATAGCTGTGTGTAATTTACCATCAACAGTTAAGTTAACAAGGTAAATGTGTGGTGTGTAAATAAGCTTACGAAGCTCTGTCATTGGCACAGTGAATGAGAAAGCAGATGGCTTTCCATCAGTTGTTGCGATGCCATACATGTTACATGGGATAAGACCTTCTTTTCTTAAAGACTTTGAAGCCTTCTTTCCTAGGTCGCTACGAAGCTGACCTGTTAAATTAATTTCTTTCATTTTGTGTTACTCTAAATTAAGTGTTTATAAATAAAATGCCTTAATTCGCCATCACACGAGAATCTTTCTCAGATATAGATGTGCCACGAAAAAGCGGTGCAAAGATAATGCTTTTTTCTTGAATTATGTACAAAAGCATATAAAAAGCATATAATTAGAGGTGTTTTTTTGTTTATTCAGTAGAAAAAAAGTACCTTTGCAACATCGCTAAAGGCTATAAACTAAGTTGGTCGCAACTGTCGTTTGCCTTTTAAAATACAGCATTTCAAAGAAAATATAGATAAAAAACACAAACTTATTTGCAACATGATAAATCGTGAATTGATAAGAATAAAAGTGGTTCAGTTAACTTATGCCTATTATCAAAATGGCAATAAAAATATGGATAACGCAGAAAAAGAATTATTATTTAGTATTTCTAAGGCTTACGATCTATATAATTATTTGCTCGCTTTGATTGTTGCAATAACTCAAGAAGAACGTTTAAGGGTTGAGGTTGCTACGCTTAGAGCAGTGAGAGAAGGCACACCTGCACCATCACAGAAATTTGTTAATAATAAGTTTGCCTTGCAATTAGAAGAGAATCTCATGTTGAATGAGTTCTTAGAGCACCAAAAACAAAGCTGGAAAGATGATACCGAATTTGTAAGACGCTTATGTAATACAATAGAACAAAGTAGTGTTTATGCTGAATATATGTCGACATCAACATCAACTTATGATGAAGATAAGGAGCTTTGGCGTAAACTTTATCGCCAAATAATACAAGATAATCCAGATATTGATTCTCTTTTAGAAGAGAAAAGCTTATATTGGAATGATGATAAAGAGGTTGTCGACACCTTTGTTATTAAGACAATAAAGAAGTTTGACGAAGCAAATAAAGATCAACAAGAGCTTCTTCCTGAGTATAGAGACGTGGAAGATAAAGAATTTGCACGCAAACTATTTCGTGCTACCATCTTAAATGCAGATCAATACCAAAGTTATATGAGCGAAACAAGTCGCAATTGGGATTTCTCTCGCTTAGCTTATATGGATGTAGTGATTATGCAAATTGCCATAGCAGAAATGCTTACGTTCCCAAGTATACCTGTAAGTGTAACTATAAACGAATATGTAAACCTTGCAAAATTGTATAGTACATCTCGTAGTGGTGGCTATATTAATGGTATGCTCGATGCTATTGCTCGCTTTTTGTTAGACACTGGAAAGATGTTTAAGATGATGAACTCATCTAAAAAGAATGAACAAGCAAACGGAGAACAACAATAATAATGTGAAAGACCATTGCAAGTCTTTTATTATAAGCAGTTGAAATAAAACGAATAATTAACAAACTAAATATCTAAAGCAAAATGAATATATTGTTTTTAGCAGCTCAAGGAGCAGCGAAAGGTGGACAGTCATCTTTCTTAATCATGATGGTTGTAATCTTTGTAATCATGTGGTTTTTCATGATTCGTCCACAACAGAAACGTCAAAAAGAAACTCGTAACTTCCAAAATAGTCTTGCAGAAGGTACAAAAGTGATCATTGGAGGTGGAATTTATGGTGTTGTAAAGCACATTGATTTGACAACTAATAAGGTAGACGTTGAAGTTAGCAAGGGAGTTGTATTGACTGTTGATAAGGGAAGTGTATTTGCTGACCTTGCATCTCAAGAGGCAAACAAGGCATAAGCATGCTAAATGAAAAATAAGATACTTAAGAATATAATGAAAATGAGAAAATTCTTATTGGCTTTTGCTAATAAGAAGTTTCTCATTTTCTTGTTTTTTTTGTTTCTTAGTACAATATTTTGGCTTTCAATAGCATTAAATGAAGTTGTTGAAAAAGAGATATCCGTTCCGATTCGTTTAGTTAATGTACCTCAAAATGCTGTGATTACAACGCCACTTCCCGATAGTGTGCGAGTGACATTGCGTGATAAAGGCTTTGCATTGTTATCTTATTTATATGGAGACAAATTGCATTCCATTGCAATTAACTTCTTAACGTATACAAATAAGAATGCGAATATTGGTCAAGTTCCTAACACTGATATTCAAAAGTACATTCTACAATATCTTTATGCATCGACACATCTCATATCAATCAAGCCAGATAAGTTTGATTTTTATTATAACTACGGATTATCTAAAAGGGTCTCAATTCGCTTAAAAGGCACCATTAGAACTGCAAGTGGATACTATCTTTCACAAGTTCGATTCAATCCCGAGCGTGTAACGATATATGCTAGTAAGCATTTGCTGGATAGTATCACCCATATTTATACCCAACCACTTCATATTAAAAATATGGTTGACACAATACAGCAGACAATTAAGCTTCAAACCATAAAGGGAGTGAAGATTGTTCCCAATACTGTTAAGTTGACATTGTATCCAGATATCTTAACAGAAGAAACCATAGAAGTACCCATTACAGCTGTAAATATGCCAGAAGGAAAGGTCCTTCGCACTTTCCCATCACGTGTAAAAGTGCTTTATTCTGTAGGAGCTAGCAGATATAGAACTATTTCTGAGAATGGATTTAGAGTGGAAGTAGATTATAACGAGATGCAAAAGAATCCATCAGAAAAATGTACTATCGTTCTAAAAACATTCCCTTCTAACATCTCTAACGCACGATTAGAAACCAATCAGGTTGATTATCTAATAGAACAGCAATGAAACAACTAAAAGAAAGGCCTGAAAAACGAGTTGTTGCGCTAACAGGTGGAATTGGAACAGGAAAGAGTTTCGTTGCGAAAATACTTCAACAAAAAGGAATTGAGGTATTCGATTGCGATCGTTCTGCAAAGAAACTGATGCGTGAAAATGAAGAAGTGAAGCAGAAAATCATTGATTTGGTGGGAAAAGAGGCTTATCAAAACAATGTTCTTAACAAAGCATTGTTGGCTAAATTCTTATTAGCTTCGCCTCAAAATGCTACTGCTTTAAATGAAATTGTGCATCCTGCAGTGGCAAAAGACTTTGAAAAGAGTGGACTAGAGTGGCTTGAAAGTGCCATATTATACGACAGTGCATTCGATAAAAGAATAGACATAGATTTTGTAGTATGCGTCAGTGCGCCTTTAGAAACAAGGATATCACGCATTATGCAACGTGACAATATCACTCGAGAAGCAGCTCTTCAGTGGATAAGCAAGCAGCTCAATCAAGATGAAGTCATTGCAAAAGCCGATTTTGAGTTGGTGAATGACGGAATAAAAGACGTAGAAATACAGTTAAACGAAATATTAAATAAAATACAAGAATAAAAACATTAGAAAGATTATGGAGACAATTTTATCTATTGCGGGTAAGCCCGGACTTTATAAATTGGTATCACGTAGCAATACAGGACTTATTGCTGAGACCCTAGACGACCAACATAAGCGCCTTCCTATCTTTGCAACTGATAGAGTAACAAGCCTCTCAGACATTGCAATGTATACCGATGCGGATGATATTCCTTTGTGGAAAGTATTGAAAAATGTAGGTGAAAAAGAGCAAAGTAAAGAGAGTTCGTTTAACTATAAAAAAGCTTCTAAGGCAGAACTACAAGAGTATTTTTCTGCAGTTCTTCCTTCTTACGATCGTGATCGTGTACATGATAGCGACATTAAGAAGCTTATTCAATGGTACAACCTATTGGTAAAGAATGGTTATACCGATTTCGAAGAGTTGTTAAACAATAATCCTTCTGACGAAGAAGAATAATAATTTGTTGAAAAACTATCGACTTTCGTTTGGGAAAAAACTTACGAAAGCCCCTCGATAGTAAAGCAACAAACTACAAAATATTTACTAATAACAACGTTGTTAGCATCAAAACAAAGCGTCCTCTAATACCTTTCGACTAAGAAAGACAATGGTGGATGCTTTTGTTTTATATCTTTTTTACAATACAGATTTATTTATTTAATTATTATGATATTAAACATAGTCCTAATTATAATAGGTATTGCGGTGGTTTTAGTAGGCGCAGATATCTTAACAAAAGGCTCTGTGGCTCTTGCTCAACGCATGAAAGTATCGCAAATCGTTATCGGTTTAACAATAGTTGCTGCAGGAACATCTATGCCCGAGTTCTTTGTGAGCTTTGTTTCGGCTATAAAAGGAACCTCCGACCTAGCAATTGGTAATGTTGTTGGTAGCAATATATTTAATGCTTTGCTCATTGTTGGTGTGTCGGCAGCTGTTACTCCCATTGTAATTCTTAAAGGAACCGTACGCAAAGATATTCCTTTCGCTTGCTTCGCATCATTACTTTTACTTGGATTATGCTTCGATGGAAGTATCAGTAGAATAGATGCTGCTATTCTTTTTGCCACCTTTTTAGGTTTCCTTTGGTTCACTTTAAAGAATGCAAAAAGTGGAGATGAAGGCGAGATTGAAGCATTAGAAAATACAAGTGTTTTGAAATCTGTTCTATTCCTTTTTGGTGGTTTAGCTGGATTGATTATCGGAAGTAACCTCTTTGTAGACTCTGCAACCTTTGTTGCACAACAACTTGGAGTGAGTGAGGCGGTTATTGGTCTTACAATTGTTGCAGGTGGAACATCCCTTCCCGAACTTGCTACAAGCGTAGTTGCCGCTAAAAAAGGAAATAGTGGAATAGCAATAGGTAATGTGTTGGGTTCAAACGTGTTCAACATCTTAGCGATCTTGGGTTTAACAGGTGTTATCTCTCCAATGAAAATCAACGGAATTACGATGCTCGATTTTGCTATTCTCATTGTATCAATGTTGCTTCTATGGGTATTCTCTTATACCAAATATACCATTAAACGCTGGGAAGGCTTTGTGCTAACAGGCGTTTTCTTGGCTTATATGAGTTATCTTTTTATGCACATATAATTCTTTTATACACGAAAGGGAAAGAGGTTGAATTTAGAATGTGATGTTGTTCGGTTGGAAAGTCAGTGCTTTTGCAAGGTAATAGCAATGCTTTTGGAGCATAAACTCAATGCTTTTAAGGCGTAATAACAATGCAATTGCCAACTATAGGCAATGAGGATATATTCTAATACCAAAAAGAAAAGGGGTTAAAACAATTTGTTTTAGACCCCTTTTCTTATGTCTTATAAACCCCTTCGAGGGTGTCTTTTATGGATATTATCTTAACTTGTAACCCTTAAATGCATAGAAAGCAATATAAACGAAGCAAGGAAGACAAAGCCAATAAGCGTTTTGTGCCCCGAAAAGGTCTTTAAACCAACCGAAAAGAACAGTTAGAATAGCACCTCCGAACAAGCCCATTGTTAGAAGAGAAGAACCTGTTTTGGTGAATTTTCCAAGATCTTTCATTGCCAAAGGCCACAAAGCAGGCCACATTAGCGAACAACCTAAAGCCACAATACCAATGCTATAAATACTTAATTGTGCAGGAAGTGTAGCCACACAAACTGTTCCTATAAGAGCGATGATAACGCAAATCTTAAGCGCAGTGTTTTGTCTTAGAACCTTAGGAATGAATAATATACCAGCAATATAACCAATACTCATGGCAATTGGGGTAATCCATGAATAGTTTTCAGCTCCTGCAAGTCCTAAAGTTTTAGCGTAGTCGATAGCAGAACCCAATGCAATAGTCTCAGCACCAACGTAGAAGAAGATAGCAATACTACCTAATACAAGGTGTGGGAACTGTAAAATTGAAGTCTTGCTGTTAGCATATTGTGCCACTTCTTGTGATTCTTCTTCGTTTGAATCGTCTTCACCTATAGCCTTAATTTCGGGTAATGGAGAAATAAGAGCAATCAAACCAAGAAGCAAGAACAATCCGCTTAGAATATAGAAAGGAACGTCTAGCTGTGTAACTTTGATGTCGAGAGTACTTCCAAGCACTGCTGCAATGAACAAAGGAGATACTGGCCACGCCAATTTATTAATCATTCCGATGATACTTATGCGCTTTGCTGCACTCTCAATAGGGCCTAATATGGTGATATAAGGGTTGATTGCTGCTTGCAAAAAGGTATTAGCAATACCGCCTAAGAATGATGCTGCAAGGAAAAGAAGATAGCTTTCTTGCTTTGCTGATACTACAAAGATGAGGAAACTAACAGCGTAAATAGCATAAGAAAAGGCTATTGTTTTCTTGTAACCGATGGCCTTTATAAGCTGACCAGCAGGGTAACCAAACACCACAAAAGGTATAAACATAGCCGCAATGAGGGCGTATGCTCCTGCAGAAGATACTTCTAACGATTGGTTTAGGATAGGAATTAAGATTCCGTTTACACTTGCTGCGAAGCCTCCTGAGAAGAACATCAATCCCAAAATGGCAAGGGGTAGGATGTAATTTTTATTTTCTTTCATAAAATAGTATGTATTAATTAATTTTGATTTGTTTGATATTTGTTTTTAATTGTCAATTTTATTATTAGTAATAATCGTGTTTTTAAGTTTCGAAAGTAAAGTACTTATGAAATAATTTGTTGTTACTTTGCTTTAATAAGAATGAAGGTTCGATGAAATAAATTATATTTATTCACCGAACCTTTCTACTTTGTGTTTTTATTTGAATAATTTGGAGCATAATTTAAGAGCCGTATAGCTCTTCTAATTTATTGCCAAGTGCTTTCTCACGAAGGTCTCTTGCAATAATTTTTCCTTGTGGATCAACAAGTAAATTAGATGGAATTGCATTGATGTTATAAATCTTTCCTGCCTCACTATGCCATGCTTTAAGGTCTGAAAGGTTCACCCAATTCATCTTCATTTCTGCAATTGCATCCTTCCAAGCATCTGCTCTGCTATCGAATGAAATTGCTACAATGTTGAATCCTTTATCTTTATATTTTTCGAAGTTAGCTTTTACATTAGGCATTTCACCTCTACATGGTCCGCACCAGCTTGCCCAAAAGTCGATAAGAACATAGTTTCCTTTACCGCAATATTCGCTTAATTTGTGGGAAACTCCATTTACATCGTTTAAAGTTAAATCTATAAATGGTTGTCCTATGATCTTTTGTTTAGCATCTTCGGCAGCTAATTGTTGCTTTAAGCCTGTAAGCATAGGATGATTTGCATATACTTGAGTTGGTTTAAGCAATTCATTAAGCTCAGATTCAGTAACAGCATCGGTTATATAGTTTATATATAATGCAGGAAGAATATTGTCTTTATTCTCGTTGATTACTTTTTTATAATATTGAACCGAGGTGTTATGAAGATCCATAAACTTCTTCTTTAACTCGTTTACACGTGTTGTTTTTTCTGCATCACTAAGTGAATTGTCACTAACCACCTTTTGATAATCTGTATAAATTTGCTTTCCTGGCTCGTTAATAGAATCGATTGCTAAATTATATTTGCTGAGTTTCTCATTAAGAGCAGAACCTTTAAGTGTGTTTTTATTAAGATTTATCTCCAAAGGTTTACCATCCATGATGAAAATAACAAAGTTCTCATCTTTTCCAATGCCAAAGAATAGGTCTTTGTGTTCAGGCTTATATTTTACAACAAAGTTGCCTTTCACTGCATCAACGCTGTCAACTACTCGTTGATTCTTTTGCATGTCTAATAGATAAACCTTCTTAACATCTTCTGGGCAGGTTCCTTTTATAAGCGTAACAGGTGCTTTTACTGCCTTTTTAACTTGTGCAAAGCCAGGGAAAATGCTTGCTGCAAGAATGCTACATAATATCAGTTTCTTCATAATTCTAATCGTTTTTAATGAATAATGCTATCAAACAGATAGCCTTTTAGCTTCTTTTGAGGATAAATGTTCATCTTTATCCGCTCTGAATATTATCACAAAGTTATAAAATTATTTTTTGATTACAATCGATTTTAAATCTTTTATGTAACTTTGCAACGCTTTTTAAAGTAAATGAGTGCTTGGTAAACCTCGTAAAAAACAAGAAAATGAAAGAAAATACTAAAAATGTGAGTGTACTGTTTATGCTTTTCAGTATACTCTTTTGCGTTTGTTTGATAACGGCAAACGTGTTAGAAACAAAGCAAATATCAGTTGGTAAGATTAGTTTAACAGGTGGTTTGATTGTATTTCCAATCTCTTACATTATCAATGACTGCGTATGCGAAGTGTGGGGATATGCAAAAGCTCGCTTATTGATATGGCTTGGCTTTGCAATGAATTTCCTTTTTGTGCTTTTGGGTGCCATTTGTGATGTTATTCCTGGTGCTCCTTATTGGACAAATGAAGAAGGTTTTCATCAAATCTTTGGTTTAGCACCTCGTATTGCAGCAGCTTCTTTCTTAGCATTTCTATGCGGTTCTTTTGTTAATGCTTATGTGATGAGCCGAATGAAGCTACAATCTCAAGGTAAAAACTTTTCTTTAAGAGCAATCGTTAGTACTATATTAGGCGAAGGAGTAGATTCTATAATCTTCTTTCCACTTGCTCTTTATGGTGTAGTTCCAAACGATGCACTACCTGTTTTGATGCTTTGGCAAGTTATTTTAAAGACACTTTACGAAGTTCTTGTGTTGCCATTAACCATTTCTATTGTGAAGAAAGTGAAGCAATATGAGCAAGAAGATGTTTATGATGAAGCGATAGATTATCGTGTTTGGAAGATTTTTAAGTTATAATTGTTAGTAGTATTTCACCTTATTATATAGTAAATATGTCTGAAGAAAGAGAAAAAGAGGGTTTAAAACATTTAGGAAACAACACCAAATACAGCATGGATTATGCCCCAGAAGTGTTAGAAACATTTGTAAATAAACATCCTCAAAACGATTATTGGGTGCAGTTTAACTGTCCAGAGTTTACCTCTTTTTGTCCAATTACAGGTCAACCCGATTTTGCCGAAATAAGAATAGCCTATCTTCCAAATGAGAAAATGGTGGAGAGTAAGAGCTTAAAGCTTTATCTTTTCAGCTTTAGAAACCATGGAGACTTTCATGAAGACTGTATAAATATCATCATGAAAGACCTTATTTCGTTGATGAATCCAAAGTATATAGAGGTTATTGGCTACTTTACTCCACGTGGAGGAATAAGCATTTATCCTTTTGCTAACTATGGAATGCCCAACACTAAGTATGAAAAAATGGCAGAACAGCGATTCATTCAACATTCCATTGCGAAATAAAAAGAAACAAGAAACAGTTTATTTAGCACATTCTTAAAACTAGTAGAAACAGAAGACGTAAAATAAAATTTCTGTTTCTACTTTTTTATTGCATAGCTATTGCATCTCAAAAGCAATGCTTTTACGTAGCAAACTCAATCGTTTTACATGTCAAAGACATTGAGATTACAAGAAGAATAGCAAGAGGCCTAAGAATGAGACGATTGCACCTATGATGCTTTTGAGCCCGATTGTTTGTTTAAATACAAATTTAGCGGGTATTAATATCAAAATAGGAGTGAGCGACATGATGGTACTTGCAATGCCAGCAGCGGTATATTGCACAGCCATAAGCGAGAAACCAACACCAATAAGAGGTCCACAAATCACCGCAACGATAGTCATACTCATGCCTTTAGAATCTTTAATCGAGTTGGCAAAAATACCCATTTCTTTTCTAATAATGAGCCAAGAACCAAAGCAAAGTAAGCCTGCAAAGCATCGAATAAGGTTAGCACTGAATGGTATATATATGTTTACCTCTGATAAAAGGTGTTGAGGCATGTCGTTAATGTATAAATCTAGTCCCTTTTTGCTTAGCACTAAGCCCAAACCTTGCCCCAAAGCAGAACCCAGCATGAATAGAATTCCCTTTAAAGGCAATTGCAAAGATATTTTGTTTGATTCGCCTTTACCTAAAAGTGCAATAGCAATTCCCGAAAGAGTTATGAGCATTGCTAACAGATTTTGCCATGTAAGGGTTTGATGAAGGAACGTAAAAGCAAAGAAAGCAGCGAAGAGTGGGGCGAGAGTCATAATCAATTGACCATATCTTGCACCAATAATTAGATATCCTTTTAATAAACACCAGTCGCCAAAGAAATAGCCCACAACACCCGAAAGCATCAACCATATAATGGTGTTGGTGCTGGCATAGATAGGAAAAGGATTGTCCATTGCCCACCAAAGGAAAAGAATGAGGGCAAAGAAAGTTAATAACATTCTCCAAACATTGAGGATAACAGCTCCAAATTGCTTTCCTGCTATCTCGCAAGCAATAGATGCTAGGGTCCATAAAAACGCAACTCCCAGCGATATAAGTTCACCTGTAAATTTCATTTCGATGCAAAGGTAATAACAATAAAATAAAGAACAAAGAACGAAAAGTTGCTTTTTATATCATATATGTGTTGTGAGAAAGAAATAAATTGCATTTCTTTTGCGTGAAAGGAAATTTTTCTTTTCGTTGACTTAAAGCCGTCTAACGTTGAAAATAAGCTATAAATAAACTTTCAAAATATTGGGAAATATCATATTTTCTTTGTATTTTTGCAACAATTAATATAGTAATGAAGAAAGGTTTCTATGTCGCAAAAGAATTGTAGTGGCTGAGTTTACCTTGTTTATATAAACAACCGCATAAAAGAACTATGAACGTTTTAGAATTAAGTGAGCAGGAAATTATTAGAAGACAGAGCTTGCAAGAATTAAAAAACATGGGAGTTGATCCTTATCCCGCAGCAGAATATCCCACAAATGCTTATTCTGTAGAGATAAAAGAAAACTTCAATGAAGAAGAACAACGTGAGGTTTGTATTGCAGGAAGAATGATGACCCGACGCATTATGGGTAAGGCTTCGTTTGCAGAACTTCAAGATTCAAAAGGAAGAATACAGGTTTATATCACAAGAGATGATATTTGTCCTGATGAAAATAAAGATTTATATAATACTATTTTTAAACGTCTACTTGATATTGGTGACTTTATCGGAGTAAAAGGTTTTGTTTTTAGAACTCAAACAGGTGAAATATCGGTTCATGCAAAAGAGCTTGTGCTACTTAGCAAGAGCTTAAAACCACTTCCAATCGTTAAATATAAAGACGATGTTGCATACGATAAGTTCGACGATCCTGAACTTCGCTATCGTCAACGTTATGTAGATTTGGTTGTAAACGATGGTATTAAAGATACTTTTTTGAAGAGAGCTACAGCTATAAAGACCCTTCGTGATGTTCTAGATGCAGCAGGTTATACAGAAGTGGAAACCCCAACTCTACAACAAATTGCAGGTGGAGCATCAGCACGTCCATTCATAACACATTTCAATGCCTTAAATACAGAAATGTATATGCGTATTGCAACCGAGCTATATCTAAAACGATTGATAGTAGGAGGCTTTGAAGGTGTGTATGAAATAGGTAAGAATTTCCGTAATGAAGGAATGGATAAGACTCATAATCCAGAGTTTACTTGTATGGAACTTTATGTTCAATATAAGGATTATAACTGGATGATGGACTTTACCGAGAAGCTTTTAGAAACTATTTGTATCGCAGTTAATGGCTCTGCAGAGACAGTTGTTGACGGAAAAACAATCAGTTTCAAGGCTCCTTATCGTCGTTTACCAATCTTAGATGCTATTAAAGAGAAGACAGGTTACGACTTAAACGGTCTTTCAGAAGAAGAAATTAGAGAGGTTTGCAATAAACTTAACCTTGAAGTAGACGAGTCGATGGGTAAGGGTAAACTTATAGATGAAATCTTTGGAGAGTTCTGTGAAGGTTCATTTATACAGCCTACATTCATCACTGACTATCCTGTTGAAATGTCACCACTAACTAAAAAGCATCGTTCTAAACCAGGATTGACTGAAAGATTCGAACTTATGGTTAACGGAAAAGAGTTAGCTAACGCCTATTCTGAGCTTAATGACCCTATAGATCAAGAGGAACGCTTTGTTGAACAAATGCGTTTAGCAGATAAAGGTGACGACGAAGCTATGATTATTGATAAAGACTTCTTGCGTGCTTTGCAGTATGGTATGCCTCCAACATCAGGTATTGGTATCGGAATTGACCGTATGGTGATGTTGATGACAGGTCAAACTGCAATTCAAGAGGTATTATTATTCCCTCAAATGCGTCCCGAAAAGACTATTCCAAGAAGCTCTGTTGCAGACTGGGAAGCTATCGGTGTAGATGCAGACTGGGTGCCTTTATTCAATAAAGCAGGTTATAATTTAGTGTCAGATATCAAGGACTTAAAGGCACAAAAGCTACAAATGGATGTTTGTGGTGTTAATAAGAAATATAAATTGGAGCTAGATAATCCTAAAGTTGAAGATTTTCAAGCTTGGATAGACAACGCTTCAAGTAAGGCATAATTAGTTATTCATAACTCATGTCATTCCTTTTTATGGACTAAATAGGGATGATGTGGGTTATGAATATTTTATTGTGAATAATCAAAAGATATGTTTGATTGCGGAAAAATAGCAATAATTGGAGGCGGTAGTTGGGCTACATCTATTGCAAAAATTGTTGTAAATAACACTCAACACATTGGTTGGTATATGCGAAGAGACGATAGCATAGAGAAGTTTCGACGCTTAGGACATAATCCTTCCTATCTAACTAGTGTGCATTTCGATGTTAATCAAATATTCTTTTCATCAGATATAAATACTATTGTCGAGCAATATGACACATTAGTATTTGTTACTCCTTCTCCTTATTTAAAGAATCACCTACGTAAACTTAAGACACGCTTGCGTGATAAGTTTATCATTACGGCAATAAAGGGTATTATCCCTGACGAAAACTTGGCGTGTTCGGATTATTTCCATCAAGTTTATGATGTGCCATATGGTAACATTGCGTGCATAGGAGGACCTTCTCATGCTGAGGAAGTGGCTCTAGAACGTTTGTCGTATCTCACTGTTGCGTGTGAAGATATAGATAAAGCAGAGGCTTTTAGCAATATACTTTCGTCTAAATTTATCAAGACAAAGACCAGCACAGATGTACTTGGAATTGAATATTCGTCAGTTCTTAAAAATGTTTATGCTATCGCTTCGGGTGTATGTAGTGGTTTAAAGTATGGTGATAACTTTCAAGCTGTTCTTGTTTCTAATGCGGTTCAAGAGATGAATCGTTTCCTTTCGACAGTGAAAGATATCCCAAGAAACATTTATGATTCTGTTTATTTAGGAGATTTATTGGTTACTGGCTACTCAAACTTTAGTAGAAACAGAACCTTTGGTACAATGATTGGTAAAGGATATAGTGTAAAGAGTGCCCAAATAGAAATGGAAATGATCGCAGAAGGCTATTTTGGCACAAAGTGCATGAAAGAAATTAATAGATACTTGCATGTAAATATGCCCATACTTGATGCTGTTTATAACATTTTGTATGAACGTATTTCGCCTCAAGTAGAAATAAAATTGCTTACAGACTCATTCAGATAAAATTTAAAAATTTCAGATATGAAGAAAATAAAATTAAACATTAGTAAGGCTGCATCATTCCTTTCACAAGGCGCAGTGCAAGCTTATGAACCTAAAGTGAAGGCTGCTCAACAAGCATTAGAACAAGGAACATGTCCAGGAAACGATTTTTTAGGTTGGTTACATCTACCTTCTTCAATCACAACAGCTTTTCTTCAAGAAATTCAAGATTGTGCTAACACATTGAGAGAAAAATGCGATACCATCGTAGTTGCAGGTATCGGAGGTAGCTATTTGGGTGCTCGTGCTGTTATTGAAGCCCTAGGTAACTCTTTTTCTTGGTTAGTTCAAGATTCAAAGAACCCTACAATTGTATTTGCAGGAAATAATATTGGTGAAGATTATCTTTATGAATTGAGTCAATATCTTAAAGGAAAGAAATTTGGAGTCATCAATATTTCAAAGTCAGGAACAACAACTGAAACAGCTCTTGCATTCCGTTTGTTAAAAAAACAATGTGAAGATCAAAGAGGAAAAGAAGAGGCTAAAGACGTAATTGTTGCTATTACCGATGCAACAAAGGGTGCTGCTAGAGCTGCAGCAACAAAAGAAGGCTATAAAACTTTTGTTATTCCTGATAACGTTGGTGGTCGTTTTTCTGTTTTAACTCCAGTTGGTTTACTTCCAATTGCATGTGCAGGATTCGATGTTCAAGCATTGGTTAAGGGTGCAACAGATATGGAAAAGGAAACAGGTGTAGACGTTCCATTCAACGAAAACATTGCTGCTCAATATGCAGCAGTGCGCAATGCCCTTTACAATGAGTTGGGTAAGAAAATCGAAATCATGGTGAACTATCAACCAAAGCTACACTTCTTTAGCGAATGGTGGAAGCAATTATATGGCGAAAGCGAAGGAAAAGACAACAAAGGTATTTATCCTTCATCATGTGATTTCACTACTGACCTTCATTCTATGGGTCAATGGATTCAAGAAGGCGAAAGAACTATCTTCGAAACTGTTATTAGTGTAGAAGAGAGCAACCACACATTGTTGTTCCCAAGTGATGAAGAAAACCTCGACGGATTGAATTTCTTAGCTGGAAAACGTGTAGACGATGTGAACAAGATGGCAGAACTTGGAACCCAACTAGCACACGTAGATGGTGGAGTTCCTAACATCTTAGTAAGCGTTCCACAACTAAATGAATATTATTTAGGACAACTTATCTACTTCTTTGAAATTGCTTGCGGTATCAGCGGTAATGTTTTAGAGGTTAATCCATTTAATCAACCAGGTGTAGAAGCATATAAAAAGAATATGTTTGCTTTGCTAGAAAAACCTGGATATGAAGCAGAAAGCAAAGCTATTAAAGAGCGTTTACAAAACGAACAATAAGTAGTTATATATTATAAGTTTACAAGTTAAGAGACTTTTGGTTATATCTCCACTAAAGAAAATACCAGAAATGCTCTTCACTTGTAAACTTTTCTTTTAAAATCATCAATCAACCATCAATACGTTTATTTATAGTTATGTTTCAACAAGTCATTCATCAGTATAAAGAAGATCATCAGTTATCAACCTTTCAGCCCAAAGCTGTACTCTTTGATATGGATGGAGTGCTCTATGATTCAATGAAAAACCATACTTATGCGTGGCAAGAAGCAATGAAAAAGTTTGGCTTAGACGTGCCTGCAGAGATGACTTATCAATACGAAGGCATGCGAGGTGTTGAAACAATACAGATATTGATGCGTGAACAAAGAAACGAAACGATTGATGAAGATGAGGCTCTACGCATGTATAATGAAAAAGCTCGTGTGTTCGAAACATTGCCCACAGCGCCCATTATGCCTGGAGTTTTAAAGTTGATGCATAAGATTAAGGATGCAGGACTGCAAATTGTGGTCGTTACAGGAAGTGCTCAAAAACCTTTAATTGAGCGTCTTTTAACCGACTTCGAAGGCTTTATTGTGCGTGAAAAGATTGTTTCGGCTTATGATGTAACACGAGGAAAGCCTGCTCCCGACCCTTATTTAAAAGGATTATTGAAGGCTGGTGGCTTGCAACCAAACGAAGCTATGGTTGTAGAAAATGCACCCTTAGGAGTTAGTGCAGGTGTTGCTGCAGGCATATTAACCATTGCAGTGAACAGCGGACCATTGCCCAACGAGGCTCTTTCGTCACGAGGTGCAGCTGTGGTGTACGACGATATGGAGCAATTGGCTAACGACTGGCACGTTTGTTGGTAAGTCTTTTTCTTTCGGCAGCACAGCCTTTGTTTTGTAGTAACTTTTTTATTGTTGCTAATAGAATCTTAATTGTTCTGTAATAGCATTGCTTTTAATGGGTAAAAGCATTCCTTTTACCGCCTAATTACATCGCTTTTACTTACCAATTACATTGAGTTTGTTTTTCGATTGCATCGCCCCTTGTTGCAATTGCATTTCTTCTTTATTTCAAGAAGTCGTCTGCTTTGAATAAAGAGGTAAAAATATTGTGTTGATTATGTTGCTCTAATTGCAATAAAAAAGCCTTTTTATTCAATCCACCTGCATAGCCAACCAGTTCTCCTTTGCTTCCTATCACTCGGTGGCAGGGCACTATTATCGAAATAAAGTTCTTGTTATTGGCATTGGCAACGGCTCTAACAGCTTGCTCATTTCCAACATTTTGAGCAAGAGTTTTATAAGAAATGGTTGTGCCATAAGGTATGTTTATCAGCTCATTCCATGTTGATTGCTGAAAAGTTGTACCCCAGGTGTGGATAGGGAGATTGAAATTAGAGCGTGTTTGGTTGAAATATTCGTCTAACTGACGCTCCGTTTCTTCAATAATAGGTGACGAATGATGAACGAATGAGGCACCACTTAGGCTTTGAATCTTTTTCAATCGCTTTTCAAAAGATGCGTTTTCTTCCCACAAACACAGGCAAAGAGAATCTTGATAACTACCCAATAGCAAGGTGCCAATAGGCGAGTGGTAGGGTGATAATTCTATTATTTTGTTCTCTTTCATCAGCAATAAAAAAGGAAGAAAAGCTCATTCACATTCCTTCCTATAATATAATAAGGTCTACTTAAATACTTATCTCTCCAGAACCGATGCATCGATGATGCTCTTCATCATACACAACGCAGAACTGTCCTGGTGCAACTCCGTGTATAGGGCACTCAGAATACAAACGATATTCATTGTTGTTGATCTTCTCCATGCGTGCTTTATGGAACTCTGGGGTGTGTCTTATCTTGAAAGTAACATTGCTTAAATCAACTTCTTCGGTAAGGAAATGAAAGTCGCTAACGCCAAATTCAGATTTAAAAGCACTACTTGGCTCATAGCCTTTGCTTACATATAAAATGTTATTGTTTACATCTTTCTTCACAACAAACCATGGTCCGCCGCCAAAACCTAAGCCATGACGTTGTCCAATGGTGTAAAACCATAAGCCTTTGTGTTGACCTATGCGCTTGTTTGTTTGTAATTCGAGTACTTCTCCAATGTTTTCGCCTAGATATTTGCGAATATAGTCGTTGTAATTGATTTTTCCTAAGAAGCAAATACCTTGTGAGTCTTTTCTTTTAGCATTGATAAGGTGTTCACGTTCGGCAATAACTCGCACCTCATCTTTTTGAAAATGACCGATAGGGAATATGGCTTTTTTAAGTTGCCAATCGTATATTTGGGCTAAAAAGTCGGTTTGGTCTTTCACAGGATCAGGACTTGTAACCAGCCATTTCTTGCCATTTATTATCTCAGTTTGGGCATAATGGCCTGTAGCAATTAAGTCATAGTCCTTTCCTTTCTTATCATGAAAGGCTCCAAACTTAATCAATCGGTTGCACATTACATCAGGATTAGGTGTAAAGCCCGCCTTAACCTTGTCCATTGTATATTTAGTTACTTGGTCCCAGTATTCTTTATGGCAATCAATCACTTCAAGTTTGCAACCGTAACGATGTGCAACAGCAGTCGCCATTTCAAGGTCTTCTTCAGAAGAACAATCCCATTCTTCCTCTTGTTCTGGACCAATTTTGATATAAAAACAATCGGGTTTGAGGCCTTGTTGTACCAACTCGTAAAGTACAACCGAACTATCTACGCCTCCAGAAAGCAATACTGCGATCTTTTTATCCTGTAAATTTTCATTCATAGACTACAAACTTACAATATTTTTTTCGTTTTAACACTACGAAAGAGAATAAAAATAGCTAACTTTGCAACAAATGATGTTATTATAAAAGATATTATATTTTGTAGCAATACGATATTTTTTGAGATATTGTTATTGAACAAAAAGACCATAATATGGAAGAATATATAGTTTCAGCCCGTAAATATCGCCCCGCATCTTTTGATACCGTAGTAGGACAAAAGGCACTAACAGAAACGCTAAAGAATGCAATAAAGGCGAATAAATTGGCGCATGCATACCTCTTTTGTGGACCTCGTGGAGTGGGAAAGACCACTTGTGCCCGTATTTTTGCAAAGACAATCAACTGCTTTACACCAACTGCTCAAGGCGAAGCGTGTAATCATTGCGAAAGTTGTGCAGCCTTTAATGAGCAACGTTCGTTTAATATTTTTGAGTTAGATGCTGCAAGTAACAACTCAGTTGAGAACATAAAAGCCCTCATGGAGCAAACACGTATCCCGCCACAAGTGGGCAAATACAAGGTGTTTATTATCGACGAGGTGCACATGTTGTCGACAGCTGCGTTCAATGCGTTCTTGAAAACACTCGAAGAACCACCCGCACATGTTATCTTTATCCTTGCAACTACCGAGAAACATAAGATTCTTCCAACCATTCTTTCACGCTGTCAGATATACGATTTCGAGAGAATGACAGTGCAAGACATTGTGAATCATCTCGAAAGTGTGGCAAAGCAAGAGGGAATAACTTACGAATCAGAAGCCTTAACCATTATTGCAGAGAAGGCAGATGGCGGTATGCGTGATGCACTTTCAATCTTTGATCAAACCGCTTCGTTTGCTCAAGGTAACATAACTTATGCTAAAGTGCTCGAAGATCTCAATGTTTTAGATGTTGAGAATTATTTTAAAATGATTGATTTCTCTCTCGAAAATAAGGTGAGCGAATTGATGTTATTGCTTAATTCTATTGTTTCTAGAGGATTCGACTATGGAAATATATCGGTAGGACTAGCTGCTCACATTCGAAATGTATTGATGTCGAAAGACGAAAAGACTGTTTCTCTAATCGAAACAAGCGATTCTTTGCGACAAAGATATAAAGAACAGGCTGCAAAATGCCCTACATCGTTCCTTTATAAGGCTTTAAAACTCCTCAATCAGTGCGACATTAACTATAAACAAAGTAGTAATAAGGCTCTACTTGTTGAACTAACACTTATTCAGGTGGCGCAAATCACCCAGCCAGAGGATGCTGATTCCGATGCATCGGGGCGCAGCCCTAAATGTTTAAAAACCCTGTTTAAGCTATTAACTGCCAGCAATCGCACCACAACAGATAAGCAGGTGTCTGTAAGCGATAAACAAAAGGCGGTTCAACCCATTGTGTCTAAACCTAAAGAGTCTACAACTTCAGTTAAGACAGAGCAACCTAAAGCCACTAATAATCCATCTCGCCCACGTCTAAAGATTACAGATTTGGCTGTAACTTCGAAAGGAATGGGAGCAAGAAGCAATGTGGTAAAAGAGGAAAATGAAGAGTTAGTGAACACAGAAGAGCAGACTTCGACTTTCACTGACGAAGATTTGAGAGAGAAATGGATATCTATGTGCAACCGAATGCCTCAAAAGATGAAGGCAATGGCTATGCGTATGAAAAATATGAAGTTGCATATCACCACGCTACCCAATATCGAAGTGGTGGTAGATAACCAAATATTGCTTACTCAGATGAATGATATTCTTGCACGATTAGAAATAACTATGGCGCAAGACCTCAAAAATAAAGATGTGAAAATATCGCTTCGTTTGGCAAAGAAAGAAGAGTTAAAACCCATATTAACCGATAGAGAGGTGTTTGCAAAGCTACTTCAAAACAACCATTCGCTTGTAACTTTGAAAGAAGCGTTAAAGTTAGAGCTCTCTTAAGTAAAGCACTTGTTGCAGAATTGCATAGCAACTCTTTAATAAAAAAGAACAAAGCCCCCTCAAAACATTAAGAATAGAAATAGAAAAGCAAAAAATAATGGTGTTTCTTCATTTGAGAAACACCATTATTTTTTATATTAGTGGAATACCAGCAGCATCACATTCGTTGCGCATTTCATTGGTCCAAATACTTGCTTGTATTTCTCCTATGTGCGCTTTGTGTAGCAATATCATACACAAACGACTCTGACCAATTCCACCGCCTATTGATAAAGGTAGTTTATGGTTGAGCAGTTGTTGGTGGAAATACAATTCTTTTCTATCTAAAGAATCACTTATTTCAAGCTGTTCCATAAGCGATTGCTCATTAACTCTTATACCCATAGACGATAGTTCGATTGCTCTTTCCAGAATTGGATACCAAATTAAAATATCACCATTCAATCCACGCAATCCATTTTCACCCATAGAGTGCCAGTCATCGTAGTCAGGTGCACGATTATCGTGCTTTTCTCCGTTACTTAAAACATCTCCAATACCAATGATAAACACCGCTCCAAACTCTTTACAAATAACATTCTCACGTTCTTTTGCAGACAAGTTAGGATAGCGTTGCAATAATTCTTCGCTATGAATGAAATGAATTTCCTTAGGTAAGAAAGGCTTTAAGCCTTGATAGGTTTCGCAAACGAGGTATTCGGTGCGACGAATAGCAGAGTAGATGCGTTCTACAACATTCTTAAGGAAAGCCACATTGCGATTGCTTTTATTGATAACCGCCTCCCAGTCCCATTGGTCTACATATAAAGAATGAAGGTTGTCTAATTCCTCATCGGCACGAATTGCATTCATATCCGTATATATTCCGTGACCATCTTCAATACCATGTTCAGCCAAAGTCAATCTCTTCCATTTTGCAAGCGAATGAACCACCTCAGCATGTGCATCGTTTAAGTCTTTTATTGGGAAAGTAACAGCTCGTTCAGTTCCATTCAAATCGTCGTTAATACCCAATCCTTTTAAGACGAAAAGGGGGGCGGTTACACGGCGAAGATGAAGTTCTGTTGAAAAGTTCTGTTGAAAAAAGTCTTTAATCAGTTTAATTCCTTGCTCTGTTTGATGCTTATTGAGCAGTGCATTATAATCTTTTGGAAGAATGAGTTGCGCCATATCTTTTTATAATTATTTTGGTTACAAAGGTATATAAAATGCCGTCTATAACGGCTTTTTATAGGTATTAATTTTGATTTCTCGTTTGTTTAGTTTAAATTTGCATGTCTTTGGCTCCGTAGCTTAGCTGAATAGAGCGTCAGATTCCGGTTCTGAAGGTCTTGGGTTTGAATCCCAACGGAGTCACAAAATAAAAGGATATCATTTGAGAGGGTATCCTTTTATTTTTTTATGCTTCAACAAGTGTTTTTGAAAAACATTGACATTGTGTTACAAAAACATTGCTTTTAGCTTGTAATATCAATGCTATTATATCATAATATCAATGCTATTGAAATGCCAATAATAGAGCTTCTATTGCTACTAGTATTCAAGAGCAAATACAAATGATATTGCAATGCTTGCTTAATTTGTCGAATGAAGAATGTTTTCTTGATTTCTTTGGTAGAATAGTAATAGTCTAATTTTCAATAAAAGGAGTTTTTAAAACAATAATTTTGAGTCGGGTATAAAACTCAAACGATGGTATTGATTTAGAAAATCATCAAAAAAGTATAAGTTATACATTTTAAGTTGGATACAATCCTGTTGTTACATAAGCTTATTTATTGTAAAATACTAAATGAAGAACTTTGCATTAAGATTACAAGTTGTAATAAAATACATAAATTTATTTTGTTGTGTGTTGTATAATTGTTAACTTTGTAACAAATCATATCAATAAAAACGAAATTAAAAATGAATATAGTAGAAAGGTTTTTGAATTATACTAAGTTCGATACTCAATCGTCTGAAGAGTCTGAAACCGTGCCTAGTACGGCAAAGCAATTGGTGTTTGCCGAGTATTTAAAAAAAGAATTAGAGCGTGAAGGCTTGAGCGATGTTGAAATGGATGATAAAGGTTACATCTATGCAACATTAAAATCGAATACCAAGAAAAAAGTTCCAACAATTGGATTTATATCTCACTACGACACAAGTCCCGATTGTAGTGGTACAAATGTCAATGCACAAATCATCAAAAACTACGATGGTGGCGACATAACTCTAGCTTCAGGTCTTGTTTCTTCAGTGAAAAAATTCCCAGAACTTAAAGCTCATGTGGGCGAAGACCTTATTGTTACCGATGGAACAACATTGTTGGGAGCCGACGACAAGGCCGGTATTGCCGAAATTATGCAGGCAATGTGCTATCTAAGAGACCATCCAGAGATTGAGCATGGCGACATAAGAGTGGGCTTTAATCCTGATGAAGAGATTGGAAAAGGAGCACATCACTTCGACGTTAAACGCTTTGGTTGCGAGTGGGCTTACACTATGGACGGAGGAGATTTAGGTGGATTAGAATACGAAAACTTTAATGCTGCAGGCGCAAAGATAACCATTCATGGTGTAAGTGTGCACCCAGGTTATGCAAAAGGCAAAATGGTGAATGCCAATACTCTTGCTTTTGAATTTGCACAAATGCTTCCTGCAACCGAAACTCCAGAGCATACAGAAGACTATGAGGGCTTTTATCATCTTTATAGTGTAAATGGTTCTACCGAAAAAGCAACGCTTAACTATATTATTCGTGATCACTCTTTCGATAAGTTCGAAGCAAGAAAGAACTTTATAGAGTCGTGTGCAAAGGCAATGAACGACAAATATGGAGAAGGAACCATTGAATGTGCAATCAGCGACCAATACTATAACATGAAAGAAAAAATCGATCCAAATATGCATGTTATTGATATTGTGTTGCAAGCAATGCAAGAAAGTGGTGTAGCACCAAAGGTGGAGCCTATTAGAGGTGGTACTGATGGAGCGCAATTGAGCTTTAAAGGATTGCCATGTCCAAACATCTTTGCAGGTGGTTTGTATTTTCATGGTCCTCACGAAACCGTTTCTATTCAGGTAATGGAAAAGGCTGTAGATGTTATTGTGCGTATTTGTGCTATTACATCTAAGTTCAACGACTAAGTTTTTAAATAGTATTTATATCATTAAACAAGCGACATTGGTATTGAAGTGTCGTTTGTTTAATGGTTTAACTTATATAGAAGCCGATGAAAAGGGTTTTCTAACGGCTAACTAATAACATATAGATAATACAAATTTAGGATAAAAATAAGAGAAAAATAGATGAGTAATATTGCCCCTTTAATAGGAGATTTGGGACTAATTTTGGTAGTTGCAGGCATCGTTACATTACTTTTTAAACGTCTTAGACAACCTTTGGTCTTGGGATATATCGTTGCTGGCTTCTTAGTTGGTCCTAATATGCCTTATACACCTTCGATTGTAGATAGATCAGATGTGCAAGTTTGGGCAGATATTGGGGTGGTTTTCCTCTTGTTTTCTATGGGATTAGACTTCTCTTTCAAAAAGATTTTTAAGTTAGGAACAGCTCCATTTATAGCAGTTTTAGGTATAGTTGTCTCCATGTTTACCATTGGTTATACAGCAGGTTGGCTGTTTGGGTGGACGTCTATGGAGCGGATTTTCTTGGCATCTGTATTCTCTGTATGTAGTAGTTCAACCATTGTATATAAAACCTTCAATGAGCTGAAGCTGAAACAGCAACGCTTTGCCAGTTTAGTGTTAAGTGTTTTGGTGATTGAAGACGTATTAAGTATTGTTATTATGGTGATGCTTTCTGCCATTGCAGGAGGCGATTCGCTTAGTTCAATAGAGCTAATTAAGATAACAACAAAGATTGCATTCTTTATTATCTTATGGTTTGTTGTCGGTATTTATCTTGTTCCTATCTTCTTAAGAAAGACAAGAAAGATTATGACCAACGAAATTTTGCTGGTGGTTTCATTGGCAATGTGTTTCTTTATGGCTATATTCTCGGCTCAAGTGGGCTTTAGTAGTGCTTTCGGAGCATTTGTAATGGGTTCTATTTTGGCAGAAACAGTTGATGTTCACAAGATAATAAAGGTGGTAGAGCCAATAAAAGACTTATTCGGAGCGGTGTTCTTCGTGTCGGTAGGTATGCTTGTTGATATGAAAATCCTTATCGATTATGCTTTACCTATATTGAGTATTGTGGCATTGGTGATAGTGGGGCAAGCTATTTTTGGTACTTTCTCGTTCATGCTTAGCGGTAATTCGCTCAGGACATCAATGCAAAGTAGCTTCTCAATGGCGCAGATTGGTGAGTTTCCTTTTATCATTGCGTCGCTCGGAGTGTCGTTAGGTGTAATTGGACACTTTATGTATCCAGTGATAGTTGCAGCTTCGGCAATAACCACTTTCTTAACTCCTTATGTTATAAAGAGCGCAGTTCCTCTTTATAATGGATTGGAAAGAGTGCTTCCACGAAGATGGATGAAGATGATTAACCACATGAATGTGGGTACAGAACGTGAATCGTCGAACAGCTTGTGGAAACCTTTTATGATGAGAATGTTGCGTACTGTGGTTATTTATAGTATCATCTCAATAGCTGTTATTTCGTTGATGCTCACATTCTTCTTACCTTTCATCCGTTCTATCTTACCTCATTGGTGGGCAAATGCCGTGTGTGGAGGTCTTACATTGATGTTTATTGCCTCGTTCCTTCGTGCTATTGTGCTTGCACCTAATCATAGTGCAGAGTTTAAAGTGTTGTGGAATGAGAGTCATAAGAATCGCTTGCCACTTACATTTATGACTTTCGTGCGAATTGTTATTGCTGTTACTTTCACCTTTTATATATGTAATTATTTAAGTAGATTCTCGTTTGCGCTAATGATGAGTATTGCTTTAGTGATGGTAATCCTGATGTTAATGTCTAGGAGATTAAAGAGTAGAACTATCAGAATGGAGCGACAATTTGTTGAAAACCTGCGTGCAAGAGATATCGAAGCTGTGGTGTTGGGACACAACAAACCTTTATATGCTCGTAATTTGCAAGACAGAGATCTACATATTGCAGACTTTGAGGTTCCAGATAATAGCATTTGGATTGGTAAAACGCTTGAAGAACTGCAACTTGCAAGTATCTATGGAATTCAAGTGAGCAGTATATTGCGTGGCAAACAACGCTTGAATATTCCTGGAGGAACAACTATTATCTATCCAGGTGATGTGATTCAGGCTATAGGTAGCGACGAAAAGCTAACTGCTTTCCATACAGCTATGAGCGAAGCATTGCTTCCTGACGACTTAGAAATAGAGATGCGAGAGATGAAACTCAAACAGCTAATTGTTGAGAAGGATAATTATTTGATTGGAAAGACGGTACAAAATAGTGGAATTAGAGATCGCTTTAATTGTATGATTGTAGGCTTTGATGATGGTAATGAAGACTTAACTCCAGCTAATCCGACACGAGAATTTAAAATCGGCGATGTGGTTTGGTTAGTAGGAGAGCAGGAGTCATTAAAAGAACTGATGGTATAAAGAAATAATTCATCGTTCTTTTGCGGTGAATTATTATCAATGTGTAGAGTAAAAGAAAAGCTCATGGCTTAAAACCATGAGCTTTTTTGTTGTATGTGTTTTGATTTATCAATCGATTGTTTGCATATTAAGCTTCAGGACGCTCGATATAAGCAAGTACATCGCCTTTTCTAATCTTCTTACCTTGCTTTGCAGCAATCTCAACAAGCTTGCCACCAAGAGCCGCAGGTATTGTTGTTAGCTCGCCCCAAGTGGTTAAGATATAGCAGAATGCATCGCCTTCTTTATATTCTTTACCGATAAATGGCTCTACAGAAGGTGCACATTCGCCTTCACCATTCATCTCCCAGAACACTTGTCCTGCAACAGGTGAAACAATTGCGTCTGCTTTTGCATGCTTAAACTCTGCAAGTTGAGCTGGAGTTAGCTTGCTACCAAGTTTTGCATCTTTTGCTTTTTGAAGGTCAGCAAGGAAGTTTTTCTTTGCTTGTCCGCTCTTATAGTTACGATATTGTTCTGGGTGCATAGCCAATTCAAATAGTTCTTCGTCGTCTTGTCCATATTCCCAACCATTCTCGTCCATCTCTTTACGGAACTCATCAAGCTTATTTGTAAGTAAAGTACGTGGGTCTACTTCTGTAAATTCACGACCTTGTTTCTTCGCAAGCTCAACAATTACATCGTCAATCTTACCTGGAACTTTACCACTCTTACCAAGAATCATACCCCACATTGAGTCGTCCATCATCACAAAGCGACCCTTTCCTTGCTCAAGTGTTAGCAAGTTCATCAATGCAATGTTCTTAGTATATTGCGAGAAAGGTGTAACTAGTGGTGGATAACCAACTCTTGGCCATACATAAGCAACCTCTTCGAATAGTTTAACAAGCATATCGTCTGTTGATAGAGGTGCTTCTCCCTTCTTAGCTCTTAGGTTATTGATGGTTTGTTGAATGCCTGCAAGGTCTGACATCATACTTCCCATCATACCACCAGGTAGACCTGACTCTAAAAGAAGAGAGCTCATGAGCATGTTATTGGGGTTAATAAAGTAGCCTAACCATTCATCTATGAACTCTTGAGTTAAGGCACGAGCACGCATATATGCGTTCATATTGATCTCAGGAACATCGAATCCTTCGTGTTTCAACATGCTTTGAACAGAAATAATGTCTGCATGCATCTTACCCCAAGATAGTGGTTCCATTGCACAGTCGATGATATCTGCACCATTATTACATACTTCTAGAATAGAAGCCATGCACAATCCAGGTCCAGCATGACCGTGATATTCAATGATTATATCAGGATGTTTCTCACGAATAGCCTTAGTTAGCTGACCAAGAAGAGCTGGTTGACCAATACCTGCCATGTCTTTAAGACAGATTTCCTCTGCTCCTGCTTCGATAAGTTGGTCTGCTATGTTGGTATAGTATTCTAATGTGTGGATAGGAGAAGTGGTAATACACAATGTTCCTTGTGGAGTCATACCAGCTTCAGCTGCCCATTTAATACTAGGAATAATGTTTCTAACGTCGTTTAATCCGTCGAATATACGAGGAATATCAACACCTTGAGCATGTTTTACTTTGTACATAAGAGCTCGAACGTCATCAGGTACGGTGTACATACGCAATCCATTCAAACCACGATCAAGCATGTGGGTCTTGATTCCCGCCTCATTGAAAGGCTTACAGAATGCTCTTACTGCATCATTAGGATTCTCTCCTGCCAATAAATTAACTTGTTCAAAGGCTCCACCATTTGTTTCTACACGTGAAAAACAACCCATTTCGATGATAACAGGTGCGATTCTCTCTAGTTGATCCTTACGAGGTTGAAACTTTCCAGATGATTGCCACATGTCTCGATACATGAGACTGAACTGTATTTTCTTCTTCATATCGTTTATCTTTATTGTAAACTGTCTCTTATTAACTTTTTGAATTGTCTGCAAATTTAATCAAAAAATCCCGAAACACTGATGTTGTTTTCATTTTTTTAGCTACTATTGCTTTAGCAAAGCCTATTTAAACTTTGATAGTTATTTATTTTCTTGACATTTCATTTTATTTTGTTTGTTGTGTATAAATGTTAATTAATATAGCATTGCTAAATAGATTTGAATTTTATTGCTTACTTTTGTCTCTGATAAGGAATGTGGTTAAGTTACTCAAAATCATAAGTGAAAATCCATATAGATAGATGAAAAATAATAATGTAGGATTATTTTGGAATGTCATTGTACACTATAAATATTATATAGTGATTATTCTTGGTGCCCTTATTGTTTTGGTATTAGATAAGAACAGCGTATTGCATCAGATACAACTTCATTCTCAAATAGAATCACTTCAAGATGAAATAACTAGATATACTGAAGAAAACAAAGAAGCAACACGCCGTCTTCGTGAGTTGGAACGTAATCCAAAGGCCATTGAGAAGATTGCAAGAGAACATTATTTTATGAAAGCAGATAATGAAGATATTTTTGTTTTGAGTGACGATCAGGTACAAGAAAAAGAATAAAATGAAAAAGTTAAGGAAGCTAGAAGCTACATTATATCTCGTAGGTGGCTTACTGATGGTGTTAGGAGCCGCAGGATTTGTCTTTATGTTTCACCAAGATATTGTTTGTTGGATATTCCTATTAGGAACCATTTTTTTTACTGCTATCCAAAGTATGCAGACATATCAAGGTCGAAATGTAGTTATTATACGACTTAAAAAAATAATGAATTTGGCAAGCTTGTTATTTATTTTTTCAGGAATATTAATGGTAGACAATGCTTATCACTTCTTGATGCCTCTGTTTAAAAGTCATTCAGACAACGGATATGTGCTTTATCTCACTTATATTTACAATAAATGGGTGTTGCTTTTAATTATCGCTTCTATTCTAGAAATATACACAACACATCGTATTGATAGTGAGTTAAGGCGTGAAGAAACTAATAATAAAAAACTATAAAACAAGCATTTAAAGTTAGAAATAACTACAAAATCATTTTTTATATACAAGATTCATAGTATATTTGTATAATTCTATGATAAAACTATCGATGAAGAATAACCACAAGTAATAAAAAATGATTATAATTATATAAAACGAACAAGACAAATTCATATGAAAAAGCTTTGTTTTTTACTACTTTCGCTTGTCCTTTTGGCGTCATGTACGGATTCATATAATATCACGGGCTCTTCTAATATCTCCACGTTAGATGGTAGAAAGCTATATTTAAAAGTCTTTTCTGATAACGATTTCAAGAAAATAGATTCATGCGAAGTTGTTCATGGAGCATTTTCTTTTTCAGGAAAGTTAGATAGTGTGCGTATGGCAAACCTTTTTATGGACGATGAAAGCTTGCTACCTTTAGTGTTAGAAGAAGGAAATATAGCTGTAACATTTAATACTACAAAGCAAATTGTAGGTGGAACACCTCTTAACGACAAGTTATTTCAATTCTTTAATCGATACAATCAGTTAAAGAATCAAGAGATAGAGCTTATTAGAAAACACGATCAAGCCATTATGAATGGTAAAGATATGGAAGAAGTTGTGGTGGCATTACAAAACACAGCAACGCAACTTGCACAGCAAGAAGATAACCTTGTAACCTCGTTTGTTACCAATAACTTTGACAATGTTCTTGGTCCTGGTATTTTCTTTATGGTAACAATCGGACAAGAACATC
Source organism: Prevotella sp. oral taxon 299 str. F0039 (assembly GCF_000163055.2). Lineage (GTDB taxonomy): Bacteria > Bacteroidota > Bacteroidia > Bacteroidales > Bacteroidaceae > Prevotella. The sequence goes on from NC_022111.1 coordinate 371,171, forward strand.
CTGAATTAACTCCTTGGGTCGAAGATATTATGAGCAAAGCAACCGATCGTTTTAAGAATGATCCATACGTAAAAGATTATTATCAAAAAGCTCAAGAGAATCAAGAGATAGTGAATGGCCTCAAAGACAGTGGTTATATGGGTAGTGCACCCGTTGGAACTGCTACACCAGCAAGCCCTGTTCCCACTCCAAATGATTTGGCAAAACCAGCGCAATAATTTGTTATTAAAATATTTATTCAATGCGAATACTTATAAAGAATGGATGGATTGTAAATGAAGGTCGAACCTTTAAAGGATCGATAGTTATTGAAAATGATTGTATTCAATCTGTTCTCGAAGATGATTTAGATAATACTCCCCGTGGAACCTACGATAAAGAAGTAGATGCCACGGGGTGTTTTGTATGCCCAGGTGTAATCGATTCGCATGTACATTTTCGTGAACCAGGTTTAACAAACAAAGCAGATATCGCCTCAGAGACACGTGCTGCAGCCTTTGGAGGAGTGACTTCGTTCTTCGATATGCCCAACACTTTGCCTCAAACAACTGCCATTGAGGCTCTAGAAGCGAAGTTTGATATTGCAAAAGAGAAGAGTTTAATTAACTATAGCTTTTTCTTTGGAGCAACTAATAATAATGCTGATCTCTTAAAAGATTTAGATATTCATCGCATTCCAGGTGTAAAACTCTTTATGGGAGCATCTACTGGCAATATGCTGGTAGACCAACGCAATGCACTTGAGCGTATCTTTGCCGAGTCGCCCGTGTTAATAATGACACATTGCGAAGACTCTGGCATTATAAGTGCAAACATGAAGAAAGCAAAAGCAGAGTATGGTGACGACCCAGATATTAGTCTTCATCCTCAAATTCGTTCAGAAGAAGCATGTTATGCCTCATCTTCTTTAGCTGTAGAGTTGGCCAATCAAACAGGAGCACGCTTGCATGTGGCTCATTTAACAACAGAAAAAGAACTTTCGTTGTTTGGAAATAACCCTAAAATAACAGCCGAAGCAGTTATACCTCATTTGTTCTTCTGCGATAAAGACTATGCTTCTTTAAAGGCATTGATCAAATGTAATCCTGCCATTAAAAAGGAATCTGATCGTCAAGCCTTGCGTCTTGCCCTTACAACTGGTAAGATAACGACAATCGGAACAGACCATGCGCCACATCTATTAAGTGAAAAACAAGGAGGAAGTGCCTCTGCAATGTCGGGAATGCCAATGGTTCAGTTCTCCCTTTCTGCAATGCTTGAATTGGTAGATCAAGGTGTTTTAACGATAGAAAGAGTGGTAGAGTTGATGTGTCACAATCCTGCTAAATTGTTCGAGATAAACCAACGTGGCTTTATTCGTAAGGGGTACAAAGCCGATATCATTCTTGTTCAACAACATTCTCCCTACACTGTCACCGAAGATGTTATACAAAGCAAATGCAAATGGAGCCCACTTATGGGGCATACGTTCAACTGGCAGGTGCAAACCACCATTTGTAATGGACACATATTATATAATAAAGGATACTTCGATGATAGCTATCGAGGAGAAGAAATATGCTTCCGTTCATCTCATTCCTAGTTGTTTCAACTTGCTAGCATAGTACTTTGTGTTTGAGAACAACATACATACATTATAAAATCATCATTAACGAGAATATCATTAATAGTAAATTATATAATGTTGGCTAACAACTAACATTTTGTTTATTTATGATTGCACGCATACTAGTTCTATTATTAATAATCATCATAATACCAACGATGTATTTCGATTGGCGTTATTGGCGTAAAAAGAAAAACTTTAATTGGTTGAAAAGAGTGTTATGGTGGCTTCCAACCATTGCTATGGTTATTTATACCATTATTCTTTCTACCGAAAAAGATTTCATTCCTCACGACACCACTGCTCTTTATTGGTATCTTTTCTTATTGGGCGTGTGGACTATTCCAAAGACATTGGCAGCTATTTGCTCGTTCTTAGGCTGGATTTTGTGTCGTTGTAGCAAGTCGAAAAAGAACTATGGAAATCTACTAGGCTTCTTTTTGTCTATCGCTTGTATCGTCATTGTGATATACGGCTCTACTTTTGGAGTTAAAAAGTTAGTTGTTGAGCGTCAAGACCTTTATTTTAAAGATCTTCCCAAGGCTTTCGATGGATATAAACTAGTGCACATCAGCGACCTACATGTGGGCACATTCACAGGAGAACGACAAGCATTTCTTGCTCAAGTTGTTGATTCTGTAAATGCACAAAAGCCCGATCTCATTGCCTTTACAGGCGATTTGCAAAATGTTCAACCATCAGAACTCTACGAACACGAAAGTCTTTTAAGTTCACTTAAAGCCAAAGATGGAGTTTATTCAGTGTTGGGTAATCACGATTATAGCGAATATGTAAAGAAAGATGATGCCATAAAACGAGCATATGAAAAAGAAATTGTTTCGTTAGAAAAACGCTTTGGCTGGAATCTTTTAATGAATGAGCATCGAAGCATATATCGTTTAAACGACTCAATTGTGGTTGTTGGAACTGAAAACGATGGTCTTCCACCATTTCCACGCAAAGCAGATATCAAGAAAGCAATGCAAAATGTAAAAGCCAATAGCTTTGTTTTGTTTTTACAACACGACCCTTCTGCATGGGATAGAAACATTCTTCCCAACTCACATGCACAGCTAACTCTTTGTGGTCACACCCATGGTGGACAAGTGTCAATAGGCTCTTTGCGCCCAACCATGTTGAAATATAAAGAAGATCGTGGACTATACCAACACGATAAGCGTATGTTATATGTCTCAACAGGAGTGGGAGGAGCTCTTCCTTTCCGTTTTGGTGTGCCTCCAACAATAACAGTTATAACCTTACATACAACAAAATGAAACTCTTATACCGCATTTATCAGCTTTTTATAGCACTGCCTCTCATTGCTATTGCCACGTTGTTAACAGCCCTAACAACCACCATTGGTTGCACAATAGGTAACGGAAACTTTTGGGGTTATTATCCTGGAATGATATGGGGACGTGTGGTTCTCGCTCTACTTCTTTTGCCTGTTAAGGTCGAAGGACGTGAGCATTTAAAGAAAGGACAATCTTATGTTTTTGTGAGTAACCATCAAGGAGCTTTCGATATCTTTTTAATTTATGGCTATCTTGGTCGTAATTTCAAATGGATGATGAAATATCAATTGCGCAAAATGCCCTTTGTGGGTCGTGCTTGTGCCGCTGCCCATCATATATTTGTAGATAAACGCACCCCAAAGAAAGTGAAAGAAACCATCGATCATGCACGTTCTATTTTGCAACAAGGCATGTCTTTAACGATATTTCCAGAGGGAGCACGTTCGTTTACAGGGCACATGGGAGTGTTTAAACGTGGCTCTTTTAATCTTGCTGACGAACTTCAATTGCCAATTGTACCCATAACCATTAACGGATCGTTCGACGTTATGCCCCGAACTCGTGATATGCGTTGGGTGAACTGGCACCCTTTAAGACTCACCATTCATCAACCTATTGAGCCAAAAGGTCAGGGAACAGAAAATATTAAAGCTCTACTCGATGAGAGTTACAAAGTGGTGATGAGCGGATTGGTAAAAGAGTATCAAGGATTTGCTGAAAATCCCGATCAATAAACCGCAGAGAAAACTATCGAAGAGTATATTCTTTTTAATAAAATAAACCCCATAAAAGTGGTGTAATTGCAGAGCTAATGCAGTTGCACCACTTCTTTTTAGAGACTTATTTGTTGCCATTGTTAGTGTAATGATAAGAGTTTTCTGTGTATTATTATTGTCCTCGAAGAATAAAAACAACCCTTTTATAACCTAAAAGTATTGATATTGTATCACAAAAGCAATGTTTTTATAAAGTAAAAGCACCCTTTTTGTTTTGTTATTTGTATCTTATTGATAATCAATGTGAAACTGTATTGTTATAATAATGTATATAAATTCTATCTTATCTGATTTTATTTTAAATCTAATTATAGTTTTCAATTGTTTTTTCTATTCTGTATGTAATCCAATAATGTTAATAATTCAATGTGTATGCCAATGAAATGAACGAAAATAATGTTGATGCAGAATCGCTTTCAAAGCTGATTCTAGTGTTAGACGATTATATTCAGGAATTGAAAGAAACAGAATGATGTTTTAGATAATGAATAATTCTAATTGAAAGTGAGTGTGTTTATTCTCAATATATTTTCTTTTTTCTTGTTGCAAGCACGTAAAAAAGGACTTAAAGATGGTGGTTCTCAATAAAAAACGTTAACTTTGCAATATATAGTTATGTGTATGAATCAAAGCGACAGCATTGTAATCATTCCCACTTATAATGAAAAGGAGAATGTAGAAAACATCATTCGAGCAGTATTTGCATTGGATAAGTGTTTTCATATATTGATAATTGACGATGGAAGTCCCGACGGAACCGCATCAATTGTTCAACGCTTGCAAGCCGAAGAGTTTGCAGATCGACTCTTTTTGATAGAACGTCAAGGTAAATTAGGATTAGGAACAGCCTATATAACAGGCTTTAAATGGGCATTAGAAAACAACTACGACTATATTTTTGAAATGGATGCCGATTTCAGTCACGCTCCTTCAGACCTTCCACGATTATACAATGCGTGCGCACAAGAAGGCTATGATGTAGCAATTGGCTCACGATATGTAAGTGGAGTGAACGTTGTGAACTGGCCAATAGGACGAGTGTTAATGAGCTATTTTGCATCGAAATATGTTCGTTTCATCACTGGTTTTAAGGTACACGATACCACTGCGGGTTTTAAATGCTATCGAAGAAAGGTATTAGAAACCATTCCTTTAGATCAAGTTCGCTTTAAAGGCTATGGATTTCAAATCGAAATGAAATATACAGCCTATAAAATTGGATTTAAAATAAAAGAAGTTCCTGTTGTATTTGTTAATCGACAAGAAGGTGTTAGCAAAATGAGCGGAGGCATATTTGGTGAAGCTTTCTTTGGAGTGATGCGCCTTCGATGGGACGGTTGGTTTAGAAAATATCCCAAGATAAGCCATTAATAGCAATAATAAGCATGAATCGTGTTAGTCGATTCATGCCCTTTTCTTTTATAAACATTATTGTTTAAATAGTAGTATTTAATGAAACTTAGCGACATAGCTACACTCTATGGGGCTTTGCCACAAGCTATTGCCCTACGTAAGACACTCAGTGATAACGCAACAAACACCATTTGGCTAAAAAATATCAAGGCATCTGCAGTTCCATTGCTATTTGCTTCGGTTGCGCCAAAAGCACAACAAGTATTTGTTTTCATTCTTGCTGATGCCGACGAAGCAGGCTATTTTTATAACGATTTAGCGCAAATAATGGGTAAAGAGCAAGTAATGTTCTTTCCATCTTCATACAGAAGGGCAGTGAAATATGGTCAACACGATCCCGCAAGTGAGATATTGCGAACCGAAGTACTTGCAACTCTATCGGCAAAAGAAAACTCTGATACCCTCAATAAGCAACCTTTGTTTATCGTTAGCTATCCCGAAGCCATTGCAGAGATGGTGGTTTCGAAGCAATTGATTAGCGATAAGGTGGTAAAAGTGGCTGTTTCGCAGGTAATAGACCTTGTAGAACTGCGCAAAAGACTATTAGAATTGGGCTTTAGCGAATGTGATTACGTTTATGAACCAGGTCAATTTGCCATCAGAGGTAGTCTTTTAGACATCTATTCGTTTTCTCATGAATATCCTTATCGTGTCGATTTCTTTGGCGATGAGGTCGATTCTATTCGCACATTCGATATCGAAAGTCAGCTATCTCGTGATAAAAAGGAAAGTATTGAGATATTGCCTGAATTGTCAACAGAGACTAATGAGCGAGTACCTTTATTGCGTTTCTTGCCCCAAGGGGCTATTGTGGCAATGAAAGACCAATCGTTTGTGCATCAAACAATAGATAATATCTATCGTGAAGGCTTTACATCTGCTGCTATAACAGAGCGTCTTTCGGGCGCAACAGAGCAAGAACAAGCTGAAATAGAGCGTGAATTGTGTCGTGAAAACATATTATGTAGCGCTTCGATGTTTGTTGATGACATTTCGAAAGTAAAGCGAATAGAATTTGGTTCCTCTCCTGTTTCTGTTCCAAATGCCACTATCGAGTTTAATATAACGCCTCAACCGCTCTTTCATAAGAACTTCGAATTGTTGAAAAAAACCTTCGAAGACTTTGTATTAAAAGGCTATAAACTCTATATCTTTGCTGATAGTGCCAAACAACAGCAGCGTTTATATGATATATTGAATAGCGAAGTAAATGAGAAAAACGAAGCAGTTAAGGTGTCGGAGATAAAGAAATTAGACTTTATCTCAGTGGATAAGACCATTCATGAGGGCTTTATTGATAATGATTTAGGGGTTTGTTTCTTTACAGATCATCAGATATTTGATCGTTTCCACAAGTATAATTTGAAGTCAGATGGCGCCCGTGCGGGTAAAATGGCATTGACTTTAAAGGAATTACAAGAGATGGAACCAGGCGATTTCATTGTTCATGTAGACTTTGGTATAGGTAAATTCGGTGGATTAGTGCGTGTTCCAAGTGGCGAGAGCTATCAAGAAATGATTCGAATTATTTACAATAACAATGATAAAGTAGATATTTCGATTCATTCTCTCTATAAAATCAGCAAGTATAAACGTGGAGATACAGAACAACCACCACGCCTTTCAACCTTAGGAACAGGTGCTTGGGAACGTATTAAAGAGCGAACCAAGAAGCGAATAAAAGACATTGCTCGTGATTTGATTAAGCTTTATGCCAAGAGAAGACATGAGAAAGGCTTTGCTTTTAGTGTTGATTCGTTTCTACAACATGAGCTTGAAGCCAGCTTTTTATATGAAGATACACCCGATCAGCTAAAAGCTACGCAAGAAGTTAAAGCCGATATGGAGAGCGGAAGACCTATGGATAGGCTTGTTTGTGGTGATGTTGGATTTGGAAAGACCGAAGTTGCTATTCGAGCAGCATTCAAAGCGGCTTGCGACAACAAACAAGTTGCGGTGCTAGTGCCTACAACAGTGTTGGCATATCAGCACTTTCAAAGCTTTAGTTCACGCTTAAAAGGTTTGCCAGTAAAGGTAGATTATCTTTCAAGAGCACGCACTGCAAAACAAACAAAGCAAGTTCTTACCGACCTAGAGAAGGGTGATTTAAGCATACTTATAGGCACCCACAAACTCATTAGCAAAGCAGTTAAGTGGCACGACCTAGGTCTTTTGATTATAGATGAGGAGCAAAAGTTTGGCGTTTCGGTGAAAGAAAAGCTTAGAACCATTAAAACTAATGTCGATACGCTAACGATGTCTGCCACACCTATACCACGAACACTTCAGTTTTCGTTAATGGGAGCGAGAGACATGAGCATCATTCGCACTCCACCTCCTAACCGTTATCCTATTCATACCGAGCTTTCTGAGTTCTCATCAGATGTTATTCGAGATGCAATTAACTTCGAAATGAGTCGCAATGGACAAGTCTATTTTGTGAACGATCGTATAAGTAATTTGCAAGAGCTGTCGAATCTTATCTTAAAATATATCCCTGATTGTCGTCTTGCGATAGGACATGGACGCATGCAGCCTGAAGAATTAGAGCAAATCATTATGGGCTTTATGAATCATGATTATGATGTTCTGCTCTCAACAACTATCATTGAGAGTGGAATAGATATCTCTAATGCCAACACAATCATCATAAATGATGCGCATCGCTTTGGTTTATCCGACCTACATCAAATGCGTGGACGTGTAGGAAGAAGCAATAGAAAGGCGTTTTGCTATCTTCTTGCTCCCCCAAAGAGCCTACTAAAGCAAGATGCAAGGCGCAGATTAGAGGCTTTAGAGACCTTTTCTGAATTGGGAAGTGGCTTTAGTTTGTCGATGCAAGACTTGGATATACGAGGTGCGGGCAATCTTCTTGGCTCTGAACAAAGCGGTTTTATTGAAGATTTAGGTTATGAAACCTACCAAAAGATATTGACTCAGGCTGTTACAGAACTAAAGAATGATGAGTTCTTCGATTTATATCAAGAGCAAATCGATGCAGGAGAAGCTATTAAAGCGAGTGACTTTGTGGAAGATTGTGCAGTGGATTCTGACCTAGAAATGTACTTTCCAGATAGCTATGTACCTGGAAGTAGTGAGCGAATGTTGCTTTATCGAGAATTAGATAATATCGAGTCGGACGATGCTTTACACGCTTATAAACAGCGATTGTTAGACCGTTTTGGCGAAATTCCATATCAGGCAGAAGAATTGATGAATGTTGTCGCTTTGCGAAGACTCGGAAAGAACATGGGAATTGAAAAGATAATACTTCGTCAAGGTCGTATGAATTTGCAGTTAGTAGGCAACACTAATAGTGCATATTATAAGAGTGAAGCATTCGGAAGACTTATTAATTACGTGGGAAACAACCCTCGAAGCTGTAATATAAAGGAACATAAAGGACTTAGAATGGTTACAATTGCAAGTGTTCCAACAGTGAATAAGGCGGTAGAGGTGTTGCAATTGATAGAAAATTGCTAAGCCTTTCTGTCGTTTGCCCCTATATCTTAAGGTGTAAAAGAATAATAGTGTTAGACAATTGGATATGCCAATGCATCTAACACTATTGCTTTTTATGAGGTAAAAGGTGAACTATAAAAATTCAACTTTAGGTACATCTTTCAACGAATTACTAATTTCTTGGTCTGAGATGCTATAGTTTTGCAAGTCACCATTTAGATAACTTTCGTATGCAGTCATATCAATTAAACCGTGACCAGATAGGTTAAACAATAGAACTTTAGCCTCTCCGCTTTCCTTACACTTAATTGCTTCACGAATAGTAGCGGCAATTGCGTGTCCACTTTCAGGCGCAGGAATGATTCCTTCGGTACGTGCAAAGAGCATACTAGCATCGAAAGACTCTAACTGTGGAATGTCTTCGCCTCGCATTAGTCCATCTTTTATGAGCTGAGAAACAAGTGTTCCTGCTCCATGATAGCGCAAACCGCCAGCATGAATGTTTGCAGGTTTGAAGTCATGGCCTAGAGTATACATTGGAAGAAGAGGCGTATAGCCAGCTTCATCACCAAAATCGTATTCAAATTTACCACGAGTTAGTTTGGGACAGCTTTCTGGTTCTACCGCAATAAACTCAGTTTTCTTTCCAGAAAGAAGGGTATGGCGCATGAAAGGGAATGCAAGTCCACCAAAGTTACTACCTCCTCCGAAGCAAGCAATAATCTTATCAGGATATTCTCCCGTCATTTCCATCTGCTTTTCAGCCTCTAATCCGATAATTGTTTGATGCAGAGTGACATGGTTAAGCACCGAACCTAAGGTGTATTTGCAATTAGGGGTGGTTGTAGCAAGCTCGATAGCTTCTGATATAGCTGTACCTAATGTGCCAGGATGGCGTGGATCTCGGGTGATAATATCTTTGCCTGCACGAGTAGACATTGATGGAGAACCAGTTACTTCAGCCCCGAAAGTACGCATAATACTACTGCGATAGGGCTTTTGTTGCATACTAACTTTCACCTGATAAACTGCTGCTGACAAGCCAAAAAGGCTTGCTGCATAGCTTAAAGCAGCACCCCATTGACCTGCTCCCGTTTCTGTTGTGACGTTAGTTGTGCCCTCTTGCTTGCAATAATAGCACTGAGGGATAGCCGAATTCACCTTATGAGAACCCAAAGGGTTTACACTTTCATTCTTAAAGTATATATGTGCAGGTGTATCTAGGGCTTTTTCTAATGCATAAGCACGAACTAGGGGGGTAGATCTATAAAATTTATATTTATCGAGGACTTCTTCTGGAATGTCAATCCAGCTATTTGTGAAATCAAGTTCTTGTTTACTACACTCTAAAGAGAATATGTGTGCCAAATCTTCAACCCCCATTGGCTCTTTAGTTTGTGGGTTAAGAAGTGGAAGAGGCTTCGTTTTTAAATCGGCTTGAATGTTATACCATTGTGTAGGAAGCTCTTTTTCTGATAGATAGAATCTTTTTTGTTTGCTCATACTACTTCTTTTTAATTGTGAATACTTACAAATAGGACCTTAAAAGCAATAATTTGAATGTTTTTGTTATCCTGTTATACTGCTGTTTTTGTTTGAAAAACGTTGTAATTGCTATTGTCCTATTATTGCAAAGTTAGTGAAAAAACTAGTTTTTTGAATAATTAAATGCATAAATATTCGATATTTTGTATTTATAAACAAATAGAATGTCTTATCTTTGTATGCAAGTATGGCTATATTATTAACTCTTTTTGTCTATTTCGTGGTGCTTTTGCTCATTAGTAAGCTAACGACACGCAAAGCAACTAATGGTGTTTTTTTTAAGGCGAACAACACTTCTCCTTGGTATATGGTGGCTTTTGGAATGATTGGAGCCTCGATTTCGGGGGTTACTTTTGTTTCAGTTCCAGGAATGGTGAATAAGATTTCGATGACTTATTTGCAGACCTGCATGGGCTTTATTGTGGGATATGTGTTGGTTTCCTTTGTACTTTTACCCGTATATTACCGCTTAAATCTTACCACCATCTATTCTTTTTTAGAGCAAAGGTTCGGTGTTTATGCCTATAAAACGGGTGCTATTTTCTTTTTATTGGCAAAAATGATAGGCTCTGCCATACGCTTTTATGTCGTTTGTATCATTCTTCAGCAGTTTGTTCTCAATGCTTTTGGCATACCATTCTATGTAACTGTGCTCGCAATGGTGCTGTTGATATGGCTTTATACTTATCGAGGAGGAATTAAAACCCTTGTATTTACAGATGTTTTTCAGACTTTCTGCATGCTAACGGCTTTAATTCTAATTATTTATGGCGTTGTAGATGCTTTGGGAATGAGTATGTCTGAGGCTATAACAGCGGTGTGGAACGACCCAAGAAGTAAGATTTTTGAATGGAATGACGCATCGTCTACTCAATATTTTTGGAAACAATTCTTTAGTGGTGCATTCATAGTGGTGGTGATGACGGGCTTAGATCAAGATATGATGCAGAAGAATTTAACCTGTAAATCGTTGAAAGAGGCTCAGAAAGATATGTGTACTTATGGATTAGCGTTCCTTCCTACCAACTTTTTATTCTTGTTTTTGGGAGTCCTTTTGTCGCTTCTTGCCACCCAACAAGGGATTGCTTTGCCAAAAGCAGGTGACGAACTATTGCCTATGTTTGCTGCAACAGGCAACCTAGGTCAGCTTGTATTGGTTCTGTTTTCTATCGGAATTATCGCTGCTTCGTTCTCAAGTGCCGACTCTGCGCTTACTGCTCTCACCACAACTATGTGTATAGACGTGTGCAATAAGCCTGAAAACGAATCGTTTAGAAAGCGTATTCACATCGCTATGGCTATTGTTTTCGCTCTATTTATCTTGATTTTTAAGGCGTTAAACAATACAAGTGCTATCGATGCTATCTATATAATGTGCGCTTATACCTATGGTCCTTTGTTGGGATTGTTTGCCTTTGGACTCTTTACTCGCCACAAACTGCACGATCGTTTTGTGCCTTATGTTGCCATTTTGGCACCTTGTTTGTGTTGGACATTGAGCTATGTTTCTGAAAATTGGTGGGGATATAAGTTTGGATACGAATTGTTATTGATTAATGGAGCGTTGTCGTTCCTTGGATTCTACTTGCTCAAACGTTCAAAATAGCATTGTAAAATCAACTTCAAAATAGCTGTTTTTATTGTCTTTTAGGGTGAGGAAGTGGGGTAGAAGTGGTGATTTTATCTTTTATACATTTTGTTTCTTATAGATAAAATCAGTTTGAATTGTATTTTTATGCATTCTTTTTTTGCTTATAAAAACATTGCTTTTAGCGTGCAATAGCTATTCTTTTTAAGTGTAATAACATTGCTTTTGCGTGGTAAAAGTATTGATATTACTCTTAAATTTACAACTCATCTTCTTGCAAAGGTAATGAAGGTGCAAGCGAAAGACATAAAAAGCACTCTAACAATGCATAAAACATCATTAGAGTGCCTTCTTTTTATATTCAGAAAATGTGTTTCTTACTTATTGATTGTTGTTAAATAGCGTTCTGCTTCCATTGCTGCTTTGCAGCCAGAACCTGCAGCAACAACTGCTTGGCGATAGGTGTTGTCGGCAACATCGCCTGCTGCAAACACACCTTCTATGTTTGTTTTAGGAGTGTTTCCTTGTGTTTTGATGAATCCTTGTTCGTCGGTTTCAATAGCATGGCTAAACACTTTAGAGTTAGGATTATGTCCAATAGCCAAGAAGAAACCATCAATTGGAAGGTCATAATGTGTTTCATCAGCCTCACCAAGGCGTTTTACGAGGTGAACTCCTTCAACTCCATCTTCTCCGTAGAGTCCTTCTGTGTTGTGTTCGAATAGCACTTCGATTTTTTCATTTTGCATAACACGTTGGCGCATCACGTCAGATGCACGTAAATAGTCTTTACGAACAATCATATAAACCTTGCTTGCAAGTCCTGAGAGATAGATAGCTTCTTCGCAAGCAGTGTCTCCACCACCTACAACAGCAACCACTTTTTTGCGATAGAAGAATCCATCACAAGTGGCGCAAGCACTTACTCCACGACCATTATATTTGGTTTCGTCTGGCAAACCTAAATATTTTGCACTTGCACCAGTGGCAATAATCACTGTTTCAGCTTCTATTTCATCACCTCTGTCGGTTGTAAGTACGTATGGTTTTTGTGTGAAATCAACTTTAGTTATTTCGCCATCACGAATGTCTGCGCCAAATCTTTCTGCTTGTTTGCGTAGATCTTGCATCATAAGATTGCCATCAACGCCTTCTGGATAGCCTGGAAAATTCTCTATATCTGTTGTTTGTGTTAATTGACCACCAGGCTGAATGCCACAGAATTCGATTGGATTTAAGTTGGCTCTACTTGCATAAATAGCTGCAGTATAGCCCGCTGGACCACTTCCGATGATAGCGCAACGAGTGTATTCTTTTGTTGACATAATATTAATTCTTTGGTTTGTATTATATAATGAGGTAGAACTAATGCCCTTTTTATCAGTAAAGGATTGATGGACATGTTGTTCTTGCTTTTCTTTTATTGCGTTCTTTTGTTGTAAACATTTACTATTATTCAGCTAAAAGCTTTTCAATTTCTTCAGAAATAACAGCACAACTTGTTGTGGGTTCAAAGCGTTTAACAACTTTTCCTTGCTTGTTGATAAGGAATTTAGTGAAATTCCATTTGATATCAGATTTGCTCTTATAGTCAGGATCAGCCTCTGAAAGGATCTTTTCTAATATTGGTGTAAGTTCATGTTGCTCGTCCCAACCTGCAAAACCTTTTTCTTCTTTAAGGAATTTGTATAGTGGCTCAGCGTCATCTCCGTTTACTTTAATCTTTTTGAAACGTGGAAAATCGGTACCAAAGTTAAGTTTGCAGAAGTCATGAATTGCTTCATCGGTTCCTGGAGCCTGTCCTCCAAACTGGTTACAAGGAAAATCTAGGATAGCAAAACCTTGTGTACGATATTTCTTATATAGTTCTTCTAGCTCTGTATATTGTGGAGTAAAGCCACATTCTGTTGCTGTATTAACGATGAGAAGAACTTCGTTTTTATATTCTTTCAATGAAACTTCGACACCCTTACGATCTTTTACGCTGTAGTTATATACTGTCTTCATATTTTATTTTATTATGTGTGATTAAATTTTTCTTATTTATTATATTGCAAAGATAATGCCAAATCGACTAAAAGACATTGCTTTTACACGTTTTTCTGCTTTAAAAAGAATAAAGAGCTAGGCTTTTGTTTTGTTTCTTTCTATTAAGAATAGGGAAAAACCTATTAAAGTGTAGGGATTTTATATTTGGAAAGGATTTGGAATGCTTTAATTTTGCAAACATAAAATTATGAGAATAATTATCTGTTCACTAGCGGTAGCAATGAAAAAAGATATGTTTCTTGTATTGAAGAAAATGAATAGTAACAAAACATAGTTAAGGGCTTATGAAGAAGATCAATGTGTTTTTAGCCTCATTTATGGTGACTATTTTAGCAATAGGTCTTACATCGTGTGATTATGATTATTATGATGGTTACTATGATGGCGAATACTATGGTGGTTATAACCATAATAACTCTAGCAACTTGCCAACACCTGTGCAAATGGCGAATGTCTTACGAGGCACATGGCGTGGTAAAACTAAGGTGAAATATAAAGAAAATGGTCAAATTCTGACCGATATGTTGAATACAGAGATAACATTTAGACAAACGAAGTTGAATGCAACTTACGGAGAAGGAACACAGATTGATTATCAAAATAACAGCGTAGTATCGTCAAGACGCTTTACTTGGAATATAGATTATGCGACTCTTGACATTGTGATAAGTTATAAAAAGGAAAATGGAAATGTATTTACGATGCGAATCGATTATGATGATTTACAATTAAACAACCGTACTTTTTCGGGAGAAATGGAAGGTTATAATGAAGCAGATGAATTCGATTATAGGAGATACGGATATAGTAGAATACTTAAAATGATAAAGTAAGAAATAAGTTAAGTGAAAAGAGCATCAGGATAACAAAGCTCTTATTATAATGTATGTAAATGGCATAGGCGCAGAAAACTCTCTCTTCTGTGCCTATTTCTTTTGTTCAGAATCTTAAAAGTGCTTTCTTTTGATAGTACTTCCTTGATTTGAAAGGACAAAATTTTTATTTTGATAAGCTGTTTTCCTTTTTTTTATAAATAAGAAAGTAGTTCTTTTATTTTATTCCTCAGTTTATTGAGATTGAATAAGGGTTTTCTTTTGCTGAGAAGAAAAGGGAAAAAAGGTGAAATAGAGGTGTTTATAGAGTAGAGATAATCAAAAACTGCTGTAAATGAATGGAGTTAAAACAGCAGTTCTTGTGTTGTTATTATTTTAGATCCCACAAATTGTTATTCACAGACACAGCTTCAATGGTGCGTTCAATGTTGTCTGGCAGATTACAAAAGAAGTCAATGCCAGTCTTTTCTTCTAGTTCTTTAATCGAAACTGCATATTTAGCTAATCTATTATCCTTGTTATTCTCGTGCTTAACCCAGAATCCAACGGCATTATATACGCCGTTTTTCACTCTAAGAATAGCCATAAAGAAATAAGTTGGCACAATCATTCCCTTGCCAGTTGTAGTATATTGTGCGCTATTGTCGATGGTTCCACCCTTGCAAACATAAAGAGTGTCTGCAAAATTATAATTGTTTTTGGTAGCCCAGTTGCGCACTTTGTTTTCCATTTCGAGCCAAACCCCTGAGTTGAAATCATGTTTTTGAGGTTGCATGTTGGTCATATAGAAAGTTTGATATTGTGCCTCTTTATTGTTAAGTCTATCTGCAGAAGGGCAAATATGTCCGTGATCAAATCCAGAACCTCTATAAGGATCGGGTGTAATAGTGAAATATGAGGGCAGGGAAGGGTCGTAAGGATATTGCTTTGTATAGTTGCTTGGGTAATAACGATTTACTCTTCTTATTAAATTTGAACGGTACATTTGATAACAACTCCATCTTTGTGTTTTCTTGTTTGTGTCCCATTCCACGCAATAATTCACCTCTCCATTACTCGTTTTGTATATAAGTATCTTATTGTTTGTTGTATTTTTTATCTTTGGAAATTCTAAACGAGCATAGTCTTTCGATATTGTTGTTGGATTATTGTTGCTTTCTCCTTGCGTGTTTTTGCCCGAATTATCTACAACATCGTCCTTGCTACATGAGTGCAAAGCACCTAAAAGAAGTAGAAATGCACCTGTTTTAAATAATATTTTCTTCATTATATACAAATGTTTTCTATGTATCTAAATCCTGTTCAATCTCTTTTATATAACGAAAGTCCTTTACTTTTATTATTTTCAGGAAAGCTTAGAAAGCGAAATATTTATGTTTTAGAATGGCATACTCATTGCTTCTGTAATGTAATATTAATGCTTCTAGCGAGTGATGGCATTACTTTTATCCAATAAACTCAATGCGTTTTGTTCTAATCCTGATCCTTTTTACTTAAAATATTATTGCTTGTAAGTATAAAAAGAATAGTATTGAAACTTGGAATCCTTTATAGAAAAGGGCTTATTGTTGTATTCTGATTACCTAAAACCGCTATAAGTGTGGTTTTATTTCAAAAAAAATAGCATGGAAAAGTGTATATGCAACTACACTATCTCCATGCTAAAAAGTCGTTAAATATATTCTGTAAAAGATATATTATTTGTTAATCTTACCGTAACGGTTCATGAATCTATCAACACGACCAGCTGTATCGACAAGCTTGCTCTTTCCTGTATAGAAAGGATGTGATGTACTTGAGATTTCAATCTTAACCACTGGATAAGTCTCACCTTCAAATTCTACTGTTTCATTTGCTTTACATGTAGACTTTGTAAGGAACATATCGCCGTTGGACATATCCTTAAATACGACGGGACGATAGTTGTCTGGATGAATACCTTTTTTCATTTTACTTTATTGTTATTTATAAATTATACTCTATAATGAGTGTGCAAATTTACTAATCTTTTTGCAATTAGCCAAATAAAATGCACTTTTTATTGAGCGTAAGTAATTGTAATTGTTTGAAGTCTCAATTGAACTCCGCCCTTAGTTGCACCTACGAGAGTGTTAGTATAAGTTGCGTTATTACCTGTAAAAGAAACTGTTGCAGTTGAATTACCTGTGTAATTAGTTCCTTGATAAACGTCACAAGTAATCACAATCTTAGCAATTGCTTTCTTACCTTTAATTGTAAAGCTGTTGTTTGCATAAACTCTAATACCCTTTGACTTTGCAAAGAACTTAGGAACATTTGTTTGTCCGTTTGCAGAGAAAGATAAAACAGAACCATCGCTCAATGCAATATTGCTCAAATCGCTTGCGTCTGTAATACCAATTGCATTCAAATCAACAGTCAAGGTTTCTGTACCTGCTGTTGCAGTTGTGTTGTTTAATGTAAGGGTATTACCATTAATTACCACAGCTTCACCTGCTTGTGCAGGAGGATTTGGTGTTGGATTGCTATCATGTTGTTTCTTTCCGTTGATAGAATACAAGTAACTCTTGTTTGGAACGGTCTCAGGTGTGTTACCTCTGTAGTTTACAAACTGACCACGGATAACCACTTCATCACCCACTTTAATAGCATTTGCACCAGTAAACTTCTTGTTGTCAAGGTCTAAGCTTCTGTAAATGTAAAGTTGTCCTGTTGCTGTTCCATCGTCAGAGATATAATATGTAGCATTACCAAAGCCACTTGTTTGAAGTTCTTTGATAGAAACAATCTTACCTTTAACGAACATTTCTGCTGTAGCAGAGTCAGCTTTTAAAGATGTAAGATGTGCAACCATTGTAGCAACGTTATATGGAGACGCCTCAGTTCCTTCACCAACCTTAGTTGTTGGAGTTGTAGGAGTAGTGCCATGTTGCTTATTTCCGTTGATAGAATATAAGTAACTCTTGTTTGGAACGGTTTCAGGTGTGTTACCTCTGTAGTTTACAAACTGACCACGGATAACCACTTCATCACCTACTTTAATAGCATTTGCATCAGTAAACTTCTTGTTGTCAAGGTCTAAGCTTCTGTAAATGTAAAGTTGTCCTGTTGTAGTTCCATCGTCAGAAATATAATATGTAGCATTGCCAAAGCTGTTTGTTTGAAGCTCTTTGATAGCAACCACCTTACCTTTAACGAATGTCTCAGCTGTAGCAGAGTCTGCTTTCAAGCTCTTTAAGTGTGCATTTAATGCTGCAACGTTGTATGGATCAGCTTCTGTTCCAGAGCCATTTGCTTGAGAAGGAGTAACTTCTTGCTTTTTATTATTAGGATTATCATAAGGAGAAGGTACATCCTCACAGCTTGTTAGTGTGCTTGCTGTAACAGCAAAAGCCATCATTAAATAAAAAAACTTTTTCATTTTGTTTTGTATTATATTTCTTATTGAATTGTTTGAACATCACTCTTTTGGCGAATAAGGATTTGCCACGTGTTGCGGAAGCGTGTGAAGATTCCTGTAATGTTTACTTGTCCTGTAGGAAGAGGCAATGCAGCGAAATCTGCATAAGTACTTGTTCTCACTACAAGTTGATTAGAATTGATGCCTGTAAGTGTTCTGTTTACGCTGTTAGCAGCATCTTTTTCAGACTCAGTAGCAAACACTTTCTTTCCGTCTGCGCCTTCAAAGCTCACATTTTTAATTGTCATTAGCTTACCGCAGTTGCTTTCAAGGTAGCTAGCATCATTGATTTTTGTAAGATCGAACTCTTCTGCTGTAACGCTATTAGCATCTGCTTTGCCAATAAGTTTAAAGTGATCGTTCCATAAGAAGCGATTCATTCTACTTACATAGGTTGCTCCTCGTGGGTTAGTGTATGGAGTTCCGATTTGAGCTTGTTGTCCATAGCTACCAATGTATAAACCTTTTAGGTTGACGACGATTTCTTGTCCAACAGGAAGATAGCCGAATAAACCACCTTGAGCGATACCTATTAGAATTGAGCCGCTACCATCTTCAATTGCAACATTATTAAATATGTTACCTTCGATGTCGTTTCCTGTGATGCGACCTTTTATCTGGATGTCGTCTTCTATTTGCTTGTAACTATTTTGAGTTGCGCTAATTACAGATGCATAGGTTGTTTTTAAGCTTGCAATAGTAACAACATTCTTTTCTGTAATGCTGTCATTTCCGTATGCATTGGGTGTTTGTGGGGTATCCCAATCGTTGTTCATACAACTTGAAATAGCAATACAAACAAATGCAATAATGATATATTTTAAATTTTTCATTGTGCAATGAATTTAGAATTTATATGTGATATTAAGCATACCATTAGTTCCGTAAGCATAGAATTTCTTAGGATTACGAGAGAATTTGTATGCTCTTGCATTTCCAGAAGCAGTGAAGTCTGAACGACTTTGTTCGTAACCGCCTGTAACAATACTTTGATTGTTAAGAACATTGGTAAGCATTAGGTTGATAGACAACGAACCCTTCTTTAGATAAATGCTCTTACCAATAGATGCATCTAACATGAATCCACCCTTACCTTTTGCCTGAGCAACACGTAAAACGTTTCCATTACTATCTACGTTTCCACGTTTTTCGCCCACACTCTTATATCTATAATAAGGTGAATAACCTAAATAAATGCGGTCATAGTAATTTCCAGCCAAGTCAATAAACCAACCTTTCTTGTGATAACTCAATATTGCACTAGCTGCAGTTAATGGAGTTCCCGACTCACGCATATCCTTATTTAATAGCTTGTCTTCGTGATATACTCCTTGAGTTGAGTTAAGATAGTTTACATTTGCATCGTTAGTGTTCTTAGCTTCACTAACAGTACCAAGTAACTTGATATCGAATGTGCTGTTCACTTTATACTTAAGAGCTGCTTCTACGCCATAATAAGCCTTCTTTCCGCCTGTTATAGAAACGTAAGAGAAAGAGTTGATATCATCAAAGTAGAAGTTTTGCCACTCTGTGACATTGTTTATCGCATTGTAATAAGCATTAAGATTGATGTGAACTCTTGCAGATTGATATTGATAAGCAAAGTCGGTGCTAAGCACTCGTTCGTTCTTTAGATTTAAAGCGAAGTCGTTATTCATCTCAGGAGCAGCGAAAGATACTGCTGCAGTTGGTGCATTGTATTGATAACCAGCACCAATAGAGAATGTATGACCACGTCCTGCGCTGTAATTTACAGCCACTTTAGCTCCACCTTCAAGGAATCTTGCAACACCACTCTTGCCGTATGAGTTTGCTTCGAACAAACCATTGCGCATCTTTCCATCACGTTGCATGCTCACACCGCCTATTCTTGCAGCTCCCATAAGGTTGAAACGGCCAACCAAACGGCTGTAACTTGTCCACGCTTGTGCTTTATTTATAAGGATATTATAGTCGTAACCAAATACGTCTCCCTTACCAACTTTAGCGTTAGGGTTGTTCAAGTCGTATTGAACTTGATTAGAGGTAGGTGCGTAAGTACCAATAGCATAGGTATTTACGTTGTGATATGAGGTTGCACCTAACAAGTCTTCCATTGTTTGATAATGGCGAGTATTGTTAGTAACAAAGATGTATCCAAGGTTCCAAGCAGACTTCTTGTCTAAGTGTGCGTTAAGAGTTGAAGCCAAAGAGAGTGTAAACGCATCGTTTCTTCTTGCTTGAATGAAATACATAGCGTCTACTCCTTGAGCGTTTGCATTGATGTTTGCTTGGTATAAACGATCCCAATTGATTTGGCGATTAGCCTTAGATGCAGTTAAATAGTTATATGCAGTGTTCCAATCAGCTAAGCTTTGATCTGTTCTAAACTGAGTGCTTGAAGCGTCGAACACATCATAATAGCTACTTGGAAGCATCTTCCAATAGTCTGGTTGTGGGTTATCGCTGTTGTTATAGTTTAGCTTTGTGCTCTTATACATGCTGTATTTACCCAAAACAGAAGTAGTAAGCTTCATGTCATCAGTAATCTTCCAGTCCCATGTAAGCACAGCAGATGGAGCGAAATCGTTTACAATTCGTGAATTTCTTTTCTTGCCATTTTGATATCCCCAATATGGGTTATAGTAGCGATCGTTAGCAATCCAGTAGCTTTCATCAGTGGCTGCGCCTTGTGAAGCACGTTCTGTTGGGTTACCCCAAGTGCTGAATGCGATAGAATGTTTGTCTTTATTGCCGAATACTTTTTGTACTCCGAAGAAATAAGAAAGAGCGTTATAGAATGTTCCTTCTATATAACCTTCTTTCGCCCAACGATAAGTTAGGTTCCCAGAGAATGCCCATCCGTTTTTATTTAAACCACTATTATAAGTGTACATACCACGAAGTGTGTAGTTACGATTGGCTCCTCCTAATGTAAATCTATGACCTGCAGCCTGGTTTGCAGGGCGGAAATCATAGTTGTTAGAGCCTGCCATGTCTGGCATTGCGAAGCTGTTCGATTCGAAAGGTAAAGCAAAATCGGCATTTTTTGTTTGTTGATTGAGTCCACCTACATGTGAAAAACGAAATTGTCCGCTTTCAATATCGTTGGCAGGAGCACCATTTACGTATACTTCATTATACTTTTGGTTGAGTGCTCTGTAACGAAATCTCACAGGAGAGAATAAGAATCCTACTTGAGACGCATAAAGATTGGTACCAGAATTGATAATGGTTACATTTTGCGACATATTCTCATTCTCGCCTAATTGGGCTTCTGTAAAAGTAAAAGCCGCTTCGTTGGCGCTTGATATTTGGCTCTTTTGCTTGTCATCATTTGTGTTTTGAGCCATCACAAATGGTGAGTAACAAAGGGCAAAAATCGCTAGATGAAGCTTAATTTGCATAATATATGTTGATTAATAATTAATTATTCTTTAGATGCAAAGTAACAAAAATAAATCGGAATATCAAAATTTTTTAACATTCAAGCTTTCTTCCAAATTATTAAATCTGATTGAATGTAATGCAACGATTTGTAAAACGTACTGTTCTAGTGTTTTATACGCTTAGCTATTCTTGTTCTTCCCTTTGCTTTTATACTTTCTTTTCTGACAAATTAAGTGCATTTCCTTCATCTATAAACGCTTATTTTGATACTTTTTTTATATTTCTTCGTAAACCTTTTAGTAAAAGTAGGATACTTTTATAACCTATTATAAATCAAAAGGATAGAAGGATTTTGTTTGTCTGATTTGTATTGTAATGTAATAGCTATGCTTTTTGCGTGTAAAAGCATAGCTATTGAATGTTAAAAGCATTGACTTTGTGTTATAAAGTCAATGCTTTCATCGTTTGAATTGTTGATTTATATAGATTATAATAAAAACAAATTACTAAAAAGACATTAGTGCGGTTTATGCTATAAATATATTTTTACTAAAAGAAAAATTTGTATTATCTTATAAAATTTCTGAAAATATATTTATAGAAAGTCTTTTTATTTGTTTATAGATTATTTTCTTTTTGTGTTGTATTCTTCTTGTTCTTAATTAAAAATACACTCAATGCGCCCAAAGTAAGCGAGAAAGCACAAATAAACATCATGTGGGTTTGATTTGAACCTACAAGAGTTAAGAAGATGCCACCGCAGATTGCTGCAATAATTTGAGGCATACAAATGGTTCCATTAAATAAACCTAGGTATGCTCCCATATGTCCGTAGCCTTGAAGAGTATCAGTAACTAAGGTGAAAGGCATTACCAATGTTGCAGCCCAAGCACATCCAATGAGAAGGAAAGCTATAAATTGGATGTATTGATTATGTATAAATGGAACCAATGCAAAGCCTATTCCACCGAGAATAAGACTAATCGCATAGCCCATTTTACGACTTTTAAACCAAGGAAGAACAACAGACCATAACATACTTCCGATCGATTGAACTGCATAAAGAATACCAACCCAGTTTCCTGCAACTTGATATGCTTCGGTAGATGTCGCATTGGGTGACATTAAATCTACATTCCAACAAGTGTCGGCTATAGCTCCATTGGTGTAAGTCCACATATACATGAAGGCTCCCCAGCAGAAAAATTGCACCAAACCCACATACCAGAAAGTAGAAGGAGCTTTCTTTAATAGCGCAATCCAATTCACTTTTTCTTCCTTTTCAGTAGGGTTTGTTTCTTCAATGGTATTATATTCAGCATATTCTTGTGGTGTCCATTCTTTCACTGTGAAAGAAGTATAGAACACACAAAGCATCAAGATGAGTGCACCAAAGTAGAAAGACCAAATAACGGAGTCGGGAACTACGCCCTGATTGGCAGTGTTGGCAATTCCGATTGCTGTAAAAAAGAAGGGGAAAATAAATCCAACAACGCTACCAGCATTACATAAAAAACTCTGAATACTGTAAGCAAAGGTTTTTTGTTTTTCGTTTACCATGTCGCCAACAAGCATTTTAAATGGTTGCATTGCCATGTTTATACTTGTATCAAGAAACAATAATGAGATTAAACCGAAAAGCATTGCTGCACTAGCCGCTAATCCAAAAGAGCCTGCATTAGGCAAAAGGCACATAACAAAGATAGCAACACTGGATCCAATAAATAAATATGGCTTCCGTCGTCCAAAGCGACACCATGTCTTATCGCTAAGTGTTCCAACGATAGGTTGTACGAGAATACCCATTAACGGAGGAAATATCCAGAAATAACTAAGGTTATGTGGGTCGGCACCGAGCGTGGCAAATACTCGTGAAATGTTGGCACTTTGTAGGGCATATGCTATCTGCACACCGAAAAATCCAAAGTTCAGGTTCCATAAATTCCAGAACTTCATGTCAGGTTTTTGTTTACGTTGAATACTAAACATAGGTTTCTGAGTTTTAGTTGTATTTATTTTGTTATAGTTTATTTACAGAGTAATGGAGTAAAAAGTGTTATAGGGAGGTATCTAATGATTTCTCTATTTGTGTATTTTTTTTCATTTTGAGTTAAAGATTACACCTTATTATATTAATAGGGCATATTATCGGGTTGTTCCTCTAAGGATAAGTCGGGTTCTTACAATTCTTTTTTCTATCTTACTTTCGGGAATAACTCCCTCAACTTTATCTATTAGAACCTGAGCAGCTTCTTCTCCGAGTGCAAAACCATGTTGGTCGACAGATGTAAGCATAGGATCGCAAGCCATACAAATGCCTCCATTTGAGAATCCGCAAATGCTAACATCTTCAGGAACATGAAGTTTCATTCTTTTAACTGTGTAGAGAATACCTATTGCGGTTTCATCGTTAATGGCAAAAAAAGCATCAGGCCTGTCCTCAAGTGTTAGTAAATGAGGTGTGATATCCTCGGCATCTGTACGATTATCACATTGCTTAATGAAGCGTTCGTCAAGTGATAAACCATTCTTAATAAGTGCATCTTTATAGCCATTATAGCGATTTTTGGTTATTTCGAGTTTCATAGAGGAGCCATAAAAGGCAATCCTTTTACAACCTGTTTTTATAAGATATTCTACAGCAGTGTATGCCCCTGTATAATCATCTACGACCACTCTAGAGCTATTTATGCCTGTGCAAATACGATCATAAAATACCAATGGAATATTATGATTGATGATATTTTGAAAGTGATCATATGAAAACGTGTTTTTAGCTTGAGAAACTATGATGCCACAAACCTTGTTCTCTAATAAAGATTTACATATTTCTACTTCTTGTTCATAATTTTCGTTGCTCTGCGTTGCAATAATATGGTAACCTTTAGTAGATGCTTTTTCTTCGATACCACTTAAGATTGAAGCAAAATAAGAATGGCTGAATTTTGGAATAATCACCCCAATAAGCTTTATAGGTTCAGTTTTACTATTGCGTAAATTCTTTGCCACAATGTTCGGGCAAAAATTCTTTTCTTTTGCAAAAGCCTTGATCTCCTCACGTTTTTTTGCACTGATTTTGGGAGAATCTTTAAGGGCACGAGATACAGTAGCTACAGAAACACCAAGCTCCTGTGCAATATCTTTCATTGTTAGAGGTGGAGAATCTTTCATGTTTTAGTTAATTATATGATAAAATTATGTACAAAGGTATGAAAAAAGCCATATACAACAAGAATTAGTTGTTAAATTCAATGCAAACGTTTGCACTTTTCCTTATGTTATTTTTCTTATTAAAATAGACTTACATATTCTGAATACAACTATTTTTGTAACAAAGCATTATTTCTAGTACGTTACATAAAATAACCTAAAAAATGTAATATAAACAAATTCAGCCTAAACAACGGAATTTATAAACGATATTAACGTTAACTAAAAAATAAAATCATGAAATTAAAAAAGCTCAAATTACCTCTTAGGAGTTTAGTCCTCTCAGGTGGGTTACTCCTTTCTGTTACGGCCTTTGCGCAGTCTGGAAATATTAGAGGCAAAATCAAGGATGCTTCTGGAGAGCCAATTATCGGTGCCACAATTACGGCAAATGGTAAGGCTATAGGAGTAACAGACTTTGATGGTAACTATTCTATTAACGTTCCTAAGGGAACAGAGATCACAGTTACTTATGTAGGAATGTCTCCTAAGAAAGTAAAAGTATCGGAAGATCTTACTATAGTATTAGATAATGACAATAAAACACTAAACGAAGTAGTTGTTATTGGTTATGGTATTGCAAAGAAATCAGACCTTACTGGTTCTGTGTCAGCTTTAAAACCTGATGGCAAAAATAAAGGTCTTGTAGTAAATCCACAAGATATGATTTCTGGTAAGGTTGCTGGTGTAAACGTAATAACTAACGATGGAACTCCTGGTGGTGCCACAACCATGCGTATTCGTGGTGGTTCTTCGCTTAATGCGTCAAACGACCCATTGATTGTTATCGACAATGTGCCCATTGATAATGCTGGTGTCAAAGGTGTATCTAATATTCTTTCAAGCATCAACCCTCAAGATATTGAAAGTTTCAACGTGTTGAAAGATGCTTCGGCTACAGCTATTTATGGTTCACGTGGTTCTAATGGTGTTATTATTATCACTACTAAACGCGGTAGAAAAGGACAAGCTCCTCAAGTTTCTTATAGTGGTAGCTTCACTTTAAGTACCAAAAAGAGTACTATAGATGTAATGAATGCAAATGAATATCGTGCATTTATTGAAGAACTCTTTGGAAAAGAAAGCGATGCTTATAAAGCTCTTGGAACTGCAGATACCAACTGGCAAAATGAAATATTGCGTACTGCAGCCAGTCATGATCACAATGTTACAGTGTCTGGTTCTATGAGTGATGTGCCTTATCGTTTATCAGTTGGTTATACAAACCAACAAGGTATCGTTAAGACTTCAAACTTTGAGCGTGTAACAACAGCTCTTAACCTTAACCCCTCTTTCTTAAATGACCATTTAACATTAAACCTTAATGCTAAGGGTATGTATGCTCGTAATACGTTTGCTGATGGTGCAGCCATTTCTAATGCGCTTAGAATGGATCCAACACAAGACCCTTACAATTATACATCGCCCTATCATCTTAATTTATTAGGTGAAAATAAGGCTACAATGTTAAAGAATTTTGGTGGTTATTTTGAATGGACTACAACTGGAATTGATGGCGATAAAGAAGCTTGGCCATTTTCTTATAATTCTACTGGTGGAGTTATGAACCCTCTTGCAGTGCTTAACACTCGTAAAGAAACTGCTAATAGTAGACAATTTATAGGTAGTGCTGATATTGATTATAAGGTGCATGGCTTTGAAGACTTACGTTTACATGCGACTTTAGGTGCTGATATAGCAAAAGGAACTCAATATAGAAATGCTTCTACAGCGTCTCCTCAATTTATTTATTATGGAAGTCAAGGTGATGAAACTATCTTAAAGCGTAACCTTTCTTTAAGTATGTATGCACAATACTTCCATGATTTTAAGGATAAACTTAAGAATCACTTTGATGTAATGGGAGGTTATGAATGGCAACATTTCTATCGTAATCAAAATAACGATTATGTAGGTTACTATTCGTCTACAATTACTACAAGATATGATGATGGAAAACCTAAGGCAGGAACTGCACTTCCTCACACTCCTTATAAGTTTGCAACAGAAAACTACTTAGTTTCTTTCTTTGGTAGAGCAAACTGGAGCTTGTTAGATCGTTACTATATTACAGCAACAGTTCGTAATGATGGTTCTTCAAGATTTAAAGAACACTGGGCTATGTTCCCATCATTTGCATTTGCATGGAAGGTAAATCAAGAAAGTTGGTTAAAGGATGTAAATACTTTATCTGATCTTAAATTACGTTTAGGTTGGGGTAAAACAGGTCAACAAGACTTAAGTACGGACTATGTATGGATACCAACTTACTCTGTGAATACTGGTACAGATAGTTTCTATCCATTGGCTGGTGATGGTGAACTTTATCGTCCTAATAGTTTTAGACCTAATTTAAAGTGGGAAACAACCACAACTTACAATGCTGGTATTGATTGGGGATTCTTCAATCAAAGATTAAGCGGAACTTTGGATTTCTATTATAGAAAAACAACAGACTTGCTTAACTATGCTCCTGTGATGATATTGTCTTCTTTCAGAAATCAAGCATGGCAAAACATTGGAGATCTTTCTAATACTGGTTTAGAAGCAACAATTAGTTGGAAAGCAATACAAAAGAAAGATTGGTTCTGGACTATCGATTACAACTTCACTTATAATAAAAATAAGATTACAAATCTTGCAGGTGTAAGTAAAGACAATAGTCCTGTTGCTAATACTTCTATAACAATTGGTACAGATAAGAACCTCGAATATAACCAAGTAGGTCACTCTGCAAACTCATTCTATGTATATCAACAAGTGTACGATGCGAATGGTAATCCTATCGAAGGTGCTGTTGTTGACAGAAATAGTGATGGTAAAATAACAGATGCGGATAGATATTTCTACAAAAATCCTGTAGCTCCTGTTACTATGGGCTTGTCTTCTCGCCTTGAATACAAGAGCTGGGATCTCGGCTTCTCTCTACGTGCAAGCATTGGAAATTATGTATTTAATGGTATAGAACAAGGCTTTAAGAATGTAAGTCCTAATGGAATTTGGACATTAGATAGATTAGGAAATACTACTCCAACAGCTAAGTTACGTGGATTTGTACAAGATGATGCAAAAACAACTCTTACCGATTATTGGGTACAAAATGCAAGTTTCTTGAAATGCGACAACATAACTCTTGGTTATAGCTTTAACAATCTATTCAAAACTGGAAGCTACAAGGGAATTGGCGGACGTGTTTATGCTACAGCAAGCAATGTTTTCACTATAACAAAGTATAAAGGACTTGACCCAGAAGTGTTCAATGGATATGACAATAATATGTATCCACGAGCTTTCTCTATGATTCTTGGTGTTAATCTTAACTTCTAACAATAAAGACAAAAGTCATGAATAAATATTTTAAACATATAATTCCATCGGCAATATTCTTATTCTCGACAGGAATATTAGCCTCTTGTGTTGGCGATTTAGATGTTACTCCTATCGATCCTAATATTCGTCCTACTGCAAATGGAGATGCTCTTTTTAATAAATGTTATGCAAATATTGCTGTTGCAGGTAATGGAGGAGCGACTGGAGATTGTGATATTGACGGATTAGATGGGGGTACCACTGGTTTTGTAAGACAAATGTGGAACTCAAATGAGCTAACAACCGACGAGGCAATATGTCACTGGGGTGATGCAGGTATTGAACAATTTGATTATAATACATACGATGCAAGTCATCCAATGTTAAATGGTTACTTTGCACGTCTAACAACTGGTATTACATATTGTAATGATTATTTAAAGAATATCAACGAGGATGCAACGAAAACAGCAGAAATTCGCTTTGTACGTGCATTAGAATATTACTTATTGATGGATGCTTTCGGAAATGTTCCTTTTGCAGAAACTCTTTCTGAACCAACAATGAAGACACGTCCTGAGATGTATGAATGGCTTGTTAAGGAGCTTACAGAAATTGAACCTAATCTTTCTGAGGCTCAACCTAAAAAGTCTTCAGATGCTAATTATGGTCGTGTAGACAAAGCTTCAGCATGGATGTTGTTGGCACGTCTTTACTTAAATGCTCAAGTTTATACCGGAACTCCTCAATGGGCGAAAGCTGCTGAGTATGCTAAGAAGATTATGGACTCTGCTTATAAGCTTAACACAAAGAAAGTTAATGGTTGGAGTGCTTATCAAATGCTATTCATGGGCGACAATGGTGAAACCGATGCAGCTTATGAGGCTATCTTCCCAATCCTTCAAGATGGATTAAAAACAACCTCATGGGGTACAACTACCTTCTTAACAGCTTCTACTTTTGATGGAAATATGCATGCAAGCATACACGACAAGAGTGTTGTAAACGGATTAAGTGGACAAACTTGGGGTGGAAATCGTTGTCGTCCTGATTTATTAAAACGTTTCTTCCCTAATAAAGAGGTTCCTAATGTTTCAAGTATAGAAATGCCTACTAAAGATTATGCTCATGATGATAGAGCCATTTTCGATGGAAAGGATAGAAAGCTTGATAATGGTAAAGGTGCAATAGGTAAATTTACAGATGGTTTTGCCACAGCTAAATTCATTAACATCAAAACAGATGGTTCTGCAGGACATTCACTTACATTCTCTGATGCAGATTTCTTCTTCTTTAGAAAAGCAGAAGCTTATCTAATATATGCAGAAGCAACAGCTCGTGCAAATGGAAATCACCTAACACCAGAAGGTATTGCAGCCGTTAAAACATTACGTGAACGTGCTAATGCTGAACCAAAAACAAACTTTACTCTTTCTGAATTATGTGATGAATGGAGTCGTGAGTTTTACTTTGAAGGTATTCGTAGGCCTACTTTAATTCGTTTCGGATTCTTCGGAGGCGACAATAACTATAACTGGACTTATAAAGGTGGTGTTAAAGAAGGTCGTAGTTTCTCTGCAAGCAAGAATATCTTTGCTATTCCTTCTAATTATGTTAAGGATGCTATTAAACAAAACCCTAATTATTAAGCATCATAATGAAAGATTAAAACTATAGAACAATGAAAAATATTATTAGATATTATGCAATATTGTTGTGTGGATTGTTAGCTTTTGCATCATGTAGCGATGATCGCGACTCTAATCCTAAGCTTCAATCTCCTACAACATTTACATTAAATGCGCCTATTTATGGTTCTTCAGCTATAAATTTAGCAACATCAACAGCTCTAAACTTTGCATGGTCACAACCGGAATATGGTTTTCCTGCAATTGTAGACTATCAGATAGAACTTTCATTGAATGACTCTTGGAGAGTTTCTACTAAAGAGGCGTGGGCAGATAAAACAGGAAAAACAGTTGCAGATTACGCTACACTTGACGATACTTACAATATTTGTAATGCGCAAGTTGGCGTTGCAAAGATTGCAAGAAGTCTTGAAATGATAGCAAAATGGGAAGATGGAAAAGTTCCACCTACCCAGAAAGTTTATGCACGTTGTAAAGCTACTTATGCAGGACAAACTATTTATTCTAATTCTGTAGAATTCATGGTTGTTCCTTACTATGTAGAGGTAAAAGAACATGAACCTGTTTTATGGTACCTTACTGGTAGTTGTTTTGGTAACGGAGCATGGGGAAATGGCGAAGATCAATTAGGTGTTTCTATGGTTCCTATGTATCCTATTGCAGGACAAGAATATGATATAAACACAGGAACAGGTGTTATTGGCTACATTGGATACTTCCCTGAAAAAGCAATATTTAAGATTATTGAAAAATTAGGTAACTGGGATTTTGGTATTTGTGGTAATGGTGGGCCTTTAACAACAACCTATCGTGCTGGAGGAAATGACCCAGGAAACATACAGATAGATGAAGCTGGATATTATGAGATTAGACTAAACACTAAAACTCATGAGTGTAAAATTGAAAAAACTACCCCAGCTTCTTCTATAGAGTTTACAAAAATGTCTCTACCTATTAAGTCTGGAGCAGACAATAATTGGGACGCTACACAAAACGAGATGAGGAAATTCTCGACAACTGCTAATACTAAAAACCATGATTGGGTATTAGATGTGAATGTAACTGCAGGTCAAGAACTTCAGTTTGTAGCTAATGGTGCATTAACTGATACATGGAGTGCAAGCAATTTCCCATTCGGAACAGCAGTAAAAGGCAATAAAGTAGCCATTTCTGTTAATGAATCAGGAAAATACAAAGTGTTCTTTAACGACATCACTGGACAATATTATTTCTTAAAATAATTGTATAAAACGTCGGAGGAAGCGTTTTTAGATGTCTTCCTCCGACCTAATATAATAGAAACATGAAAAAAGTATATATGATAATGGGAGTTGCAACAGCCATGTTTGCTGCTTGTTCTGAAGATTATACGAATTGGACTGCACCACAATCCAATCCACAAACTCCTGAAAAAACGATTTCATTTACAGCAACACCTTTGCCTGCTGTCGACTATAATACCATTAAGGGTGACTCTCTTCAGTTGTTTACATCTTCTGTACTTACCGAAGCAACACTTGTAAGTCAAAAGTTCTCTACTGTTGTTTTCAATGAAAATAAAACAAGACAAAAAGTTCTTAAAACAACAAAAGAGGGTAAAATAGCTGCTGCCGACTTAGAGAATGCGGTTAAAAATCTTTATGGAGAAGGAGATACCGAACGTGCTGTCTCTATTACTATCAACGACACCATAAATGTTGAAACAGGTGAAAGCTTCTTAAAAACATTTGATTTTACTTGCAAAGTTAGCTTAACTAAGAAAAACTTCCCTGAATTCTTCTATGTTGTTAATCCAGAAAAGCCAACCGAAAAGGCTCAAGTTTTACGTGGTGAAAAATTCGATGGTACATTTATTGGTTATGTTTATTTAGATAAACAATTCAAGTTACGTCCTAATTCAGATAACGCAGAGAACGATTTAGAATGTACATCAGAAGGCAATGTAGAAGAAAAAGGACAAGGAGAAGCATGTATAGTGAGCACACCAGCGTTCTATAAGATAGAAGTTAAATTAGAGCAAGGCGTTAAGAAAGGTACTTATACATTAACAAAAATAGATAATGTCTCTATAATTGGAGACGCTGTTGGTGGATGGGATAAAGATTTTATTGATTTAACCTACAATCCTACAACTGGTATTTGGGAAGCTGATAATGTAAATGTTATAAAAACAGGACCTTTAAAGTTCCGTGCTAATCATGGCTGGGCTTTGTCTTGGGGTGGTTACGAGAGTGAAACTGCATTCAAAGAACTGACAGCTAATGATGGTAAGAACTTAAATGTAGAGAAAGGAACTTATAAAGTAGAACTTACTCTTACTTTTGATGGTAAATCAAAGGTTGTTTTCACTAAAAAGTAATCATGCTTTGTAAGCTGATTGCTTATTGAATATAATAAGCAACAAGAATATTTAAGAGAACAAAAGATAAGTTTATCTAAAATAAAACCTTTTGTTCTCTTATTTTTATTCTGTATTGATAACATATAGGCTTAGATCTTTTTTACGCACTACTATAGAAAAATAGATTGTTTTTTACAATATTATTTAATTTCTTGCGTTTCCTATAATAAATAAATTTGCATAATGACAACAAAGATAATCGTAGATACCAAGCAAGAAATTAAAATAGAAAATAAATACATTTATGATGGAATGAATGGAATAGAGAGAAGTATAAAACGTTTTTTCGATTTTATAGCAGCAACTATATCCCTTATTCTTTTCTCTCCTCTCTTTATTATTTGCTACATATTGATAAAGAAAGAAGATGGTGGTAGTGTTATTTTTAAGCAAGAACGCATCGGAAGATTTGGTCGGCCGTTCTGTATTTACAAGTTTAGAAGCATGAAAGAAGATGCAGAAAAGGATGGACCTGCATTATTTCAACACGAAAAAGATCATCGTTTAACCAAGATAGGTAAGTTTCTTAGAACGCATCACCTCGATGAATTACCCCAACTTTGGAATGTGTTTATAGGAGATATGTCGTTTGTTGGACCACGACCAGAGCGTAAATTCTATATAGATCAAATCATTCAACACGACGAGCGATATACCTTTTTATACCAAATTCGCCCAGGTGTTACCTCCTATGCCACCTTATATAATGGTTATACCGATACTATGGAGAAAATGTTACGCCGTCTTGAGCTTGATCTTTACTATCTTAGAAAACGTTCTTGGTGGTTTGATATCAAAATACTAATCAACACTTTCCTCAATATTGCAATTGGAAAGAAATTCTAAAGTAAAAAAATGTCATGCGTTCATAACATAAGGCGATTATAAAAGCATTGTTTTCGCCATGTTAAAACATTGATATTACACTCTAAAAGCATTGCTATTGAACCTCAATAGCAATGCTTTTATTTTTTATGAGCTATCCTTTTACAAAGAAAGCTAGTAAACTCCTGATCTCGAATGGGTTGCATGTTCACTAGCTTTATATTTTATTGCCAAATTAAAAGCTCTTCACAATAGTGGTAATAGCTTATTATCCTATAAAAATTATAGACTATTTCTTAATTAAATTTATATCGTTTCATCTGCTACTTCAGTTGTTTCTTCATCTGTTTCAGATGCTTTTATTTCTTTAATTTGAGGTGTTTCTGTTGTGGTTGCTACTATTTCTTCAGTCTCAACTGCTTGTTGTGCAGCTATTACAGCTTTGTTATAAGCCTTCTTTATCGCATAAATTTTAATTGAATTGATAGTTTCAATCACTCCAAAAAGTAAGATTGCCCAACCCAAAATAAATAAGAAAGAGGCCCCCAAAAGAGTTGGTTTAACCAAAGCAACTAAGCCAATGAGCATTGTTATACAAGGAGTTATCCAAAAGAAAGGACCTATTTTTGCCAATTTTGATACTTGCGCTAAGTTGATATATTGATTAATTGAGCCTATTATAAGTAGAAAAGCAAGCAAATAGCTTAACCATTGCTGAAAAGTTGCAGGCATAAGAGCCAACACTACACCAAGAATTGCACACGCAATGCCCACCAATGGAAGGGTAGGAGTAGTACCTGCAATCTGAACTCCATTATTATCTAACACTTGAACATCTGCAAAATTCTTTCTACTGCCATAATAAACGGCACAGGAAATAACACCTGATAGAAAGAATAATACCCCGATAACAATCACTAACCACTTCTGTGCTTCATCTCTATACATAATAGTTAAAGCACCAACTATCAGTGCACACAATGCACGAAAAAAAGAACTCTGTAATACTTTCATAATAATTGATTTGTGCAAAAATACAAATTGTTTTGCAAAAGCTATTCTTTTGTAATAAAAAAAGCTATAAAAAACAGTATGTTTTGTATACATAAAAAATATTATATATAGTTTTGCAAAAACTAATAGTATCAATATTTTACATCAATAAGCATTATGTCAACTACAATTAATCTAAAAAGAAAGAATATAGATTTGCCTGCAGACACCCTAAAAAAATGTCTTTTATGGCTGTTTTGCAAGGAAAAAGTCTTAAAGCATATATAGAGCAGATTCTTATAGCAAAGGCAAGTAGTATTAATATCAAAGTAAATGAGAATCCATTCCCAAGCAATGATGAGTGGTTTAACAACCCCAATAATATTGAAGAGATACAAGAAAGTATTGCACAGCAACTTTCTGGAGAAACAAAAGCTTATAGTATAGAAAATATTAAAAAAGCTTTAGATGTATGATCTACAAATTATTACTAACCAAGAAAGCTGAAGAACACCTTAAAGAATGGAAAAATCGGGGCAAAAGAAAACCCTACTTAAAATTATTTCATTGTTTGAAGAACTTCAACTTCATCCTACTTTGGGTACAGGACAAGTGGAACAGCTTAAAGGAAACTTATCAGGTTATTGGAGTAGACGCATAGATAAGGGTTCAAGAATGGTGTATTTTATTGAAGAAGACAAAGTGATTGTCACAATAATATCATTGAAAGGACACTAATAATCATTAAAACTATTTTATTCTTGTTTTACTCTTAAAATAAAAAAGGGCAGAAATAGTCTATTTTTGAAATAAAATCACGATATTTGCACAACTTTTTAGGGATAAGATTATTTACAATAAAACAAAGATAAACATTATTTATGAAGTATTTTTTCTTTGCGGTTATAGGGGTTCTTTTAACCTTTCTACCCGCTAGTGCACAAAAAAAATATTCTGTTTACGGAGTAGGTTTCTACAATCAAGAAAACTTATTCGACACATGTCATGACGAAGGAAAGCGTGATTACGATTTTCTTCCAACTGGTTCGTATAAATGGAATGCCATGAAATACAACCATAAGCTCAACAATATGTCACGAGCTTTGGCAGATATGGGTACAGATGTGCTCCCCAATATAGGCTGCGCAATCATTGGTTTGGCTGAAGTTGAGAACTCAAAAGCCTTAGACGACCTTGTTGCACAACCCGCTTTAAGTGCTCGTAACTATCAATATGTGCATATAGAAGGTCCTGACCGCCGTGGAATTGATTGTGCGTTATTATACAATCCCTCTTTATTTAGTGTAAAGAATACCCGTCTTGTACCCTATGTTCAAAAGCTAAAGAAAGATAGTGCATTCTATACTCGAGGCTTTTTAACTGTTAGTGGAAGCCTTGCAGATGAACATATAGCCGTTATTGTATGTCACTTACCTAGTCGTTTTAGTGAATCTTTTTACAGAGAGCTAGGTGCAGAGCAAGTAAAAGCAATTAAAGACTCTCTTTTAAACGATGATCCTAACTGCAAAGTGTTTGTTATGGGCGACATGAACGACGACCCTATCGACAAGAGTATGGCAGGTATTTTAAGAGGAAAAGGCAACATTAAAGATGTAAACCAAGGCGATATGTATAATCCATGGTATAATATTTTAGTTAAAGAAGGCGTTGGAACGCTTCTATATCAAGGCTCTTGGAATCTTTTCGACCAAATACTTGTAACACCAAACCTATTGAATAAAGATGATAAGAAAGACTTTTCATCTTTGAAATTCTGGAAAAATCAAATCTTTAAACGTGATTATTTGTTCCAAACAGAAGGCAAATATAAAGGTTCTCCTAAGCGAACTACAGCAGGAGGAGTGTGGTTAGATGGTTATAGTGACCACCTTCCTGTAGTTGTTTATTTAGTAAAAGAACAATAGTTAGATATCAACTCTCCCGTTTCCTATATGTAAGAGATGGGAGAGTTCTTTATTATCACCACCCAACTCTTTGTTTCTTTCTTTATGACAGCACAAAAAAAAGAAAAGAATATCAATTCTAACAAACCCCAAAGAAACAGTAGTTCGACCCCAATGACAGGCGAAATAGAACGTCATCCCTTTGAACCTTTCTTGCCAAAGAACGCTAAATTGTTGATGTTAGGTAGTTTTCCACCTGCCGAACACAGATGGACTATGCCCTTTTATTATCCTAATTACATCAATGATATGTGGCGAATTGTGGGCTTTATCTTCTTTAACGACAAAGAACACTTTGTTTTTCACGAGCAAAAAAGCTTTTATGTAGACAAGCTTATATCGTTTCTAACCGACAAAGGAATAGCATTATTCGACACTGCAACAGCGATAATAAGAACCAAAGGCACAGCTGCCGACAAAGATTTAGAGGTGGTTGAAACAACAGATGTTGCAGCATTACTCGATAAGATACCACAATGCACCGCCATTGTAACCACTGGTGAGAAGGCAACAGAAGTGCTGATGCAACAGTTTGGCATTAAAGAAAAGCCCAAAGTGGGTTGCTTTGTGACTTTTACTTTTAATAACAAAGAGATGAAACTCTATCGAATGCCAAGTAGTTCGAGGGCATATCCCATGAAGATAGAACGCAAAGCAGAGTTCTACAAACAGATGTTTAACGATGTTTTTGAATGCGACAATCAATAAAGAACATGATATAAAAATAGAATATAATCATAAAATACGAACGATATGACATCAGACATCACCATTATAGGCATTGCAGGCGGAACAGGTTCAGGCAAATCAACCGTTGTTCGCAAGATAGTTGAAGCGCTTCCACCGCACCATGTAGCCGTAGTTCCATTAGATTCTTATTACAACGACACAACAGGAATGACCGAAGAAGAGCGTCGTGCGATTAATTTCGACCACCCTGATGCATTCGATTGGAAACTACTTATAAAGCAAGTGAATGATCTTCGCAATGGACTAACAATCGAACAGCCCACTTATTCGTATATTCTTTGTAACCGATTGAGCGAAACTATCACCGTAGAACCAAAGCCTGTGATTATCATAGAGGGTATTATGACCTTGCTAAACAAGAAACTTCGTGAGATGATGGACCTCAAGATATTCGTTGATTGCGACTCAGATGAGCGGTTAATACGTAACATTCAGCGTGATACCATAGATCGTGGGCGCACTGTTACAATGGTTATGGATCGCTATATCGAAGTTCTTAAACCCATGCACGAGCAGTTTATCGAGCCAACTAAGCGTTATGCCGACGTCATTATACCACAAGGTGGTGAGAACGAGAAAGGTATTGGCATTGTATGTGCATATATTAAGCATCTTGTTCCATAACTTTCTTGTAGTTAATAAGAAAGAACATAAAATAGCTCTGCAATTTGGTTAATTGATAAAAGCATTGCTTTTCACTTACAAAAGCAATGTTATTATAGTGTAAATGCATCACTATTATATGGTAAAAGCAGTGCTTTTAAAATACAAAAAAATAAGACTTATGAAAGAGCTCTTATATATTTAAGAGATTTCATAAGTCTTTCTATTATAACTCATTGATCTTTTTAGGAAGGAAAGAACCGAACCTTGGGTGTCTTTTTGCAAAGACCTTACTTATACTATTATCTTTTATATTATCTTCTTGAAGGTGAATTTCCTCCGAATCCAGTTGTACCTGATGGGTTATTATTGCCTCCAAAATTTGAAGAAGAACGAGAAAAATCTCCGAAACTACCAGTTGATGGAGCACTTTCACTGCGTGTTGCTCCTCTACCAGTGAAGTTACTACCACGTTCAAAACCGTCATTTCCAAAGCTATTGTTACCAAATGAGTCTTGACGAGGTGAGCTATTGCGACTTCTTCCATTGCCAAATGATCTTGTAGAGCTATTATCATAGTATCCAGAAGAACGTCCACCAAACGAACTTTGATTGTAAGTATCGTCGTAAGAACGGCGTCTACTTGGACTATATTGTGCGCTTCCACTCACCCAAGAGCCGTTATCAAAGTAGTCTCTCATTCCATATATAGAACGAGAAGAACTGCCATTGCCAAATGTTCTGCCGTCATACCAAGAACGATTGCCATTGTTATACCAGCTATGAGCACCTCTATAAGTTGTATAGAAATCAGGTTCTCCGAAATAATAATAATCTCTTCGTGGGTATCTTACATATAAAGAGAAACGCCAGTAGCCATCATTATAATACAATGGACGGTAGAAATAAGACGCATTACAGAAGGCTCTATATTGCCAGTTGTATAAGATATACTGCAAATCTAAATTTCTTCGTTCCCAATAAATGCCATATATATCATTGTATGAGTCTACTCTCATCAAATAATCAAGGTTAATTTCATACACTGCCTCATATTGTTCTACGGTTAAGTTCAACTCATAAGCCATCTTATCTGCCAAGAACAAAGCGTGTTGCCGTGCTTGTAAATAACTCATTGCCTGTGTTGTTACAACTGAACTCACAAACAATAAAAATGTAATGATATATCTCTTCATAAGCTAAACATTTAAATTATTATTGTTGATGCAAAGATATCGCTTTACAAATAGCATCAAAAAGGATTTCTCCTAACATCATAAGGAATATCCCTAAACATGCTTCTATCATTCGACTGGTATTCTATTACTTATTAAAAGGAGAGGATAAGAGGTGTGCAATTTCAATATTTTTATTGAAATAATATAATAAAACCGCTATAATTACGTTATTGAACTATATTATATATAATAATGAAAAAAGCTTCTATCATATCTTTTTGTTGTTTATTCTCTATTAATAGTTTTGCACAAGCGTGGGTAGATGCAGAAAAAAGCATCCCTGCCCAACCCTTTAAGGATATAGAGTATACAATAGAAATGCAAGGTTCGTTCTCTAAAAATGCCACCCCTTTATGGCACAATGCCAACAAATATGGCTTAAGCTCATTAGAAACGACAAATGGTTACTTACGAACTTCGCTTATAAGACCAGTTGAAAATGATTCTGCTCGACGTTGGGGATTTGGCTATGGTGTTGATGTTGCATTGCCCGTGAACTATTCTTCTAAACTAATTGTGCAACAAGCATTTGCCGAATTGCGTTGGTTACATGGCGTATTGACCATTGGAAGCAAAGAACGAACAATGGAACTGAAAAACAATCGTTTAAGTTCTGGAGCACAAACACTAGGTATTAATGCTCGACCTGTGCCTCAAGTACGATTAAGTTTACCCGAATATTGGCGTCTTCCCATAGCCAATGGTTGGTTACATCTTAAAGGTCATCTTGCAGCTGGATGTTTTACAGATGACCAATGGATGAAAACATTTACCAAGCAACAATCTAAATATACTGAAAAGGTGTTTTATAACAGTAAAGCAGGATTCTTAAAGATTGGTAATGAAGATGTTTTTGCACCACTATCTATCGAAATGGGACTTGAAATGGCTGCTCAATTTGGGGGTACTTCTTATGGAGCTGATCCGTCGGGAAAGCCTATTATTAATAAAGGAGGAACAAGTTTAAAAGATTTTATACACGCTTTTATCCCCGGAGGACACGAAGTTACAGAGTCGGACATCGTGTATAAGAACGTAACAGGAAACCACTTAGGTAGTTGGTTGGCTCGTATTAACTATGATACAGACATCTGGAAGGCTTCAATTTATGCCGATAAGTTCTTCGAAGACCATTCTGCTATGTTACAAATCGACTACAATGGCTATGGAACAGGGGATGCTTGGAATCAAAGAACTAAATCTCGTTGGTTCGTATACGACTTTAAAGACTTTCTATTAGGAGCTGAATTCCAACTGAAATATGGAACTTGGATCCGTAATATCGTGTTCGAATATGTCTATTCCAAATACCAAAGTGGACCAATTTACCACGATAGAACGCCTAATATACCTGATCATATAGCAGGACGAGACGACTTTTACAACCATCTTGTTTACTCTTCGTGGCAACATTGGGGACAAGTGATGGGCAATCCTTTATATCTTTCACCGCAATACAATAAGAGTGGCGAAACAGAAGTAAAGGACAATCGTTTTGTTGCTTATCACATTGGATTAGAAGGAACACCATACAACAACCTAAGCTATCGTTTTTTAGCTACTTATAGACGTGGTTATGGCTCGTATAATCATCCTTATGTCCATCCAAAGGAAAGCTTTCACTGCATGTTAGAGGCTTCTTACCAGCTAAAGAAATGCTGGTTAATAACAGGTTCGTATGCAATGGACTTTGGAAAGTATATCGGTAACAACACAGGTGTTCAACTAACAATATCTAAGAAAGGCATATTAGGATTATGAAAAAAATACTATTATTCTTCTGTTTGTCGCTCATTATGGTCTCATGTGAGATAGAATCGTCTAAAAATGGAAAGCTTGATGGCTTTTGGCACTTAACAACTATCGACACAATAGCCACAAAAGGGCACCTAGATGTTAGTGAAAAGGGTTATTTTTGGTCTGTGCAAATGCACTTATTGCAGATTGCAAGGCAAGAAGGAGGAACGGGTTTAATTGTCTTTAGATTTGAGAATAAAGACAATACACTTAGGGTTTACGACCCATATGCAAACCATAGAGAAAACGGAGACCCTAAGATTATCGACACTTCAATAACCTCTTTAATGGGAATTAATCATTTAGATGAAACATTTGCTATAGAAAAATTAAAGGGAAACATCATGATCTTGCAAGGAAAGGAATTGCGCTTAACTTTCAAAAGGTTCTAACTGTAATGAAAAGAGCTTAAGACAGATTCTCATTTGTATACTTTTGTCAAGAAAACACCTAGTTTCCTTGATATCTTTATCCTGTTTAGATATAAAACTTGTTTAAAAGTTATTTTATATAAGGCTACCATTATGTTTCTATAAAAGTGCTTTTTATTTCTTTGTTTTATATTGAAAACAAAGAAATGAGGGCACTTTTAGTATGTTCTTAGGTCACTTAAAAGGTGATATAGCTCTTTTACAATGTTCGAAGATTGATATTTTTCGACATTAATATTCGCCATTTTATCGTATAAATTTTTATCGTTTATTAATAGCTCAACCTTTTCTTGCATCGCTTTATAATCGTTTAGTGGCACAATAAAGCCGTTTTCACCATCTTTTATAATTGTGTTATGACCTCTATTGCTCACTGCAACGATGGGTAAATGGCAATATTGAGCTTCTATTAGGTTAAGGGGAAGACCCTCCCGAATACTTGATGCCACG
Organism: Prevotella sp. oral taxon 299 str. F0039; assembly: GCF_000163055.2. Taxonomy (GTDB): domain Bacteria; phylum Bacteroidota; class Bacteroidia; order Bacteroidales; family Bacteroidaceae; genus Prevotella. Next base: position 412,169 of record NC_022111.1, read on the forward strand.
CAAATATCTGAGGTATTCATTAGCTGGGCAATATCTTTTCGCCAGCCTAAAAAATGTATTTTATCCTTAATTCCCAGTTGATTAACAAGCTTAATATATTCTCCTTTCTCGTTTAAAGGTCCTGCTAGGATAAGATAAATATTGTAATTGCCTTGCTTATTCATATTCTGAACAAGTCGAATAAGCATCTCTTGGTTTTTATTTTTAGAGACTTCGGCAACGTAAATCAATGCAATAGCATCTTGAGGAATATTGAATTGATTTCTATATTCTTGACGAATAGCGTCACGATTGTCTATCTTTAATCTATTAAAATCAACCCCAATACCATTGATGAGGGCTACTTTCATCTTTTGATTAAAATGCTTTTGAACCAAATTATAGTCTTCGGGATTGATTGTTATGAATAGATTTGTGAAATAAGACATCAGCTTTTCTATTGGATAATATAACAACCAATTGAGCAAAGGTGCCCCTTTAAAGAAATGAAGTCCATGTGCAAAGTAGGCAACTTGGGGCTTTTTGCCACGTAAAAGAGCCACAGCTATGCGTGAAATAACGCCTCCAACGGGGGTATGACAATAGATAATGTCGTAGTTATTCTTTGCTATTAGCTTCTTTAATTGAAAGATTCCTTGTATAGTTTTAAAGGTAAAAGGACTACGTTTCCAACACATTGCATAGATATTGTCACCTGCTTCTATTGGTTCATCAACAGAACAAGCAACGTCTACCTGCCAATTTTGGGCCTGTAAGTATTGTATTGTTGGGATATGAAACTTGTTTACGTGTCCTCTTCCTACGTTAGCAACTAACAATATCTTCATCTTTTATAACTTTAAAGTGTTCTCTTTGCAGTAGAGAAAATATGGGTTTATGGTGCAATAGCAATGACTTTTACCCTTATTTATAGTGCAAAGATAATATGTTCTTGTTGGTTTTGTCTTGAAAACTCTATCTTTATGCTTGTTTAAATGCAAAAAGTGCGTTTAAAGTGTTAGTCTTTTGTCTGTGTATTGCGTTGCAATGCCGTTGTTAAAGCACTTTTAATGCCTTCGAGGTCGTTAGAGTTGGGAATCGACTTAGAGCGCAATCGAAGTAGAACATCAAGTAAATGAAGATGCGAGAAGCAGTAGTATAGCACGCATTTTAGGTAGTTTTTAAGTAGAACTACACGGTAGTTGGGAATGATTTGCTTGTGCTTTCTCAGCTCTTTGCGTTCTCCTTTCATCGATAATAAATACTTATCGAGGTAAGGAAGACCCGAAACACGATAGAAAAGCAATGGTTCTGCAATGTTATAGAAGCGATATTTTGAGAAAGTACGCATCCATAAGTTGTAATCTTCCATGCGAATGCCTCCTTCATCGTATGGATTTTGAACAAACCAAGAACGCTTTGCCATGATAGAAGGGTGAATAAAGCATTGGTGTTGAATTACATTTGTGATGTTATTGGGGTGCTCTGGATAGCAAATAATACCCGTAATTTTGTTTCTTATGTCAATTGTTACAGCACTACAGCCTACTACATCGACCTCATTATGTTGTTGTAAATAAGCCAATTGTCGTGATATTCGTTGTGGAAACATGATATCATCAGCATCCATACGAGCGAAATATTCTCCTTTCGACAAGGCAACAAGTTCGTTAAGGCGTGCTGAAAGTCCTTTATTTTGCCCATCATGAATAACCTTTATCCTTTCATCTTGAAAGTGATAGGCAATATCCAATGACTTATCCGTACTGCCATCGTCTATCAATAACAATTCAAATGATTTGTGATCTTGATTGAGTACAGATAAAATGACTTGCTCTAAGAAGTCTTGAGCATTGTAAAAAGGAATTCCAATACTTACTTGTATCATCGAATTTATTCTAATATAAGTTATATTCTTTATCAATTATAATCGAATCCACGTTGGTGGAATAAGGTCTTTTGTGGCATTATTCATGCTCAAATCATTGTACCAGCGTTTGGGAGCAATCACTTTTTTATCGTTATTGTTAATGAGGTAAGCCGCCCACCAGCTGAAAGTACTATTCGAAATGATTGCATGTTTGCAACGAGTCATAAGATAAAAGTCCTTTAAATCGCAGCTACTGCCTTCGTTTTGAATAAAGGTTACCTCGTTATTATTGAGCTTTAAGTGGCATTTAACCCATTCGATGTCGTTTGAAAAAACAAAGAAATGGTAGGTTTTGTTACCTTCCTTTATTTTATTTACAGCGTTTTCAAAGTAATTTAGAGGGCATTCTGCAAATACCTTTTGGTTCTCTTTATTGAGATAATCACCCCTTCTGATATGCAAAAATACTGCTTCAGACTGCTCAATAGCATTGATATAATCGGCAGAAATGTCGTTTATTAGCTGATCTTCGAACTGTAATGAGGGCGTGAAAGCACTTAAATAGCGATAAGATTGCCAGTAACCATCGAAGCAATAAGTGTCGTTAAACGATTGATTTTGATAGTTAGAGCCATTCTCTATCTTTACTTTTCTGTTCAAAAAGGGAAAGAGTAGTAATAGCTTTCGCATACATCTATAAGCCAATTGCTGTGTAAAAGCATAATGAAAACGCCTTAACTCGGTATTATGAGATATGCGTAGAGTAGGGAAGAAACGATGTATTTGTAGTTGATTGATATCTAATGCAGGCTCAGAAAAAAAGGAAATAGAACAGTTATACTTCTCTTTTAGATACTCTCCAAAGAAGTATTGAAACAGTTGATTACCAAAACCGCCTGATAGTTTAATATGTTTTAAAAGTTGAGAATCCATAAAATATTTCTATATAGCTCTTTAATTCTGCGCTTAATGCGTTGAATATATGCTGTTTGGGGTAGTTTATCAAAATATTTTCCGCCATGTTTTATCTTATTTCTAATGATGATATAAGGCTCAAAAGGAATATTACTGCCTTCAGGAAAGCCAAAAGAAGGAGGTAGAATCTTTATCTTCTTGTTGTGAAAAAAATGATTTAAGTGCGACTCATCGTGATAAATTGCGATGCAATTGCGGTCTAAGTCTTTCTTAATATTTTCGCTACAAATGTGTGAAAGACGGTAGAATGCCTCGTGAGTACCGCCATTTACGCCTCCCATAAAATAGTTATAGTTTTCTCCTTTCGTGTGTTTTATGTAGGCGGTAGAACGCTTTCGCTTTTCATAAGGTAACGAAATAGGGTTGTGTTTGTAGTAATGTCCAGGGTGTAAGACTCCCAATAAGCCGTTTTCTTCTATGCTTGTAAGGAACATATCGGGTGTAATTACCTTCTTAAACTCCATGTTTGAGTTGAAGAAAAAGACGTAATCGCACTCTTTTGAATCTTCTTCTGCCTTAATAAACATATCAAATCGCAATAGAGTATCTAAGGGAAAACCTTGTGATTGCTTGTAATATGTTTTGATATTGTTGGTGTTTTGAATGTCAGAAGCATCCGTAAATACATAATATTTCTTTTCAACTTGCGGTAAAAAGAACTGCTCACAACTATCAAAAAAGCCTTTCCAAAAGATGGAATACTTACCTGTGCAGATGTATAAAATACCTATCTTCATTTGTGAAACTTGCTTTTTATAAATTGTTTGATATAGATTCTATTGTTTAGTTCTCTATAACTAAAGAATGTAAAGATAGCCAATAAAATTATATTTGCAACGTAATATAATGACGAATCACGCATAAATAGTGTGCTCATAAATAGACCTAACAACACAATATAGATGCTTTGCAACTTCCAAAAGCTGTTGTTAAACTCCATTCCGTAGTGCTTTTTATATACAAAATAGAGCAATAAAGATACAAAAAGATTACCAATGATCATGGCAAAGCCAATGCCATTAAGTCCAAATAGATAGTAGGCTGCAATGGTAATGATAAAGTTTCCGCCGTTACCCAACAACGCATCGTATATTAAATACATCTTTTTATCGCCATGAGCCAATGGAATATACGACAAAGTGGCCCACATAATGCGGAACAAAAGCGAGAATGTTATGCACTGAGTGAGTAGCTCTATTGAATAGAACTTAGTCGAAAGCAAAAGCCATAAGATAGGTTTTGTGAAGAGAATGAGTATGACTGAGACAATAGAAATAAGTATAATAAGCAGCTCAGCCTCTTCAGATACAATGTTGTTAAATTCCTTTTTATTGTCAAGAGCCTTCGAAAGTCGAGGATAAAAGTCGGCTATTAAGGTCGCAGCAAGTATCGAAAAGTTGCGCATTGTAATGGAATAAGCCGCTTGAAAGTATCCAACATCTTCTATAGAACCAAAGATTCGAATGAAAATGTTGGTGAAATAGGTAAATAAGTTTATTAAAAGCGAACTGAACATAATGATTATTCCCAGTTTAATCATGGGTGAACCAATGCTCCAAACCTCTATCCAAGAGAGGCGAATACGCTTCATTGATAACCTTTTTACATATAAACTGTTGATGATAAACGTGATGATAAAACCGCACGAGATGGCTAAAGAGACGCCTTTATGATTGAAAAAGTAGAGTAGTGGTATGGCTATTATTACGCTACTGATTGCTGCAAATATCGTTGTTTGTGCCAAAGCGGTTAGCCGTTGCATTCCTTGTAGAATCGTAGTGTTGCCGTATGACAACAGCATAGCGCAGGCTCCGAAAGACAATATCATGAAATCTGTGGTGTGATTATTGGCTACTCCAAATGAAATGTCACTGAGAACTGGAGCTGCAAAGATGCAAAATAAGAACGCAATAATGGCTAATAAACGGATAAGCGTTTTAAAAGCGATGATTATTTTTTGCTGTTCTATTGGGCTTTCGCTATTTTGTGACTGTGCAATATCACGAATAGCACTCTGTGGAAGTCCCATACTTGTAACCTGATAGAGGGTGTTGAGTGTGATTAAAAAGATAGAATTGAGCCCAATACCAATAGGACCAAGCAATAAAGCGATAACCTTTGCTCGGACGATTGACATGAGTGCTTCGATGATTTGCGCACCACTCATCACTATTGTTGCCTTTAACAGACTTTTATAACCATTGCTCATTAAATATTCTTTCTTGTGTTTTTTATCTTGCTTTTTAAGCAAATGTAATTGTAAAACGAGCTAACAGCACCGCAATTTCTCATTAGTTGGTATTGAGTTGCCATTTCTTTAAAACGTACACACAAGCTTTTTCCTTTTTGAGAGTTTACAAAGTTGCCCGTGACATTATTGTCATGTTTGCGATAAAGCATTTGAGGCGTTTCTACAAAGCCCACCTTTCCGTTTGCTTTATAAACACAGATAGCCACCCACCAATCGTGCATTGGGGCGTATTTCGCTACTGGAAACGATATTTCTTTAGCCTTTTTGTTAAATAACATGGTGCAACCTGTGATGTAACCAATGAATGCTTGTTCGGTAAAAGAGTTGAAAATGTGAGGCGAAAAATGGATACTTTTCCAAAAAGAAGTAGACAAAACATTTAAGTTTTCGTCTACCAATTGAAGGTTAGTGAATACCATTCCTGGCGTTGTTTCATCGCAATTTAATGAGCGAAAAGCTGCTATTTCATTCTCAATCTTATTTGGAAGCCACACGTCATCTTGGTCGATGAACATGTATAGTGGTGAATCTACCTCTTGAAGGAGAGCCATAAAGTTCATAAAAGGACCGAGATTGTGTCCCTCGTTATCAATGATAACAATGTTATGGTGTTTTTTTTGATAGCTTTCTATTATGCTTATTGTATGATCTTTCGAACCATCATCACGCACAAATAGCGTCCAATCTGTATAAGTTTGGGCGAAAAGAGAGTTTAATTGCTCACCAATGAACTTCTCTCCATTATATGTTGCCATCAAAATGGCTATTTTTCTATGGTTGTTTATCATGTCTTGCCCATTTAAAATAGATGCTATTTTGAGTGCAAATTATGATGAGTCCAATGAACTCTAAGGTTGCAATAATACTCAAAATTATATTTTCTTGAAAGAATTGAAGAATGAGATTGGTTACGAAATAAGTATAGATACACTTGGCAATGCTGTTTCCATTGTTGCTCATTCGATAAAGGAAACCTGTAATAGTTCCGTAGATGAAAGCGAAGAATGCCACCCCTTTGTACCCGAAATCTTCAAAGAAAGGTTGAAAAATGGTGTAAACATTAGTAGGAACAGGTACAAAAACAAACTCTTGAATACCTGGATTGATATCGAATGGACCAAAACCCCAGTTGTTAAGGAAATGATAAAATGCAGAAAATGTGCTGAATCCAAATTGCGTATTGGTGTTTTCTGTGATGTATCCGAATGCCACAGGTGGAGAAAGTACATACATTCCCATAAATTCGAGAAGTGTCATACTATTATCTACAGTGCTGGATTGTTCGGTTCGGGCATTGGTAAAAATGAAAAAGAATGTAAATAGAGGAATAGCAGACATTAGTATTGAGCGAGCTTTGATATATCCTTTTTCATAGAAAACAAAGACTAAAGTAGTAATTATGAATAGAATGGGAGTTTTACCCATGATGGCAAATGCATTAATAAGATTTGCCAGAATAATGATGCTGAGTTCTGTTTTTGTAATTTTAGGATACATCCATAAGCCTATAACCAGTAGTACTTGACCAATTATAATGGTGTAGTTCAGTATACCGAAGTTTTTTTCTCCTTCAATATTATAGATGCGCATGTTGTATAAAAGGTCAGCGATGTTATAGCTCATAACAATCTTTAAAATATTATAAAGGTACAAAGGTGCGATAATAGTAAGCAGAATGAGTAAGCCATTAAATAAAGAGTGATTTATAGTTATGGTATCTTTAATACGATTTCCCTCCTTTTGCGGGAAGACATAATAGGTAATTAACGATGAAAAACAGAAAATAGGAACCCATAGATAAAGACAATTGTAGAATTGATCTTTTATAGGATAGAGTGTTTTTCCAGCAAAGAGAAAAAGAAAAAGAATGAGAAACCAAATACCTGTGGTTAGAAACCAAGGCGCAAAAAGGTCACCGAGGTGGAATGCTTTGAATGCAACTAGAATAATGGCGAGTAGAATAACAATTGTAATTTCCATTTTTATCCCTTTAGAAATTGTTGATAAGTTTTTCTACCTAGGATAAACCAAGAGAGAAAAATAAATAATATAATGTCTGTTGTTACGATGTAAACGATGACATTTGGACGAAACGGCTTTATTGCAACTGTAGGCGATTGCAAGATAGAAAAGGGATAAATAGGTTTCTGTTGCAGAGCCAAGGCTCTGTTATATTGTTCTTGTTTCTTGTTATATAAGAGTTGTGTACGTATTTTTTCTGAGTTCAGATATGTAATCATCTTTTTTTCTGATGGTAATGATGTCTCAAAATGCGCATCGAAATAAGTATCGTAGCATTTTTGAGCATCTTGGTAGATCTCTAAGGCTTTGTCTTTCTCTTTCTTTGTTTGGTCGACTTGTGCTTGAATGATAATACCTTTGTTTTGAGAAATTTTATGGTGAAGTAAAGAGAGAATGGAATTCATTAGATGAGCTGCCACCAATGGATTTCTGTCTGTCATACGAATTGTGATAATGTAACGTTTTTCATCAATCTTATATTTAATTTTAGTTTTGATGGCATCAATGCAAGCGTTAATATCTTTTATGCCCAAATATTGTTGATAGGTACAACGTTTATCATAGATTCTGCTCTTCGCCAGAGCCTTTAAGAAATCTTTGGAATGCAGAATCATTCCATATACTATAGGAGAATTTGTTCCTAAATCCTTAGGTTCCATGTTTCTGAGTTGGGCTGTCATAGCATCTAAGCCAATGAGGATATCGCTATCAATGTGTTCATCACTAAGCTTGGCAAACGAAGCATATTCTTTTGGAGTTAAAAAAGATACAGTAAAAGCTATAAACGTACCAATCGAAAGCCCTATAATATATAGTTTGCGATGTCTCCAACATTCTTCGATAACAGAAAAACTGCTCTGGGGAGTGATTTCTTTCATTTTTTTCTCATCTGTTGTTTTCGGGAAAAATAATCAATTCGTGTCTCTTTTGATATAATAATACCAAACATCTTGTGATAAATGCAAAGAATATAAAGGTAAATAAGGTATAACTTTTGGGTTTGTTACTGTGTTTAATAGGGACTGAAGCTGATTGAATCTCTGTGAAAGCAGGTGTCTTTTCTTGTACTTTGGCTTTGGCAAGTTGCAATTGTTGTGCTACTTGTGTATAGATATTGTATTTTAATTGCATCTCATTTTCAAGATCGGCTTGCTTGGATTTAAAGGATTCTAGTAATAAATCTTGGTTGGCATCAGCATATGAACCGTAAAGTTGTCGTGAACGAGTGTATTGTTCTTTAGCCTCACGGCATAAACGTTCCATATATTCTGCATCACTGCGTGCTTTATTTGTTCTGTAGCGTGTGATAAATAATTGCAATCTGCTTTTAATGGAATCTGCCATAGTGGCTGCAATAAGTGGATCTTCAGCTGTAACTTCTATTGAAATAACACTTGTTTTTTTGTCCACTGTACATTGTATGTTTTTGCTGATAGCTCCAGCCACATCAGATTGTTCTTTTGTTAGCATAAAGGGATCAATCTTTTTGTTATCTGATTTTGTTGGGCGACTTAATATCCAGCTGATAGGCTTCATCCAAAATGGAGTGGTTTGTTTACTTTTTATATAATCATAATAGCAGATATTAATCTTTCCATCCTTTGATTTAACTTTTATATTGAATAGCCCCACAATGAATTGGTTTGATTTCATTAAGTCTGGATATACTTCTGGAAAGATTGCATCACTCATGTTACCTAGGTTCATATTCATGCCTACCATTGATGCAAGTGATGAAAGATTTGAGGTTAAGTTGTTACTTGATGAACCTTCAGGAGCTAACATTACGCTTGATTTATAGATTTTTGGACTACCAAAAGCAATACTTAAACCAATTATTGCACCTACAAAACAGTATAGAAGTGTTTGTTTGCGGTCTTGGTTTAATACTCTTAAAAAACGAATAAGGTCAATGCCAATCCTGTGATTCGGTCTTTCTTGTGTCATTTTCTTTGTTTGCTTTATTTTATTAAGTTTGTCATTGTGGAGATCATTGTGGCTATTGAGGCCACAGAAGTGCCGATAGAGAGCCATTGTGCAAATGAGTTTCCTGTTCTTTCGGGCTTACTTGGTACTATAATTTCACATCTTGGGCGTACTTTGGCGTTATGTCCTACCTTAGCAACAGTACCATTCATGTACACGATATCTGTGTGACTCTTCTTCGCTCTGTTGCCCCAACCATCTGCTTGGTTGATATACCAGTTTGCTTTTCGACCCTTTTCGTAAGCCGCAGTATTTGGATACATTACGTCACCGCTTATCTTTACGGTCCATTATACTCGGGAATGATGACTTTGCTAATTATCTTGGAATCATATCTGTATTTCTGATTGATTATTTCAAGGCTTTATCTAATTTAAACTCCACATCATAAGTGCTTCTACATTTAGCTTTACGCCTTTATTTGTTTTCAGTATACAAAGATATATAATTTATATTTAATATATAAAAAGAGTTGTTTTTATCTCTGTGTTATATAACATATTTTTCTTAATGATGTGATACATTTTGAATTTATGATGTTCGGTTTATTATTAAACGAAAATTTAATTATCTCCTTTTGTGTTTTTTAGATGAACGAATTTAAAAGAAAAAAATTGTGTATGGGCACTTTATTTTTTGTTATAAATACAAAGAAACTGAAAATCTTTTTTTGTTTTTCTCTAAAGAAATGATTTGATTAAATGATTGCTTTTATGTGAGAAGGCGTAATAGCTTAGAGTTTGGCACTGAAAAGGTAAGGTTTTAGAGGATAAATCGTAAGCTTTTAGGAAGTAATAGCATAGCTTAGGTATCAACCCCAAACAAAAGCAAACAAAATGCCTTTATATAAGGGGCTTTTAAGGTGGTGGGCTTTCTTTTTATCGTTGCCCTTTTGTATCTTTATTTTGTTATTTTGTTGTTACTTTTGTTACTCCTTTGTTACTCCTTCTTTTCCTTCATTCTCCTTTATATACTTCTCAAAGTATAGAGCAAGGGCGAAAGCAAAACCGCCAGAGAGTAGTAGAGCAAAGAAAGCACCAAAAGAAACAAAGGAGGATATAACATCTCGGCTAATACGCCCACTGAAAATTGCGGAAAACGCAACTATGGAGTAAATCAACACGGGCGCCGCTATGAGTAAAAATAGTAGCGTTAGACCTTTAAAAATTCGGTAGTAGCTTCTTGCTAATTCTGTATTTGTCATATGTTAAAAAATTAAGTTTACACATTATCATATATAAGGGCGACTTTTACACACTCCTACAAGTATTCGCTCACCTTTTTTATAGCTCTGTAAATACCTTTTATATCACACCTAGAAACCTCTAACGTGCCATATTTGGTGTTATCCGCTGATAGCGTTATGGTATTTGCAGTAGCTAAGTTATTTCTTAAAACCCTTTTTATAGTGAAAGAATTATCGTAAATAATAGCGATTATTTTTTCGTTTTGGATATAGTCCCATTGCTCGGGTTCAATTTTTTCGCACAAAATCATAGCTTTATTTTGAATTGTAGGCGACATGCTTTCGCCTTTTGCCTCTATGACGATGTGCCTCTCCTTTGTGTAGGCTTCGCCCTTCGCTACATACACGGGGTAGGTTTCGAGGGTTGCAGAGGCTTGCGAGAGGTTATCTGCAAAGGAAGCAAGGGCAGGCACAGAGAACAACGGTAAATATATTAGTTCATCTTTAATATATGGAGCAACAAAGCTAGCGTTGTTGTCTTCGGTGGATGTTGATTTGAGCATTTCGCCCTCACCATATAAAAGCCAATCTCTATTCAGTTCGGGAAAAGCTTTCAGAACATTGCTCAATTTTTGCTCTCCAAAACTTTTTCGCATCGAGGTGATATACCCCGTTGAGAGGTCTGCAAGGCTCTCAAATTCTTTCATTGTTAAGCCCTTGTATTTTATAAAATACAAGGCTCTCTCCTTTACGCTACTTGTACTCATGATTTTAGTTTTAAAATACGTTAAATATCAGAGCAATGTTTTGATAAATCAGAACAATGTTCTATATTTGCAATTGTAATAAGTCCGTAACTTGTTACAAATGTTTGATAATCTACAAAGATAAATAAAATGAATAAAACAAAAAAGCGAAAGATAATAAAAATGTCGATGGAGAGCAAGAAAGCATTAGCTAAAGACTTCCAAGTATCGATTAAAACGGTGTACGATGCCCTTGCATTTAGAAGCCACTCAAACACAGGGGAAGACATCCGAGCCGTAGCACTAAAGAAGTATAAAGCCATCCTTACGGAAGAAATTTATTTCAGTCCAACAATACAGAAGAAGCGATGACGATTGATTCGCATTTCCACCAACGCAATTTCATGTTTCAGTATGCAAATTATGGAATTTGGAAAGTTACGTATATCTCGCCAAAGACTGGCGAAAGGTGGTCGGCAGGTGTTACAGATTTGGACTTAATCGAAAGAACAAAAAACACACGATTCCCAAAGAGTGATGACTTGCTTAAGCTTTTAAGTATTTGTAAAAACAACACAACTAAACGAAAAAGAGGAACTAAAAAAAATGAAAACATTTAAGCAAATTTTCGGAAACGAATTAAGATGGATTAAAGGTTTAACCCCTGTAGGTCTTATAACCCTTTTTGGAATTTTTATGCAAGCCTTTAGAACGCTCCAGTATGTGGAAAGCGGTAAAACTTTGGAGTTTATCGGTAGTCTTATAGGTCTTGTACTTTTGATACGCTTTGCAGGAATAATCAAAATAAGTAAAAACGAAATAGAGGAGTGAAAATTATGTACATCGAACAAGCAATCACCGTAATAGAAGCGAACTTAAATAAAACGCTTTCAGCTGTAGAATCTTTATCTCTACAGGTAACAAGTTTAACCGATAAAATAAACCGCCTCAAGGAAACGGCAGGGGGCAAGAGTAAGGAGGTTTGCTCTTTATACTCTGCCACTGAAGCAGCCGCCTATCTCGATATAAAGTTAGGCACTATAAGACGCCTATGCTGTAAAAAGGTATTACCCTATACCAAGAGAGGCAAGAGAAGCTACTTTAAGAAGGAGGATCTCGACGCCTACCAAGATAGTATTTCTTATACTAAACTTTCAAGGGAGCAAATCGAGGAGGAGGCAAACAACCGAATTCAATTTAGATAAATACACTTCCTTTCATATAGTAATTAGCGTTTTACTGATTTTTCATTTAAGAACGCAGTTCGTGAGAATAGCGTTCTTTCTAAACTAAAAAAAAACAAATTAAACAATGAATATAAAAGGAAAGATACATTGCTTTTTCGAGCAGTCTGGCACGTTTAAAAACGAGTTCAAAAAGCTTGGTTTTGATGTCGAGGATTACGACATACAAAATGAGTTTGGAGAAACCGACAACGTGATAGATTTATTTGCTGAAATTGAAAAATGCTACAACGGAGAAGCAAGTCTTTTTGATAAGATAAGCAAAGACGATTTGATATTAGCGTTCTTTCCGTGTATATATTTTTGCTCAACAAGTCAAATGGCTTTCAGTTTTGGTTGTCACAACTATAAAGGATTAACTCAACGAGAGAAGACAGAGATGATATTAAGCAGGTCTAAGAATAGAGAGTATTTTTACTCTTTGCTTATAAAATTATTCTCTATTTGCATTGAAAAAGAATTTCGATTAATTGTTGAAAATCCGTGGAGTATGCAAACCTTTCTCAAATCTAATTTTGTTTTGCCCCCAACATTTGTAGATAACAATAGAATGCTAAGAGGAGACTATTACGAAAAAACCACGGCTTATTGGTTTGTGAATTGCTCTCCAACGTATGGGAGAAGCTATCAAAATGACAAGCCAAAGAAGACAATTATGTCCTCAAAAGGTTCGAAAGAAGCTGGCGTTTGCTCAATGGAACGCTCGATGATTTCAAAGGATTACGCAAGAAATTTTATACACGATTTCATCTTGGGGAAAGAGCAAAGGTACACAGAGAGACAATTATTTTAATCATATAAAAATAACACACAATATGAAAAAATATACCAAAAGAATATTCCTCAATCTTGGTGAAATCGAGCATTCAGGAGTAAAAGATTTTAATGAGCTTTCGGAAATCACTTGGAGCGAAGAAAGGGTTTTTGATAGCGATATTGAATACATAAGAGTAACTAAAACTAAAAAGAAATAAAAGAATGAAAGCAAGAATTAAAGAGACAGGAGAAATTGTAGATGTAAAGTTCTCCGTGCATCCCAACCCTGCTGTTGAAGAAACTTATTGGTGGTGTAAAGATAAACAAGAAAGTTATCACAAATGGGAACTTGATTTTGGGGGAGTTAATATATTGGGGGACTTTGTTGATTGGGAGCAACGTCGCTATGAAATTGCAAAAGACATAGTGGCTTATTCATTCTCTACACCAATGCATGGTGTGAGTATGGTTTCGTATATTCATAGCTGTGTAGAAGTTGCTGATATGTTGATTGAAGAACTAAAAAAGAAATAAAATATGACACACGAAGAATTTTTGAAAGCCGTTCAAAATGAACGAAGTTTTATTAATCGTTTGCTTAAATCAAAAGCAAAAAGAGAAAGAGCAATTAAACGATTAATTCAAGAAAGATTTGCCCACCTCGAGGGGAAGTTTTGCAAAGTAGAGGATAAGCTTTACTATATAGTCAAAGTTTGCGGAAGAGCAGAAGACAAAGAAGTGAAACCTATTGTAAATGTACTCCTTTTTAGTTCTAATGAAATGATGTTTAAAGGCGATTTTAAAACATTAGGATTTGCATTTCATCCTTATTATTTAGGTTATAACGATTTGTTGAAAGCAGAACAAAACATTGTAAGTAAAAAGTGTGTTTTTAAGCACATCGTAAAATTAGTAAATGAAATGAAAAGTAATTTTTAAAAACACAAATAAGTATGGAGGAAAAGAAATTCAACGTGCAGAAAAGATGTGAAGAGATACACGCCCAGTATGGCACAAGCGAAATGGCAAACTACCGCATACAGCTTATGTGCGATAAAATAGAAAATCGTGCATTTGAGGCAGGGCGTAAGAGCGTGTTGGAAAGCATACCTGAATTGAAGTGGAAAGATGAGGATAGACGTGGCGACGAAGAAAATTACATTGAGGAAAGCTACTCGTTAACCCCTTTTGGTGATTACTCTATTCTAAAATGGTACACTCCTACGGATATTACCTTATATTTTAATGGTGAACATTTCAAATCGGGTATAACAAGTGTACAACAAGCTAAGCAGGAAGCCAACGAGGACTACAAGAAACGAATTAAACAAGTATTGGGGTTATGAATTTAAGAAGTGTAATTTCAAATACAGAAATTCAAGCATCAAGGCTTGAAGATTGGATGAAAGAGTTAAGATGTTGGCTTATTTTCTATCGTTTTGAGGAAGATGACAAACCAATAATTGTGTATGAAGATGGCGAGGTGCTATTAAGATGGCACGAATACACTTTAACTATGCAAGTTGTTACAGAGTTAATGGAAGAAGTTGGTTATATAAGTATAGATAATTTTGAAATATGAAAACATACGTAATCACACTATCAAGACATTTCCTTGCTAATCATAAACGAGCTGGGGAAGAAACACATTTCAAAGAGAAGTTCCTACTTGGACAGGGGCTTATAGATTATGATACTCCGGCCTTGGCGAAGATACACACCATACGGGCGAATTACCCTCTATGGGAGAAACGCATCAAAGAGGTGCAGGAGGGGCGTGCCGTATTGTCCATTCGGCAGTGGACAGGTCAGCCTTACAGGAGCAAGCAGGTAGAAATTGCAACGCTAACAGCTGAAAATGGTGTTGGGTTACAGAGGCTTGAGTTCACAGATTGTAGGCTCCGTTTTCCATACACAGATAGCGAATGGACTACTATGGTTTCACTCGCCAAGAATGACGGGCTTTCGCTTAATGATTGGGTAGATTGGTTCGGAGGTTATGCCCTATCAGAACCGATGGCGATTATTCATTTTACGAAATTCAGATATTGATATGAAGCAAATTTATACGCTATGTAATTCAGAAGAAGAGGCAAATGCACTCGGTCATTTTATTATAAGTAAAGGATATGAGGGTGTGCAAAATGATAGTTACAGGTATTGCGATTTGGAAATCAGATTTGCCTTAAAAGAAAACAGAAGGCACCACAGAAGTTTTTGCTTTATCGGGGTAAATGGTTGCCAAATGGTAGTCGGCAAAAACAAGAAAGAAATGAGAAAGAAATTCTCTTATAAGTATATAAGAAAAGAGCGAATATTCAGAAAATTATTAGAACGAAACTAGATAAAGTTATGAGCAAAAAACTAATTCCACGCAAGATTAAAAAGGCTTGCAAAGTATACAGAAATTATGTGCCACTTAAAACAAAGTGGTCGCTATTTAGTAATGGCGCAGAACGGGTTTTGCCATACTTGTAAATATAAAGCTGATAGTAGGTATTGGGACACAGTTGGCTACCAAAGTGATATCAAATATTGGATGAAAATACCAGAGTTATAAATATAATTAATAGAATAATTATGAAAAGAATAACAGACATTAGTCAGCTAAAGAAAGGTGACGTAATAGTAAGTATTTATGATGATAGAGAAATTAGACGTGAATTTTTATGTATACATCCACATAATGATAAGTATTCTCTATTTTTGAATGAGTTGCAAGATGGATGTGAGAAATTCTACAACTCGTATCTAAAAACGAGTGAGTGGTATTTATTCACAAAATCTAAAGAAGACTACAATGAGATAGATACAATGGTAATTGAGAGTCTCAAAAAATCAATATCATTACGTGAACAGAGTATCTACAAAAGACAAAGGTCGTCCAGTAGACAAGAAACAGAAATATAACATGAATAGTCGTGAATTTTTTAGCAAGGTTGCTTTGATGGATTTGCAACACGACATGGGGAAAAGACAAGGACACCCTTTCTGCACATCAATTGAGTGTTCTCTTTTGCTCGTTTCAACAGCAATTATAATAACAATTATACTTGGCTTAATAATGTCAGGATTTAATAGGGATTAAAAATAAAATAACTATGCCATTATTGAGAGTTTTTTATGGTTGGGCAAAGCTCAATAAAACGAGAAAGCGAGAAGCAATATCTGTAATATATGAAAATTGCGGAGGCTATGAGAAAAACGAGAAAAAGGTAAAGATGTATCAAAACACTGTTTATGTTCGATACCAAACCGAAGAAGAGAAGAAAGATATAGAGTTTTGCACACGAATTTTGTCGGAAGATTCTATCTTCCTTGACAGTAAAGAAGCAAAAGGTAGTCTTGAAAAAGTCTTGCATATAAACTTCATGGCGGACAGCAAACAAGTTTCGCAACTCGTCAGAGAGGAGATAAGGGACAAATTAAGAAAAGAGTTTTTGCTAAACCATCGAAATTACAAAGAACCGAAAGCATTTCAAATAATGATAAATTTTTAATACTATAAAAAAAATAAAATAGCTATGGAAATGAAAAGATATAAATATTTTATTCTATGCTTAATTTTGGCAATGTCTTCTTGTGACTATGAGATTAGAGAGAAGGAAGAACCACCTAAGCCAAAATTAACAAAAGAGCAAATACGAAAGCAAGAGTATGAGCAAAGATTAAAATACTATGATGTAGAGTTTTTGTTTGAATGTAATGGTGTAAAGGTGTATCAGTTTGAAAACCATGGTGCATACTACTACTTCACCAACGCAAACGGAAGAACTTATTACGAATATACTAAAAGAATAAGTAAGTACACACGTAAAACAATTAATGTTCAATCACTAAACACAAAGAAATAAAATACAACTATGGAAGAACTTTTAAAAATGGTAATAGACCTTATGTCCGAGTTTACAAAGCTAAAGATCGAAAACAAGAGTTTAAGAGAAGAAAATGAGAAGCTAAGAGAGATAAACGATATTTCTTACAATAAATATAAAAGCGATTTGTAACTATGGAAATAAAATTGAACGCAGGGGATAGGATTATCGTTCCCGAAAATTGTACAGCAACTATTGAAGATAAATTAATTATTATCGAGGAGGAGCAAGAAGAGTTCAAGGAGGGTGATATTTTGATATCAAAATATAGTACATCTATTCTTATTTTTTCAAATTACAGAAAAGACGGCTTTGGTTTATTTGATAGCTATTTTAACAATACAAATAAATCAAATTCTGCTTGGGTTGTTAAAAACTTTCGCCACGCAACCGAGGAGGAAAAACAAACCTTGTACGATTCACTGAAAGAACAAGGGTTATATTGGAACGCAGGGAAAAAGGAGATGGAGAGAATAAGAAAGAGAGCGGAAAAAGGTGAAAAGTATTTATTTATTACTGGACGTGGAGAAATAGTTGAATATACAGAAGATAATGATTATGACGATGATGAAGCATATGATTTAGGAAATTACTTTCTTTTAAGTGAACGCAAAGAAGCTGAAGAATATGCAAAAGCCCTCAAAGCGATTTTTGAGAAGAGATTGAAAGTAATACAGGACTAAAAAAAATAATACAGCTATGGAATTAACTATTAATTTGAACCTTACCGAGCAAACCCTCGGAATGGTAAAAGCACTTTTACAAGCAGTAGAGGGGCTAAACTTAAAAGCAGTAGAGCAACAAGTACAAAAGGCAGAGAAACCCACAGAAACCAAAAAAACAACAACCACAACTACCAAGGAGCAGGAAACCGCCACGACTCTCTCGGACTTAAGGCAGATTTGTACTTCAATAGCAGAAGCGGGGGGACGTGACGAAATTAAAGAGCTGCTTAATAATTTAGGTTTTAAGAAAATAACAGAAATACCTGAAGAACAATATAACGAGGTTTACAAATCGCTTGAAAAAATTGCTAATAAAATACCCGCACCTTTCTAACATGAACACAAAAGACCTAGGAACGAGTAAGACGCACGCAAGGTTATCGCCTTCTAGTGCCCACCGCTGGACTAAGTGCACCCCGTCGGTGAAACTCGAAGAACTTTTCGAGGATAAAACCAGCGAAGCAGCGCAGGAGGGGACTATTGCCCACGAAATAGCAGCGGTAAGACTAAACGAGGCACAAACAAATGGACTATTAAAGCCCCTAAAGAAAACAACGCTTAACGCTATTTGCAAAAAGCTAGAGGGTGAAGGAATTACAAAAGAGTTTTTTAACGAAGTTGTCACCCCTGAAATGCTAAACTATTGCGAAGATTATGCGCAGTTTGTTTGCGATAAACTTATCGAAGCAAGAGCAAAAACCCCCGACACCATCTTACAAGTAGAAAAGAAGCTTAACGCAAACTATTACGGTAAAGATATGTTCGGCACAACTGATGCCGCTATAATTAGCGATACCGCCTTAGAGATTATCGACTTAAAATACGGGCAGGGGGTGAAAGTTAGCGCAATAGATAACGCTCAAATGATGATATATGCGCTTGCAAATATACAAGCTTATGAGATTCTTTACAATTTTGAGAGCGTAACAATGACGATATACCAACCACGTATGGGAAACATAAGCACGTCAACAATGAGCGTTCAGGACTTAAAGCAATGGGGTGAAGAGTACTTAAAGCCTTTAGCTGATAAAGCCTATAAAGGTGAAGGGGTTCAGAGTTGCGGTTCGTGGTGCGGATTCTGCAAAGCGAAAACAAGTTGCGCAGAGCAAGGCAGGGAGTTAAAAGGATTAGAAGAGCTAAAACAAAAGGAGCTTTTAACAAAAGAAGAACAAGCCGAGATAGTTCTTAAAGCCCCTCAAGTGATAGCCTGGCTTAATGCAGTAGTAAAAGACGTAACGGAAAGAGCGAAACAGGGCGAAGCGTTCGAGGGCTTAAAACTCGTGGAGGGTCGCTCCGTGCGTAAGATTGTAGACCCTGAAAATCTCGTAAAAGCATTAACGGCTAAAGGCTATACCGAGGCGCAACTATACGAAAGCAAGTTAATAACGCTTACAGCTATGCAGAAGCTATTGGGCAAAAAAGCTTTTACCGAGGACGTCGTCCCCTACACGATAAAGCCTGTAGGTGCTTTGCAACTCGTTAGCCTAGATGACCCAAGACCAGAGGCAACCGCAAAGGATGATTTTAATAACACAGATATAGAAATATAATTTTTTAACTAACAAATTTTTCAAAATGGAAAACGGTCAATTAATGACAAAAGTAAAGATCGGCAAAGCCCGAGCAAGTTATGTAAATGTATTCCACGCCAAAGGTGTGGAGGGTGCAGAACCTAAGTACTCTATTTCGCTTATTATTCCTAAAGAGAATAAAGCATTAGTGGCGCAAATCGAACAAGCAATTAAAAACGCATTCGATTACGGCAAAACAACTCTAGGGGCTAACGCTAAGCTAGAGAAGATTAAAACCCCTTTAAGAGACGGAGACGAGGAACGCCCAGAAGATGAAGCCTACAAGAACGCTTATTTTATTAACGCATCATGTAAGACAAAGCCAGGCGTTAGCGTCTTCAAAGGTACAAAGATAGTAGACGGCAAGAAGCAAAATATTATCGAAGCTTTAGACGATGAAGAAGAAATGTATAGCGGTTGCTTTGTTTACGCTAGTGTTAACTTTTACGCCTACAATACCAGCGGTAACAAAGGTATTGCCGCAGGGCTTAACAACGTTCTAAAAGTCGCAGACGGAGAGCCTTTAGGCGGTCGGATTAGTGCTGAAGCGGATTTCTACGATATGGACATACCAGAGGAAGCACCAGCGGATGACGATATGTTCTAAATAATTAAAGAGAGTAAAAACTTAAAATTTTTAATTTAATAAGATACAAAATTTAATAAGTTCTTTAATCCATTTTCTTTATTAAACAATTTCGGTGGGGTTCGCCCCACCTTTTCAACACTCTTTCGCCTATGACCCCCAAAGCCTTTACTAATAAATTCACAAAAGAAACATATATAAATATTGCAATAGATGTTTTTTCTAGGTGCTTTAATTTTGATGCGTCCTTTTCTTTAGAGCTTGCAAAATTCGTGGACTCTCTTTTCTCTAATAACTTCGATTTTTCAAAGCCCACAATGTTACAAGTAGTAGAGGCGGAAACCTACCAAACAGCGGAGGCTTTATCTAATTCGTGTAATAAAAAAATAGGCTTTACCCTAACAGAGAAGCGAAACACCTACAAGGGAGGAGAACAAGGCGAAACCATAATAACAACCGATTATTTATTCGCCTCGTCCTATGAATTTACGGAAGCGGTTAAACTATTACAACAAGAACTCGAAAAATATAGAATACTAAACGCCAACGAAGAAATAAAGATACTATCTATAGATATAGAAACTTATTCAGATAATGAAATTACAAACGGAGTTCATAATTATGTAGATACCCCCAATTTCGAAATACTTCTTTTCGCTTATTCGTGCGATGGTGGAAGCGTGCAACTTGTCGACCTGGCGCAAGGCGAAGAAATACCCGCAAAGATATTAGACGCCCTAACTGATAGTAATATAATTAAAACCGCCTTTAATGCCTCCTTTGAGCGTGTTTGTATTGGTAAACATTTAGGCTTAACCCTCGACCCCTCGCAATGGCACTGTACACAAATACGTGCCCTTATGTTAGGTTTGCCCGCCTCTTTGCAAAGTTGCGGAGAGGTGCTAAAGCTAAAACATAAAAAGCTAAGAGAGGGGGCGGAGCTTATTAAATATTTTTCTATTCCATGCAAACCAACTAAAAGCAACGGGGGAAGAACTCGAAACCTACCAGAGCACGCCCCCGATAAATGGGCACAATTTAAACGCTATTGTATTAGGGACGTTGAAGTAGAGAAGGCTATACAAAGAAAGGTTTGTAATAATACCCTGAACCCTGTAACCCCTTTTGAACGTGCCTTATATATATTCGACCAAACGATGAATGACAAGGGCGTTTGTATTGATTCAGAGCTAGCGAATAACGCTATACGGATGAATGACGAGGCGCAAGACGAATTATTCGCAGAGATGCAAGAAATAACAAATCTTGAGAATCCTAATTCCCCCGTACAGTTAAAGCAATGGCTTTCAAGTAAATTAGGTAGACCGATTCAAAGCCTAGCAAAAGAAGACGCAAAAGAACTAGCTACAGGAGCAAGTGAAGACGTTAAGAGGGTTTTATACCTTCGTTCGATGAGTTCTAAAACATCCGTAAAAAAATACGAGGCAATGACCCTGGCAAAATGTTCAGATAATAAACTTCATGACCTACTACAATTTTACGGAGCAAAGACAGGAAGGTGGGCAGGACGTATTGTTCAGGTTCACAACTTACCCCGTAACTCCTCAAAAGATTTAGCACTAGCTAGGGAGTTAGTTAAAAAGAATGACTTTGAATTACTAGAGCTTACCTTTGGTAATGTTTGTGATATCCTTTCGCAACTCATTCGCACGGCTTTTATCGCTAAAGAAAATTATACTTTATGCGTGTGCGATTTCTCAGCTATCGAAGCTCGTGTCATTGCCTGGCTGGCGGGTGAAGAATGGCGATTAAAAGTATTTCGAGGAAGTGGACGAATTTACGAGGCTTCAGCGGCTCGAATGTTTGGAGTAGATGAAAAAACGATAACGCACGATTCACCGCTAAGACAAAAAGGAAAGATTGCCGAGCTAGCACTAGGATACGAAGGAGGGGCAAACGCACTTAAGATTATGGGAGCAGACAAAATGGGCTTAAGCGACCCAGAGATAGCGCAGATTGTAAGCGGTTGGCGTAATTCTTCTCCTAATATTGTAAAGCTTTGGCGAGATGTAGAAAGGGCAGCTAAAGAAGCGATTTTAAGCGATAGAATAATAAAGTTAAAACAAGGGGGCTTGATATTCAGAAAGACAAGCAACATTTTGCAAATTAAACTACCTTCAGGGCGTTTGCTTTCTTACCCACTGGCAAAGATTGTAGATAATAAAATTTGTTACATGTCACAAAACCAAACAACACGCCAATGGGTAGACACGGAAACATACGGGGGCAAATTGGTTGAAAATATTGTGCAAGCAATTGCCCGAGATTGTCTAGGTGAAACTATTTTAAGAGTAGATAAAAAAGGCTATAACATTTGTTTTCATGTACATGATGAGATAATCGCAGAAGTACCTACAGACGAAAGCGCAAAAGCCCTACAAGATATAAAAAATATATTTGCAACCCCTATAACATTTGCCCCCGATTTACCACTTAAGGGCGAGGGATATATAACCCCTTATTATTTAAAAGACTAAAAGCTATGATTGAACTAAAATATAACGGCAAATTGCAGATTGCAACCGCTACAACTCGATTTACTAAAAACTGGCATAATTGCGAAACAACCTGGCAAGATTTATTAAATAAGCTTTCAAAAACCACAAGGACAGGCGAAACGACAAAGCAGTTTTTAGCCCTAAAGAAGAACGAGCAAGACAACATTAAAGACGTGGGCGGTTTCTTTGGCGGTTACCTCATAGGGGGAAAGCGTGGCAACAATAGCGTTTTAGCTCGTCAATTGGTAACGCTCGATATAGACGAGGGAAAGAATAACACGTGGGAGGACTTTTGCATGTTGTTCGATTGTTCGGCTTGCGTGTATTCGACGCACAAGCACACGGCAGAAAAACCACGTTTAAGGCTCTTGATACCCTTAAAGGATGAGGCGATCCCTGAAGAGTACGAGGCTATATCTAGATATATAGCATCATGCGTGGGTATAAATCAATTTGACGACACCACGTTTCAGCCTGCAAGATTTATGTATTACCCCTCAACACCTTCAGATGGTGAATATATTTTCGAATACCAAGACGGTAGATGGTTAGACGGTAAAGCAATCCTAAGTGAGAATTACAGAAAATGGCAAGACCGAAGCGAGTGGGCTTATTCTTCGAGAGTACCTGCCGAGATACACAGAGAAGCAAGCAAACAAGAAAACCCACTAACAAAAAGCGGTTGGGTGGGCGTCTTCTGTAGAACCTACACAGTAGGCGAAGCAATAGACGTTTTTCTCTCTGAAGTATATAAACAGGAAAGCCCTACACGTTACACCTACCTAAAAGGCACAACCAGCAACGGACTAGTGATTTACGAAAATGGGCTTTTTGCTTTTTCGAATCATTCCACCGACCCAGCAAGCGGACATTTACGTAATGCTTTCGACCTCGTGCGGGTTCACCTATTCGGAAGTAGAGACGAGGGCACGAGTGAAACCACAAAGGCAACCGACAAACCATCTTTTAAGGCTATGGCGGAACTTTGTAAAAACGATGAGAACGTAAAGGCTACATGGGCACAAGAACGAACGGCAGAACAAAACGAGCTAGCAGAAAAGGCAGCGCAAGACTTTAGAGCAGAGACACAGGAACAAAGCAAAGAAAAAACTCGAAACCTAGCAAAGGAGAGAGCGGAGTTATTAGCGAAGCTAGAAGTTAGCGACAGAGGCATTGTCTTACCAACACTTAAAAACTATCGCAATATTATCGAGCTTGACCCACTTCTAAAAGATAAAATAAGATTTGATTTATTTGCTAATCAAGCATGCGTTAAAGGAGGTTTGCCATGGCGAAAGGTTAAAAGCTATTACGACAGCTTTTGGACAAACACGGACGACGCCTGCTTACGAAACTATCTAAACGGAAACCCTTATAACTTAAAAGCATCCATTCAGAACACACAAGATGCGTTTGATATGGTGATGTTAAAGCATTCGTTTCACCCTATACAGGAGTTTATAAAGTCGGTAGAATGGGACGGCAAGAAAAGATTAGATACGCTTTTGGTTGATTACCTAGGTGCTGAAGATAACGAACTCAACAGAGCTATAACACGTAAAGCCTTTACCGCTTGCGTTGCTCGTGTATTCAGTCCAGGGGTTAAATTTGATTATGTCTTAACCCTGGTAGGCTCTGAAGGTATAGGCAAATCCACAATATTAGCAAAGCTAGGCGGTAAATGGTTTAGCGACTCTTTTATAGGAGTTGAAGGGCAAAAAGGTATGGAGCAGTTACAACGTGCGTGGCTTATAGAGTTAGGGGAGTTGTCCGTATATAAAAAAGCAGACGTCGAAACTATGAAAGCATTTATATCTAAGTGCGAGGACCAGTTCAGACCAGCATACGGGCGAAAGATTGAAATTTTCCCAAGGCAATGCGTGTTCTTTGCTACAACAAACGAATATAACTTTCTAAAAGGGGACACGGGTAACCGTCGTTTTTGGATTGTCAACGTAGGAGAGAATAAACCACAAAAAAACATTTATACCGACCTTACAAACGAAGAAGTTTTGCAAGTATGGGCAGAGGCTAAAAAATATTACGATGAGGGCGAAACGCTCTACCTAGATAAAGAGCTAGAACAAAAAGCAAGAAGCAGACAAAAGGAACACGAAGAAGTAGATGAGCGTGAGGGCTTGATTGAAGAATTTCTTGAGAAGCGTTTACCCCTATCATGGGAAGAAAAGACAATCACAGAAAGGCGTATTTGGTTCTTACAAGAGGGGGACACCCTCCGAGAAGAGGCAAGCCTGCAACGAACAAAAATAACAGCGATTGAAATTCTTAGCGAGTGCTTTGGCGAAAAGATAGACGATAAAACCCGATATAAGACAAGAGCGATTAACGCTATATTAAAGAAAATAAAGGGCTGGAGATATTTGGGCATAATAAGGGGGAGTATTTACGGACAACAGCGCACATTTGAGAGAATAGACCAAGAACAAAAACCAGTTTGTACAGCTTACGAAACAATAACCGAAGATATTTTTTAAGATTATGACTACAAATACAACTACAACGATAAAAGAATTTAAGAAAATACGCAAACTTATCTTATCAACTATAACAGACAAAGGGGCACACTATGAGCGTTACACCTCTGAACCCAGCAAAAGCATTGCGGAAGCATTCAACTATACGAAAGCCCTTGTTAAACATTGCGAAGACATGCAGACACTTTGTCGTTTAATTGTTAAGCGGTCGGCATTCTTTCAATACTATAAAATTCTTGATAAAATTGTCCCTCTTTATACTGAAGCGTTTGAGGCATACGGAGTTTATTATAAAAAACGTGACACAAAAGGGCTTGAGTTATGGGGGATAAAATAAACTACAGCGAGAAAGTTCTAGAACGTAATCTACAAAAACGAGTTAAAGAGATAGGTGGAAAGGCTTACAAATTCATTTCGTCGAATTGTACAGGCGTGCCCGATCGCTTGATCATCTTTAATGGTCGTTTTTGTTTTGCAGAAATAAAAAGCTATAACGGAAGGCTCGCCCCTAGACAAGAAATAGAAATAAGAAAATTAAAAAACCTAGGGGCAAAGGTGTTTATTGTTTACACCCCCGAGGATATCGAAAGCATAATAAAATATATTACAGATGAACGAAACTAACTTACATGGTTACCAAAGGGCAGCCGTTGAACATATAATTAAAAACCCCTATTCAGCGCTCCTTCTCGATATGGGTTTAGGTAAGACCGTGTCGACCCTCACAGCTATAAACAGGCTTATTAACTATTCTTTTGAGGTTACAAAGGTTTTAGTAATTGCACCCCTTCGAGTTGCAGAACACACATGGGCGGAAGAGTGCGACAAGTGGGAGCACTTAAAGGGCTTGAAAATCTCAAAAGTTTTAGGCAGTGAGAAAAAACGCTCCGAGGCTTTATCTACCCAGGCGGACATTTACGTAATCAATAGGGAGAATGTGGCGTGGCTTGTTGCTACTCATGGGTATCTTTTTCACAATCATTTTTTCGACATGGTCGTTATTGATGAGCTTTCGTCTTTTAAGTCCTCAAAGTCTACCAGGTGGAAAGCCTTAAAAGCCGTGCGCCCTTTCCTGGGTCGTGTGGTAGGGCTTACGGGTACACCAGCACCAAACGGATATATCGATCTTTGGGCACAAATGTACTTAATAGATATGGGTGATAGACTAGGTAAATTTATTACGAGGTATAGAGAGACTTATTTCTCTTCTATAGGACGGGGTAACGTTGTTTTTCGTTATGACTTAAGACCAGAGGCACAAAATAAAATAAATAGTCTTATATCGGATATTTGTATATCAATGAAAGCAGAAGACTATTTGCAATTACCCAAACGCTTGGACTATTTCAATAAGATAGATTTAGGCAAATTCAAAAAGGATTATAACAAGTTTGAACGTGATTGTGTATTAGAATTATTCACCGAGGAGGACGAGACTATAACAGCCGCTTCGGCTGCCGCTCTTTCAAATAAGCTACTACAGTTTAGCGGTGGAGCCATCTACGATGAAGACCACAACACGCATGTAATACATACAAAGAAATTGGAAGCCCTCGAAGACGTTGTGGAGGCGGCAAACGGACAGCCTATTCTTTTATTTTACGCTTTCAAGCATGAAGAAAGTAGAATAATAGAACACTTCAAAAACTTACGTGTTGTAAAACTAGACACCCCCGAGACCATCAAGGCGTGGAATAAAGGCGAGATAGATATAGCGATAGCGCACCCAGCAAGCGTGGGGCATGGGCTGAACCTACAGCACGGGGGCAACATTATCGTATGGTATGGCTTAACATGGTCGCTAGAGCTTTACCAGCAAGCCAACGCAAGGCTTCACAGACAAGGACAAAGCAAACCCGTAAAGATATATCATCTTATTAGCGAAGGCACGATCGACGAGGAGATAGTAAAGGCTTTAAGCAATAAAGATAAGACACAAAACGGACTAATGCAGGCTGTAAAAGCTAGAATTAATAAATACCTATAACTTTCTAAAAACTTATACAAATGAGCAAGAGTCAAGAAGCAAAGTTAACAAGACAGCTAAAAGCAAGGATAACAGAAAGAGACTACAACAAATTAAAGGAGATAGCGGAGCAATACAATTTTAAGTCGCTCTATTCTCTTCTTTACTATTTAGTTTATGCTTTTCTAAGAGCTTACGACGCCGAAAGGGGTTGTATCATGGAAGAGATGCCCCCCGAGATATTAAACTTATTTAGGCTAAAGGAGGACAGCATGACAGCGTTGCGAAAGCTAGCAAGCCTAAGACTAAAGAAGTACGGATGGCGTGGTAGGTTTGTCGACGAGAGGGACGCAGTAACAGGGGAGGAGTTAGACCTCTTCGAGCTAACTCGAGAACTTGGGTATCATTGCGTGGAGGAGGACGAGATGATCACCAAAGGCGAACAATTTGCGCACGACATAAGAACACGAAACGAAAGGTAATATAAGAGTATGAAGTACAAAAGTAATAACATACATTATCGTAGATTAATCCAAAGCGTAACCTGGCAACGGTTGCGCTTTAATTATTTACAAGCTCACCCCCTTTGTGAGCGTTGCAGAGAAATTGACAAGATAACCCCAGCTACAGACGTGCACCACGTCGAACCGATAGAAGAGGCTACAAGTATAGAAGCGATGAGAGCAAAGGCATACAACCCAAATAATTTAATGGCTTTGTGTCGTGCTTGTCATCTTCAAGTACATAAGGAACTATCCTCTCATAGCAAGGAAGCACAGCGGAACAATAACAAAAGACGTACCGAGCGATTTATCAAAACTTTTCTAGATTAAATGTTAAAAAAAGGCGGACGAAAGAGAGAAAAGCACAACGTTATTATGATAAGTAAGAGCTATTTATTTAACATTTAAGTTTGTTTTGTGCGAATTTGTTTTGCTTTGTTCTTTTATTTAACGTTTGTAAACGGGGCGAAGTGTTAAAAATAAGGAGCGTTTTAACATCTCGCCAATCGTTAACAGCATTGTTAACGAATAGTTAACGAATATAAACAAATGTAACTTATATATTATAATAAAAAGCGATTAAAATATTTTAGATTGTAAGGAAATTAAAAATAAGGTGTGACAATTGTGACAATTGTGACAATATTTTTATTTTTATTGTACCACGTAATTATTAAGATTATCAATAAGTTACAGAGGTTGTGACAATTGTGACAATAAAATGCCTAAGGAATTAAAAAACAACACTTTAAGAAATATACGTATTTAACACGATGTTAAAATAGAAATTTATAAGATACGTGTTTATAACTTTATAGGTTTTTATTGTCACAGTTGTCACAACCTTTGTAACTCTTTGAAAATCATAAGCGTGACAATGTGACAATGTTTTTTCTGTTTATTGTCACAGGCTAGACCTAGGAAAGCAAAAAATAAAAGAAGTTTTTAGGGGTGGTATTTTTGAATCCTAAAAAGATTAAGGGGGGGGGTAGTTTTTTAAGAAGCTCAACCCCTTCTGAACTCTCGCCTCCTCTGTCGAACACTCCAGAGCCGTTTTTTTACGTTCCCGTTTGCCCTTTGGTACCTAAAACGCAAGATTAAGGGTTCTATTATAAAAGAAAATTTGACAAAATGGCGACAATAAAGAGAAAAAAAAGCTTTGATTTTTCGAATATAGATGCAGATAAATTAGCGAAAGAGATACGAGGTTCTTTGCAAAAGCTAGGCACTTATAAAGAAGAGCTAGAGATTTCTATACATATGTGCGCCACGACCTTAAAGCAATACGCCCGAATCATAGAGGAGCTAAACGCTGATAACTTACTTTTAATAGAAAGGACAGACGGTGGGGAGGCTCGATGCAAACCCAATCCGTTGTTTGATATGCAAGTAAAGCAAGCCGAAGCGGTACGTAAATATTTGCGTGAACTAAAACTAACCTCTTTAACTTCGGAGGAAATAAGTAAAACCCCAGAAGAAAACGGGCTAGCTGGTTTGATATCCTCTTTAGGGGGGAGGTAAGGCAAAGAAAACAAGGGAAAGCCTTTTATTTTCGATTTAAGCCCCTTAATAGAAATTCATAATAACTTTATAGATTGACCAAAGAAGAGAGCGCACAACTAAAAGAAAGGGCAATAAAACAAATTTTATCCCGCAAACTTACGGGCTATAAATTAAAAAAGATTGACCCACGCCTCGAAGAATATATCGCAGAAGTAGTCCACAACCCCGATGCGCATAATCTCTTCGAGGTTCTTGCGGTTGTGCGTTTTTTTACTTTTTTGGACAAATACGTTTTTAGACCTGAAGAGGTGCAACGTTTTATTACGTTTTACGAGTGCCTTAAATTCTCTGGGTTGAATGGTAGGCAAAGTTATAAACTTACCCCCGTTCAAGTTTTCCAGTTTGCTAATATAATGGGCTTCTATACAAAGGAGGGCAGGCGGTTAATCCGTGAGGCTCTTCTGTTTGTGCCTCGTAAATTTTCGAAAACTACTTCGGTGGCGTCCCTGGCGGTTTACGATCTACTCTTTGGGGACTCCAACGCAGAAGTTTATACCGCAGCTAATAGCTACTACCAGGCACAGATTTGCTTTAAGGAGATAAAGGCTATTTTGCGGGGTCTTGATCCAGGCTTAAAAATGTTTAAGCTCAACAGAGAAAAGATTGAGATAATAGGAAATTTAGATAGGTCTTCAAGTGTTCAGTGCTTATCGTCTTCAGCTGATAAGCTCGACGGATTAAATGCGTCTTTGGTTATTTTAGACGAGTATTCGCAGGCGGACAGCGCGGAGCTTAAGAACGTTTTAACCAGTTCAATGGGCGCAAGGCTTGACCCGTTGGTCGTGACAATAACGACAGCGTCGGACAAAAGCGAATCACCATTCGTGGAAATGCTCGAGAATTACAAAAGGGTATTATTAGGAGAGCTAGAAAGCGACAGAATATTTGCTCACTTGTTTATGCCAGACGAGGGCGACGACGAGGGAGACCCAAAAGTATGGAAAAAAGTACAGCCCCATCTAGGTGTTACGGTGCAACCTGATTTTTATGCAAATGAATGGCAGAAAGCCCTCATATCTAACGAGGACATGAAGACTTTCAGAACGAAGTTATTAAATATCTTCGTGCCCTCGAATACGGAGCCGTGGTTAACAGGTGAGGAAATGAAAGCGCACACCCTAAAAATAGATATCGACAAAATAGGCAAAAGGGTTTCTACCATGGTGGCGGTAGACTTATCCGTTAAGGATGACTTTTCAGCGGTTACGTATGGGCTTTATTTTTCAGATAGAAAAAAGTTTCATTTTCATACAGATTATTATTTTCCTGAAGAGTGTCTAAAGGGACACCGTAACGAGGAGTTATACAGAAAATGGGCATCCGAAGGACACTTAAAACTAACAAAAGGTAACGTAATAGATTACGCCCAAATAGCGGGAGACATCATAGCTCGAAACAAAAATCTTTTAATACTGCAAATCGGCTATGACAGTTATAAGAGTTTAGACTTTGTGAACCTTATGAGCGCAAGCGGAGCGGCAAAAGTGATGCAACCTATAAAACAAACTTATGCCGCCTTTACTTCTCCCGTTGAGTCGTGGGAATATGCTACAAGAAAGTTTGCTTTAACTATAGACCCGAACCCAATAAATTTATTTTGTTTTGACAATGCCGTATTAGACGAAGACAAGCTAGAGAATAAGAAACCAGTAAAGCGAAGCCGACATCTAAAAATCGACGGAGTTATTACAATGCTAATGAGCTTAAAGGAGTTCAACGATTACGAAAGAAAAATAAGTTAAAATATTAAGTTATGAATGTATTAAAAAATATTAGGGGCTTTTTTAGAGGCTCTAAAAGTCCAGAGACTCACAAAAGGAGCGAGAACGTAGTAACTATCGGGGACGCATGGGGGAGCGACGAGCACGTGACAGATTACGGAATGAAGCTTGCGGCGGTTTATCGTTGTGTTGATATCGTATCGGGTACGGTTGCGTCTTTAGCCCTTACCCCTCGTCGTTGGCAGGGGGGCAGAGATAAAGGGTATTTCAAAATAGATACTTTTAGTAAACTCTACACACTTTTAACGCTAAAGCCCAACAGCCGTTTAAACGCTTTTGATTTTATGAAGAACTTAGTAAGCTTAACGTTATTGCACGGCAACGCTTATGTTTTCCCCTTATACGGAGATAACGGGTTAAAAGAATTGATTTTGTTAGCTCCTAACACTGTGAGTTATGAAAGAGAGAGTAACAAGTACCATATTAGCGACACGCTTAACGGAGTAGTAGGAACTTATAACAGCGATGAAATTATCCATGTTAAAAACGTTAGTTTGGATGGGGGTTACTCTGGTGTCTCAACTATTTATTTTGCTTCTCAAATTTTAAAGATAGGGCAAAGCACAGACAGACAACAGGCGGACACCTTCGCAAAGGGGAGCACCCCAAGGGGTTTAATATCGGGGGACGATACTCTTACGAAAGGCTTCGGAGCTCCACAAGATGACCAACTCGAAGATGTTTCTAGAAGAATAGAAAAAGAGATGTATGGAGGTAAGCGTATAATGTTCTTACCTGGTACGATGCGATATACTCAAATGCAGTTATCCCCCGCAGATTTGAAGATATTAGAATCTAAAAATTTGAACATTCTAGAGATATGCCGTTTCTTTGGCGTGCACCCCGACAAGGTTTTTATGCGTGAAAACTCAAATTACAAAGCTTCTGAAAATTCACAGACGACGTTCTTAACTGATACGCTTGCGCCAATGCTCAAAAGAATAGAATTAGAGTTCACAGTTAAGTTAATCCCAGAGAAGTTACTAAGCTTTCAAAAAATACAGTTTAGCCTCGATGATTATTATCAAACAGACTTAAAGACTAAGTCGGAGTATATCGAAAAGACAATACAAACGGGCTTGTACACTGTAAACGATTGGAGGCGAAAGGAGGGAAAAGAACCAGTGCAAGGGGGAGATACGCCTTTGGTGTCTTGTAACGTTGCCCCACTAGACAGCGCAAAGATAAAAGGCGAACCGACAACAACGAAGAAATAAAATGCTACCTAAAAGCAGATAAAACGATAAATATAAAGAGTTATTTTATTATGTCTAAAAATTTTATACAATACCGAAATTTTGCGGAGTCCCCCACTGTTAGAGCTGAGGGAGACTCTCGCACGATTGAGGGCTATGCGGTTGTGTTTAATCAACGCTCCGAGGTTTTATGGCGGGGGACTTACGGGGACGTCGTCGAAGTGATCGAACCTTCAGCAATAGATTCGGAGCTTTTGCGCTCTTCTGATATTATAGCATGTTTAGAACATTCTCGTAATAGAATGCTTGCTCGTTCAAGATTTGGGAAAGGTTCACTAAGTCTCGAATTAGACGCCAAAGGGTTAAAATACAGATTCGACGCACCAAACACAACAGATGGGGACTATGCTCTTGAGATGATTAAAAGGGGTGATATATTCGGCAGTTCTTTTGCCTTCACAGCGGACGAAAGCGATAATAATTGTGTGGAGTACGTGATGGAGGGGGACGTTGTCGTCCGCAAGGTGAAACGTATATCGGGGCTATATGACGTGGCGATGGTTGCAAACCCCGCTTATTTGGGTACGTCTGTGGGTTCTCGTTCAGTAGAGGAAACAGCCAAAGAATTAGGCGCACTAATGGAACGCTCACAGCCTGAAGCTCTTAAAAGACCCCCACAAGCCCCCACAGAAGAGGAGCAAAGAAGAGCCAAGCAGATGCAAGAAGATATTGCTCTTTTGCGCTCTAGTTTATAATTTTATAGTTTATAAGTTCATAGTTTGTTATTTTTTTTATTTAATATTAAATTAAAATGTTTACCAACTTAAACCAAAAAGAGCGCAAGCAATTCAGAGAAAACGCTCAACGTATTACAGAAATTCGCGCAAGATTTGAAGAGCTTGCCACTAGTCTAGAAACTGAAAAGAGAGCCTTAACCGAGGAGGAAAAAGAGGAACGCTCAAGCCTTGAAAAAGAACTACAGCTTTTGCAACTTCGCAATACTTTGTTATTACAAAGCCAAACAGAAGAACCTAGCAAAGCGGTAACGGCTAACGCTTTCGGTGAGGTTTTGCGTTCTTTCCTAGCAGGTAAGGGAATACCTGAAGAGTTTGCGGAGTTGAGAGCCGCTGAAGGTTTACGAATCCCCGCAAATCTAGAAACACGAGCTAACACACAAGACACAACGTCGGTGGCTTCTATTCAGCCCGTCACAATTAAAGAACTTATCGAACCACTCGAAAAAGGTTTGATTTTTGACAAGGTAGGCACAAAGATACAACACGGCATCGAAGGTATGTGGAACTTCCCCGTAATTGGAAGTGCAGAGGCTTCTTGGGAGGATGAGACCGCAGAAGTGGGAGACTCTAAGCTAAATATTAGCCACATTTCACCAAATCCAAAACGTTTAAGTATAGCTTTCTCAATTTCACGCAGAGCAATTAACCAAAGTGCTGGCAAAATTGCTGAAATCGTGCTTAAGCAGATGAACCTAGCAACACAGAGAACCCTAAACAAAACTATGTTTAGCACCACGCAGTTAGGCACAGCAGGCAAAACCCCTACAGGTGTATTTGTACAACCAGGTACAACAAAAACGTTTACAGCCGCTAAGGGTGTAACCTATGCGGATTTGTTAGGCTTAAAAGCAGGCGTTGAGGGTACAGGGGTACAGCTAGACGGTACAAGTGCGTTTGTCATGTCAACCGCAATGTATTACAAACTTAAAGGTACTCCAGTGGACGAGGGTTCTGGTCGCTTCTGTGTGGATGATAACGGACGTATCGACGGAACACCTGTTTATGTCACAAACGACCTTAAGGACACCGAGATCGGATACGGAATTTTTAGCTATAATCTTTTAGGCTTCTTCGGTGACATGGTTCTTGGTGTTGACACAAGTTCAGCGGCAGTTCTCCGTAAGAATGTAATAGAGTGCGTTCTTAATGTAGATTGCGACATGTTAGCTTTACGCAAAGAGGCGTTTGGATTGCTAAAACAAGCATAAGTGCAAATCAAATAAAATAGGCGAATAGTGTTATTCTTTAAGGTTGGAGGGGTGCTCCGTGTATTAGGTCACCCCTCACCCTTTGAAAAAGATTCAGAGGGCAAGCAGGTAGCCCCGAAGTATGCGTCCCTTTCTCTGATAAAAAAACAATTAAATATCGATTTTTCGGATGATGACGCCTATTTGGAGGCTTTATTAATGGCAGCAGAGCAAAGCGTTGAGAATTACATACAACAACCATTGCAGGGGCTAGAGAAAGAAGGCGTTTTGCCCTCCCCTTTGCTTTTTTCTATATTGATGATTGCAGCGGGGTTGTATTCTAACCGTGAGCCCGTGGCTTATAGTGCGCCCCACGTGGTGCCCTACTCTGTGGGTTTCCTCCTTCAGCCTTATATAAAATATCGTTAACTATGCGAGCAGGTTTATTGCGTGAATGGGTTCAGTTTTACAAAGTGGGAAAAAAGGCAAACGGATTTCAGAAGAACGACACCGTACCCACTAGTATTTTACGGACTCGTTGCCACAGGTTAAAGCCTATTTCTGGCGATATGGGTATAAACGCCTTCGAAGAATTTCAGAAAAGCGTAATATGTTTACAAGTTCGAAAGAATAAAGTTATTACCCCCGATTTGACATTCTCGTATCAAAATAGCTTTTACCAAATTGTAAATATAGACGAACGCCCCGAGGATCAAACCTTTACAATAACAGGGAAAAAGCAAAACTTATGAGCCAAGAGAAAAAACTTTCTAATCTTGTAGGAGTTCAAGGCTTTGCGCATGTTCAGCAATTTCTAGAGGACTTGCCTAAGATAGGCAGAGAGCAAGCAATAGGGAAAGGGCTAAAGGCAGGCGGAAAGTATTTGAGAGACGGAGGCAAAAAACGTTTAAGGTCTGCAATGAAACAGAGCCGTGGTGTGTCTGGTAATTTCTTGAAGGCTTTCTCTGTAAAGATAAAAAAACGAAAAAGTGGCGTTCTTGTTGGTTTTATTGTTCCTAAAGGAGCAAAAGACCCCAAAAGGGAGGCAATAAAATTCAACTCCGCAGATAGCGGAACGGCACAACGTTCTACCAAGACGGGCAAAAGCACGGGGGCGATGCCCTCGTTAAAAAGGTTTTGGACTAGGACGAAAAACGAAGACACCCCCGAGGCTTTGCGACTTGTTGCGGAGGGTATAAAAAAAGCATCAACGGAATTATACGCAAAATATAGATAAAACTAAATTATGAGCAGTAGCGCAATTTCAGCAACTACACGAATATACGAATTATTATCGAAAGATGAGGAATTAAAAAACCTCGTTAAAGATAATATCTTTCCTATAGCGGCACCCCTAGAGACTAATGGGGACTTTATAGTGTTGGCACGCCAAGAATATAAAGAGAATAGAAATAACATGCTAGCCCACGAAGAGATAGCGACTATTTTGCTTAACGTGATTTCAACGGAGTATATAAAAGGGCTTGATATCCTGGAGCGTGTAAGGAGTGTTTTACGAGATGCAAACTTTTGCCCTGATATTGTTTTCGTCGATGGTGAGGAAACTATAACAGGATGGGGGGATTCGGGAATTACAAAATATGTCCAGACGCTAACTTTCGAGGTTTCGAGTTTAGCGTTGCAAGAGTAAAAGAGTATTAAAACCCTTTTTTATGTGGTTAAATTCGCTACCTAATAAAAGGGCTAGATATATATAATAGATAGTAACTTAAAAATATTGGAATAATGGGCGCAACAACACCAACAGCGGCGGGCAAATACTCGTCAAATTCAGACATTAAAAAGGGGCAACTCTTCATATTTTTAGGCGGTAAGCCTGTAGCTTTCGCCACAAACGCTTCTCTAACCATTAACGGAGAAATCACCGACACCACAAACAAAATGAGTGGAGATTGGGAAAGCGGTTTTATTTCAAAAAAATCTTTCAGTATTTCAACTGAAGGGCTTTTAACCGATAAAGCAGATACCGCTTCTTATGGTAATTTCTTGAAAGCTATAAACAACATGGAGACACTCGACTTCTGGTTCGGTGATGTAACCAAGGCAGGAAACGAAAAGGAGGGCTACACCTTTGTAAAAGACGAAACAAAGCCGTATTTTACGGGTGCGGTA
Organism: Prevotella sp. oral taxon 299 str. F0039; assembly: GCF_000163055.2. Lineage (GTDB taxonomy): Bacteria > Bacteroidota > Bacteroidia > Bacteroidales > Bacteroidaceae > Prevotella. The sequence goes on from NC_022111.1 coordinate 448,084, forward strand.
AATGTGGAATCTTTAGAACTAACTTCTGAAGCTGGTTCTTTAGCTAAGTTCTCTATGAGTGGCAAGGGTTCAGGAGAACTAACCTTTACAGCCCCCTAAAGAGTTAATATTAATACCAAATTCTTAAATATCCATTTTCAGGTAATGTAGATGCATAATTGTTTCATTTAATTATTTAGTTGATTATTTTAGTTTAGAATGTTTCGGGGTGGTGGGTTGAGAAACTCACCGCCTTATTTTTTTTTAGAATGTCCATATATGAGAATAACACTTAAAAACATAATAGAGTTTGAACTCCTTAGAAAGCACTCTTTTAATTCTTTTAATGTCGAGGATATAGAGGATGTTATTGCCCTTACTTACTGCATGGGGTCAAGCGAGAAAAAAGCACTTATCCCCTTTGAGCAAGTTCTAAAGGTCGCCAAAGAGCACCCAAATCTTTTAAGCGATAGCGTGCAACAAATAGGGAAAGAATTGCTATACCTTTCGCAATTTCGTGAAACCCTGGCAGAGACCAAAGACGAACAAAAAGAACAAAAAGAACAAAAAGAAATATATATTAAAGACATAGTAGGACGGCTTGCCCTGGCAGGTATAAGCGTTAACTATTTGATGGAGACTTGCGAACTTCACGAGATAGGCGTTTTTATAAATGCTTTAGAAAAACAAACCAGGGAACAAATGGAGCTACAAAGATTTTGGCATTACATACAGTTATCCCCACATCTAGATAAAAAAACGAAGATGAGGGATTTAATAGAGTTTCCATGGGAGGCAGAGAAACCCCGAGAGGATAACATTATTACCGAAGAAGAGAAGAAGATGGCGCAAGATTTATTAAACCTTAAAACCCTTTAGAAACGTATGGGAAAACTTTCTTTTGCAATAGCCCTAAATCTTTTAACTGATGGAGTTAAAAAAGGTGCGACAGAGGCTCAAAATATAGTAAAAAATCTAACTAGCAAACTAACTTCTACACTTGGTTCGTTAGGGCTTTCGTTTGGTGCTTTCTCTTTTGGTCGTTCAGCCCTGGAGGCAGGCGGAAAGTTCGAAGACGCCATGGCAAGAGTTAAGGCGGTGAGTAATGCCACGAAAAATGAATTTAAGTCGATGGAGGACGAGGCGCAACGGCTTGGAGCAACGACGAAATACAGCGCAACAGACGCAGCGGGAGCACTCGAAAATCTTGTTAGAAACGGCTTAAAACCCCTGGAGGCTACAAAAGCCGTGGGTAAAACTTTAGAATTTGCTCAAGCCAACACCATAGAATTAGCCGAGGCGGCAGACATAGCCACAAACGTTATGAATGGTTTCGGCAAAGCGGTTGACGACTTAGGAAACATTAACGACGTGCTAAGTAGTACAGCAGCGCATTCGGCAACTAATGTTACCGACTTGGCGGAGGCTCTAAAGATTGCAGCACCGATGGCGACCACCGCAAAAATAGGAATAGAAGAGACTAATGCAGCACTGGGAACTTTGGCGAATGTCGGCTTTAAGGGCACGGATGCAGGAACAGGCGTTAAGCAAATGTTAATTGCAATTTCTTCGCAAAGTTCAGAGGCTGCAAAAACCCTTAAACGCTATGGGGTTAATTTGAACGAAACAACGCTAAAAAATGACGGCTTAGTAAAGAGCCTACAAAAATTAAAAGATAGCGGTATAGGTAATAGCATTCAAGACCTCGTCGCAGTTTTCGGAAAATTAGCAGCACCAAAAGCAGCCGCTTTAATTAACAATGTTGATAAGCTTTCAGAACTTTCTACAACGCTAAGAAATAGTCAAGGCGAGAACGCTCGAATGTTCGAGCAGTCAACTGGCAAATATATGAACGCTTTGCACACTCTAAAGTCTACCTGGGAGAGTGTGATGATATCTATATTTAAGAAAAGCGAGGGGGGCGTTGTCGGTTTTTTGAATGCTTTAATAGGTGGGCTAAACTATGTAAAAGACAACCTAACAAAGATTGCAATACAAATAGCAGCGGCTTTTGCTACTTCTAAGCTTGTGGGCGTTTGGCGTGCCTGGAGGGAGGCAACGGCAACCGCAATGGCTTCAAGTGTGACGAGCGCACAAACCGCAGCCGCTAAAATTGCGATATTAGAACAGCAAGCCCTAGAGCTTAAGAGAGGTATTGCCTTACGAGAACAAGCCCTCGAGACCGCCACAGCACAGGAGCGCATAAGGCTAGAGGAGCAGACGATGGCGAAGCGTAGAGCTTTGGCGCAAAACTTCACGGCTCAAAGAAAATTAAACGCACTTCAGATTGCAGCATCTGAACAAGCAAGTGCGACAGCTAGTAGCACCGCATGGGGTACAGCCTGGAGGGGGTTAAAGGCTACAGCAGTAGGCGCAGCCGCTTCTATTAAAGCCGCTCTTTCTAGTCTTATCCCTATGATTGTGGTAACTGGAATTATAGAGTTAGGATCAGCCCTAAAGGACTTATGGGACAGAGCGCACCTAGCGGAGGAGCGATTAAAAGACGTAGCGAACAAGAGTCGAGAGTTAGACGATGCGATGCGTACAAACTTGGGCATTATGCGCGCAAGTGAAAAAGGTTCTACAGCCTGGCAGACAGCCCTAAAGAATCTAAAGGACGAATACCCCGACCTTATTTCAAAGCTTGACTTAGAAAAGGTTTCAGTACAGACCAACGCAAAAGAGTACAACGAATTAAAGAAGAAGATAGACGGGGCTATATCTTCACAAAAGGAGTACTGGGCAACGGAGGCAAAGCTTGCGAATATTAAGGATAAAAAGGACGATTTTTTCGGTCGTTCTGGAAGCTTTCTTACTGATACGTTTTCAACCTTTAAGGATTTTAAAAATACAGTAGGTTATGAGTACGAGCGAAACAGAATAAAAAACGGTTCGAAATCAAACCGAAGTAAATTTAATGGAGAATTTGATGCGGCAATGGTGGACGTTGAGAGTATTCTACAACGGGGAGACTGGAGTGCTAAGTCCCGTCAAATGCTCGTATATCATAAAATCAAAAGATTTGTAGGCGATAATAAAAAGTCTCTAAACCTAGCGAAGGATCTTATTATAAATTACGGGAAAGAGGTTAAATCGTACGAGAATGCAGTTCTAAAAAACCTACCTAAGAAAACAGAAGGGGGCAACGCACCAAAAACAAAAAGCGAAGACGAAGGAGGAGGCGGAAACGGCTCAGGAGGCGGAAGCGATAAAAAGAAAAAAGAAACCGAGCTCCACAGAATACAACGAGAGTATGAGAAAAAACTTGAAAATTTAGCCTTCGAGTATGGGCAAGGGCTGATCACAGAAAAGAAATTTAACGAACGAAAGCGGGAGCTATTAAAAGACGTTGCGCATAACATAATAAACAGCGACGAGCGAGGAACTAAAGACAGCAGTTTCGGAAAAGCTCAATTAAGCGAATATAAAAAAGACTTTGAACAAGGAGCGCAAAGAAAGGCAAAAGAGCTTGAAAATGAATATAACAAGCGTTTGCAAACACTCAAGAGCCAAGCAAGCACCCTAACCACGGAGGCGTTCGAGAACGAAAAAGAATCTATATACAAAGAATACAGAAACGCAGCCGATGACGCTATAAAAGAGTTTACAGAGCTGGGGCTAAGTTCAGAGAGCCTGATAGATGCTTTCGGAAATCTTTATGCGCTCCTAGGCAAAGCGGAGACAGACCTTGCAAAAGGTAACCCCGAAGACTATAAAAGAGACAAACGTAAGGACTACAAGAAAACAAAAATAGAGATAAGCGAAGAGGAGTTAAACCTAGCGCAACAAAAGCTTTCAGACATGATCGGGGGAAAGTTCAAGGAAGCAGGGAAAACAGCAGCGCAGATGGTAGACGACATTAATGCACAGATAGGGAGAGTAAAAAGCCTTAAAGAGGCTTTGCAGTTAGAAGAGATAAAAACGGACGTTAAACAATTTAATACCGAGTTAAGCCGTGTTTCGTACGAGGGTATAAGGGGAACGGGCGACACCATTATAGGGGTTGCGAATGCGTGGAGGCAGTTGTCGGAAACGATGAGTAACACCGACGCAAGCGCATGGGAACAAATCTCCGCAGTGTGGAGCACTTTAACCGCCTCAATAGACGGAGTTATCCAGATAGTAAATCTTATTAATGAATTTACGAAAGCCTCGGAGCTATTAGCAGCTGCAAAGCAAGCCGAAGGAGTTGCAACACAAGCAACCGCAGCCGCAGCAGTAGAAGCAACCGCAACCCAGACAGCAGCGCAAGCCGAGCAAGTGGCAACCACGATAGCCGCTTACGCTGCACTAACCAAGAGTGCGGAGATATTGATGGCAGCGCAAGCAACCGCAGCGTATGCGGCTCTTCCTGTGGTGGGTGTAGGTTTAGCAGCTCAACAGATTGCAGGAATGAAAGCTCTAATTGCAGGGGCGGGGGCTTTTGCTCGAGGTGGTATTGTTGGCGGTACAGACTACCACGACAACACGATTGCGAGGGTTTCATCGGGTGAAATGATTCTAAACGGAAGACAGCAACGCAATTTGTTTAACTCCATAAATAGGGGCGAGCTAGGAGGCGGAGGCACTCAAAAAATCGAGATAGTCGGTCGCTTGCGTGGCTCTGATATATACTTCTCACAGCGTAACGATAGCGCACGACACGGACGCAAGTCTTAAAATTGCGCTACCTTTTTATCCCCACTTTAGATAAATATTATAATGACGATATCTTTCAAATTCAGAAATACCGCGAATAATAGGGAATACAGTTGTGTTATCGTACACGGATCGCCTATAGCTCTAGTTAGGACACCTAGTTCGCCCGTGAGGATAACCCACGAGGCGGACGAAAACGTGTTATCCCCCGTAAGAACTTCAACCGCTACAATCGAAGTTTTTACCCCTAACAATAAGCTGTTTTTTTTCGAGATGAACGCTATCGAGCCTTTGGATTTCCCCGTTATAATCAAAGAGCACCCCGTAGGGGGCGAGGCGGTGCGCTCTGTACTTTGGTATGGCTTTCTTACTCCTAATCGATTCGATAATGATTATACAAGTGCAAAGGACGTCGTAACGTTCGAATGTCGTTGCGGGCTTTCTGTCTTATCCGATTTACCCTATATCTCAGAGGAAAAGAAAAGCCTTTTAATGTCTCAAGTCTTATTAAAAGTATTTCGTAGATTGGCATCATACGGAGGAGGTTATAAAACCCTTTACGTACAAAAGACCTTCGACATAAAAAACTCGTCTAAGACTCAAGATTTTACAACTTTGAGAATCTCCGAAAAGAATTTCTTTGATAAAAAAGAATACGACGAACAACCCGACAACGAGGTTGCGTGGACGTGTAGAGAGGTTCTCGAGGAGATTTGCAAGTGGCTCAATCTTTCGGCAGTAGCCCGAGGCAGGGATGTATATTTATTCGATTGCAATGCGGTTAATAGTGGTTTAGGTGAGTTTTTCGTATACTCATTATACCAAACCCCAGAGAGAGAACCCGTCTACACATTAAAAACTTTAGATATAAGAGAAAACGTCGAAATACGCAAAGAGTTATTTGGAGGGTCAGACAATTCTATAAGCCTTGACCCTGTGGCAAACTCTGTTAAAACAAAGGATAATTTTTATAAAGTAACTGCACTTTTTGAGGACGCATTCGACGAGGGCAAACTTCGAGACGTAACCGCACCAATGGGCAAATTTTATCCATTGTATCATCAAGGAGGGCGCAACTATGAAACCCCAAACGGTAGTATTATAAATTTTGCGCTTTATGGTCTTTATTGGAATTACCCAGACGAAAGGACGGGACACGCCACGACTGGATATTACGGAACACTACACGATGCCCGCATACTAGGCAGTAAGTTTAGGGCAGGCATACGAATAAAAAAAGCAACGTGGTTTAAGTTTTTCGACACCACAGGCGCAAGCCTATACAGGTACGACCTTGTGGGCTCCGTTGATGGAGTAGTAGAATACGACAAAAGCGCAACACCAGGGGACGCCCTACCTCAAACGTCCTTATCTGTGTTTACGTTTCCCTTCAGAAAATCGGAAGTCTTCGACTATTACCCTGGCATAAAACAGCCCGCACCCGACGCACGAGCGATTGAGCAAATAGGCGCATGTATTGTGAGAGAGTACTCTAAAAAATTAGATACCGACCTCGACGAATATATAAAAAAGGCGAACCCTAATTATAACAGCTTTTCGGGTTATTATGAACGTTATCAACCTAAAGCAGATATATACGCGAATAGTTTCAATAACTTAACGCCTTTCCTAGATTTCGATGAAAAAATACTTTTAGTAGTTGGGTATCTTTCCCAAGCATTAAAAAGCCACGAGGATTATAGGCGTTTCCCTGGTTTGTCTATTAAGCGCAATATTCCCGAGGAGTTATTTATACAAAACCCCTATAGATATTTTCGTATTTCTGGAGAGTTTGCGATGAATAACAAGCCCTATGATATCACCTTTAACGATAAAGGGAGCGACCAAAGCAAAAACGAGGAAGACAAAAAGGATATAGGAGTAGAAAAAATCGAAAGGGAAGACCTTTTTATTCGTGCACGTCTAGAGGTCGGGGGCTTGTATTGGAACGGCGTTTATTGGGATCACCAAGAAAGTGATTTTAAAATATATTACGGAAAGCAAGAGGGCACAAAGTGCGAAGATATCCCCTACACTTGGCACGCTCTAAGCGGTTCGGGTAGAGTTTGGGGGCAAGGCTTGAAAGAAGAAGGGTATTATATTCCAATGCCCCCCGAACCTCAAGGGGATAAATGCGAGTTTATTATTTACCTACCCGACGGAAAATTCCGAGAAGGTTATAAATATAAAGTAAGTCCCGAGAAGCAAGGAGAGCTAGGGGAAGAAATAGAGCTTACTCTAGCAAAAGCAATAGGCGGTTCGCCATGGTGCTATTGGCTTAAGAATCTAAAGTTTGAGCTAGTGGACGCAAACCCTAACTATTTAGATGATACTAAGAGCGACACGGAATACGCTTATAACGCAAGTTCTTCAAGCACCTTAAAGGGTGAATCTAGAGAGTTTAAGATTTGTACGGATGATGGTTCAGTACCTAACTACTCAAGTGTGACGTACCTAGGGGAGAACAGAGCCGAAGCGGTCGACAAAGTCCACGACTTAGTGACTAAAACGGAGATAAGGCAAGAAGAGCTATATATTCATAAATATCTACAGCAGTATAGAACCCCGAGCATAAGGCTGAAATTAGAGCTTAGACTTAACTCTATAAACCCTTTTGCCGTGTTTTCTAGTGTTTTGCACCCTGGCGCATCTTTTATGCCTATGGGGGGCGAGATCGACTTAGAGCGGAGCACTGCAAGAATAGAGCTAAGAGACATAAAAGGCTTTAGCGAACTCTTATACAACGGAAACCGCTACAGAGTCGAAAAGACGGACAAGGCACGAACCGAGACAGCACCCACGACAAGAACCAAAGCGTTAGCCGAAAAAGGAATATTGAAATTAAAAACTTAAATATATGAACGAAAACGAAATTTTAGACCGCAACGATTTGCGCACCATCATAAGAGAAGAGCTAACAGCGCAGGCGCAAAACATTGATGCACTTCCAGAGGTGGAAACCCTGGAGGGCTTAAAAGCCTTACCAGCTTTTAAAGGCACTGATATAGTCTTAACTCCTTTGGCTCTTTTAAGAGGCGAAAGGGGCGAACAAGGCGAGAAAGGGGAAAAGGGCGAACCTGGAGAGAAAGGAGAAAGGGGCGAACCAGGGGACAGCCACTTTACCGAGGAGCTAAACGAAGCGAAGAAAAGCTTAGAGACTCTTATAACCTCGAAGAATGACGACACAAAAAGACTTGTAACAGCTTTACAGGAACGTATAAATACACTTGTAGGCTCAAACGCAAGCGAGGCAATAGATAGCTTTAACGAGGTTATAAAGTTCTTAGGAGGCGTTAAAGATAACGACACCTTAAACGCTTTATTAGCGAAGATAAACGAGCGTTTGAACACATTAGAAACAACAAAGGTTACAACATTAGAAAATAGTGTTAGTTCTTTGCAAGAAAAGTTAACGGAGGAAACAAGCACAAGGGAAACGGCAGTAACCACGATTAACGAGACAATAACAGAGCTTAAAAATAAAAAGATAGTAGCCGAAGAGGTAACGACAACAGAGAACGGAGGCACAAGAGAACTTACTCTACAAGCAGGTAAAGTGTACGCTCTATTTGAAAACGTGGATAAATTACGAATTAAAGCAATAGCACCGCCCGAGAATACAAAAGAAGTGGCAGAAGTGATGCTTTATTTTCACACGGGGCAAAACAGCGGTAGCGGTGTTGTGACTCGTAGTGGTGACGCTCCTACGATTAGCTTTGAGGGTGTTATCCTACCTAAAGATGTAGCGGTAGAAAATAACATGTTTTATGAGGTTAGTTTTAAGTACAACCCGATAGCACGTAAATATACGGCTTTGGTTGTAAGTTGGGCTATAGCTTAACAAAGGAGGAACGAGTATGAGCAGAAGACGTTACATGGGTGGGGTTTTAGATGACCATACCATTGTAGAGAATTACACAAAGGTAATAAGCGGTTGGGGTGCGGTGCCTGAGAAAAGACATGTTAATTTTGACGAGGACACGGAAATATACGGGCATCTCGAAGGCAGTAACCGAAAAATCACGCTAGGGTCTAAAACGTCCGAGTTTGGATTTGCGACGAATACGGAGGTTGTAATAATGGGGCAATGGGGTTTTCAAGGTCGAAACCATTATTTCTTTCGCACATTGTGGAGTAAAAGAATAACTTTTAATTGGGCGGAGCCTATGATTTTCGATTTCACCATAAGCGTAAAAAATGGTCTCCATGTGTGGAATGAAGATAAAACTATTGATTGCACACTAAACGATGAAGAGAGTAAAAAACTAATTCGTTCCTTTGTCGGAAATGCGGTGCTACAATTAGCAGGGCGTGGCAAAATCGACTATATCAAAACAAGAAAATTAAAAGAGAATTAAAATATATGTGGTACAAAGAAGTCGAAGGCGTAAAGATTTACGCAACAAATAGAGTGATGATAGGTGATGCGGTCGTATTCAACCCTACCGATGAGCAGTTAGCAGAAGCAGGCTATATTAAAGAAGTGCCAAAGGAGAAAACCAAAGAGGAATTACTCACAGAAGCAAAGGCGTTGAAGCTTGCAGAGATAGAAGCATACGACCAAAGCGAGGCGGTAAATTCTTTTTATCTAAATGATACCCCCTTTTGGCTTGACAGAGAAACACGTGTCGGATTGATGCACTCAACCTCACGTCTTAAGTATTTAGGTAGAACCGATACAACGTTGTGGATTAACGGGCTTAAAATAACGCTTAATTGTGATGTTGTTATTGGTATGCTTTCACAACTTGAAGAATACGCCTTAAGATGTTTCGATACAACCGAAGAACATAAAGCAAATATAAAAAACCTTACAAGCGTAGAAGAAATTAACGCTTATGAGTATAGAGCAAATTATCCAGAAAAATTAAAATTCAAAACCTCTTAAGATATGCAAACACTTGTATTAATTAGTTTAATAACCATCGTTGTATGGTTGCTATATTCTGCCTTACGTTATGGTACTGGCGAATATGTTTCAGATAATTATTATATCACAAAGGAAAAGTGGCTTTTTTCTGTAGTGATGGTTTTAACTGCGGGGCTTTTATTTTTGCCAATGCTTTCAAAGTCGGAGGAGTACGGCTGTTTTGCTTTCCTTTCTTGTATGGGTTTAATTCTTGTAGGAACAGAACCGCACTACAAAACTTATGGGAAACTCGCCCACAACGTCGGGGCTTGTACCGCTTGCGCAAGTTCTCTTATATGGTCGGCTTTGTTTCATCCCTACATAACGGCTTGCGTGTTCTTTGCTTATTTGGCGTACTACATTGCAGTAGGTAAAAAAGTTATGTATGTAGGAGAGATCAGCGTTTTTGCTTTAGTGTATTTTAATCTTTTATATTAGTGTAAAGATATGAATGATGTAAAAACTTTTATAATAGCGATTGTTAGCGGGGTGCTTGCCCTACTTTCACCGATAAAAGACTTTATGCACGCAATGATTTGCCTATTCCTTGTAAATTTCCTTTTCGGAGTTGTTGCGGACTATTGCAACGGTGGCAAGTGGTCTATGAAGAAAGCTATGGTATTTTTTTATCACGTTTTAGTTTTCTTTTTAATTGCGTCTTGTGTCTTTTTCATAGGGCATTTCTTGCATAACGAAAACGAGGCTCTTTATAGTGTTAAAACTCTTTGCCTCGTGGCTCTATGGTTCTATACAATTAACATTCTTAAAAACTTGCGTTTAATTCTTGTACCACATACCCCGATGCACGCCCTCGTTAATTTCTTGTACTATGTGGTGAGTTTGAAGCTGGTACACAAAATACCCTACTTAAGTGATTATATAACAGAAACTAAAAACGAAGATAATGGAAATAAGAATTAACAGAATAGCAAGAAAAGAACGATATACAATTGGAAATATGTACGTTGATGATACGTATTTCTGTGATACTCTAGAAGACGCAGACAGGGGGCTTGTCGACACTATGGAGATTGACGAAATACTGGAAAACAAGCTCAAAGGAATAACAGCTATACCAACGGGAAAGTATGATGTAATTTTAACCTTTTCGCCACGCTTTAAGCGTGTATTGCCTTTGCTTTTGAATGTGAAAGGCTTTGAGGGCATAAGAATTCACGCAGGCAATACAGCGGAAGATACAGAGGGCTGTTTGCTCGTTGGAGAGAACAAAGAGAAAGGCAAAGTTATTAACAGCCGTGTAACGTTTGAAAAACTGATGTCCGTTCTTTTAAGGTGCGAGAAGAAGAAAGAAAAAGTAACTATAACAATTGAATAAATATGCCTAAAATAAAACACATGAAAGCCCCACTACCTTTCGTGGGTCAAAAAAGAAACTTTATAAAAGCCCTAACCCCTATTATAGAAAGACAACCCGACAATACTATTTTTGTAGACCTATTCGGAGGTAGTGGTTTGCTCTCTAATTTAGTAAAAGAACTAAAGCCCAACGCTAGAGTAATATATAACGATTTCGATAATTATTCAGAGCGGTTAGCCCACATAAAAGAAACCGAGGAACTCCGCCATATGATAGGGGAAAAGTTAAAGGACGTGCCTAAGTGTTCGAAAGTCAGCGAAGAGTTAAAAGCGGAGATTTGCGACCTAATAGAAGACTTTAAGGCAAAGAAAGGCTTTGTCGATATTGTTACGGTTGCCTCGTGGCTTTTATTCTCGAATAGGACCGCGGGGGATATAGACGATATCAGAGCGAAACGGAATACCTTTTATAATAGTGTGATAAAAGCACCACTTAAAGCCGATGGATATCTTGAGGGGGCGGAACGAGTTTGTAAAGACTTCCAAAAGTTGATAGACGAGTTTAAGAATGTCCCTAATGTTTTGTTTATTTGCGATCCGCCCTATATGCTCACAGAAAAAGCGCACTATAAAAAGACTTACTGGGGGCTTGGTAAGTACTTGAATCTCCTAAAAGATATGACGGGCTTAAACTCTATCTACTTCACTAGCTCAAAGAGTGGACTGCTTGACTTCTACCACTGGTGGGAGAAGAATATGCCCCAAGCAATAAAGAAGCCATATAAAATAATTTCTAATAACGTGGGTTATTTCCACGAATCTAGAGAGTACGAAGACATAATGATGTATAACGTTTAATATATAACGCAACGAAATGGATAGATATATAAAATACTTTACGGCTTTCGTTTTTTCTCTGCTTGTCGGTTTTTTTATTTCAACTATAAAGTTAAAACCAAAAACCGATGAAACGTTAAAAACTATGGTAAGGGTAAAAGTGCGCACCGATACCATAAGGATAAAAGACACTATAAGAATTAGCAAGCCTATACTTGTGAAGTCTATAGCCTTAAGAAAAGATACTATCTATCTATCTAAAGATGTATATATAGACAGCTCTAAAGTTGTTATTCCAATAGAGCAAAAGATATATAACGATAGCAGTTATACAGCGTTTGTCAGTGGCTACAACGCCCAATTAGATAGCATTCACATTCGCTCACCAACTACAATTATAAACCGAGAAATCGAAAGGACGATAACACAAACACGATTAAAACGATTTAATATGGGGTTTGTCGGTGGTGTGGGGTATGGCTTTATGTCGAAAAGTGTAGAACCATTCGTCGGGGTAGGTATTATCTATACCTTAAAATAGTTGCGGTATTTTATTTACTGCGTCCTGTTTCTTCTTATCAATGATTTTTGCGTATATTTGCGTGGTCTTTATATCCTTATGCCCTAATAGCTTTGAAACGGTATACAAATCAACATCGAGCGTTAAGAGCATAGTGGCGAAGGTGTGGCGAGCGGTGTGGAATGATATTTTTTTATTTATTCCAGCCCTCACACGCCAACTATTTAACAACTTGCCAGCGTTCCCTGATTCCCTCGGAAGGTCATAAAATACCAATCCCCCGTTGTTTTTGCGCTCTTTTAGTATCTTTGTAGCCCCTTCGGATAGGTCGAGATACTCAAGCCCCGAGGTTTTTTTTTGCACAAATGTGATGCGCTTAAAGTCTTCAGAAACTTCTGCCCATCGAAGCTTTGAAACGTCGCTAAATCGTAACCCCGTAAGACAACTAAAAAGGAAAGCTTTTGTCACACGTTCGCCCCTTTCGTAGGGAGTTGAGGCAAGCCGTTTTAATTCTTCTTGTGTTAGGTACGTCCTTTGTGATTCTTGGGCTTTTATTGCTCTTACCTTTTGGCAAGGGTTGTCCTTTATGATATCCATCTTCACCGCCTCAGCTAGTGCCCCCGATAGTCTATTCCCTAAAAGTCTTGCGGAGCTTGCCTTTAAGGGTGTCTTTTTTATAAAAGATTTGAATTCATGCTCTAAGAAATCAAAGAACCGCTCTACCCATTTAGGCGTTATTTTGGAAAGCTCTATGTCTTTATCTTTTAGGTAAACGCGCAAAATTTTACTTAGATATTTATCTATTACCGAATCTTTCCTTGCGAGTCTCGATTCGATTAAGGACATTAACGTTACCTTATTATTTTTTAGGGCTCTAAATTCTCCCGTTTGAATCTCGACTATTCGTTTTGCTTTAATTGCGTCCGCTAGTAAAAGCGTTTGCTTGTTTTTTTCTTTTGCTATTTTACTTGTTTCAGGCTGTAAATAAAGTTTTAGAAACTCATAGCTCCTCGTACCATTTACATAAATGTCGAGATATAGGCTCTTTTGCCCGTCTTTTAAGGGCTTTTCTCTAAGTCTTACTATTTCTTTTATTTTCATATTTTTGTTACTCGTGTGTTACTTTGTATTTTTGTTGTTTCTTCTGAAGTCCTGTTAAATAAAGGCTTTAAGGGGATTTGACTTATATGTTTTACAAAGGTAAAGCTTTTAGGAAGTAAAAACTTATGTTTTACACATCAATCTCTAAGCTTCTTTCGCTTTATAACGAGTATGAATGCTCATCTTTTAATGTTTTAGAAATGTCGTTTGTTTTTTGTATTCTTGTTTTTAGGTAATTTGAATACGCATAAAACTGAATTAGATATAAAATACAAATCAATATTAAAAAAAAAAGTGTAAGTCCATATTTCCTTTTATTTTGTATAACGTTAGAAAATAAATAGGAGAAATGGAACTTACACATTCACAGATTTTGAAAATTACTTCAAATCATATACACCATAATGATGAGGTGTTATTTGTGGGTTAAATGATGATTTCTTTGTAATTCTCGTTATTTTATACCTCTTTTATTAAGTGCATTGGTATATTTTGCAGCATTTTGAAGATGCTCTTCATATGTTTCTGCAAAGTTATGGGTACCACTAAAGTCTTCTTTAGCGCACATATAAATAAAGTTATGATGCACAAGATTAAGTACAGCGTCGATACCTTCAATTGAAGGTATGCGTATTGGACCTGGCGGAAGTCCTGTATTTTTATAGGTATTATAAGAACTATTGATGGTTAGAAGATTGTTATAAATTCGTTTTAGATCGAATTTTTTCCATGCAAACTTAATGGTTGGATCGGCTTGTAGGGGCATTCCGTTAGGGTATTGAGCAGTACGCATAGTTAAACGCTTATAGTACATACCTGCAACCATAGGCTTTTCTTTTGTGTTTGCGGTTTCTTCTTCAACAATACTTGCAAGAATTATCACTTCATTAGGCGTAAGGTTTAGTTTCTTAGCCTTCTGTTTTCTGCTTTCATTCCAGAAAGTTTTACTTTCAGAGTCCATTCTTTCTAAGAACTTTTCAGCCGAAATATTCCAGTAAACATCGTATGTATTAGGGATAAAAATACAAGCGATGGTTGTTGTGTCGTATCCAAATTTGCGGCATAATGATTCATTCTTTAGTGCATTGAGAATCTCTGTACTATCTAGCATTAAATGTTTAGAGAGTTCAGCAGAAAGCTTTTCTACTGTTCTAACAGATGGAATAACTAGAGAAATAGGTGTTTGTTGACCATTTTTGATGTCTCTAAAGACCTTAAAAATCATGCCACTGGGTTTGATTTGGTAGCGTCCTGTTCGAATATTCTTATCGTACGATGAGTGTCTGATAAGGGTTTTAAGACCAGCCATACCATGTTCTGTAGCTATTGGCTTAAGCTTTTGATAAACAGAGTCAATATTATCATCTTTGTCAATATACACATATTCTACTTCATCTTTTGCACTAAAAGCAGAGAAAAAGTAATAATATGTAAGTCCAATAAGAACTAATGCGCATACAATAGCAGCCCATCTAAATTTTTTACTCTTTTTGTTTTCCATTTTTTGTGTGAAATAAATTGCGGCAAAGATAACAAAAAGATTAGAAATAAAGGTTTGATTTTATGTTTTTTACTACCTTTGCATTGTTTTCAGAAGAATACAATTTAATAATGAATATATGAAATACAATACTTATATTTTTGATCTTGATGGCACACTTTTAAGTACATTAGAGGATTTAAAGAATAGTTGTAACTTTGCTTTGGTATCGTTTGGACTTCCTGAAAGAACACTAGAAGAAGTGCGACAATTCGTTGGAAATGGTATTGAATTGTTGATGAAACGTGCAGTTCCTAATAATACTGATAATGAATTGTTTACAAAGGTGTTTGAAACTTTTAAGGAACACTATCTTATTCACAATTTAGATACGACAAGACCTTATGATGGTGTACTTGAAATGCTTGATGAATTAAATCGTGCAGGCAAGAATATTGCGGTGGTAAGTAATAAATTTTACGAAGCAACAGTTGAGCTTTGTCGTCATTTCTTTGGTGCTAGAGTGAGGGTTGCAATAGGTGAACGTGCCGATATAAGAAAGAAACCTGCTCCTGATACAGTTGATGAAGCATTTAAGTTGCTTGGTGTTTCACGAGAGAATGCAGTGTATATAGGTGATAGCGATGTAGATTTAGAAACAGCAAGAAATTCTAATTTACCATGTATTTCGGTTCTATGGGGATTTAGAGATAAAGATTTCTTGATTGAACATGGGGGAGATACATTCGTAACAGAACCATCTCAAATTCTTGCTATTTGATAAATTGTCAATGATATGAATTATTTAGACATTACATTTAAGTTGGTTTTAGGCTTACTTGCGCTAATAACAGTTATCAACTTAACAGGAAAAGGTAATCTAGCTCCAACCACAGCGATGGAACAAATACAGAATTATGTACTAGGTGGAATTATCGGTGGTGTCATATATAGTAAGGATTTGCATGTTTATCAGTTTGGAATTGTATTAACAATATGGTTCTTATTGGTGTTTGGATTAAAGCGTTTAAAATCGAAAAACCATTTTCTACAACGCATATTAGATGGAACTCCACGAGTATTAATTGTGAATGGAAATGTGGATGTTGCTGCATGTAATGCCGCAAAGATAACTGCTCAAGAGCTAACTTTTAAGTTAAGAATGCAGAATGTTTTTAATATTACACATGTAAAGCGAGCCGTTTTAGAGCAAAATGGTCAGTTGTTAGTGGTGCTCTCAGGTGAAGAGAATCCACGATTTCCACTGATTACCGATGGAACTATTCAGAAAAATATTCTCGCAGCGATTGATAAAGATGAAGAATGGTTAATAGAAAGAATGGCAGAGCAAGGTTATTCAAGTTCTTCGGAGATATTTCTCGCAGATTACTTAAGTGGAAATGTCGTGATAACTCCTTATCGTTCAGTAGAGAAAGGATAAGCTTCTTTGATAAATCGTGATAGCAAACATTGTCTTGTAGATAAAGGGAATAGAGTGGTTTAAATAAAAAACCATTCTATTTTTTGTTTTATCTCAACTAAAATGTAATATTATATATAATGAGTTTGTTATTTGTTCGATATAGTAAAAGGTTTTTATTATCTTTGCATATCTCGTAGAATCTTTTAAAAGAAGTTGCAAATACGCAAGAGAAATGCTAGTAATGACTTATTATAGAAGTCTAGAAAAAGAATAAAAGAAATAGAATATCTCAAAAATTAAACGCTATTAAAATAAAATATGCTTATAAATTATAAAGGAATAAATATATATCAAGACGACAAATTGGTTCTTGGTAATGTCGATTTTCATATTGATCAAAGCGAATTTGTGTATTTAGTGGGTAAGGTAGGCTCTGGAAAAAGCTCATTATTAAAAACGATTTATTGTGAGCTAGATCTTGATTCTGATAACGAAGATGGAGTTGCTGATGTTTTAGGACGTGACTTAAAGAAGATAAAAAGAAAAGAAATAGCAGGTTTAAGAAGAGATTTTGGTATTATTTTTCAAGACTTTCAATTGCTACACGACTTGACAGTTTATCGTAATTTGCACTTTGTCCTAAAAGCAACGGGCTGGAAAGATAATAAAGAAATAGACGAACGTATTGATGAAGTGTTGACTGATGTGGGATTGTTGGATAAGAAAAACAAGATGCCTCATGAACTTTCTGGAGGTGAACAGCAGCGTATTGCAATAGCTAGAGCATTGCTTAATAAACCCAAAGTGATTATTGCAGATGAGCCAACAGGTAATCTTGACACAGAAACAGCTTTGGATATTGTTGCTCTTTTGAAAGAGATTACTAAGAAAGGAACTGCAGTTATCATGTCAACACATAATATGTTGATTCTTCAAAAATATCCAGGAATAGTGTATAAATGCGAAGACGGACTACTAGCAGATGTGACTTCAGAATACACAAAAGAAGGAACTAAGGAAGAAAAATTCGATTTATAGGTAGATATTAAAACGTATTTAGAATGAAGGTAATGAAGTTTGGTGGTACCTCTGTTGGTTCGCCAGAACGTATAAAAGAAGTTTGTGGTATAATAACAGCAAGTGGCGAGCCCACATTTGTTGTGCTTTCTGCAATGTCGGGCACAACTAATTCGTTGGTTGAGATTGCCGATTATCTTTATAAAAAGAACCCAGAAGGGGCAAATGAGGTGATTAATCATCTTGAAAAAAAATATGATAAGGTTGTAGATGAATTATACTCTACGGATAAAACCAAGAAAGATATAAAAGAATTCTTAAGTAAAGAGTTTGTTTTTTTGCGTTCTTTTACGAAAGAATTATTTACAAGTTTTGAAGAAAAGACCATTGTTGCGCAAGGAGAAATTATGAGTACAACAATGGTTGAAGCCTATTTGCAAGAGCAAGGCATTAAGTCTGTATTGTTATCTGCTTTGGACTTTATGAGAACTGATAAAAACTCAGAACCTAATCTGCATGATATTACCCTTTTATTGTCTAATATTACGAAAGAAAAAACAGGTTATCAAATATACCTAACGCAAGGATTCATTTGTAGAAATGCTTATGGAGAGATTGATAATCTTCAGCGTGGAGGCTCTGATTATACTGCATCTTTAATTGGAGCGGCTATAAATTCTGAGGAAGTACAAATATGGACGGATATTGATGGCTTGCATAATAATGATCCAAGAGTGGTTGAAAAGACCGAAGCTGTTCGTCAGTTACATTTTGAAGAAGCTGCAGAATTAGCTTACTTTGGTGCGAAAATATTGCATCCAACATGCATTCAGCCTGCTAAATATGCCAATATTCCAGTTCGTTTGAAATATACCATGGACCCAGATGCAGAAGGAACAATTATCAACGGCATAAAGACGCAGGGTAAAATAAAGGCAATTGCAGCCAAAGATAACATTACAGCAATTAAGATTAAGTCGAGTAGAATGCTTTTTGCAGCAGGCTTTTTGCGTAAAGTATTTGAGATATTTGAAAGCTATCACACTCCAGTTGACATGATTGCAACAAGCGAAGTGAGCGTATCTATGAGCATCGAAGATAAATCTCATTTAGCAGATATATTATCAGAGCTAAAGAAATATGGTACAGTTACTACCGAAAGCGAGATGAGTATTGTTTGTGTTGTTGGCGACTTAGATTGGAATAACACAGGATTTGTTGCAAAGGTGACTGAAGCTTTGAAAGATATTCCTGTGAGAATGATATCTTATGGAGGTTCAAACTATAACGTTTCGTTCCTCATTAAGCAAAGTGATAAGAAAGAAGCATTGCAAAGTTTGAGTACAGCTCTATTTTATTCATAATATAAAAATGTATAATTAGTTTCGTCTTCTCTTTATTGATATTAGATGATGGATGTAACACAGTTAGTAGATATCGATATTTTTACACTCATTTTGTGTGGCGTTGTTTTAGTAATAACGTTGATGTCGATTTTTCTTAATCCTCTATTTAGGTTTAGAACAAAAGCTTTCTCCTCTGAAGAAACACAAGAATCAGAGAGTGAAGAGATAGACAATCCTATTTCTATTGTATTGCCTATTAATGAGAATAATGAAGAGTTGAGAGTTCTAATTCCTGTAATACTATCGCAAGAATATACTTCAGAATTTCAATTGATTATCGTAATTAATAAAGGTGATCATGAAACAAAGGATATTCTTGAACAATATGAAAAAGATAAGCGTCTTTATGTCACTTTTGTTCCTACAACATCACGTTATATGAGTAGACAAAAGATGTCTATAACGCTTGGGGTTAAGGCTGCAAAATATCAGCACATTTTGCTTATTGGTGCCAATACTATAATCGAAAAGAATAGTTGGCTTCAAGCAATAGGACATAGTTTTAAGAAAGAAAGCAATCTTTTTGTAGTACCAGGAACCTACGAAGACTCTACAAAATCATTCTATCAATTTACCCATCTTCATACTCTTACTTATCTGTTGAATGGTTATTTAAAGGGGCGTTTCGATAGAATCAATAGCAATATTGTTGGATTTAAGAAAGATGAGTTTATCGAACAAGATGGTTTTAGAGGAGGATTGGAGCATGCAAGAGGTGAATATGAGTTTATAGTGAATAAGTATAGCCAGCAAGGCAATTGTATTTTTCAGCTTAATTGCAATGAGTGGACTTGTGAGAAAGCACCTTCTGAGGCTGAATGGAAGGATAAAGAGCTGACTTATATGCATACAAAAAGGTACTTAAAGCAATCTCGTAAGTATAAATTTATTTACTTCTTAGACACCTTCTTTTACCATCTAAACTATGTTCTTCAGCTTTTGTTAGGTGTTTGGAGTATTTATACTCAAGATTGGTTCTTACTCATTTGCGTTGCATTCTGTTATTTTTTGACCTTTATCGTGAGAGGAATTATTGCAAAGCGAGCAATGAATTTCTTTAGAGTGGATATTCCTTTTATGCTGTTAAGTTGGTTAGAATTGCGCAATCAATATCACAAATTGTGGTATACAATCAAGTATAAACGTTCAGATAAGACCGAATTTACGAGTCATAAGATATGAGAATTCATCTTTATACATCTGCACTTTTAGAGAAAGATGATTATAAAAGTAAACTTATAAAGATTCTTCAGCACTATCTTTCTTTATCTCCTGATGTTGTTTTAACAGCAGAGAATCCTGATATTGTACATTTTTTTGATGCTAAAGATAAGCATAATATAGCTTATGCCACTAAGCTTTATAATATGGAAATACCCATATTAGTGTCTCCCTTAAATTCTTTTTTTTCATGGAATAGCCATCATCAAAGAGCAAAGGAAGAGACATTGAAGCCTAAAAAGTATCCTATTGTAAACTTTGTTACTGCTTTTCATGCCTCAGGACAATTAGAATACAATCAATTAAAAACTCTTAAAACTAACAAGAATATTCGATTGATTGAAAATTCTGTTATTACAAATAGTATCACAGATGAGCTTATGGCTCATCAATTTGTAGACTATTATAAAGAGATATTACTTCTTCACGACAAAATTGTAAAAGAAAAAATCAACCAAAAGGTAAGTAAATTTATAGCATCTGATGTAGATGTAAATGGAAATATGAAGAACTTATGTTCTATGTTTTTGTATATAGAATATCTTTATCACCGACACAATATTCCTTTTAATATCCTTCAAGAACTTTCTACTGCAATGTTTGAGGCTGAATATAATGAAGATAAGTTTGCCGAATATTTAGAAACTCTAAAAATAACGAACTTTGTTGAAGCGTTAGAGTCTGTTCTTTTTTCACGTTCTTTATTGACCGAAGGTTTTATGCCCATAGCTTTTAAGGAAGGAAAGTTAGCAGATAAAATAGAAAATTTAATAACAAACTACAGTAAATAGAAATGTTATGAAATATAAGAATATAGTAAAGAACTTGAGATATTTAGAACTTTTATCTCATTCTTTCCCCACAATAGCCGAAGCAAGTACCGAGATCATTAATTTGCAAGCAATCTTAAACCTTCCCAAAGGTACAGAACACTTCCTTGCAGACATTCACGGAGAGCATGAAGCATTTCAACATATACTGAAGAATGCCTCTGGAAATATTAAAAGAAAGGTGAATGAGCTTTTTGGAAATACTCTTAGAGAAAGCGAAAAGAAAGATCTTTGTACGCTTATTTATTATCCTGGAGAGAAATTAGAGCTAGTAAAGCTTGAAGAAAAAGACCTTAAAGATTGGTATCATATCACTCTTCACCGTCTAGTTGCTGTGTGTAAAGAGGTTTCGAGCAAATATACACGTTCTAAAGTGCGCAAATCATTACCCAAAGACTTTAGTTATATTATTCAAGAATTATTGCATGAACGCACAGAAGATGCAGATAAAACTGCTTATATCAATGTAATTATTGATACAATTATTACAACTGGCAGAGCAGATGATTTCATTGTTGCTTTGGCTAATGTTATTCAGCGACTAATTATTGATCAATTACACTTGTTAGGCGATATTTATGATAGAGGACCTGGAGCGCATATCATCATGGACACCCTTGTAAATTATCATCGATGGGATATTCAATGGGGAAATCATGATATGTTATGGATGGGTGCTTGTGCAGGAAATAAAGCGTGTATCTGTAATGTTATTCGTTTATCGTTGCGCTATGCCAACTTAATTACTTTGGAAGAGGGATACGGAATCAATTTAGTTCCCCTAGCAACCTTTGCAATGGAAACTTATGGTGACGATCCTTGTCTTGAGTTTATTCCAAAATTATCAGGTGGAGCGAAAGATATTGATGAGAAAACTCATCGTTTAGCAGCAATGATGCACAAAGCAATTGCAATTATTCAGTTTAAAGAAGAGGCTTCTATCATAGAAAGACATCCAGAATGGAATATGAATGATAGGGCATTATTTAATAATATTGACTATAAGAAAGGTGAGATTACTATTGATGGAGTGGCTTATCCATTGAAGAGCAATATGTTTCCAACAATAGATACCAAGCATCCTAACAAGCTGACAGAGGAAGAAGAGCTATTAATGAGTAAGTTGGTGCACTCTTTTCTCATCAGTGAAAAACTACAAAAGCACATTCGTTTGTTGCTTCAACATGGTAGTATGTATGCCGTTTATAACAACAATTTATTGTTCCATGCATCACTCCCTTTGAATGATGATGGCTCTTTAAAAGAGGTTGAGGTGCTTCCTGGTCAATATTATAAAGGAAAAGAGCTGATGGAAACAATCGAAATGCTTGTTCGTACAGCTTTCCAAGCAGATGCAGATACAGAAGAAAAGACCAATGCAATAGATTATTTCTTATATTTATGGTGTGGACCTAATAGTCCTTTATTTGATAAATCTAAGATGGCAACATTCGAAAGATATTTTATTGAAGATAAAAAAACGCATAAAGAAGAGAAAGGAAACTATTTCAAGTTGCGTGAATCGGAAGAGATTATCGACCAAATATTGAGAGAGTTTGACGTAGAAGGAGAGAACGCTCACATCATAAATGGTCATGTTCCTGTTCATGTTGCCAATGGAGAGAACCCTATTAAGGCAAATGGTAAGTTGATGGTGATAGATGGAGGCTTCTCACAAGCATATCATAAAGAAACAGGTATCGCTGGTTATACCTTGGTTTATCATAGTAGAAGCTTTGCTCTTGTTCAACACGAGCCATTCTCTAGTGCGCAAGATGCGATTGAAAGAGGATTAGATATTAAGAGTACTACACAGATTGTAGAAACTATTTCGAATCGAATATTAGTGGCAGACACAGATAAAGGTAAAGAGTTGAATAAGCAAATTGCTGACTTAAAAGAACTTCTCTATGCATATAGCCATGGATTATTGAAAGAGAAAGACAGCAATAAGATATAAGTAAAGTTCCATTTATTTGTAAATGCTATGAGTAATAAAAAGAAAGTTTTATCTTTATTCTCATGTGGAGGTGGGATGGATATTGGTTTTGAAGGAGGATTTACTATACCGAAGTGTTGTCTTAATACCGATATTCATCCTGATTGGATTTCAAAAGAAGATGAAAAATATTATTATTTAAAGGAAACTGATTTTGAAACGATATTCGCTAATGATATAAACCCATATGCCAAAAGAACTTGGGTAGATTATTTTAATAGAAAACGAAAGCAAGATATTTCTGAGATTTATATCTTAGATAGTATTGTTGATATTGTGAAGAAATATAGAAACGGAGAAATTTCTATATTACCTATTAATGTGGATATTGTTACAGGTGGTTTTCCTTGTCAAGATTTTAGTGTTGCAGGAAAGCGAAAGGGATTCATGTCTTCTGTTTCACATAATGGAGAGAAAGTTGATGATAATATTCCAACAGATGAAAATCGAGGAAAACTTTACATTTGGATGAAAGAAATAATTGAAATCACTCAGCCAAAAGTATTTATTGCTGAAAATGTAAAAGGGCTTTCAAATTTAGGAGAAGTAAAAGATATAATACAAAAAGATTTCTCTGGTTCTTCAAAAAAGGAATATATTGTATTAACACCACAAATCTTGCACGCTGGTAGGTATGGAGTTCCACAGAATAGAGAAAGAATTATTTTTATAGGTTTTAGAAAAGATGCGCTTACTGAAGAGGCTTTAGAAATGTTAAAGGAAAGTGTGCCTTTTGATGAGGTTTCTCCTTATCCAGCTCCCACTCATTATATTGAGAGTGATATAGTTGATCTTTATTACGAGACTTCTTCTTTATTGAAGCCTTATGTTCCGTGTGGTAAAGTTCTTTGTGATTTAGTAGAACCAGATAATTCTACAGATTTATCTCAAATGAGTTTCTCTAAGGCTAAATATCTAGAAAAGTTACAGGGAAATACAGAAGTTAAGTTGCATAGATTGGCACCAACTATTAGATCTGAACATCATGGTAATATTGAATTTAGGAGGTTATCAAAAGACCATGGTTCTACTAATAATGAATTTATGCTTCCAGAAAGAAGATTAACTTTAAGAGAATGTGCAAGAATACAAACTTTTCCAGATGATTATAGTTTTGTTTTAAAAGAAAATAATAAATTAAAAGTTAGTCCGTCTGCGGGATATAAGATTGTAGGGAATGCTGTTCCTCCCTTACTAGCTTATCATATAGCTAGTAAGATTAGAAAGAATTGGAGTTTTTATTTTGGAGAAGATTAATCAATAATGTTCTTTCTTAATATTGAAATATAATCTTTTATAGATTCTGGGCTAGTCTCTATTTTCTCTAAAAGTAAAAGAGAATATTTCCTGATCACATTATTAAACCATTTCTCTTTGGTTTTCTTTTCTCTAGAGATGATATCAAACCATTCTTCACATAATGTGTGTTGCCAATCTAATAATATTTTATCTTTCCGAAGATTTTCCTCTGTATCAATTTTATATTGCAACATTCCTCTATTCACTTTTCGGTGTAATACATTCCACTTTTTCATTGTATTAAAACCAACTTGAGGTCTCGGGCTTCTATCGGGAAAAGGGAGTTTATCAGTGATACAATTTCTATAGAGACTACAAGCAACATCAATTTGAGAAGAATTATGTTTAATGAAAATGGTCCATTCATCACTAACAACCTGTTGAACACTTGAGCCAGGTATCGTATCTTGTTTTGTTGATTTTATCTCAATTGAGTGGAATCTATCTTCTTTTGATCCTGATATTTTTATATATAGATCTGGATTAACATACATTCTTTTTTAATATTCGAAATATTCCTTTTTTGTTCCTCAGAAAGTTCGTTAGGTAAAAGGACTTCTGAGATATATAGGTGCTTAAAGTCTTCTATATTATATAGATGACTCTTTCCATCTATAGATAAATCTAAGGTATCTATAGATTTTTGAGTCGGAAGATGATTATTTTTAGTAATTATTTTTTTTAAGAAAATCTTTATTTCCTCATCTATATTTGCTTCTTCTGATTGAAACTTTATATATTGTAAATCTTGAGATTCTTTTAAAAGTAATTCTAAGTGATAAAAGTAGAAGTATAAAAAATAGTAGTTGGCTCTATATGTATTAGTTTATGTTTTCAACAAAGGTAATTAATATTTGTTTAACTATAAAATTTATGATTATTATATATAGTTCATGGAACTATATATAATAATCATAGTTTCTATATTTTTTTATTTGATCAAAAATACAATGTAGGAAGAATAAAAAAGAATTACATTGACTTTATATTATAATTGTATATGTTTTATCATGTAATAGTATTGATTTTGCGACTTAATTGTAG
The DNA here is from genome assembly GCF_000163055.2 of Prevotella sp. oral taxon 299 str. F0039. Classification (GTDB taxonomy): domain Bacteria; phylum Bacteroidota; class Bacteroidia; order Bacteroidales; family Bacteroidaceae; genus Prevotella. The sequence goes on from NC_022111.1 coordinate 473,104, forward strand.
GTCTTCTAGCTAGGAGAAACAATGAACACTAGAGTATATCGAATATACTATTAAGATAAAAGAAGGAATAAATGTTGATAAAATAAAAAAATAGAGTTGATGTTATTGAATTTATATTGCAAATAAATAAGCAATAATATTATACATCTTTTGGCTTTATTTACTAAAGGAAAAAGAAAAGCCACACCATATATAAAAACAATGGTGTGGCTTAAATAAGGGTTTTATATTATAACTATATAAATATTACTATATAATTATTTTTTTACCAGACAGAGTCATCATTATTTTCAGCTGGGTCTTCAGTCTCATTTTTTAAGTCCTCAAACACTAAAGGGGCACTTAAACTTCCAAGCATTATCTTATCAAAAATCTGATAGGTACTCATGGTAGGTTTAATATATAATTTCTTTTTCATATATTTTCGTTCTATTATTTTGTTTGTGGTTTATTTGTAAATAGTCTCACAAATGCAGAATACTTCGTAACTATAGGGTATTCTGAATTGTGTGCATTTTGACCAAGCTTATAACGTGGAGATTCACATAAATCACCAAGGTTGTCAGTTCTACTATATTCATCTAAATTGAAGTAGAGTGGCAATCGTGTGTTTGTACTTTTTGCAGGTAATTTGTTCTCTGTATTTGCTTCTGTGTTGCTCCAATAAATAGCTCCATATCCAAAGTTTTGCGCTGTTCCTTGACGATCATTCTCATTATAAGATGATTTAAGTGCAAAACCATACATAGGTAAAGAACGTTGGAACTCGTCTTCTAATGGCTTTAGGTCATCTCTTCCAGTTTCCATCCAATATCTATCATCTTGAATATCATAAGGAGTTAAGATAAAGTTAGGACCTAAATAACGTTGTGTTAATTGCATATGAGCATCTGTATCTGGTGTTCCATCCATACTAACATAATCTATACGGATAACACTTTTATGGTCGTCATTTGTTATTTGAGGATAGTCTGCAGGATTAAAAGAAGAACCATAAGCTTTATCCGTGTAATTTTGTCCGTAAGTAGCCCCATCTTTATACCAACAATAACCCATTCTTGGTTCTGCACGGAAACGATTTAACCATGCATCGTCTCTGAGTTCTCCCATCAATTTAGGATATTTTGCCATTGTAACAATATGTTGATAGAATTTACTTAAAAGGTTTGAAGAACTAACTCTATTACTTCCATATTGTGCAAAACGCATTGTTTTACCATTAAAGTCTCCAGGAGTTATAGCTGTCCATCTCTCTAAATAACCCGTACCAGCAAAACGTGCAAAGATTGTTTGCCATTCCATACGTGTAGGAATGTGATAACCTTCAGGAACTTCTAATGTTCCCATATCTTTTGGAGAGAATTGTTTTGCTTCTTCTAAGTCATTACTAAATCCACCTGTTGCAGTACAGTTTGCTGGTGCAACAAAGTTAAGAGGTCCCCAATTATAGAGCGCTTTTCCTTTTGCAGGATAAGTATGACCATTAACGTAATTTGCTTTAGAACCATAAACAGGAAGCATTGCCATTTGAGGAGCATTCTCTTCATCTGTCTTAGAGTGTAATAAGAATTGTGCTTTCTGTATTTCTAAGTTAGGATAGTCTTGTTTTAGTTTATTACCCTTTAAAGCTTCTTTAGGTATAAACCAAACCCAATAAGTGCTAGGGTCTGCTTGGTTATTTGCTAAATGCACATCCTCGTTATTCTCAAATTTATATTTAGTATAATTCAATTCAACGTTCGCTGTTCTATCTTCTTTATCTACCCACATAGCTTTTACTAACTCTTTGTAGGCTTTATCATATTCTTTCTCACCAGCTTTTGCCTCTTCAACTGTAGCTGGAGCTTGATATTTAAGATCGAAATAACGCGCAAGGTCAAGAACAAAAGAGCCACTTGTACTACCTGAAGTAATGAAAGTGAAACCATTATACTTTAATTTATAATTTGTGGCATTGGTGATATTAAGGCGGATAATACTTCCCATTGGCTTAAGTACAGCAGGTTTCTCAGCTGTAAATACGTAATTTCCATCAGCATTTTTATCTGCTCTTAATTTTCTCCACAAGAAAGCATAAGGAATATCTAGCTCTACTTTTTCAGATTGTCCAGCAGTTACTTTTGCAAAAGGTTTGTCTATTTGCACAGCATAACCTTCGTCGTTAAGCCTAAAATCTTTATAATGTCCTTGATCTCTATATTTAGAATTTGGAGTAGCATTGTCAGCTATAATTCCCATCATGTACCATTCTTCATTTGCAACTGCAGGAAGTTGTGCTGCATACTTTGGATAATTTAGTCTTATATCCTTCTTTAAAGTAAGATTAAATTTTTGTCCTTGAGCAATAACAAGGCTTTTTCCGTCTACAACTCTAAAACTTAAAGGTGCAGAAGAGAATGTTCTTTCTTTTGTATTATAAAAAACACAATGAACAGTAACACGTTCTTTTCCTTCAAGATTTAATTTAGGTGCTGCAGATTCTGTTACATCAAAGCTTAAAGAACGTGTATTTGCTTTTGTTGTTTCATCCTGAATTACAGAAAAGTTTAATTCTGCAGAAATCGTTTGTGGTTTTTCATTTTCCACAAGCGCATTTGTTACCAGCTTTTCGTCGGCACTACAAGCCACCAAAAGCACTGAAGTGAACATAAAAATTAGTCGTTTTACAATCTTCATAATTATTTTTTTTATGATTTAATTATTTTTTATTATTCTAAATATGATATTTTCTTTACAATCAAGAGGCATTTTTTATAAAATGTCAATCCTTATTTTAGGCATACTCTCTTATGTCTAAACAAATAACATGTCTTCAGAAATTGCAACTAAAAAGGTATTTATAAAATATAATCTTTTGATTACAAAGATATAAATTATATTATATAAATAATAGATGTGGGAATATATTGTTATTTTTTTTAATTGTTTTTATGTATTATTATTTTGTTGCTTTCAAGAAAAAACAAAAATTAATATTTATTTTCTTATGAATGTGTAATGTTAAACATTGAAGGAATAAAAAGGAAAAGTTTTTTATATTTTTCGTACGGCCATTTATTTCACTCTCATTTTTTTCTTTGTCTATTAATATAATAATTGAATCTTTGAAGTTTTGACAGGAATTAAGACATAATAAAAATAGTCTCACAAAATAAAGGATAAGTTTTGTGAGACTATTTTTTTACTGATATAGGTATCTTTTACATTTATTTAGTAAGAGGAGAAGCCTCTGTATAAGTTCTAGAACCAAGTTCTTTGTCGATCATATACAAGCCATAGCCATTGTCATGAATCATCTTAATATTGTCGATAATGGTTTGAACATTTTCTTCTTCTTCTACTTGCTCATCTATAAACCATTGTAGCATACTTTGAGTTGCATAGTCATTTTCTTGTGTAGTAAGTGCAAATAACTTGTTAATCATTTCTGTTACTTTTTGTTCATGATGTAATGTGCTTTCGAAAATATTTAAGATAGAATTCCATTCTGTAGGCACAGAATCAATAGGCTTAAGGGATACTTTACCATTTCGTGAGATAACATAGTTGAAAAGAATCTTTGCGTGGTCTTGTTCTTCTTTGAATTGAACTTCAAACCATTTACCCATACCTGGTTGTCCAATTGTATGACAATGTGCTGCCATTGATAAATAAAGATAAGCCGACCACATTTCTGCATTGATCTGAGCATTTAATGCTTCTTCGATGTTCTTTTTTAGCATAATATTTCAGTGAATTAAAGTTGTTTAAAATGTTTATTATGTTTAATTATTCTATTGTTTTTTCGGTGTATTCTCGCTAGCTTCTGTAAGCTTATTGTGCCTATTTACTGGCTTGTGTGAACCTTTTGGTCTCTTGTTTTCGTTGCTCTTCTTTTTAGAATGATGAGTGTTTGTAGCATTCTTATCGTGCTGTTGATTTTTTGTTTCTTTGTAGTGTCTCTGTTTGAATGATGCTTTTCCTGACGAATTTCTGCTTTTTACACCCTTTTTTCTTGCAAATTTCTGAACCTTTTTATATTCTGGCCCTTCTCCAATATTATCTGGATTAGGCGTTTTGTCAATAGTCTTCTCTAAAAATTGTTCTATTTGTTGGAAATAGAACATATCTTCATCGCTTACAAGAGTAATGGCTTTACCATCTCTATCGGCTCTTGCAGTTCTGCCAATTCGGTGTATATAGTCTTCCACATCGTGTGGAACATCATAATTGATAACCATTCTAATATCATCAATATCAATTCCTCTTGATACGATGTCGGTTGCAACTAATACATCAATCTGACCTGCTTTAAACTTAAACATCACCTCATCTCGCTCTGCTTGCGATAGATCAGAGTGCATAGCACCGCTGTTTATTTTCTTCGAAAGCAATGCCTTATTGATATCTTTCACCTTATCTTTCTTTCCAGAAAAGATGATGACACGTTGCAAGTTATCAGCATTAAACAGACTAGTAACAATCTTTAGTTTTTGAGGCTCATAGCAAACATAAGCCGATTGCTTTATCTTTTCAGCAGGTTTACTAACTGCTAGTTTTATTGTTTCAGGATTCTTGAGTATTGTTCGTGCAAGAGTTTCAATTTTAGGAGGCATGGTTGCAGAGAACATTATGTTCTGACAATGGGGTGGAAGCTCCTTTGCTATGGTCATAATGTCGTCATAAAAGCCCATATCTAGCATTCTGTCGGCTTCGTCAAGAATAAAGAATGAAACTCCCGAGGTATCAATGTTGCCTAGAGATAAATGAGAAATGAAACGTCCTGGGGTAGCAATAATAACGTCTGCCCCGAGTTTTAATGACTTAATCTCTTGGTCGTAGCGATTTCCATCGTTACCTCCATACACTGCAACGCTACTCACTTCTTGTAGATAATAGCTGAATCCTTGCATCGCTTGGTCTATTTGTTGAGCCAATTCACGGGTTGGAGACATTATAATGCAGTTGATTTTATCTTTTGGATAGCCTCCATTGTCGAGTAAAGATAGTACGGGAAGCAAATAAGCTGCGGTCTTTCCTGTTCCCGTTTGAGCCACACCTAGGATGTCTTTTTTATTCAAAATAGCAGGAATACATGCCTCTTGAATAGGTGTACACTCATCAAAACGCATGTCATAGAGTGCGTCTAATATATTATCATTTAAATTTAATTCGTCGAAAAACATTCTTTTTTGTTTCTATTGTCTAAACCTTTATTATGAAATAGAATGAGGGTCTATATATAATAATAGGTGTCTTAATTTGTTATTGATTAGTTGGGAGCCTTTCTATAGCAGAAATATGCAACCAAACTAAATATAATGTTGGGAATCCATGCTGCAATTATAGGAGGAGTATTGGCGTTGATCGCAAATGTTGCAGATACGGTTTGAAGCATGATGTATCCAAAACTAAGGGCTAGTCCAATACCCATATAGAGTCCCATTCCCCCTTTTCGCTTTCTCGAAGATAGCGATAAACCAATGGTTGTGAGGATGAACGATGCAAAAGACGATGCGATTCGTTTGTGATATTCCACCTGATACTGCACAACATTACTGCTTCCACGGTCTATTTGCTTTGAAATATAGTCTTGAAGCTGTGCACTTGTAAAGGTTTCTTGTTGTCCTTTTGAGTAAACAAGATCGGTAGGCTCCATCATAATGATAGTATCTCGTTGAGCACCTGTTGTTATTTTCTCTTTTAATCCTTCAAGTTTACGAGTCTTCCAGTTAGATATTGTCCAGTGATATTTGGTATCTGATATGGTGTCATACTGTATTTCAGTAGCAGTTAGATGGCTAACGAGCTTTTTATTGTTGAACTTATCAAGAGAAAAACCATAGCCTCTTTTACTATTGTTATCGTAATGTTGAATATAAGCAATTACCCCTTTGTCCACTTGCAACAACACATTATCTGCCGAAGTGTTCTTTGTTTTATTTTTATATAATGCTTCAAAGTTCTGACGAATAACGGTTCCGTGTGGAATAACATTTGAACTTAGGTAATAAGAGAGCATTGATATCAATGCACACGATATCATATAAGGGCGCATAAGACGTTTAAATGAAACACCTGCTGCTAGTATTGAGATGATTTCTGAATTGCCTGCAAGCTTCGACGTGAAGAAAATGACGGCAATAAAGACAAACAAAGGACTAAAAAGGTTGGCGAAGTAGGGAACGAAGTTGGCGTAATAGTCAAACACAATAGCCTTTAATGGAGCATGATATTGTGCGAATCGTGCTAAATTTTCATTTACATCGAAAACAATAGCCACTGAAATAATAAGAAGAATAGAGAAAATATAAGTTCCAATAAACTTCTTAATGATGTACCAATCAAGTATCTTTATATATCTCTTGGGGCTGAAATAGGCTAAAAAAGCACCATACTTCTTCAGAAAATTCCAAAGAGGAAGAAGGAAAGAAAGCTTCTCTTTAATGGTTGATAATACCTTTTGATATCGTTCTTTTATGTTTGAAGTGATATTATTCATTTTGTATTATTTCGTAATCTACGCCAATATATCATTAAAGTCGTCTGCCAAGTTTCTCAATAACACTCGCTTTCCAACTAGCAAAGTCGCCTTGTAAGATGTGTTGACGTGCGTCTTTTACAAGTCGAAGATAGAAAGCAAGGTTATGAATACTACCTATTTGCATTGCTAAAAGCTCCTGAGCTTTATATAAGTGATGCAGATATGCCTTTGTATAGATAAGATCTGTTTCACAGCCATCAATGTCAATAGGAGAGAAATCGTTTTCCCATTTCTTGTTTCTCATATTCATAGTTCCCTCATAAGTAAACAACATTGCATTTCTTCCGTTACGAGTTGGCATTACACAATCGAACATATCCACTCCACGAGCAATACCTTCGAGTATGTTTTGAGGTGTTCCTACGCCCATAAGGTAGCGTGGCTTTGAGGTAGGTAGAATGTCATTCACCACCTCAATCATTTCATACATCACTTCGGTAGGCTCTCCTACAGCTAAACCTCCAATGGCATTGCCATCTGCTCCCTTATCTGCTATGAACTTAGCGGCTTCTTTTCGTAACTCTTTATAAGTGCAACCTTGTACAATAGGGAAAAGAGTTTGTTGATAACCATAAAGCGCTTCTGTTTCATTAAAGCGCTTTAAGCAACGATCTAACCATCTTTGGGTCATCATTAAGCTATTCTTCGCATATTGATAGTCGCTCTTTCCTGGTGGACATTCATCGAAAGCCATAATAATATCTGCACCAATCACTCGTTGAGTGTCCATAACATTCTCAGGAGTAAAGAAGTGTTTAGAGCCATCTATATGCGAACGGAACTCACATCCCTCTTCTTTTAATTTACGAATACCTGTTAGTGAGAATACTTGGAAACCGCCACTATCTGTTAATATAGGGCGATCCCAGCCGTTGAACTTATGTAGTCCACCTGCATTTTTTAGTATATCTAGTCCTGGACGCAAATAAAGATGATAAGTATTTCCAAGTATTATCTGCGCATTTATTTGTTGTTTTAGTTCGTTTAGATGAACTCCTTTAACACTTCCGCATGTTCCTACCGGCATAAAGATAGGTGTCTCAATCTGTCCGTGGTCTGTAGTTATAACACCTGCACGTGCGTTTGAGTTGACATCTAAGCCTTTTAATTCGAACTTCATTATGTTTGTTGTTGCTTAATTTTGCTGTTCTTCTTGTGTTTTAGAATCTTCAAAAGTAAACGAAATGGCATTATCTACCTTTTCATTTGTTAGTGCGAAAGCCAAAACATCTTGTATCGTGTCTACGTAATGGAATGTAACTCCATGTAAATAGATATCTGCAATTTCCTCAATATCTTTCTTATTGTCTTGACAAATGAGGATATCTGTTATTCCTGCACGCTTTGCAGCAAGTATTTTTTCTTTGATTCCGCCTACTGGAAGCACTTTTCCACGAAGTGTTATCTCGCCAGTCATAGCCACATTTTTGCGTACTTTGCGTTGAGTTAGAGCCGAAGCAATACTTGTTGCAATTGTGATACCAGCAGAAGGACCATCTTTTGGAGTTGCACCTTCAGGCACATGAATGTGAATGTTCCATTGATCAAAGATACGATAGTCTATCTTTAGCTCATCAGCATGAGCCTTAATATATTCAAGAGCAATGACAGCACTCTCTTTCATTACATCACCTAGATTACCAGTGAGTGTTAGTTTGCCTGTTTTTCCTTTGCTTAAAGATGTTTCGATGAATAGAATTTCACCACCAACGCTAGTCCAAGCCAAGCCAGTTACAACGCCTGCATATTGGTTTCCTTGATAAATATCCCTGCTAAATGGAGCTTTTCCAAGTAGTTCTCCAATGTTATTTGTTGTAAGTTTGTTATAAATCAAGTCGCCATCGATCTCATATTTAAATGCAACTTTGCGCATAACCTTACCTATTTGCTTTTCTAATTGACGCACACCGCTCTCTCTTGTGTATTTTTCGATAATCATTTCAAGAGTAGCTTTAGGGAAAGCAATCTTCTTAGAAAGATTATTTAGACCAGTGTTTTCAAGCTCTTTAGGAATAAGATGACGCTTTGCGATCTCTAATTTCTCTTCAGTTATATATCCACTCACTTCAATTAGCTCCATACGATCGAGCAATGGTCGTGGAATAGCACTGATATCGTTTGCTGTTGCGATAAATAATACCTTAGAAAGATCGTAATCTAAGTCTAAGAAATTATCGTGAAAAGCATTGTTTTGCTCAGGGTCTAATACCTCAAGAAGGGCAGATGTGGGGTCGCCATGATTGCTCATAGTGCCCACTTTATCTATTTCGTCGAGAATAAAGACAGGATTTGACGAGCCAGCTTTTTGTATACTCTTGATGATTCGACCAGGCATTGCACCCACATAGGTACGTCTGTGACCTCTAATCTCAGACTCATCGTGAACGCCACCCAATGACATTCGGATATATTTGCGTTTCATCGACTCGGCAATACTCTTTCCTAAGCTGGTCTTACCCACTCCTGGAGGACCATAAAGGCATATAATTGGAGCTTTAAGATCACCTTTTAATTTCAATACTGCGAGGTGTTCTAAAATGCGTTCTTTAACCTTTTCCATACCATAGTGATCCTTGTCTAGAATCTTTTGGGCTCTTTTAAGGTCTAACTCGTCTTTTGTACACTCGTTCCAAGGAAGCGAAACAAGCTGTTGAAGATAGTTAAGTTGAATGCTATACTCGGGACTTTGGGGGTTATACATATCCAATTTATCGAGCTCTTTGTAGAATACTTCGCTAATATTCTCATTCCAATCTTTCTTTAGAGCTTTCTTACGGAGATCCAATTTTTCTGGACTTCCTTCTCCATTGTTAAGCTCTCGCTTGATGTTTTTTATTTGTTGTTGTAAGAAATATTCCTTTTGTTGCTCATCAAGATCTTCTCTAGTTTTTGAACGGATACTTTGAATGAGTTCTAGTTTTTGTATTTCTTGGTCAAGAAGTTGCAACGCAATAAATGTTCTTTCTTTGATTTCTGGAGTTGAAAGCAATTTATATTTGTCTTCAATGCTGAAAGGTAAGTTCGAACAGATATAGTTGAGTACAACAATATTATTACGAATATTATTCATGGCAAATTGAGATTCGCTTGGAATATCTTCGTTTCTCAATATATATTCAGCGGTTTGCTTGCGTAAATCATCAATAGCCATAGAGAATTCTTTATCTCTTTTGGTTGGCATCTTTTCTTGTTCGTTGGCAGTTAAACCTTGAATGTGTGGCTTTTCTTTAGTTATTTCGCTTAAAGAACAGCGTCCAAGACCTTGAACAACAGCGGTTACGTTGTTTCCACTATTGGGTATTTCAATGATACGAACAAGCTTCGCATACACACCATAGTGGAAAAGATCTTCTTTCTTTGGTGAGTCTACGTCAGCATCTTTTTGGCAAAAAATAGCAAAAGTTTGATCTTCTTGCTTTGATATTTTATTGATGAGGCTCAAACTTTGTTTTCTTCCGATGAGAATGGGTGTTAAAACACCAGGGAAGAGCATAAGATTGCGGGTTGCAAGAATGGGTATTTCACCCTCAACGGTTGTATTGAATAGAGTTGAAATATCGCCATCATAATCGGCAATCATTTGTATTGAGCCATTTATTTTATTATCCATGTCATTTGTTTTTAGGCAACAAAGGTACAAATAATAATTGATATATTATAATAAGGTATACTAAAACTCATTCTTGTTCTTAAACTTGAGTTTCAATAGTCTTCTTTGGGTATTATTTTTACTTTGCAATGCCGTTTTGGGTATTTATTTCTTATGTTGTGTAAAGTATAATATTGAGTAGCAAAAAGTAAGCCAAATAACTTTTTGTTAACATCTTTTGTTTTGATACTTTAGGTAATTTGATTGTACTTCTAGCTTGTTTTATGAGTTTTTTGCCAATTGTTGTACTGTTTGTTGAGTTAAATTGTTTACTTGTGAGTGTATTTTGTTATAGAAAACCATGCTTTTATAATCTTAGAATAAGGGTGAGGGTGGGAGAATGGTGCATAAATTTTGATATAAAAAGGATTGCTTTTCTACTTGAATTGAATGAGTTTGTAGAACAAAAGCAATGCAATTAAAGTGCAATTACATTGCTTTTATGAATAAAAAGCATTGAGTTTATAGGAATACTTGATAATTGTAAGACTAAAAAAAGATAGTTCTTGATTTTATATTATGAAGTTTTTACTTTAATTCGTTGATTTTTAGTGTTTTAAAAGATATTTCTTGTCTTGTGTTCGAATGTTACTTTGAAATAAAATACATTTTGATTTAATCTTTTTTTTGTTTGTAGAATACAATTCTTACATATCTTCCTGCTCTCCTTTAAAATATCTCCTATATTTCAAATAATACTTGCTTTAATTTATAAAATATTAAGGATTTGAAGTGTGTTTGTTCTTCTTATATCGAAAACTTTTATGGTTTACACTCAGAAAGTGTAATATTTAAAAGAAAAATGCGTTAGACAAAAAGATAGAGTGGGGTATGACTTGCTGTATTTAGATAGGTAAAGAAACGAAAAGAAATGGCAAATAGTGTATTTACATTTAAGCAATTTAAGGTAGAACAATCTGGGTGTGCAATGAAAGTGGGTACAGATGGTGTGTTACTTGGTGCGTGGGCAAAAGGCGGAGAGCGTATTCTTGATATAGGAACAGGTAGCGGATTGATTGCATTGATGATGGCTCAACGATGTCCTTTAGCACAAATTGTGGCTTTGGATATTGATGAAGGGGCTTATAAGCAAGCTGTTAGTAATGTGGAAGGGAGCGTTTTTTGTGATAGAATTTCTGTTGTTCATGCATCGTTACAAGATTATTGCAAGGTAAATAAAGTTGGGCTGGAAGGCAGTTTTGATGCGATAGTGAGTAATCCTCCCTTCTTTGTGAACTCATTAAAGAGTAAAGGGGATAGTAGAACGACGGCTCGGCATACGGATACGTTGTCGTTTGTAGAGCTATTGCGTTGGGTTTCTTTTCTACTTCGAGAACAAGGTACTTTTAGTTGCATTATTCCCACTGGAGTGTTGAATGACTTTTTAAGTGAGAGCTATATTTGTGGTTTGTCGTTGATGCATCATGTTGCAATTAAAACTGTAGAAAATAAAATAGCCAAAAGGCATCTGTTGTGTTTGGTAAAAGGTGTTTGTGGTGAGGAAATGCACGAAGAACAAGTTTTGAAAGATACCGAAGGAAAGCCTTCTTTCTGGTATAATGAAATAACAAAAGCCTTCTATTTGTGGTAGAAGGCTTTTGACTTGTATACTGATAATAAAAATATTGAGTGTGATTTAGATGTTTAGTTTGCGTTGAATCTTTTTTCCAATGGCTTTAATATTGCGAGTTTGCTTGGTAACACCTTCTCTAAGCTGAGTTAATTCCGAGAATAACTCAGCCGCCGCATTTTGAATTTGATTAGGTTGTCGTAAACTTCTGTCGGCTTTTGGGTTGGTAAGTATTTTTATTCCCTTCTCTTTTAGAGTAACAATAATTTCCTTTCCTGTTTCAATAGGGTCGCCATCATAGTGAATAACGCCTGGTGCTTTTCGGTAGATTTTAATCTCTTTACTTCTGAAAGTATTTATCTTATTGTTTTTGTCGAGTGTTTTGTTGAACATTTCGATACTTATCTGTGATGCTTCGAGAGCATCGAAAGGTTCCATAATAATAACGTCTATCATGCCATCGCTCATCGATGCTTGTGGAGCAATATAGGCATTGTTGCCATATTGCGATGCGTTAGCGCACGAAATAAGGAAAGCTTTCTTTTTAATAGTTCCGTTTTCTGCCTCAATCTCATAGGTTTCAGGTTCGTATTTCAAACCTTCTTTAAGGATATTCTCTAAGTATGTTATTGGACCTCGCTTACCTGCTTCTGCAAATTTTTCGCTAATAAAGGCGTCAAAGCCCACTCCGCAAGTGCAAAAGAAAGGATGTTCGTTGATAATACCATAGTCGAGATCGGTTATCTCACAGTCGTTGAGAACCTGTATGGCCCCTTTAATCTTCATAGGGATAAGCAAATGACGTGCAAGCCCATTTCCAGAACCTGTAGGAATGATACCTAAAGCGGTGTTGGAGTGTACAAGTGCTCGTCCAACTTCATTCACTGTTCCGTCACCACCAATAGCAACTACAATATCAATGCCTTGCTCTTTAGATGCTTTTGCTATTTCATAGGCATGTCCTGCGTATTCTGTTTCTTGAATAGAATAGTCGAATTGTTCCTTATCTAATAGCTCTTCTATTAAATAAGGTATATCTTTTTTATTACTTGTACCCGAAATTGGGTTCATAATAAAAACTATTTTTTTCTTCATTTTATTTCTATTGGTGAAATATTTAAGTGTAAAAGAATCTATTTTAATCCTATTGGCAAAGGTAATAAAAACGAATGGAATGTAAATTTTGTTCTATCTAAAAAATGCAATTATGCATTATTTCTTAGTAAAATCTCTTTTTATATCATCTTTTTTGTATCTTTGCACACTGAAAAAATCAATAAAAGTTTTATAGACCTATTAAAATGGGACAATTACAAGACAGATATAAGGCGTATAGAGAGCCTCAAAAATTCATAGAGGCAGGCGTTTATCCTTATTTTCGAGCTATAACTAGCAAACAAGGCGAAGAAGTTGAGATGGAAGGACATAAGGTACTTATGTTCGGTTCTAATTGTTATACAGGTTTAACAGGTGATCAACGTGTTATAGATGCAGCAAAAGCAGCTTTAGATAAATATGGTTCTGGATGTGCAGGAAGCCGTTTCTTGAATGGAACACTTGATCTTCACGTTCAATTAGAAAAAGAATTGGCAGCCTTTGAACGCAAAGACGATGCATTATGTTTCTCTACTGGATTCTCTGTAAATCAAGGTGTTTTAGCTGTTGTTGCACAACGTGGTGACTATATCATTTGTGATGATAGAGACCATGCAAGTATTGTAGATGGAAGAAGATTGTCTTTTGCAACTCAACTTCGCTACAAACACAACGATATGGAAGACCTTGAACGCATCTTGCAAAAGCTTCCTCAAGAAGCAGTTAAGCTTATTGTCGTTGATGGAGTGTTCTCTATGGAAGGCGATTTGGCTAATCTTCCTGAAATTATACGTCTAAAGAAAAAGTATAATTGCTCGGTAATGGTTGACGAAGCACATTCACTTGGAGTGTTTGGAGAATGCGGTCGTGGTGTATGTGATCATTTTGGACTTCTTGATGAGGTTGACCTTATTATGGGAACTTTCTCTAAGAGCTTAGCATCTATTGGTGGTTTCATCGCTGGAGATAAAGATACAATTAACTTCTTGCGTCATAGTTGTCGTTCATATATATTTAGTGCATCTAATACTCCAGCTGCAACTGCTGCAGCTTTAGAGGCATTGCATATCCTACAAGCTGAGCCAGAAAGAATGACAAACCTTTGGAAAATTACTAATTACGCATTAAAACGTTTTAGAGAAGAAGGTTTTGAAATAGGAGATACAGAGAGTCCTATTATTCCTTTATATGTGAGAGATATTGATAAAACATTTATTGTAACAAAGCTCGCATTTGATAACGGAGTATTTATTAATCCTGTTATTCCTCCAGCATGTGCTCCTCAAGACACACTTGTTCGTTTAGCACTTATGGCTACACATACAGAAGAACAAGTAGAGCGTGGAGTTCAAATATTGAAAAAAATCTTTGTTGAACAAGGAATAATAAAATAATTTTGAAAAAATATTTGCAGGAGTAAAAAAAATATATTACCTTTGCAACGCAAAAATAAGGGAACACTTCTGCAAAGCGGGATGTAGCACAGTTGGTAGTGTACCTGGTTTGGGACCAGGTGGTCGCAGGTTCGAGTCCTGTCATCCCGACAATAGGAAAGAGAAACAATTTTTTAAGTTGTTTCTCTTTTTCTTTTTATATGTAATAAGGTGTGATCTGTTGTCCTTTTTTTCGGCTCAGTAGATAAAGGTGGGGGATTTTTCTTAATTAATGTATGTTTGGCAAATTATAAATGTCAGTAATTTTGGTAATTAGTAAAATTTATTATAACATTTATAATGTTGATATTCAGTTGTTTATAAATAAGGCATACAATGATTGCTGAGAGCAAAGTTACAGACATTTATAATTCGTTGAACTCACGTTAAATTTAGGTTAAATAAACGTTTTGCTGGTCGCAGTATTAGTTTTTTTTTATTTTTGCAAGATATTTAGATGCTTTTTCTGGTTTTATACAAGAACTTCAACGCTTTTCTTACAGATATAAGAGTATAACGCTTGCGAAATAATATAAAAAGCCAAGAAAAAGATAAATAAGTTGCGACAGTTTTAGAGATAATACTCGGTGAGACAGTAGATGATTATAGAAATCTTTGAGCTATGAAATACGATTATTTAATTGTAGGGGCAGGACTTTTTGGAGCTACTTTTGCCTATTTTGCCCGTAAGCAAGGTAAGCGTTGCTTGGTAATAGATAAACGTCCACATACAGGAGGCAATATTTATTGCGAACAAACAGAAGGCATTAACGTGCATAAATATGGCGCACATATTTTTCATACACAAAACGAAAAGGTGTGGCAATTTGTTAATTCTCTCGTGAAATTCAATCGTTATACTAATAGTCCAGTTGCGAACTACAAAGGAAAGCTCTACAATTTGCCTTTTAACATGAATACATTTTACCAAATGTGGGGTACTATAACACCGCAAGAAGCAAAAAATAAGATAGAAGAACAAAGGCAAGAAGCACTTAATAAAATGAAACAAGAGGGGGTAGAGGAACCTCGTAACCTCGAAGAACAAGCCCAATTGCTCATAGGAAAAGACATTTATAACGCTTTAATTAAAGGATATACTGAAAAACAATGGGGTAGAAAGTGTAATGAATTGCCACCTTTTATTATTAAACGATTGCCCGTTAGATTTGTTTATGATAATAATTATTTTAACGATACTTATCAAGGTGTTCCCATAGGAGGCTATAATCAATTAATAAATGCGTTGTTATTAGATGTAGAAGTACGAATAAATACCGATTATTTTGCTAATAAAGATGCCTTTAATGCTATGGCAAATAAGGTTGTTTTTACAGGTAAAATAGATGAATATTATGACTATTGCTTTGGACAACTCGACTATCGAACTGTAAGATTTGAGCACGAAATTCATGAAATAGCAAACTATCAAGGCAATGCCGTGGTAAATTATACTGAAAGAGAGATTCCCTTTACTCGTGTTATAGAACATAAACACTTTGAATATTTTGGAGCTGAGGTAGAAAAGAATCCTAAAACGGTTATATCTAAAGAGTATTCTACGGAGTGGAAAACAGGTATGGAACCCTATTATCCTGTTAATGATGATAAAAATAATGCACTTTATCTTCGTTATAAAGCACTTGCCGATAAAGAAACAGATGTAATATTTGGTGGAAGATTGGCAGAATATAAATATTATGATATGGCTCCTATCATAGAGAAAGTAATGAGAATGTTTGAAAATACATCTGTATAAAATGCAAATTACAAGTTTAAAGAAAAATATTATGTTGAGTACTGCTTATGAAGTAATAAGCATTATTCTTCCTTTTTTTACAGCTCCTTATGTTGCAAGAGTATTAGGAGCATATGGAGTTGGAACTTATAGTTATACAAACTCTATACAATCATATTTTTCTATGTTTGCTGCTTTGGGGATAATGTCGTATGGAAAGCGTGAAATATCTCGTAATCGAGATTCTATTGTAGATAGAAGTAAATTGTTTATTGAGTTGCAAGTGCTTCTTTTCTGTACAACATCAATTATTCTTGTTTTATGGTTTATATGGATAAATATTACTGATAGCTTTCAATTGTACTATCTTATATTAACTTGTTCAATATTAAATGTGTTTTTTGATATTTCATGGTACTATGCAGGAATAGAAAAGTTTAATTATATTGTATATCGAAATTTAATAATAAAATTATTTTTATTCGTTTTGCTCTTTATAGTAGTTAGAAGCAAAGAAGACTTATATAAGTATATCTTATTAATGGTTGTGTCTTCTTTAGGTGGTTCTTTATCTATGTGGTTGTATCTAAAAAAGACTATTATATGGGTTAAGCCAAATTTCTGTAGAATAAAATCGCATCTAAAAGAAACCATAGTTTATTTTATTCCAGCGGTCGCAGCATCTATTTATACTATACTTAACAAGATATTGATTGGTTCTATTACAGGTTTAATTGTTGAAAATGGGTATTATGAACAGGCGACCAATATGATAAATATGGCTAAGAGTGTAACTTTTGTATCTTTAAACTCGGTATTAGGTTCGCGTATTGCTTATTTATTTGGGCAAAATAAAATTGCCGAAGTAAAAGAAAGAATAAATAAATCTATAGACTTTATTTTATTTATGGGTGTAGGTTTAATGTTTGGAATGATAGGAATAGCAGCTCATTTTGTACCACTTTTCCTAGGAGATGGTTATGAAAAAACGATTTATCTATTGCAAATGTTGAGCCCCATTATTATTATTATCGGTATAAGTAATTGTTTAGGAACGCATTATTTTACTCCTGCAGGATATAGGAGTAAAAGTTCTAAATATTTAATTTATGGTTCTTGTGTGAATTTATTGATTAGTTTGTTTCTAATTCCCCGTTTCTTAAGTTATGGTGCAGTGTTAAGTTCTTTATCTGCAGAAACGTTTATTACAATATTATATGTGAAAAATTGTGGTGATTTTTTATCGTTAAAAACATTATTAAGAGTTGTATGGAAGAAAATAATAGCTGGTTTTTTTATGTATCTCATAATGTTTGCTTTAAGTAATTTAGGAGTTAATAGCTTTATAAATGTCTTTTTATTATTTATAGGTGGTGTTATTAGTTATATAGTAATGTTATGTCTGTTAAGAGACTCTCTTCCACTTTTTTTTATAAAGGATGTAATAAGAAAGAAAAAATGAAATTAAGACTTGATATTTCAGAAGATTTTTATAGGGAAGAGGAACGTGATGGTTTTTTTATTTCTTCTACTATGAAGCGAGTATGGGCGGTTGAATTAGATTTATTAGCAAAACTTATGGATGTTTGTGCTAAAAATAATATTCTCTTTTGGGCTGATGCAGGAACTATCCTAGGGGCTGTTAGGCATAAGGGATTTATACCTTGGGATGATGATATTGATATCATTATGTTAAGAAAGGATTATGATAAATTATGTAAAATAGCTTCAAAGGAGTTTACTCATCCATATTTTTTTCAAACAGAAAAAACAGATAGAGGCTCATTAAGGGGACATGCTCAATTAAGAAATACTGAGACGACAGCAATATTAGAAGTTGAGAAGAACTATAAATATAAATTTAATCAAGGTATTTTTATAGATATTTTTCCTTTAGATAATTTATTTAAAAATGAAATAGATCTTGATAAACAATGTAAGGAAATATCTTTATTGAGAAAAAAATATATAAGGTATTCGCATTGGACGAAAGAAAGATACGTTACCCCAAATAGTTTAATAAAAAAAATACTAAAAGGTCTGGCTTTTTATTTAATAAATCCATTTGTTAAAGCATTCTTTGATCCTCATAAAATTTATAAAAAGTATGAAGAAGAATTGTCTAAATGTAAAGATGAAAGCAGTGAAAAAGTGGCAAAGTTAGCATTGGGGAATTTTGAAAAACGAAGAATTTGGAAACGAGAAAATTTGAAAGAAGCAATATATATGCCTTTTGAAATGCTTAAAATTCCTCTTCCTTGTGGTTATATAAATATATTAAATACCTTTTATGGTGATTGGCAAAATTATAAAATAGCTACCTCAACACACGGAAAAGTATTTTTTGATACTGAAAGAACATATAAATATTACATTTATGAAAAATAAATATTTTAAAAGATTCTTATATTTGATTGCCTTATTTGTTTTATCAGGCGTATATTTAAAGAAGCAAGACGTCTTAAATGATTATATTCTAAAAATCAGAAAAGATAGAGTGAGAAAAAAGGAATATAATATGATGCATAAAAGTAATGTAGATATAACTTCTCTTCCCTTACTTAAAGATGAACCTAATGCTTGGTATACAAAATATCATTATATATGCCATGGGGGGGGAGGAATAGATGGAAAAACCTATAGTAATTCATTGGAAGCAATGCAACTTAATTACAATAAAGGAAATAGAGTGTTTGATTCTGATATGACTTTTACTAAGGATGGTGTGTTGATATTACGTCACTCGTGGGCAGATAACTTGGAGCAAAGAAAAATATCGATGACTAATTCTCATTCTTTTGTTGATAGAAATGGACATACACAGCATTTATTAGATGCTAATAGAATGAATTATAAAACATTTATGTCTAAGCCTATATATAGACAATATACACCTATGGACATAAAAAAATTAATTGTTTTTCTTGATAAAAATAAAGAGGCTTATATAGCACCTGATATGAAAGACGACCCTATTAAGTCATATCAATATCTTGTTAATGAAGCTATTCGGTTGAATAAGAAAAATGTTTTAGATAGAATTATTGTAAATATATATACTTACGATTTATATGATAAGATAATGAAAATATACCCTTTCAAGAATGTAACAATTCGTCAGCATTATGTTTCTCCAAATAATTATACCGAACTTATTGAATTTTGTATAAAGAAGAATATTCATGTTGTAAATTTATCTTTGTGTTATGTAAATGATAAGGGGGTAAATCAAATTAAAAGTAAGGGTATTCATGTTTATGTTGCTGTCGTAGATTATATCTCAGATATGCAAGAATATTATAAGAAAGGGTATTCAGGTGCATGCACAAATTGGTTATATGAGAAAGATTGGAATTTAGTGAAATATGGAAAGTAAGAAGAAAATAATAGGATATACTACAGGTGTTTTTGATATGTTTCATGTAGGCCACCTTAATATACTAAAACGAGCAAAAGAAAAATGTGATTATTTGATTGTAGGAGTTTCTACAGATGAGGTTGTAAAAGCATATAAAAATAAAACACCGATTGTGAATTTCTCAGAAAGAAAGGCTATTGTTGAATCCATAAGGTATGTGGACAAAGTTGTTCCTCAAATCACAATGAATAAACTGGATGCTTGGAATGAATTGCATTTTGATATAATGTTTCATGGGAGTGACTGGCAGGGAACAGCTATGTATGATAAAATAATCGAAAATTTAAATTCTGTTGGGGTTGAAGTTGTATTTCTTCCTCATACTGACGGGGTGTCTTCAACTCTTTTATCTGAACTTTTATATAATAAAAAATAAATATTAATGGAAAAGTTATTGACAATAATAATCCCTGTATATAATGTTGAAAAATATATTAGAAGATGTATTGAGTCAATCATTATACCCGCAGAATATTATAGAGATTTAGAAGTTATAATTATAAATGATGGAACTCCAGATAATTCTGCACTTATTGCAAAGGAATATGAGTTACAATTTCCTGAGTTTATAAAAGTGATTGATAAAGAAAATGGAGGTCATGGATCGGCATGGAATTTAGGACTTAAAATTGCAAAAGGAAAGTATGTGCGTTTTCTTGATAGTGATGATTGGTTTGATAATGAGAATTTTATAGCTTTTTTAGGTAAATTAAGATCTTCGAATAGTGATCTTATTTTTACGAATGCTGTACATTTAAATGCCAAGGATTTATGTGTTATAAAGAATATTTGTTTTTCTGATAGCTTGCAAGAGGGAGTTGAATATGATGCAGAAAATATAATTTGGAATGATATTAAAGGAAGTGAATCTTTAACAAACTTTCATTATTGCACTTATAAAACAGCATTGTTAAAACCATTACTTCCACTTTTCTTAGAGAAACAGTCATATGATGATGCTATTTTGTTTATTGTTCCTATTATTATTAGTAAAACAATTTGTTTTTATGACATATTAATTTATAATTATATTTGGGGATATGAGAATCAAACCACATCTCCTAAAAATATAAAAAAACAATATTATCATTTTTACAATATAATAAAATCTCAACACAATTTCATTGTTTTATATGAAAAGCATTTATCTAAAAATAAAAGAGATAAAGTGTATCAGGTTTTTAATACCATGATTATGCAACATTTTGAACGTCTTTCTTGCCTTCCTTATTTTGAGGCAAGGAAACAATTGGCTAAGTGGAAAGAATATTTAGATACGATGATTATTGACTATCAACAATCGAAAAAAATGAAACTTTATAAAATGCTTCCTTTTCCTTTTTATAAACTAATTATCAACATAGTAACTGCAATACAAAAATCCTATGAATAATAAAATTAAAATATTTGTAGCAACTCATAAAAAGGCTAAGTTGTATGGTGATAGCTGTTACAGGTTTATTCATGTCGGAGCAGACCTTCACCCCGAAGTGTATATAGATGCTGCATTAAAAGATAATGAAAATAGTGATAATATATCAGCAAAAAACGATATATATTGTGAACTAACAGGATTATATTATTTATGGAAACATGTTAATGATATAGACTATATTGGTTTTGTACATTATCGTCGTTTTCTTGCTCATAGGCACTTTGCTCTTCAACCGAACAATATTATATTAAAAGAACAAGACTATTTAAACTTATTAAATAAGGTAGACGTGGTCTTAACGCCTCCTACAAAAAAGTATGGAGAAAGATGTGGTTATTTTACAATTAAAGAAGATATACCCGAATTCTGTTTTTATAGACTTGTAAAACCAAGTATTGCACGATTATTCCCAGAATATTTAGAAGCTTTTGAACAAGAGTTTATTACTCCAACTATGAGCTATGGAAATATTATGGCATGCAAAAAAACTCTTTTTAATGAGTATTGTGAATGGTTATTTGCGATTTTATTCGATGTAGAACAAAACCTAAGAAATTCTCCTTTTAATGTTTCTGCACGAGAAATGGGTTATTTTTCGGAATATCTTCTTAATGTGTGGATGCGTAAAAAACAACTAACAGTGGCATATAAACCTGTTTGTTTTATCAATAAACGAGAAACATTGATAGATAAAGTTCGTATATATATGCAAGCAATGGGATTGCAAATTATTGTAGCTGGAGCAGAAAAGATATATGCAAAATTTAGAAAATAGTGGACCACTTATTAGCGTTATAGTTCCAATATATAACTCAGAACACACTTTACATAAGTGTGTTGATAGCTTATTGGCACAAACCTTTAAGCAATTCGAGGTGCTTTTAATTAATGATGGAAGCACTGATAATAGTGCAAAGATATGCAATGAATATCAATTGCAAGATAGTCGTGTCCGTGTTTTCCATCAATTAAATGGTGGGGTATCGTCGGCAAGGCAATTAGGAATAGATAATGCGCATGGAAAATATAGTATTCATGCCGACCCTGACGATTGGGTTGAACCTAATATGTTAGCAGATTTATACCAGAAGGCTATTTCTGAGAGTGCAGATATGGTGATATGCGACTTTTATATTAACGATTATAGAAAGGAAGAGTATTGCAAACAAAAACCAAGTGTTATGGATAATGAAGTAATACTGAAAGAAATGTTTACTCGTTTACATGGTTCTACATGGAATAAGTTTATTAAGAATGAGTTATATTCTCGTTATAAAATTTATTTCCCACAAGAAATAACATTTTGTGAAGACCTTTTTATTGTTGCATCTTTACTCTTGAAACCTATAAAAGTGTCTTATGTGCCACAAGCCTATTATCATTATGTTCGTGATAAACAACATAATTCTCTTTCTTTACGTTATAATGAGAAAGCATTAGAGCAAGATTTATATCTTAAAAAAGTTTTTCATGATTTATTAAAAAATACCTCTGTACAAGCATTGGCATGTAAACGATTTGCAACAAGTACAGCTTATAGAGCTTTTTTAGGAGGAGAAAAATTTATTAGCTCTGGACAATATAAATCTCTTTTCTATAAAGATAAATCGTATATTTTATGCAGTGATCTACCTTTTCTTCATAAAATATTAGTTATCTTTGCATGTCTAGGATTTTATCAGCCTATAATAAAAATAGTAAATCGTTTTTTTAGAAAGACAAAATAAAAATAATATGTCTTTTCTTTATATTTTTGTATTGAAATGACAAAAGGCATTAAATCATTGGTTTCTATATTATAAATATTAATTTTTAGCTACGCTATAGTGTAATATAACATTATTATTTATATAAGACCTAAAATAAAAATATATGCAAAACTTAGGAAATAGTGCCCCACTTATTAGTATTATAGTTCCAATATATAACTCAGAACACACTTTGCGTAAGTGTGTTGATAGCTTATTGGCACAAACCTTTAAGCAATTTGAGGTACTTTTAATTGACGATGGAAGCACTGATAATAGTGCAAAGGTATGCGATGAATATCAACTGGTAGATAGTCGTGTCCGTGTTTTCCATCAATTAAATGGTGGGGTATCGTCGGCAAGGCAATTAGGAATAGATAATGCGCATGGAAAATATAGTATTCATGCTGATCCCGACGATTGGGTTGAACCTAATATGTTAGCAGATTTATACCAGAAGGCTGTTTTAGAGAATGCAGATATGGTGATATGCGACTTTTATAGAGATATAGAAAATAAGTGCGGGTATTGCAAACAAGAACCAAGCAGTATGGATTATGAGGTAATACTTAAAGAAATGTTCACACGGTTGAATGGTTCTATGTGTAATAAGCTCATTAGGCATGAGCTATATTCGCAATACTCCATTTCTTTTCCACACGAAATAACATATGGTGAAGATCTTTTTGTGGTTTCATCGTTACTCTTAACCCCCATAAAGGTATCTTATGTGCCACAAGCCTATTATCATTATGTTTATGATAAGTCGAATAATTCTCTTTCTTTACGTTATAATGAAAATATTTTTAAACAAGATTTGCATGTTAGAAAAACTTTTGATGATTTATTAAAAAATAATACTTCTGCGCAAGTATTGGCATGTAAAAGATGGGCAATGTTTATGGGATATAGAGCATTTTTAGGTGGAGAAAGATTTATTACTTCTAAGCAATTTAAATATTATTTTTATAAAGACAGGTTTTATATTTTATTCTGTCAAGAACCTTTTCTTCGTAATATATTAGTTTTCTTTGCATGCTTGGGATTTTATCAGCCTATAATAAAAATAGTAAATCGCTTTTTTAGAAAAACAAAATAAAAACAATATGGCTTTTCTTTACACACTTTTATTGGTGGTTTTTTATCTTATTGCTATAACAAAAACACAGTTAAGTATTTCTAAGCAAAAGAAAATGTTGTTTTTTACATTATCTTTCTTGGTATTATGTATTACATTAAGAGAAGGATGGCCTGATGAAGGAATATATATATTAGCATTTGAAAGGGCCCCAAACTTATTTGATATAACTTTTAATGAGAAGCCTTTTGGTTATGCAGAAAAGGGTTATTTTTATTTAGCATCGTTTGTTAAGTTTGTATATAATGACTCTCGTTTCTATTTATTTAGTATGGGAGCTCTTTCTATGTATCTTCTTTACAAATCGTTAACTAAATATTGTCTTCTACCTTTGCTAGGGTTGTGCGATTACATTGCTCGATTTTTGTTAAATAGAGACTTTACACAAATGCGTTCGTCGCTTGCTATATTGCTTATAATATTTGCAATCGACAATATTTACAAACGAAAACCACTTAAATATTTTGCAGTTGTATTTCTTGCTTATCAATTTCATACAATGGCTTTGATAGCAGTTCCACTTTATTTCTTATATAAATTACCATTAAATAAAAAGATTGTAATAATAAGTATTGCTTCTACTTTTGTATTATCTCAAACCTTTACAGGAGAAATTTCTGGTTATGTAGATTCGTATAGTAAAGATTTAAGTTATTCAGTATATACTCGTGGAGAATATAAAGAAGCAGCATTAGGACTTGCTAATCCAATGATTTATTTTCAGTTAGCAATTCTTTTGTATTTCACCTTTAAAGGAAAAGCTATTAAACGGCTAACGCCACATTATAAACTTTTGCAAATGGCTTATTTATATTCTACACTTACACTTATATTGTTTTGTAATTATACGGCATTAAGTGGTAGAACTTCCACCATGTTTGCAACAGTAGAAATGTTTATACTTCCTTTTATTGGTCAATCTATTTCTAAAAAATATCGTGTTATATATTATTTTGTACTTGGCTTTGTATTTATTTACTTCTTTGTAAGCAAGTACCAAGCGGCTATAACAATGATGGAACAGGGATAATAAGAAAATAAACAAAACAAACTAGCTATGAATATTATTATTATTACCCCTCGTTTGTCCTATGGAGGAGCAGAACATGTTGCAATAATGTTGGCTAATGAATTTGTAAAAAGAGGACATCAGGTGAGTATAATATCGAATCTTAATATAACTTCGTATGTCCTTTTACCTGAAATTAAGACTTATTCTTTATTTAATAAATCGAAGAATAAGCTTATAAAATGGTTTCAATCATTTATTTCAGTGCGCCAAATAATAAAACAAACGCAACCTCATTGTGTTATTGGTATTATGTGGGCGTGTGCTTTACGAGCACGTATTGGTACTTTAGGAACTAATATTCCTGTTATAAATTCTCTACATGATGCTTTTGAACCCATTGAAGGGGAGAGATTTTCTTTAAAAGAATATTTTAGAAAGTTTTATCTAAATAGGTTATATAAATATACTACGGTATTAACACAAGTAGATAAAAACGTTATAAACAATAGATTTTCAGAAGTATGGGTTTTACCTAATCCTCTTTCTTTGCAACCTTTAAATGCTTTACCTATAAAGAAAAAGAAGATAATTGCTGCAGGTAGATTAGAAGATTGGTACATAAAAGGATTTGATGTCTTAATAAAAGCATGGTCTAAAGTTGCTTCTAAATATCCAGAATGGGTATTAGAAATTGCAGGGCAGGGTAGTGAAGAGGAACAAAAGCTTATCAATAAAATGATAAAAGATGAACAGATAGAACAACAAGTTCATCTTTTAGGTTTTAGAACTGATATGGAAAAGATATATAAAGATGCTGAAATCTTTGTATTAAGTAGTCGATATGAAGGTTTTGGACTTGTATTAATAGAAGCAATGAGTCAAGGTTGTGCTTGTGTTTCTACAAATCATAAGGGGCGACAAGCTGAAATTATTACTCATAATTATGATGGACTGTTATGCGAAACAAATAGTGTTGAATCTTTAACAATCGCACTTGATAAGATGATTTCTAATCCTTCTCAACGAAAAGCAGTGCAACAACAAGCAATACATAGTTCAAAACGTTTCTTACCTTCTGTAATTATACAAAAATGGGAAGAACTATTAAATCATGTTCAATAGTAAAAAACATAAGAATAAAGGTATGGATGAACTTCCTTATATAACTATTTTAAGTCCTGCATATAATAAGGGTGCAACTATAGAACGAACATTTGAGAGTTTAAAGGCACAAACTTGTTTTAATTTTGAGTGGCTTATTGTGAACGATGGTAGCACAGATAACACTCAAAAGATTGTAGATGAATTTAAAACATCTCTTTTTCCTATTCGTGTTATTCATAAAAAAAACGAAGGATTAAATAGAACTTTTAATCTTGGAGTGAGAGAGTCGAAAGGTTATTTAATACTTCGTTTAGATCCAGACGACTATCTTTTGCCTACTGCTATTGAGCAAGTGATGGCCCATAAACAGGTTCTTGAGAATAATTCACAGCTTTGTGCGGTGTGTTTCTTAACTCAATTTGGTAATAATCGCATCGTAGGTTATCATCCATATAGCATACCTACCATTTCAAATTTTATAGATTATAGAATAAAAGATAAGGCATTGGGAGATCGTTTAGAAGTGGTGAAGCGTTCTGTGCTTATAGAATATCCAATGATAGAAATAGAAAATGAGAAGTTTTGCTTGGAGTCTTTGATGTGGAATAGCATTGCTGAACATTATAATGCGCTTTATATTCCTACAGCTATTTATGTGCGAGAATATAATGAAGTGAGTATAACCTCAAATCTTACAAATGTTTTACGTAACAACCCTAAGGGAACTATGTTAACTTATTCGCATTATATAAATGTATTGAGGAGAAAAAAAAGTGAAGGATATAAGGTGCAAAAGGATATTATCAAAAACTCTATTAACTATTATCGTTTTGCTTTAAGTACAAAAGAAAAACGTTCTGTGATTATAAGTAAAATTCCTTTATCTTTAACTTTATTATGTTTTATTCCAGGAGTTATGCTTTGTTGTATAGATAGTTTATCTCCTAAATTCATAAATAAAGTTCTTAATAAACTGAGAAGAAATGCTTTAAATACTTGAAATCTGTTTTATGAAATACGACTATATAAACGAGGTGAATATTCACATGCCTGTAGCAGAGAACTATAAAGATATTTGGACCTTTATACAAAGTGATTATTACAGAATGAAGGGTTCTTTTGCTACTATCATTGGCGTCTTAACCTTAATTTTTGTAGAGCCAAGTTTTTGGTTCTTATTCTGGTTGCGCATAGCCTCTTATAAAAAGAAAAATATTTTATGGCTCATAGCAAAACTAATTCATCGACGTAATATGTTTAAATATGGACTCTTAATTCCGTCTACTACACGTATTGGCTTTGGGTTATATATTGGTCATCCTTTATCTATTGTGGTTAATCATTCTGCGATCATTGGTAATAACGTAACAATTAGCCACTTTACCACTATTGGAGCTAATCATATACATGCAGCTTATATAGGAGATAACGTGTATATGGCGCCCAATGTTTCGCTTATAGAGGATATAACAATAGGCAGTAATTGTACTATTGGGAATGGAAGTGTTGTGACTAAGAGTGTTCCAGCTAATTCTACAGTAGTAGGAAATCCTGCAAGAGTGATAAAAGAGAATTGTTCTGCGCGTTATACAGGAACGCCATGGTTATTTAGTGTGTTGTAGAAAATATTAAAAAAGTGCTTTTCTGTTTATGATATTTACATTTTCTTTCTTTACTTTATATTTATCTTATTGCTTTAAAAATACAACATTCATACCCCATGAGTTTACTTTGAATAAAGTAAACATCTTAAAAGCAGTACTACCTTTTATCATTATTATTCATCATTTATCGTTTGAAGTGCCTCAAACTATAATCTCTGATTTCCGTTTTACTGGTCCTTATGTTGTTGGTTTATTCTTTTTTATGAGTGGTTATGGCTTAGAGTATCAATATAATCAGCATAAAGTGCAGATTAGAAGATTACCTGATCGACTTAAAAAGATATTTATTCCCTTTATTCTTCCAACTATTTTTTATCTCGTTTTAGTATATCATTTTTATAATAAACCATTTCATTATTTAGCTACTGGTGGTTTTATTGATGCTCAACTCTTACTTCCATACACTTGGTTTATAACAATTTTAGTGGGAATCTATATTTGTTATTATCTCACTCGCAACTTATTTAGGAATAATAATTATTTTTTATTATTTCTCTTTATTTTCTTTACCCTCTTTGCCCTTGTTATTCGTAACTCTCATAACAGCCATCTTTACACCAGTAATTATGCTTTTATAGTAGGAATAGCAATGAAACAGAATGAAAAGAAATGCTTAGAAATAGCTTCTTACAAAAAGATTTATGCGATCTCCTTTATTGTTTTAGGACTTATTTCTGTATCTTATATTGAGCAGAAACCTTTATTTAAAGGATTTGGAGTTATTGGAGTGCCTTTTTATGTTGTAGCGTTTATTACTTTATTTACACGAATAACGGCGTTAAAGAAAAATAAACTTATTAAGTTCTTTTCGTCTATTAGTTACGAAATGTATTTGTTTCAAGGTGTAACTATCTTGATAATTACAAAAATAGGGATAGAGAATATTTATTTATTGATTACAAGTGTGTTGTGTCTTAATATTCTATTATCATTTATTGCATATAAAATAACATCTTCAGCTCTTAGTTTATGGAACAAAAAATAGCCTATGTTGTGAATCATTTAGGGCAGTCGGGTGTGAATAACGTCGTTTCCGACCTTATAAACCAATTCGTTCAACATGGAAATAAGTGTGTTTTGTTTTATCTAAAGTCTACCGATAAACCCATGAAATATGCTTGCGAAACACGTCAGATATGTGATGAGGTGTTTCAAGCTGATATTATTCATGCTCATGGACTTGCGCCAATGCTATGGGTTTATCGACATAAGAAACAAATAAAAAGCTGTAGTAACCATAAAATAAAGCTTTTAACAACACTACATTGTTATTGTTGGGCAGATTTTTTAGATTCCTATTCTCCCTTGAAAGGTATGGCAATGGGCGTTCTCTATTTGTTTTTGGCACGCCAATTTGATAGCATTGTATGTTTAAGTAAGCACATGATGCATTATTATAGTACATTTCTTCCAAAGAAAAAGCTGCATTATGCTTATAATACACGCGATATTCAGCCTATAGCTCTTACAGCTTCAGAGTTAGAAACGTTGCAAAAATTTAAGCAAAAGTCTGTTCTTTTGGGTATGAATTGTGTGTTATTAAAGCGAAAGGGAATAGATGTTATGTTGCAAGCATTGGCTCTTTTGCCTTCTAGATTCAAACTTTTTATAGTAGGAGAAGGTAAAGAATATGAGCGTTTTAAGAAGCAATCAGAACATTTAGAAGTGGCGAATAGAGTGTTTTTTGCAGGTTCTAAATATCAAGCTCATCGTTATTTGCCACATTATGATATATTTGTAATACCAAGTAGATCAGAGGGATTCTCTTTATCTCTACTCGAAGCAATGTTCTATGTTAAGCCCATAGTGTGTTCTCGCTTACCTATTATCACAGAATGTTTCAGCGATAAAGAAATAATAACCTTTGAAATGCCATATCATGAGCAGTTAGCTAAGGCCATATTACACGCAGAAAAACATCCCGACATTGGTGTTAATGCTCAATATAAGTTTGAATCAACTTTCTCTCCAACAGAATTTTACAAAACTTATCAGGCTCTTTATGGGGAAGAAGATAATGAGAGAAATAAATAAGGAAATAAAAATTGATATAAAATTGATATCAGGTTATTGCTGTCTATAAAAGTTTTTCATTAAACAGATAGATACTAAAAAACTTTTACTAGACAGCAATAATTCTAATTATTAATAGATCCTCCAACAATATCAAGCAATTCGTTTGTAATAGCTTGCTGTCTACTCTTGTTATACTGCAAACTTAATCCTCTTAACAACTCATCTGCATTGTCGGTTGCAGTTTGCATTGCCACCATTCGGGCAGCATGTTCGCTGGCAACACTATCTAGCAAAGCGGTATAGAACATCAAATTAAGCTGCTTAGGGATAAGAGTTTCTAACACGGTAGACACACTTGGCTCAACAATGAAATTGTCGTGATAAAGCACTTTTTCTTTTTTTGAATCTAAGCTGCGCTCTACCTTATGATGCTTTAGATATTCTTGACTCTCTGCAGTTGCAAGAACCGATTTTAAATCTCTTTCCTCTTTTCTATTCACCTCAGTGGCTAAATCGATAGGAAGGAATGTTCTTTGGGTTAAAACCTGAGATCCTGCGCTCTCGAAATGATGATAAATAAGTTCTACTTTATCAAACTCTCCATCAATAAACTTCGATGCGATGCTTTGAGAAAGGTGTTGGCAATCTTGTGCACTACCTTTATCTATGAGCTGAGAGAATTCTCCCGCACATGTAACATTTAGCTTTTGAGCTTTATCGTATGCCTTTCTTCCTATGGGGTAAACTACAATGTTTTCTTTAGAAAGATGCGAATAGCTGTCAACAACGGCTTGCATCTTCTTAATGACATTCATATTGAAGCCCCCACATAAAGAGCTGTTAGACGAGAATACTACTAAAGCTACTCTTTTAACTGTTGTTCTTTCTTGGCAGAAAGGGCTCGACACGTCGGGAGAAGAAACTAAAAACGATTTTAGAATGTGCTCTAACATATTGTCGTAGGGCAACATGTTCTCTATCATTTGCTGAGCATGATGCAACTTAGAAGATGCAACCATTTTCATAGCACTCGTGATCTTACGGGTGTTATTGACGCTTGCTATTCTATTCTTAATTTCTTTCAGTGACGCCATAGCTTAGTTTTTATATTGTTGAGAGATGTTCGACATTACCTCTTCGATAACTTTTGTAGTTTCATCTGTCAACTCTCCTGCACCAAGAGATGCTAACATTGCTTGATGATTGTTACGCATCGTTTCGAGGAAGAGATCTTGACTCTCTCTGATTTGCTCAACAGGAATATCTTTCATCAATCCTTTTACACCACAATATAATATGGCAATCTGCTCGCCTACAGGCATTGGGCTGTATTGAGGTTGTATAAGTAGCTGATTATTCTTACGTCCTCTGTCTAGAGTCATTGCGGTTACGGCATCCATATCACTAGAGAATTTAGAGAAAGCCTCTAACTCACGATATTGAGCCATATCGATTTTAAGTGTTCCTGCCACTTTCTTCATACTCTTGATTTGCGCTGATCCACCTACACGAGATACCGAAATACCTACGTTAATAGCTGGTCGGAAACCCTGATTAAACAAGTCGCTCTCAAGATATATCTGTCCATCGGTAATTGAAATCACGTTAGTTGGAATGTAAGCTGAAACGTCTCCTGCTTGTGTTTCAATAACAGGAAGAGCGGTTAGCGATCCACCTCCTTTAACATGTCCCTTCATACACTCAGGAAGGTCGTTCATTTGCTCTGCTACTTCTTGTTGGTCGTTGATACGTGCAGCACGCTCTAGCAAACGAGAATGTAGGTAGAATACGTCTCCAGGATAAGCTTCACGACCTGAAGGACGACGAAGAATCAAACTCACCTCACGATAAGCAACAGCTTGTTTAGATAAATCATCGTACACAACAAGTGCAGAATGGCCTCTATCTCTAAAGTATTCGCCAATTGCAGCACCAGCAAATGGAGCATAATATTGCATCGCAGCAGAATCTGCAGCAGTAGCTGCCACAACTATTGTGTAGGGCATTGCACCACGCTCTTTAAGGTTTTGCACAAGAGTTGCAACAGTGGAAGCCTTTTGTCCAATTGCTACATAGATACAATAAACGGGCTTTCCTTGTTCGTAGAAACTCTTTTGATTGAGAATAGTGTCGACAGCTATGGCTGTTTTACCCGTCTGACGGTCGCCAATAATTAGCTCACGTTGTCCTCTACCGATTGGGATCATTGAGTCGACAGACTTGATTCCAGTTTGAAGAGGTTCTTTAACAGGCTGACGATAGATAACTCCTGGTGCCTTTCTATCGAGTGGCATTTCGAAAGATTCGGTTAAATCGATATCTCCCTTTCCGTCAATAGCTTCTCCAAGTGGATTTATAACTCTTCCAAGCATATTGTCGTTTACTCGAATAGATGCAATGTGATGAGTACGTTTTACCGTCTGTCCTTCTTTGATACCCTCGGTAGAACCTAAAAGAATACATCCTACGTTGTCCTCTTCAAGGTTCATCACAATACCCATCGTTCCGTTTTCGAATTCTAGAAGTTCGCTCGCTTCGGCATTTCTTAAGCCATAAACACGTGCAACTCCGTCTCCAACAGTGAGCACTGTACCCACTTCATCAAACTTTGCAGAGTCTTCAAAGTCTTTCAATTGCTGAAGAAGAACTTCAGAAACTTCACTTGGCTTTATTTTATCTGACATCTTTTCTTTTTTTATTTATTTACTAGGAATAGACAAAAGTAATCCTTTATCCTTTCAATGAAAGTAAAAGTTTGTTGAGTTCGCTCTTTACACTGGCGTCCATTCGATAGGTGTCGTATTCTAATATGAATCCACCAATAATCTCAGGATCAACCTTTGTTTGAAATTCAACAGTTCCATTTGTCTTCTTCTTAATCATATCTGCCATCTTTTGCTCCATTTCTGGAGTTACTTCTGTCGCAGTTATGAGTTTACCACTTATGATGTTCTTGTCCTTACGATATAATGTGATATAAGAAGCGGCCATGAATTGGAGAAGTTCTTCTCGTGATTCATTGAGTACAAGAGTTATGAAACGCTTTAGAATGGCTGGAACTTCATTTTGAAATACCGTTAAGAGCAATTGACTCTTCTGCCCTTTAGAAAGCGTAGGATTATTCATTGCTTCTCTTAAAGGTTTCACCTCGAGAAAAGCATTAAACAAAGATTGCATACAATTGTATACTTCTGTTTCGTTATTTGCCTGTTGCGCTCCTTTTAAAAGTGCCAAAGCATAACGCACAGAAATAAGTCCTATATCCATATTACCTATTTAATATAATTATTTTTGAACAGAAACATCTTTCAGTATAGAATCAATTAAATCCATCTGACTATCAGAGTCAGATAATTTATTGTGAAGAATCTTCTCTGCAATCTGAACAGAAATAGATGCCACCTGTCCTTTAACGTCCTTAATGGCGTTCTGTTTCTCATTAGCAATTTGCAAGCGAGCCTCCTCAATGATACGATGAGCCTCTTCTCTTGCCTTTAATTGTGCTTCTTCAACAATCTTATCACGAGTTTCTGCAGCCTCTCTTAGAATACGAGCCTGCTTCTCTCTTGCCTCCTGGAGGATGGATTCACCTTCTTTCTTGATGTTGGCAAGCTTCTCATTAGCCTCATGAGCCTTTTGCAAACTTGCGTCTATGAATGCCTTACGCTCGTTTACCATTGCCGTAATTACAGGGAACCCTTTCTTTTTAAGGATTGTGAAGACAATGATAAAAACAACGGTCATCCAAAAGAACAAACCAAAATCCGGAGTTATTAATGACATACTTTATTTTTTAAGTTTCTGCTTTACAGCACAATGATTATACGAATAATGCAAGCAAGGCGATAATTACGGCGAAGAAAGCTACACCTTCTACTAGCGCTGCCGCAATAATCATTGCAGAACGAAGCTCGCCTATCTTTTCAGGTTGACGTGCCATTGCGTCCATTGCATTACCACCAATCTTACCAATACCAATACCTGCACCAATTGCAGCTATACTTCCGCCAATAGCGGCACCCAATTTTGCAACAGCATCTGCTGCTAATAATAATGATAACATAATCTTTATTTTTTTAATTATTACTATTTATAAATTCTATTTTGATTCTTCATGTTCTGCATGTTGAATGTTTGATAACGAAATAAATACAGCACTTAACATTGTGAACACCAGTGCCTGAATGTAACATACAAGTAACTCGAGGAGCATCATAAATACACTCATAGCCACACTTGCTACTGTCATTAATGAACCTGCTGCTGAGTTAATGGCAAACATAATAAATATGGTGCATGTTAACGATAGCGCAATGGCGTGTCCTGCAAGCATATTGGCAAACAAACGGATCATCAATGCCAATGGTTTTGTTAAGATACTGAAGAATTCTATGAATGGCATTAAGGGTACGGGCACCTTTAACCACGTTGGAACATCGGGCCAAAATATTTCTTTCCAATATTCTTTTGTACCTGTTACATTGGTAACGATAAAGGTACAAAGAGCTAAAAAGAAGGTAATGGTGATGTTGCCTGTTACATTTCCGCCTCCTGGTGGGAAGGGAATGATACCCATTAAATTTGATATAAAGATGAAGAAGAAACAAGTTAAAAGGTAAGGTGCATACTTATCTGCCTTCTCTCCTAACGTTGCTTTTATCACATCGTCATATACCGACATAATAAACATGTGCATCAAGCCCACAAATCCTTTTGGAGCAGGGGCTGATGGTTTGTGTTTCTTGCACCATTGAGCTGGAATTAAAATGCATAATAACATTACTATGGCATTTATAAAAAGCACAACGGCACTCTTTGTAAGTGAGATATCTAGTGGACGTACTTCTTTTCCATCAACTTGCTCACAAATCTTATCTTTATTTGATTCGCTTCCTGAGATATATAATCCGTAAGGGCCTTGTCGATTGCCCTTAGAATCATGTTCCTCAGAAAAATGATTGCTAAGAAATACATGAAAACCTGTTGAACTCTTCACGATAATAGGAAGAGGTAACACCACTGGATGACCACCAATATCGGTTATATGCCATTCATATGAATCGTTAATATGTCCAAATAAGATCTCTTGTATATCTAGCTTGCCGTCTTTTGAATGAGAACTAGCCGACATTGGGCTAATGCTCAACAGCAAAAATAAACTTAGACACAAGAGTTTTAGATGTGTTATATATTTATTCATCTTATTTTCTTTTGTTCGATTATTACGAAATAGCTCGTTTCAAAGATCATCATCACAAGATAATATACTGAGAAAACGATTACAAAGCCAATAATAGCTTCTCTTTTATTATTCAGTAAACAATAGCTTAATATTACTAATGCTCCTAAAACAAATCGCAAGACCATAAACACCAAGTAAAACTTTGTAGTTGCAGAAGGTGCTTTTACGGTAACTACTCGCCAAGATTCTAAATAAGCTGTACTAAAAATGATTGAATAAACTGCCCCAACAAGAATGCCATGTATAAAGTTGAACTCCGAAAAGACATTAGACAACAATAACAATAAAAGCGACAATCCTGCAATTATTCCTATTGAGATCTTTCTAAATCGAGAAGATACTTTATTTAAATTCCAATCAGACATATATCATCTATTACAACTCTACGCAGAGACGTACTTCGTTTTTTTGTACTTCAACAAAGCCTCCTGCTATTCTTTTTGTTTCTAGTTTACCGTCTCCTGTCTTAAAAGAGACTTCCCCTGGCTCTAAAGATGAGATGATTGGAGCATGGTTATTCAATATTTCAAAGGGGCCAAGTGTTCCTGGAACCATGACACTCTCTACAGAGTTATCGAATAATACTCCACTAGGAGAAACCATTTTTAAATTCAACATCACCTATTATATACTATGATTGTGCTTGTTCGATTAGCTTTTTACCCTTCTCTATTGCATCTTCAATTGTACCAACATTCAAGAAAGCTTGTTCTGGTAGGTGGTCAACCTCACCATCTAAGATCATATTGAAGCCTTTAATTGTTTCTTCAATAGGAACCATAACTCCCTTAATACCTGTAAACTGCTCTGCAACTGCGAATGGTTGAGACAAGAAACGTTGAACTCTACGAGCACGATTCACTACCAAACGGTCTTCATCTGATAATTCGTCCATACCAAGAATAGCAATAATATCTTGTAACTCTTTATATCTTTGTAGAATTTGCTTTACTCTTTGTGCACATTGATAATGCTCTTTACCTACGATTAATGGATCAAGAATACGAGAAGTACTGCCTAGTGGGTCTACTGCAGGATAAATACCAAGTTCTGTAATCTTTCGACTTAACTCTGTAGTTGCATCCAAGTGGGTAAACGTTGTTGCAGGAGCTGGGTCAGTTAAGTCGTCCGCTGGCACATAAACTGCTTGCACTGAGGTAATAGAACCATTCTTTGTTGAAGTAATACGCTCTTGCATTACACCCATTTCTGAAGCCAAAGTGGGTTGATATCCCACTGCAGATGGCATACGTCCTAATAGCGCAGACACCTCAGAACCTGCCTGAGTGAAACGGAAAATATTATCGATAAACAACATGATGTCTGCTGCTTCTCCGTCTTTTCCACCATGATCTCTAAATTCTTCAGCAACAGTTAGACCTGAAAGAGCAACTGAAGCACGTGCACCTGGTGGCTCATTCATCTGTCCATACACTAGAGTCGCCTGAGATTTCTTTAGTTCTTCTTTATCAACTAAAGACAAATCCCACTTGCCTTCCTCCATTGCTTTCTTGAATTTTTCACCATATTTGATTACTCCAGACTCGAGCATATCACGAATAAGGTCATTTCCTTCACGGGTTCTTTCACCTACTCCTGCAAAAACAGAATAACCATTGTGACCCTTTGCGATATTATTTATGAGCTCCATGATAAGCACTGTCTTTCCAACTCCAGCACCTCCAAAGAGTCCAATCTTTCCACCTTTCATGTAAGGCTCGAGCAAATCAATTACCTTAATACCTGTTGCAAGCATCTCTTTCTTTGTAGATAGCTCTGAGAACTTTGGTGGTTCACGATGTATTGGATATGCTCCTTCCATGTTAAGGGTTTCCATTCCATCGATAGGTTTACCTATAACATTAAGCATTCTACCCTTAATTTGTTCACCTGCAGGCATCACTATAGGCTTACCTGTTGGTATAACTTCTAGTCCTCGTTGCAAACCATCAGTATTATCCATAGCAACACATCTTACAGTATCTTCACCTATATGTTGCTGAACCTCAATAATTAGGTCTTCACCACTAGCACGTTTCAATGTTAATGCTTCGTGAATCTTTGGTAGAACTTTACCAACTTCTAAACCATCTACTTCAAAATGGACGTCAATAACAGGTCCAATAATCTGAGAGATGTGTCCTTTTATCTGTGACATATACAATATTTATTATTCAATTTTTAAAGTCATCGATATACGATGATATACAAAAGTAGTTTTTTTTTATGTAACGAAAGCAATAAAAGGTATTTTTCTAATGTTACATTTGTTTTATAACATACTTTTGCACATTAAATACTTAGCTCGTCTAGAACGTTTATTAGCTTTCTGTCGAATGGCTTATCGCTACGTATTGCCTCTGACAATGGTACGTAAACCACTTCGTTATTTCTTACACCTACCATAACATTGCGCTGTCCTTGCATAATTGCATCGATAGCACCAACGCCCGTTCTACTTGCCAAGATACGATCGTGTGCAGTTGGGCGGCCACCTCTTTGCAAGTGACCTAATATTGAAACACGTACGTCATATTGTGGGAACTCCTTGCGAACACGATCTGCGTAATACAAAGCTCCACATTTCTTACTTTCAGAAACAATTACGATACAAGACTTTTTAGATTTACGTATACCACGCTCCATGAAGTTTGCCAACTGGTCCACATCGGTACTATCCTCTGGGATGATTGCTGCTTCAGCTCCACAAGCTATCGCACTATTCTGAGCTAAGAAGCCTGCGTCTCGTCCCATCACCTCAACAAAGAAGATTCGTTCATGGCTTTGGGCAGTATCTCTAATTCTGTCGACGCACTCTACAATCGTATTTAGAGTTGTGTCATAACCAATTGTTGAATCAGTTCCATATAAGTCGTTATCTATTGTGCCTGGTAATCCAATACAACAAACGTCATACTCTCTTGCAAAATTCATTGCACCTGTTAGCGAACCATTTCCTCCAATAACTACAAGAGCATCGATTCCGTGTTTCACCATATTATTATATGCAGTCTCTTGACCTTCCTTTGTAAAGAAATCTTTAGAGCGAGCACTCTTTATAATGGTACCTCCCGACATAATAATACCACTCACATTCTCTGTGGTAAAATCCTTTATCTCGTCGTTTATCAGTCCTTCGTAACCTCTATATATTCCTTTTATATTAAATCCATTACATATTCCGGCACGTGTTACCGCACGAATTGCAGCGTTCATACCTGGTGCATCGCCCCCAGAAGTCAAAATTCCTATTGTATTTATTTTTGCCATAATTATACTATAAATATAATGTTAAATATAAAATTATCAATCCTAATATGCTACCTAGCAAGGCATAGCAGCCTACATGCTTAAAATACCATCCTATTGAAATGTGCTCTGCCTTCATAAAAGCTATTCCACTTAAAGAGCTTACCATAAAGATGTTACCTCCAATCTGTGCTCCATAGGCGATAATAGCCCAAGAAGCGTCGTTTAATTCACAGAAAGGATTTATCGAAACATGTAGCATTGCTGTTGCGAAATTATCAAGGAAAAAGCTCATTAATGTAGCTGACACCCCTAATAACATTCTATCATTAAAGAGTGAACCAAAGTTTTCTCTTACTAAAACAAAGAAACCTGTTTCCTGAATTACGCCAAACGACAATATAATTCCCATCACAAAGAATATCATTTGAATCACTCCATACTGTAAAACTCGTGGTATCCTGCGTTGAATCATATCGTCAACGTTCATCAATTTTCTATTAAAAATCTCATTAATAATCCATAATAAAGAGAGCACACACAATGCACCTAAAAATGGACTAAGCTTTGTAATGTTGTGGAAAGTTGGAATAAACCAAAGTCCTCCAATACCTAAAAGTAGCATTATAAATCGTTGCCATACGTTCAAATTAGTATCATCACCTCTGTAAGGCATTGAGAATGTCAAATCTAAACGTTCGGGAAGCTCTCTACCTATCATAAATATGGGGAGAGACCATGCTACCAAACAAGGTAAGATCAGTAAAGATGAGAAAGAAGTAGCACTAACTAAGCCTCCACTCCATAATACTAATCCAACAGGATCACCTATCACAGTAAAGATACCTCCACAGCTTGCAGATAAGAATATGGCAGAGCCATAAAGCCATCTCAAACGCCTGCTCGATAACAATTGATGCATAATGGTCAGCATCATCACCGTTGTTGTTAAGTTATCTAGATTAGCTGAGAGTAAAAAGGTGACAACAGATAAACTCCACAACAATGTTTTACTATTTCTTGTTTTGAGAAATTTGATAAGGAAGTCAAAGCAACCATTATTATTTAAGATCTCAACAATGGTCATTGTTACCAAAAGAAACAAAACTACTTCTGCAGCTTTACCCACATAGTTTATAAAGATGTTTTGAGCAATATAATGCTTCACCGCAACGCTTGTAGCTTTCGAACCTTCTAAGAAACCCAGATAATCTAATTGATGAAAGCTCATTACATAATCAGTTCCATAGCATATGTAAAGAACCCAGCATACCGTTCCCATAAAAACTGCAATCGCAGCTTTATTAACATGGGTGAGATGCGCCGATGCAATTAGCAATAAACCCAATAATAATATAATAATTATTACCAATGTCATAACAATGCAAAGATAATAAAATATATCTAGATACAAAGTTTTTTAGGTGAAATATGATCTTTTCTTTTAAGAATAAATAAGGTTATATGTTATTTGTCTATTTCTTTATTGTAAAAGCAATGGCAATAGCTGGAAAATATATTCTAAAACAAATAAGATCTGCTACTTTAATTTAAATAAATTGTAAAAAGACATTATATAAATGACTTTTAACTATACATAATAATAATATATCGTTTATTTTTCTTACCTTTGCAAGGTTATATTAGTAATATCTAGTAATTATTTAATAACTAACAAGTTAGAAAGGATAAGATATTTAGGATGAGACAATTAAAAATTCAAAAGAGTATTACCAATCGTTCTAGTGAAGCACTTGATAAGTACTTAGTAGAGATAGGTCGTGCCCCATTGATATCTATTGACGATGAAATTGAACTTGCACAAAAGATTAAAAAAGGTGGTCCTGAAGGAGAACGAGCAAAGGATAAGCTTGTAACAGCAAATCTTCGCTTTGTAGTTTCTGTTGCAAAGCAATATCAACATCAAGGGTTAACTCTTACCGATCTTATCGATGAAGGTAATATTGGCTTGATTAAAGCAGCTCAAAAGTTCGACGAGACACGTGGATTTAAGTTTATTTCTTACGCAGTTTGGTGGATTCGTCAAAGTATCTTACAAGCCATAGCAGAACAAAGTAGAATTGTTCGTTTACCCTTAAATCAGGTTGGTTCACTTAATAAAATCAATCATGAGATTAATAAGTTTGAACAAGAGAATCAACGACATCCTTCTGTTTCTGAACTTTCTGACGCTACAAACATTGATGAAGAAAAAATTGGTCAGAGCTTAATGGCGGATGGTCACCACGTAAGTATCGACGCACCATTCCAAGATGGCGAAGATAATTGTATGTTAGATGTGATGCCTTCGAGCGATGATAGCCGTACCGACCGTCAAGTAGACCATGAGTCTATGGCACAAGAGCTTGAAGCTGTTCTCAACAAAGTATTAAAAGACAGAGAAATAACTATCATTCGTGAATGCTTTGGTATTGGCTGTCACGAGAAAGGCCTTGAAGAAATTGGAGACCAACTAGGTTTAACTAGAGAACGTGTTAGACAGATTCGTGAAAAGAGTATTGCGAAACTAAGAGACAGCGGTAATGCTAAAATATTAATGAAATATTTAGGTTAATCTCAACCAACATTATTTCTAGTGCAAGAGTACACACCATCTATTTTATGGTGTGTACTCTTTTTGTTTACCCTCACTCTTAGATTTAATGCAATCCACTTCCTATTTATTTTTACAATACAAGTAATATTATTTCAATTGTCTTTTCAACTTTACATTTATTTTGTCCTCTGTATTCTTATGTTTCGACAAGGTTCTAAAGAATCAATACTTTATTTTCTCTAAATAGGGTAAAAACTAAAATAAGAAAGTTAATAGTTGTGTAAAAAAACTTTTATATTTTTATTATTTTGTTTATATTTGTAACGTAATTAGTTTATTCAACTATTTATTATTATTTATTCTATAAAATTTTGATAAAAAGAAGAGAAATGAAGACATTTGTGTTGAATTTATTAGCTTATGTGTGTGCATTTTCAGCTTATGCACAAGATATAAAAGTGAAGAAAGGTCAAATAATGATAGATAACAACGTTGTTGCATCTATCAAAGAAGAAAAGAATGGATATCTTTTTTCTAATCCAGATGGTTCACCTATCATCACGGTTTATATCACATCATACACCAAAGGGAAAGTACGAACTCCCGAAGAATGGTTGATTTGCACATCACCAGATGGCAAAACATTTGAATTGCCCAATTCTAAGGATCGTTTATTACTATCTTTTAATAAGGTTTATACATACAAAATTTTTGATAGCAATCCTCAACTTCTCACCACAAATGGATTGGATAAAAACACCATCGCTAAGCTCTTCGAAGAAGGTAAACACGCTTTTTCGCATAAATGGGACAGTATTTATAATGTACTTAAAGAGGAGGAGAAGAAAGAAAAAGAGCTTATTGCTAACAAAACTTTCATCATCAATAACGCAGGAGAAATCATTAGTAATAAGAATATCATAGGTAAAGTATTCGTAAACAAGCCTACTATGGGTGGTTCCACCTATTATATTAAGGATATAAAAGGTAATCAAATAGCAAAATTAGAAACTTCTTCATGGTCGGGAAGCAGTAATTTTAGTAAAATTATCACTTGTGATAATAAGCCTTTAATGTTCTTAGAGTATAACTCTGCAATGCAATTATCTACAGATGAAGTTGCTCTTCATTTTGTAGCAAAACTCCTTTCAGAAGGATATCCACTTGGAGATATGACTGAAGATATTAAAGCTCGCCTAGAAAACAACGCTAAAAAGAAAGAAGAGCAAGCCCTTGAGAAAGAAAAGCAACAAGTAAAAGCGGCTATGGATTCATCTGTTAATATCTATAATACACCAGGAAAGGTTATCCTTACAGATGGAACTACATCCGAAGGAAATATCACTATCATCTTTGAATCGATTGAAAAGAAGATGGGACAAGGCAGAAGTGGTATCATAGATCTAGATGCTCCCGCTTTAGGAACTACTGCATTACTAACTCAAAAAGATGCAAATGGTAATAAAACAGAAAAGAAATATAAAGCATCAGAAGGTGTAATGATTCAATTAAACAATAGAAGTTTCTTAGGAAGCAAAGGTTCTAAAGACGGAGTATTAAACAATGTAGGTGGAAGTTCATCTATAAACATTGGTACTCGCCGTGCTCAATTCTTCGAAGTACTTTACAATGATGGCAAAGAAAACTTTATTTTACAACATCCTTTAGATGAAGGTGAACTCTATTTAAAGCTTAAAGATAAGCAAGAAGCAATTTATCTTGGCAATAAAGCATTGTTAGGTTCTCGAAGCGAGAAAACAAAAACGAAGCTTACTGCTGAATATTTACAATGTCCTTCGATAGATGCAACTAAATATGACACCACAACAATTGATGGATTAAAGCAGCTAATTGCCGACTATTGCAAGGCTTGTGGCAAATAAGAAATAATGTATTTGAATCTTATTTCAAATTCAAAACAAGTTGATAAGAAGCGATTTGAAACGCAAAACATTTTAAGTAAGAATGAATAGATATACAAAAAGTTCATTCTTACTTTCTTTATATACCCTTTCTATAACACATTCCCCAACCAACAACAATAC
Source organism: Prevotella sp. oral taxon 299 str. F0039 (assembly GCF_000163055.2). Lineage (GTDB taxonomy): Bacteria > Bacteroidota > Bacteroidia > Bacteroidales > Bacteroidaceae > Prevotella. Next base: position 515,740 of record NC_022111.1, read on the forward strand.
AACTCCCACCATTTATACTATAAGTACGCAGAAATATCAATCTTTTTTCTCTGCAGGAGCAATATACCTGTCCCATTCAGACAATATTCTTTGATTCTTTTCTTTCGCAGTTTCCATCTTTTTATGCTTTTGTGGAATCAGTTTCAACATCCAATAGATAAACCCCAAAGGGTTAAAACCACTACTTGGAGATAGCGCAAGCTCTTGTTCCATTTTGTTTTCAAAAGGTTGTATCTTCATCTTTGGATACTTACCATACACTACTACGCCTGGAAGGATAAGAGCATTAGTGGGATATTGAATACTTCTTAAAACAGTATCCGACACAACTGGGACTTCTTTCGCTTTGATACTATCTATCTTTTCATCGGCATATAAGCCCAATGCCAGACATAAAAAGAAACAGACCAATAGATGTTCTTTATTAGGTGTAATGCAATCAAAGTTTTTCATTATACTTTTAGTACTTAATGGTTATAGTATTGTCTGAAACAAATATAAACAAAAGCATCTGAATATCATCCCATTAGAGATTTATTTTGTGGTTTTTTAATCAAATAAAGTTGAAAGTAAAGTCTTAAAATCTACTTTATTTATGCCACAAAAGGAATGAAGCCCTACAACTACCCCATTCTCTTTTAAAACAAAAAAATGAGACATTGTATCCTTTAAGCATACAACGTCTCATTCTATATCAAACATTTTCAGGCAAGTAAGATGGCTCTATCATTATTATAACAGCCTATTCTCTTCTGCCTTTTATCCTATTTATTTATCATAGCTTTTTAATAGCGACTCACATGCATCCTCAATTAAATCAAGAGCATAATCAAAGCTAGAATTTCCGACATAATAAGGATGAGGAATAATATTTTGTTTCTGGTGGAATTTGGTTAAAGATGATTTAATTTTATGATTATATTATCTTGTGCCAATATTTAATCCTACAATATACCCTGTAGTCCATGCGGCTTGTAAGTTAAAGCCACCCGTAATGGCGTCAATATCAAGCACTTCTCCTGCAAAATATAAGTTGGGAACGTGCTTACTCTCTAGTGTATTATTATTGATACTTTTCAAAGAAACGCCTCCACAGGTCACAAATTCTTCCTTAAAGGTTCCTTTCCCGTTGGTGGTATAAATGTCATTTGTAAGCGTTTCAATGAGTTTGTTAATCATCTTCTTACTCAACTCATTGCATTTCTTTTGGCAATCTATGTCTGCACGTGATAAAAGGAAGGTCCAAACACGAGTGGTTATATCTAGAAAACGGATAGATGAAATCTGCTTTTGCGGATTATTTTGAATGGTGTCTTTTAATAACTTCTCAACTTCTGCAAGGCTAAAGCCATTTGCCCAGTTAATTGCAATAGATATTTTATAGTTCTGTTCTTTAGCAATTCGGGCAGCATATGAAGATAGTTTAAGGGTGGCAGGACCGCTAATGCCCCAGTGAGTGATGAGAAGTGCACCGCTACTATTGATCTTTGAGCCTGGAATATGTAGGCTGGAATTGGGTATAACCGTTCCCATTAGCGACTTTAAACTATTGTTGTTGATGTTAAAGGTGAAGAGAGAGGGGACAGGTTGTTCTATCTTATGGCCACATTTTGCAAGGTATTGCAATGGTTCTATGCGTGGAGAGCCACCTGTTGTTATAGCAACTGCATCGAAATATCTCTTTCCTTTGTCTTTGAAGTGCAAGCATATAGTTCCGTTTTCTTGTGCTTCGATGTTTTCTAACCAATGATCTGTAATTACTTTAATACCCAATTTGTGAGCTTCGTTCACCAAACATTGAACGATACTTTGGGCATCTTGAGATTGAGGAAAAACACAATTATCTTCTTGTGTTATAAGTTTTACTCCATGTTCTTCAAACCATTGATAGCAAGAAATATAATCGAATATGTTAAATAAACGTTTTAATAGCTTGTGACCACGTGGATAAGCTGTTGTAAGGGATGATATTTCGTTGAACGAATTGGTTACATTACATCGTCCACCGCCTGTTATTGCCACCTTAGCAAGAACCCTTTTACTACGTTCGAAGATAAAAACTTCATTGTTTTTATTTTGTTTCTTTGCAGTAATAGCAGCAAAGAAACCAGCAGCTCCACCACCAATAATAGCAATATTCTTCATCTCTTTTCTCTTTATCAAAATATAGTTTGTGCTAATTTATTTCTCGTTCTCGTTCAAACGCATTGATAATGCTATTCGTTTGCGTTGTAAGTCCACCTCAATAACCTTGACTTGGACGTGTTGATGCAGTTTAACTACATCAGTAGGACTACTGATATATCTGTTGGTTATTTGCGAAATATGAACCAATCCATCGTTATGTACACCAATATCAACAAATACTCCAAAGTTAGTTATATTGGTTATAATGCCAGGAAGCACCATTCCTATAGATAAATCACCTATTTCTTTGACTCTAGAATCAAACTCAAAATGCTCTAATTGCATTCTTGGATCACGCCCTGGTTTATCTAATTCGGTCATAATATCTTGTAGAGTAGGCAGCCCTATCTCATTGGTAACGTATAAGTTAAGGTCGATTGCCTTTTGTTTTGCTTTGTCTTGAATAAGCATCTCAATGCTACAGTGAGCGTCTTTTGCCATCTTTTCAACAATATGGTAGCTCTCTGGGTGTACAGCAGTATTGTCTAAAGGGTGCTTTCCGTTAGGAATACGTAGGAAACCTGCGCATTGTTGAAAAGCAATATCGCCTAAACGAGGTACCTTTTTCAATTGAGAACGTGAGCTAAAAGCACCATTTTTACTTCTAAAATCAACAATGTTCTGAGCCAAGGAAGGACCAAGTCCACTTACATAAGTGAGCAAAGAGCTACTAGCAGTATTGAGATTCACTCCCACAGAGTTAACACAACTCTCCACAACTATATCTAAACTCTTTTTAAGAGCATTCTGATCAACATCGTGTTGATACTGACCTACACCAATGTTTTTGGCATCTATCTTCACAAGTTCAGCCAAAGGGTCCATCAATCTGCGTGCAATAGAAACCGCTCCACGCACAGTTACATCTTCATTAGGGAACTCTTCACGGGCAATTTTTGATGCAGAATAGATAGAAGCACCATCTTCGCTCACCACAAAAACATCGAGTTGCTTTGCAAAGTCAATCCCTTTAACAATAGAAAGCGTTTCTCTGCTTGCCGTTCCATTACCAATTGCAATGGCTTCAATATCATATTTAGAAACAAGTTGTTTGATAGTGTCTTGCGATTCCTTTGTTTTATTGTGAGGAGCATTAGGAAAAATGACTATATGGTGTAATAGATTGCCTTCAGAAGTCAAACAAACCACCTTGCAACCCGTTCTAAATCCAGGGTCAATACCTAAGGTTCTCTTTTGTCCCAGTGGTGCAGCAAGGAGCAGTTGACGTAGATTTTCGGCAAAAACTTTAATGGCTTCAGCGTCTGCTTGTTCCTTTGCTAGAGCCAAAACCTCATTTTTTATGGCAGGAAAAAGAAGTCGTTTGTATCCATCTTCAATGGCTTCGTGAATTAGTTGGGCTGCTTTTCCATTCGATTTAATGAAGAAACGGGCAACCCTTTGAATGAAAGTATCATCGTCTAACTCAATATTAATAGATAAAAAGCCCTCTTTCTCGCCTCTATTAATAGCTAAAAGACGATGCGAAGAACATCTTTTTAAGAGCTCAGAATAGTTAAAATAATCCTTATATTTAAGTGCTTCTTCTGTAATTTCAATGCCTTTTTTCTGCTTTGCCACAACAATTGCCTCATGTTGCATGTTTTTTCTAAGCATTTGTCGTGCTCTTTGATCTTCAGAAAACAATTCAGCAATAATGTCTTGAGCGCCTTTTATAGCTTCGTTTACATCTTTAATATCAGAAGAAAGAAATGCTCTTGCTTTTTGTTCGATATTATTTTCACGCTGAATCATAATGAATTGCGCAAGAGGTTCAAGTCCTTTTTCCTTTGCTATCTGTGCTTTTGTTCGGCGTTTAGGCTTAAATGGCAAGTAAAGGTCTTCTAATTGTGCAGCATTAGAACAATCCTCAATTTGTTGAAGCAATTCTTTTGTCATCTTTCCCGCTTCAGTTATTGTTTTGATAACAGTTTCTTTGCGTTTAGAAAGTTCCGCTTCTTTGTCGTATAAGTCTTTTATTAAGCCAATATTTACTTCGTCTAAACCTCCAGTTTGTTCCTTTCTATATCTGCTAATGAAAGGAATTGTTGCACCATTGTTTAAGAGTTCTAGAGTATTTTCAACTGCTTTGACAGAAAGATTTAGCTCTTTTGCTATCTTAGATGTAAACTTATTCATTTTTCTTTTGTATTATTAGTGCAAAGTTAATGAAAAAAGATGAACTAAATGTAATCTTATTTTATGACAATAAGCAATGAGTTTATTTTGAGAAGATAAACAAGTGGGTTGCAATAGGTTGAACTTTTATTCTGTTTTTTGCGTAATATTGATGTGGCATTTCAAATTTTATTGTACTTTTGTGCAACTATTGAAGTAATGTATGTTTGCTATAAGAATGAAAGGAGAATGCTTTTGTAATTTGATTTCATAGATATGGCAGATAAATACAAAGAAGAAACAAAAGAAAAGATAAGGAAATAGGGTGATGACTTATACAATTGAGAGAATAACAGCATTGATAGGAGCACGCCGATATGGTAGAGCTAATGCTTCTATTGTATTCTTATTAACAGACAGTAGGTCGTTATGTTTTGCAGAAGAAACATTGTTTTTTGCCATAAAAACAATGAGTAATGACGGAAGTAAATATTTATCTGACTTGTATAAGCGTGGTGTTCGCAACTTTGTAGTGAACGAAGTACCAGAAAATTATGCGGTATTATATCCTAATTCCAATTTTCTTAAGGTCTCAAATACCCTTGATGCCCTCCAAAGATTAGCCGAAAGACATCGTGATGAGTTTGCTATTCCAGTGATAGGAATAACTGGCAGCAATGGAAAAACAATGGTGAAAGAATGGATTTATCAGCTTCTTTCGCCTTCATTGATTGTTACTCGCAGTCCAAGAAGCTATAATTCGCAAACGGGAGTACCCCTTTCTGTATGGTTATTAACTAACAATACTCAGCTAGGAGTGTTCGAAGCAGGAATAAGTGAGCCTGGAGAAATGGACTCATTGCGTGACATTATTCAGCCAACAATAGGTATATTAACAACCATAGGCGATGCACATCAGGAGAATTTCACTTCTTTAGAAGAGAAATGTAACGAGAAATTAAAGCTATTTACAGACTCAAAACTTCTTATTTATAATGAAGATAATACTTTAGTGAAACGTTGTGTAGAGCAATTTTCATTTGAAGGACAACGCTTTTCGTTATCAAGACAGAATGAAAAGTCTACTCTTTATGTTTCTAAAGTTTTGAAAAACAATGCAGATAGCGTTATATATTATTCATATAAAGGTGTAGAAGGCAGTTATAAGATACCTTTTATTGATGAAGCTTCTATCGAGAATTCTATTGAATGTTTAGCTATTGGTTTATACTTAGGTATTGATAAGAATGCAATAGAAGAGCGAATGGCATCTTTAGAGCCTGTTGCTATGCGCTTAGAGGTGAAAGAAGGCAGACATGATTGTACGCTTATTAACGATTCTTACAATTCAGATATCAACTCGCTTGATATTGCTTTAGACTTTATGAGTCGTCGCCCAGATGCTAAAGAGCGTCAAAGAATATTGATATTAAGCGACATTTATCAAACAGGAAAGCCGCTTTCCCAGCTTTATAGCGAGGTTTCTGCGTTGATGAAACAACGAAGTGTGAATCAATTTATTGGTATTGGACCTGAAATATATGCGCATCAGGATTGTTTCCAACAACAAAATAGCTCATTCTTTCTAACAGTTCAAGACTTTATTGATAGCGGATTATTTACGAATTTGCGTAATAACATCATTTTATTAAAGGGAGCACGTCGCTTTGGTTTCGATAAAATAACCGATCTTTTGGTAAAGAAAGTGCACGAAACAACATTGGAAGTGAATCTAAGTGCTTTGGTTCAGAATCTTAATTTCTATCGTTCTTATTTGAAACAAGATACGAAATTGGTATGTATGATTAAGGCAAATGGCTATGGTTTGGGGGCTGTTGAGGTGGCAAAGACCCTTCAAGACCATCGAGTTGACTATCTTGCAGTGGCTGTTGCCGATGAAGGTGTGGCATTAAGAAAGCATGGTGTTACTGCAAACATCATGATAATGAATCCTGAGATGTCGTCTTTTAAAACGATATTCGATTATGAACTCGAGCCAGAAGTATATTCATTCCGTCTTTTAGAGGCTTTAATTGAAGAAGCAGAGAAAGAAGGAATCACTCAATATCCAATACATATTAAGCTCGATACGGGTATGCATAGATTGGGATTTGACCCAATTAACGATATAGAACGATTGATATCGATTTTGAAGAAGCATCAAAACACAATTATTCCACGTAGTGTTTTCTCACATTTTGTAGGTTCTGATAGTGACCATTTTGATGATTTTTCTGCACAACAATTCAGTCTTTTCGATACAGCAAGTAAGCAATTGCAATCTGCTTTCACGCATCATATATTACGACACATCAACAATAGTGCGGGAATACTTCACTTTCCCGACCGACAACTCGATATGTGTAGACTTGGTTTGGGCTTATATGGTATCAATAGTCGTGATAATCAGATTATAAATAACGTGTGTTCATTGCGTACAACCATATTGCAAATGCATAAAATTGGTAGCAATGAAACCGTAGGATATAGTCGAAAGGGTACTGTTGAGCGTGAAACTATAGTGGCAGCAATACCGATTGGTTATGCAGATGGATTGGATAGACGTCTTGGAAACAGAAATTGTTACTGCTTAGTGAATGGACATAAGGCTCCATATTTGGGCAATATATGTATGGATGTTGCAATGATTGATGTTACAGACATACCTTGTAAAGAAGGAGATAGCGTGGAAATATTTGGCGATAACTTACCCGTTACAGTGCTATCAGACACCTTAGACACCATTCCTTATGAAGTTTTGACCTCTATAAGCGAACGAGTTAAGAGAGTATATTTCCAAGATTAGTAGTAAGTTACTATATGATAATGATTCTTTAAAGTGCCAATTGAGCCTTTAAAGAATCATTTTTTGTATCTCATCAAATTGTTATATCACTTCAAAATGCTTGAGTGCTTTGTATATTCCGTCGTCATCTGCAGATGAAGTTACATAGTCTGCTATTGCTTTTACATCATCATTCGCATTTCCCATAGCCACTCCAATACCAGATTTTAGTAATATTGAGATATCATTTCCGCCATCTCCAAAAGCCATAGTTTCGCTAATTAACAAATCATTGTATGCAACAATATCCGATAAGGCTTTACCTTTAGAGGCTTGTTTGTTCACTATGTCAATGAATTCAGGATGCCATCGTTCTCCAGAACAATGAGGAATATCAGGCATAATGATGTCTTGTTGTTCTTGAGTGATGAATGGTGTTATTTGAAGGATGTCTTTTTGAAGAACCATTTCTGCCTTAATAGAATAATCAATAGTTGTAACCTTAAATGAATCTATAAATAGACGATCTACTATAGGCTTATGATTGATAACAGCAGTGGTGTCGGTTCCTACCAAAATAGCTGGATATTCGTGCTTATTAAGATAGTTAACAAGGGTGGAAACCTCTTCTTTGGGAATGGAATGCATTGATATAACAGACTTTCCCATAAAGTTGTAAGACCCATTGGTGGTGATATAACCATCAATGAGATGTTCTATCTCACCTAAATTTGTGATGAACGATAAAGGACGGCCTGTCGAAATAAATATCTTAATGCCTCTTTCTTTGGCAATATTTAAACCATCTATTGTTGATTGGGCTATCTTGTGAGTGTTGAAACTCACCAAAGTTCCGTCGATATCAAAGAATAATGCTTTTATCATATCTATCCTGAAGTGTATTAAAAAGAATGGAATTGCCTCTCAATTCCTTTATTATTGTCAGTAATTTATCAATAATCGTTTACAAAGTTACTAAAAAGCAAGATATAAAAGGGCTCTTTTTCTTTGTTTTTTGTATATTTGCAATATGACACGTAAAGAACGTTATGAGTATATTTTGGCATATTTTAGAAAAGAAATGCCCATCACTACCACTGAATTACAATTCACAACAGCTTTCGAATTGATTGTTGCAACGTTGTTAAGTGCGCAGTGTACTGATAAAAGAATAAACCAAGTAACCCCGGAATTGTTTGCAGCTTATCCCACACCTTTGGCGATGTCGAAAGCAGAAGTGTATGAGGTTTTTGAGTATATACGTAGTGTGAGCTATCCCAATGCAAAGGCAAAACATCTTGTGGAGATGGCAAAAATATTGGTAGAACAATTTAATGGAGAAGTACCAGAGAAGAGGGAAGACCTTATGAAGCTTCCTGGTGTAGGGCGAAAGACTGCAAATGTGGTGCAAGCGGTGTGGTTTGGAAAGGCTACAATGGCTGTAGATACGCATGTTTATCGTGTTAGTCACCGTATGGGACTTGTGCCCAAGACAGCCAATACACCTCTGAAAGTGGAAGAGACACTCTACAAATATATTCCAGCAGAAGATGTTCCAAATGCTCATCATTGGCTTATATTGCATGGAAGATATGTTTGTTTAAGTAGAACTCCGCAGTGTGCGAAGTGTGTTTTTGATAAGATTTGTCCTAAACTGCTTGAAGGATCGAAGTTAGAATAATTCTTATCCTATTCACTAGAACATTATTATATCATTAAGATAATTATAAAATAGATTATGCAAGCAAAGCGAATAAATAAGTTTCTGGCAGACATCACTGCCAATAATAATAGAGAATGGTTCTTAGCACATAAAGAAGAATATACTGCTTGTAGAGCTTCTTTTGAAGAAGGAATAACAAAGCTCATCACAGTAATATCTCAATTCGATCCAACTATAGCACATCTGACGGTAAAAGATTGTACTTATCGTTTCAATAGAGATACTAGGTTTTCGCCCGATAAGTCGCCTTATAAAAATCATCTAGGTGCTTATATCTGCATGAATGGACGTAAATCGCTTTGTGGAGGCTATTATATTCATATCGAAAAAGGGCATACCCTTGTTGCTATTGGTGCTTATTTCTTGCCAACAAATATTTTGACAGCATGTAGAAATGAAATAATGGGCAATATAGATGAATGGCGTTCGAGAGTGGAAAACAAGGCGTTTGTTGAAACATTTGGTACTCCTAATGCTTCAAAATGGGGTGATGAAAATCCTAAAGGATTTGGACTTGAGTGCTTAAAGACCTGCCCAAAAGATTTCCCACGTGATTATGAACACATGAATTACTTGAAAATGAAAGATTATTGTGCATGGGTTCGCTTACCAGATGATTTCTTTGAGGGTGATAAATGGATTGAAGAAGTGGTGGGAATATTTAAGATTGGAAAGCCAATGATGGACTTTATGAATGATGTTATTGCCGATTACGAACCCTAATCTGATCACACCTTAATTATCAAAGAACTATTATACAATGACTACTAAACAATTCTTACTATGCAACCCCATGTTGCGTATTGCCTTGGTGTTTATCTTAGGCATCGTAACAGCTTATTATTTAGAGGCAGAATTGTCTCCATTCTTATGGCAGATAATGATTATTTCGACGATTGTTGCTTTCTTTTTCTTTCGCAATCGAGAAATAATTGCAAGTTTCTTATTGTTTCTTTGCGCCTTTTCTGTAGGAGGGTGGCGTCTAAATTGTATACAATTAGAAAATGAAAGACCATTTCCTTCTAACTCAATATGCTATAATGCCGTGATATTGGATATGCCCGAACGACACGGGAAAGTAGTTATGGCTCCGTTGATGATTATGGATGGAGAATGGGAAGGACTGAAGGTTCAGGCAAGTTTCTTAATTTCTGAAAAAGAAAAGGAACTCAAACTGGTGACAATGGGCAGTTGGTTAGGAGTAAATTCTGAACTAAGTCACTTTGAAACGTCTACAGATAGTAGATTTGAAAGTTATTTTAATCGTTTGAAATGTGCAGGAATTGTGGGTAAGACTTTTATTCTTCCCTCTAATTGGCAATATTGTGGGGTAGGGATTAAATACCTTTCTATATTGGAACAAATAAAGATAAAAGCATTAAAGGTGCGCTATGGCTTGTTGAAAAAAATAGAAAAGGTGAGTGGGAGTAATGATTCAAAGGCGATAGTGCAGGCTGTTATCTTGGGAGACAAAGCGAGTTTAACTAAATCTCTGCGAGCAACTTATAGTCAAACTGGTACATCTCATCTTTTAGCTTTATCGGGATTACATCTCAGTGTTATCTTTTCACTCTTGTTATTATTAACAAGAACGCTCTCTTCTTCATTGATAAGAACCTGTATTGTGCTTACTTCTATATGGGTTTATGCTTTTGTTGTGGGTTTGCCTGTTAGTGTTTTACGTGCTGCTGTGATGTTTTCTATCTTTATATTCATACAGCTTCTAAATCGGAAAACATTTTCATTAAATTCTCTTTCGTCTTCTGCTTTAGTCTTGTTGTTCGTCAATCCCTTGCTTTTATGGGACGTGTCATTTCAAATGTCGTTCCTTTCTGTATTGGGTATCTTTTTGTTTTATCCTCTTTTTACTTTTTGTTTACGACCTGCGTCATCGTTTCTTGGTAGTTTTTTCAATGCTATTATAAAAATGATGGCGGTGAGCCTGTCTGCCCAAATAGGTGTAGCTCCGTTGGTCTTATACTATTTTGGTGGTTTTCCTACTTATTTTTTATTTGCAAATATCATAGCTGTTCCTGCGTTTATTGTCGTGGTTTATATTGTTTTGGTGGCGTTGTTAGGTAGCGTTTTGTATGGAAAGATAATTGTTTTGATGACTATTGCGTGTGGGTTAATTGACAAACTCAATGCTGTTTTAAGGTGGATTTCAGAACTTCCTTATGCTTTTATTTCAGATGTTTATATTGATGGGTTACAAGTTTGGTTATGCTATGTTTTGATAGTTTTGCTTTTTGGGGTGGCAAAGATATATATTAAAGTATATCGCTCGCAGATAATTGCTCCTTATTGAAGATTTATTCTTTCTTTGTACTTATTCTAATTATGGCTAAAAGCTATCCTTTTATCATGTAAAAGGGTAGCTTTTATAAGGCAATATCAATGTGTTTTGTATAAAAACTCAATGATATTGTATTTTGATAAAAATATAGTAAAAACTAAGCCCGATACTTTTTTAAAAAAGCAGCGGGCTTAGTCTATTGAATTATATGAAAAGTAAACTTTTTAGGCTTGCTAATAAGTTTTTATTTATATGTCTATTTATTGAAAGTGATACACGCCCAGTTGTTATCTTCAGTTGTTTTGGCTTTGATAAAACCATATTCTTTAGCCTTTGCAATGAGCAATGGCACATCTTCTGTATAGAATCCACTTAGAATAAGTGTAGATGTATCGTGCATAACTGAGTTGAATTGGGGAATATCTTCAAGTAAAACATTACGATTAATGTTAGCTATAACGATGTCAAAGAAACCACATACATGAGAAAGTGAGTTAGAATCGCCATGCAAGAGCTCAATATTTTGAGTGTTGTTTAATTCTGAATTGTGTTTACTATTTTCAACACTCCATTCGTCAATGTCATATCCAACAATATCTTCTGCACCGAGTTTTGATGCAGTTATACTTAAAATACCTGTTCCACATCCACAATCTAAAACCCGTTTGGTATGTAGATCAAGTTTAAGAAGCTCTGAAATAACTAGTCTTGTCGTTTCGTGTGTGCCTGTTCCAAATGCTTGTTTAGCCTCGATACCAATTTTTATAACGTCATTATCAATGACTTCTATATCGGAATCACTGCTATTTCTTGCATCATATATAATTATCTTGTTATGAATATTTATGGGTTTAAATCCATTTCTTTCCCATTCTTCATTCCAATTTTGTTCTTCAAGTTCAATGGTTGTAAAGGTTATTGAGGCTTCTTGAATAGGGAAATGAAGCAATTCGTTTTCTAATGCTCTTTTGTTATACAGCATGGTGGGAATGTATCCGTTGACAATTTCGTCTTCTTCGTCGAATGATTCGTATCCTAGTTCTCCTGCTGTGTCAATCAATAAATCTTGAACTGCAAGTTTTAGGTGGTCACTACATATTATAGTGAAAGATGTTTTGTTATATTTCATGATTTAATTTTCAAACGAATTGCAAATTTACAAAAAATAGGGAATTCCAATATGATATTAGGGAAAAACCTTATTAAAATATAATTTATAATTGTATTTTTGCAATATGAGAAAGTATTTCAATGAAAAGAATAAAAATAAAGAGGAAAGAGGTATGAGAAAGAATATATTTGTAATAGCTGTTATCATGTCATTACCACTTTTTGTAAATGCTCAAGTTGACGATGTGTATTTTATACCTAAGAAAAATTCTAGGGATAAAATAACAAATCGTTCAGCTAATAAAGACGTTGGTCGCACAACTTATTATAGTGGTAGTAATAGAGATGTTGATGAATATAATAGAAGAGGAAATTCTTGGACGCATTATCAACAAATGGGTGTAGATGGAAAAGGACGTAAGGTGATGTCTATGCGTAAAGGATATGGTACTTATCCCGATTCAATGTATCTTGACACTGTATTTGTTGAACGCAATAGAAGAGCATATGATAACGATGAAGATTATCGTATGACACGTCGTATACACCGTTTTTATGGTTATTATGATCCATGGTACGATGATTTTGCCTATGCTTACGGACCTTATTGGGGTAGCAGTTGGGCTTGGTATGATCCATGGTATAATCCTTGGTATGGCGGATATTATGGATATATGGGTTTAGCAAGTTGGCATTATCCTTGGTATTATGGTGGAATAGGTCATTATTATAATTGGGCTTGGTATAGTCCTTATCGTTATTATGGTTGGAATGACTATTATGGATGGGAACGTTCTGGATATATAGCACAACGAGGACATACAGGAACATTACAATATTATGATCGTTCTAATTACGGAGGACGTTCGGGAAGACGCTCATCTACCTACACTCCTTCATCTTCTTATAACAGAGAAAGAAATTACACTCCAAGTAATATAACATTTGGTAATGGACGTAATTCTTCACCATCTCGCTCATATAGCGAAAGTTCATTCGGTGGAAGTGGATTTGGAGGTACTCGAAGTGGTGGATCTTTTAACTCTGGAGGTGGATTCGGAGGTGGAAGAAGCGGTGGCTCTATGGGTGGAGGAGGCACAACTGGAGGCTTTGGAAATGGTGGAAGACGTTAGAGTTAAATATAAAGTAGGAGAGTAGAGAGTAACTTCTTATAAGAACTCGAATTGTTATATTCTTATCTTTTATATAAAAGATGACCAAGATAACTACTCTTTTCAAAAGAAATTTAATGATAATACAAACAAATAGGATATGAAAAAGAAAGCTTTTTTCTTAGCTGCAATGAGTGTTTTTACACTTCCTATGCTTGCGCAAGAGACTTATGAAAATACTAAGCTTATAGATAATGACTTAAACGGAACTGCTCGTTATGTTGGAATGGGTGGTGCAATGGATGCTTTAGGTGCAGACTTAACCACTATGGGAACCAACCCTGCAGGTATGGGATTGTATCGAAGTTCTGCTATTGCAGTATCAGGTGGACTCTTATCTCAATCTGGTGCAAAGGCTATTAATGGCGCAAGTACAAGGCGCTTCAGCTTAGACCAAATTGGGGGGGTATATAGTATGCGTGGTTCTAATAACTCTATAATGAATGTCGGTATTAATTATAGAAAGACAAAGAACTTTAATTATATCCTATCTGCAGTAAACTCACTTAGTGGTTCTTCTCAAAATAAGTTGTCATACGGGAAAGCTATTGGTGGACAAGATGTTAATGGTCTTTCAACTTGGAATTTAAAAGAGGAAAACTCAAGATTTAGAGGAACAGCTCCTTTTACAAGTCAGCTAGATAACCTATATTATAATACTTTAGTTGTTGATCCTGAAACAAAGAATGTTGTCTATAATGAAGCTGATGCTTTTGATATGAATCGAGTAAACAAAGGTTATATTGGGGAATTCGACTTTAACTTAAGCGGAAACTTAAATGACCGAGTGTATTTGGGTGTTACCTTTGGCTTGAAAGATGTTCATTATGATGGCGAAAGTATCTATAAAGAGGTGTTAAATAGCGTTTCTGGCTCTATTGTTGGGGATGTTTATGTTAATGATCTTCGTAAGATTACAGGTACAGGATTTGATATTAAGGCGGGAGTTATAGTCCGCCCATTCGAAAATTCACCTTTCAGAGTAGGTCTTTCTGTAGCAAGTCCAACTTGGTATGACTTAACAACCTCTAATGTTACACAGTTAGTAAACAATACTACTATTTCAGGCTTAAATAAAGAAGCAAGAGCTTCAGAAGCTCTTAGCTATAAAGTGTACACTCCTTGGAAGTTTGGTTTGAGCTTAGGCCACACCATTGGTAATAGTGTAGCATTGGGTGTAGTTTACGAATATTCTGATTATAATAACTTAGACTCACGTATAAATGATGATGGAATGTACTATGATGCTTATACAAACTCGTATTATACTTCAAGTTATTCTGATAAAGTGATGAATGTGCATACAAAACAAACATTAAAAGGTGTGTCTACATTAAAGCTTGGTGCTGAGGTTAAGGTGTCTCCAGAGATTTCTATTCGTGCTGGTTATAACTATGTTTCAAGCTTATATAATAAAAATGGCTTTAAGAATGGTGGACTTGACTCTTATGGATCAAACTATAGCTCTGCTACAGATTATGTAAACTGGGGTGCAACTAATAGACTTACACTAGGAGTTGGATATGCAGTGAAGAAATTTACAGTAGATTTGGCTTATCAATATAGTGGTACAAAGGGTGATTTCTATCCTTTTATGAGATTTGATGTAGATAGATATGATGGTAAAGATGCTATCACTAACGATATTATTTCTGAGCATATCTCAGGAGGAACAACTTTAACAAAGGTTACTAACAATAGTCACCATGTGTTGCTAACTTTAGGATATCGTTTTTAAAACACTATTATTGGAGAATAGATAAAAGGGAATAATCAAATGAGGATTATTCCTTTTCTTTTTTATGATACATTTCATTGTGCCTTATTTGGATTGTATTGCTTCAATGTTTGTTACCAATAACGTCTTGTCTTGTACGCAGAATGTAATGGCATGCTTTTGAAACTCAAAGCAATAATCTTTTTGATTGTCTTTATGATAGTGTGGGCGAGGATCTAACTGTAAGATAGATGTTAGGCTATCGAAATCTATATCTTTATAGTTTTCTTTCAAATCATCTGCATATTCCACCTTTATATATTGTATTGGGTTGGTATCAACGAATCCACTTCGAGCATCAGGGTGTGAGTCTGCATACTTAATGTAAGGTTTTATGTCATAAATAGGAGTGTTATTAATAAGGTCTGCTCCAAAGACTTCAATTGTAAGAAGTCCTTTTTTATTGATGCATATCCTACTTATTTTTACAGAAGAAAGTCCCAATCCATTTGGTCGGAAAGGAGAACGAGTTGCAAAAACGCCCATTCTTATATTACCACCTAATAACGGTGGACGAACAGTTGTGCCTTGGAAATTTTCTTTGTTGGCAGAGAATCCCCATATTATCCATAGATAGTCGAATTCTTCTAGTCCTTTAATAATTTCCATATTGCTATATTCTTTCTCAAAAACAATAGTTCCTTGTAGTGTGTTAACAAGTCCACTTTGCTTTGGAACACCAAATTTTTCTTTAAATGGAGAGCAGAAGTGTGCAATAGGTTTAATTATTTTATTTTCCATTTGGGGATGTATTATAACTATAGAACTATTTTTGGGGGGCGTCACTAGAGTTGATTGCTCTCTTTTTATGCTTATTTCCAAATAAATCACTCCAGCGATTGAACTCCTTCTTAATCAAAAGTCCAATTCCTTGCGTAGTTAAGCTATTCTTGGTGAAGTATCTATCGTTGGTTTGATTATAGATATTTACAGAGAATCCGCCTTTAGGAGTTAGTAAATAACGAATATTAAAGTCACCAATAAAGTTCGTTGTACTATTTATATTGTCTCTATATCCAAACTGACCATTAATGAGTAGTCGGTCGTTAAATAGTTTTCCACTCAATAATCCTTCATATTCTGCATTGTTCCAACCATTATTCCCTGTCGAAATATTTGCTCCAAAACTCCAATTAGAACTATTGATAACAGAATTAAGCACAGAATTTATTTGTTGACTAATGGTTCCACTGAGAATACTTTGCATGGCAAGAGATGCCTGACTTTGATGTTCTATGTTGTTATTGTTGGGTTCATTTGTTGTCTTGGTATAGAATCTACCTATTGCAAGCAAATATAAGACCTGCTGATTCATTTCCTCTTCTCCGTTGATAAGACTGAATACCATTTGTTTAATATCGCTATTAATGGTTGGCATATCGAGTCCAAAGTCGATTTTAGGGCTCTCTGGAGTACCCGAGATATTCATTAAACAATTAACTTTGATATTATTTGAAGAGAAGGAACGTCCCAGTTTAAGTTCAGACAAACTAACACTATTGAGCGTATATACAGCCTTTAAGTTTAGAGCAGCAGCAAAAGGATCACCTCCAAAGCTGATAATTCCACCAGGTTGAAAGGTAAACTCTCTTTTAATAACATTCTGAATGGTTAGTTTATAGATTCCCTCTTGAACAAGATAATTACCAAATAATTCAAAAGCTCCTTTGTTATAATAAGATGCTCTCAATCCACCTTCACCTTTTAACATAATGTAATCTCCACTATTACTATCCATAATGAGTTTTACTGAAGCATCTGTTGTGCAGTTGATTGCAAAGTTTATATGAATATTAGTGGGTATTTCTTTAGGGTTAAAGATTTCTTCTTTGTAGATATTTCTATTTTTTGTAGCAATAGAATCACCCTCAATTTCAAGCCTATCCTTATAAGTTTTCCAATGAATAAAACTATTGTCATTCAACGAATTTTTGTTAGAAACATTGTAAACAAATATAGAACCTTTTTCTGTAGTTCCAGTTACATCAATAGTAACGTCTCCATTTTTATCCTTAATATCGCACTCTCCTGTTATAAAAGCAGTTCCATAGAACGTATTATCTCCGAAAGAATGTGTGTCGTATGCAAGTAGTTTTTTTGCCTTTATACCAATGTTATAAGTAAGATTCGTGAGATTTTTATGATAAAGTGTTCCATTTACGATTCCGATATTGCCATTTCTGTCGTAAATAGTGTCTTTCTCAAACTTAATTTCGTTAGGAATAAAGGTAATAATATCATTTTTTAGATAATAAGTTGTATTTAAACTTGTGATATCTAAACTACCATTTGCTTCAATTTTCCCAGTTAAATTCAACATATTTAGAGGTCCGGAAAGCTTCACAGAGCCCTTTCCTGTGGCATTTATATTCTTCATAAAGGACTTAGTGAAACTCTGTACAAATGCCAAATTGCTATTATGAGCATTGATGTCTAAATCAATATAATTGCGTTTAGGAGACACATAGCCTTCAATAAGTGTTTTTTTATCATCTTCTTCATTTGCAATAGCGTTAATATCGATTTGTTCTTCTTTTGAATTCCATAGAATATTAGCAGATAAAGTCCCCATAGAACCATTTTCGAAAGTAAACTTTTTGACATCACATGTGGCAGAACCTTCTGGATTAGGAGATAGTGCACCGCTTATAAAGGCATGTCCAGTGGCTTGACCTCCAAATCTAACAGCTGTGAAGTTTATAAAGTTCAAAATATAATCAACATCAATATCGTTAAAATTAACTTGCAAAGATTCGTCTAAGCTCTTTGTTGCATTTCCGTTT
The DNA here is from genome assembly GCF_000163055.2 of Prevotella sp. oral taxon 299 str. F0039. GTDB lineage: Bacteria > Bacteroidota > Bacteroidia > Bacteroidales > Bacteroidaceae > Prevotella. Next base: position 533,688 of record NC_022111.1, read on the forward strand.
ATGTTGAGATATTGCTCCTTATGACATATCTTAAAGTTGTTAATATTGAGTAAGTCTTTACTATAATTGAGGGTAGAAGGCTCAACGGTCCAAATGCTATCGCCAATCATAATTGTTGAAGGCTTTATATTTATAGAAGCGGTTGATATACCATTACTATTCATTAAAAAGTGTGTATCTGCATTGATTTCACCTTTAAGTTTTTTATCTTGGTTGTTATTAAAAGAAAGTAGGGTGCTTAGTTTGTTGTGTGTAGCAATAGCATTTAAGCCCAAATCTAATTTCGTTCCTTGAGAATTGACACTTGATATATTTGTTTTGACGCATAAAGAATCACCTGGAGAAGTGATGTTTAGCCAGCCTTCTTGATACTCTTTTCCAGCATAAACAAAGTTATTGGCAGTGAGAATGAGGTCGATATCTTGCTCTTTGTCGTTTACTTTTGCCGCAATAGTTATAGGATGAGTTACATCTAAAGGAATATTAAAGAAGTGATTGAGCCAGTCTGCCTTATATAATGTGGCATTCATGGTAAAATTATTCTTTGTAATGTCTTTAGATTTTGGAAGTCCTGGTATGGTAGAAAGGCGGCTATTGATGAGATTTAGGATACTATGATATAATGTCTGGTATTGATAAAACCCTTCTATTTGAGCGTCCGCAAAGTCAGAATGCAGATTAACCATATGAATATTACCATTGTTTTGCGCAGTGATATTGAATTCTTTGAGTGCATAATTTAACTTGTCAGATACCATTTTAAAGTCTTTAAGATCAATTCTACCATTGAGAGAATTTATGTCTTTTCCCGTGAAATTAGTAGAAAGAACAAAGCTAAAGTTCGTTTGTGGATAGTTATTGGTTATCTTTAGAGCATTGATATTAACCTGGTAGGCCTTAGCTTCGATATTAGCCGTAAAATTTTTAGGGTTGATATTCATTCTACCCTCAATGTCTATATTGCCATTGGGGTCGTTCAACGCAAGCATTCCATAAATGATATCTTTTTCATAAGAGCCATTTATGGTGATGTTTTTATAAGAATAATTGCTGTAATCGAATAGAGGTACAATACCTTTTAGGGTTATCTTACTAAGTTTGTTGTTGTTGATTATTCCATTAAAGTCTAACTTCAAAGATATATTTCCAAATCTTTTGTTTTCTGTAAGTTCTTTAATATTAATGTTACTAGAATTGATGTGTCCATTAATCTCCTTTCTATGGAGACCTAAGTCTAATTGGAGATTACCAATATTTGTCTTTATAAATGCTCGAGTTGATAATTCTTTTCCATATCCACCCACTTCTCCTGTATAAGAAATTGTACCAAGTTGGGAGAGCCAATGAGGCTGTTCCTTTTGAGATGTTATAAGCTTATGAATATAGCCAATGTGGGGTTGGGTGGCTATTAATTGCGGAATACTAATAAACCATTTAGGCTTTTTGAATCCACCTTTCACAAATATACCTGTTTTAAGCTTTAATCCGCCATCAGAAGAGTGTAGAGTAAAGTCCTTAATATTGAGAGATGTAGAGGTTCCTTCAAAAGAAAAAGATCCGATATAATGATTAGTTATCTTACTTAATGTATTCTTGAAAGTACTTAAATCATAAGGATTTATATCAATCTTGTTAAATTTTCCATTGAAAGTGAGTGAAGGTAGTTCAAGACTCTTATTTTTAATGCGGTAAAAGGCAATTATACTATCGGCTTGAATTGTGGAGTTTAATAATTGAATTTGCAGCTTTTTAAGTCTCGCACTTTGTTTTCCAGCATCTAAACTTAATTGAATATTTTTGAGGTTTATACCACTTTCTTCTTTTAACGTTAGTCGTTTTATATTGATGTTTATAGAATCATTGGTAAGAGCATTAAGTATAATATGTCCGCTTAGATTATTAATGTTGATATGACTTGTATTAAATGTCTTTGGAGTATGAGGTATATTGAGAACGTTATAACACACTTTCCCATTTCGAATGATAATAGAATTGATTTTTAGGTATAGAGGAGTTTCATTTAAAGTGTCTTTAGACGCAAGACTATCTAAAACGAATTGAAAGTTAGCTTTTGCAGTGTTGTTCTTTTTATATATGTTAAATTTAGATCCAAATAGTTGTATTGATGAGATGATAAGCTTTCTCTTAAAAATAGATAAAGGATTAACCTTTACAGAAAGGCGTGATGCTTTAAGGAGGAATTGTTGCTTTTGGTCTTTAATGTAAAAATTATCAATAATGATTCTATTAAAGAATCCAAGGTCAATTCTTGTTACAACAACTTCTGTTCCTAATTTTTTACTAACCGCTTGAGCGATAGTTGAGCCAATAAAAGATTGTACTATTGGTATGTGCAATAGTATTACTGAAAGTATATATAGTCCAACTAACGACCATATTACAGTGTTTGTTATTTTTTTTAGACGTCTCAACCTGTTTAAAGAACTAAAAGCATGCACAAAATTACAATAATTATGTAGGAAATAGGAATAAAAGAGCTGTTTTCTTTCATTCCTATTTCTTTTTTTAGTAAATTTGCACAGCCTATAAAGAGTTATTAATATATTATATTTGGTATTCTCTTTTCTAAAGGAAGAATTGATTTGATAAACTTTTAGTCTATTAGTTATATAAATTTTATGGCAAATGTAATTAAGTTACGTAAGGGCTTAGACATAAACCTAAAAGGCAAAGCGAAGGAAAGAAAAGATGTTTTGGAGATAAAAGGCGAATATGCCCTTGCTCCAAGCAGTTTTATTGGCGTACGTCCAAAAGTAGTTGTGCGAGAAGGTGATAATGTTAAGGTTGGAGATCCTTTATTTGTGAACAAAGATTTTGAAGATGTTGTATTTACTTCTCCAGTAAGTGGAACGATAAAAGAAATCGTTCGAGGAGACAGACGTAAGGTTCTTTACGTTAAAGTTCTTGCTTCTGAAGCGCAGGAGTATAAAGAATTTGAGGTAAAAGGACATTCGAACTTCTCAGATGACGAGTTACTTACACTTTTATCTTCAGCAGGATTGTTGGGTTATATTACCCAATTACCTTATGGCGTGTCAACAAATACATCAGTAAAGCCTAAATCTATTTTTGTTTCTGCATTCAGAGATATGCCTCTTTCTGCAGACTTTGAATTTGAATTGAAAGGTAATGAGAAAGAGTTTCAAAGTGGATTAACAGCTCTTTCACGTGTGGCAAAAACATATTTAGGTATTGGATGTAATCAAACAAGTGAAGCTTTACTAGATGCAAAAGATGTTGAAGTAAACGTTTTTGATGGTCCTTGTCCTGCAGGTAATGCTTCTATTCAAGTGAATCATCTTGATCCTGTGAATAAAGGAGAAGTTGTTTGGATGGTAGATCCAATGGTAGTGATTTTTATTGGTCGTTTATTGAATAAAGGAACGCTTGATTTTACTCGCTTAGTTGCAGTTGCTGGTAGTATGATAAACGAACCTTCTTATGTTGAAACAATAGTTGGAACTCCTTTTTCTGCTATTTTAAAGGATAGAATAGTTAAAGAACAACATGTCAGAATAATTGATGGTAATCCGCTAACTGGTTTGAAGAGCAGTGAAGAAGGTTATCTTGGAGCATTCTCTTCTGAAGTAACAGTAATCCCAGAAGGGGATGATAATAACGAAATGTTTGGTTGGATACTTCCTCGTTTCAATCAATATTCTGCTAATAGAAGCTATTTTTCTTGGTTATTAGGAAAGAAAGAGTATGATTTAGATAGTAGAATAAAGGGCGGAGAGCGTCATATGATCATGAGTGGAGAGTATGATAGGGTTCTTCCTATGGATATTTTTGGAGAGTATCTTATAAAAGCTATCATTGCAGAAGATATAGATAAGATGGAACAACTTGGTATATACGAAGTAACTCCACAAGATTTTGCACTTGCAGAGTTTGTTGATTCATCTAAACTAGAACTTCAATCAATTGTTCGTAAGGGGTTAGATATGCTCCGAAAGGAAAACGCTTAAACCTTATTGTTAATAAAATTAGATTGTTTTATAATTAATATATTCTTATGTCTTTAAGAAATTATCTAGATAAGATAAAGCCTGCTTTTGAGAAAGAAGGTAAACTTCATGCTTTCAAAAGTGTTTTTGAAGGATTGGAAACATTCCTATATGTTCCGAGTGAGACTTCAAAAACTGGTGTTCATATTCATGATTCAATTGATTCAAAGCGAATCATGAGTTTTGTAGTGATTGCACTTCTTCCTGCATTATTATTTGGAATGTATAACGTTGGTTATTTCAATTATACATTATCAAATACTTATAATGATGCAAGTTTCTTCGAAGTCTTCTTCTATGGCTTTCTAGCTGTAATTCCAAAGCTAATTGTAAGTTATGCAGTTGGATTGGGAATAGAGTTTGCTTGGGCGCAATGGAAGAATGAGGAGATACAAGAAGGATTCCTAGTTACAGGTATATTGGTTCCTTTAATTGTTCCAGTTAACTGTCCATTATGGACTCTTGCAATTGCAACAGCATTCTCTGTAATCATTTGTAAAGAGATATTTGGAGGAACAGGAATGAATATTTTCAACGTAGCGTTATGTATTCGTGCGTTCTTATTCTTCTCTTATCCTTCAACAATGACAGGAGATAGCGTTTGGGTATCTACCAATTCAATCTTAGGAGTAGGTAATAACCTTCCTGATTCGTTTACAGCTGCAACTCCTTTAGGTGAGTTAGCACAGCATACACCTATCACTTATTCGATATCTGATATGATTGTAGGATTCATTCCTGGCTCTATTGGGGAAACAAGTGTTATTGCAATTGCAATAGGTGCTATTATATTATTGTGGACAGGTATTGCAAGTTGGAAAACAATGTTTAGTGTTTTCTTCGGAGGTATTGTGATGTCACTTCTTTTCAAGTCTTTAGGTATGACTTCAATAGAGTGGTATGAGCACCTAATCTTAGGTGGATTCTGCTTCGGAGCTGTATTTATGGCAACTGATCCCGTTACATCTGCACGAACAGAGACCGGTAAATACATCTTTGGTTTTATGATTGGAGCAATGACAATCATTATTCGTGTTATGAATCCAGGTTACCCTGAGGGAATGATGCTTTCTATTTTATTCGGAAATATGTTTGCTCCTCTAATTGACTATTGCGTAGTTCAACGTAATATTAATAAGAGAATGAAACGTTTAAACATAAAGAAATAAAGACATGGCAGAAGGAAATAAAAAGAGATTTGATACCAATTCAAACTCATATATTATTATATATTCTACAGTTCTTGTAGTTGTAGTAGCTTTCTTGTTGGCTCTTGTCTTCCAAGTATTTAAGTCGCGACAAGATGCTAATGAGGCATTAGATAAGAAAAAGCAGATTCTTAATTCGCTAAATATACGTAATCTCTCAGATGAAGAGACCAACAAAGCATATCATGATATCGTGTTGGGGGATAAGGTGATTGATACAAATGCTAAGGTAATTAGCAATGGCGAGCAAGGAGGAGTAAAAGATGGTTTCAAACTTACTGGAGATGATTTCAAAAATGGTAAGCTTGCTCTTTTCGATTGTAATGTAAATGGTAAGAAAGTTTATGTTATTCCTGTATATGGTATGGGACTTTGGGGACCAATTAATGGTTATATTGCTGTAAATGATGATAAATCAACCATTTATGGCGTATATTTCAACCACGCAAGTGAGACAGCTGGACTTGGAGCTGAAATCAAAGACAACGCTAATTGGCAAGCTCTATTTAAGACTAAACATATCTTTGCGAATGATAGAAATACCGTAGCGTTATCTATTTCAAAGAAGATTGAACCAGAAAAGCAAGCAAATCAGGTTGATGCTGTTACAGGAGCTACCTTAACAATGAATGGTGTTACAGAAATGCTTCATAAAGGTTTAGGAGCGTATATTAAGTTCTTTAATGATAAAAAATAATAGATCATGTCATTATTTTCAAAACAAAACAAAGAAGTTCTATTCACACCGCTTAACCTAGATAATCCGATCTTGGTTCAGGTGTTGGGTATTTGTAGTGCTTTGGCTGTAACATCACAGTTAAAACCCGCTATTGTTATGGGATTAGCTGTTACAATCATCACAGCATTCTCAAACGTAATTATTTCAATAATGCGCAATACCATTCCTACACGAATAAGAATTATTGTTCAATTGGTGGTAGTTGCTGCACTTGTTACAATTGTAAGTCAAGTTTTAAAAGCATTTGTTTACGACGTGAGTGTTGCTCTTTCAGTATATGTTGGATTGATTATTACCAATTGTATCCTTATGGGGCGACTCGAAGCTTTCGCAATGATGAATAAACCTTGGCCTAGTTTCCTAGATGGAATAGGAAATGGATTAGGGTATGCTTTGATCTTAGTAATCGTTGGAGGTTTCCGTGAATTCTTTGGAAGAGGCTCTTTGTTAGGCTTCCAAATTATTCCGCAAGGAGTGTATGATGCAGGTTATTTAAATAATGGTATGATGACAATGCCCGCAATGGCATTGATACTTCTAGGAGTAGTTATTTGGGTTCATCGTGCTTATTTTGATAAAGGAAGAAAGTAAAATGGAACATTTAATAAGTTTATTCTTTAGATCTATCTTCGTCGATAATATGATCTTCGCATTCTTTTTAGGAATGTGTTCATTCTTAGCAGTATCGAAGAACGTAAAAACTTCATTAGGATTAGGTCTTGCAGTTACATTTGTGTTGTTTGTAACATTGCCAATTAACTATTTATTGCAAACTAAAGTATTAGGTCCTGACTTGCTTATTGAAGGAGCAGACTTAAGCTATTTAAGTTTTATTCTCTTCATTGCAGTTATTGCAGGTATCACTCAATTGGTAGAAATGGCAGTAGAAAAGTATTCACCGTCATTATATGCAGCTCTAGGAATATTCCTTCCTTTGATTGCAGTAAACTGTGCTATCATGGGAGCATCATTATTTATGCAACAAAGAGTGAATATGGATGCATCAAATACTCAAGCTATTAAGAGCGTAGCAGATAGTATCGTGTATGCTATTGGCAGTGGAATTGGTTGGACAATTGCGATTACTTCTATGGGAGCTATTCGTGAAAAGATGCAATATAGCGATGTACCTAAACCCTTACAAGGACTTGGAATTACTTTCATTACCGTAGGTTTGATGGCATTAGCAATGATGTGTTTTAGTGGAATTAAGATTTAATTAAAAGAAGAAGAAAACTAATAAGTTATGAGTCAAAGTTTTATTATTGTTAGCATTATTGTCTTTTTGGTTATTATTCTTCTATTAGTTGTTGTCTTATTGATAGCAAAGAAGTTCTTATCACCAAGTGGTAATGTCAAAATAAACATTAATGGAGAAAAGGATTTGTCAGTAGAACAGGGTAATTCTGTAATGAATACACTGAATGAAAATGGTATATTCCTTCCTTCTGCGTGTGGAGGTAAAGCTAGTTGTGGACAATGTAAGCTTCAAGTTGTTGAGGGCGGAGGAGAGATTCTCGATTCTGAACGTTCTCATTTCACACGTAAAGAAATTAAAGATAATTGGCGCTTAGGTTGTCAATGCAAAGTAAAGGGAGACTTAAAGGTTAAAGTTCCTGAGAGTGTTATGGGTGTAAAAGAGTGGGAGTGCACTGTCATTTCGAATAAAAACGTAAGTTCTTTCATCAAAGAATTTATTGTTGAGCTTCCACCAGGAGAACACATGGACTTTATTCCAGGTTCTTATGCACAGATAAAGATTCCAGCTTACGATTGCATTGATTATGATAAAGATTTTGATAAGAAAGATATCGGAGAAGATTACGTGCCTGTTTGGGAAAACTTTAATATCTTCTCTTTGAAAGCACATAATCCAGAAGATACTGTAAGAGCATATTCTATGGCGAACTATCCTGCTGAAGGTGATCGTATAACTCTTACGGTTCGTATTGCAACAACACCATTTAAGCCACGTCCAGAAGTAGGCTTCCAAGATGTACCAACAGGTATTGCAAGTTCTTATATCTTCTCTCGTAAGCCCGGAGATAAGGTTCTTATGAGTGGGCCCTATGGTGATTTCCATCCTATTTTCAACTCAAAGAAAGAGATGATATGGGTTGGTGGTGGAGCAGGTATGGCTCCTTTACGTGCTCAAATTATGCATATGCTTAAGACATTGCATACCCGTGATCGTGAAATGCACTATTTCTATGGTGCTCGTTCATTAAGTGAAGCATTCTTCTTAGAGGACTTCCATGCTCTAGAAAAGGAATATCCTAACTTCCATTTCCATTTAGCTTTAGATCGTCCAGACCCTAAGGCAGATGAAGTTGGAGTTCCTTATACTGCAGGATTTGTACACCAAGTGATGTACGAAACATATCTTAAAGATCACGATGCACCTGAAGACATTGAATATTATATGTGTGGTCCTGGTCCAATGTCTAAGGCAGTACAAGATATGTTGTATAGTATTGGTGTTGAACCTGAAAGCATTATGTTCGATAACTTTGGTTAATTAAAAGCAAAAAGGAATCTTATTTATTAGATAAATGAGTGTTATTGTTCACGAAAAGTACGATATTTATTATAAGTAATTTTTACTATAATAAATATCGTACTTTTTTATGTTTTTATTCTTTATTAGAAGTATTGTTTCCTATAGTGCAAATATTATCATAGTTTTGTATATCCTATAGATAGTACGCTTATTTTGATATCTTTTATTTTGCCTAATTCTCTTCCACAGGCTGCAATGGTAGCTCCAGTGGTAACTATGTCGTCTACAATAAGAATATGTTTTCCTTCGAGTTTGTTTGTCTTTTGAAGAATAAAAGAATCTTCAACATTTATTATTCGTTCTAGTCTATCATTTTTTGTCTGACTAGTTGTAAACCTCTTACGTGCTATTACATTAGTTCTTAAAGGTATTGAGGTTACTTTGGAAATACCTTTGGCAATCATCTCACTTTGATTATAACCACGTTTTTTCAGTCTTTCTTTTGTGAGTGGAATAGGAATGATATACGAAATACCTTCAAAGAAGTCTTTTTCTTGAAACTCGTGTGCTATAAATCGTCCTAACTCTTCTCCTAAATCAGGGCGATTGAAATATTTTAAGAGCTGAATAGGTCTACTAACTTTGGAACCTGTTTCATAGTAAAACAATGCAGCAGCCCGCTCAATGGGGAATCTTGCCCAAAAGGTTTTAGCCATATTGTTATCGTATGGATTAAGAATATGGTTGGTTCTAGGTAGCGTTAAATTACAAACCTCACATATAAATGTATCGTTGTGATTAACTCTATTCTCGCAGATTATGCATGTTTTGGGCGCAATGAGATTAAAAAGGCAACTTATTAGGTGTAGCATATAAATAAAAAGAAGGGACATCTATCTTTTAATAGTTATCCCTTCCTTGTCTAATTCAAATTATGTTTACTTATTTTTCGATATAAGTATTATTCGTTGATTGCTGCAACTCCTGGAAGAATCTTACCTTCGATAGCTTCAAGCATAGCACCACCACCTGTTGAAACGTAAGAAACTTTCTCTGCAAGTCCAAACTTATTAACAGCTGCAACAGAGTCTCCACCACCAACTAGAGAGAATGCACCATTCTCTTGTGTTGCTTGTGCAACGTATTTAGCGATTTCGCCTGTTCCGTGTGCAAAGTTTTCAAATTCGAAAACACCTACAGGACCATTCCAAAGGATAGTCTTAGAATTAAGAATAATTTCTTTCCAATGTACTAAAGATTCTTCAGAAGCGTCCATTCCTTCCCATCCTGCAGGAATATCAAAGATGTCTACAACCTTGCGATTAGCATCGTTTGAGAAGCTATCTGCAGCAACTGTAGCTGTAGAAAGTGAAAGGTTAACACCTTTTTCTTTAGCAGCCTTCATTACATTAAGTGCTTCTGGCATCAAATCATCTTCATGAAGAGATTCTCCAATGTTACCACCTTGTGCCTTAATGAATGTGTAACCCATTCCACCACCAATGATAAGATTATCTACTTTGTCTAGCAAATTTTTGATAACAGCAAGCTTAGAGCTTACTTTAGAGCCACCAATAATAGCTGTGAAAGGATGTTGGGCGTTCATTAAAACGTTGTCGATTGCTGTTACTTCTTTTTCCATTAGGAAACCTAACATCTTTGAATCTTTATCAAAGTAGTCTGCAATTACAGCTGTAGAAGCGTGTCTTCTGTGAGCAGTTCCGAAAGCATCATTAACATAAACGTCTGCATATGAAGCAAGAGTCTTAGCAAACTCCTTTTGACGTTCTTTCATTTCCTTCTTTGCTTCGTCGTATTTTGGGTCCTCTTTATCAATGCCAACGGGCTTACCTTCTTCTTCTGGATAGAAGCGAAGGTTCTCTAATAATAAAGCTTCTCCGTACTTTAAGTCTGCAGCTTCTTGTGCAGCCTTACCGCAATCATTTGCAAATTTAACTTCAACACCAAGTGCATCAGAAACGTTTTTCACAATTTGGCTAAGAGAAAGTTCTGCTTTTACCTTTCCTTTGGGTTTGCCCATGTGGCTCATCATGATAAGGGCACCACCATCATTCAATACCTTTTTAAGTGTAGGAAGTGCACCACGAATTCTTGTTTCATCTGTAACATGTCCTTCTTTATCAAGAGGAACGTTGAAATCTACACGCACAATTGCTTTTTTACCAGCAAAGTTGAAATCATTGATTTTCATTGTTTATATTTTTTATTTATTTAATAATACTAAATTTATAACGCAAATATAGCAAAAAAAACTGATAAAGGGGTTATTTCACATATAATTTTGCTGTTTTTTGTTTTCTGTTGGCACAAAAGAAAAATATCTTCTCTATTAGAACTCTTTTTCTTATTTTGAAGATGTGTTTTCTGAATAAATAGTAGTGTCTTTAATGCCAGCTTCTTGTAATGCTTCTTTGCGTTCAATGCATGTACCACATACGCCACAATGATGTTCTTCTCCTTTATAACAGCTCCAGGTTTCAGCAAAATTAATGTCTAATTTTTTACCAATTTTTGCAATATCGCCTTTTGTTATATGAGTATAAGGTGCTTCTATAGTGATGTTTACAAATGTTCCTGCTTGCGAAGCCAGGTTCATTGCCTCGATAAAATCGTTTCTACAATCAGGATAAATAGTGTGATCTCCGCCATGATTGGCAATGAGCACCTTTTTTAACCCGTTGCTTTCTGCTATTCCAATGGCAATAGAAAGCATGATACCATTTCTAAAAGGTACAACGGTTGATTTCATATTGTCGCTTGCATAGTGGCCTTCAGGTATCTTTTCGGCACCTTCTAGTAGACTACTTTTAAAATACTGATGCATGAAATCTAAATCAATAGTGATATGTTGAATACCTAAATGCTCACAATGCATTTTAGCAAAGGGTATCTCTTTGTTGTTATGATTACTGCCATAGTTAAACGAAATGCCTAAAGCTATCTCGTCTTTCTTATCATAGAGTAGGGTGATAGAATCCATTCCACCACTTACTATAATAATAGAATCCTTCATATTGATATATAAGTAAATTATCCAAATAATATTCTTAAAGCCTCTTCTACCTTCTTTACTGGGTGAAGTTGTATAGAATATTTCTTCACATCGAATCCTTGTAGATTATTTTGAGGTATAATCATGTGTGTAAATCCAAGCTTTTCTGCTTCAGAAATGCGTTGCTCTATTCTACTAACCGTGCGTACTTCACCGCTAAGTCCAACCTCTCCAGCCATACACCAACCCACATCTATCGGTGTATCTACATTACTTGATAATACAGACACAATAACACTGAGGTCCATTGCTAAATCGGTTACACGCAAACCACCAGCAATATTAAGGAAAACGTCTTTTTGCATTAGTTTAAATCCCACACGTTTTTCAAGCACAGCCAATAGCATATTGAGCCTACGCTGCTCAAAACCCGTTGCAGAACGCTGTGGAGTTCCATAAGCAGCAGTTGACACTAATGCTTGAGTTTCAAGCATTAAAGGTCGTGCACCCTCAATTGCACAACTGATGGCGACACCTGATAAACCACTAAGATCTTGCGATAAAAGTAGCTCCGATGGATTTTCTACTTGGCGAAGCCCTGTATCTCTCATCTCATATATACCCAGTTCAGAGGTACTTCCGAATCTATTTTTAGTGGCTCTAAGTATTCTATAAATGTGATGTTGGTCACCTTCAAACATAATAACCGTATCAACGATATGCTCAAGTACCTTGGGACCTGCGAAAGTTCCTTCTTTATTGATGTGTCCAATGAGAAGAACTGGCGTGTTAGTTGTCTTTGCAAAACGCAGGAGTTGTGACGAACATTCTCTAACTTGTGTGATACTTCCTGGGCTACTTTCTACTTGTTCGGTAGAAATAGTTTGAATAGAATCTATAATTATCAACTCTGGTTGAATGTTAATGATCTGCTCAAAGATTGTCTCCAATGATGTTTCACATAATATAATAAGGTTATCATGGTCGATAGAAGTTTCCTTTAAGCCTTTAGATAAACGTTCGGCACGCATCTTTAGTTGGTAAGCACTCTCTTCACCGCTTACATATAACACTTTAAGGTGAGACAAAGACAAAAGAGTTTGCATGGTAAGAGTACTCTTTCCAATTCCTGGTTCTCCGCCAAGTAGAGTGATAGACCCCCTTACAAGTCCACCTCCAAGAACACGATTTAGTTCCCCATCGTTCATACTAATGCGTGGCGCTTCGCTTCCCGATATTTCATTTAAGCGCAAAGGCTTATTCTCTTGACTTGCAAGGTGATGTGTGCTACTTGCTATTGTGCTTCTGCTTGTTGCTTTTTTGCTGTTACTTCCGAGCCTAAACTCTTTAAAAGTGTTCCATTCTCCACACGCAGGACACTTGCCAATCCACTTTGCTGAGTCGAAACCACAAGTTGAACAAACATAAGCAATTTTGTCTTTTACCATCTAATTGTTTCTTATATTTTGTTGTTGTCAATTTTCTTTATCTTGCACTAGCAATATTATATAAATAATGTTCCATATTAAGTGCTAGACAAAAGTAGTAATAATTTCTTAGTTAGGAAAATAATTATTACTTTTGCAATACTATGTTATAGTATGAAATGAATACAATTATATGAAAAATATTACCATCTTATTGTTTGCTTTTCTTGTTTTCTTAGGAGGATGTGCAAACAATAGCTCACAAGAACAAAAAAAACAAGAGAAAGAAAAGCAAAGAAAAATGGATTCTTTGGCACTAAAGATAGCTGTAACTCCAACGTTAGACTGTCTGCCTTTATTCATTGCGAAAGAAAGAAAAATGTTCTCTGCAAAAGAACTTGATGTTCGTTTGATGCGGTTTAAGGCAGATATGGATTGTGATACTGCTTTTATTTCGGGAACAGTTGATGGTATGTTTTCAGATCTTGCACGCACAATGCGTATCGAAACCAAAGGTTTACCCGTTCAATATTTATCGGTAACCAATAAATCATGGAAGTTAATAGCTAATAGAATTGCTCGTCTAAAGCACACTTATCAGTTTAATGATAAGATGATTGCAATGACTCGTTATTCTGCAATCGACTATTTAACAACGAAAGTATTCGAGAGTGTAAAGCTAAAAGACCCCTTTTATCGAATTCAGGTGAATGATGTTGCGATACGATTAAAGATGTTAACCAATAATGAATTGGATGCTGCGTGGCTTCCAGAACCACAAGCAACGATGGCATTGCATAGAAAGAATAATTTGTTAAGTGATAGCAGAGATCTTAAAGTTTCGTTAGGTGTGTTGGCATTTAGGAAGAAAAGTTTTTCCATAGAACATAAAAAACAACAAATAAAGGTATTAGCAGAGGTTTATAATGCTGCTTGTGACTCTATAAATAAGAATGGATTATTTGCTTATTCTGCAATTATTAAGAAGTACTGTCATCAATCTGAAGACGTTGCTGCAAGTATAAAATACGATAAATATCAACACATTACCTCTGTAAGTAATGAGTCTAAAGCTTTAATGCAAAAGTATTTAGGCAGTAATTGATAGATATAATAAATAAGAACTTTTATTGTGATACAATCGAAAACATTAAATGAGGTTAAACACCTCATTATTAAAGATAAAAATATTAGTAAAGCCATTGCCTTTCTTCATCAATATCTTTCAAAAAATGACTCTTTCTCGCAGTTAGAACAAGTAGAAGAAATAAAGAAAGAGTATGATTTGATGAAAGAATATATGCTAAAAGGCTATGTAGACGAGCAACGCAATCAACTTTATTCCTCTCTTTTACAAAGGTTATACGTAATAGCTATGAATGCATCAATTGATGTATTCAAAGATAAAAACCTAACTCCTGTAACTAAAGAACCCTCTTTAGGTCAGGATATTTTTGCCTTTGAAGAGATCGAAAAGGCTCTAACGCAGTTTGTACAAGAGGTTACAATGCTTTCGTTAGAGCTAGATTCAAACAAAGCAAGCAAGCAAAAGCAAATATATTCCGAACATTATAATTATCTGTCACGATTATTTAATGCTATTGTTGTGTCGCATCAATGGAGCGAGTCTTTTGCCCTTTCATTTCAAACCCTGTTGCTTTCTCCAACAATAGAAACATCAGATGTTCAACAAATTGTATCTGCAATAACGCTAGGAGCAATGCAAGTGTTTGATCTCAATAAGTTGAAAACATTAGTAGCGTTATATTTAAATGCAGAAGATGAAGAGGTTAAACAACGTGCTTTGGTTGGATTTGCTTTCACTTTACCATCGTTAGAAACCGAATTATATCCCGAAATAAAAGAGATCGTAGATGAGGTAATTGCTAAAAAAGGTGCTAAAGAGCTGTATGAATTGCAACTTCAAGTGTTCTATTGCAAAAATACCGATGCCGATAATGAAGAACTTCAGAAGAATATTCTGCCCAATATCATGGGAAATGACCATTTTTCTTTGAACTCTTCAGATATCATCGACTTGGAAAAAGATAACCTTAAAGATATCTTAGGACAACATTCTAGCGAGCAAGATATTGAGAAGTTAGAGGCAAGTATAGATAAAATGAAAGACATGCAGAAAGCAGGTGCAGATATTTATTTCGGCGGTTTCGCTCGAATGAAAAGCTTCTCTTTCTTCTACAGATTAAATAATTGGTTCACTCCTTTTAGTTTTCATCACCCAGAGGTAGCGTCTTTGGTAGATAAAATAGGAGAGAGTAAGTTTATCAAAGAATTGATGAACAACGGACCTTTTTGCAATTCGGATAAATATTCCTTTACTTTGTCTTTGTCGCAGGTCATCACTTCCTTACCAGCAAACATGAAAGAGATGTTTGAAAACAGCGGAATGTTGCCCGATAATATGATAGTTGGGAATTTAAAATCACCTTCTTATATTCGCAGAACCTATCTGCAAGATTTGTATAGATTTTTCCGTTTGTCTACATTCAAAAATGTATTCTTCAACCCCTTCAATTATAGTCGTTCAGAAAAGCAATTTTTTTTCTTTGTAAATCCATTGCTTTTAGATACTAATTTGAATGCTTTTGCACCTGAATTAGTGCGCTTTTTGATGAAGAAGAAAATGTATAACGAAATACCCTATATTCTTTCTGCTTATGAAAACAGAACAGATAGGGGATTAAAGCACCTTGCTGCGTTGTATTATTTGCAAAAAGGAAGTTATATTTCGGCCAAAGTTTACTATGAAATGCTCTATACCGAAGATTCAAACGACATAAAAGCGTTGCAAGGATTGGCGCAGAGTGAATTGTATCTTGAACACAATAAAAAGGCAATTGAATACTATTCAAAATTACTTCAGCATATTCCAGATAAGTTCTCTTATCAGTTTAATAAAGCAATAGCTCTTCTTAATGAAGGCGAACTCAATGAAGGTATGAATATACTCTTTAAGTTAAATATTGAAAAGTCTGATAATTGGGATGTTAAGCGTGCAATAGCTTGGGGGTATTTGTTGCAGAAACGTGCAGAAGATTCAATAAAAATATATCGCAGTTTGTTTGAATCTAACAACCAAATGATTTCGGATTATTTAAACATGTCTTATGCTTTATGGGCAAATAGCGAAGTGGAAGAAGCGGTGAAGATATTTAAGCAATATATCGAATCATTGAAGTTGGAAAAAGAAGAGGCTCGCATAAAATTGCAAAAAGATTTTGCTAACGATAGAATATTCTTTAAAAACTATCTTTATAGCGACGCCGAATGTAATATTATGCTTGATTTAATCTTCGAAGAATCTGCAAATTAATTACTTTACATTCATTCAATAATAATGAAACATCTCCATTTGGGGATGTTTTTTTATGCCGTAAAGGATACAAACAACGCTAAAAAAATACATAAAAGCAGTGCTATAACAAAATATTGAAGTATCTTTGTAATTTAAAAATATAGTAATAGAACAATGAACTTAACTAGCATTGTAGGTAAAGCTTTTAAAAGTCGTCAGAAAGAATTGCTCCTTCATCAGCAAGGTGCAGTGGCTTTACAGCATAATGTGTTGCGAAATATACTTCAACAAGGACAAAATACAGAGTATGGAAGATGTCATAATCTTTCAACTGTAAATACTTATCAACAATTTGCTCAATCAGTTCCTCTAAATACTTACGAAGATTTAAAAGACGATATTGATAGAATGCGTCAGGGAGAGCAAGATATTCTTTGGCCTGGAACAGTGAAATGGTATGCTAAATCATCAGGAACAACCAACGATAAAAGTAAGTTTATTCCTGTTTCAAAGGTAGGTTTAAAGAATATTCATTATAAAGGTGGTTCAGATTGCGTTTCTCTTTATTTAGAAAACGTGCCTAACAGCAGAATGTTTGATGGTAAAGGACTTATTCTTGGCGGTAGTCATAGTCCTAATTACAATGTAAAAAACAGCTTAGTTGGCGACTTAAGTGCTATCTTAATTGAGAATATTAATCCTTTAGTTAATTTTGTTCGTGTACCAAAGAAACAAACTGCTTTGCTAAGTGATTTCGAGGTGAAGCGTAAATTGATTGCTCTTGAAACATTAGGAAAGAATATTACGAATATTTCGGGAGTACCTTCGTGGATGCTTTCTGTATTGGTAGAAGTACTAGAGCAGTCGAAGAAAACCACAATCGACGAGGTTTGGCCAAATATAGAGGTGTTTTTTCATGGTGGAATTGCCTTTACTCCTTATCGAAAGCAATACGAACAGATCATTAAAAACCCTAATATGCATTATATGGAAACATACAATGCAAGTGAAGGATTCTTCGGAATACAAAGTGATTTGAATGATCCTTCAATGCTCTTAATGTGCGACTACGATGTGTTCTATGAGTTTATACCGATGAGTGAGTTCTATAATGAATGCCCAACTGTGGTTCCTTTAGAAGGAATAGAGGTGGGAGTAAATTATGCAATGGTTATAACTACATCGTGTGGACTATGGCGTTACATCATAGGCGATACCATTTCCTTTACATCTATCAATCCTTATAAATTCAAGATCACTGGTAGAACAAAATCATTTATTAATGCTTTTGGTGAGGAATTGATTATAGATAATGCCGAGAAGGGATTGGCTTATGCTTGTAAGACAACAAATGCAGAGATAAAAGAATATACGGCAGCTCCTGTTTATATGGACGAAAATGCCCATTGTAGACATCAGTGGCTAATAGAATTTAGTAGATTCCCAGATGATATCTCACGTTTTACACAGCTTTTAGATAAACACTTACAAGAGATTAATAGCGATTATGAGGCGAAACGCTTTAATGATATAACCCTACAACACCTTGAAGTGGTGGTGGCACGTGAGAACTTGTTTAACGATTGGCTTAAGAGTAAAGGTAAGTTAGGTGGTCAACATAAAGTGCCTCGTTTGAATAATGAACGTAAAATAATAGAAGAGTTATTGCAATATAATTACAATGGCGAAGTAAAAGATTAATACTTTTCTGTAATTATTTGAATAATAATATATTAAATATATATATATTGATGACAAATAAGAGTGATAATAGGATAATGAGGCGGTCGTTTTATGCTTTAATGGCTGTGCTTTGTTTTGTCATTTACTCGTGTGCTAAGATGGGACAGCCTGATGGTGGATGGTATGATGAAATCCCTCCACGAGTGATTAAGGCTATTCCTGAAGATAAAGGAACAAACGTAAATGAAAAAAGAATTAGCATATTCTTTAATGAATTCATAAAACTAGATAATCCAAGTGAGAAAGTTGTTATTTCACCTCCACAATTAGAAGCTCCCGATATCAAAGGAGTAGGAAAGCGTATTGATATAAAGTTACGTGATTCTCTAAAACAAAACACCACTTATACTATAGACTTCAGTGATGCCATCTCAGACAATACTGAAGGAAATCCATTGGGAAACTATACTTATAGCTTCTCTACTGGAGATAAAATCGATACACTTGAGGTGAGTGGTTGTGTGTTAGATGCTGAAAATTTGGAGCCAATAAAAGGTATTTTAGTTGGTTTATACTCTGATACAACCAATGTTGCGTTTACGAAGAAAGCGATGTTGCGTGTGTCGAGAACCGATAGTAGAGGCCGTTTCGTAATAAAAGGTGTTGCAAGTGGAACCTATCGTATTTACGCTTTGCAAGATGCTGATGCCAATTATTATTTCAATCAAAAGAGTGAACGAATTGCTTTTACAAATGAACTCATAACTCCTTCGTTTCAAGGAGATATTCGTCAAGATACCATTTGGGCAGATTCGCTTCGTATAAAGAATATTATTCAAAAGCCTTATACTCGCTTTTTGCCTGATAATATTGTGCTAAAAGCCTTTACAGAGCAAAATACTGATCGTTATTTCTTGAAGAGTGAGCGTAAAGAACCAGAGGCTTTCTCGTTGTATTTCAGCTCGGGAAGTAAGGATTTACCACAAATTAGAGGCTTAAACTTCAAGAGTAAAGATGCTTTCTTAATCGAAACATCTGCTAAAAGAGATTCGCTTACTTATTGGATAAAGGACACTGCCTTGGTTAATAATGATAGTTTGGAGGTGGAAATAAAGTTCTTGGCAACTGATAGTACTGGGACTTTGAAAGAAAAGTTAGATACTTTGCCGCTTGTTCCACGTCTTTCTTATGCTAAGCGTTTGAAACTTCAAGAACAGGCACATGAGACTTGGAAGAAGAAGCAAGAGAAGTTGAAGAAGAAAGGAGAGCCTTTCGATTCGATTATGCCTAAAGAAAAGCTTCGGATAGAAATCAGCCCTTCAGGTCAAATGGCTCCTGATAGAAATATTCTATTATCGTTAAAAAATCCAATAGTAAAAGTAGATACATCTAAAGTGCATCTGTTTGTAAAGCATGATAGTCTTTGGTATCAAGCTAGGTATATATTATCACCTCAGGTTATTAGCCCTCCTGACTCTACTTATGTTACTATTGCATCTCCTGCAAATCGCTTTTATGAGTTGAAAGCAGAGTGGAAACCTAGTGCAGAGTATAGTCTTGAGTTAGATTCTATGGCTTTTGTAGACCTTTATGGATCGGTTTCAGGAAAAGAAAAACAAGGATTTAGAATCAAAGCGCTAGACGAATATTCTACAATCTTATTTACTTTAAGTGGAGTAGACAATGAGAATGTTGTATTGCAGTTATTGAATAACTCTGATAAGGTGGTGAAACAAATTGAAACCAGCAAGTCTACTGTCGAGATGTTCTATGTTGAACCAAGTACATATTATGTGAGAGCGTTTATTGATAGAAACAAAAATGGACTTTGGGATACTGGCGATTATGCACGAAATGAGCAGCCCGAAGAGGTTTATTATTATCCTGAAAAAGTAGAATGTAAGGCCAAATGGGATGTAACTGTATCTTGGAATCTGAAAGGTAAACCACTGAATGCTCAGAAACCAGGTGAAATTACCAAACAAAAGGCTGACAATAAAAAAACAATTCGACATCGAAATCTAGATAGAGCACGTGAGAAAGGGTTAGAATATTTGCCTAAATCATTGTAGTGTAATATTTTTTGAGGAAAGAAAAGATGAAAAGATTTAGTTCGTTTATAGCTATTGCAATATTGTTTCTTTGTGTTTATCTGCCTATTCATGCGCAATGCAGTTTTAAGAACACAGCATTTAAAAGCGGAGAGTTCCTTAGTTACAATATGTATTATAACTGGCAGTTTGTTTGGGTGAAGGCAGGAACAGCCTCGATGTCGTTAGTTCAAAGCCATTATAAAGGTAATCCAGCCTATAGAGCGGCATTATTGACGAGCGGAAGCGAACAAGCAGATCGTTATTTTGTTCTTCGTGATACTATTCTTTGCTATAGTTCATTAGGCTTAGAACCTCTATATTTTAGAAAAGGATCACGACATGATAAGCAATATACTGTGGATGAAGTGTTCTATTCGTATGCAAATAATAAGCCGACGCTTAAACAACATCGTCAAAGAAGAGATGGAGAGCATGAGTGGAAGACCACAACTTTCAATGAATGTGTTTACGATATGTTGAATATTGTGTTGAGAGCACGTTCTTTTAATCCAGAAGGATGGAAGTATGGAAACATGATTTCATTTACAATTGCAGATGGAGGACATATCCAAAAAGCTCTTATTAGATATAATGGAAAGAAAGTTATCAAAGCAGATAATGGTAAAAAATATCGCTGTTTAGAGCTTTCTTACTTGGAACAAGAGGAAAATAAGAATAAAGAGATTATTCGTTTCTTTGTAACCGATGATTCTAACCACGTTCCAATACGTCTGGATATGTTTTTAAAGTTTGGAAGTGCAAAGGCATTTTTAGTGGGAATGAAAGGTGTAAAGAACTCCATAACATCAGAAGTACAATAAAAAATCAAAATAAAGAAATAACAATATAAAATAAACGAACATGAAACAAACAATTCTAGTAACTGGTGGTACTGGCTTTATTGGTTCACATACAACTGTAGAACTACAACAAGCTGGTTATAACGTTGTTATTGTTGATAATCTATCCAATTCAAAAGTAGAGGTTCTCAATGGTATAGAAAAGATTACTGGCATTCGTCCTGCGTTTGAAGAAGTTGACTTAAAGGACTATGTAGCAGTTGAAAATGTTTTTAAGAAATATCCTAATATTAAGGGAATTATTCACTTTGCAGCAAGTAAAGCGGTTGGAGAGAGCGTTGAAAAACCGCTTATGTATTATCGTAATAATATAGATTCTCTTATTAATTTACTTGAATTGATGCCTAAATATAATGTAAAAGGAATTATCTTCAGTTCTTCTTGTACAGTATATGGACAGCCATCAAAAGAATATTTGCCTGTAACAGAGGAAGCACCAATACAAAAAGCGATGTCTCCTTATGGCAATACAAAGCAAATAAACGAAGAAATTATATATGATTACATCCATAGTGGCGCCAATATTAAGAGTATTATTTTACGCTATTTCAATCCTATTGGAGCGCACCCATCAGCACATATCGGTGAACTTCCAAACGGAGTGCCAATGAACCTTATTCCTTTTGTAACTCAAACAGCTATCGGAATCAGAGAAGAATTGAAGGTATTTGGTAACGATTATGATACAGAAGATGGAACATGTATTAGAGATTTTATTTATGTTGTAGACCTTGCAAAGGCTCATGTTAAAGCTATGGAACGTGTATTAGAGCAAGACAGCGATGCAATAGAATACTTCAATATCGGTACTGGTAAAGGTATTTCAGTTCTTGAAGTATTAAATACTTTTGAAGAAGTAACAGGAGTGAAAGTAAATTACAGCTTTGCACCACGTCGAGAAGGTGATATTGAGAAGGTTTGGGGTAATGTAGACCATGCTAATAAAGTGTTAGGATGGAAGGCAGAAACACCACTTAGAGAAGTATTAGCATCGGCTTGGAAGTGGCAATTGAAGCTTCGTGAAGACGGAATATCATAATCTTTGGTTATAGAAAGACATCTTCTTAGAGGTTAATATCACTGCTTTTAAATTGTTAAATGCTATTAAACTTATGGCAAATAATGATTTAGAGTGGTAGTATATCGTTTTTTCTATGTACCTTTGTACCCGCTGTCACGTGTTGGCAGCATTAATACAAACATATTAAATAAATAAAATTAAATGGCAACAAAAATCAGATTACAGCGCGGTGGTCGTAAAAGCTATGCTTTTTACAGCATTATTATCGCCGATGCAAGAGCTCCACGTGATGGAAAATTTACTGAAAAGATTGGTACTTACAACCCTAACACCAATCCTGCAACTATCGATTTGAACTTCGAACGTGCATTATATTGGGTAGAAGCTGGTGCACAACCAACTGATACTGCACGCAACATCCTTAGCAACGAAGGTGTTTACTTAATGAAACACTTACGTGGTGGTGTTAAGAAGGGTGCTTTCGATGAAGCAACTTGTCAAGCTAAATTTGAAGCTTGGAAGCAAAATAAGGAAAGCAACACACAAACAATTCGTGATGCAGAAGCTAAAGCTAAGAAAGAATTAGTAGCAAAGAACTTAGAAGCAGAAAAGAAAATCAATGAAGCTATCGCTAAAAAGGTAGCTGATAAGAAAGCTGCTGCTGAGGCTGCAAATGTAGTTGAAGAACCTGTTGTAGAAGAAACGGCTACAGAAGAAGCAGTTGCAGAATAAGAGAAAGATAAAATTTCTTGATTAAAATAAAAAGGCTTTAAGGGCAATAACTTAGTTATTTCCTTAAAGCCTTTTGTTCTAAATTTATATCAATGCGTATATTTTCATAATATGCGATGAGTAACTTTGTAAAAGATATCATTTGTAGGTCGTGTCTCATATAGTTTCTTAAGACTATACTATTGTTTTCGAAATAAAATGTTAGTTGCTTGCAACTTTTTTTTATTCTCTTTCGTCTAAAGATTGTAATAACCAATAAAATAAGAAAGAATATGAAAAAAGTAATATTGGCAGTAATTGCCCTTACTGTGAGCGCATTAACAATGTCTGTTTCAGCGTCAGTTTTACATGACAGAGATGATGTACAAGAAGATAGAAACGTGAAGAATTTCCATAAAGTTGTTGTTGAAGGAGGTTATGATGTCCATTATTTACAAGGTAATACTGTTTCTGTAAGACTTGTTGGAGATAAAAAAGAGATTAATAGAGTCTTAGTTTCATCAGATGGAGCCACGTTAAAGATTAGTAGAAATAAAAGGACTTCTGGTTTATTTTCATTTAAAGATGATGATCTAGATATTTATATCACCTCACCAGATCTCACTTCGGTGATAGTAAAAGGTTCTGGAGATTTTAAATCACAAGGAAAAATAGATTCCGATAATCTTTCTTTAACTGTGTTGGGTTCAGGTGATATTAGTTTGTATAATGTGATATGCGATAATCTTTATGCGAAAATGAGTGGAAGTGGAGATGTGGAAATCAAACAATTACGTTGTTCTGGAGCTAAATATGAACTAGTTGGATCGGGAGATATTAGTGTTCGACAAAGTAATGTACGTGCAACAGATATTTCATTAAAAGGTTCTGGCGAGTTTAAAGGGTACCTTAAAGATTGTGGAAAGGTTAAATGTAACTTAGTCGGAAGTGGTGATATCAGACTATCAGGAACTGCAGTAAGTTGGGAACAAACCAAACTTGGCACAGGAACGATTAATACAACTCAGTTAAGGGTAAATCGATAATAGGGTAGTACCATTCTAAATATAGTAGAAAAACATTTTTCATTATATAATAGTAAAGTTTTTAAGTTATTAATAATGATAAGAGGCGATAGCTCTATTGTGAGTTATCGCCTCTCTTTTTGTGTCTTTTCCAATCAAATAGTGTGAGCTCGTCAACAGATGTTATTTATATAGGTAGCGTTTAATACTCTTTTTAGGTGTCTTCTCAAACTCTTCTTCATGTAAAATAATATCCGATACCTTGCTATATCCTGGAATTAGTTCGTTTAATGTTTGAAGATTTTGGGTCATAACCTTTTGTATGTCGTCTATTGAGAAGCCCATAGATTCAGCCTCTTCCATATCAGGATGCACCAAAGCAACAAGCTTTTCTTCTCTTTGAAGGACAATACTTTCTCCTACAAGAGCAAGAGAATTAAGTTTATCTTCAATCTCTTCAGGATAGATATTTTGTCCATTCGAACCTAAAAGCATATTCTTTGAACGACCTTTAATAAAGATATTGCCATCTTTATCCATAATACCAAGGTCACCAGTGTGATACCAACCATCATTGTCTAGGACTTGTTTTGTAGCTTCTTCGTTCTTGTAATAGCCCAACATAACATTGAGACCTTTAACAAGAATCTCACCTGGTATGCTTTGAGGATCACTACTTTCAATTTCAACTTGCATGTGAACAACAGCTTTTCCGCATGAGCCAGGTACGAAAGCATTGTGATCTGCATAAGCAATAATAGGTGCACATTCAGTTGTTCCATATCCAACAGTGTAAGGGAAGTTGATCTTATGCAAGAAATGTTCAATCTCTTGATTAAATGCCGCACCACCAACAATTATCTCATAGAAGCGGCCGCCAAAGGCATTCTTCACCTCTTCACAAATCTTTTGATTTACTTTCTTGCTCACAACTGGCATGTTAAGCAATAGCTTCATCAAATTGTTTTGAATCTTTGGGAATACTTTTTTACGGATAATTTTTTCAATCACTAATGGAACTGCAATGATAACAGCTGGCTTCACCTCTGCAAATGCTTGTGCTATGATTGCAGGACTAGGTATTCTTGTTAAGAAATAGATGTGGCATCCTACGAGGAATTCGAATAAGAATTCGAACATCATGCCATACATGTGTGCCATTGGCAAGATGCTTATGATGTTATCGCCACGAGAAATCTTATCACCTAATACTCCAGTAGCAAAGTCATAGTTACTCCATAGAGCTCTTGCAGGGATCATTACCCCTTTAGAAAAGCCTGTAGTTCCACTTGTATAATTGATAAGCAGAAGTTGTTCTGAACTTTCTTCCTTATAATAATTAACGTGTTCTTGTCTGAAATACTTTGGATATTTTTGCCCAAATATTTCATTTAGATGTTCTCTTGCATAAGTAAGTTTATCGCTTCTCGAAACAAGTAGAGAAAAATCAGGAATAAACAAGATACCTTCCAGGTGAGGCATTTCCTCTTCTTTGATAGTTGGAGCAACCATATCACCCACGAAAAGCAATTTTGATTCACTATGATTCACTATATTATGAACCTGATCAGGCATAAATTCGTGTAAAATAGGTACAGCAACAGCACCATAAGTAAGGGTAGCAAGGAATACAACAGCCCAGTTTGAGCTATTTCTTCCGCATATTGCTATCTTGTCACCTTTGTCTATTCCACTGTTTTGGAAGATAATATGAAGCTTCTCGATCTTACGAGCTACGTCACGATATTGTAGGGTTGCGCCCTTATAATCTGTTAAAGCATCAAGCTCCCAATTCTTGATTATTGACTGTTCAATAAGGCTATTAAAACTAGGTATTTCCATTTTTCTTTGTATTCAAAATCAATATTCAATCTCGTTTTGTATGTTCTCTTCACTATCACATCTTGATTGTGTTGGCATTCATTCTTTACCTGTTGAAAAACAAAAAAAGATATGCACATTGAAGAGAATTATGTGCAAAGATAATGTTAATTTATCTGTTAACAAAATTTTTTTCTTCCTTTTATTGTTTATGATACGGGGGCTGATTCAGTATTTTTCTATAATATTGGTGTATTTATAATGAAAATGTTTATCAGATTATAATAAAATTAAGGTGTATTCGTCTATGTCCTTTATTTTGAATTGATAGTTAAGCTGTTTTATAGTATTCTTTTTTTATATTTTGCACCCTTATTATACCTAAAATAAAACTTTACTTTTATAATTTTGTGTGAAACTACTTTGTAGAAGTAGTCTCTTTAGAGCATTATTAATATTAATGTGTATGGCATGCTTCCATTGAATTTGTATAAATACAAGTTAAAAAACTTATTATAAATCATGAGAAGAGGTATTTTATCCTTATAAATTATATGTTTTTAACCTTTAAGAGGGCGTACTTTTTTAGTAGTTCATTTGTTCTATTCGTTTTTTTTCGTTTATTTTGCATAAATGTTAAGCTAAACAATTTATGATGAACACAACAGCAAAAGAATATCTTTGTGGTTTAAAACGCTCAGACTTTCAAACCACAATTGACGGCAAAGAGACTGATTTGTTTCTTTTGACTAATGAGAATGGAAACGAAGTTGCCATAAGCAATTATGGTGGTGCAATTGTTTCTATTATGGTACCCGATAAAAATGGAAATTATGCCAATGTTATTCAGAGTCATGATAGTATCCAAAGTTTAATTAATTCGCCAGAACCTTATTTGTCTACATTGATTGGACGATATGGAAATCGTATTGCAAAAGGTCGTTTCCAGTTAGATAAGAAGGAATATTTTTTGCATATTAATAATGGTCCTAATTCTCTACATGGAGGTAAAACGGGTTTTAATGCAAAAGTCTGGGATGCTCTCCAAATGAACAATCACACATTGGTTTTGAAGTATATCAGTCCTTATGGAGAAGAAGGTTATTCTGGAGAAGTAAAAATAACGGTGGTATATACCTTCACAAATGACGATGAATTGGTTATTGAATATATGGCAACTACCAATAAAAAGACCATTATTAACCTTACTAGTCACGGATTCTTTTCATTAACAGGCATTGGAAATCCAACTCCAACTATTGATACTTTAGAGTGCGAAATCAATGCAAACTATTATCTTCCAATTGATGATACATCTATTCCTACTGGTGAAATACGTTTTGTAGAAGGTACTCCCTTTGACTTTAGAACATCAAAAGCTGTTGGAAAAGATATTGATGCAAACCATGAACAAATAAAGAATGGTGCAGGTTACGACCATTGTTTTGTTCTAAATAAGAAGGAAGAAGGTGAGCTGAGCTTTGCTGCAAGAATTAAAGAACCAGTTTCAGGACGCACAATGGAAGTGTATACAACAGAACCTGGCATGCAATTCTATTCAGATAACTGGGCAGATGGTTTCGCAGGACAACACGGTGCAACTTATCCACGACGCAGTGCAGTATGTTTTGAAGCACAACACTTCCCCGATACTCCTAATCATTCATATTTCCCTTCTGTAGTATTACGTCCAGGAGAGCAATATAAACAAAAAACAATCTATAAATTCGGAGTAGAGAAGTAAGCCAAGATATAAAACTATTTATCGTATGTTCTCAGTATTATTGAAGATTGCAGAACCGTATCTTAGTAGAAACAACCGCTATAAAGTATTTTGTAATTTATAAATACTCGAGAATAACAAACTAAAAACTAAAAATAATAAATAAATAACTAGAAAATGGAAAAAGTAAAGAAGCAACAAGGAAGCATTATTGCTATTATAACAATGATGTTTTTGTATGCAATGATTTCGTTTGTAACAAACTTAGCTGCACCAATTGGTGTGATTTGGAAAGGTGCTTTCCAAGGAGAAAGTGCTAACGTTGTAGGTATGTTAGGTAATGCTATGAACTTCTTGGCTTATCTTTTCATGGGTATTCCTGCAGGAAAACTATTGACAAAGATTGGTTATAAGAAGACTGCATTGGTTGGTATCGCTTTTGGTTTCGTGGGAGTGTTCGTACAATTCCTTTCAGGAGCTATCGGTTCTTCTTCTAACTACACAGGTTTTACAATTTATCTATTAGGTGCATTCATTGCAGGTTTCTCTGTATGTATCCTAAATACTGTTGTAAATCCAATGCTTAACCTACTCGGTGGTGGTGGAAATCGTGGTAACCAACTTAACCTTATCGGTGGTACACTTAACTCTTTGACAGGTACTTTGACTCCAATCTTCGTAGGAGCATTGATTGGTACCGTAACTGCAAGCACAAAGATTGCAGACGTTAACATGGTGTTATACATTGCAATGGCTGTATTTGTATTGGCTTTTGTCGTTCTTTTGTTCATTCCTATCTCAGATCCAGAAGGTGCTTCTGTTACAGAATCAACTGTATTTGAGGCAAGTCCATGGTCATTCCGTCACTTCGTACTTGGTGCTATCGGTATTTTCCTATATGTAGGTATCGAAGTTGGTATTCCAGGAACACTTATTTTCTATCTTTCTGATACTACAGAAAAAGGTGGTGGTATCTTAGGTAACGCAACCTCTATTGCAGGAACCGTTGCAGCTACATACTGGTTCTTGATGCTTGTAGGTCGTTTCACTGCAGGGTTCATTGCAAACAAAGTATCAAGTAAAGCAATGATGATAACCACAAGTGGTGTCGGAGTTTTCCTTATACTTATTGCTATGTTTGTGCAAAGTGCTGACAAGATCTTTATGCCAGTGTTTACAGGGCAGTCTTTCGAAATGGTTCAAGTGCCATTAGCTGCATTATTTCTTGTTCTATGTGGTTTATGCACTTCGGTAATGTGGCCTTCGGTATTTAATCTTGCAACAGAAGGATTAGGTAAATACACAGCAGCTGCATCAGGAATCTTCATGATGATGGTAGTAGGTGGAGGAGTATTGCCACTTATCCAATCATTCATCGCAGACAAATCAGGCTATTTGATTTCATATATCGTGCCTCTAGCAGGTTTGGCTTACCTCTTCTTCTATGCAATCATAGGAAGCAAGAACATCAATAAAGATATTCCAGTTTAATTAAACATATAATGAACCTTGCCCTGTCAATGTGCAAGGTTCACTATTATCGTTAACCCCTTTAATACAAGTAAGTATGGACATCGAACACGTAAGAAGTAGATTCATCAAACATTTTGATGGAAAGACAGGTAATATTTATGCTTCACCTGGTCGTATTAACCTTATAGGAGAGCACACTGATTATAACGGAGGATTTGTTTTCCCAGGTGCAGTAGATAAAGGTATTATGGCAGAAGTGCGCCCAAATGGAACTGATACGGTAATGTGCTATTCAATAGACCTTAAAGATCGTGTTGAATTTAAAGTAACAGATCCAGAAAGTCCACATACTTCATGGGCAAAATATATTTATGGTATTGTTCAAGAAATGCGCAAACTAGGTGTTGATGTAAAAGGTTTCAACACAGCATTTGCTGGAGATGTGCCCTTAGGAGCAGGTATGTCATCATCAGCAGCACTTGAAAGTTGTTTTGCTTTTGCATTAAACGATCTTTTCGGAGATAACAAAATTGCGAAGTGGGACATGGTTTTAGCTGGTCAAGCAACCGAACATAACTATGTAGGTGTTAAGTGCGGAATCATGGATCAATTTGCAAGTGTATTTGGAAAAGAAGGAAAATTGATGCGACTAGATTGTCGTTCAAGAGAATTTGAATATTTCCCATTCGATCCCAAGGGCTATCGTTTAGTGCTTGTTGATTCAAAAGTAAAACACGAATTGGCTTCTTCTGCATATAACAAACGCCGTCAAAGCTGTGAAAATGTAGTAGCAGAACTTCAAAAGAAATATGCAGACAAGGTGATTGAAACACTTCGTGATGCAGATTGGGATATGCTTGAATCAGTGAGAACTAATGTTTCTGAAGAAGATTACAAGCGTGCTCATTTCGTATTAGGTGAGAAAGACAGAGTTCTTGCAGTATGTGATGCACTTGAAAAAGGCGACTATGAAACAGTAGGAGCTAAGATGTATGAAACTCATCACGGTTTAAGCAAAGAATATGAAGTATCTTGTGAAGAACTAGATTACCTCAATGAAGTTGCTAAAGAAAATGGAGTTACAGGTAGTAGAATTATGGGTGGAGGCTTCGGAGGCTGCACAATTAACCTTGTAAAAGAAGAACTTTACGACAAATTTATTGCAGATGCTAAAGCAAAATACGAAGCAAAGTATGGTAAAACACCTGCTGTTTACGACGTAGTAATTAGCGAAGGCTCTAGAAGAATATCATAATCAAGATATAAAAGGGTAGTAGTTGTGATGTAAAAGTATTGTTTTTAAGACCTAAAAGAATTACAATTATAATATAAAAGCATCACTATTACAAAATGATATATCATTGATTATAGACAAAGAAAATGGCAATTATAGATCAATATAATTATAATTTTCAAACAATAAAGCATTTATAGCATGGCAGATTATAACTCTTAAAAGTTATAGTCTGCCTTTTTCTTTTCCATTATCATTCTTAACGCCTCTTGGTAACGATGTTTTCGAATTGTTACTTTACAATAAAAACACCCTAACATGTTGCGAGGTTCAAATAATTATTATACTTTTGCACATAAGAGAACATTGTGCAAGCAATATTAAACATTAAGAAAAGTATTATGTCAATATCTAAAACACGGCAAAAATTAGTTGATGTTGCCCGACAGCTGTTTGCTAAAAACGGAATAGCCAACACCACAATGAATGATATTGCTATTGCTTCTGGAAAAGGACGACGAACTCTTTATACTTATTTTAGTAAGAAAGACGACGTTTATTATGCTGTTATTGAATCAGAGTTAGAACGTTTGTCTGACCGATTAGATGAGGTGGCAGCAATGAAAATGCGTCCTCAAGATAAGATTATTGAGCTTATCTACACCCATTTAAGTATGATTAAAGAGACCGTTGTACGCAATGGAAATCTAAGAGCTGAGTTCTTTCGAAATATCTGGATGGTAGAAAAGGTTCGAAAAAAATTTGATGAAGACGAAATAGAATTGTTTCGAAAGGTTTATGCCGAAGGAAAGGCAGAAGGAGAGTTCGATGTAGAGAATGTAGAACTTGTGGCAGATATCACTCATTATTGTATTAAAGGACTTGAGGTGCCCTTCATTTATGGACGATTAGGGCATGGATTAACAGCCGAAAGCAGTAAGCCTTTGGTGGCAAGGGTTGTGTATGGTGCCTTAGGTAAAACGGGTTTAATTATTTAAATCAAGTCAATTAGTAAATAAAAAATATTGATTCTTAAATAAAGAATATATAATAGTATTAATAATAAACAACATCAAAACATGGGATTATTAACAGGTAAGACTGCTTTAGTAACAGGAGCAGCTCGTGGTATTGGTAAGGCAATCGCTTTAAGATTTGCCGCAGAAGGCGCAAATGTAGCGTTTACAGACCTTGTAATAGATGAAAATGGTAAACAAACCGAAGAAGAACTTCTTGCATTAGGCGTAAAAGCTAAAGGTTATGCTAGCAATGCTGCTGATTTTGAACAATCTGCTCAAGTTGTTAATCAAGTCAAAGAAGAATTTGGTTCAATCGATATTTTGGTTAATAATGCAGGAATCACAAAAGATGGATTAATGCTTCGCATGACAGAAGCACAATGGGATGCCGTTATTGGTGTGAATCTTAAGAGTGCATTTAACTTCATTCACGCTTGTACTCCAATTATGATGCGTCAACGTGGTGGTTCAATTATCAACATGGCAAGCGTTGTTGGTGTACATGGTAATGCTGGACAAGCAAATTATGCTGCATCAAAAGCAGCTATGATTGCACTTGCTAAGAGTGTAGCTCAAGAGATGGGACCTAAGGGAGTGCGTGCAAATGCAATTGCTCCAGGCTTTATCGACACTGCAATGACACAAGCATTGAGCGACGAAGTTCGTAAAGAATGGACAAGCAAGATACCTCTTCGCCGTGGTGGTACAGTGGAAGATATCGCTTCTTGTGCTTTATTCTTAGCTTCAGACATGTCTAGTTACATCAGCGGACAAGTTATTCAGGTTGATGGTGGCATGAATATGTAATGATGATAATCAGCAAAGTGAATTCTTAATACTTGTAAATCAACTCCTTTGGGGGTAATTAAGATTGTAAGCGTTAATAATTCACTTTGTTTTTATATCATTCTTTCAAATCAATAATACTCCCTTTTACTTGTAAGTGGAATGGGGTATTATTTTAACTCGTTATTCTTAAACTCAAAGAAGCATTTTATGCAGGTTCTTTACGAAGACAATCACATTATTATTGTGCATAAAAATAGTGGTGAAATTGTGCAAGGCGATAAAACAGGCGACACCCCTTTAAGCGATATTGTTAAAGCTTATATCAAAGAAAAGTATGCTAAGCCAGGCAATGTTTTTGTTGGAGTGGTTCATCGTTTAGATCGTCCTGTGTCTGGAATCGTGGTCTTTGCCAAAACCTCAAAAGCCTTGTCACGTCTTAATACGATGTTTAGTAAAGGCGAAGTGCATAAAACCTATTGGGCGATAACAGCCAACACACCAAAAGAAGAGCAAGGAACACTTGTTAATTGGTTGGTTCGTAATGAAAAACAAAACAAGAGTTACGCTTACGATGAAGAGAAACCTAATAGTAAGAAGGCTATTCTTAATTACCAACTTATTTCTAAAAGTGAGCGATATGCATTGTTAGAGGTGGCTCTTCTCACAGGAAGACATCATCAAATACGTTGCCAATTAGCACACATGGGATGTGTTATAAAAGGAGATCTTAAGTATGGTGCACCTAGAAGCAATCCAGATGCAAGTATTTCTCTATTAGCACGTCGTATAGAATTTATCCATCCCGTGTCTAAAGAAGCTATCGTTGTAGAGGCTCCATTGCCTGATGATAATCTATGGAGAGCGATAAAACCTTAAAATAATATTGTTTTAATATCTATTTTTTTATTTTCTATCATTGCTACTTATTATAAAAAATAAAGAAGAAAGTATTGTTCTTAAGAGTCTTTTTGTACTTTTGTAAATAAATAAAAAGTATATTACTTAATAATCTTTTGAAAACAAAATAAATATCTTGTGAGAATTTTGAATTTTAACAAGAATATTTATGATAAGAATAAAATCTATATTATGAAAGCATATATTAAACCTAAGATACATTGCATATTTTATGAAGATATACATTTAATATGCAACACAATACCGAAAGTACACGACAAACATAGTAATGAACGTCAACTTTCTCTTCCAGATTTTTTACCTACAACCATTGATAATATAGATGAAGAGAAAGAAGATTAAATTATATTGTCAAACAAAATGGATGGAATTTCAAACTCCCCAAATGCATAACGACACCACAATGTCCTAAAATTTGAATAAAAAAATGATAAACAGTCTCCCTTATATTCCGATATGCCATAAGAAATATCAACTTATTCTCTTATTGTGTATATATTTCTTTGTAATTCCTTCATATCTGAAGGCAGAAAATAAGGATAGTGTGGCTTCTAATCATGGTTTTTCGGTGTCTATAGAGCCTGCAAAAGTTTTGGTTTTAGATGAGTATGTACACAAATGGCTTAAAAAGCGCAACACGACGTCTGTAGAAATGTCCTATAACTACACCGCACTACCTAAAGATCGTAATAGTTATTCGAACGATTATAACTATCCAACATTGGGCGTTGCCATGCGATATACGATGTCGAATGTAACTATGCATCGTGAAAAAGATAGTGATTGGGGGTTATTAGAGCCCGTGAATTATCAATCAAAGTTAGGTTGTATAACTAGTGTTTATGGCTTTTTCTATCGTCCTATCTTTCGAACAAAGCATTGGGACTTTGCTTATCAGTTGAATTTTGGTGGAGCTTATGCACTAAAAAAATATAATAAACTAACCAATGCTGATAACGAATTTATTGGTTCTCATCTGCTTATTTATTTTGGATCGGCTCTAAAAGCCACCTATTATCTTAACGACCAATGGGGAGTAAGGGCAGGTTTGGATTTCTTTCACCATAGTAATGGAGCGCTTAATCGCCCCAACAAAGGCGCAAACTATTTCGGTCCAACACTAGGTTTGGTATATTCTCCTGATCGAAAAGCCATTCTCAACCATATAAGAGATAGCGTTCAAAAGTGTTTTAAACCTTATTTCTATACTCAGTTTACCTTTGGCTTAGGCGGAAAGACGCTTAATGAAGAATGGCAGAGAACACAATTTGGAACACAACCCACCGACCCTGAATATCGAACAGGAAACTTTAAATTTTACACTGCTTATTCGTTTCGTAGCGATTTGATGTATCGTTATGCTCAAAGATGGGCTTCTGGAGTTGGAGTAGATGTTTTTTATGGTACTTATGCCAATAGAGTGAGAGAGTTAGATCAAAGTCATGGTATAGCAATGAAGCATAGTAGATGGTCGTTTGGCGTTGCTGCTAAACATCAGGTCTTTTATAATAATCTCTCATTGTCTGTAGGCTTGGGTTATTATCTCTATCGAGCAATGGGTGAAAACGCCTCAATTATAGAGAAACCCTACTACGAACATGTGGGTATTTACTACACTTTCAACAAGTTAAAGAATCTCACTCTTGGTGCACAAGTAAAGGCTCATGCCACTAAAGCTGATTTAACAGAGTTTATTTTGGCTATTCCTATAAAAATATAATCAAGAAATAAAAGTTGAAGTGGTGTAGTTCTCACTTTTTTTATTACATTTGCAATACAATTCAAACGCATTATCAGTATTATTTTAATATATCAGCACAATGGAAAGAGATAATCAGATTTTCGATCTTATCAAATTAGAGCATCAAAGACAATTAAAAGGAGTTGAACTTATTGCTTCAGAAAACTTTGTTAGTGATGAAGTGATGGCTGCAATGGGCTCTTATTTAACCAATAAGTATGCCGAGGGACTACCAGGTCGCCGTTATTATGGTGGTTGTGAAGTAGTAGATCAAGTTGAAACACTTGCAATTGAACGAGTTAAACAACTTTTTGGTGCCGAGTTTGCTAATGTTCAACCTCACTCTGGTGCGCAAGCTAACCAAGCAGTGTTTCTTTCTGTTCTTAAACCTGGTGACACCTTTATGGGGTTAAATCTTGCACATGGAGGTCACTTGAGTCACGGAAGTGCTGTAAACACATCTGGTTTGCTTTATAATCCTATTGGTTATAATGTAAAAGAAGAAACAGGACGTGTTGATTATGACGAAATGGAGCGTCTTGCTCATCAACATAAACCAAAGTTAATTATAGGTGGTGGTTCGGCTTATAGTCGTGAATGGGATTACAAACGCATGCGTGAAATTGCAGATGCTGTAGGTGCAATTCTTGTAGTAGATATGGCTCACCCTGCAGGTTTAATTGCTGCAGGTTTGCTAGATAACCCTGTTAAATATGCGCATATCGTAACCTCAACAACTCACAAGACACTACGTGGTCCTCGTGGAGGTATTATTTTGATGGGTAAAGATTTTGAAAATCCTTGGGGATTAACTACTCCTAAGGGTGAAGTGAAGATGATGAGCCAAATAATTAACTCATCGGTGTTCCCTGGAATACAAGGAGGACCACTTGAACACGTTATTGGTGCAAAGGCTGTAGGATTCTATGAAAACCTTCAACCATCTTGGAAAGAATATGCATTGCAAGTGAAGAAAAACGCAAATGTATTGGCTAATGAACTTATTGCACGTGGATTTGGTATCATAAGTGGTGGTACAGACAATCACTCTATGTTGGTAGATCTTCGTTCTAAATATCCAGATTTAACAGGAAAGATTGCGGAAAAGGCACTAGTTGAGGCTGATATCACTGCTAACAAGAATATGGTTCCATTCGATTCTCGTTCTGCTTTCCAAACATCAGGAATTCGTTTAGGAACTCCAGCTATTACAACACGTGGTGCAAAAGAAGATTTAATGGTACTTGTTGCTGAACTAATTGAGCAAGTATTGAATAATCCTGAAGATGAAAGAGTAATTAAGATGGTGAAAGAAAAGGTTAATGCAACAATGAAAGATTATCCTTTATTCGCTTATTAATATAGAAACGCACAACTGAAATATAGCTATAGGGGCGATTTTACGTCCCTATACTTCTTTTATATGATACAGTATTTAATTGTTTTTATAGTTCTTGCCATAACTTTAGGCTATGTATTAGTGTATCTTTATAATAGTTTTACTAAAAAGAAAACAGGTTGCGAAGGTTGCACTGGATGTGATTTGCATAATAAAATAGAGCAATCGAAGGCAATAAAACACTCTAAAAGCAGTTGTTCTGTTAAAAAGTGAACCGAAAATTTTGTAGAGTCGGATAAAAACTATACCTTTGCACTCACATAAAGGATATGGCATCTTGGCCGATCGGTTAGGTAACGGTCTGCAAAACCGTGTAGAGCAGTTCGACTCTGCTAGATGCCTCTTATTAAAGAGTTATTTCTATTTGGAAATAACTCTTTAATATTTGAATAATATTTATTTTTTTTGTTTCTAACTATTTTAGGCTAAAAGGTAGTGTGCTACCATTATTGGTTGTTTTGATTCAAGTCTTTTATGGTGTAGCAATAATAAGAGGCATACGAGAGATTTCTGCCTACCATATGTACTTTGAGTCCCAAATTCTAATGATTCGAATACCGAGTTGATATTTTTGGGTTTGCATATATTGATATAATGTCATTTTTTCGTCTACAACTTTACCTCTAATTCGTGAGGCATTTAAAAGATGTAGTTGTCCATTATGCCAAGAAGCAAAACCTAAATGCGAAGTATCTAATCCCTTTCTGGCAGTTACTATGGCTATGATATCCCCATCTTTAATAACATCTTTTATTAGAGATGTGTTGTTCAAAATGCCTTTTGGAATATAGTTTACTGTTTTTCCTGATACTACTTTTTCCATTCTTCTAATTTCTTTAATCCATAAAGGATTCTGAATCAACATAGGATATTTGTTATGTTGGGTTGACATATAGTGCAAATCAAGAATTTGTTGAGAATTAAAAGGTGGATTAGGGATGTCTATCTCTTTAACAAATCCTTGTTTGGTGTTGTCGTTTATCCATTCAGAAAAATAGTGAAGTCGGGTAGGATAAGATATAACTCCATTATTATAACGAATCTTTTGCAGAAAAATGCAGAACTGACTGAAAGTGTATTGCTTTGTTTGGGCACAAAGAGTGAGGGCAAGAACATTTTCTACAAGTGTGGTGCAATCTAATTCTTGTAAGTTGATAACAAGCTTTTCTGTTTTGTTTCGCTCAAGAGTTGAGGCTACATAGCGTATTCCTATAAACTTATTAGCAAAGTAGAGGGGAAAGTTTGTGTCTTCTTTTTCTGTTCTAGCTTCGTCTAATAAAGCAACAATTTTAGTGCTATCTATTTTTGAATATTGCCATAGCTGATTGTTTGCCCATATTATTCTGGGTGATAAAAGAAAGACAAGAAGAGCTAAAAGTATTTTCATATTATTTTCTTCTACCAAAGTTTACACCTGCATAGATATTGAGTGTGCCAAAAATATTATTCGTTGAGAATTGTTTTTTGTGGTAATTATATCCATGTAGAATAGCACTTGAACCTGCATACCACCTCTTATTGTTCCATACTAAGCCGAAACGTCCAATACCATCGAGATTGAAATTTTGTAAAGAAAATGATGTGTTGGTTCCTGAAGTGTTGTTGGTGTTACCCTTACTATGTTTATATCCAATTGCAAGAGATAGCGAACCTGCTAATAACCAATTGTGCGCAAATGCCCAGTTATAGGCATATCCACAAGAAAGAGATATATCTGTGTATTTTATTCGCTCAAATCTAATGCTTGAATCTAATACTGCTTGATTGGTGATGTTTAACTTCTCTTTGAGAAGATTTTCCATGTTATCCCAGTCAACACCTATAGAATGGTTGGTTACACCAATTCCTATAAGCATAGAACCTGCACTTTTGCGTTGTATTGTGCTTTGACTGAAGGCCGCAGGATAAGAGAATTTATGGTGGTTGAATATGTAATAAAGATTGAAACCTTTGATACTTGCTTCGAATACATTAAACTCTAGGTTGTTAATGTTTTTTGATGATATTTTATTTCCTAGATCTATATTCTTTATCTTATAGTCATTTCCTGTTTTCTTGTAGAATAAATCAATTCCAATTTGAGCACTATACAGACTTAAATTGAATTCTTGTTTACCACTATTATCGTTTAAATGACTGATATCAAAGGTATAACCAAGAAATATCCAACGCCAACCAAAGAACGGACCAACCTTTACTGAAGGGTTAGGAGCAAGAGTAACGCTTTGGTTCTTTTCGCTCTTTAAACGATAAAGTTCGTAAGTGTTGGTGTTTTGAAGCATGAATGCGAAATTGAATTGCTGTGGTTCTATATAGCTACTATCAATACGTGTGAAGCTGGAAAGAAACTTTTTAATGCCTCTTTCTCTCACTTCTTTTGATTGATTGGTATTTACAGACAAAGAATCACTTTGTGCATATATACCATTATTTATCAATATTATAAATAGAATGCACAGAAATTTTCTCATTTATGCATAATTATTATAGTTTACCTAGAATCCTGTCCATTACCCAATTGACAGGAGTTGCACTGATACTGGTACTTTCGCAGATACCAAGTCCTTGTAAATCTTCAATAACGTCTTTGATTATTGGAAGTTGAACGTATGGGGGATTTTCTACAGTTATATTGTTTGTTCCGTTACTTGTGATAATTTGAATGGGCTTATAGTCAAATACAGAGAATGTAATTAGTCCCTTTTCGCCAATTACTTCAATGCAATCTTCTCTTGCACTTTGGTGTCCAACAAAGCACCAAGAGGCACTCCCAGGGAGTCCATTCTCAAATAGAAAGCAGGCGCTAATAGTATCTTCGGCTTTATAAAGATTAGCTATATTGGCATAATAGCCATGCGCTTTAGTAATGATTCCAAATAAGTTCTGGAGAATATCAAGCTGATGTGGAGCTAAATCATAAAAATATCCGCCTCCAGCAATATCAGGTTGTAGACGCCAAGGTTTATTATTTTGACTATTATAGTCTAATTCTCGTGGTGGAACAGAGAATCTTAATTGAACATTAGTTACCTTTCCTATTATTCCAGAGTTGATAAGTTCTTTCACTTTTATAAAGTAAGGAAGGTATCTTCTGTAGTAAGCCACGAAGCAAGGAACGCCTGTTTCTAACGAAATTCGGTTTATTCGGGCGCAATCTTCATAGCTTGAAGCTAGTGGTTTCTCTATATATACAGGCTTTCCTGCCTTCATCGCCATGATAGCAAATGTAGCATGACTAGAAGGAGGAGTAGCAATGTATATAGCATTTACATTGGAGTCGTTAATGAGTTCTTGTGCATCAGTATACCATTTCTTTATCTGATGGTGTTCTGCATATAAGCGAGCCTTCTCTTCGCTTCGACTCATTACAGCC
This sequence comes from Prevotella sp. oral taxon 299 str. F0039, assembly GCF_000163055.2. Taxonomy (GTDB): domain Bacteria; phylum Bacteroidota; class Bacteroidia; order Bacteroidales; family Bacteroidaceae; genus Prevotella. The sequence continues at coordinate 572,802 of NC_022111.1, forward strand.
TCAACATGCGAACCTTCTACCTTATTAAAGGCAGGACCAGACTTTTTTTCGGTAACTTCTCCACAACCAATAAATCCCCAATGTATTTCTTTCATATTTCTTAATCCTTAGTAATGAAATAAAGTACAAATAGAATTGATAAGATAACAAGTGTTATATTAACAGATTTCCATTGTGAAGTGCAAAGCTTAAGAATTACATAACTTAAGATACCCATGTAGATTCCGTCTGCAATTGAATAGCATAAAACCATGGTAATCATTGTTATGAATGCTGGGAACGCTTCAGAAACATCGTTAAATTCAATCTTTTGAACACTGTCAATCATAAGTACTCCAACTAAAACTAGAGCACCACTTGTTGCTGCACTAGGGATAAGTAAGAAGATCGGAGAAAGGAATAGTGATACAATAAAGAATAAACCAACGACAAGGGCAGTTAAACCTGAACGACCGCCTTCTGCAATCCCCGATGCACTTTCGATATAAGTTGTGATTGTTGATGAACCAAGCATTGCACCAGCAGTTGTTCCTATGGCATCACTCATCATTGCTTCTTTCACATTTGGAATGCTTCCATCTTGCTTAACAATACCTGTTTTTTCTGCAAGTCCAACTAAAGTTCCGATAGTATCAAAGATGTTCACCATGAGTAGAGATAATACTACCAAGCAAGTTTTAAGTGATAAGAAACCTGTAAAATCGAATTTACAGAAGATTGGAGTTACTGAATGAGGCATAGAAATAGGCAACCAACCTTCTGGAATAATTGTAACACCCATTGGAATACCAATCAATGTTGCTATAACAATTCCGTAGAAGAGTGAACCTTTTACTTTTCTAGCCATTAGAATTCCACTTAATACAATTGCAATAATACCTAAAATGGCAGTTGGAGTAAATGCACCAAGAGTAACATAAGTCGCAGGACTTGATACGATTATACCTGCATTCTTTAGTCCAATAAAGGCAATAAACATACCAATACCTGCAGATATCGCATATCTTAGGTTTTTAGGAATGCTTGCCAGAATTAGTTCTCGAACATTAAAGAAGGTAATAGCAATAAAGATAAGACCTTCAATAAGCATAATCGCAAGTGATTGTTCCCACGAATAATTCATTGCTTGACAAAGAGTATAAGCAAAAAAGGCATTCAAACCCATACTAGGAGCTTGCGCAAAAGGAAGCTTAGCCATAAAAGCTAAGAGCAAAGTAGCTATTGCAGATGCTACGGCAGTTGCAGTAAATAACGCTCCTTTATCCATGCCTGTATCAGAAAGGATAGATGGATTTACAGCTAGAATATAGCTCATTGTTAAGAATGTTGTTGCACCCGCAATAAGTTCTGTGCGGAATGAGTGTTTACTTGGATTAAAGCCAAGTGCTTTTTCTAAAATGTTCATTTTTATAGTTGTTGTTAAAATTGTTTCAACCACTTGTCTATCAGTTTGCGTGCAAGGCTTGCATTATCAGGAATAAGAGGCAGCTCATTATATTTGAACCATGCTCCTGCAGTTAATTCTGATTCTTGAAGAGTTATATCTCCTGATTTATATTCAGCCGTAAAGCCTGCCATTAAGTTAGAAGGGTAGGGCCATGGTTGAGAACTTTGATATTGAATGTTCGTTACTTCTAGTCCCGTTTCTTCCTTAATCTCACGTATTACTGCTTCTTCTAGACTTTCTCCTGTCTCAACAAAGCCTGCAACTAATCCGTATAAGTTCTCTCTAAAATTTTTTGCATGTACCAATAGGACTTCGTCTTTCTTGTATATTAGTACAATAATAGCTATTGCTAGCTGTGGCCAAACTTCGTTCTTGCAATGCAAACATATTTTAGATATATTGCTATTCCATATTAATTTTGTTCCACATCGTGAACAATAATGGTTATTTGTGTGCCAATGAAGTAGCTCAAAACATTTTCCTGCAAGATTATAGTTTTCTTTTGATAATCCTTTATGAGAAGCTCTTAATCCCAACCATTTATAAGTTGTTCCGATATTCTCAGGAAATGATATGTCTAAAGCATAGATATCGTTTGAGCAGAATGTTTTCTTTATAACGATTTTACTATTGATATATTTTTCTGTTATTGGTGTAGTAGGAGAAAAGGGAATGTTATAAGAACCATTCTCTTGCTCTTCTATCAGTAGATTTCCATTATGAAATATAAACCAATAATGCATACTTGTTAATATCTTACATTTTTATTTAGTTTCAAAGATGAGTTCTTTGTCTCTTTGAATTGCTTTTTTTGTCCATTTTGAAGGTACAAATCTCCAATTGTTATTGGGTTTAGGTTTTATAACCTTTTCTTTCTCAATCTTCTTTAATAAGTAATAGCGAATGTCATTATCGCTTTCAAATTCGATACGTTCTTTAATTTTCTTGCGTTCGATACCTGCGCCCTTTGTTAAAAGCTCGCCTCCGCCATTTCCTCGATAGCTATTCATTGCTACTTTATAGCATTTCTTTTCATCGAAAGGTCTACCGTTGCTAAACTTAAGAATTTTTACTTTCTTTCCATTTGGTTGAGTTACATCTACAATATAGTCGATTCCTGCTGCACTATCAAAGTTAAATGTCAAATTTTTAAAACCATATCGTTGCATATCTTGTTGGTTATTTGTTTCTAATTGCATGATGTGGTCACTTGAAGAACTCATGGTATTAGTCCAAAGATCATAGCTTAACTCTAGGTGTTTTCTAATTTCTTCACCTGTCATATTAAGGATATAAATCTTGTTCTCATACTTATATAAATTAAATAAGTCGCTTATACGAATATCTCCAACATCAAGTTTTGTATCGAAACCTAGTGGAGCTGTAAATGATAAGTCTGCCTTTGTAATTTCTAATTGTAGATTGTGGATTAAATCTGTAAAGGGAGCACTACCAAAGAAGCAGTCTTTATTATATATAGGACGTGTTAATGTGCCTACTTTTATATTGATAAAAGAATCTATCTTTTGAATTTCTGGTTGGAAATGTGCCATAAACTGATCGTTAATAGGCTGATTTTCTATATTGACAATCTTACCGTCAATGTTCTTCTTGATAGTTCTTTCTGCTCGTTTGGTATTCTTGTTAAAAGTTGAATCTATCTCAATTCTAATTTGAACATCTCCTACAGCCTTAGCATAACACGACGGATTGATGCACAAGATGGTATCATTATTATTTGAAATAATGTTCTTTATAAATCGAGTATGGTCGTGCCCGTAAAGAATTAAATCAATTCCTTTTACCTTTTTAGCTACATCAAAAGATGCATCTTCCTTTATTTTATTGGTTGTTATACCGCCATTTCTACCAGAATGGAATAGTCCAATAATGATATCAGGATGTTCTTTCTCTTGAATTATATCCACCCATTGCTGAGTTGTTGTTACAATATCCTCAAAAGATAAACCACTCCAGGTCTTTTCATTCAACCAGAATGGAATTGCAGGAGTTAACATTCCCAACACTGCAATTTTGATATTATCACGTTGAATAATAGTATATGGAGTTAAGTAGCATTTCTTTTCAGAGTTTAAAACATTGGCTCCAAGAACAGGACATTGTACTTCTGAAATCCACTTGTCGTAAACTCTGTGCCCAGGTTCAATATCATGATTCCCAATTGTTTGAGCATCATACTTCATATAGTTGATAACAGATGCTGCAATGTTGGGAGATTTTGTATTAAGGAAGTTGTAAAAATAAGATGTAGGCTGTCCTTGTAGAATGTCTCCACTATCTAATAACAATAATTTATTGCCATAGATATGACGTAATGAATCTACATAGCTTGCTATTCTTGCTACCGATCCAGATAAAGGCTTACGATTGATGTAATCGTAAGGAAAGAAGTGACCATGAATATCAGTTGTATGTATTATTCGAAAGTCTATTGTTTTCTTCTCTGCAAATGTTTTTACACAAGTAGATAATAGTAAAAAGAAAAATATTGATATTCTTAGCATGATGCAAAAGTACTAGAATTTATTAATATAACAAAACAAATGCAATAGAAGATGATTACTAATTTGGGGATAATTGTTGGGCTTTTGAAAAGTATTTTTGTGTTATAGAAGATGTATATTGTCTGATATGGAGATAAAAAACAAACACCGCCTCTATAAAAACTATAGAAACGGTGCTTAAAATATTAGTAAAGGTCTATTTCCGCAATGGCTGTTTGTGTTCCATTTCCTGCAATTCTTTTAGCCTCTATCATTATTTCTTGTGATGAGAATGGCTTCTTGAATGAGTGGAAACGTTGAGTTGGACTATTGATAAGGTTACCAAATTCAATCTCTTCTACAAGAACCCATTGTCCTTTTTTATTCTTTGTATAAACATCCATCACTTCAATCATTCCATTCTTGTTATCTGTAGGAGGTGTATAAGCTATACCCTTTATTTTTTCAATAGTTGGAAGTGTAATGGTGATGTGTTGTTTTTTACCTTCACTACTTAACCAATAGCTTTGCTTGTCAGCATCAATTGCATTTTGAGCGTCAAACTTTTCGGTTGCACTACTTACACTTGTTATTCTCCAAAGTTTCTTAGTTTTACCTAATTGTTCTGTTGTGATAGCTCCTTTATCATTTTTTGCAATAGCAATCGCCTTAATTGTTCCACTAGTTGGGAATACAAATGGCTTTTGATATAGCTTGCTTTTTGTGGTAGGAGTAGAACCATCGGTGGTGTAATAGATGTTATATTCTAACGAAGATTTGATATGTTCTTTCTTCTTACCATGCCATTTAAACACTTGTTGCTTTTCTGTTATTTCAACAAATCCATCTTTATTCTTTGCAATTGAAAGCATTGGTGGACGCTCTTGGTAGAAATAAGCAGAGAAAGTGCTGATTGCTGGTGTTGCTCTTGAAGCCAAAACTCTTAGTCGCAATTTATTTGTTTCTACCTCATTAAAACGTAAGATGCGCTTATAACCAATGTTTGTCGCATGTGCAATTTCTTTCCATTCGTTGTTTATCCATGCGTCTACTGCATGTTCTTCAACTCTCTCACTGCGTTTTAAAATTGCTTCTTGAATAGCTACTCTATTTATTTTGATTATATTGGGTAACTCAATCACAAGAGGTTCTGTGTAATCTATATATGATTGGTCGTCATTATCAAGAAGTTCTTTTGGTGCTTTAACTGCATTTTGTAACAGATTGGTAGAGTAGGTCTTACGAATTCTATTACCAACTTCATTTAATACCTCTACATCTTTTGCCGAAAAGAGTCCTTCTCTGTTAGGTGGAATATTTAAAATGAGTGTTGCATTACCACCTATTGTGCGTTCATAGATGTCGAATACATCGTCTGCACTACGCACATTTTGTGTTTCATCGTCTCTATAGAACCAACCTTCTCTTATCGAAGTGTCAACTTCAGCTTGTTGATAGTGTAGATAATTACCTTCAAAAAGCTTAGTTCTGCTACCCAAATCACCCCCCATTAAATCGTGGAAACGATTCATTTCGTTTGGATTTAGTTGGTAAGGAATGACATTCCACTCTGTCTCTCGAGTATTACCTGCCTCATTTCCTGCCCATCTAACATCTTCTTTACCAAAGATAACTGCATTAGGAGCAAGTGTTCTTATTAACTTTTTCCAAGCAAGATAGTCATATGTTTGTCCACCTTTATTCTTTGGGTGAGCACCATCGAACCACACTTCGCTTATTTCCCCATATTCAGTGAGAAGCTCGAATAATTGATTTAAGAAATATTCGTTATAATCATCAACTTCAAATTGGAAAGTTGTTTTGTTTGCAAACGGTCTTCCTTCTACAGGACGAGGTATTGTTCTAAGTGTTTTTTTGCTTGAATTTCCATATAAACCCTCATCGTTCATTTGGTATAAGTCTGCAGGTGAGAGATAAACACCTAACTTTAATCCGTATTTCTTACAAGAAGCTGCTAGATCTTTCATAATATCTCCTTGACCATTCTTATATGGTGAAGACATAATACCATGTTTGGTATATCGTGTTTGCCATAATACAAAGCCGTCGTGGTGTTTTGTTGTTAATACAACCATTCGCATTCCTGCATTTTTTAGAGCCTCACACCATTGATCGGTATTAAGGTTGTTGGGAGTAAAAATATTAGGATTTTCTTCTCCTGTTCCCCATTCTTTACGTGTAAAGGTGTTTGGTCCCAGGTGAATAAAGGCAATAAACTCATTTCTAAGTGCATCAAGTTGTATTTTTTTAGGTACAACATGGCTAGCTTTGTTGATGATAACATCGTGTGAGTCGGTTTTATACACCTTTATCGTGTTACTATATTGAATTGTGTCTGCACTATTTTGAGCAGACAAACCGATTGGAGTAGCAGTCAAAAGACTTAGTAATATAGCTACTGGGGTTTTCTTTTTTAAAGATTGTTTATTATTCATAGCGTTATTAATATATTTCAAATGTATTGTTTTTCTGTTGTTTTACTAATGCTCATTCTTGTTCTTTAAAAGTAATTCGAACATGTATGTGTTTTAATACTAGTAATTTCCAAATGTCAACTCCACACAATAAGGTTGTGCATAATGTTCCACTTATAATCATAAGAGCTGTGAAATAACTTGGAAGATTGGCAGGGTCTCCACCAAGAACACCATCTAAAGAAAACAATTTTGCAAATGTTATAATGGTTGTTGGTAGCATAATAAGACCACCTAAGCATATTCCCACTAACAAAATTGTAAATGATATGGTTATTAATAGACCTATATTTCTCATTCCTATAAGATATTTTGCACCTAACTTGTGTGTTAGTTTATCTGTAGGATTAAACATATGATTAGCAAAGAGGTATATACTTGGCAAAATGATAATGAAAGTAATAACTAAGCCAACCACGATGTATGATACAATATACCATAAAGGAGATGATTCTTGCATCTTATCTACAGAAAGTTGAATAGTATTTAATGTATAACGGAAATATAAGAATGCTCCTAATGAACCATATAAAATGCTTAAAAAACTATAGAATGCAGAGAATTTAAGTACTCTTTTTAGGTTAAAAAGCAATTTGTATTTATTGATGTTACTTGACACTTGAGCAGTAAAAGCAGAGAATGACAATATGAAAAGAAGTGTCATTATCGATAATAAGATAGCATTTTGCATTACGTCTTTTAAGCTAATGACTGTTTCTATAATTATAAAAGGAGCGTAAGTTATGAGGATTGCGAATAAAAAAGAAGTGATTGCAATCCATGGAGCTACAGCTTTTACTTCTTTCTTTTTAGCCTTTAGCATTTGAGTTAGCGCATATTTCGCAATAGTTGGAATACTTTTTTGACGTATTAATTTCTTCATACTAAATTCTGTCTTTTAAACTCTGCACATGTAATAGCAGTTGCGATGGCAACATTTAAGCTATCAATTGCGCTCTGAGGGTGATAGTTGGGAATCAATAGTTTGTGTGTAAACAGCTGCTTTATGGCAGTAGAAACACCTTTACCTTCATTTCCCATTACGATAATTCCTTTGCTTGAAAGCGTTTGGTTATAGATATTTTCACCATCTAAGCATGTTCCGTATACAGGAACTTTAGGGGCAATATTTTCTATAAAGTTCTTTAAATCGCAATAATTCACCGACACTTGTGCTACACTTCCCATACTTGCTTGGATCACTTTAGGATTATAAACATCAACGGTGTCTTCACTACACACAATGTTTTTAATGCCAAACCAGTCGGCAATGCGTATAATTGTACCTAAATTTCCTGGGTCTTGAACTCCATCTAATGCTAATATTAATTGATTCTGTGGTGTTGCTTCGGTTGTAGGAAAGAAAGGAAAGACAGCTAAAACTTGTTGAGGATGTTGCAAAAAGCTAATCTTCGACAATTCAGAGTCGGTTATTTCGATGATGTTATCAGCCTGTTTGCTCGAGAATTCTTTGAGCTTCGAGGAAGTAGAGAATATTGTGTGTGCCTTTATTTTTGTCAAAAGGTCAGCAATAACCTTTGGTCCTTCGGCAACAAATAAACGCTCTTGTTGTCTGTTTTTCTTGAGTTCAAGAGAGCGAATGAATTTTATCTTATTCTTACCTAGCATTTTATGGGTGTTATACTGCAAAGATAAAGAAATAAAGTGATATTAAGATGAAATCGAATAAAATAATTTCAAATTATAAAAGTACTAAAGACTATAGTGATATTACCGAGAGAAGACCCCTCTATATTATTCGTCTTGAAGGTCAATCAGTTTGTAAAACTCTTTTCGTAGTTCATTATCTGTTTGAAAAATTCCTGTTAAACGTGCCACTGTCATTTTTCCGTTGTTCTTAACACCTCTCATACTTTTGCATAAGTGAGTGCCTTTCATAACGATAGCAAATCCTAATGCTTGGTTGTTTAGTGCTTCTGAAAGCATATCTATAATGTCTTTTGCAAGTCGTTCTTGTAGCTGTAATCGTGCCGAAAAATAGCCAACAACGCGTGCGATCTTACTTATTCCTAATATTCTTCCATCGGGATGAGGGATATAAGCAAAGTAGTATTTACCAAAAAAAGGAAGCATGTGATGTTCGCACATAGAAAAGTAATCGCCCGAATCAAAAACTAAATCGCTTGTGTGTTCATCGTTTTCAAATGTGGTGATAGTTGGTTTTTGGCTATTATCATAGCCTCTAAATATCTCTTGCCACATTTTTATAATTCGTTGAGGTGTGCCTTGCAGTCCTTCTCTATTGGGATTTTCTCCAATTGTTTCGAGAATAAGTTTTAGGGCATGTTCAATATTTTGTGTGTTTGTAGGGATAATCTCCATTTGGGGTTCTTTTTTATATATTCAATTACTTGGTTTATAATTTTTTTATTCTTTGTTTCGTCTTGTAAATCGCATGGCTGTAAGAAATAATGGTCGGCTTTTATTGTTTCGTATACTGACATGTTATTACTTCCATCGTACACCACTTTAAGTTCATTGATACGCTCAGCCTTTATTTCTGCTCGTTTGCAATATTCAAATTTAGGCGATACTGTTATCCAATCGGTATTTGGGGGAGGAATAATAGTGCCATTTGTTTCTATTTGCACCTTTTTACCTATAGCATGAAGTTTGTGAATGAGAGACTCTGTTAATTGTATTGTAGGCTCTCCACCAGTGATAACTACCCATGTTGAAGGAAACTTATTAATGGATATCACTATTTCTTCTTCGCTCATAGACGTGTAAGTTTCGTGTTGAGTGTCGCAAAATGAGCATGTGAGGTTACAACCCGCAAAACGCAAAAATACAGCAGCTCTGCCTGTATGGGCGCCTTCTCCTTGTAGTGTATAAAATATTTCGTTTACTCTCATAAATCCTTTAAGGGTTTAATTGGGCGGTAACAGAACATTTACGGGTTTCTTCTATTTTGCATTTTGTTAAGGTGCAACCATATTCTTTCAATAGTGTTGGTGCTATATGATTGAGCATATAAAGTGCAATATTTTCTGCGGTGGGGTTAAAAGGTACTACTACAATACTCTCTTTAGATAGATTTTGTAGGGTAGGGAGAAAAGGATCTTCTTGCCAAAGGAGGAATTTATGGTCCCATTGGTCTTCTAACCACTGACAGAGAACTTGTTTAATGATCGAGAAATCTATCACTCTTCCTACATTATCAAGGGTATTTGCTTCTATAGAAAAGTGGAAACGATAGTTGTGTCCGTGCAAATTTTTACACTTACCTTCGTGTTCTACAACTCTATGCCCACACGAAATGTCATGATGTCGTTCGGCTGTTATAGTGGTATTTGTATGAGTCATTGTTTGATATATATGTGATTCGGTGTTTTGAAAAGTGCTTTATAGAGCCAAAATACTGCTATTCTAGTCTTTTTAGTGTACTTTTATAACTTGTAAAAGTGTGAAAACGATGATAATAATAAATAAATGAAAAGAAAAAGAGAACACCAACAAGCAGCGCTCTCTCTTTCTTTTATTTTGTTTCTATTTCTTCCTGCATATCTATAAACTGCTTTTGTGGGTCGAAAAACTCGTATTGTAGGAATGCGAGCTTTTGTGATGGAATGATATGAACACCAAATCCATATTTAAACTGCCATTTTCTTTTTATAGACCATAATCCTTTGTTGAGATAAGCTGCAACATAAGGGTGTACATGAAGATAGAATTTGTGAATGCCAATCTTGTTGATTAGTTGGTCAATCTTACTCTCTAATTGTTCTGTAAATAGTACACTTGAGCGTATTTTCCCTTTTCCAAAGCAAGTGGGGCAGGTCTCTTCTACATTAACATCAATAGCTGGACGTACCCTCTGACGTGTTATTTGCATTAAACCAAACTTACTTAAAGGCAGAATGTTGTGTCTTGCGCGGTCTTTTTGCATGTTTTTACACATTCGTTCATATAACAATTGTCTGTCTTCTGCCAAGTGCATGTCGATAAAATCTACAACAATGATACCTCCCATGTCTCTTAATCTGAGTTGACGGGCAAGCTCATCAGCCGCACCTAAATTGACATCGAGCGCATTAGCTTCTTGTCCATTTTCGGAACGAGTGCGGTTTCCGCTATTTACATCTACAACATGAAGTGCTTCTGTATGTTCTATAATAAGATAAGCACCATGTTTGTAGTTTATAGTTTTACCAAAGCTTGATTTTATCTGTTTAGTGATGTTGAAGTTGTCGAATATCGGAACTGTTCCTGAATACATCTTAACAATGCTTGCTTTATCAGGGGCAATGAGTTCAAGATAGTTCTTTATTTCTGCAAAAACTTCTTCATCATTAACATAAATATTTTCAAATGAGGGATTAAACAGATCTCTTAATAATGCTATTGTTCGTCCTGTTTCCTCATAAATCAATTGTGGACGTTTTTGAGTTTTTTGTATTTTAAGGATAGCAGCTTCCCATCTGTTGTTCAAAACTTTTAGTTCGGCGTCTAATTCGGCTACCCTTTTACCCTCAGCAACAGTCCTAACAATTACTCCACAATTTTTTGGTTTAATGCTATGGATTAGTTGTTTAAGTCGTGCTCTTTCTTCTCCGCTTTTAATTTTAGAAGATACAGATACTTGATTGCTAAAAGGAATAAGTACTAAATATCTTCCTGCGAAACTCAACTCGCCTGTTAAACGAGGTCCTTTAGTCGATATTGGCTCTTTAACAATTTGAACTAATACCTCTTGTCCTACGCTTAAGGTGCTTTGAATACTACTATCTTTCTTTATTTCGGGAAGTTTTAGAGCTTTAGAGAAAGGAGATAGTTTCTTTCTATCACTCTGTACTTGTTTTATATACTTATCGTACGAGTTAAATTGGCTTCCTAAGTCAAGATAATGAAGAAAGGCATCACGTTCATAACCTAAATCTACGAAACAGGCATTGAGCCCTGGCATGAGCTTCTTAACTTTGGCAATGTAAACATTACCCACAGAAAATGAAGCTGATCGGGACTCGTTTTGATACTCTACAAGGTTTTTATCTTCAAGCAGAGCTATCGAAATTTCCTTCTCTCGTGCATCAATTATGATTTCACTTGTCATTCTTTTCCTTCCTGCTTAGTTTAAATTTGAAAGGGTATGTCAAAAATATTCGTCTGAAATCTCTGACATACCCCTCTTTCGATAGACGTTAAGGGGACATTATTTGCTCTTATGTCTATTCTTTCTTAGTCTCTTTTTACGTTTGTGAGTAGCCATCTTGTGGCCCTTTTTCTTTTTACCGTTTGGCATAACTGTATTGTTTTAAATTATTATTGTGTTATTTTTATATCTTTATTTTCTAAAAAAATAATGTAAGAATATATTTATCCTTGTTTCATTTTTTCTGCAAAACTTTTTGCAGGTTTGAAACTTGGGAAGTCATGTGCATCAATTGTCATTGTTGTATTTTTAAGAATATTACGTGCAGTCTTTGCAGCTCTGTGTTTGATTGTGAAACTACCAAAACCACGAAGATATACGTTTTCTTTTTTGTTGAGCAGGCTATCTTTGATAGTTCCCATTAGACTTTCTACAACAACCGAAACGTCTTTCTTTTGTAAGCCTGTTGATAAGGCTATTTCATTAATGATATCCGCTTTTGTCATTTTATCTTTATCTTTATATGTCTTTTCCCCTTATTCTCTAAATAAGGTTTGCAAATATACAATTTTTCGATGTTATATGGAAATTTATTATTACTTTTTTCTCATAAATGCTTGCTAATCTTGCATTTTTATATCTTTCAGTATTAATCTTTTGGTATTTTGAAGAAAGAATATTTCATCTTTTCCTCTTCTATTGTGTTATCCTAAAATATCCTATAAGACTTCCTTTGTTATGCTTATTGATCGTTTTTAAGACATATTCTCCTTGTGGAATACCTTTTATGTTCACTTGGTTATCCTTTATACTTCTAGTGTATAATGGAGTTCCTTGTAGCGTTTCAATAGCAACAAATGATGATGTATATTGTATGTCTTGCGATAGTAAGATACTATTATCATTCGTTTTGAGCCACAATAAGGGTGCTTTTGAAGTGTAAACGCTATGCTTTTTTTCTTGAATTGCATTGCTTTCGTTGCCATATCTGTCCATAGCTGTAACAGCATAGAATAGCTTGTTGTTATTAGGAATGGTGGCACTCTCTTCTTTTAAGCGTGTTTGAACAAGGTTTCCAGGATTGTTTATGTCTACAGGAGACTTGCTGTCGGCATATATATTATATAATAGGTAGGGAGCATTGCTGTTGTCTTTTGCACCACTCCATGAGATTTTGCCATTTACCTTATCTATATTGATGGCTTGAGGAGCCGTTGGGGCTATGCTGTGACGCCAGGTTATAGCAGGAATAAGAGCAGGATATCTGTTATAATTGTTTGCAACGAAGAAATATAATCCTTTTAGATTATCTGTGAAAAACTTACTTCTAAAGTATGCATTGCCAAGATGATATTGTCTTAAAACATTGAGTTCTTGTGTGATTGTTTCGAGAGACCAGTTCTTTTCCTTTGGATCCATAAAGTAAATGCCTAGGCCTGGTGCTATAGTCTTACCGTAATTGTTCTCAGACCAGTCTATTGCAAAGGGATAAAATTGATTTCCTTTGAAATACATCATGGGATATAACTCATCCATTAGATTGTCTTTCAACCAAAGTTGAGCATCTTGGCACACCTTGTGATAGGCATTCCAACCATGACTCCAATATCTACTAAGGTCGTTAAATTTTCCAATAGGAGAACAACTCATCTTTACCCATGGCTTAAGTCCATATACTTTAGAGCTAATTGCTTTAACAATATTAGTGATATGATTCCTACCTGTTTCTTTAAGAACCTTTATGTTCCATGTTTCTGGATATCGAATATAGTCTAAGTGAATACCATCAATATCGTATTTGCTTGTTATTTCTCCACAAATATTAGCGAGATATTGAGCCGTTTGAGGATTTTCCATATCCATAAAGCCTTCTTCTCCAATCCTTTTCAGTAGAGATGGGTATCTATTGCGAAGATTTTTGCAGCCTTCTTGATTCCATTTCCCCATAGGAATAGTTACAATCCACGCTTGAATTTCCATTCCCCTTTTATGACATTCTTCGATAGCAAACCCTAAAGCGTCATATCCTGGTGACTTGTTAGGTGTTCCTGACAAGCAACCATCCCATGGTTCATAATCTGAGGAATATACAACGGTTCCTCTAATACGTGTTTGAAATAAGACGGTATTGATGCCTGCAAGTTTCAATTGATCGAGTATTACTTGTAATTCTTTCTTTTGTTTGGTGATTGAAGTAGGGCTTTGAGCGTAGCTATGAGGCCAATCTAGTCCTCCAATAGTGGTTAACCACACCGCACGTACCTCTCTTTTAGGTGATAAACTTGATTGAAAGTTGAACAAAGAAGAATTGAAATTTGTTTGACCTTTTATTGTTTGTATTGCAAATAAAGTCAATATTAGAAATAGAACTTTTTTCATCTGTATAAATATTTCACACACTTGTGTTTTAATATATTGTTTATAAACCGTTTGCAAAGATAATATAATTATTAGATTTAGCTCTACGACTTAGACAAAATGTATGTTATTGAATGGCTTAATAAATCAATATGAAACAGTCTCAACAGGCAATCTTCTTGTCAAATCACTGCCAAAAATGTCTTTGGCATAGTTTTTGATAATTCACATTAGTAGAAAATAATATAAGTAATAAATATAAATTTAATGATTATGAATATCAAACCATTGGCAGACAGAGTGCTTGTACTACCTGCACAAGCTGAAGAAAAAGTAGGAGGAATAATAATTCCAGACACAGCAAAAGAGAAACCATTAAAAGGAAACGTTATTGCTGTTGGAGAAGGAACTAAAGACGAACCTATGATTTTGAAAGAAGGCGATGAAGTTCTTTATGGAAAATATAGTGGTACAGAGCTTGAATTAGAAGGAACTAAATACCTTATAATGCGCCAAAGTGATGTCTTGGCAGTTTTTAATAAATAAAATACGGAACAATAATATAAATATTTACCATTATGGCTAAAGAAATTAAATTCAATATAGATGCACGTGACCTCTTAAAACGTGGTGTAGACCAACTTGCAGACGCTGTAAAAGTAACACTAGGTCCTAAAGGTCGCAATGTAGTTATCGAGAAAAAGTTTGGTGCTCCACTTATTACTAAGGACGGAGTGAGTGTTGCAAAGGAGATTGAACTAGAGGATAAGTTTGAGAATACTGGTGCTCAACTTGTTAAAAGCGTGGCAAGTAAAACTGGAGATGATGCTGGAGATGGTACAACAACAGCAACTATTTTGACTCAAGCAATTGTTACTGAGGGGCTAAAGAACGTAACTGCAGGTGCTAACCCTATGGATCTTAAGAGAGGAATTGATAAGGCTGTGAAGACAGTTGTTGATTATATTAAAACTAACTCAGAGCAAGTTGGAGACAACTACGATAAGATTGAACAGGTTGCAACAGTTTCAGCGAACAATGATCCTGAAATAGGTAAATTGCTTGCAGATGCAATGCGTAAGGTAAGTAAGGACGGAGTGATTACTATTGAAGAAAGTAAAAGCCGTGAAACTTATATCAATGTAGTTGAAGGTATGCAGTTTGACAGAGGTTATCTCTCTGGTTATTTCGTAACAGACTCTGAAAAAATGGAGTGTGTTATGGACAATCCATACATTCTTATTTATGATAAAAAGATTAGCAACATAAAAGATTTCCTTCCAATTCTTCAACCAGCAGCAGAAACTGGCAGACCTTTATTGGTGATTGCAGAGGATGTTGATAGTGAAGCTTTAACCACTTTGGTAGTAAACCGCCTACGTGCAGGTTTGAAGATTTGCGCAGTTAAGGCACCAGGTTTTGGTGATCGTCGTAAAGCAATGCTTGAAGATATCGCAATATTAACTGGTGGAACTGTTATAAGTGAAGAGAAGGGATTGAAGCTTGAACAAGCTACTCTTGAAATGTTAGGTACTGCAGAGAAGGTAACTATCGATAAAGAGAATACTACCATCGTAAATGGTGCAGGCTCAAAAGAAAGTATTCAAGACCGTGTTAGCCAAATAAAGAATGAAATTGCAAGCACAACAAGCTCTTATGATAAAGAGAAATTACAAGAAAGACTTGCTAAATTGGCAGGTGGTGTAGCTGTTCTTTATGTCGGTGCAAATAGCGAAGTTGAGATGAAAGAAAAGAAAGATCGTGTAGATGATGCTTTCTATGCAACTCGTGCAGCTATTGAAGAAGGTGTTGTTGCAGGTGGTGGTTCGACTTATATCCATGCTCTTGATGCACTAAAAGAACTTAAGGGAGATAATCAAGACGAACAAACAGGTATCAATATCGTTGAGCGTGCAATCGAAGAACCATTGCGTCAGATTGTTGCTAATGCTGGTGGAGAAGGTGCTGTCGTTGTTCAAAAGGTGCGTGAAGGTAAGAATGACTTCGGATATAATGCAAGAACAGGTGTTTATGAAGACCTACGTAAGGCTGGAGTTATCGATCCTGCAAAGGTTTCTCGTGTGGCTTTAGAGAACGCAGCATCAATTGCTGGAATGTTCTTAACAACTGAATGTATTATAGTTGATAAGCCAGAAGAAAACGCAATGCCTGCAATGGGACAACCAGGAATGGGCGGAATGATGTAAAAATAGTTATTTCTAATGTACAAAAGAGGGTGAAGCATTTATTGTGTTTCACCCTCTTTTATGTTTTATAATTATTTCCTTAGTATTAAATTGTTTTGAATACGGGTATTTATGTCATCTCTGTTGATTCTAAAAGGTTATAAAAGTATGAGAAAGTTTCTACTATTTCATTACTTTTTTATAATTTTGTAAGAAAAGAGAGGACTATATAAATGTTGAATTTTGTGTCGTGGGGTAGCGGAAGTAGTGGTAATTGCTATTTCCTTTATACTGAGAATGAGGGACTATTAATTGATGCAGGAGTTGGAGTTCGTACGATTAAAAAGTATTTTAGAGAATATGGATTAAAGCTCTCACAAATCAATAATATTCTAATAACACATGATCATGCCGATCATGTCAAGGCTGTTGGTGCCTTAAGCATTGAAACTGGAGCAAAAGTGTGGTCAACTAAGCCCGTACATATTGGTATTATGAAGAACTTTTGTGTAAGAAAGAAAGTCCCAGAAGATAATATCTCTATTATAGAAACAGGTTCAATGTTTAGCATTGGCTCATTTGATATCCAATCATGTCATGTTCCTCACGATAGCATGGATAACAATGGTTACCTCGTAAAGTATGAAAATATATCACTAGGACTTATTACTGATATTGGAAGTATTACTCAAGATATTGCCCATATTGTTGCAAATGTAAACTATTTAGTGGTAGAAGCCAATCATGATATCAATTTATTATTGAGCGGAAAGTATCCCCAACGTCTTAAAGAACGTATCCTTTCATCACACGGACATTTATCAAATAAAGACTGTGGACAGCTACTTGCAACTTATGGAACAGCCAACTTGCAGCGTGTTTGGCTATGCCATTTAAGCGAAGATAATAACCAACCAGAAATAGCTCTTAGCGATATTAAGGAAATCATTGCTGATACAGTGTTCTATAAGAATCCTGATTTCAAAATAGAAACACTTGAAAGAAAACGTCCTACTGGTGTTTTTGAATTGAAATAAAAAAGCCAACCTTGTATAGCTTCAATAAGAGCAAAGATGGATTTTTGCTATAAATAAGCTGTTTTTCTATCTTGTTTTGTGCTAAAAGAAAAAAACTGCTTACAACATCAGTAAGATGTAATCTTTTAATTAAATTCATAGCAACCACCAGTTGAGAGTGATTTTGCACCTTATTTTGATTATAAAACAAGGTAGTAAGAGCCGTTTTTATCTTATTTAGATAGGTTTTATTGTCTTCGAACTCGCAGATTAGAATAGGGTTGTCGATGTGTTGTATTATAATACCATGTTGTTCTAAAGTTCTTCCCAATATAACATCTTCATAACCATAAGCTTTTATACTTTCATCGAAAGGGTGATTAAGTATTACTTCTTTATTAATTAAAAAGTTAGGAGTGCAGAAAGAGCGATAAGGAGAAGCCCTCCGATGCTGTAAATCGTGTTTACTTTCACTAGTTTTTTCGTATTTATAGCGTAGATTTCCTTTCCATTTATTTTTGTTATTATCGTTTATTGTGCCACCATAAACAACTGATGCAGAATCAATAATTTCAATATATTGCCGTAAAAATAATGGTGTTGGTAAATAAACGTCGCTATCTAAGAATAGTAATTGAGGATATTGGGCTTGTGAAGCCAAAAAGTTTCGAATAGAAGATCTACCTACATTAGTTTCTCTAATGATGTACTTGCAATGTGGAAATTGATTAATTATTTTATTTTCTATAATTGTTTCTTTGCTTTCAGATCCATCATCAGCAACAATAACCTCAAAAATAAGGTCTTGAATGGCTGTTGCTTGTTTCACTAACTCTTTAATAAGGCGAGTGCAAACATAATCTTTTGTAGGTATAAGTATTGATAATTCTTTCTTCATGTCATTGTAAAATATAAAAAGGTAAGCTACACTTTAATCGTTTTTCTTTATGTATCCATCAATAGAAGTGAGCCATTCTTCATTAGATAAATAAGTTAGAGCTTCAAAAAGATACCTTTCTGGGATATTTATCTTGTATAAGTCAGTGATAATATGCTCTTTACCATCGCTTAATAGATCTTTAATTTCCATTATAGCATGATCTATAGAGGTTTTAAAATTAGGATCTTCGAGGTGTTCAAGACATACATCACATTGTTTACAATCGTGAGAACGTTCTTCACCAAAGTATCGAAGAAGCTGTCTACTACGGCAAACATCGTGATACTTAGCGTAAGTTATAACTGATTTTATGCGTAAACTAAATTGCTCTTTTCTTCTTTCATATACTTCAGGAGGTATAATTAGTTTGTTGGGATCAGCTCTTTCACAAAGAAAAGTGATGTAAGGTATCTTCTTTTGAGGGATATAATGTAAGATATGTCGCTGACTTAAGCCTTTTAATAAAAGATATATCTCTTTACGAGTTAAGCCAGAACGCTCAGAAATAAGATCTTCATCTATATAAACATAATCAATAAATAAACCCCCATATAACCTTAATAAAGTTGTAATGACAAGGTCTTCTTTGGGTGAAAGACTTTGAAGTAGATATAGATCATTGCGTTGTAGCAAGAAGATAGCACGAGACGAGGCATCAGGGTCGTGTTCAAATTCAATATAACCAGCCCTCATAAGGATAGTAAGAGCAGATTGTAATTGAGCAGGAAAATGTTTAAATACTCTACAGAACTTATCGATGTCGAAAACAAAAGTGCGTCCTCTTCCAGTTCCGTAGGCTACTTGAAAGAAGTAAGCCAAATGTGCATAAACCTGTTTTATATAATCTTTTTCAGGAAAAGAAGTAGCTATTCGTTTATTTAGTTTGCGCTCATCACTATCGTTATACAACAAAACTGCCCATGCTTTATTGCCATCTCTACCTGCTCTACCTGCTTCTTGAAAGTAAGCTTCTATAGAATCGGGGCAATCAATATGTATAACGAGTCGTACGTCGCTTTTATCAATTCCCATTCCAAACGCATTTGTAGCAACCATTACACGCACTTCGCTGTTTTGCCAGGCTGCTTGGTGCTTGTCTTTTACGCTGTGTTCCAGTCCAGCATGATAGAAAGTAGAGTGTATTCCGTTCTCGTTAAGTAACTTCGACACTTCCTTTGCTCTTAAACGACTTCTCACATACACCACAGCACTACCATTAACAGAGTTCAGAATATGCATTAGTTCTTCTTCCTTGCCATTTGTTTCGCGGACAATATATGCCAAGTTCTTTCGTTCAAAACTCATTTTAAAGATATTTTCTTCTTTAAAATGTAATTGCTGTTGAATGTCTTTTATAACCAAAGGGGGAGCAGTTGCAGTTAAAGCAAGTATCGGAGTGTTGGGTATTAATTGGCGAATCTCCGCAATATTTAAGTAAGAAGGGCGAAAATCATATCCCCATTGACTAATACAATGAGCTTCATCGACAGTTATGAAGCTAACTTTTATGTGTTGAAGTTTCTTTTTAAAGAAGTCTGAAGATAAACGTTCGGGAGATACATACAACAACTTTATATTCCCTAAGATACAATTATCGAGTGTAGTAATAACCTCTTGGCGAGACATTCCAGAATGAATTGCAACTGCAGTTATAGATCTTTTGCGTAAGTTCTGTACTTGATCTTTCATTAATGCAATGAGTGGAGTTATAACTATGCATGTTCCTTCCAATAATAAGGCAGGAACTTGAAAGGTAATAGATTTACCCCCACCTGTAGGCATCAATCCTAATGTATCTTTTTTATCACAGATACTGGTGATGATATCTTCTTGAATGCCTCTAAAACTCGTATATCCCCAATATTCTTGGAGAATCTCTTTATGCCGGGTTAGTTGCATATTCTACTGTTCTTCTGTTGAATCGTCTTCTATTGGGCGTATGTCTTCAATTTGTAGTTGAACGAGATTGCGTTTAAAGGTATTTTCTTCTAGGGTATAAGCAATGTCAAATCCTCTTTTAGACTTGATATATCGAGCTGATTTACTTTGTCCAAATGCAATACCATTCATCACATGGCTTGATTTTGAATCAACCAGTTCAAGTTTTATATGCTCTTGTTCACGCCCCACAACTTTACTTGTTCCATAATCAAACACACCCTTTGTTATAAATCTTGGTTTGGGATTCGATGGACCAAAAGGTGCAAAACGCTTTAAATCGTGGAAGAATTTTTTTGAAATATCTTTAAAGTCGATTTGTGCATCAATCTCTAGTGTCGCTTCTTTTTGCTCTGGAAGAATATGATTTTCAATATATTCTTGAAAACGTTGCTTGAACTTTGGAATGTCGTCCCAGTGCAAAGTTAATCCTGCTGCATAGGTATGTCCACCAAAGTTAAGTAATAAATCTCTGCAATGTTTTATTGCAGCATACACATCAACACCCATAATGCTTCGTGCAGAGCCTGTTGCAAGGTTTCCGTCTTTAGTTAATACAATGGTAGGACGGAAGTATATTTCGGTTAATCGGGATGCAACAATTCCAACAACACCTTTCTTCCAGTTTTCATCATAAACAACAATAGACGATTGTTGCTTTTGATTTTCAATGCGAGAGACAATTTGATTCGCCTCTTCGGTCATCTGTTTATCAATATCTTTGCGTTGTTCGTTATACTCATCGATATGCTTTGCTTGTTGAAGGGCTTTAGAATAGTCTTTTTCAACCAATAAGTCTACGCTTTGCTTTCCATTGTCTATGCGTCCAGAAGCATTGATTCTAGGACCAATCTTAAAGATGATATCGCTCATCGACACATCTTTTTCCTCCAAGCCACAGATATCTATAATAGCTTTTAAGCCAATACTAGGATTTTGGTTTAATTGTTTTAATCCATGATAAGCAAGTATTCTGTTCTCACCTTCAACAGGAACGAGATCAGCGGCAATGCTAACAGCACAGAAATCGAGTAGAGGAGCTAGACGAGAGAATGATATTCCATTATTTTTAGCAAAGGCTTGCATGAGTTTGAAGCCTACACCACAGCCACAAAGATGTTTAAAGGGATAGGTGTCATCTGGTCTTTTGGGGTTGATAATGGCCACAGCTGGTGGCATTTCCTCATCAGGTACGTGATGGTCACATATAATAAAGTCGATACCAAGGCTTTTTGCTAGTGTAATTTCTTCGATTGCTTTAATTCCGCAATCAAGAATTATAATGAGCTTAACATCATTTTTATAAGCATAGTCAATACCTTTTTGACTTACTCCATAGCCTTCTTCGTAGCGATCAGGAATGTAATATTCTATATTTGAATAGTATTGGCGAAGGAATTTATATACTAAGGCAACAGAAGTGCAACCATCTACATCATAATCTCCATATACAAGAATTCGTTCTTTGCGTCCCATGGCATCGTTAAGGCGGTCGACTGCCACATCCATATCTTTTAAAAGAAATGGATTAATCAATTCTGATAGCTGAGGGTGAAAAAACCTTTTAGCCGCAGACTCGGTCTTTATTCCACGACGAACAAGCAATAAAGATAGTATATTGCTTAAATTGAGTTTCTCACCTAATGCCTTTGCTTCAGATATTTCTTCTTGATTTGGAGGAAGATATTTCCATTTAAAATGCATGATAGCCTTTATTTATATACTTTTATTTCATCGAATAGACTAATAAAATCTACTTTTATGATTATGTTTATTTGTACTTAGAGTGTAAAGTTACGAATAAAAAATAAAAGGGAATCATTATTTGTATGAAAAAGCAAATGTTTTTTTGTTTTATCTTTGTGAACAGTGTCATATTAGTCAAATAAGTTTAAGAAAGAATTTTTATATACTAAGTAATATAAGAGTATTCAAAACTATACCAATTGTTCGTTATTATCCTGTTCTATTATAAATAATAAGGTGAAAATATTCTCTGTTTAGTCATCACACTTTTTATCTTTACACCAAGAAAATTTTAGATATTCATTCGTGTTGCTAATTTATTCTATCTAATCACATTATCTTTTCGCAAACGTTTGCACAAGTATAATTGTTAATTTATTTTATCTATTTTAATTCATATCACATTGTTTCACTACTTTTATCTTAAAACCTAAAAATTAAAAACATGAAACGATTAAATTTACTATTTTTTTTCGTATTAACCCTATTAAATGTAGATGCACAAGGCTGGCCAAGTAAGTATCAAGGTGTAATGTTACAAGGCTTTTATTGGGACAGTTATGGTGACACACAATGGTCTAATCTCAGCAATCAAGCCAACGAATTATCTAAGTATTTCAGTGCAATATGGGTTCCACAATCAGGATATTGCAACACAACAAGCAACCAAATGGGTTATGCTCCTGTATGGTGGTTCAATCATACAAGTGCTTTTGGTTCTGAAAACGATTTGCGTTCGATGATTAAAACATTTAAAGAAAAGAATGTAGACATTATAGAAGACGTTGTTATTAACCACCGAAATGGAAACACTAATTGGTGCGATTTTCCTGAAGAAACCTGGAAAAACCAAACCACGCATTGGTCATTGGCAGACATTTGTGCACATGATGACAATGGGAAAACTGCAAAAGCAGGTTTTATTACAACTGGTGCAGCAGATACAGGCGATGATTTTGACGGTGCAAGAGATCTTGATCATACATCAGATAATGTAAGAAAGAACATAAAACTTTATCTACACTTTCTAAAAGAAGACCTACAATATGCTGGCTTTCGCTATGATATGGTAAAAGGATTTAGTGCTAAATATGTTGGAGAATACAACTTGGACGCAAATCCTAAATATTCTGTGGGTGAATATTGGGATGGAGACCCTTATAAACTTAAGGCTTGGATAAACGGAACCAAAGTTAATGGACAAATACAAAGTGCTGCTTTCGACTTTGCCCTTAAATATTATATCAACGATGCCATAGGTAAAGAACAGTGGGAAAGACTTAACGGGGATTGTCCTGCTAAGGATCCTAATTATAGCAGATATGCTGTAACATTTGTAGATAACCACGATACCGATAGAGATGGAAACAGACTTCAACGTAATCACCTTGCAGCAAACGCTTATATCTTAGCTATGCCAGGAACTCCCTGCATCTTTTTAAGTCATTGGAAATTATATAAGACCCAAATAAAGAAACTTATTTTAGCAAGAAAAGCTGCGGGTATCACGAACGAAAGTAAAATTCTAAAATCTGAAAAGAAAGGTAATGGATATGCTGTAATTGTAGAAGGAGATAAAGGAAAGGTATTATTAACCTTAGGAAACGTTTATGGTTACCAAGAAGATGGTTATAAATTAGCACTTAGCGACGGCAATTTTAAATTCTATGTATCAAACGAGGTAGACTTAACAGAGCTTGATAAGGTTAAAGAAGAAACATCTACAACCTTCACACCTCCTACCTTTTGCAAGGTAAACGAAGGGGAAACATGTGCATTTTTTGAAGCTCCTACTACATGGAACGCTCAAGTTTATTGCTGGAAATGGGATAACCAAGCAAACTATACAGGTGGAATTTGGCCTGGTGTAGTTTGTGATCAAGTGGGAACAACACAAGATGGTAAGAAGGTATATAAATGGACATGGAATAATACAAAGTCTCTTCAAAGTAGTACTAATTCTGGAATAATTTTTAATAATGGTAACGGACAAGCTCAAACTTCTGATTTGAAGTTTGTAAATGGTGGATACTATGATAATTTTTCAGGATCGGCTCCCAAAGCAATTATTAAGGTTTCTACAGGCATTAGCTCAATTCATGCAGATAAACAAGATAATGAATGGTACACCATAACAGGTATTAAGCTAAATAAGCCACAAAAAAAAGGAGTGTATATTTACAATAGAAAGAAAGTTTTATTTAACTAACTTATGAAGTTCTTTATGAAATAAATGTTATTTTAAGCGACTAAGAAATTATCTAGTCGCTTTTTTACATATAAATAAAGAAATATAGATGTTGATAAACATTGATGTAAAACTTGTATATCTACTCTTCATTAGAAAAATTATAGATATAGAAAGAATTTTCATAAATATATTCGGAATGAGTGATATCTATCTTGTAAAAATAAGAATATTTGAATAAAAGTCAAGAAAAAATTTGCTAGTAAAAAAAAAAAGTGTACCTTTGCAAACGCAAAATAGCAATAGATCCTTAAGAGGTGCGTTAGTTCAGTTGGTTAGAATACATGCCTGTCACGCATGGGGTCACGGGTTCGAGTCCCGTACGCACCGCATAAGAGTTTAATTGTTTTTTTAGTACCTTTAAGAGGTGCGTTAGTTCAGTTGGTTAGAATACATGCCTGTCACGCATGGGGTCACGGGTTCGAGTCCCGTACGCACCGCAAGAGAGTCTAAAGAGGCTCTCTTTTTTCTTTTTATATATTCTGTTTTAATAATAATCACTATCTTTGCAACATGAAAAAAATAGGAATAAGTTGGAAAGTTTTTGTAGTATTTCTCATTATTACATGTGGTCTGCTTTATATAACCCAATCCTTCGTTATGTCATTGGGTATTGTTTTGTTACTCTTTGTCATTGAACATTTCTTTATCGAGTTCTTTTCAAAGAAGAAAAATGATAATTTTTAGACCAATAATACTATTGTGATTATGGAAAAGATTGCTCAGTTATATTTTGAATACAAAGGCTTTTATGCCGAGAAAATAGAACAACTTGCAGGAGCAGGAAGTAACCGTTGCTATTACAGATGTTACGATAAACAAGGTGAAACGCTTATTGCCGTAAAAGGAACAAGCATTGAGGAGAATGAATCTTTTATTTATTTGTCTTCTCATTTTAATGCTCTTCATTTACCAATTCCTGAAGTTCTTGCTGTAAGTAACGATCGGTTGTATTATTTGCAGACCGATTTAGGTTCTGTTTCTTTGTTTGATGCCTTGAAAGAAGGAAGAAAAAATGGAGGAAAGTATAATGAATCGGAAGTTACACTACTGGAAGATACTATCAAACAATTACCGCTTATTCAGATAAAGGGAGCTGAAAACCTTGATTGGAGTCGTTGTTATCCACAGCCAGAGTTTGACAAAGAGAATGTAATGTTTGATTTAAACTATTTCAAATATTGTTTCTTAAAGCTTACAAACGTTGACTTTAATGAGATTAAATTGCAACATGATTTCTATTATTTGACTGATTGCCTCACACAATTTTCGGGTAATTATTTTATGTATCGTGATTTTCAGGCTCGTAATGTAATGCTAACAGAAGGAACAAAACCTTGCTTTATCGATTTTCAAGGAGGTAGAAAAGGGCCTTTTTATTACGACTTAGCTTCGTTCTTGTGGCAGGCTTCTGCTCAATATAGCGATGATTTGCGTGCACATTTAATAGAGATCTATTATCAAGAACTTAGGAAATGGGTAGAAATAGGTTCTTTAGAAAAGTTTAGAAGTGATCTAAACCTGTTTGTTTTATTTAGAACCTTGCAAGTATTGGGCGCCTATGGATTTAGAGGATATATCGAAGAAAAGAGCTATTTTGTAAAAAGTATACCATTTGCCATCAATAATTTAAAGGCATTACTTCAGAATGAAGACCTGTTGAAGCCTTATTCTTATTTAAAAGAGATATTAGAAAAACTGGTAAGCCTTCCACAATTTGATAGCAATTCGATAGCTAATACAACCGCTCCTCAATGTAACGTAACTGCTAGTCAAGAGGTATCGAATAATAAAAAACTAAAAGTTTTAGTGTATAGTTTTTCTTATCATCGTGGAATACCTAAGGATTTATCTGGTAATGGGGGAGGATATGTGTTTGATTGTAGAGCTGTTCATAATCCTGGAAGATATGCTCAATATAAGAAATTAACTGGAAGAGATATTGAGGTTATTCAGTTCTTAGAAGACGATGGTGAGATAACAGAATTTTTAACTCATGTTTATGGACTTGTGGATATGCATGTTTCAAGATATATAGAACGTGGGTTCACAAACTTAATGTTTTCTTTTGGCTGTACTGGAGGTCAGCATAGAAGTGTTTATTCTGCTCAGCATATAGCCGAATATATAAATGAAAAGTTTGGTTGTGCAGTGCAGTTAATTCACAGAGAACAGCATATTGAAGAATATTACGATGCAAAGTAGAGAAAGATAACTTGTATAGTGGAAAAAGATAGAATATATTTTTGTTTCTAAAAAGATTGCTTTTTGAATGTAATAGTAATGCTTTTAAGATACAAAATCAATATTTTTGTGATGTAATATCAATGAGTTTATAATTAAACATAATAGAAGTGTATTCTTACTACTAAGAAGATGCACTTTTGTTATTTGTATGATTGAAAGATAGAGTAAGGAAAAGAATAAATCAAGAATATTCTTTGAGAAATGTGTATCTTGTAGAAAGATAATGAAGATTATTTTTTTATCTCTTGATTATTATAATAAAAGAAAATTCTATGATGGATTTGAAAACATATATTCAAAACTTCATAGAATTTTCTCTTATTATCTAAATGCAATAAAACAAGCTTTTAGTTGAGCCACTTAATGTAGCAGAAGTCTTGTCTGTGTGGTAAATGAACATTCTTAGGGAACATGCGAACAGCAATTCGGTATGCACCAGCCTTTGCAGGTTCTATATTAGCTTCGAAAGTATAAAGATTTCCTTCGCTACCAACCATTTCGAATTGATGAATGCTGTATAATTCATGATCGTCTTGTCCTTGAATACCCTTTAAGGCAACCAGCTCTAATCCTACAGCGTCATTTAACCCTTGTTCGTCTATTACATATCTTAGTTTATAAGGAACACCTGTTTCGACTCCATCAATAAGAGTATTAGCTTCTTGAGACACTACATGAATAGAATCCCAACGCTCTGCTACGGTCTCTTTCCATAGAGCAATTTCTTTAGCAAGGGCATTATCGTTAGCTGATAGTTCTTTAAAGCGTTTTGCTTCTTTGTTATAGAACTTATCAAAGTAATCGTCTAATTGACGCTTCATTGTATAATGAGGAGCAATAGTTGCTATTGAGTTCTTAATAACTTTGATCCATTCTTCGCTAAATCCTTGTTGGTTCTTAGCGTAGTACATTGGAAGAATATCATTTTCTAATAGACCATAGATCGTTGCAGCATCTAATTGATCTTGATATTCTTGATTATCATAAGTACGTTTTTCAGTTAATGCCCATCCTGCACCTTCACGATAGCCTTCAAGCCACCATCCATCTAACACAGAAAGGTTAACAACACCATTCATCTCTGCCTTTTCTCCAGATGTGCCAGAAGCCTCTAGAGGTCTTGTTGGAGTATTCATCCAAATGTCAACACCAGAAACTAAGCGACGAGCAAGTTGCATATCGTAGTCTTCTAAGAAGATAATCTTACCTAAGAATTCTGGACGTTGGCTAATTTCGTATATACGTTTGATTAGTCCTTGACCAGCTCCGTCTGCTGGGTGTGCTTTTCCTGAGAAGAAGAATAATACAGGACGTTCAGGGTTGTTAACGATTTTAGCAAGTCTATCTAAGTCTGTGAAAAGAAGGTGAGCACGTTTGTAAGTTGCAAAACGACGGCAGAAACCAATCATTAGCGCATTAGGGTTGATGCGCTCTAATAGCGACATTACACGAGATGGATCGCCTTGGTTCTTCAACCAGTTTTGAGTAAACTTCTCACGGATATAGTTAACCAATTTCTTCTTTAAGGTCATACGAGTTTCCCAAATCTCTGCATCAGGACAATTGTATATACCATGCCAAATACTTTCATTACTTTGGTCGTTAATGAAATTTTTATCAAAGTACTTATCGTATAATTCACGGAATTCAGAAGAAGTCCAAGTTGGTAAGTGAACACCATTAGTTACATAACCAACGTGGTTTTCTTCAGGATAGTAGCCACTCCAAATGTTAGCAAACATCTTTTGACTTACCCAACCATGAAGCTTACTTACACCGTTAACTTCTTGACAAGTATTGCACGCAAATGTTGATAAACAGAAACGTTCATTATGGTCGTCTGGGTTTTCTCTACCCATTCCAATAAATTCGTCCCATGAAATTCCTAGGCGAGATGGATAACCTCCCATGTATTTGCCAAATAAATTCTCATCGAAATAGTCGTGCCCTGCAGGAACAGGAGTGTGTACTGTATAAAGAGAAGATGCACGAACAAGCTCCATTGCTTGGTTAAATGAAAGACCGCTATCTACATAATCGCATAGTCTTTGTAAGTTACAAAGAGCAGCGTGACCCTCATTACAGTGATAAATATCTTTCTTTATACCTAACTTCTTAAGCATAAGCATACCACCAATACCAAGAAGAATCTCTTGTTTCAAACGGTTTTCCCAGTCACCGCCATAGAGTGAGTGTGTAATTGGTTTGTCGAAATCAGAGTTAAGGTTGTTATCTGTATCTAGAAGATATAGTTTAATACGACCAACATTTGCGCACCATACGTATGCATGTACGTGATAATTAAGGTAAGGAACCTCAACAACCATAGGATCGCCATTGCTATCGTAAACACGTTCGATAGGTAATGAGTTGAAATTCTGAGCGTTATATTGTGCAACTTGTTGTCCATCGATGCTTAATGATTGTGTGAAGTAGCCATAGCGATATAAGAAACCAACAGCACACATATCAACATTACTATCTGAAGCTTCTTTTATATAATCTCCAGCAAGTACACCTAAACCTCCAGAATAGATCTTTAAGGTTTGATTTAATCCGTACTCCATACAGAAATAGGCAACAGAAGGACGCTTGTTATTTGGCTTTACGTCCATGTAAGTGCGGAATTTTTTGTATACATCCTTCACTTTTTTCATCATTGCCTTATCTTTTGTTATAGCAACTTTTCTGTCGTAACTTAAACGATCGAGCAATAAGACAGGATTGCCTTGAACTTCTTGATATAATTCTTCGTCAAGACTCTGGAATAGGTTTTGTGCATCATAGTTCCAAGCCCACCATAAGTTGTGAGCAAGTTCATCTAAACACTTTAGTTCTTCAGGGAGCTTTGACTTAATAGTAAGCTCTTTCCATTGAGGAATGTTAGTGTAATCTGCTTTGATTTTCATAAATTTCGATATTCGTTTATGTGTGAATTTTGTTGTTAATTTCTCTCTTCTGCCTTTTTAAGCGCATGATCATAAGCACTATCATAATAGGCAATGAACTTATTCCATAGTGCTTTCTTAGATATTTTGCAAGCATTGTTGCGTGCTTTCTTAATATCTTCATTATTCAATGTTGAATATTTAATAATGGTATTCTTAATTTCTTCTGTAACGTCCCAATAGTTATAGTCTGTTCTATCGATTACTTTTACACCACTAATGATGTCGTTCTCAAATCCTTTTAAGCCTTTAGCCCATAGTCCAAAGCCTGCTAAGTTTGTAGTGATGCAAGGAACCTTAAATGCAACAGCTTCAAGAGGAGTGTATCCCCATGGTTCATAATAAGAAGGATAAACGCAAAGGTCGTTTCCAAGAATCAAGTCATAATAATTCATATTTAATATTCCATCATCTCCATTTAAGTAAGATGGAATAAAGATAATTGTAACATCTTCTTCTTTCTTGTTGTAGAAACCAAATGAATGTAACATATTTAGAATATTATCATTATCCATTTGATTTAACCAATGTGTAATATAGGGTTGCTCTAATGGGGTTGTATAAGTTGTTGACTTAGCTAAACGTTCTACTAAATCTTTTCTTGCATCGTTTACCCAAGCTGGAACTTCAATGAAAGCAACAATCTCTTTCTTTAAGTTTGAATCAAATCGAAGCTTATTAATAGCCTCAACAAATACGTCTATACCTTTATTTCTAAACTCGTATCGACCACTTGTTGATACCAGAATAGCATCATTGTTGAATTCTTTTCCTGTTAGAGCATTTGCAACTCTTAGCAGAGTTTCTCTGGCTTTCTTTCTTTGGGAAGTGAAACTATTTCCTTTGGGGACAAAATCGTCCTCGAATCCATTTGGAAGAACAACGTCCACTTCACGATCTAGTAATTCTTTACACTCTAAAGCAGTGATATCACTCACTGTAGTAAAGCAATCTACATTATGCGCTGTTTGTCGTTCTATTGAATGTTTACTTTGCATGTTCAACTCATCTGCCATCTGATTGCCATTGTAAGCCCCTAGATATTGGTAGAGAGGTTTGTTGTTTCCTGCGATACTTCTACCGATACTTGTAGCGTGAGTCGTAAAAATAGTAGCTACTTGTGGTAGATGTAAGCGCAAATATAATAAGCCCATACAAGTCATCCATTCGTTGCCGTGATAGATAACCTTTTGATTATCCTTAATATAATAATGGTAGAAAGATTCAACAACACGTGCGGCAGCGTATGAAAACATTGATGCTTCATCATAATCTCCATAGGCGTGCAAACTATCTACGCCAAAATGCTCCCAAATCTCAGTATATATATTGTCTTTATCTTTATAGAAAGTAGAAAAATCTACAAGTATTGCAATAGGATTTCCAGGTATATTCCACCTTCCAATTCTTAAACTTAAGTTTTCAGAAAGTTGCTTTTTCCAATCTTTAAAAAGCTTTTTATCTTCAGTGAAATAGGGACATTCATTTTCTTTCCAACAATCTGGACCAATAAAAATTAGATGGTCTTTAAATCTCTCTTGTAACGTTTTTGCACGTGTAGAAAGCACAGTATATATACCACCTACTTTGTTACAAACTTCCCAACTAGATTCAAAAATGTAGTTAGGAACTAATTTTTCTGCCATGATAAATTATATTATAGTTGCGCAAAGATAGCATAAAAAACGAATATACCAAATTTAAGGAAATATATTTTCTATAAAATTGCCGTTTTCTTGATCAATAATCTTTATCTTTGTATTTTGACTAGAGAATATAACTTCTTTTCGTGAAAGTATAAAAATATTTGTAGAATATAAGATGGAAAGGAGTTTTCTCGTGATAATTATTTATTAAATAAGTTTTGTATAATGATAAAGTTCTTTAAAATAATATTTATTTCGTTTTTATGTATTGTTCTTTTCCCCAATTCGCTTTTTTCACAAGAAAGTAATCCCTTTAAAGGGACCTATTATAATAAGGAGTTGGATATATATATAGTGCTAGACTTTTATAAAAGCAAACTACTTGTTCCTGGACAAAGCGTTCTTGGAGAAGTTTCAGGATACTTAGGAGATAATAGAGATTCACGAAAATGGATTTTTTTAGATGCAATGCCTGTTGATAAGCTTTCGTATAAGGCAGATGTAATAAATGATTATGGAAGTGAAGATTTAATAGCTTCATTTGTGAATGATACAGATTCTACAATAGTTCTAAAACAATTGGAGGGTAGTGCGATAAAAATTGCTCGCAATAGTAAGTGGCAGAGATTGCCAAAACAGATTACTTTTATTCGAAAGAAATAAGAAGTTTTCTTGCATTTTATTTCTTTTGAAAGTAAAAAAAGAATGGGTTGGGCAAGAAACCTCATATTTAATATATACCTTTGCAAGCGATTAACGGAATACAAAGCCTTTAATTTGTTTAATCTTCTTAGTATATAAAATATTATAATCATGATATTCTATTAAAAATCAGGTTATTGTATTTTTCTGTTAAACATATTTACGAATATAAATAAACATATGATATACGAACTATCTTTGCGAGTTTTTCCTCAACAGGCTTATAATGAAAACACATTAAAAGACGTTGTGGCTAGTGAAAAGAATATAGATGTAAGAACAATAACAAAGATCAGAATTCTAAAGCGTAGTATAGATGCACGTCAACGTACTATTTTTGTTAATTTAACTCTTAGGGTATACGTTAATGAAGAACCTTCTGATGATGATTTTATACACACAGAATATGGCGATGTGTCGCAAAAGCCAGCTGTAGTTGTGGTGGGAGAGGGTCCTGCAGGGTTATTTGCTGCATTAAAACTCATAGAGCTAGGTTGTAGACCTATTGTTCTTGAACGAGGAAAAAGTGTAAATGAACGCAAGAAAGATATTGCAGCAATAACAAAAAATCAAAGTGTTGATCCAGAAAGTAACTATAGTTATGGTGAAGGAGGTGCTGGAGCATTTTCTGATGGAAAGTTATATACTCGTTCAAAGAAAAGAGGTTCTATTTCAAAAATTTTGAATGTATTTTGTCAGCATGGTGCTTCTACAAGTATATTGGCAGATGCTCATCCACATATAGGTACCGATAAGTTACCTAAGGTGATTGAGAATATGCGTAAGACAATAGAGCAATGTGGAGGAGAAGTGCACTTTCAAACCAAGATGACTGCGCTGATTATTCAGGGAAATAAGGTTATTGGTGTTGAAGCCTTTCAGGTTTTAACAAATAAGCAATGTACTTTTATGGGGCCAGTGATTCTTGCAACAGGGCATAGTGCACATGATGTTTATCATTATTTATGTAATGCAAAGATTGAAATCGAGGCAAAAGGTATTGCGGTAGGTGTGCGTCTGGAACATCCTGCGGAGCTAATAGACCAAATACAATACCATAATAAAAATGGAAGAGGTAAATATTTACCTGCTGCAGAATATAGTTTTGTTACTCAAGCTGCTGACAGAGGAGTTTATTCGTTCTGTATGTGTCCTGGAGGCTTTGTTATTCCTGCAGCAACAAGTGATAAACAAATCGTTGTCAATGGCATGAGTCCTAGCAATAGGGGCGGTAAATGGAGCAATAGTGGAATGGTTGTTGAAACTCGTCCTGAAGATATTGAAGGAGATGATGTCTTGAAAATGATGCATTTCCAAGAACAAATAGAACAGAATTGTTGGCAACAAGGGAATATGAAACAAACAGCTCCTGCTCAAAGAATGGTTGACTTTGTAAATAAGAAATTAAGTTTTGATTTGCCTAAAAGCTCTTATTCTCCAGGTTTGATAAGCAGTCCACTCCATTTTTGGATGCCAAACGCAGTTGTTAGTCGTTTACAAGAGGGATTTAAAAAGTTTGGTTCAATGAGTAGGGGCTTTTTAACTAACGAGGCAGTAATGATTGCCGCAGAGACAAGAACTTCATCTCCAGTTCGTATTTTACGAGATAGAGAAACATTACAGCATGTTCGTTTAGAAGGACTTTATCCATGTGGAGAGGGTGCTGGCTATGCTGGTGGTATCGTTTCTGCTGCTATGGACGGAGAAAAATGTGCCGATATGTGTGCAAGTTATTTGCTAGCAACTAATTAAGCATGAGTATTTTATATTGAAAATAAGAATAAATAAGAATGAAAGTTGATAGAATCACATTTCAAGAGATAAAAGAACCAACTTATATATTAGAGGAACAGTTATTAAGAAGAAATCTCACTCTTATATCAAATGTAGCTCAAAAAGCTGATGTAGAAATTATCTTAGCTTTTAAAGCCTATGCTTTGTGGAAAACATTTCCTATATTTAAAGAATATATAAATGCAACAACGGCAAGCTCTTTGAGTGAAGCTAAATTGGGATATCAGGAGTTTGGATCCTTAACACATACGTTCTCGCCAGCTTATATTGATTATGAAATAGACGAAATCGCAAGCTGTTCTAGTCATTTAACATTTAATTCTCTTTCTCAATATGAACGTTTTTCTGGTAGAGCGATATCTGTCCAGCCTGAAATAAGTATTGGATTGAGAGTCAATCCAGAGTATTCAGAAGTGGGAACAGATCTTTATAACCCTTGTGCGCCAGGCACAAGATTTGGAGTTTCTGCAGATAAATTACCGAAAAAGTTACCTTCTTTGCTCGAAGGATTTCATTGCCATTGTCATTGCGAGAGCGGTTCTGATGTTTTTGTAAGAACATTAAAGCATATAGAAGAAAAGTTTTCTCCTTGGTTTTCTCAATTGAAATGGATTAATTTTGGTGGAGGTCATCTAATGACTCGTTCTGATTATGATGTAGAATTGCTTATTTCTACTTTGCAAGAGTTTAAAAAGCGTTATCCACATTTACATGTTATATTAGAACCCGGTAGTGCTTTTGCTTGGCAAACAGGTCCACTTGTGGCTCATGTTGTTGATATTGTGGAAGATAAAGGTTATCAAACCGCAATATTAGATGTAAGCTTTACTTGTCACATGCCAGATTGTTTAGAAATGCCTTATATGCCAGTTGTGCGTAATGCCGTAATTGCTGAGGAGGAAGAAGCACAACCTGAGGATTATAGATACAGGTATAGGTTTGGCGGAAATAGTTGCTTATCTGGTGATTTTATGGGAGATTGGATCTTTGATCATGAATTACAAGTGGGCGAAAATATTATATTTGAAGATATGTTGCATTATACTACCGTTAAAACGAATATGTTTAATGGTATAACTCATCCATCTATTGCGCTATTAAAAACTAATGGTGAATTAGAAATCTTGCGTAAATATACGTACAAAGATTATAAAAATAGAATGGATTAACCCATCAATTACTTTATTCTTAACAATGAAAATATTTTTTATTTCTTTTACCAATATTTCGGAATAGTAGAAATTTAGTGGGGATAAACATTATCGATATATCGTCTTATAAAGTTCTTCCCGACAGCTGTTTTCTTGATGAATAAGCTCCAAAGAGAAACACCTAACAGGGTAACAGCTATACCTAGAAACACATCTATTATGTAATGATGCGAGCTATAAACAGCAGTAAACCATATTCCAACACAGATAAAAGCAAATGAAATACATATTATTCTGCTCTGTTTCGTAATGAATGCATAGATTGTTGTTATCAACATGTAAGCTGCATGCAATGAAGGTATGGCTGCAAAAACATTAGCATTTTTGCCGTAGAGCATCTTAAAGACTGCTATTCCTGTGAGTTGGTCGAATCTTTCCAATCCTGCTGTGTTTCCAGGAGTATTCAATATTGGTTCAAATCCATATTGTAGCGCATACCATGGTGGTGCTGCAGGGTGAATATAGTAGCCACAAAAACCTAATAAATTAACGAAAAGAAAGGCCATGGAGAATTGAATATAGCCTTTTTTATTTCCGTTT
This sequence comes from Prevotella sp. oral taxon 299 str. F0039, assembly GCF_000163055.2. Lineage (GTDB taxonomy): Bacteria > Bacteroidota > Bacteroidia > Bacteroidales > Bacteroidaceae > Prevotella. The sequence goes on from NC_022111.1 coordinate 607,881, forward strand.
AAATATAGATAGATGGCGAATCCCAAAGGAACAGGTATCCAACATAAATAAAAGAATCCTGCAAGTATATCTAAAAAGGTAGAGTGGTGTAATGCAAAATATTGAGAAGGAATAATCACTTCGCCATTAGTTGACTGGATTCCGAATAGCATCTTCTCAGCATCGAATAAGTCTTTTACGTCTATAGGGTTTACTTTATAGTTGGGATAAAGGCGCATCCAATCGTAACAACAAGCAAAAATGAGCCAAGGAAGTAGGGCTATTGCCATCTTTCTTGTTGGCTTTATCACAGCAAGTAGGACCCATAAAAGAATTATATAAATACTAAACATTTACTTTCCCTTTAGTTGTTTGTAGCAATATGTAATGCGCCAAAAAGCTGTTATGTTAGCCAATAGGGCAATAAGTATCATAGGAATGGCAAGACCCCACAACGAGTTGCATACTCCGCATACTATTGATCCAATGGCAGTAACGACTACTCGCTCGGGACGTTGCATGAAACCAACCTTAACATCAATGCCTAATCCTTCGCCTCTTGCCCTTACATAGCTCACCATAATAGATCCTATGATGGCTAAAAAGGTGATAATTCCCGAGTAAATCCATTGATTTGCAAGCAAATAGAATTGTATTCCAAATAGAGTAAATAGTTCACTATATCGGTCTAAGGTAGAATCCCATAGCGCACCAAAAGTTGATTGCATATTACCTAAACGTGCTAAATGGCCGTCCATCATATCAAATAAGCCTGCAAAGATAATTACTCCTCCTGCATAGCCAATGATATTGGTGTTATAAGGGGCATAAATTGCAGCATAAATCATAAGACCTGTGGCAAATAAGTTAAGTGTAAACCCTGTAGTTGTTATGAAGTTAGGAGTGATTCCAATCTTTATCATTCCTTTAATCAATGGATTTATAAGATAATAAATCACTTTTTGTAAGAAATCTCTATAGTTCATATCTTCTTAAAAACAAATTTTTGTTGCATTTGATAATTCCAACAAATAGCTACACAAATAGCTGTTATAATTTTAGAATATAGGTAGTTGATATCGAAAGACTCTTTTATGAAAGCGGTTCCCATTGTGTTTAGAGCAATACTTGTGCCCCATACGATACTATAACGCCATGCAATATCTTTCTTTTTCTTATCTTTTACTTTAAAAACCCATTTATAATTGGTTACACAATTGCATATTCCGCCAGAACAAGCACCAATAAATGTAGAGTAAACATACCATAGATAGACTACTTCAGTAAGGAATATGGTTACTAAAAAATCAACTACTGATGCGCTAGAGGCAGATACTTGAGCCTTAATGAATTGTGAAAGTGAACGCTTTATATTGTCCATCGTATAATAAGAACAATAAAAAGACTGTAAATGCCAGCTAAAATGTCGTCAGCCATCACCCAAAATGCTCCCTTCCTTTTATCTAATGATCTTATTCCTAAAGGCTTCAGAATGTCGAAAAACCTAAATAAAAAGAGTGAAAGAAGGGTATATTCAAGACTCATAGCAGGAGAAGCGAGAAGCGGAATCCATACTCCTATCATCTCGTCGATAACGACTTTCGATGGATCTTCACCCCAATAAGGCATTAATTTGTTTGTTGCCCATGTGCCAATGACGGTTGCAATGATAATAGCAGCAAGTGTTACGCATACTAAAGTGGTTGCCTCTAGTAGGTACGAGGTAGCAAACCACATGATGGTTGCAAGTATTGCACCTGCTGTTCCAGGTGCTTTGGGCGCAAATCCACTGCCTAGTCCTGTGGCAATTATGGTGGGTATTAAAGGTATTTTGCTCATATTCACTGCAAAATTACTGAAAAAACAATAAAAGGAAATAGTTTTCTAACCTTTTATATATATTATTTCTAACTTTGTAATTTATTCTGGATAATGGAAATAAATTTGAATTTTATTAGATAAACGATAAAGTGAAAAGATTATTTATAATATTTTGTTTGGAGATTGTTGCCTTTATCAGTATCAATGCTCAAATAAGTGGAGAAATAGTAGATAAATATGGGTACGCAATACCTCATGCAAGTGCAATGTATAAGGGACATCATATCGCTACAGCAAGTGACATGAACGGTATGTTTTCAATCGAAAGACACGAAGGATGGACTTTAACTATTAGCTCTGTGGGGTTTCGTTCGCAAACAATAAAGGTCGGTATGTCAACCCCAAGTTATCTAAAAATTGTATTAGAAGAAGATTCTAAGAGTCTAAATGAGGTGATTGTTAAATCTAAACGTGCACGTTATTCTCGTAAAGATAACCCTGCTGTAGCCTTAATGCGTAGAGTTATTGCTGCAAAAAGCAAGACACACCTTGATAATCACGATTATTATCAGTTTAATAAGTACCAAAAGATAACTCTATCAATGAACGACTTACAACCACAAGACCTTGAAACTGGAATGTTTAAAAAGTCTTCTTGGTTGTTAGACCAAATAGAAACGAGTCCATATAACAATAAACTTATTCTTCCTTTGTCTGTAGATGAAACGGTAACTCAACATGTTTATCGTAAAAATCCAAAGACAGAGCGTGAAATTGTGATGGGACAAAAGACCGAAGGAATCAATAAAGTGATTCAAACTGGTGAAATTCTTAATACACTCCTAAAGGATATCTTTACCGATGTAGACATTTATGACGATTATGTACGTCTTCTTCAATATCCTTTTACCAGTCCAATAGGTAAGACTGCCATTTCTTTCTATCGATATTATATACAAGATACAGTTTATGTAGATAGAGATTTGTGCTATCATATCAACTTTATTCCGAATAATCAACAAGACTTTGGATTTAGAGGAGATCTTTATGTGCTTGCTGATTCTACCTTGCATGTAAAGAAATGTACGATGACTATTCCTGCTCGCAGTGATGTAAACTTTGTTGAAAATATGAAGATTGAGCAAGAATACACACGTTTGCAAGATGGAGATTGGGTACTTACAAAAGATGATATGTTTGCAGAACTAAAATTAAACAAACTATTTAATAAGCTATTGGTTGTGAGAACAACCCGTTTAAATGATTACGCTTTTGATGAATTGCCAAACAAGTTGTTTAAAGGTAAGGCGAAAGTGAGACATGAAGCAGATGCTATGGTTAGAGATGAAGCTTTTTGGGAACAATATAGAAGCGTGGATTTAACTAAGGGAGAGACCTCTATGAATTCGTTTCTTCATAAAATGCAACAGTCGAAAGGATATAAATGGGTTATCTTTGGTTTAAGAGCTTTCCTTGAAAATTATGTTGAAACAGCCTCAACAAATATGCCAAGTAAGTTCGATTTTGGTCCTGTCACAACGATGGTGTCTAGTAATTTCGTTGATGGTTTACGCTTTAGACTAAGTGGAAGAACCACAGCTAACCTCAATAAACATTGGTTCTGGAGTGGATATTATGCTTATGGTTCTAAGAGTCACAAACATTATTATAGTTCAGAGGTTACCTATAGTTTGAATAAGAAAAAGAATTTGCCATTTGAATTTCCTCAAAGAAACATCACTTTTGAGACTTCTTGTGATATAATGTCACCTTCAGATAAGTTCTTACGTCATAATAAAGATAATATCTTTATGGCTTTTAGAACTCAAAAAGTACAACAACTGTATTTCTACAATAGACAAAAGTTGAGTTTTGATTATGAAACAGACTGGGGATTTAGCTTTAATACGTCGATAAAAGCTGAGAGTAATGAGCCAACGGGAGATCTTGTATTTAAGAGAATGCCTGCTTCTTCGCAGATATTGACAGACCCATTTGTAGAAAAAATACGCACAACAGAATTGGTAGTAGGTATTCGTTATAATCCAGGACAGACCTATATGAATACTAAACAACGTCGTCTGCCTGTTAATTTAGATTCTCCAGAGTTCAAACTTTCTCACACGATGGGATTAAGACGGGTTTTGGGAGGCCAATATCAACTTAATAGAACAGAACTAGGGGTATATAAACGTTTCTGGATAGGTAGTTGGGGATATTTTGATACATATTTAAATGGCGGAATTGAGTGGAACAAAGTTCCCTTCCCATTCTTGATTATGCCTCCTGTTAACTTATCATTCTTTGAGCACAAGAATACTTTTAGTATGATGAAGAATATGGAATTCTTGAATGATAGATATGCATTCTGGTCTGTAGCATGGGACTTAAACGGAAAACTTCTAAATCGTTTGCCTCTTATAAGGCACCTAAAATGGCGTGAATATGTTGCCTTTAAAGGAATGTGGGGAATGCTTACAGACAAGAATAATCCTCGTTTGCTAACTCAAAATGCAACAGATGAGTTGCTATTTGAATTGCCTTCAACAACTCAATTGATGGATAAGAAGGTTCCATATATGGAGTTCGTGGTGGGAGTTCATAATATCTTTAAGTTCTTTGCCATTGATTATGTACATCGATTTAATTATAACGATGTTCCTGGAACAAAGAAAAATGGTATTCGTTTTGGCTTTAATATGAGTTTCTAAAGAAAAATAAATATCATAAACTTAATGTGAATTCATCGAACTCACGTTAAGTTATACTTTTATTGGCAGAGTTAGTTTAACTCATATTAGAGCCTTCGTAATATTATATAAATGTTCTTTTATAAAAAGTCTAGTGCTTAATTCCTTTTTAGGAGTAAAGCACTAGACCTAATATTAAATTAATTCTAATTCTATTATAACTAATTTAGTCTAAAGAAAGTTCTTTTTTGAACTCTTCAATCTTTTCAAGTGCTTCTTTCACACAACGTTCATAGCAGTCAGCACACTTCATTTCGCCTTTCACTTCGAAGTAGAATTTAATCTTAGGTTCAGTTCCTGAAGGACGAACACTTACCTTGTCACCATTCTCACAGAACCATTGTAAGACGTTACTTGTATCTGGCATCTCTAGTTTTGTAACATTTCCGTTAGCATCTCTTTGTTCTAACTTAAGGAAATCTTTTGTAATTATAATTGGAGAATCTCCAAGTTGTTTTGGAGGATTATTTCTAAAGTTCTCCATCATCTGTTTTATTTCATCTGCACCAGTCTTTCCAGGACGAACAACATTAACAGTAAACTCATGTGAGAAACCATATTCTAGGTAGATTTCCATTAGCAAGTCGTATAGAGTCTTACCTTGATCTTTAGCGTATGCACAAATTTCTGCGAGCAAACACATTGCAGAAACAGCATCTTTATCACGCACAAAGTCTTCTGCCATGAATCCATAACTCTCTTCACCACCACCAATATATTGTTTAACTCCTTCGAATTCTCTAATCTCTCTAGCAATCCATTTGAAGCCAGTAAAGCAGTCTATCATCTCAACATTGTTCTTATCAGCAATCTTCTTGATAAGTTCTGTTGTAACAATAGTCTTCACAATGAAATCATTAGGTTGCATTTTGCCTGTCTTAATTCTGTTTGTAATGATGTAATAGAGGAAGATAAGACATGTTTGATTACCATTAATAAGCACCCATTCTCCTTTATCATTCTTACAAGCCATACCTACTCGGTCTGCATCTGGGTCAGAAGCCATTACGATATCTGCATCAATTTCTTTTGCATCACGTAGCGCAAGAGTTAAAGCTTCACCGTTTTCAGGGTTAGGACTTACAACTGTTGGGAAGTTTCCGTCTTTTACCATTTGCTCTTTCACTGTATAAACTTTTTCAAATCCCCATCTCTTTAAGCTCTCAGGAATAAGAGTTCGGCCTGCACCATGTAATGGAGTATAAACAATTTTAAGGTCTTTATGGCGTTCAATAACGGCAGGATCAATACTTAAAGTCTTTATTCTATCTAAATAAAGATCATCAATTTCCTTACCAATGATTTGAATTAAGTCGTTGTTTGCACCAAATTGAACATCTTCAATCTTCACTTTTTCCACCTCATCAATAATACCTTTATCGTGAGGAGCAAGCACTTGAGCACCATCATCCCAATAAGCTTTGTAGCCATTGTATTCTTTTGGATTATGACTTGCAGTTAGATTCACACCTCCTTGACATTTTAATTCACGAATAGCGAATGACACCTCTGGTGTAGGACGTAAGTCATCAAATAGATAAACCTTTATTCCATTGGCAGAGAAGATAGCTGCAACAGTCTCAGCAAACAATCTACTATTGTTACGACAATCATGTCCAACAACAACAGAGATAGTTTCCTTATTTGCAAAAGACTTCTTAAGATAATTAGCAAAGCCTTGAGTTGCCATTCCAACAGTGTAGATATTCATTCTATTAGAGCCTGCTCCCATGATACCACGCAATCCTCCTGTACCGAATTCGAGATCTTTATAGAAACTATCTATTAGTTCTGTTTTGTCTGCATTATCAAGCATAGCTTGCACTTCTTTTTTGGTTTCTTCATTGAAAGAAGAAGACAACCATTCCTTTGCTTTCTTTTCGCAAGAAATAATTAGTTCTTGGTTACTTTCCATAGTTATATGTAATTTATAATAATTTCTATAGTTTCATTTTCTATTTTAGATGATAGCAAAAATAATTAATAATTTTAAAACTACAAAATTTTTATATTCAATATTACATAGCCATATTTTTAAAGTATTATTTATTTTTGCTTATGTATAAAAAACATAACAAAATAAGTACCTTTAAAATATAATTACTATCTTTGCAATAGGTAATTACCTATTTACATATAAGATTAAAGATTATATTTTCATTCTGTTTCATAAATAAACAGAATAATCTTTATACTTAAATTATAAGATCTGGTATTCTTTATCAATTGGATATAAGAACCATTAAGATGTAACAAAAAATATAGTTATTTAATTATAAGCGAATACAATGCCTGAAATATCAGTTCGTGGGATAGAAATGCCAGAGTCACCCATACGTAAATTGGCACCTTTATCACTTGCTGCTAAGAAGCGAGGAGTGAAGGTCTATCATTTAAATATCGGTCAACCCGACCTTCCAACACCACAAGTTGGACTCGATGCACTAAAGAATATTGACCGAAAAGTATTAGAATATTCTCCTAGTCAAGGCATTGCTTCATACCGAGAAAGGCTCGTTGGATATTATAATAAATACAACATCAACATCGACATCGATGATATTATCATCACAACAGGTGGCTCAGAGGCTGTTCTTTTTGCCTTTTTCTCATGCTTAAACCCTGGAGATGAGATTATAATTCCAGAGCCTGCGTATGCCAATTACATGGCTTTTGCAATTGCAGCAGGTGCAAAAATCCGTACAATTACAACTACTATAGAGGAAGGTTTCAGTCTTCCTAAAGTCGAAAAGTTCGAAGAACTCATCAACGAACGTACTCGTGCCATCCTCATTTGTAATCCAAACAACCCCACAGGTTATCTTTATACAAAGCGAGAGATGAATCAAATTAGAGATCTTGTAAAGAAATACGATCTCTATCTCTTCTCTGATGAGGTGTATAGAGAATACATTTACACAGGATCTCCTTACATTTCGGCTTGTCATCTTGAAGGAATTGAGCAGAATGTCATTCTTATTGACTCTGTTTCAAAGCGTTATAGTGAATGTGGTATTCGTGTTGGAGCTCTCATAACCAAAAATAAAGACGTGCGTTCTGCCGTTATGAAGTTCTGTCAAGCACGCCTTTCTCCCCCTCTTCTTGGTCAACTTGTGGCAGAAGCATCATTAGATGCGCCCATAGAATACTATCAAGATGTTTACGATGAATATGTGGAACGACGCAATACACTTATAGATGGACTCAACAGAATACCTGGAGTGTACTCTCCAATACCTATGGGTGCGTTCTATACTGTGGCACAATTGCCTGTAGATAATGCAGAAAATTTCTGCAGATGGTGTCTTGAAGAATTCCAATACGACGGTCAAACCATTATGATGGCACCCGCTTCAGGATTTTATACCACATCTGGTGTAGGCGTAAATCAAGTTCGTATTGCCTATGTCTTAGAGAAATCGGAACTCGAAAAGGCGTTAGTTGTATTAAGAAAAGCTTTAGAAGCATATCCAGGAAGAGTAGAATAGTATGAATTTACCATTGTTTTTAGCTCGAAAGATTTATTCAACTCAAAAGAATAAAGAGCATATTTCACGCCCTGCAATCAACATTGCAACAGCTGGAGTAGCCATTGGAATTATTATAATGACACTCTCCTTATGTGTTGTTTTGGGCTTTAAACAAACAGTAAAGAATAAAGTTATTGGTTTCGGAGGTGACATTCAAGTAACCAATTTCATTACTCTTCAAACTTCAGAGTCGTATCCTATTCAAGCTTCAGACTCGATTATAAAGGTCATTCAGAAAACAAATGGTGTAAAACACGTTCAAAAATATGCCTTTAAACAAGGAATATTAAAAACCGAGAAGGATTTTCTTGGAGTGACTTTTAAAGGAGTAGACCAAAGTTTTGATTCAACTTTTATAGCCAATAACCTTATTAGTGGACGAATACCTCATTTCTCTAATAAGGAAAATACAAAGGAATTACTCATTTCTAAGTCGATAGCTAACCGATTGAAGGTGAATACTGGCGACAAAATTTATGCTTATTTTGTAGATCAAAGTGGCATAAGAGTGCGTCCTTTTCTCATTGCTGGCATCTATGAAACAAATCTTTCTCAATATGATAAGATTATGTGTTTCACCGACTTGTATAACATCATCAAACTAAACAATTGGGAATCAGATCAAGTTACGGGCATTGAAATAGCATTAAAAGACTTCAATCAGCTCAATGATGTGCAAGCAAATCTTGCCAACAAAATCAATAAAACGGTTGATAACTATGGCGGAACCTATGCAACGGCAAGTATAAAAGAAATTACTCCACAAATATTTTCATGGTTAGACCTATTAGATCTCAACATTTGGATTATTCTTATCTTAATGATCCTCGTAGCAAGTATAACCATGATATCAGGACTTTTAATTATTATTCTTGAGCGAACCAATATGATTGGCTTGTTAAAAGCCATGGGAGCACGCACCATTTTAATAAGAAAAAGCTTTTTATGGTTTGCCGTTTTCATTATTGGTAAAGGATTATTGATAGGTAATATTGTGTCAATAGTTCTTCTTCTTGTTCAACGCTACACTGGAATAGTAACCCTCGATGCTAACACTTATTATGTAAAGGCAGTGCCAGTGGAAATCAACATCCCTATTCTTTTACTTCTAAATGTGGCAACAATTATCATCAGTACTTCAGTTTTAATTGTTCCAAGCTATCTCATTGCGCACATACACCCAGCTAAAGCAATGCGATACGAATAAGTATCGGCAGGATTTTCAATTAGAATTTAAAGTGATAAAAATAGATTGGAAGTGCTATTTCCATTGTATTTCCAACCTATACGCATAGTATTTTCAGACCATACTCATTGTTCTTTATACCATGAACCAGTCTTCCACTCTCGCATTAAATTCTCAATAAATCGCTTTTCTTTTACCTTCATTTCCTTACAGAATTCTTCATAAGAAGTAGAAGTTTTACTTATCTCAATTCCAAAGATTGAAATAGGCGTTCCAAGGTGCTTTAAGCGTGAGGTTAGAACACTGAGTTGCTCATTTTGAAGAGGAACAATAAAGCCGCCTCTTTTGCCATTTATAGCTACAATATAGGTAACAATTTGATGAATATCGTCTCGGTTTACCTTCCCGACCTCATGATATTTCTCCAATCTTTTATACTTTGCATCAAGCACAATATCATTTTCTATATAAAAATCTGGATATCGTTTACCTGTATTATCATCAAAAATAGATATCTCCCCCTTACGAAGTTTATTCTCAGCATGCTGAAAGTTCAAATCTTTTATGATGGTATAAACATATTCTTCCCATAACCATGCACCATCAAACAATATTCCAGACAACTCTTTTTCGTCCTTTCCATATCTCACTCCTTCCATTCTTAAAATCTGCATACAAAGCGTTTGAAGCGCAACATAGGCAGTATAATAAGGATGAATCTTTGTTTTTATATTGCTATTGATAACAGAATGGCGTGCATTTCTATTATATAAAGGTGTGGCTCTGATGATTGTTTTTACATTATCTTTTGTTTCTGAATCGATATTTAAAATAGATTGCCCATACTTTTTCGTTTTCATAAACTCAATAGTGTGCCTAATCAATTCAGTAATATCATTGTCTTGCGCATATTCACGAGTGGAATATGCCACCTTTCCCATAAAAGGAACATTCTTTGCAATATATTTATTGACATCGATAGTTCCCTTTATCTTCGAATCATTATATTTAAAAGTTTGATATTCTCTATAAAGTCCTTGTTGCAAGGCAGATCTTAAAAGAGCAGGAAACATAAACATCAAAAAGTCGAAGACATCTTCTTGCTCATTATTATGATTGAGATCGAAAAGATTAAACGACATCACTCGCTGAAGCATATAATGCAAAAAGTAGTCGTTACGACCGCTATCGAATCGGGATTTGATTTTTATTTTTAAGTCACCTATCCCAATAAAGCCCATCATATTACCAGTAGTGATACGCACTTTAGCTATATTTTCAGTGCTTTCTATGTTGAATATACATTCATGTAGAATTTTATCTTTTGTCTTTTTGATTGCATCGGGAAAGATAAGTAGATTGTTATTCTCTCTACAAAGAGCATCTATCGTTTTATTGGCAATAGGAAATAGAGGTGCTATTGATTTTCTATCCAACACACCTTCACTTCTATTAGCTCTATTATTGTCCGTTAGTTCTATTTTCATCAATTACCTTCTACACCGTAGCTTCTTCATTTTCGTTCTTTTCGTAATACACGTCTTTAAAGTTTTTCAATAACTTTTCGGCATCACGAAAGCCACGAAGATATTCTTTTAACAAAGGTTCTATATTCATAGTCCATAGTTTATGGAAATTATTTCCATTCTTTTCTAATTTCTTAAAGTAAGCAGGACCAATTTGGTAAGCATCTCCCAAGCCTTCAGTTTTGGCTATTTCAGCATTTAAAGCCGCCATTTTTTCTTGTGCTTCTTGTGCTTTTCCAAGATTAGATAGCATATAATTGGTATCAGCAGGGGTTATTTCTTTCCAAACAAAACGTCTACGCATCGCAAAATCCATACACTCTACCGATCTATCGATATCGTTCATGGTGGCAAGAATATAAACATTTTCGGGAACATAGAATCCTTTTGCAAACACATCTGTATCAGAAACAAGGTTTTGATATTGCGTCTGCACCAAATTTTCAGTCTGTCCTCTATATCCAGGGTCTATTGCATAGAACAATTCACCAAATATTTTAGACGCATCTCCACGATTTATCTCATCAATAATCAACACAAAAGGTTTTTCATTCACCTTTTGAACATTACTAACTGCAACCTTTTTCTTTTGTTCTCGCAAAGCTTTAACTATTGCATAGATATAAGAATCTTCCTGTCTACCATACTTGTTACCCAAATATTCCCTAATACTCATAACCTTATCCAACTTTACGTCATTTATAAGTAAGGTAAGAATCTCATCTATTTTAATCCAAATTTTTGGCGTTTTCTCGTTATTCTTATTATAAACAGCTAAGGAATTATTTTTTACATCTGATATAATAAATTCTCCTTTTGTTGCTGTATGGTAAGTTTTTTCTGTTTCAATAGACTCCGAAATAAATTCATCTAATTTGTCTTTCCACGACACTTCATTTTTTATTTCTGAAATATTTTTCTTCGAATCTTTTAAGTTTGTGATTGCTTCACGACAAAAATCCTTGAAAATTCCATCTTTACGCTCAAAGCCTATTTGTCCATCTATAGAGTCAGTAGGACGCAATCCCTCAACAAAGTCGGTATAATCATATGATGGATGAAACTGAACAAATTTTATTTCTGCTCCCATCTTCTTCGCAACTTCACATGCCATATAGGTTTTTCCCGTGCCAGGTGCACCTGTTAAAATAAGATTATGGTTTGCTTTTAGCAAGTTTATTATCTCATCATATAATTCTTTTTCTGCCATCTTTGTATTATCTTTTATCTGTATTTCAGTATTCTTCTTATTCTCTTTCAAATAAAGTTGCAAGGCATCAGCCAACTCTTTGCGCAATTGCCATTGAAAACCATCCTTTGCTTTCCAGCCTTTTTGCATTGTGATGCACCAATATAAGTCACTTCCATCAACATTTTGAAGCTTAAACCTATTGAGTTTTGCTTGCACCTACTTTGAAAAGTTCGTTATTTTGCCATTGAAATGAGAGGGCGTTTTATCATATTTCAGAGCAAGACTCTTACACGAAGTGGTGTAATTAGGTTCGCTAAGAAAATAAGAAAGTACTTCAATATAACGCTCTGCGCCCTTATCTTGAAGCAAACTCAACCACTCGTCTACTGATATTTCAACCTCATTACAACTATATTGGCCATTTTCAACAGCAACCTTATATAATTTAAGAGTGTTCATTTATTTTTCTTTGTTTTCTATTTATTCTATTCTTCATTAAAATAGCAAGTCAACCTAAGCATTCGTTATGATATATGAAAAATATGTAGATCGTTCTAATATTGAAATAGATTGTTTAACTGCATCTATCCTCAACGCTCTTCTTGTAGAAAAAGAATGTTTTGAATATGTAATTATTTCCTACAAAGTTAATATTTTGAAACAAATAAAACAAAGAAATAAGGAGATAAAGATTTACCTCCTTTTCTTTACATTTTAATAACAATGACTTTACTGCGCAATATCAATGCTTTTAGGTTGCAAAAGCATTGATATTCTTACCTAAAAGCAATGCTTTTATATAATGATTGCTATTCTCCCTGATCTATAGAGCAATATAGAATTAGTATTCTTTCTACACTTCTATTTCTTTTAAGAAAGTGAATTTAATTATTATTATTAATATTAAAGGGTAGTATGTCATTGAATTATACTACTTTTGTAATATTAAATATAGTTATGATGAAAAGAAATATAATAAGCTCAATGTTATTCTTGTGTTCTTGTATGTGCACTATTTCAGCTCAAACGCCAACAAGTAATAAGCCAGAAACACTTGGAAATAAGATTTCTAAAATATTAAACAAAGCGAGAAAAACTGCAAATAAAGTTGGAAAACAAGTGGGGTATACCCTAGATGCAGATGGACGTTTGAATAAAGAAAACGACCTTATAAAGGTTAACGGCTTATATTATATGCCACTATACACGGTAAACCTATATCAAGGTAAAGAAGCTGCAGAGTTTAAAGACTTTGTTCGAAAGAAATTTGTGGAGAAATATCCTCATACTAAACTGCAAAGTGTGGTGATTCCTCAAACAGATTGGTTGCACGAACCAGTGGAAAAGGGCGATGTTATTGTTGGTTATTTGCAAACGATGTATTGTTATGCTATTGCGCAAGATGGTGAAGAGGGATATATTAACGCAAAATTCACCTTTCAACGATATAGAGAAGTGGGAGGAGAATATCAACCTTTGCAAGAGAAATGGCCTAAGTGGGAACGCACAGATGTGCTTTCTGATAAGGTATATAATAAGTTGTTGACAAAATAATAGTTGTTAATAGAGTGTAGAACAGAATTTTATTGCTTCATTTTTATATTGATATATGATGTTATAAGACTCTGATTTTCAGAAGAAAATAAAAGTATATAAAATTTTTTTATGTCTATGCTGTATTCAGTTAACAACTTGGGTGGAGCTGAATGTAAAATAGATACAGATTTATTTAAATTCTTTATTTTAAATAGTTGCAAATGAGTTGTAAAATAAGTAGTATTGAAATAAAATTACATTGATAATAAGAACAGTTCTAATATTATCTATAATTTATATTGTTTTTTGTATCTTTGCATTGATAGGAATAAAGATATTGACGAAAAGATGAAAAATAGTTGTTTCAAAATGCAGTATTTATTCTTTGCTTTCGCCTTATTTACTGCATTCTCATGCGGAAATAGCAAAGAAAAAGAACTTGATCGACTTGTTGTTAGTTTAGCTTCAGAAGATAAAGAGATAGACTCTAAAGACTGGCAAGAAATTATTTCACTCATTAATTCAGATAAAAGAACATTTAATGACTTTTGTAATTCAAATGGAGATGTTGATGAAGCGAAGCTCAAAAGCTATATTGTTGACTTAATGAATGGCCGTCGTCCCTCTGTGGAAGTAAGCTTTGTGGGTGTTGGAAAAGAGCAAAATGTGAAGGTAAACTTCTACTTAGAACGCTCAGGAAGTATGATTCCATACGATGATGTGAATGGAAATGGTAACTTTAAAGCAGCTATTGTGCAGCTATTAAACAACCTTCCTGGCGATGTAAATAACAATAAAATATACGTTGTAAATAGCACTATCAACGAATATCCAGAGGGCTTCTCTAAGTTTTTGACTGATACTAACATTTTTGAGGCAACTAAAAACATAGGAGATCCAAGCTATACCAACTTTAGTGAGATATTTAAAACATTGTTGAACAACACAAAAAGCAATGAATTAAGTATTCTTGTGTCGGATATGATTTATTCAACTAAAGAGATGTCTGTAGTAAATCCTGAGAAAATCTTTAATGAAATAAAAGGTATGACCCATGCAGTTTTCAATAATATCGTTAAAACAAAATCGATGCTTATATTGAAAATGCAAGGCTCTTACAATGGTTCTTACTACACGTATAACTCTCCCAATAAAGGAATAGCATATCAAGGCGAACGTCCATACTATATTGTTATAGTAGGAGATAACGCTCTTCTTGCAAGAATTTCAAAAGATAAGAATTATAGTTCGTTTAGAGATTTTGCTAACTTACCAGGTTTTCAAGAACAATATCTGTTTGAAACATCAGGCATTTATCGTCCTTACTACTCATTTTTGTTAAGTAATAGCTTAATAAAAGGCCGTTTCCGTCCTGAACACAATCAAGCTAATAGCATTACAAATATCGAAGATTTAGAGGCAGATAAAGAGAGTGGGGAGCTTGATTTGGTGTTGGCTGTAGATTTAAACAATATGTTTATCAACAAAAACTATCTTGTTAATCCTCGCAATTATGAAGTTATTGCAGACGATGAGATACAAATTAAAGCCATAAAACCAATTACAGATAGCGACAGATTACCTGCTGAAAAGAAATACTTATCTACTGCAACGCATCTATTTGTATTGTCTGCAAAGGAAATATCACACGAACAAGAAGTAAAAATACGACTTATTAATAACTTCCCACAATGGGTTTATACTTCATCTACAGACGATGATAGTCAACCAAACAGCACAACTACATTTGCGTTGAAATACTTGTTGCAGGGAATATACGATTCTTATAAAAAGAATTCGGTTGGAGTTCCTTATTACTTCGAATTAAATATGAACTTAAAAAAATAACAATATAATTAAATGAAGAATTTAATACTGCTAGTGTTTGGTGTTGTTATAACACTTGTTTTGGTGCTTTTCTCATCACATATCTATGAGGCTTTGTACTATGAACGTGCTTTCTCTGATGCAATGTATAATGGAAACGTCTATTTTATGATTGCTTTGTTTAGCTCAATTATACTTTGGGTAATGGCAGTTATTTACTATTATGTCATCAATTCGGTTCGTTTTAGCCGTTGGTATCATTGGTTAGTGATGTTATTAGGTGCTTCTTGCTTAGCAACAATAGTGAACTACTATTATGCAAAGAGTATCTTTACAGTTGATAAGCTAGATTTCTCACTTCAGTTATTTAACTTCTCTGTTGTTGAAACCATATTAAATATGGTGTTGTTTATTGTTATTTCATTCTCAATACGTTGGTGGTCGTCTAATTGTAGACATACTCCTATTCCAGAATAATATTATGCGTTTGTTTCTATTTCTAGTTGGTGGGACTGGTTCAAGAGTGTTGCGTCCCCTTGTTATGCAGTTTGCTGCAGGTGTTAGACCACTCGATAACAATGGTAAAGAAATACCTTTAGAGGTTGTACCCATTATTATAGACCCTCATAAAGCAAATGAAGACCTTAAAAGAACAGATAGTTTATTGCGTTCTTATAAGTCTATCAGAAGGTCGATATATGGTGAAAATGTAGAAGTTGGAAATGGATTCTTTTCAACAAAGATATCAACTTTGGCAGATATCATACCCAATGGTTCTACACTTAGTGATACCTTTCTTCTTAATTTAGGAGCTGTTGAATCTACAAAGTTTAAAGATTTTATTGCTTATAACACGTTAGACACCGCTAACCAGGCATTGTGTTCAATGATGTTCTCTGATTATCAACTTGAAACAAAAATGGATATAGGTTTCGTTGGTAGTCCTAATATCGGAAGTGTAGCACTTAATCAGCTTAAAGATAGCGAAGAATTCAGACAATTTGCTAACGTATTCCAAAGCAATGATCGTATCTTTGTGGTCAGTTCTATATTCGGTGGAACAGGTGCAGCAGGCTATCCTGTGATCGTAAAGAATATAAGAAACGCAGCAAATAATAGCAACTTGAGTAATAGAGGTAGTTTAAGAGATGCCAAAATAGGTGCATTAACGGTGCTACCTTACTTCAATATACAACAAGATGAGAATAGTCCTATCTCACGAGCCGACTTCATTTCAAAAACAAAGTCGGCATTGTTTTATTATCACGACAATCTAACAGGATTGAAACAAAATGGAATAGACCTACCACTTTCAAAGGTAAACGCTTGTTATTATTTAGGAGATGAGGTTCCAAGTAATCCTTATTATAATGATCCAGGAGAGGATGGACAACGCAACGATGCTCATATTGTAGAGTTTGTTGGTGCTCTTTCGGTGCTTGACTTCTTGCAAATAGCTGATGAAGACCTATTAACTATGGACGGAAATGCCCGTAATCCTATTTATAAAGAATATGGATTATCGTTTGATAAACAAACAATTTCATTGAAAGATCTTGGTTTATCGAGTCGTGCATTAGTGAATAAGCAGCTAATTAAATTCCATTTAGCTTATATGTATTTAACACATCAATTGAAAGAGGATATCGGACGTGGTTATACTCAAGATGAACCAGTTATTGGAAAGAGCTTTTTATCAACCACATTCTACACTACTTTAATGGCAGATTTCTTCGTTTCATATCGTCAATGGTTAAAAGAATTGGCAGGAAATCAAAGAAGTTTCGTCCCATTTAACCTCGCAACAGACAAGTTAAGCGATGTAGTTACAGACATTTCACCTAAAACAGGATTGTTTAAGTCGGCAATTAACTATAAAAATGTATTGTCTTCATTAAACAAAGAGAGTTTGCAATCGGTAAAGAATGGTTCTTTAAAAGAGCAAACACCAAGCTATAAGCTATTCACTCTCTTAAATATTGCATTAGATAAGTTGGTGGATGAGAAATACGAAGCAATCGTTTAATATTTAAGAAACACGTAAAAAGGAAGCAAAGTGAGCAAAATATTATCATATAATAAGAAGACAACAGGAGAAGGTTGGATATCTTTACACAACCAATATGGCGCAGACGAGATCAGTATGATTATCGATCCGAATGCTGGTTTGAGTCAAAAACCACGTACAGCGATACCTTCTCCATTTGCACAAATGGACCTTGTTAAGAATGCTTTCAATCGTTTAGCGATGTCAACTACATTAGAAGGAGAAGTGATGGATAAGCTTCTTGTGTCTAATGCGTTAGATATTGCTCAGCTATTCTTTAACTTTGGTGAGATGAAAAACCAACTACGAGTGGTTGAATGGAACAAAGATAAGGCATTGTCAGACTTAAAAAACAACGTACAACACGCCCTTTTAGGTGAAACAATATCGATGTTTTTAGAGCAAGATAAAGAGGCTTTTAACTTTGATAAGTTTGATAAACTCTACTTCTTGTTATATGAAAACAAGGTAATAGGCTCTACTTCGCCCATTACTTTGTTCATGGCTACACCCAATGCACAGGTTGGAAAGTATCCAGTAACAGTAGAACAAAATATCAAATTATTTGATACTGTTCGTCATTTGCATTGTAGAGATACTCGATTTATAAAGTATCTTTATGCTATGTTCAACGCTTATCCACAGTTAAAGCAATGTTGTGGGGAAGTGAATGCTTATCTTGTGAGAGTATTTGAATTGCTCTCTGCAGAGATTCGCAATGAGATTTTAACAGAAATAGGCAATCCTACATCTTTAGACTTAGAGAATATCGAGAAAGCTAAGCTCTTCTTGCAAACCAACTATTTGGCTATTGATGGCGGAGTGCAAATCTTTGGTATTCCATTTTATGGTCTTCGACAAGAGGATGTGTTAGATGGTATTGCCTCAAGTGACTTTGTTATTAACACAAAGAAGGCACAAAATGAGCCTTTACCACTTGTTTTACAAAACAACTTATCGTCTTATCAAAGTGTACCTTATAAGTATATTACAGGCAATTGGGACGATAAACAACAGATTTCGTATACAGATTATGCGGTAGAACCATCAAAACGCACCCTACCAGGAACGTCTCATGTTTATCCTTGGCTAACAGATGACGACTTCTTTCAGCCTTCTCTCATCAAACTTGATTATACATTAAATAGAGATTGCTATTTCGATGGCAACCTATCTCTATCTACTAAGGATGTAGATGATAACGATTTCTTGATTCCTATAAAGCCTTTGTTTTTTAAATACTTTGATATTGAAGACCTAAAGGGTAAGATTGGCGGATTACCTAAGTTTGAAATGCGTCATGAAAAAATAGGAGGTAATGAGGCTTTAACTGCTATTCTGCGAATTCCAGTGAAGAAAGAAGGAGGTTTTATCACATTAAAGCGTACCTACCTCAAAGCAATTGATAACAATTATGCTTACGACCGCAAGAATGATAAAGGCTATTTCGTGAATATTGCCTTTACATTAAACCTCTTCCCATTTATTAAAACAGAAGGAATAAACCACTATAATGTTCAGTTAATTGATAGAGCTTTAGGCGATTTCGATAATCATGGCATTGGTTTGTCATTCTATAAAGAGACTGAAGCTGAGGCTTTAGATGCCCAAAAGGTAAATATTCGAGAAAGAAGTTATAAGAAAGAGAAGCGTGTAGGCTCTTCTTATTATAAGGTAGATGATAACTTCGATTATATACTTGTAAACCTATCAAGTAGTAATTCGTCTACACCTATCGAGGGAGTAATATGCCCTAATTGGACAAGTTATATCCCAGGACACGATAGTTACACCTTTGCAGTAGACTTTGGAACAACCAATACTCACGTAGAAAGCATGCAGGCAGGTGCTTTACCACAACCTCTTATGTTGAATAGTGTGGCTGTTGAGAAGATGGTTGCAACCCTATATAATGGCTCAAGCATTTTATATGATGTTATTTTGAAACAAGAATTCTTACCAAAATGCATCGGAGAAGATTATTGTTTCCCACAAAGAACAGTATTAAGTGAAAGCGAACGCCTTGATATTGTTAGTATAGATCATCTCGTTCCATTAGGAGATACCAACATTCCGTTTATATATGAGAAGGAATCTGTCGGCTATGGCAACAACATTGTCACAGATTTAAAATGGTCGGTAGAGCTTTCTTCGAGCAAGAGAGTAAAGGCATTCCTAACCGAACTCGCTTTATTAATGCGTACAAAGGTACTTTTAGAGCATGGAGATTTAAGCAAGATATCTCTTGTTTGGTTCTATCCTCTTTCTATGAAGATCGGAAATGTGCGTAAATTAGGAGAGATGTGGGAGTCTATTTTTGCTGAAGTCTTTGGCGTACAGGCAAGCAATAGCAACCTAATACACATGCCCGAATCGGTTGCTCCTTATTATTTCTATAAAAATTTAGGAACCTTTAGAGGTGCAGCTTCAACCGTTGCAAGTATTGATATCGGTGGAGGTTCGAGCGATATTGCCATCTTTAAAGGTACAGAGGCACAGCCATTACTTCTTTCTTCATTTAGATTTGCAGCTAATGCGCTATTTGGAGACGGCTTTTCTGATATCCCAAGAGGTAACAGAAATCCAATGGTTACAACCTATGTCAACTACTTTAAGCGTTTATTTGATGCTGATGACGATAAGTATGGAGAACTAAATGGCATATTAGACGATATTACAGAGAAGCAAAAGAGTGACGAGATCAACGCCTTCCTCTTCTCAATTATCAACAATCAGGCAGTTCTTGGAAACGACATATTCTCGTATAATAAACGACTTAACGAAGATGCGCATCGCAAAATCATCTTCCTTTATTTCTATTCAGCTCTTATTTATTATGTAGCTAATCTAATGAAGCATCATAATATCGATAAACCTCGTAACGTGATGTTCAGCGGAACAGGTAGTAAAGTTTTAGATATTGTTGGTAGTCAACGTGATTTAGATATGATGACACAGGCTATTTTCGAACGAGTTTATAACGAAACATATACCGATAGCACTTTCTCTGTGGTAATGGAGCGTCGTGAACCAAAGCAAATAACATGTCGTGGTGCATTGATGCAGATGAAAGATCCAACAGGAACTCAGCTCATTAACGAGCTAAATAACATCATGGATGGTTTCGATAATACCATAAAAGTAAACTATTCTTTGTTAGATAAAGAGCATTTAACCTATGGTGATATGGATGATACAGCCATTCAGCAAGCCGTGATCACTAAAGTAAAAGAGTTTAACAGTTTCTTTATCGAGCTTTGCGATGCTCTTCGAGTTGTTGATAGATTCTTGGTTGATAACCAATCTTATCAAAAGTTCAAAGCAATAGTTAACAATGATCTCGATCATCATTTAGTAACTGGCTGGAACTTCATTAATAAGAATGCCCAAGATAAGAATAAAGAAGACATCATTGAAGATACAATGTTCTTCTATCCAATCATTGGAACCATTCGAGATAACTTGATAGAAGGATTAACCAACTAAGAATTAACGAGATAATGTTTTCAAAAATATTTCGTTCGGAACAAGAAAATAAAGACGAAGAGAATAATTCTTTGGCTTATACAACCGATGAATTAGTAGAGAGAATAGAGGCTTTAGAAACAAAAATAGCATCTTTAGAGGCTTTATTAGCTGATTATGAAGAACTAAAAGTCACAATAACTCAACTTCAAAAGGCTCAAGAAAAGCCTGCAAACTCTGCTTTAAATAGCGAACATACAATAGCAAAAGCTCCTCAAAAAGTAGGCAAGTTATACCTCGAAGCACCACTTCAAGATGGTTCTTTTAGTACTTTCTCTAAAGAAGAGCATGTGGGGAAAAGTTTATATGTATTAGAAACACAGGATAGTAAAACTGGAACTTTCCGTGTTTTAGAATCGAACGATGCTCTTGCAACATTGCTAATCAGTACTTCGCAGCTTGTAAAGCCAGTGTGTAAGTTGGTAGATTCGAAGGTAAGAATGCCTCAACGAATTATAAATGTTGAAGAAGGACAAGCCATTTTTGTTGACAATGTGTGGAAAACAACTCAAAAAGCAGTTGTAAGACTAGAGTAATTGCTGGATAAACGACAGACGTGTAGATGGAAATAGAAGTAAAATGTCCTAAATGTAGATTCCGATTTGATACCGAAGTACATCGTGGAGTAACAGAAATAACAACTGCTTGTCCTCGATGTGGATTTCCTTTTAGTCATGTTCTCAATGATGAGGTGATAGAAGAAGTACTTTCTCAGCCCGAAGAGGTAAAGGAATTGGTTTCAAACGTCGTATCAACTGTAAATCAAGGATATACAAAGGAGAATGTAAAAGTAGTGCAAAAGTGCGATGAAAGCAATGCTATTGTATCTCAAAAACAATCAGTTTACACTCCAAAAGCACCTCAATTACGACCCAATAGCATTGAAAGTTTACCAAATAACTATGCTACTAGACCTTTAAATGAGAAAGATGGTAAAGGAAAAGTGATAGGTGTTGTAGCCTTTGTACTTGTTTTAATGCTTGGCGTTTTATATCTATTTAAAGGCTTTATATTTGGAGAAAACACCAATCAGTTTACAGAAGCCTCGAAATATGTAAATGATTTGCAATACGATTCACTCAAGGTGGTGAATGATAAAGCATATTCCTTGGTTGCAGACACTGTGGGCTTTGAAGGCATAAAACCCCAGAAATCACCTTCTTGGATTCAAGGAACATGGCGAGCAACAACAGATTATGGTTTGATTGTATTGAAAATTAAAGATAATACCATTATAGAAAGTATCGAAGATCTAAGTTCTGAGGGCACATTCTTTTATAATGATGGTGTTTTATATTGTACTTTCCCAGAGAAAACAAAGATGCGTTATTATCTAGATGCAGATAATTTAGTTATCAAGCTCGATGGGTTTAATACGTTTACAAAGCAAAATAGATGTAAGTAGAATGTCTTTTGAACTTTAAATATTGATGTTTTCTTTTGAAAAGATATGAATATTCGAAATCAACAAATATTAAATCTTGCCATACCTTCGATTATTTCCAATATAACCGTTCCACTTTTAGGTCTTGTAGACCTTGCTATTGTTGGACATCTTAATAACATAGCCTTGATAGGAGCGGTGGCTGTAGCAACAACAATCTTTAATGTTCAATATTGGTTGTTAGGCTTTTTGCGAATGGGAACAAGCGGTTTAACCTCACAAGCATTGGGAAAAAGAGACTTTCAAGAAGTGTTAAAAGTGCTTTTGAGAGCTTTTTTTATTGCAACCTCTATCTCGTTGCTATTAATAGCAATGCAACAGGGTATTTTGTGGGGTGCTTTGAAGATGATGAAACCATCGAATAGTGTTACAACCTTTGTAGAAGTCTATTTCAATATTTGTATTTGGGGAGCACCAGCAACGCTCGGTCACTATGTATTAAATGGTTGGTTTGTAGGTGTTCAAAATACAAAAATCCCCATGTTTGTAGCCATTTTCCAGAATATAGTTAATATTTTGGCAAGTCTTTTGTTTGTCTTTGTATTTAAAATGAGTATTGCAGGAGTGGCTCTTGGAACGCTAATATCTCAATGGTTGTCGTTCTTTGTGTCAGTAGGTTTGCTCTTTTTGAACTATTCTAAATTAAGAAAATACCTCTCTTTCCATAATTTATGGAATAAAGAAGAACTTAAACGCTTCTTTAATGTTAATAGAGACATCTTCTTGCGCACCCTTTTCTTGGTGCTTGTAAACCTCTTTTTTGTAGCAAGAGGAACCCGACAGGGCGATTTAATATTATCTGCTAATACCTTATTAATGACCTTCTACACCATATTCTCCTATATTTCAGATGGTTTTGCCTATGCAGGCGAAGCTTTAAGCGGTAGATATTATGGGGCAAAGAACATAAAGGTGTTCAATGAAATATATAGCAGTTTGTTTAAATGGGGAATTGGTTTAGCACTTATTTTCACCTTGTTATATCTCGTTTTAGGACTTCCTTTCTTGTCGATCATCACCAATGAACAGCAAGTTGTGTTGGTTGCGGAAGGTTATATGATATGGGCTGCAATGATTCCAATTGTTGGTATTGCAGCATTTGTATACGATGGCATCTTTATAGGCATAACAGAAACACGAGGAATGCTTATATCTTCGTTTGTGTCAGCATGCCTTTTCTTTGTCGTATCCATATCAACCGCAACCATATTAGGCAATCATGGCTTATGGCTTGCTATGCTTGTGTTTCTAGGTATGCGTGGTTTGGTTCAAGGAATTATAATGAATAAAAAAATAAAAACATAATGGAAATAGTATATATATTAGTGGGTTTGTGCGTGGGAGCAGTCGTTATGCACTTTTATAATTTGGTGAAAGTGAAAGATATGCAAAGCGGTGAATTGCTTTTGAAGCAGACTTGCGAACAAACAAAATTGCAATTAGTGGAGAAAGAACATGAGCTGAGAGAACTAAGTGCAAGTAGGGAGCAACTAAATGATGAATTGGTGGCTACTAAGGTGGATTTAGAACGTGCATTAACACAACTCACTTCAGAGCGAAATCAAAATTCTAAAGAGGCATTATTGCGTCAAGAGCAATTTGAAGAGCAGATAAAAACGTTGAAGGAGCAGTTCTCTAACTTGGCAACCAAAGTGTTAGAGTCGACAGGAGAGAAGTTAAAAGCCACCAATAATGAGGCTTTAGAGTTGATTACAAAGCCTCTTCAGCAGAATATTAACCAGCTTCAACAAGCAATAAAGCACACCAATACAGAAACAGCTCGCTCAACTTCGGCATTATCAGAGCAACTTAAAGCTATGGCTTTGCATACGCTAAAGATAGATGAAACGGCAAATCGCCTTACAAATGTGATTAAAGGTGGAAATAAAGAACAAGGAAAGTGGGGCGAAAGAATGTTAATTGATATTCTTGAGTCGCAAGGTTTGCAACGAGGTGTTGATTATGATCTTCAACAAATCATTACAGATAGAAAAGGAAATGCCATTCTTAATGAAGATAGCGGAAAGAAAATGATTCCAGATGTCATTCTTCATTATCCTAATAACGAAGATATCATTATCGATTCTAAAATGTCTATCGAAGCATATTATAACTATATGAATGCTGAAACCGATGTTGCTAAGACACAATATGCAGCAGATTTGGTTAGAAGTATTCGCAATCAGGCAAACGATTTGGCAAAGAAAGATTATAGTAGATACATTGCAAAGAATAGAACAGCTGTAGACTTTGTTATTATGTTTGTACCTAACGAAGGGGCATTACAGCTTGCTTTGGCAAAAGAACCAAAACTATGGGGTGAGGCTTTCGATAAACAAGTGTTTATAACAAGTCAACAAAACCTATTAGCCGTGTTGAAAATGATTCAAATGTCATGGCGACAATTCCATCAAACCGAAAACCAAAAGAGAGTGTTTGCATTGGCAGAAGAATTATTGAAGCGTGTAGGTGATTTTATAAAGCGATTTGACAAGGTGGGAACAGCAATAGATAACCTTAAAGGAAGCTATGATGAAGCCTATAAAAAGGCTTATACAGGTAGACAAAGTGTTGTTCAAAAAGCAAATGAAATAAAAGAACTTGGAGTTAAAGAGTCGTCTCTTTCTCCTTTAAAAGAAACAGAAAACCAATTATTTAACGACGATGGAAAAGAATAAAATACTCTTTGTTTGTTTAGGAAATATATGTAGAAGTCCAGCAGCAGAAGGCGTTATGAAGGCCTTTGTTCAACAAAGTGGACGAGAGAATGACTTTGAAATAGACTCAGCAGGAATAGGAGGGTGGCATATTGGACAGCTTCCTGATGAGCGAATGAGAAAACGTGGCTTGCTAAGAGGATATAACTTTAATTCTCATGCACGTCAGTTTCAGATCGAAGACTTTGATAATTTTAATAAAATCCTTATTATGGATCATGAGAATTACAAAGCTTTAAAGGCAAAAGCACCTAGCGATGAGGCTTTAAGTAAGGTGGAAATGCTGGCTAATTATATGATTTCTCACCCTAATCAAGATATTATTCCCGACCCATATTATGGCGGAGTTTCTGACTTTGATTATGCTCTCGACTTAATTGAAGATGCATGTGAGTCGCTATTAAAAAGCTATGATAAATAAAAGAGGTATAGTTTTATAAAGAGGGTAGACAGCTTTTTTACATGAACTTCTAGGTAGTGTATTAAAAAGTAGTCAGTAATGACAAGTCTACCAAATGCCCATTACACTAAATATTATTATATACCTTAAAACTAAAAGAGAATATGCGTCTTTCGATACATATTCTCTTTCATTTATATAGAAATTAAGGATACTAATTATTCACCTTTTTCCATTTTAGCTTTCAATGCAGCAAGAGCATCGATATCACCAAGAGAAGTGCTTGCTGCTACGTTGTTTACTTGAGCAGAATCGTTCTTCTTAGCGTTACTTGTGTGTTGCTTGCGAGGTTTAGCCTCTTCTTTACCTTCTTCGAAAGTACGACTATGAGAAAGAATAATTCTCTTAGTTTCCTTTACAAATTCGATAACCTTGAAGTCTAGTTCTTCACCTACTTGAGCTTGTGTGCCATCTTCTTTAACTAGGTGTTTTGGAGTTGCGAAACCTTCTCCACCTTCGTTCAATGTGATAACTGCACCCTTGTCCATCATATCTGTGATCTTACCCTTGTGCAATGAACCTGGAGTGTAAAGAGTTTCATAAGCATCCCAAGGATTATCTTCAAGTTGTTTGTGACCAAGGCTTAGTCTGCGGTTTTCTTTATCTATCTCAAGAACAACTACATCGATTTCAGCTCCTACTTGAGTGAATTCAGATGGGTGCTTAACTTTCTTAGTCCAAGAAAGATCTGAGATGTGGATCAATCCATCAACACCTTCTTCTAGTTCAACGAAGATACCGAAGTTAGTGAAGTTACGAACCTTAGCTGTGTGTTTGCTAGCAATAGGATATTTAACCTCGATAGTTTCCCATGGATCTTCTTTAAGTTGTTTGATACCTAAAGACATCTTACGTTCTTCACGATCAAGTGTAAGAACAACAGCTTCTACTTCGTCACCAACGTGTAAGAATTCTTGAGCAGAGCGTAAGTGTTGGCTCCAAGACATTTCTGAAACATGGATAAGACCTTCTACACCTGGAGCAATTTCAACGAATGCACCATAGTCTGCGATAACAACTACTTTACCCTTAACATGGTCACCCACCTTAAGTTCTGTGTTAAGAGCATCCCATGGGTGTGGAGTTAATTGTTTTAGGCCTAGAGCGATGCGTTTCTTTTCATCATCAAAATCAAGAATTACAACGTTAATCTTTTCGTCTAGAGCAACTACTTCGTGTGGATCACTTACACGACCCCATGAAAGGTCTGTTATATGAATAAGACCATCAACACCACCTAGGTCGATAAATACACCATAAGAAGTGATGTTTTTAACTGTACCTTCAAGGATTTGGCCTTTTTCAAGTTTGCTAATAATTTCTTTCTTTTGTGCTTCTAGTTCAGCTTCGATAAGAGCCTTATGAGAAACAACCACGTTACGGAACTCTTGGTTGATCTTTACGATCTTGAATTCCATAGTCTTTCCTACGAATACGTCGTAGTCACGAATAGGATGAACGTCGATTTGGCTTCCTGGTAAGAATGCTTCGATACCGAATACGTCAACAATCATACCACCCTTTGTACGACACTTGATGTAACCTTGTACAATTTCTTCTTTGTCAAGAGCTTCATTAACACGATCCCAGCTCTTATTTAGGCGTGCTTTCTTGTGAGAAAGTTCAAGTTGTCCTTTCTTATCTTCTTGCATCTCTACATATACTTCCACTTTGTCACCTACTTTTAGGTCTGGGTTGTATCTGAATTCAGATGCAGGAATAATACCATCACTCTTGTAACCGATGTTAACGATAACTTCTTTCTTGTCTACATGAGTAACAGTTCCCTCAACAACTTGGTGTTCTGCAATTTTATTAAGGGTTTCATCATAAGCCTTTACAAGGGCTTCCTTGCTGGCATTATTGCCAGAACCATTTTCGAATTCTTCCCAATTGAAGTCTTCTAATGGTTGTACGTTCTTTAAGTTTGACATAATGTTAATTAAAAATGAATTAATAAAGTTAGACTTTATATTGATTAAATAAAAATCATTGCAAAGTTACATCATTGTTATTATAATATTGATACGAGTGTATTTACAAATGGTTAGTTTATTCTTTTTTAACTAAAATAGCTATTCTAGGATCTTAATCATATTGAATTCTACGATTTTTCCAGTAGGATCTATTCTCGTTTGTACTCTATATTTATTAGCTTCAGACTGGCCATCCTTTAATTTAACATCTTGAGCAACATTAAATATTGTTGTATATTCATATTCTTCAAGTCCTATTTCTTTTTTCTTAATTTTAAGATTATTGTCTATACTCCAATAAATTGATTCTACATTATCTTTATATAGTTTACTCATAAATAAAGCAATATCAGAACGATTGAAATCTGTTTTATTAAGGAACGATGAAATATTGGGACTAATTGTTTCTTGTACCTTATTTTCGTTACGTTCACTTATGCCTCTAAAAAAGGTTTTTATGGTTCCAGCTACCATTTGGTATTCATCTTGTTGCACCTCTTTAGTTTTGAGAATTCTAATCTTTTCATTAGCCTCATTGATATAGTTGCCGTCATAGTGATCGCTTATGTAAGTATTATATGCTTCAATTGTGTTCTTTTGAGAGACAGCAACAAAGTCTAAAGAGTCGATTTTTTGCAGTGCTTCCTTTTTATGTTTAGGGTTTTCATATTTAGATAAGTATTCTTCAAAGGCTTCTTTGGAATTCTGAATAAGTGCATTTGTCCACTCTTTATCTGTGGAAAGTAATATTGAAAGATGTGCATTGATTGAATCTATATGCTCTTGTGGAGCATCTTTCGAATAAGTATTAAGATAATCCTCAAGTATTCCGATTTCCTTACTATTCATAGCTAGCTCGTAAGCTTCTTTCTCATTCTTCTTTTGTGCATTGCTATATATATATAAGAACGTTGCGCAAATAAGAAGTGCGATGATGAATGAAGACAAAATAATAATCTTTTGGGGGTTCTTGTTTTTTTGTGAAACAGACTGTTGAGACTCTATTAGAGAGGCAATCTCAATAGTTTGGGAAGGATTTTCTATAGGAGTTGTTCCCTTAACAGGTGTTATTTCTGTCGTATTTTTTTCAGAAGCGCACTTGGGACATTCTTCTTTTTCAGTGAGATAAGCATTATTGCATGTAGTGCATATTGTTATTTTACCCTTTATTTCAACACCGCAAGTGGGGCATATTGGGGCTTGGTCGCTTACAGGAGCATTACATTCTG
The DNA here is from genome assembly GCF_000163055.2 of Prevotella sp. oral taxon 299 str. F0039. Taxonomy (GTDB): domain Bacteria; phylum Bacteroidota; class Bacteroidia; order Bacteroidales; family Bacteroidaceae; genus Prevotella. The sequence continues at coordinate 636,626 of NC_022111.1, forward strand.
GACATTTTATTATAGCCATAGTTTTCTGATTTTATATTATTGTTTAAAGTGAATAAATCGTATTTCACGCATACCATGCGTCCCAAAGAATCTACTTTTATCAACAAAACCATTTATTCCGTTAATTCTTCCTTTACCAGTGTATTGCCACATTGTGATATCTCTACCATCTTTTAAAACCGGTTCCCGTTGAGTATATTGTGCAATCATCAGCTTATAACCATCAATTTTACCAGACAGATAATTATCATAAAAGTTTGTAAAGGTATAAAGTAGAGGTTTTTGTTTATATTCTTTTTCGACCATTGATAAGAATTTTAAAAGAGAATCGCAAAATTCTTCTGTTGATAATCCACTTTTTGTTTCTATATCAATCATAGGAATAAGGTCTTGATCTTCTGGTCTACATTGAGTCCTGAAGTTTTCTAGCTGTTTTGTTAAGTTTGTTTTAGGTCTAAAAAAGTGGTAAGATCCCACTTTTAGTCCATATTTATGAGCTAAGTCGATATTATAAGAATATGTTTTATCTATATTATCACCTCCCTCTGTGGCTTTAAGATACACATAAGCCATCTTTGTATTTTCTCCAATTGTTTCCCAAAAGACATTTCCTTGATAGTGACTAAGGTCAATACCATGTACATGACAACAAGTATCTTCACAGTTATAAAAATCGTCTTGGGCAGAAACTGAAATTGAAAAGATGTAAAAAAGAATAAATATAAATATATGTTTCATGTTTACAAAGTTACTAAAACTATAAATTGGAATATTTTTCCTTGTATTTTTTTTGCATATATTATATTTTGATTTATTCTTATTCTTGTACATCTGATATGCTATGAATGAAACTAGTGATGAAATTACTTGTAGCTTCTATTGGTGCATAAGGGAAATATTTGAAACTTATTTTGATGTTTCTTCTTAATACTTCAGGATTATTATAAATAAATCCGTTATCTCCTTCTCTGATTGTCCATTCTTCTTTGGTACTATTCGTTTTGATATTTCCTAGCGAATGCATAAATAGAGTATAGGAAGAATTGCTAACTTTATCAACAAAGGGGACTTCTGTTTTATCAAACTTGAATATTGTTACCAGTATACTTCCTATGAGTCCAGTTATATTTACTATATGTAAACTAGATAACCAATGGTTTAATTTTTTGAAGTCGATATCATCTCTATTGTTTCTTATATAGATTCCAAGTTCTAATACCAATTTTATCGACAATCCTATTCTGAATAAATGGTTGACATTCTCGATCAATAGCTCAAGTAAATCTAATGTTGTAAGAGAAGAACTTTTATTTGTAAGTTCTTCTTTTTTTATCTTTTCCAATTTAATATTCAGCAATTTATTCGATAGTTTTATCGTTTTAGATTCTTCAATCGCATTATTTTGATTTGAGATTTCTTCTAAGTTATAAAGGATAATATTAGGAACATTAAATTCTTTATCGTATTGATGATTTTTCAATCCTTTATGAATAAAAGAAGATACATTATGAATCACAGCCATTTTAAATAATTTTTCCCATTTGAAGCTAGACATGGGTTCTATATTACCATATTCATTTAATGCTCCAGATTTTAATAATGTGAGAAGATTTCTATGTATTATATCCATAGTTTTCTTAAGAATATTTTTTAGGATAACGTATTAATATAGAGAATAAAGCCATTAATGCAATAGCTATAGGATAGTAGGTGTATCCAACAATTTCGATAGGTGAAACTTTAGTTAAACCTGCTGCCATAAGAATTTGTGCCCCATATGGAAGTATTCCTTGTATTGCGCAAGAAAAAGTATCGAGAATACTTGCTGATTTTCGAGAGTCAATCTCAAATTTTTTACTTATTTGTTTAGCTATATTTCCAACTGTTATAATTGCAATAGTGTTGTTTGCCGTGCATATATTGACAAATGACACAAGAAGACCGATTGATAATTCTGCTCCTATTTTACCTTTAATAAACTTTGTCAAAATAGCTATTATATAATGAATCCCACCATTATGTTTAATAATTGCAAGTAACCCACCTGCCAACATTGTTACAATTATGAGTTCACCCATACTTGTCATACCGTCACCTAAGGTTGCAAACCAACCATATAGATTATAACTTTGAGCATAAAGTCCCAGTGAACCACTAAAAATAAGACCTACAATTAACACAATCATCACATTAAATCCTCTCAAAGCCATAAGAATTACAACAAGATAAGGAATGATATAGATATAATTAAATCTTGGTAATTCAGTAGGTTTTTCAAGTCCATATCCTATGATCGTATATATAATAAGTATGCATATCGCAGCAGGAACTACAATTAAACTATTTACTTTAAATTTATCTTTCATGCTACAGCCTTGACTTGACGTTGCGGCTATTGTTGTATCAGATATAAATGAGAGGTTATCTCCAAAGAAGGCACCTCCAATAACAAGGCCTAAAATAAGAGGTTCGTCTACTCCTAGAACATGAGATAAGCCTGATGCGATTGGAACCAAAGCAATAATAGTTCCCACACTAGTGCCTATTGCAAGACTAATGATGCATGCAGAAAGAAAAAGTCCTGCAAGAATAAACTTTGCTGGAAGTATATTTAGAATGAAGTAAACGGTTGCGTCGACGCTTCCCATTGCTTTTGCTGATGCAGCAAAGGCTCCTGCAAGAATAAAAATCCAGACCATCTGTAATAAACTATTTTGCCCAGCCCCCTCTGTGAAGATTGATATTCTTTTCTCTATGCTTTCTCCTCTGGTCATCATTATTGCAGATACACTTGCAATTAAGAAACTTACTGTTACAGGAAGTTTATAAAAATCCTTTGCAATAATAGCACACAAAAGGTACAAAGCAATAAAAATAAAAAGTGGAGTTAAAGCTTTTAATCCTGAAATGTGTTTTATTTTGCTCATTTTTAAGTATTTATAAAATATAAAGAGAGTCTAATATTCATAATCTTATAGTTGAAATCGTCTGTAAAAGTTTACATTTTCTTTTGAGATTAATTCAATAGGCATATAATTTACAGGTTCAACTTCAGCTTTAAGAACGATTGCTTTGAACAACGTATCAACACAACTATATCCTTGCATATAAGCATGTTGAGCAATTAAGAAAGATATACTTCCTAGTTTTATACATTCTATATTTTTTTCAACCATGTCATAACCCATAATTTGTACATTACGTCGGTTGGTATGAAGTAAAAACTCGCCAACAATATGTGCCTTAGAATTAAAAGTTATGCAATGATGTACATCTTGATTTTTAGTGAAGAATTCCTCTAAAAGTTTATAATATTCTCCCTTGTTTTCTTCGGTTGGAAGATTTAGCTCTATAATGTTTACATTCGGAAAATGCTCATCCATATAATGCCTGAATCCAACTTCTCGATGAGCTTGTTGTTTGCTTGTTACTTTTCCATTCTTCGTTTGCTTCATCAACATTATAGTTTTCTCTTGAGAAGCCAAAAGCATAAGCATTTTTGCGGAAAAGTAACCACTAGCTAGCGAATCTTGCCCAAAGAAAGACAATGGTTTTAAGTCAGGCATATAAGAATCTAGTAGCACAAATGGGATCTGTTGAGCAATAAATGACTCTGTAATCTTTTTTGTTAAATCTAGTTCAGAAGGCACAATAATAACTCCATCGGGCTGATTTTTTACACATTTTTGAGCCTGTTCTAAATATGAAGCCTCATTAAAACGTTTGAAATAGAGTATATTTACTTTAATATTAAAGTCACGTCTTGCCTCCATTGCACTATAAGCACCTTTTTCAATCTCTTCCCAATAGGTTTCAGAACCATGATCTGGGATAAGTAAATAGAAGCTATATGATTTATTATAGGCAAGTGCACTCGCATAAACATTGGGTTGATAGTTCATTTCTTTAAGAACGTTTTCTACCTTTTCCAAAGCTTTGGGAGAAACATTAGGACGTTTATGTAAAACCCTATCAACTGTTCCAACGGATACACCTGCACGAAGAGCTATATCTTTTATGCGTATTTTTTCTGTCATGAACTCTATAATACTTAATTTTGTGTACAAAAATACAAAGAAATAATTAAAATTTAGTCTAAATAAACTTTATTTGCAAGATAGATAATCTAATAATCGTAAAGATATTGTAACTTTGTAAATCATAAAATAAATTTCAGAAAGTATTTTCTTTGAAGATTAAATCATTTATAATATTTTTGATAAATATTTCTTTTAGTTTATCTATAATACTTTTTTCTTCGGCTTGTACATCGAAAAAGTCGAGGAGTGTAGTTGATGAATTAAACGAGAAATCTTATCTTTTTCACTATAAAAACCTTGATAGTACAAATTATTATGCCACAAAAGCACTGAAGTTATCTGAAGGATATGGCGCAGGACATGCAGAAGCTCTGAACAATATTGCTTTTGTTAGTACGGCAAAGATGAACTATAATGAGGCAAAAACTCAATTGTTCGAAGCTCAAAAGGTTACAGATAATCAGATAGAACTACTTATTTCTGATATTATGTTTATGCGTTTATGTCAACGTCAATCAAAAAATAAGGAGTTCTATGATTATAAACAGTATGCGGAAGAACGCTTAGAAAGAATTAAAGAGGAAGAAGATGTTTTGAATTTACATCAGCGTAAAAGATTACTTTTTGCGAGGACAGAATACTACATCATTCTTTCTACTTATTTTTATTATATAGGATTAAATGAAAATTCTATAGAAGCATTGAAAAAGATTGATCTTCATGGAGGTATACAACGTGATACTGGGCAGCTACTTAACTATTATTATAGTATAGGATCGGGAGGTATTGTCCATAATAAGGATAATTACTCTGCAAAACAAGAAGAGTTAGACTACCTTATAAGCTGCTATATTATCGCAAAAAAAAATGGTTTTATCTACTGGGAAGCAAATGCTTTGCAAAGTATTAGTGAGTCTTTATCGAATTCAGAGATTGGTAATTCTCTTGTTATGAATAATACTTCGATGTTAAGAACCATTATCCCTGATAATCAATTTGAAGATCTTCTTGCAAAAGAAATTGCCGTTAAATCTGTAGATCTATTCAAAATGTATGGTGATGTTTATCAAATTGCAGGTTCATATCGTACTCTTGCTAAGTCTTTTTGGGAACAAGGACAATATGAAGATGCATTATGGTGCCTTGAACATGCCCTAAGTGACAATATAAAGATCCAACAAGCCCCTGACTTGGTTGCTTCTATTAGAGAACAAATGTCTCTTACTTATTCTGCCATTGATGACAAACAGTTGAGCGATTACAATCGAAATATCTATCTAGATATGCAAGAAATCACTCGACAAGACCGCTTCTTGGAATCTAGAGCAGAACAATTGAGTAAATCTTCACACCAATTAAACATCATGGTAACATCTGTTGTGATAATGATTTTATTGGTTATACTCCTTCTTTTTATTTTTGATAGAATGAAACGAAGAAGCGATCGCAAGTTTAAAATTACGTCTTTGTTGTCTCCACTTGAACAATGGGAGGCTGAAAACAAACAAAAACTAGAGGACTTTCAGGATACTTGCGAAGAAGTTAAAGAACAACTGTATCAAGAACAACGTTATGTTGTGATGAATAAGGAAAAGAATATAGAACAAAGAGCTAAAGTTTCTCTGGTTAGTAGCACTTATCCTTTGATTGATAGAATGGTTAATGAAATCCACAAATTAATTATAAATACTTCTGAAAGTACAGAAATTCGTCAGCAACGCTTGACTTATATCTCTGAACTTGCAAACTCCATAAATCAAACAAATACGGTTCTAACAAGCTGGATTCAAATGCATAAGGGAGACATTAGTTTAAGAATAGAAAGTTTTCCATTGCAAACTATCTTCGAACTGCTTAAAAAGAATAGTATGTCTTATCAATTAAAAAATATCAAACTAAATGTTGTAGATACCTCAGAAGTGGTTAAAGCAGATAAGACTCTTACCCTTTTCATGATTAATACCTTAGCAGACAATGCTCGAAAGTTCACTCCTCCGGGCGGAGAAGTTACGATTTCAGCAAAATCTCTAGATGATTATGTAGAAGTTTCTATCTGTGATAATGGGGTTGGTATTGACGAAGAAGGCTTGAGAAGCTTATTCTCTTTCAAAAAAATAGAGCTAAAACAGAATCTTTCTTCAGTGCAGGGCAAAGGATATGGCTTTGGTTTAATGAATTGTAAAGGTGTTATTGAGAAATATAAAAAGGTTAGTTCTATATTTAAAAAATGCTTAATTGGAGCTGAAAGTGAAGTAGAGAAGGGTAGTCGATTTTACTTTACACTTCCTAAAGGATTGAAGAAAACATTCTTAGTATTGTTCTGTTCTGTCCTATCTGCAACGTCATTTGGTTCGTCAAGCATTGATAAACAAGAAAAAACATTCATTCAAAAAGCTGGAGAATATGCCGATAGTGCCTATTATTCAAATCTTAACGAAACTTATGCACTTACTCTTGAGTTTGCTGATAGCTGCATTGTTTATCTCAATAAGGCTTATCGTGTGAAGCATCCTAAAAGCAATCTCCTGTTAAAAGAAAACGGAAAGCCTAATAAAGCTGCTGAATTAATATGGTTTGTAAAGCACGTTAATACTGATTATGATATCATTCTAGACTTTAGAAATGAGTTGGCTGTGGCAGCGTTGTCTCTTAATCGTTGGGATTTATATAACTATAACAATAGTGTATACACACAACTTTTCCGCATAAAGAGTGCCGACAAAACTCTAGGCGATTATGTAAAAGTGATGCAAACTTCAGAGAGTAATAAAAATATTGCAATTATTCTGCTTATTCTTTTGCTTGTATTATTAATCCCAGCTTATTACTTTTTATACTACAGACACGAGCTTTATTATCGTTTTTGCATTGATAAGATAAACCGAATCAATAATATTCTGTTGTCAGATACACAAAATGCAAAAGACAAACTTAGATTAATTGAGACTTTATGGAGCAATAGTTTTAATAAAGAACAAAATAATACTCGCCTTTATTTACTCAATGATATTGTGAAAAAGATAAAACATTCTTTGAAATTAGAATGTACTTTATTGGAACAACAGAATAGAGATTTAACGCTTTTGAAAGATGAATTGAGCAAAGCAAAGTACGAAGCAGACACTCTTTATATATCAAACAACTTATTAGATAATAGTTTGTCTACCTTTAAACATGAGACAATGTATTATCCTTCACGTATAAAACAACTTATAGAACAAGAAGGTATTGATATAAAGATTGTTGAAGAGCTGTTAAACTACTATAAAGAAATTTATAGTTTGTTCCTTCTTCAAGCTGTTAGTCAACTGCGTTCTAAGATGAAAGTGGATACTTCTACACTCAAATATCTCTTCTCATTGATAAAGAAAATCAATCAGATAACAATATTCAACATTGAAGAAGAATCTTACGACGATAAATATATAAAAGTTTATATAGAGCTTCCAGCCAAAAAATTAACAGAGAACGAACTTAAACAGCTGTTCACTTCTGAGACAATAGATATACGTTATCTTATTTGTAGACAGATAATCAGAGAACTAGGAGAAGATACAAACATGCGTGCTGTGGGCATACAAGCTATTGAGAGAAATAATAAACAATATATAGAAATCGTATTTACAATTATAATATGGAAGAATTTAAAGTCATTATTGTAGAAGATGTTCCCTTAGAATTAAAGGGAACTGAAGGTATTTTCAAAACAGAAATACCCGAAGCCAAGATAATTGGAACTGCCGATAACGAATATTCTTATTGGAAACTCATAAAACAAGAACTTCCCGACCTCGTTCTTCTCGACCTTGGTTTAGGTGGATCTACAACTATTGGAGTTGAAATATGTCGACAAACAAAGCAAAATTTTCCAGATGTTAAGATACTTATCTTTACAGGAGAAATTCTAAATGAGAAACTTTGGGTGGATGTTTTAGATGCAGGCTGTGATGGAATTATTCTTAAAACAGGAGAACTCTTAACTTATGCTGATGTCTCTAGTGTAATGAATGGCAAGAAATTGGTCTTTAATCAACCTATTCTTGAAAAGATACTATCCAGATTTAAGAAAGCTATATCTCATGAAATTCAGCACAACGAGGCACTTATCAACTATGAAATAGATGAATATGACGAACGCTTCTTACGTCACTTAGCTCTAGGATATACTAAAGAACAGATTACAAACTTACGTGGTATTCCTTTTGGGGTAAAGAGTTTAGAGAAAAGACAGAATGAACTAATACAAAAACTCTTTCCAAACAGCAATGGAGGTATTGGTATTAATGCTACTCGTTTGGTTGTTAGAGCTTTGGAACTAAGAGTTTTAGATATCAATAAGTTAGTTGCAGATGAAGAGTAAACTTAAGAACTTATTTTATCTAAATATTACTATCATTATCTGTAGTCTTCTTTTATTACAAATAATGGTTGTGATTTTATCGTGGATGATAAAAACGATTTTCCCTGAATTTAATGGCAGATCATTATTAAGTGGAGAAGGAGTGAGGTGGTTTTTAGGTAACTTCACTAAAAATGTTGCCTCAAATATATTGGTTTGGATTATTCTTCTAGGATTATCTTGGGGGGCAATTCATTCTAGTAAAATAATACAAGTATTGAAGTATTCGCATATATTAAGTTATAAAGAACGTTTAGGTTTACAGATCATTTTAATAGAAATAATGGTATGGTTTAGTGGTATCGTACTTCTTTCTTTCATTCCTCATGCTACAATGCTAAGTATAACAGGTGAATTGTTCTCAAGTAGTTTTTCTAAAAGTATTATTCCTCTTATTGCTTTTATTGTGCTTTTAAATTCTATTTCTTATGGATTTATTGTTGGGAGGTTTAGAAAAGGGAGTCAAATTATAGAAGCCTTAAGCAATGGAATAAAACAAATAACTCCTTATATTATTATATATATTATTTTTATTCAACTTTTCTACTCTGTGAAGTTTGTTCTATTGATATAGAATTAAATAATTTAATTGTTTTCTATATGTTTTTTACTCTTTACTAAATCTTGTATAAAGAAAGAAGATACAATCAAATATTTTTTGTATTTTTGTACTTATATAAATAATTATGATAATAATGAATCTCTTAAAAAAGTATTGGATTGATGGGGTGGTAGTTGCTCTTTTTGCAGCTATCTCATTTGCTTATTTCGTTCCAGCAGATATTGATGGTAGAATATTATACCAACATGATGCATCTGCAGGGCGTGGACTTGGACATGAGTTACAAACTTATTATGAGCAAACTGGTGAACATACCCGTTGGAGTAATTCTGCTTTTAGTGGTATGCCTACATATCAAATAGCCCCTTCTTATAAGAGTACCGACGTATTATCAAAGGTCATGCAAGTGTATCACTTAGGACTTCCTGATAATGTGTGGTATGTTTTTGCTTATTTGTTGGGCTTTTATATCCTTCTTCGTGCCTTTAATTTCCGTAAAGAACTAGCCGCTTTAGGTTCAATTATATGGGCATTCTCCTCTTATTTCTTTATTATTATTGCCGCAGGACACATCTGGAAGGTGTGGGCGCTTGCTTATTTGCCTCCAATGATAGCGGGTGTAGTACTTGCTTATCGTGGAAAATACCTTTGGGGACTATTAGTTACTGCGCTTTTTACTGCATTTGAGGTGAAAGCCAACCACGTTCAAATGACCTATTATTATTTATTCGTGGTGTTCTTTATGGTTATTGCCTACCTTGTTGAGGCGATAAAGCAAAAGAAATTTGCCCATTTTGCCAAAGCTACAGCTGTTTGTGTGGTTGGAGCTACATTGGGTATTTTAATCAATAGCAGTAATCTTTATCATACATGGGAGTATGGCAAGGAGAGTATGCGTGGTAAAAGCGAACTCGTAAAGAAGAATTCTGCCAATCAAACCAATAGTGGTTTAGAGAGAGATTACATCACTCAATGGAGTTATGGAATAGGAGAAACATGGACATTGCTTATTCCTAATGCAAAAGGAGGTGCTTCAGTTCCTTTAGCAAGTAATGAAACAGCAATGAAAAAGGCCGATCCTCAGTTTATGCAAGTATATGAACAGCTTGGTCAATATTGGGGAAATCAACCTGGAACAAGCGGTCCTGTGTATGTAGGAGCATTTGTTCTGATGTTATTTATATTGGGATTGTTTATTGTAAAGACTCCAATGAAGTGGGCATTGCTTGCTGCAACGATCCTTTCAATATTGCTTTCATGGGGTAGAAACTTCATGCCTTTAACCGATTTCTTTATAGATTATGTTCCGATGTATGCAAAATTCCGAACCGTTGCATCGATATTGGTTATTGCAGAGTTTACTATTCCATTGCTTGCAGTGATGGCTTTAAAGACACTTATAGAAGAAAAAGAAGCTTTAAAGCAAAATATGAGGTATGTATATATCAGCTTTGGCTTGACAGCAGGAGTGGCTTTACTCTTTGCTCTTGCGCCTTCGCTCTTCTTTAGCAGCTTTATTTCAGATGCAGAGATGCAGGCCTTGAAGAATATTCCAGCAGAATATCTCTCTCCTTTGATGGCTAATCTCACCCAAATGCGTGAGGCAATGTTCTCAGCAGACTGCTATAGAACTGTCTTTATCATTGTTATTGGAACTGCACTACTTGTTCTTTATCGCTATAATAAGCTAAAAGAAAATGTAATGATTGTGATTATCGCAGTTTTATGCTTAGTGGATATGTGGATGGTGAACAAAAGATATCTCAATGATGCAATGTTTGTAGAGAGTAGTGTGAGAGATAATGAGCCAGAAATGAGCAACACAGACAAGATTATTCTTCAAGATAAGTCGCTCGATTATCGTGTACTTAACTTAGCTTCAAATACTTTTAATGAAAATGAAACATCTTATTTCCATAAGAGTATTGGTGGATATCACCCAGCAAAATTGCATCGTTACCAAGAAATGATTGAGCATTACATCGCTCCAGAGATGCAAAAAACAATGCAAGCGATTATGACTGCGGGTGGAGATATGAGCAAAGTAGATGGCAGAAGCATCTATCCAATATTGAATATGCTTAACACTAAGTATTTCATTCTTCCCCTTCAAGGCAACCAAACAGCTCCTGTTTTGAACCCATATACTTATGGAAACGCTTGGTTTGTTGATAAAGTTACTTATGTAAACAATGCAAATGAAGAAATAGATAAGGTTGGAAAGATTGATTTACGCCATGAAGCGGTAGCTGATAAGCAGTTCGAAACTGCCCTTAAAGCATCTAATGCTCAAGGTAATGTATCGCAAGTAGAGTTGGTTAGCTATGCTCCTAATAAGTTAAAGTATAATGTATTGTCTGAAAAAGGTGGAGTAGTGGTGTTCTCTGAGGTATATTATCCAGGTTGGACAGCTACAATTGACGGACAAAAAGCAGAGTTAGGACGTGTTAACTATATATTAAGAGCTTTGAATGTAGAGAAAGGAAAGCATACAATAGAATTGGCTTTTGATCCTCAAAGTGTTCATACAACAGAAATAATAGCAACCATTTCGTTTGCAACTTTATTGATTTTAATTGCTTTTATTGCTTTTCTTGGATATAAAAAGAGAAAGAATTGCAACGTAATAAAATAAGATTTAGATCTTAGATAGAATAAATCGAGTCGACTTTCAATAATAAGAGTTGACTCGATTTCATTTTGTCCCAAAAGTTTGTTATATTTTAAATAACGTGAGTTCACAAATTCACGTTATAATAGTAATGTTTTAAGTGTATATTCATAGCTTTATCTCTGAAAGAGGAATATAATCTTTCTTTTTTTATGCTTTTAAAGAATTTATTTGTCGAAATTTGTGTATTATTTGTAATTTTGTAATATGAAAAATTATTTTTTTTTAGGTAGAAATATAATAAAAATATTAGGAGTTTATTTTGTTTTAATATTCTGTATTGCTTGTTCAGTAGAGAAATTTATTCCTGAAAATAATTACATGTTGAGTCGTGTTGAGATAAAATCTCAAGACAACCATCTTAATGTGGCATCATTTAAGCCTTATTTAAAACAAAAAGCTAATTCTAAGTGGTTTTCTTTATTTAAAGTTCCCATGTATACTTATACTCTTGCTGGCTCAGATTCTACAAAGTGGATTAATCGTTTTCTAAAAAGAATTGGAGAACAAACCATTATATATGATACGATCCTTACTAAAGAGACTAAAGAAAATTTAATGAAAACTCTTTGGGATATGGGATATTTAAATGCAAAAGTTGATACTATTTCAAAGATAAAAAAGAAAAAAATAAAGTTAGCATATATCCTTAAAGCAGGTGATCTATTTAAAATACGGAATGTTTCTTATAACATAAAAGATGATAGTATCGCTTCACTTCTGAAATTAGAAGATGAAAAGAATAGAGGCTTATTTACAGGGATGCCTTTTAGTGTAGAAGTCTTGAATAATGAAAGGAAAAGGATTACTTCTCTGTTATTAAATGCTGGATATTATAAATTTCATCGAGATTTTATAATATATCGAGTAGATTCGGTTTGGGGAGAGAAATCTATTGATGTAGAACTTGAGCTATTAAAGTATAAAGAGAACTCAAAAGGTTTAGATACACTTCACTCAAAATATAAAATACGAGATGTTGGATATTCTGTTATTGGAAGTGATAAGCTACGTCTTTCAAAAAAAACATTAAGGTATAATACATTTATTAATAAAGGAGATTTTTATAATAGCAATGATATTCTTAAAACACATAATAAATTATCAAAGCTACATATCATAAAGTATTCAAATATAAGATTTACAGAGCTTCCTGATACAAATCTACTTGATTGTCATATTCAATTAAAAGGAGATAAAACCCATTTAGTTTCACTTCAGCCTGAGGGTACCAATACCTCTGGAGATTTAGGGGCTGCACTTTCGTTTGTATATGAAAATAGAAATCTTTTTCATTGTGCTGAAATGTTGAGTGTAAAACTTCGTGGAGCGTATGAAGAAATAACACGCCTAGAAGGTTATAAAGATAAGAACTACCAAGAATATAATGTTGAAACAAAACTGGTATTTCCACGTTTTTTAATTCCTTTCTTATCACATTCTTTTAAAAAGTATAATAATGTTTTATCCGAACTTTCTGTTCGATACGACTTTCAGACACGCCCTGAATTTCATCGCCAGGTATTCTCTACAGCATGGAGGTATAGGTGGGGAGAAACTCAAAATAATTGGGCGTATAGATTTGATTTACTTGACATTGATTATGTTTATATGCCATGGATGTCTGAGACTTTTAAACAAGATTATTTGTATAATGTTGATAATAGAAATGCTCTCTTACGCTATAATTATCAAGATCTTTTTATTTTAAAAATGGGCTTAGGAGTAACTTATAATGATGAAATAAATGCTTTGAGAATAAATATAGAATCTTCGGGTAATCTTTTAAGCGCAGTTTCACATGTAAGCAAGGCCCAAAAAACAAGTGAAGGTCAATATTCGTTGTTTAATATTGCCTATGCGCAATATATAAAAGGAGATATAGATTACTCTAGATTAATTAAGCTAGATGAGCGAAATGCTCTTGCATTCCATTGTGGTTTAGGATTTGCCTATCCCTATGGAAATAGTAAAATATTACCTTTTGAAAAACGTTATTTTTCGGGTGGAGCTAATTCTGTTCGTGGTTGGAATGTAAGAACGTTAGGACCAGGAAACTTCTCAAGTACAGACCATAGGATAGATTTTATTAATCAAACTGGTGATCTTCGGTTAGATTTGAATGCAGAATATCGTACTTATTTATTTGGGAAATTGAATGGAGCCGTATTTATAGATGCAGGAAATATCTGGACTCTACACAATTATGCTGAACAACCTGGTGGTCTATTTAAATTTAATGAGTTTTACAAGCAAATTGCAGTAGCTTATGGATTAGGATTAAGGTTCAATTTTGACTATTTTATTTTACGATTTGATTTAGGGATGAAGGCTATCAACCCTGCATATACAAATGGAAAAGAACATTATCCTATATGGTATCCTGATTTTAGACGTGATGCAACATTTCATTTTGCTGTAGGATTACCATTTTAGATAATAAGAAGGATAAAAAATATCCTTCTTATTTGTTATAACATTATTGTTTGTTTTTAAGTAAATCTCTAATTTCTCCTAGAAGTTTCTCTTCATTTGAAGGTTCCGGTTCTGTAATTGGACTTTCTTTTTGTTTTTTCTGAAAACTATTTATTCCTTTAATAAGTAAGAAAATACAGAATGCAATAATAATAAAGTCAATAATATTCTGAATAAACAATCCATAACCAATGTTTGCATCCCCTACAGTTATAGCTAGTTTGGATAAGTCTATTCCACCTGTAACAGAACCAATAAGAGGCATAAGGACATTATCGACAAGTGAAGAAACAATCTTACCGAATGCTCCACCGATAATGACACCGACTGCCATATCTAACACATTTCCTCGCATTGCGAAATCTTTGAATTCATTGAAAATTTTAGTCATACTTAAGTTTTTTATATAAATTAATATTGAAAACATCTGCAAATATAGAAACTTTTTTGTAACTTTGCTGCGTAAAGAGAGAAGAAATTCTCATTTTAATAGAAACGTTCTTAATGAACTTTAATAAATATAGGAAATAAATTTAAACCTTTAAATAATAAGTATAAATGATTAAAATTGGTATTAACGGATTTGGTCGTATTGGCCGTTTTGTTTTTCGTGCTTCTTTAGAAGCTGCTAATGCAAAAGACGTAGTAGTAGTAGGTATTAATGACCTTTGCCCAGTAGATTACCTAGCATATATGCTAAAATATGATACAATGCATGGTCAATTTAATGGTACAATTGATTATGATTTGGAAAAATCACAACTAATTGTAAACGGCAATGTTATCCGTGTAACAGCTGAACGTAACCCTGCAGACTTGAAATGGAATGAAATTGGCGCTGAATACGTTGTTGAATCTACAGGTCTTTTCTTATCAAAAGAAAAATCACAAGGTCACCTTGATGCTGGTGCTAAGTACGTAGTTATGTCTGCACCTTCAAAAGATGATACTCCAATGTTCGTTTGTGGTGTTAATGATGATAAGTATGTAAAGGGAACTCAATTCGTGTCTAATGCTTCTTGTACAACAAACTGTCTTGCTCCTATAGCTAAAGTCTTGAACGATAAGTGGGGTATCACAGATGGTTTGATGACAACAGTTCACTCAACAACTGCTACACAAAAGACTGTTGATGGTCCTTCTTTGAAAGACTGGCGTGGTGGTCGTGCTGCTTCAGGTAACATTATTCCTTCTTCTACAGGTGCTGCTAAGGCTGTAGGTAAGGTTATTCCTGAATTGAACGGCAAACTAACAGGTATGTCTATGCGTGTTCCTACTCTTGATGTTTCTGTAGTTGACTTGACTGTTAACCTTGCTAAGCCTGCAAAATATGAAGAAATTTGCGCTGCAATGAAGGAAGCTTCTGAAGGTGAATTAAAGGGAATCCTAGGCTATACAGAAGATGCTGTAGTTTCTTCTGACTTCTTAGGCGATGCTCGTACATCTATCTTCGATGCAAAAGCTGGTATCGCTCTTACTGATACATTCGTTAAAGTTGTTTCTTGGTATGACAATGAAATTGGTTACTCACACAAAGTTGTTGAGTTGATCAAGAAAATGGCTCAAGTTAACGGATAATATTAGTAATTATCTAATATATAAAAGCTATTCAGTATTTGCTGAGTAGCTTTTTTTTTATATATTTGCAATAAGATATCTAGAATGGCATGAAATATAAAATGGTAACAATCTTAGGACCAACTGCTAGTGGGAAAACTAGCTTGGCGGCTGCACTTGCTTATCATCTCGATGCAGAAATAATAAGTGCAGACAGCAGACAGGTTTATAAGGGCATGGATATTGGAACAGGAAAGGATCTTGCAGACTATACAGTTGCAGGTAAACACATTCCTTATCATCTAATAGATATATGCAAGGCAGGTTCTAAGTATAATGTTTATCAATATCAACAAGATTTCTTAGAGGTATATAATAAAATAAAAGAAACGAATAAGCTTCCTATATTATGTGGTGGTTCAGGTCTTTATCTTGAGGCAATCTTAAAGGGATATCATTTATCTACAGTTCCTCCAAACGAAGAATTAAGAAATCAACTCAATGAGATGTCACACGAATCTCTTATTCAAATGCTTGCAGAAATACAAGAGCAGTTGAATACAAAAATGCACAATTCTACCGATTTAGATTCTAAGCAGAGAACAATAAGAGCTATCGAGATTGGTAAGCACATGCTAACAGAGACTGATGACCTAACCAGTTTCCCTACAATACCTTCATTAATAATAGGTGTAGATATTGATAGAGAAGAAAGAAGACGTAAAATTACAACCCGACTTCATCAGCGTTTAGAAGAAGGTATGATTGGAGAAGTGAAGCAATTGCTCAATCAAGGAATTTCCCCTGAAGACCTTATATATTATGGTTTAGAGTATAAATTTGTCACAGAGCATATCATAGGAAAGTTATCTTATGATGAAATGGTTCGTCAATTAGAAATTGCTATTCATCAATTTGCTAAAAGGCAGATGACTTGGTTCCGTGGAATGGAACGTAGAGGAACCGAGATTAATTGGATAAACGCAAGTCTGGCGATGGAAGAAAAGATAGAAATGATACAAACACTTTATAAAGAAGGAAATAATGATGGATCTAAATACTGATAAATCTACAAAGTGGGGGGTTCTATTTTGTCCTTCACAAAACATCTGGAACAGCGATAAAAGATATAACGAGATTAAGAAACTTCTTGATTCTAATGATGTTGCGTATGATATATTCACGGCAGAAACATCAGAAAGAGTACAATATGTTTCAAAAATGTGTATCAATAACAATTATAAAACGATTGTTATTGTTGGAGGAGATCATGCCCTTAACGACTTTATAAATGTGTTGTTCTCTTATGAAAGCGATATCATCAAGACCATTTCTTTTAGTATTATTCCTGATGGAGTTATGAATGATTTTGCCTTTTTCTGGGATGCAAAGGAAAAAGATGAAGATAATATAATTAAGTCTATAAAGAAAAATAGAGTTAGAAAAATTGATGTTGGACTTCTACAATACACTAATGGAAAGGGAGAAGCATGCCATCGGTATTTCTTGAATAGTATAAACATAGGTTCAATTGCCTATGTAATGGGAATAAAGAGTAAGATGAATAGTATCTTTTCTTCTCGTTTTTTCTCATTTTTATTGTCTTTCTTTTTTCTTCTTTTTAAGAGTTTTGAGTATAAAATGTCGTTTAAAACCGACCAAGAAGATATGCCAAATAAGTTTATGGCATTGTGCATAGGAAATTGTAGGGGCTATGGACAAACCCCCAATGCAGTTCCTTATAATGGAACTTTAGACGTATCACTCCTTACTAAAGAAAAGGTTAGTCAGTTATTTAAAGGAATTTATCTGTTTGTTAGAGGTAAATTCTTGAATTATAAGCATATATCAGTATATCGAACAACTAAAGTTGAGATAGAAGAAATAGCTAAAGCACCTGTCACTATTGATGGCCGTTTAATGAGACTACCTATGAGTAAAGTAATGATAACAATAAAGAGAGAATTTGTAAACTTCATTATTCCAAAGATTTCATAATGTCATTTACTACTTCTTTCTATTAATAAATAAGTGGATTGTAAAGAAAATAAGATACTTTTTGTGATATAATATTAAAGAAAAACTATTCTTTCACCAACTCACATCTTTTCTTTATCTTTGCACATGTAATTATTATACAAACAAAATGAAAAAGTTTTGCCTAGATTTAATCGTTGTTTCTGTATCGAAAATAAACGATCGTTATGTGTTGATCAAGCTTACGCATAATGAAGAATTACCACCAATGGAACCTGGACAATTTGTAGAAGTACGTGTAGATGGTTCTCCAACAACCTTTTTGAGACGTCCAATTTCAATTAATTTTGTAGATAGGAAGAATAATCAGCTTTGGTTATTGGTTGCAACCGTAGGTGAAGGAACACATAAGATGGCACAACTAAAAGAAGGAGAAATACTTAATTGTGTTCTACCATTGGGAAAGTCGTTCACAATGCCACAACAACCACAAGAAAAATATTTATTAGTTGGAGGTGGAGTTGGTACAGCTCCAATGCTCTATCTAGGTGAACAATTAAAGGAAATAGGATGTACACCCACCTTTTTGTTAGGTGCACGTTCTCAAAAAGATCTTCTTGAACTTGAAAACTTTGAGCCATTAGGTAGACTCTTTGTTACAACTGAAGATGGTACTGCAGGCGAAAAAGGATTTGTAACCAATCATTCAATATTACAAAACGAAAAGTTTGATAGAATATGCGTATGTGGTCCAACGCCAATGATGAAGGCTGTAGCTCAATATGCACGTCAAAATAATATCGAATGTGAGGTGTCTCTTGAGAATATGATGGCTTGTGGGGTTGGAGCATGTTTGTGTTGTGTAGAAAAAACTACAGAAGGCAATTTATGTGTGTGCACTGACGGTCCTGTATTTAATATTAAACAACTATTATGGCAAAGCTAAATGTAAAGATTAATAAGCTAGAATTAAAGAATCCAGTGATGACTGCTTCTGGAACATTTGGTTACGGAATAGAGTTTAACGATTTCATATCAATAGACGAAATAGGCGGTATCATTGTTAAAGGAACAACTTTAGAGCCTCGACAAGGTAATGATTATCCTCGTATGGCTGAAGTTCCTTCAGGAATGTTGAATTGTGTTGGATTACAAAATAAGGGTGTAGAATATTTTTGTTCGAATATATATCCACAGATAAAAGATATTAACACCAATATGATTGTAAATGTTAGCGGTTCTACTTTAGAAGATTATGCTTCATGTGCAGCACGTATCAATGAATTAGAAAACATACCAGCTATTGAATTAAATATTTCTTGTCCCAATGTAAAGGCGGGTGGAATGGCTTTTGGTGTAACCGCATTGGGAGCTGCAAGTGTAGTTAAAGCTGTTAGAGAGGTGTATAATAAGACACTTATCGTGAAGCTATCGCCCAATGTAACAAGTGTTGTTGATATTGCAAAGGCTTGTGAGGCAGAAGGAGCTGATAGTGTTTCATTAATCAATACTTTAATGGGAATGGCAATAGATATCGAAAAGAGAAAGCCAATATTAAGTATTGCTACTGGCGGATTGAGTGGTCCTGCAGTGAAACCGGTTGCTTTACGTATGGTTTGGCAAGTAGCTAAAGCAGTTAAGATTCCTGTTATTGGTTTAGGAGGAATAAGCTCTGCAACCGATGCTATTGAGTTTTTAATGGCAGGTGCTACTGCTATTCAGATTGGAACAGCTAATTTTTTAGACCCAACTGTAACAATAAAAGTGCGTGATGGTATTAACCATTGGCTTGACGAACATGGAGTTAAGGATATAATGGATATTATTGGAGTATTATAAAAAATCTATTTAAAAGTATTTTATAAGTTGTAACGAATTTATTTTAATCTATCAGAAATTTTATTTTTTATCAAGCAATGAGATAATTATGGAAATAACCATAAAATAAGTATTGTCATTCCTGTTTATAATGCAGAAAAATATCAATAAATTTGCATATCAATTTATAATGTTATATTTTTGTGAAAGACATCAAAAACAAGGCTTATGAAAATAGTATCTCATTTTTTTATATTTGTACTTCTTTTAAACTTTTCTTCTTGTGAAAAACCTTATTTACCGAGCAAGAAAAAAAATAAAAAAGAGATTGTTATCGATTCTGAAGAGAAGGAAACAGCTTCAAATGAAAGTAATGATTCTACTTTTATACCAGAAAATCCTTCACTATCTATAGAAAAAAAAGATACACTAGCTAATAAACCTTCTAAAGAAACGTGTTTTACTGTATCCGACTTTTTAACAAAAGATTATCTATATCAGATTTGGGTTAAAGGATATATTGTGGGTTCATGTGCAAAAAATATAAAATATATAACATTAGAATATCCCTTTCGAGGAAAGAGCGCCATATTAATTGCCGACACTAAAAATGAAAAGGATATAAAAAAGATGATAGCGATCAAGCTAGGTGGACATTCTGAAGTTCAAAAAGAGTTAAACCTTATAGATCACCCTAATAACTTTGGGCGAAAAATAAAAGTCTTTGGGTATCAAGGATATTTTCTAAATATTCATGGAATGAGTTCATGGAGTAGCTCATATGAATGGCTTAACGAATAAAGAAAGAAATTTCTCTTATTTTATTCTATTTCTTATAAATAATGTGAATTCTCTGACACATGTTAAACACAAAAAAGTAGGAGGGAATAATCAGCCTGTCAAATATCCCTTACGCTAACAAATCAAAACCCAGAAGAGTTCTTACAAAGAAGAGGACAATCTTGATAGATAAGGAAGTTGATAAATACTTGTCGAGTAAGTTGGAAACTATGTTTTAAGAAGATAAGAAGCCTCCCATAGATAATGATCATTTAGAAGAAGATTTTTCATTGTAATACAAGCACTATTTTTTGATATTTAAGAGCAAACCTTACCTCCCTCCAGCATCCATAATATCTTTTCCTTATAGAATTTGCATTGCAATGTGGGCACAAGCTTCGGCATCGGCAAGAGCATGATGGTGATTATCTAAACAATAGCCACATTCTTGAGCAACTGTATGCAGTTGATGGTTTGGAAGATGGGGGAGAACTCGACGTGCTGCGGCAAGAGTATCGAAGAAAATATAATCTGGATAATCCATTTGATACACTCTGAATACAGCTTTAAGACAGCTCTCATCAAACCTACTATTGTGCGCAACAAAGGGCAAATTGCCAATTTTTGGTTCAATTTGTTTCCAAATCTCGTGAAAGCAAGGCGACTCTTCGGTGTCACTCTTTGTGAGTCCATGCACTTTAGTGCACCAATATGAATAATAGTTGGGTTCAGGTTGAATAGTAGAATAGAATGAATCCGTAATCACTCCATTTCTAACAATTACAATTCCAATCGAACAAACGCTGCTTCTTTCACTGTTAGCGGTTTCAAAATCTATCGCTACAAAATCTTTCATGACGTGTAAAATACAATTATAATCTACAAAGATATGATTTTTTGCGTTAGAATACCTTCTAAAGAAAAGAATTATTATCTTTGCAATGTATTTCTTTAATAGAGAAATGCAGCTAGTATTACTATATTATTGATAATATATTGATTTTATTTTAATTAAGAAAAATCCTATACAATGAAGAAAATAACCCAAATAACCTATACACTTCCCCCCGCACTTTTAGTGGCTTTAATAGCACAAGCAAAAGAGTTTAAAGAACAAAAAGGTAAAAATACCAATAAACCCAACGTTATTTTGATTTATGCAGACGATCTTGGATATGGTGATTTAGAGTGTTATGGAGCCAAAAATATACAAACTCCCAATGTAAATAAGCTGGCAAAAAATGGTATTCGTTTTACAAATGCTCATGCAACAGCGTCAACAAGTACCCCATCTCGTTATTCTTTATTGACAGGCGAATATGCTTGGCGACGTAAAGATACCGATGTTGCGCCAGGAAATGCAGGTATGATCATTCGACCAGAGCAGTTTACAATGGCCGATATGTTTAAAAGTGCAGGTTATACAACATGCGCAATAGGAAAATGGCATTTGGGTTTAGGGGATAAAACAGGTCAACAAGATTGGAATGCTCCACTTCCTTCGGCTCTAGGTGATATCGGTTTCGATTATCATTACATCATGGCAGCCACTGCAGATCGTGTTCCTTGCGTCTTTATAGAGAATGGAAAGGTGGCTAATTATGATGAAAATGCGCCTATAGAGGTGAATTATTATCGTAATTTCGAGGGCGAACCAACAGGAAAAGACAATCCCGAATTATTGTATAATCAAAAGTCTAGTCACGGACACGATATGAGTATCGTTAATGGTATTGGTAGAATTGGTTATATGAAAGGCGGCGGAAAGGCTCTTTGGAAAGACGAAAATATTGCCGATAGCATAACAACCCATGCCATTAAGTTTATCTCTGAAAATAGAGAAAAGCCCTTCTTTATGTATTTTGCTACCAATGATGTACACGTTCCACGCTTCCCTCACGATCGATTTAGAGGCAAAAACAAAATGGGAGTGCGTGGAGATGCTATTGCACAGTTCGACTGGTCGGTAGGAGAAATCGTGAAAGCACTAGAGAAATATCATCTTTTAGATAATACACTCATCGTTATTAGTAGTGACAATGGACCTGTTGTAGACGATGGTTATCAAGATAGAGCAGAAGAATTGCTTAACGGACATAGCCCAGCAGGACCTTTCAGAGGCAATAAATACAGCTCTTTTGAAGGTGGAACTGCCGTACCTGTAATTGTTTCATGGAAGAATAAAATTGCAAAGAAACAAGAGTCAGATGTTCTTTTGTCGCAAGCCGATTGGTTTGCATCATTCGCTCACCTTGTAGGAGCACGTCTACCAAAGGGAAGTGCCTTTGATAGTGAAAATCACTTGTCTAATCTTTTAGGTGAAAAAACAAATGCTCGTGAATGGGTTCTTGAGCAAAGTAATACCCGAGTGCTATCGGTTAGAACACAAAAATGGAAGTATATCGAGCCTAGCGATGGTCCAAAGATGATTCAATGGGGACCTAAAATCGAAACAGGTAATAACGCTCAGCCACAGCTTTTCGATATGCAAGCATCTAATTTCGAAGAAAAGAACGTTGCAAAAGACCACCCACAAGTGGTTTATGATATGCAAAACATCTTACGAAGAGAACGCAGTAAGAAATAAAAAAGAGCGTAAAAACAAATAGAGTGGGGTGCTCTTATATAATAAGATGACGTAAATTACTTATTATTTTCTATGGCATCAACGGCACTTCTTATTATCTTTGCATAGTGAAGTAATAAGAAGTGCTCCACATTATAAGGCATTTCAGTTGCTTCTATTTAACAAAAACATTAAAATAAATACCCTTTATATTCCCAAAGAGCAGAACTTGTTTTGTAAAAGCCTTGACTTCTCTTTGTGATATAACGTAAAACCATACGTTTTGAATACATACGCACCCTTCGCCAAACCACTTTATGTGATGCTAAAGCCTGTAGGCAGTAGCTGTAATTTATCGTGTAAATATTGTTATTACTTAGAAAAGCAGTTCTTATATGCAAGTAATAAGAGTATGTGGATGGACGAAACGCTCCTCGAAAGATTTATTCAACAATATCTATTGTCACAAACTCAGCCCCAAGTGTCCTTCACTTGGCATGGCGGTGAGCCTCTTCTTCGTCCTATATCATTCTACGAAAAGGCACTGAAGTTACAACAAAAGTATGGCAAAGGATATGATATTCAAAATAGCTTACAAACCAATGGAACCCTCATTACAGACGAGTGGTGCCGTTTCTTTAAAGATAATGACTTTTTAATTGGGCTTTCTATCGATGGAACTGCAGCTATGCACAATCTTTATCGCACCACACCTCGTGGCAAAGATACCTTTGGTGAGGTGATGAGAGGAATAGACTTGCTTAATAAACATGGTGTAGAATGGAATGCAATGGCTGTTGTTAACAATCAAAATGCCGATCATCCCATCGAATTCTACAATTTCTTTAAAAGCATTGGTTGCCATTTCATTCAGTTTACTCCAATTGTTGAGCGACAAATACAACACTCAGATGGCAGGCATCTTGCCTCTTTAAAAGATAAAGACTTGCTCGTTACTTCTTATTCAGTTACTGCCGAGCAGTGGGGAACGTTCCTGTGTACTATTTTCGACGAGTGGCTTAAAGAAGATGTAGGCGACTATTATGTTCAACTTTTCGATGCAACGTTAGCCAATTGGGTAGGGGTTACGCCAAGTATATGTACCCTTGCACGTACATGTGGGCATGCTGGAGTAATGGAACACAATGGAGATGTGTATGCATGCGACCACTTTGTGTTTCCTGAATATAAGTTAGGAAACATTAAAGACAAAACGCTTACAGAGATGATGTATAGTCCTCAACAGCTAACCTTTGGTAAAAACAAACATAATTTGTTGCCCAAGCAATGCAAAGAGTGTCCCTATCTATTTGCATGTAATGGCGAATGCCCTAAAAATAGATTCATCAATGACAGCTATGGCATGCCAGGCCTCAACTATTTATGTAAAGGTTATAAACGCTTTTTTGCGCACGTTGCACCTTATATGGACTTTATGAAAGCTGAGTATGAAGCAGGTCGCCCACCAAGTAATGTGATGGAGTGGGCTAAGAACAATGCTATTGAGCTATAATTCCAATGCTTTTAGAGTGTAATATTTATCCTTTTGCACCCTAAAAGCATTCCTTTTATAATCGCCAGCAATTCCTTTATAAGTATAATATATTCCTCATCTTATTTAAGGCTCATCAAATTTTGAAGAGATAAATAAAAACATCAACTTAAAAGTTTTGAAGTTTCGATTTATTTTTGTTACTTTGCCTGTATATCGAAATACAATAAAAGAAATAAAAGATGAATATTTGCATTGTGGCAGGTGCTCGCCCTAATTTTATAAAGGTAGCACCTATCATTCATTCTATAAAGAAATTCCAGGAAAACGGAGAGCAAGTAGCTTTCGAACTAGTGTACACTGGCTCAAAAAGCGATGAAACACTAGAAGCAACTCTATTTGATGACCTTCAAATAGAACAACCTAATATGTATTTAGACGTTGTTTGTGAGAACTTAAATGAACTTACAGGTCGTGTAATGTCTGCTTTCGAAGCTTATCTAACACAACATAAAACTGACGTTGTGATTGTTGTTGATGATCTAGCTTCAACACTTGCCACAGCAATTGTTACTAAAAAGCAAGGCGTTAAACTAGCGCATTTGGTTGCAGGAACACGCAGTTTCGATATCAATATGCCTAAGGAAATCAACCGATTGGTTATTGATGGACTGAGCGATTACTTGTTTACAGCGGGTATTGGTGGTAATAGTGTTGCTATTAAAGAGGGAGTAGACTCATCAAATATCTACATGGTAGGTAATATTTTGATGGACACTCTTCGCTTTAATCACACAAAAACAGCTACATCTCATCTTTTAGAAGAGTTGAATTTAAAAGAAAAGAACTATCTTTTGTTCACTCTTAACCGAAAAGCTCTTATCAAAGATGAAAAGAAAGTAGACGAAGTGCTAACAGCTTTGTTGAAAGTTGCAGATAAAAAGCCAGTAGTTGCTCCTCTAAGAGACGATGCTGCAAAGGTTGTGAGCAAATGGATTAGTGAGCATTCGTGCGTAGATGCTATCCGAGTTGTTGAGCCTTTGTCTTATCTTTCGTTTGCAATCTTGGCAAAGAATGCGTGTGGTGTGATTACAGACTCAGGTAATGTGGCAGAAGAAGCAACCTTCAATGGTGTTCCTTGTATCACTCTTAACAGCTATACCGAACACATCGAAACCGTGAAAGTGGGTACAAACGTCCTTGTTGGCGATGACGTTGATTTGTTAAACCAATATCTAAACGATATGGTTAGCGATAAATGGAAACATAGTGGTATTCCTGATAGATGGGACGGACGTAGTGCCGACCGTATTGTTCGCATCCTTTTAACATCCATTTAGGTATTTTTCTATATATAGCAAGATAGAAGAGGTTAATCGATAAAAGTAGAAGTTGTGAAGAATCAACGATTGATTTTAGGTATAATAGGACCTACAATTTTGGCTGTTGCGATCATTGTGTTAGGATTTTCCTTAAAAAGTGGAATCGATAACTTCACTAATCGAGATAGAAGAGTAACCGTTAAGGGACTTTCTGAGCGTGAAGTTGAGGCAGATAAAGTAACTTGGCCTATTGTAACAAAGGATGCAGGAAACGATTTAAGTGATCTTTATGAGAGTGTAGAACGTACACAACAAAAGATTAAGCGTTTCCTTATGCAACATGGAATAAAAGAAAATGAAATCACAATCAACGCTCCAAAGGTAGATGATAATGTGGTAAATGCTTACGACCCATCTCGAATCGTAAATAGATATAATATGACTTCGGTTGTAACTGTTATCTCTCGCAATGTAAAAGTGGTTCAAGCTGCTTTGAAAGCACGTGGTAAATTGCTTCAGGAAGGAATTGCAGTTCTTAGCGATGATTATGAAAATAACATTTCATACGAGTATATTTCTTTTAAAGATATGAAGCCCAAAATGCTCGAAGAGGCTATTTCTAATGCTCAATTGGCTGCTGATCAGTTTGCAAATAATAGTAAGAGTAAGTTAAATAAGATTGTTTCTGCCGACCAAGGTCAATTCTCAATCGAAGACAGAGATGAGAATACACCAGAAATAAAGAAGGTAAGAGTGGTTACAACCATCACTTATTCACTTAAAGACTAAGAGAAATAAAAGACTAAACAATATCTTTTAAGTAAGATAAAAGATTAATATGGAAATATAAAATAAGGCGAAACACCACTTTGTTGGGTTCGCCTTATTATATGATAAGATTTTAGCACCATTGAAAAAAGAAAGTAACAACTATCAGTTATTAACGCAAGCACCTGTTTCTCGTGCAATAATCAAGATGGCATTACCCTCTATTATGATTATGCTCATAACAGGATTTTATAATATTGCCGATACTTTCTTTGTTGGAAAGCTCAGCACTCAAGCCACAGCTGCTGTGGGAGTAGTATTTTCTGTTATGTTTTTTGTACAGGCAATAGGCTTTTTCTTTGGGCATGGATCGGGAAATTATATCTCAAGAGAATTGGGAGCGCAACGCCATGGTAATGCACAACGCATGGCATCTACGGGCTTTTTCCTCTCATTTACATTGGGTATAGCTGTTCTTTTGATTGGAGAAGCGTGCATAACACCCTTATCTTTGTGGTTAGGAAGTACTCCTACCATTTTGCCTTACACCGAACAATATCTTGGAATATCGTTACTTGGAACGCCTTTCTTCACCTCTTCGTTAACAATGAACAACCAAATGCGTTTTCAAGGCAATGCACGTTTGGCTTTATGGGGTATTCTTTCAGGTGCAATAGTGAATGTGTTGCTCGATCCTTTGTTTATTTTTATTTTTGATATGGGCGTTGCAGGTGCTGCACTTGCAACAGTAATAGGTCAGATTGTTAGCTTTCTTATCTTATTAAGAATGACCTATTTAGGTGGAAATATAAGATATTCGTGGCGTCATTTTACCCCAAGTATTTCCCTCTTTAAAGAAATTATTGCAGGGGGAACGCCCTCATTGTCACGTCAAGGCTTGGCTTGTATTGCTATGATATTGCTAAATACAGCTGCAAGTGTGTATGGAGACGTTGCTATTGCAGCGATGTCTATCGTAAGTAGATGTACAATGATGGTACTTGCAGCCGTTATTGGCTTTGGACAAGGCTTTCAACCCTTTTGTGGTTTCAATTATGGAGCACAACAATATCAACGAGTAAAACAAGGCTTTTGGTTTTCTGTGAAGGTGTGTTTCATCTTCCTTTTATTATTATCGTGTGCAGGTTGGTGCTTTTCTGAAGAGATAATAGATCTCTTTAGACGTGATGCAGAAGTGGTTGCAATAGGTTGTGAGGTACTCAAATGGCAACTTTCGGTGTTGCCTCTTTTAAGTTTTACTATTGTTAGTAACATGCTTTTACAAACAATTCGTAAACCATGGAGAGCCAATTTATTGGCATCTGCACGAAATGGATTGTTCTTTATTCCTTTGATATTAATTCTTCCACGTCTCTTTCAGCTACAAGGAGTAGAAATGTGTCAGGCTATTAGTGACCTTTTGGCATTTTTAATATCAGTTCCTGTAGTACGAATGACCTTTAAAGAAATGGATGTTTAAACTAAAAATATGCACCACTACACCACAATATCTTAGTATTTGAAATAAAAAGTATGATGAATAGCTCACTCTTTTTTTTCCATGATGTTATAAATTACATAAACTCATTCCATTATTGTGTATAGGTAGGGGTGGTTTCGTATATTCTTATTATATATTTATATCTGTAATATAACTTGGAGTTAAGTTAGTTAAAGAAATTCCAGCTTACTCCAAATCTAAAGATGCGCTCATTTGTGGGGTAGTGAGGTGTTAAGAAATAGCGTTTAGAGGCTGATCCTGCATTTATATGACTATACATCACAAAGAAACGAGTGTGTTTTAGCAAGAAGTTTGCATATACATTGACAAATGGATAGTTACCAATTTTTATCTTGTCTGTTCCTTCTTGCACGGTATAAGAACCTAAAGCTGGACTATAATCAGGCGCATAATACTCGGTGAAGTAACGCACATCTGTTCCTAAGTCACAAGAAAGAACCTTTGCTATCTTAAACTTCATGTAGAGGTTGCTATATATATTAAGGTCGGGGACGCCCAATATATCATTATTTGACGACTTTTGATAGGTGATAGTGTTCTCCCACCTGAAGATACCAAACTTGATTTTTTGAATCAATTCAAGAGTAAGTAGACTGATAGGACTTTGGTATTGATTGGTGGTTACGTCCATATTCAATCTGTTATACTGGTTGTCTATGTTATAACTCTGTGCAAGATAGGTATAATTCTTAATGTTGTCCACTGCAACTCGTAATGTAGTGTTGGTCTTTTTATAACTAAATAAACCTTCGAGACGTGTATGTAGCATTTTATCCATACTGTTATTATCCCACCAGAAGTGACGAGAATGATAGTGACGGAAATAGAATGAAGGGTTAATTCGATGGAAGAAGCCACTTGCAGCCAATGTAACTGTGTCGCCAAAGAGTTTGAAATTGACATCAGTATTGATGTCTACCTTAAGCTGTCCTGCATCTTTTCCTGTAACCCAAGTCTCTAATAACGCCTTGTAATGTAGGGTATTACCAAGTGTTTTACTAATTTCTCCACCTACACTTAAATTGTGTTCGTTGTAAGTTCCTAGTGATCCATCTATTAAAGGTAGGTCAAAATGTCTAAAATCACTAGTAATAAATGCTTTAACCCCAGCTTTAGCCCATTTGTTAAAGCCTTCTAATAGAGATATTGCGAAGGTGTTTTGTAAACGGAAATGCTTGGTTTGGTCGTATATAGAGTCGTTATGTAAACGACCAGCATTATAATATTGATTTTTATAATAATTGCTTGGGGTGTAATACGCTTGGTATATTCTGTCGTAAGTATCAAACTTTGCAGTGTGAATAAAACTGGTTACAGGAACATATTCGCTTTTAAACCAAAGGGAGTCTGCCTCGTTCTTTTTGCTGATAGCCAACAAACTATCTCTTGTTGCGTTGTCTTTAACCTGAATTCTATTATTTGTTTTAGAAATAGAATCAACGGGCTCACTTCCCACAATCTTAGCATCTTCAGGGCGTCCAAGAGCAATAGACTTATTTTTCTCACGCTCTTTTGTCGACAAACGTTTGTCTGATGGTTTGGTGTCGTTTTGTTCTTTAGAATTAAGGGCAAATTTCTTCGCTTTAATTTCGTCTTCAGTCATCTTTACTTTTCTAGTAAAGCCCACATTGTAACGATGTGTAAGAAAAGCGTGTAAGTTGTTATTTCTATTCCAGTTCTTATTTAAAACGGTAGGGATCTCATTACTAGAATAATCTTCGTTGTATGCCTCAGGAGTGGTGATGTAGCCATCATTGGTTATACCTCCATTCTCTGCATTCTTCTGATGATTAGTAGAAAACAAGAGGTGGGCTTGATATTGTTCGCCAAGATACGAACCATACATAGTATAATTGAAATGAGCAGAGCTTTGATTGTTATAGAATCCACGTCCATATAGATAATCGAACTTAAATCCTACACCCAATTTCCTACCTGCATTCACACCAAATATAGCCTTAAAGTGGTCCTCTCCCTCTGAACTTCCACCGCCAGTGTTATAATCAAGTATGGTAAATGGTGAAAGAGTATTGGTGAAATGGAATTGATTTACAGGCGTAATGAAATAACTATAAGGGTCTGTAAAAATAAATTGACTATGGTCTTGACGATTAATAAAAATTCTATTAATACGTGGTGAACTAAGATTTCCTGTTGTGTTATATTGTCCTTCTAGTCCAGAAGTGAATATAGAGTTCATAAACATATATTGCATGGTATCTACTTTGGCAACAGTTCTGTCGCCAAATTTTTCGTCTATAGTCCATGCTTTAATACCAATGGGAATCTCTTTATTTGAATGTAGAGAGTCGGAGCTGTTATTTCCCATCGTGTTACGACGTGAAATAACTCCATTTTCATCTATTTGATTGTATTCAGTGTTTTGTGCTTGTGCATAAAAGCCAACAAACAACGACGTAAAAAATAATAAAGTCTTTTTCATTAACGAATCATTCGTAAAATGGTTTCAATGAACTTAAATACCATTGATACCAGAATTACAATAGTTCCAACATAATGGGAACTATAAAAATATAAGAAAACACCAATAATAGCACCCACCATAAAAGTGATATTCAATATGGTTCTAATCTTCATAAAGGGCTTTTCATTATTCTGGTTGCCCCTTTTTCTAGTGGGAATTGAGATGTTTTGTTCTGTAGTCATCATATCTTTTTATTATAAAGTTACATTCGATTGAATGTTATCCATAATCTCTTTTACTCTATCAATAGTCTTATATCTGAACTTTTTCTCAGCTTTCTTTACCTTATTCTTATCTTTGCTAAGTGCAACTTTATCAGAGATAAGTTCTTCTGCGGTTGCTTTTAGTTCAGAAGGGCGTCCTATTTCGTATTTATATTTAATTCTTTCAATGTTTATGACCAATTCATTGTCTTTGCAAGTTGCAATGAGTGTGTAGAAGAATTGAGCTCTATCGATTGCCAAGAAGCTGTTCGAAAACATCAACCATTCATTAAGTGTGGCTGCAATAATGTGCTGTTTCTTATTTACAATTACAATTCTACTGTCAGAAAGTGAAGTGTTTGATTTGGTAAATTGTTCGAGATATTGGTAGGTTTTATCGTATATTTCGCTTGCATTCTTATTGGGAATATTGATAGTTCTACTAAAAATAACCTTTCCTTCTACCTCGGGTACAGCTCCTTCTAAGTATGGTTTGTCTTCTTCTTTTATCTCAACAATATTCGAATTTTCTTCTTTAGTGGCAGAAGTGTGTCCTTTCTTTGTTTTAGTTTTTGTAGTCTTCTCTGTTAGAATACCAGAGGTTGGAAGCTCCCATTCGCTTTGTGCCATCAAATTACACAAAGGAAAGAATGCTAAAATAAGAGTTAATATCTTCTTCATAAGTTCTTTTGATCCAATTAGTAATGCAAAATTAGTAAAAGAAAGTATTATAATGCTATTATGTATTATATTTAACTTTCTTTCAGCTCAAGTTGCTCTTGGAGCTTTAATATCTCATCTCGATACTGAGCAGCTTGTAAAAAGTCGAGATCTTTGGCCGCTTGTTTCATCATTTCTGTAGTATATTGAATGCTCTTACGTAGCTGTTCCTTTGACATCTTAACGACAATCTCATCGGCAGCAAGCATCACTTTATTGCTACTGAGTTCGTTTTCGCTGATAGAGTAGTCTTTTGTTGTGTTGTTATTGGTGGTATCATTCGTTAATAAAGACTTTATACTTTTCTGAATCTGTTGAGGAGTTATGTGATGCTCCTCGTTGTATTTCATTTGAATTAAACGACGTCTTTCGGTCTCATCAATGGTCTTTTGCATACTTTCAGTTATAGTGTCGGCATACATAATCACTTTTCCATTGACGTTACGAGCCGCTCTTCCCGCCGTTTGAGTTAAGCTTCTGTGACTTCTAAGGAATCCTTCTTTGTCTGCATCTAATATCGCAACGAGTGAAACTTCAGGTAAATCAAGACCTTCTCTTAATAAGTTTACTCCTACTAAAACATCGAATTCTCCACTTCTTAAGCCATTCATAATCTTCACTCGGTCAAGAGTTGCAACATCACTATGTATATAACTGGTTTTAACACCATTATTAATGAGATAATCAGTCAACTCTTCTGCCATTCGTTTAGTAAGAGTTGTCACCAAAATACGCTCTTCCCGCTTTGTACATTCGATGATTTCGTCCATTAAATCATCGATTTGATTCTCACTTGGACGCACAATTATAAGCGGATCTAATAGACCTGTGGGACGAATAATTTGCTCAACGATAACTCCATCAGACTCTTCTAGCTCGTAATCTGCAGGAGTTGCCGATACATAAATAGCTTGATTCACCATCTCATGGAACTCTTCAAAACGCAAAGGACGGTTGTCAAAGGCTGCAGGAAGACGAAAACCAAACTCAACAAGGTTTTGTTTTCTAGCTCTATCTCCACCATACATGGCTCTAATTTGAGGTATAGTGACATGGCTTTCGTCAACAACTAAGAGAAAATCTTGTGGAAAGAAATCTAATAAACAATAGGGTCTTTCACCTGGGGAACGTCCATCAAAATAGCGAGAATAATTTTCTATGCCACTACAATGTCCCAGTTCCTTAATCATTTCCATATCATATTCAACACGTTCTTTGATTCTTTGAGCCTTAATTGTGTCGCCAACAGATTCAAAAAACGCAATTTGGTCAGTTAAATCATCTTGAATGTGTCGAATTGCATCATTCACTTGATCCTTTGAAGTCACGAAAATATTAGCTGGATATATTTGATATGATGTGAAAGAAGCAATGCGTTTAAATGTAACACTATCGAGTTCTTCAATACTTTCGACCTCTTCGTCCCACCAAGTGATGCGTAAAATGTGATCGCTATAAGCCATGAAGACATCAATAGTTTCCCCTTTTACACGAAAAGTACCACGTGTTAGGTCTATATCATTGCGTGTATATAAAGCGTCAACTAGCTTTCTTAGAAAGTCATTCCTATCAAGTTGTTCTCCTTGTTGTATGTTAATGATGCTCTCTCCCATAGCGGAAGGACCACCCATACCATAGATGCAAGACACGGAAGATACGATAATCACATCTTGTCTACCTGAAAGTAGAGCAGAAACAGCCGATAATCGTAATTTATCAATATCTTCATTAATTGCTAAATCTTTTTCAATATAGGTATCAGTTGTTGGTAAATAGGCCTCAGGCTGATAATAATCGTAGTATGAAACGTAATATTCAACCGCATTTTTAGGGAAGAAACCTTTCATTTCTTCATATAATTGAGCTGCAAGAGTCTTGTTGTGACTTAGTATAAGAGTGGGTTTCTTAACATTAGCAATGGTGTTTGCAATTGTAAATGTTTTGCCAGAGCCAGTAACACCCAATAAAACTTGGGCTGTATCTCCTGCTAAAATGCCGTCAGTTAATTGTTTTATAGCCTCAGGTTGGTCGCCAGTTGGTTTATATTTTGATGTTATCTTGAAATCCATGTATGCAAAAGTAGAAAAAAAAGTTATTTTATCGTATCAAGATACCTTATAAATCACAAAAATAATACTAAATAGTTTGTTCTTAATAGATAATTATGTATTTTTGCATACTCAAAGAATTGCAGTTTATGAAGAATTTAAGTTTCATCGTTATATATATAGTTTCATTATGCGTATTTTCATCATGTGCGAATGAGTTTAATCAGGTTTATAAAACAACTGATTTTAATTATAAATACGAATACGCAAAAGAATGTTTCTTAAATAAGAAATATCAACGTGCATCAATCCTCTTACAAGATGTAGTTGTACAGCAAAAGGGTACCGATAACGCACAAGAATGCCTTTATATGCTAGGAATGGCGCAATACTTAAATAAAGAATATGATCTAGCTGCACAAACTTTTAAAAAATATTATAGTAGTTATCCCAAGGGAGTGTATGCTGAAGATGCTGAGTTTTATATTGGTCAGAGTCTTTATATGAGCACTCCAGAACCACGATTAGATCAAACTCAAACTATTGCAGCTATCTCTGCGTTTCAAGACTATTTAGATCTTTTCCCAGATGCAATTCACAAAAAGGAAGCACAACAATGCTTGTTTGCTCTTCAAGATAAGCTTATTAAAAAAGAATTATATTCTGCTCAACTTTATTTTGACCTCGGGACATATTTTGGAAATTGTGGTCCTGGAGAGAATAATTATGATGCTTGTATTATAACAGCACAGAATGCCTTGAAGGATTATCCTTATAGTACGAAGAGAGAAGATTTTGCTTTATTGATAATGAAAAGTAAATTTGAACTCGCCACGCAAAGTATTGATGAGAAGAAACTTGAAAGGTATCAAGATGCAGAAGATGAATGCTATGGTTTTATTAATGAATATCCAGACTCAAAGAGTAGAACTTTAGCAGAGAAGTATATTAAGAAATGTCAAGAAATAACAAAGAATAAATCATAATAAAAATAGAAATAAAGAATTATCATTATGGATTTTAAAAGAACAAAGGCACCAACAAACACAGTAACAAGAAATATTCTAGATTTGTGTGAAGAGACAGGAAACATTTATGAGAGCGTTTCTATCATCTCAAAACGTGCTAATCAAATATCTGTAGAGATTAAACAAGAGCTCAATAAGAAGCTTGCAGAGTTTGCTTCTTATAACGATTCACTTGAAGAAGTGTTTGAAAATCGTGAGCAAATAGAAATCTCTCGTTATTATGAAAAGTTACCAAAGCCAACTCTTTTGGCTACACAAGAGTTTGTTGAGGGTAATATCTATTTCCGTGATCCTTCGAAAGAAGAAGTTGAAAGAATATAATGATACAGCGAATTCAGACAATATACATCTGTATTGCGGTTGTTCTTGGAATATTATCAATCATCTTTCCAATTGCTTATTTACTCAATACGGGAATGGGATTAGGTCATACTCTATTTAACTTTTGGTTAAAAGACAACGCAAATGGCATCGTTGGTTTCACAGTTATACCATTATTTATACTGCAAGTAACAACAATCCCAGTTGGACTTTATAGTATCTTTAAATACAACAATCGTCCTTTTCAGGCTCGTTTATGTCTTTTAAATATATTATTATTGGTATTATGGTATACATTCCTAGGCTATTTTGTGTGGGCAATGAAACCAAATAACGAACAATTCCAGCCCTTGTTGGCTGTATCTTTTCCACTAATAGAAATCATTTTGTATTCCATTGCTAGAAAAGCAATATGGAAAGATGAGAAATTAGTTCGTTCAGCGAATAGAATAAGGTAAAAATTACGGGTAAAATAATCTCAAAAGATGGATTTTATAATATGTTTTTATAAATCCATCTTTTTCTATTAACAAAAGAGTTATTTTTCAAATAAGTCAGAACAGCAATTTACTAGAAGTTTAAAAGGATTTCTTTTGCTCTCTAATAACATTTCCTTTTATAGGTCAATAGTAATGCTTTTACATAGTAATATCAATGTTTTTATAAAGTAATATCAATCATATAGAATGGCAATAAATCAGCAATATCCTTCGTTATTATTAGAAAAGGCAGTAGGAGAGTTGTCTAAACTCCCAGGAGTAGGACGCAAAACAGCATTGCGTTTGGCGCTTCATTTATTGCGACAGAATGAAAGCGAGGTAGAAACTTTTTCGTCTTCAATACTTAAAATGAAGCAAGAAATAAAACATTGCAACTGTTGTCATAATGTTTCTGATACAGAAATATGTCCTATTTGTGCTGATGCTCGTCGTGATTCAACTGTTGTTTGCGTTGTAGAAAATATTCAAGATGTGATGGCAATAGAGAATACTCAGCAGTATAATGGCTTATATCATGTTCTAGGAGGTGTTATCTCGCCGATGGATGGCATTGGACCTGCAGATATAGAGATTGACTCTTTAGTAGAAAGAGTGTCGCAAGGTGGAGTGAAAGAGATTATTTTTGCCCTTGGAAGTACAATGGAAGGGGACACAACCAATTTCTATATATCAAAGCGTTTGGCAAGTTATGGAGTATTGTTAACCGTTATTGCACGAGGAATATCTGTGGGCAATGAATTAGAGTACACCGATGAAGTGACCTTAGGACGCTCAATTTTAAATAGAACTCCATTTGATAAATAATACCAATAGCAATGAAAAAGAAAAATTTTTATTTAACTATTCTGTTTTATAGCAACATACTTATAGCATTAGTTCTTTTTATACTTTTCGAAAGTAATGTCCTTCTTGAAGGTGATTGGACAGAACAACCTATGACAGAGTTTGTGGTAACCTACACAATGGAGCTGTTGTCTATTGTATTTGTGTGGTTAAGTTTGAGATTATTGAAATTCAATCAAATTCAAAAATGGTTGTTTTCTGATAGTGAAAAGATAGAATCGAGATACTTCTTACTTGCTTTAAGTCGTATTCTTGCTATTGGGTTACCTCTTATTTTGAATGTCCTTTTCTATTATTTATTCATCAATACAACTTTTGCTGGATTGTCGGCCATTCATCTTTTGGCACTAATATTTGTCTTTCCATCGAAAGATAGATTTCAAAATGATACCACTTTATCAAACAATAACTAATCGTTTGTCGTGAAAAAGCTATCTGTAATTATTGTAAATTATAATGTAAAGCACTATTTGGAGCAGTGCTTAAATGCTCTTTTAAAGGCTTTATCCAATATAGATGCAGAGGTTTTTGTTGTAGATAATCATTCAAGTGATGACTCTGTGCAATACTTAACTCCTCGTTTTCCTAGTGTCTATTTTATCAGTAGTAAGCATAATCTAGGTTTCTCTAGAGGTAATAATTTGGCAATAGAAAAGAGTTCGGGCGAGTATGTTTTGTTACTTAATCCCGATACCATTGTTACAGAGAACTCAATTGCCGACGTTTTGCAATTTATGGATAGCCATACTAAGGCTGGAGGAGTGGGAGTTCGTATGCTAAAAAGTGATGGAACTTATGCATTAGAGTCACGTAGAGGCTTGCCAACTCCATTGACTGCATTTTATAAAATGAGTGGACTTTGCGCTAAATATCCTACTCATAAGAAGTTTGGGAAATACTATATGGCTTATCTTTCGTGGGATAAACCTGAACAAATAGAGGTAATGAGTGGGGCTTTTTGTATGCTTCGCCGATCATCACTCGATAAAGTAGGCTTGCTAGATCAAGACTTTTTCATGTATGGAGAAGATATAGACCTATCTTATCGCTTATTAAAAGGAGGATACGAGAACTGGTATTATCCTACTGATATATTGCATTATAAAGGAGAAAGTACCCAAAAAACATCGTTTAAGTATGTTCATGTATTCTATGAAGCTATGCTTATTTTCTTCAAAAAGCATTATGGTGGTAGCTCGTTCTTCTTCTCTTTCCCAATAAAGGTTGCTATTTACTCAAAAGCTTTCATTGCTTTGATGGGTATGCAGATTTATAATATTAAGAAAAATCTAGGTTTATTAAGAATAAAACCTCGCAAACGAGACCTCTATATAATAATAGGTGAAAAAGAGATGATTAGCAAATGCAGTGCCAAGGCTCAGCAATATGATTTAGACATACAAACTATTGAGGGAAATGAGCAGTCACTTCCTAATGGGCATGCGCATCTTTCGTTTCCTAATAATCAAGCTATTTATATTGTTTACGATGTCAATGCATACTCTTATCAACATATTCTAGATCTATTTAAGCAGAATTCAGCTGAAAATGTATCATTAGGAACTTATGATAAACGTTCTGATGTAATAATAACTCAAGAAGATGTTTTTGTGTAATGAATAAAGACAATAAACCAAAAGTTCTTCTTAGAGCTTTAGAACCCGAAGATTTAGATTTGCTATATGGTATAGAAAACAACCCAGAAGTGTGGAATGTTAGTCCTACTAATGTTCCTTATTCACGCTATGTGTTGCACAACTATCTTGCAAATGCAGTGAATGATATCTATGTTGATAAGCAAGTGCGCTTTGTTCTCGATGCAGATAAAGAGCAATGTGTAGGACTTCTTGATGTTGTTCATTTCGAACCCAAGCACAGAAGGGCAGAGGTGAGTATTGTTTTGCGTAAAGAATTTAGGAAAAAAGGCTTAGCTCAAAGTGCTCTTTTTCAGCTTTTAGATTATTCCTTGCATGTATTGCATCTCCATCAGTTATATGCAGTGGTACCAAAAGCAAATCAAGCGTCTATCAATCTATTTACTAGAGTAGGCTTTAAGATAAATGCAGAACTCAAAGATTGGTTATTTGATGGCGAATATTATGAAAATGCTTTATTAATGTATTATATACTTTAAATCATAAGATGGTAAAAAAAATAGATAATCAGTACGGACACTTGCAACCCCAGGCCTTAGAGCTAGAAAGAGTAGTACTAGGAGCATTGATGATAGACAAAGATGCCTTTTCTTTGGTGTCAGAATCATTGCGTCCAGAAACGTTTTATGAACCCAAACATCAAAAGATTTATCGAGCTATTCAGTCGTTAAGTATGAACGAACGACCAGTCGATATAATGACAGTTGCGGAGGAATTGAAGCGTGAAGGAACTCTTGAAGACGTGGGGGGGCAAGGCTATATTCTTGAGCTTAGTTCGCAAGTTGCGTCTTCTGCACACATAGAATATCACGCTCAGATATTAAGTCAGAAGTTTCTTGCACGTCAGTTGATATCTTTTGCTAGTGTTATTGAAACTAAAGCTTTTGATGAAACCATTGATGTTGATTCATTGATGCAAGAAGCAGAAGGGTCGCTTTTTGAGATTTCGCAAAAGAATATGCGCCAAGATTATACACAGATCGACCCTGTTTTGCACGAAGCTATTGGCATATTGCAGAAGGCATCGGAGAATTCTGGAGGCTTAACAGGTATTCCTACGGGTTATACAGACTTGGATAAGATGACCAGTGGGTGGCAAAAATCAGACTTAGTAATCATCGCTGGACGTCCAGCCATGGGTAAAACGTCGTTTGCTTTGTCGTTAGCTAAAAATATCTCGGTTGATTTTAATGAGCCAATTGCTTTCTTTTCTCTGGAAATGGATAACGTTCAGCTGGTAAACCGCTTATTATCTAATGTGTGCGAGATACCTGGTAGCAAGATTCTTAATGGACAGTTGTCGTCTGATGAGTGGGGAAGATTAGATCAAAATATCAGAAAATTGGAAGGAGCACCTATCTATTTAGATGATACTGCTGGTCTTTCTGTATTTGAACTGCGTACTAAGGCACGTCGACTTGTTAGAGAAAAAGGAGTGAAACTCATTATGATCGACTACTTACAGCTTATGAATGCGAATGGAATGAAGTTCGGAAGCAGACAAGAAGAGGTATCAACTATCTCACGTTCCTTAAAAGGTTTGGCCAAAGAGCTACGTATTCCCATCATCGCTTTATCCCAACTAAGTCGTAATGTAGAAGGAAGAGAGGGTATTGAAGGTAAGCGACCTTTGCTTAGTGATTTACGAGAATCGGGTGCCATTGAGCAAGATGCCGACATGGTTTTGTTTGTTCATAGACCCGAATATTATAGAATTTTTGAAGATGAACAGCATCGAGATTTACGTGGAATGGCTCAAATTATCGTAGCAAAGCATCGAAAAGGTGCTACAGGTGATGTACTATTGCGATTTAGGGGTGAGTTTACTCGGTTCCAAAATCCTGATGAAACCGACCTCGTTCCATTTGAATCTGAAGGCGGAAACACTTTCTCTGATTCGAAAATGAATATTGAGAATATGCCAATAGGAGAGATATCGAATGTCGATAGCTTCTAAATAAACTGACAAGTTGTGAATATTTATTTTAAATAGATAACGGATGAAGAGAATTATATATTTTGTTTTGCTTTTATTGCTTTCAACAAATGCCTTTAGTCAGTCAAAAGAGCAATTGAAAGACAGCTTAGCTGTAATAACAACTCAACTAAAAGTTTATCCCTCTTCAATATATTTACTATTGAAAAAGGCAGGATATAACATGCAATTAGAGAACTGGCAAAATGCAATAGATGCCTATTCAGATATTTTAAAGCAACAACCACGCAACCAAACAGCTCTTTATTTTAGAGCATATTTATACGAGAAGACCAGTCGTTTGAATCTTTCTAGAACAGATTATGAGACTTTGTTAAAAGTATATCCAAATCATTTTGAAGGTCGTTTGGGTTTAGCTTTATTGAATAATAAGACCAGTCACACTATAGAAGCAATGGATATTCTAAATCAACTCATTGAAGCTTATCCCGATAGTGCCATTACTTATGCAATAAGAGCAGGATTTGAAGAGGAGAAACATCAATATGAATTGGCAGAATATGACTTTTCACAGGCAGAAAAA
The DNA here is from genome assembly GCF_000163055.2 of Prevotella sp. oral taxon 299 str. F0039. GTDB lineage: Bacteria > Bacteroidota > Bacteroidia > Bacteroidales > Bacteroidaceae > Prevotella. Next base: position 676,897 of record NC_022111.1, read on the forward strand.
CGAGCACCTTCTAATATCAATTATAGTTTAGGTAGAGTAGAGATGCTTATCAATCAAGAAAAATATGCCGAGGCATTAGAGCATTTAAACACGCTTTCTAATAGTAAAGTGCCTAGAGTGAAGCTTGAATATTACTATCGTTTATGTGCTAATCATAATAAAAAGAAAAAGAAATAAACAATCAATTAGATAACAAGAAATAACTATGTTAAAGAGAAAAGGTCTATATACCTTATTAATAAGTATGTTTCTTTGGGCAAGTTCTACTGCAACTGATGCTGCAGTAATAAAGAAAAGAGAGTTCAGAGGAGCATGGATTCAGGCAGTAAATGGTCAGTTTCAGGGTATGAGTAAAAGCGAAATGCAACGTGTTTTGACCTATCAATTAAACGAATTATATCGAGATGGAGTGAATGCAATTATTTTTCAGGTTCGTCCCGAGTGTGATGCTTTGTATCAAAGTCAATACGAACCATGGAGTAAATTCCTCTCTGGACAACAAGGTTTAGCTCCAAATCCATACTGGGATCCACTAGCTTGGATGATAGAAGAATGTCATAAGCGAGGAATGGAGTTGCATGCTTGGATCAATCCGTTTAGAGCTAAAACCGCAGGAACAAAGGAATTATCGAACAATCACGTTGCACTTAAATATCCAAATCGTGTGTTTAGCTATAACGGACAATTGATTTTGAATCCAGCTCTTGCAGAAAATAGAGTGTATATTTGTAAAGTTGTAAACGACATTGTGCGCCGTTATGATGTAGACGGATTGCATATTGATGATTATTTCTATCCTTATCCAGTTGCAGGATTCACTATTGACGATGATAGAGAGTTCAGACAAAACAACAATGGTATAAACAATAAAGGTGATTGGCGAAGAGATAATGTTAATATCTTTATTAAACAATTGTCTGATTCTATTCATAGTGCAAAGCCATGGGTGAAGTTTGGTATCTCACCTTTTGGTATTTATCGCAACAAAAAGAGTGCACCTCAAATAGGAAGTGACACCAATGGTTTACAAAACTATGACGATTTGTATGCTGATGTCTTGTTATGGGTGAATAATGGTTGGGTTGATTATTGTGTACCTCAATTGTATTGGCAGATAGGAAACAAAGCTGCTGACTACGAAACGCTTATAAAGTGGTGGAATAAATATGCTTCAAATCGTCCTTTATACATCGGAGAAGATATTGAAAGAACAGTGAAGTATCAAGATCTTAACAATCCTTCGCAAAACCAAATGCCTGCAAAATATGCATTGCAAAATAGAATGGAGAACGTTCAAGGTGTGGTGTTATGGTATGCAAAGACTGCTGTAGACAATATAGGAAACTATGGAACCAACCTAAGAACAAACTATTGGCGTTATCCAAGTCTTCAACCTCGTATGCCATTTATTGACGATAAGGCTCCTAGAAAGCCTAAAAGCTTAAAGAAAGTGTGGACCGAAGATGGGTATATGTTATTTTGGAAAGAACCAAAAGGAAATCGTTGGGACGATATAGCTCATAAATATGTGGTGTATAAGTTCGATTATGATGAAGAAATAAACATCAATGATGCTTCTAAGATTGTAGAGATTACATCGAAAACTTACACAAAGTTGCCTTATGACGATGGCACAAAGAAAATGAAATACGTTGTTACTGCATTAGATAGAATGAGTAATGAAAGTAAGATATCAAAGAAAAAGGTTAAGCTTTAAGCTTAACCTTTTTCTTTTAATAAATCAGTTAGGAATGAATCTAAATCCTCTTTGAGACCTTCCATTAAATCTCCGCCTATAATAATGGTGTCATCATCAGCAATATATAGTTCAGATAAATCTTCTTTCTCTTCGTTCTGAAGAACGATACTGAATGGTTTCAAAATACCCATATTATCTATTATGGCTTGATTTGCTCTGAGAATATCTCGTAAAAGGGGAGTTATATGGTGATAAAATTTCTCATCTTTATTATCAATCCACTCTTCAACAACACATCTTGTTATCTCTCTATCGTTATCGTCATAAGCAATAAGATCGCCAGATTCTTGTGAAACAAACAAATGAACATCGGTAATGATTGAAGGTTCATTTGTAGTTGGAAATTGTTGTGCTATCTTGTGAAGGGCACGTTCAATTTGTTGAATAGTTAGATTTGATGTATTCATGTTACAAAACTTTTATCTTTCTTATTGCAAACTTACATAATTTATTTGGAATAATGAAGCTTTAAGATAGAAATATTTGGCATAAGAAGAATATGAAGGCGTAATTAGTTCCTTTATTGTTTCTTCTATGTAAACAGACAAATTAGTTTTGAATCTTTGGATAAAAGGTAAACCTTTTTATTCTAAGATTAAACTTTATGTATTATTCAATTTTTACATCATTTTTGCGTATCTTTGCAAAACATTATAATGTTCTACTAGATGCTTAAGATAAAGTTGAAACATTGGCTTTAGTAAAAGCAAAAATAAGAATTTTAGCATTACTCATAAGAGTTATAGCTAAAGAAGAAATAAAACTGTAATAAAGAAGGGATAAGTTATGGGTATATTTGGATTTTTTAATAAGAATAAAAAAGAAACATTAGATAAAGGATTAGAGAAAACCAAGCAAAGTGTTTTTGGTAAATTAGCAAAAGCAATCGTCGGAAAATCTAAGGTTGATGATGAAGTTCTTGATAGTTTAGAAGAGATTTTGATTTCTTCTGATGTAGGTGTTGATACCACTTTGAAAATCATTGAGCGTATAGAAGAGCGCATTGCACGAGATAAATATGTATCAACAAGCGAGCTAAATGGAATATTGCGTGAAGAAATTTCGGCTCTTTTAACAGAGAATAACACATTTGATAGCGACTCTTGGGATCTTCCTTCCGACCGAAAACCATACGTAATACTTGTAGTTGGCGTGAATGGCGTTGGTAAAACGACCACCATTGGTAAGCTAGCTTATCAATTTAAGAAGGCAGGGAAAAAAGTATATTTAGGTGCAGCAGACACTTTTAGAGCAGCGGCTGTTGAGCAAATATCTATTTGGGGAGACCGAGTTGGTGTGCCAGTTGTTAAACAACAGATGGGAGCAGACCCTGCTTCGGTAGCTTTCGATACACTATCTTCTGCCAAAGCAAATGATGCTGACGTGGTGTTAATAGACACAGCAGGTCGTTTGCACAATAAAGTTGGTCTGATGAACGAGTTGAAGAAGATTAAAGATGTGATGAAAAAAGTATTCCCAACAGCTCCTGATGAGGTACTATTGGTACTTGATGGATCTACAGGTCAAAACGCTTTTGAACAAGCAAAGCAGTTCTCTGCAGTGACACAAATCACCTCTTTGGCTATAACAAAACTCGATGGAACGGCCAAAGGTGGAGTGGTTATCGGTATATCAGATCAATTAAAGGTTCCTGTTAAGTATATCGGATTAGGCGAAGGTATGGAAAATCTACAACTTTTTAATAAAAAGCAGTTTGTTGATTCACTCTTTAATGAAAACCAATAATGTCTCTTTAGCTAAAGTGACATAGACAAAAACATTATACAACGTAAATTATTGTAGTTTAGGATAATAGTAAATGAAGAAGAATCAGATAGATATCGTAACTATGGGATGCTCGAAAAATCTTGTGGATAGCGAAACTTTAATGAAGCAATTCGAGGCAAATGGCTATCATTGCACGCATGATGCAAAGCGACCACAAGGTGAAATAGCAGTTATAAATACTTGCGGTTTCATTGAAAGTGCAAAAGAAGAAAGCATCAATACAATATTAGAATTTATACAAGCAAAAGAAGAAGGACGCCTTAATAAATTGTATGTAATGGGTTGTCTTTCGCAAAGATATAAAGATGAACTTGAAGCAGAGATGCCACAAGTAGATAAGTTTTATGGCAAGTTTAATTATAAACAACTGCTTGCAGATCTTGGCAAGTCATTTATACCGTCGTGCGATGGTCAAAGACACTTAACGACTCCACGTCATTATGCCTACCTTAAAATAAGTGAAGGCTGTAATAGACAATGTGCTTATTGTGCTATTCCTGCAATGACAGGTAAACATCAGAGCAGGAAGAAAGAAGACATTATCAACGAAGTGAAAGAACTCGTTGCGCAAGGAGTTAAAGAATTACAGATTATTGCCCAAGAGTTAACCTATTATGGGGTTGATTTAGATGGCAGAAGACAGGTTGCTGAGCTAATAGAAGCAATTGCAGATGTACCTGGAGTGCAGTGGATTCGTTTGCATTATGCTTATCCTAATGAGTTCCCACTCGAACTTTTAGATGTAATGCGACGCAAATCAAATGTTTGTAAGTACTTAGATATCGCCCTACAACATATTTCTGACCCTGTACTTGCAAAGATGAAACGCAATGTTTCGAAAGAAGAGACATTGAACTTGATAAAGAAAATACGTGAAGCAGTTCCTGGAATACACCTAAGAACCACTCTTATGGTAGGACACCCAGGTGAAACAAAAGAAGCTTTTCAAGAGCTTTTAGATTTTGTTCGTGAAACTCGTTTTGAGCGAATGGGTGCTTTTGCTTATTCAGAAGAAGAGGGAACGTATAGTGCTTGTCATTATGAAGATGAGATTTCTGCGGAAGAAAAGCAGAGAAGACTCGATGACTTGATGGCACTTCAGCAAGAGATTAGCTCTGAAATAGAAGAAGAAAAGGTCGGAAAAGTATTACTCACAGTCATTGATAGAAAGGAAGGAGACTACTATATCGGTAGAAGTGAGTTCTGTTCTCCTGAAGTGGACCCAGAAATACTTATTCCCGCAACTCGTCGCTTGCGTATAGGTACATTCTATAATGTAAAGATAACAAATAGTGATGCATTCGATTTATATGGAGAGATAGTGTAGAACAATGAATAATAAAGAGTTTATTACTGAATTATCAAGGCAGTTAGAATACACACAAGAACATACTCAAGGATGTATTCGCTGTGTCATTGATGCAATGTCAATGGCTTTTGACAATGGAGAAAGTGTGTCTGTGTCTGGCTTCGGAACATTTGAAGTGAAGAAAAGACTAGAACGAATAATGGTTAATCCATCAACAGGACAACGTATGATAGTTCCTCCTAAATTGGTTTTAAACTTCAAACCATCTGCATCTATTAAGGAAGAATTGAAGAAAGGAGGTTTAGCAGATGTCTAAAAACTTGTTTCTTATTGAAATGCTTACTTCTAAAATGGGTTTAGAAGTGGCAGAAGCAGAGACCTTTATCTCCGTCATGTTTAAGGTCGTAAATGAAGGCTTGAGAGAAGATAAGCTGGTAAAGATAAAAGGATTAGGCACTTTTAAGCTAACAAAGGTGAGTGCAAGAGAAAGTGTTGATGTGAATACAGGTGAGCGTATTGTTCTTGAAGGACGAGATAAAATCTCGTTTACTCCTGATAATTATATGCGAGACTTGGTAAATAGTCCATTTGCTCAATTCGAAACGGTTGTCCTTAATGATGGAGTTGACTTTTCTGCTATTGATGAAAAATATGTGTTAAATGAATTAGAAGATAATTCTTCACTCCTTTTGTTTAATGAAGATTCACTCGACCCGAGTGCTGATGAATCTAAAAATATTCTGTCTTCTATTGAAGAAGTAAAAGAAACATTGGCTCAATTTAATGAGATAGAAGAAGAAAAGACTGTAGATGATCCTATTTTAAGAACAGAGATAGAGACAAACAAATTATTAGTTGTGGAGCAAGAAGAAAGTAAGGAAGATGTTAAAGGGCAGGTGTCTGCACCCTTTTCTTTTCAACTTTCTCCGCAGCAGTTATCTGATTTGAATGCAATAGAAAGCAATTCTGGTAGCGAAGAAAAAGCAGAAGTTTCTGAAAATTCTTATGTTACAATTGAAAAAGACTCTCTTCCGTTTGAAGAAAAATCACAGCTCATTGTAAAAACAGAAGAAAAAGAAGAGAAGGGAACCAGCGAAGAAGACTCTGAAGAAGTGGAAGATATAGAAGAATCAACTTCTCGAAGTTATGTAAAGCCTTTGTTATTTTCCTTTCTACTCATTTTATGTTTAGCTGTTGGACTTGGTGTTGGATATTATTCTTTTCAGCATCAATCTAAAGAAATAGCAGTAACTCCATTGTCACAAACTACCAATAAGGTAGCTGTTCCTGCAAAGAAAACTATCAATCCTACTGAAGTTGTAGATAGCTCGCAAAAGAAACAGGCTGCAGCAATGGTAGATTCTATCACTAAAAAGAATACTCAAGCAGTGGTTGTTAAGACTGAAAAGCCTAAACTTAAAGAAGAAAAACCAGCTTTCAACTCAAAACAATATAACAGAGACCCTCGTGTTCGCACTGGTGCCTATATAATAATAGGTGTAGAAAAAGAGATAGAAGTAAAGTCTGGACAGACCTTATATTCGTTAAGTCAAAGATATTTGGGTCCAGATATGGAATGTTATGTTGAAGCCATTAATGGTAAAAAGAACTTTGAAGCAGGAGAAAAGATAAAAATTCCTATTTTAAAACTAAAGAAAAAGAAACATATAAAAAAGAAAGAATAGGATGGAATTTATCATTATACTATAGATATAAGAAATATCTTGTTATATAAGCTAATATTCTCATTGTAATCTTTACAAGAAGAATTCTTGTTTAGGATTAATATGCTATTTAAATTTTACCGGACAGCAAATAATCAATATATGTTCTGTTTATGGTAAGGATCGTATCCTTAGGATAGTACTCTTGGAGGATGTAAAACACATGTTTGTGCAACTGTTTTGCAATAGAAAAATAAAAGCCAAGTATTTAAAAAGAAAAAAGATAAAAAAATATTTGGTAGTTGAGAAAAATATTGTAATTTTGCATTTGCATTTGGAGAGATGCCTTTTAGAAGTAAAAAGCGGAAATAGCTCAGTTGGTAGAGCACAACCTTGCCAAGGTTGGGGTCGCGAGTTCGAGTCTCGTTTTCCGCTCTTTATTATATAAGAGTTATTTTTTTTGATGTGAAATTTAGAATTTTATAGAAAATACTTTTAACCTTTTATAGTATCAAGTGAAGGTATTTATTATAGATAGATTTTTTTGGATACATCAATGAATAAAATGGAGAGGTGGCGGAATTGGTAGACGCGCTACTTTGAGGGGGTAGTGAAAATTGTTTCGTGGGAGTTCGAGTCTCCTCCTCTTCACTTATTATTTTATTATTATTTGCGGAAATAGCTCAGTTGGTAGAGCACAACCTTGCCAAGGTTGGGGTCGCGAGTTCGAGTCTCGTTTTCCGCTCTTTATTTCTTAGTTTATTTTAGAGAAACATACATTCAATGAATTTATATTTGCGTTATTTCGATAATGAAACATTGGCGTACAATATCGAAGAAGCACTAGATTTTCTTTATTCAATACCAGAAATTGGTATGAACCAAGATATTGAAGCAGACATTCGTGAGTATGCTACAAACGATGTTTTTTACCCTAAACGTTATAAAGTCCGTCAGCGAGTCTATTTTATTGTTATAAAAACTACAGCGGCAACAATGATGGATTTTAAACAAAAAAAAGCTTTACACCCAATTCCTATGCCTGCTCCTGTTCAGGAACAGCGTGAAATGATGAATTCCGCAACAAGTAGAATAAATGAAATACGCGAAGGATGGTATGAAGGAGTATTAGATTTTAAACGTGTTGTTATGGTTCCTACAACAGGAAAGTTCGAATATAGAGATACACATTTTGTTGTTCAATGTAAAGCAATCTCTGGTTTAGATTGTTACAATCGTATTGTTGAGCATTTAAGAACAAGAGTTGATGGGCGTTCACAATTTCCATCAGCTAAAGGAAAGAATTTTACTTTTTCCTACTTAGGTATGTGGAAATAACTAATACTTTAATTCTTCATTTCAAAAATTATTACTTATGAATAAGATTATGTTAATAGGTAATGTAGGAAAGGAACCGGATGTACGCTATTTTGATGTTGATCAAGCTATTGCACAATTGTCTTTAGCAACGACAGAAAGAGGATATACATTGCCTAATGGAATAAAAGTTCCAGATAGAACCGATTGGCATAATGTAATATTTACCAAAGGTTTAGCTAAAATTGTTGAACGATTTGTTCATAAAGGTGATAGAATATATGTTGAAGGAAAAATTCGTTATCGTTCTTATGATGATCAACGAGGAGTTAGAAGAACTGTTCCTGAAATATATGTTGATAATATGGAGCTTTTAACTTCACGTCCACACTCGTCCGAAAGCGAGCTGAATGTGCCTCAAAAAACTGAAGAAACAAATACAATAACAGATACTTCTGATGCCAATATGCCCTTTTAGTGTGTATATTGGCATTTAACTATTAATATTAAAGATACTAAAACGTGGATTTTCTTTCGATAGAACAAGCATTATCAGATATTTCTTTTAATCCAATTTCTTTAGGAGTTGTCATTGCAATTCTTATCACTATTGTTTTACTTGGCTTGTCGGCATTTGCCAGTGCTTCTGAAATTGCCTATTTCAGCTTGTCTCCTTCTGACCTTTCTGAATTGTCAGAAGAACGCACAGAGCAAGATAAAGCTATCAATATGCTTCGAGATGATAGTGAAAGAACCCTAGCAACCATTCTGATAACCAATAACTTTGTAAATGTAACCATCATTATGTTATGTAATTATATATTCACTTCGTTGGTTTATTTTGGTGAAAAAGCTTATTGGTTACAATTCTTAATTGTTACAGTTTTATTGACCTTCTTACTTTTATTATTTGGAGAAATTATTCCAAAGGTATATAGTAGAGAGAATCCTTTAGCTTTTTGTCGTCGTTCGGTGAATGGCATATTATTCTTTAGACGTCTTTTTTGGGTATTTGAAACAATTCTTTTGCGTAGTGGTTTCTTAGCTTCTAAAGTGATTAAGAACGACCAACAAATGCTTAGTGTAGATGAGCTTGAACACGCTTTGGAGCTAACAGACAAGAATGATATAAAAGAAGAGCAGAAAATGCTACAAGGAATTGTGCGTTTTGGAGATGAAACAGTGCGAGAAGTGATGACCAGTCGTCAAGATATTGTTGCTTTAAATATCAATAGTTCTTTCTCAGATGTGTTGAAAAGCATTGTAGAGAACAATTATAGTAGAATTCCAGTTTATCAAAATAACGATGATAACATAAAGGGAGTTCTTTATATTAAAGACCTTCTTCCGCATCTTACTAAGCCTACAAGCTTTAAATGGCAGACCTTAATGCGCCCTCCTCACTTCGTTCCTGAAACGAAACGACTCGATGATATGATGAAAGATTTTAAAGAGAATAAGGTTCATATCGCCATTGTTGTTGATGAGTTTGGTGGAACAAGTGGTCTTATTACACTAGAAGATATACTTGAAGAAATTGTAGGAGAAATCAATGACGAATACGATGAAGAAGATACAAGTTATAGCAAGCTTAACTATAATACTTATGTATTTGATGGAAAGACACTTTTAAGTGATGTTACTAGAATTTTAGAGGTAGACGATGATTACTTTTCTGAAATTGAAGGAGATGCTGATAGCTTAGCAGGCTTATTGTTAGAGATAAAAGGTGACTTCCCAACTATGCACGAACGCATTGAATATCGTAACTTTATGTTTGAGATATTAAAGGTTGATGGACGCAGAATTAGTAAGGTGAAGATCACTATTTCTACAAATAATGATGCGTAATTACGTTATTCTTAATCTGTTATGCCATTATTATCTGTAGAAAAGATCAATCCTCATACCACTCTCTTGTTATGGAAAATTACAGAGACAGAGGAACAATTGAAAGGTCAGTTGCCTGAAAATGTTCTTAAGACAATTGTATATAAGAATTATAAAAGCAGTAGTCGACGCATTGAGGTAATGGCTACTTATGCCTTATTGCTCTCATTTCTTAAAATACCTTCTGTCGTAGTCCATCATAAAAGTAATGGCCAACCCTTGTTAGATGGTTTTTATATTAGTATAAGTCACACAAATGGTTATGCATGTGTATTGTTGAGTACTCAGAATATGGTTGCTATAGATATAGAATATCATAGTGATAGAATCGCAAGAATTCGCTCTAAGTTTCTAAGAAATGATGAACCCTTTAACTCCATAGATCAACTTCTTGTGATTTGGAGTGCAAAGGAAACTCTTTATAAGTATTTTTCTGCTGATGATTTGATGTTTAATGAGATGAAGGTTGAGAGTATATCAAAGTCTTCTTTAAGTATGATTAATCTTAAAACAAATGAGAAAAGAAAGGTATTTTATTCCTTAACATCTGATTATGTGCTAACTTATATCATATAATTTTTTTTAGTAACACTACTTCCTGTACAAGTACAGGAAGTGTATATATACCACAATTTGTATTGAAAAACCAATCGAAAATATAAGAGAACATCGATGCTGTCAAAGAAGTCTGAACTTTTCCTTTTAGCAAGTGTTTTGTGATGGAAGAAACAAAAACAACATGCATAAGGAAAATTCATCAATGGAAATTCTGGAAGGCAACAAAGAAAAATGAAGAAGACTTATATGACAAAAGTGTGCTTAAAATCCTTGTAACTATCTAATGAACATTGACTTTATTCTATTTAACGTAAATCCATCGGCCTCATGTTATTTAATAATATGCATATGAGCCACAGAAAAAAGAACTAGGTATCCAAGAATCATTGTGATAAAACCCATTACTCCTCCAATCTTCATCATTTGCTTTTGATCTACTAGACCCGTAGAATGGGCAATAGCATTTGGAGGAGTACTAATAGGCAAGCACATCGCTGCAGAAGCAGAAATTGCGATACCAATTAATATTGTAATGCCACCACCTATAGCGTCAAGATTACTTCCCATCCCTTTGCATACAACAGCTAAAATAGGCACAAGAAGAGCAGCTGTGGCTGTATTTGAAATAAAATTAGAAAGTATATAGCAAGCAAATCCTGAGATTACAAGAATTACCAAGGGATGCCACTTGTCGAAAGTAATATTCTTAATAACAATCTCTGCTAATCCCGATTCATTCAATGCAAGGCCTAAAGTAAATCCGCCCGCAACCATCCAGATAACACCCCAATTAATATATTGTAGGTCTTTTGCTGTTACTACACCTGTAATTGCAAATACAGTAATAGGCAACATTGCTACAGTATTAGCTCCAATTCCTGTTATCTTATCTAAAAGCCACAATAAGATGGTACAAATAAAAGTCACAGCCACAACAGCTGATCTCCAATTACGCTGCACCTTTCCATCTATTTGTAAATGAATTACTTTTTGCTTAAAAGGAAAAAAGGTTTTAAGAAAATACCAACCAATAAGTAACAGCACGATGGTTAAAGGCATCATAAATAGTAACCAGTCTCCAAAACCAATTCCTGCGTTAAGACCATTCACGTCATTTAGATATTTTAAGGCAATTGCATTTGGTGGTGTTCCGATTGGAGTACCCATTCCACCGATGTTAGCTGCAACAGGAATACCTAGAGTTAAGGCTATACGTCCTTTTCCCTCAGGTGGGAGAGCTTTAAAAACAGGAGTTAAGAAGGTAAGCGTCATAATGGCAGTTGCTGTGTTGGACAGAAACATTGAGAATACTCCTGTGATCAGAATAAATCCTAATAGCACATTTTCTGATTTTTTTCCAAATGGTTTTAATAAGGTTCTTGCCAGCAAAACATCAAGACCAGCCTTGCTTGCAGCGATTGCAAGAATGAAGCCCCCTAAGAAAAGAATAATGATTGGATCAGCAAATGTAGCCATAATATCTTCGTGATTGATGAGTTCTTGCTTATCAAAGCCATCTCTCATGAAATTAAATGCATTGTCGGAAATTGTAAAAAGCATAATACCAATTACCGAAACAGAGGTTGCCCACGATGGAATTGCTTCAGTAATCCATAGTATTGTTGCAAAAGCAAATATGGCAATAACACGTCGTTGAATAACCGTTAGGCCGTCGATGCCATAATAATCTAGTGGAAGATTCCATAAAATTAAAGTAATGAGAACTGCAACTGCAAAGAGAATGCATTTCTTTAAGTTGAAACTTTCCGATAAAACGTTTTGTTCTTGGTTTGACATACTTATAGAATTTAAAAGGTTTGTTTCTTAATTAGAGTTTAGGATGATTATTAATTTATTGCTATAACTCATATTTTATTCTACAATAACTGATAAACAGCTATGCAAAATTTATTGAATAATTTTTTATATCTAGATATACACAAAGATAATAGATAATATTATAAAATCCAAAGGAATAAAAAAAAGAATTATATTTTGCATTCTAGTTATTTCTTAAAGAATACCATACCCACTCCATTTTTTTGCTGATTGTTTTAATAAATTTAAATAATAAAGTAACCAGAAATCTATTTGTTTACTTTTTTTAGATTATTATTTGGTTTTTAAATTACATTTTTGTATTTTTGTATCCCTATTAATTCCTTTATCAATTCATCGTGAGACACTTTCTCTATTTACTATTATGTTTCATCTTTTTATCTTCTTGCAACCTAAAACTAGGTAACAAAGAACAAAAAGACAAACATTTGTTGGTTGAAGCGAAACGCTATGATCAACTAGAGAGTCGTTATCTCACAACTGGAGATTTCTCTGCATTACAGAATATGCAAACAGAATATCCACAAGAGACTCGTGCTTTAATTGAAGATGTATTGAAATTAGGCGATATTGACGAAATTGGAATAAATAGTAGACTGCTAAAATTCTATCAAGATACACTTCTTCAACGTGTGATTGCAGATATTGAAGAACAATATAATGATTTTTCTGACATCAATAAAGAATTATCTTTTGCTTTTAAAAGAATGCAAAAACTACTCCCGAGCACAACTATCCCAAAAGTTTATACACAAATTGGAGCCTTTGATCAAAGCATTATTGTAAACAGAAACACCATTGGGATTTCATTAGATAAATACCTTGGTAGCGAATATCCTTTATATAAGAAATTTTATACTGCAGCACAAAGAGAAACAATGAATAGAAGTTATATTGTAGCAGATTGCCTACACTTCTATCTAATGAGTCTTTTCCCATGCTTAAAAGAGCAAAGTGACAATCTAATTGAAACTGGATTGCATGCAGCAGCAGTGATGTGGGTGACCAATACCATATTGAATAAAGAAATGTTTACTACCAAAAAAGTTCAATTGATTGGTAGTTTTATGGCGAAACACCCTGAAATGACAATAAAAGAGTTATTACAATGTAAGCATTATAGAACGCTATTATAAGCCTCTATAATGCCTTTTATTTTGCTATTCAACTAAATCTCCCTGCTTAATATTGTGTTTTTTCAAGTAGTTTACAAGCTTATTGGTAAACTCATAGTTCTTTATTCCCCATTTAGGACCGACCAAATACTCTGGAGGAGATTGACTAACAAATCGCTCTAACACAAGATCTTTTCTTAAATACTGAATATATTGCGCAATGAGTTCAATATATTCATCAAGCGAATAAAGGTGAAAAGGCTCCTCATTCCATTCCTTTGCCAACTTCGTTCCTCTAATAATTTGCATTTGATGTATTTTAAGTATGTCTAAAGGAAGTAGAGATATGATCTTAGCTTGTTGTATGCTCTCTTGTAAATCCTCACCAGGAAGACCTAAAATGATATGCCCTCCTGTTAATATTCCACGTTCTTTCGTTCTTTTTATCGCATCAACACTACACTCAAATGAATGACCTCGGTTAATTCTTTCTAACGTTTTATTATTCGTTGTCTCTATTCCATACTCTACTAAAACAAATGTTTTCTTATTCAACTCTTGTAAATAATCGAGTAATTCGTCTGAAACACAATCGGGACGAGTACCAATTACCAATCCAACAACATCACTAACGGCTAAGGCTTCTTCGTACATTGTTCTCAATTTAGATGTTGGTGAATAAGTATTTGTATATGCTTGGAAGTATGCAAGATATTTCATATCAGGATATTTCTTTCCAAAAAATCGCTTTCCTGCCTCTAATTGTTCTGTAACAGAATCTCTTTTATGACAATAAGAAGGGTTAAATGTCCTATTATCACAATATGTACAGCCTCCACGAGCAATGGTTCCATCTCTGTTTGGACAAGAAAAACCAGCGTCAATGGATATCTTTTGAACCTTAAAAGGAAACTGTTGCTTCATCCAAGACCCAAAATCGTTATATAAAAAAGATGTATTCATTTGAAATTTCCAATCTCATTAAAATAGAAAACTAACTACTCTCAATTAGGTTGACCTGCACTTATAAACAAAGAAAATAACATTATTCCTATCAATTCTATGACAGTGCAAGCAAAACCATTAGTAATAGCCTTTGCAAAAGTAAACAAATTTACTTAACTTTGTGGCAAAGAACATACTAAAAGATACACAATGAGAAAGATTTGGACCCTTCTTACTGCATTCACAATGATGTTTAGCGTTGCCAATGCAGGTGATAAAATCACGATAAAGTCAATTACTAATGGTGAATTCTCTGCTGAAATGATGCAAGGAATGAATCCCATTGCAGGAACAGACCAATTTACTCGCATCAGTAGTGACGGCAAACAAGTTTTACAATGCTCGTTTAAAACAGGACAAACAACGGCTGTTTTATTCGATATATCAAAGACTATAGGCGAGAAAATTAATGGTTTTGACGGCTATATCATGTCGCCTGATCGCAAAAGAATGCTCATTCAAACCAAAACAGAACACATATACCGACGCTCTTTCAAAGCAACTTATTATATATACACCATCGCTTCTACTAAATTAGAAAAGCTTTCAGATGGCGATAAGCAACAAGTTCCAACCTGGTCTCCCGACGGAAACCTTATAGCTTTCGTGAGAAATAATAACATTTTCTTAGTAAAACTATTATACGATAATGCCGAAAGTGCTGTAACGGCAGACGGAAAGCCAAATGAAATCATTAATGGTATCCCCGATTGGGTGAATGAAGAAGAGTTTAGTCACAACAAAGCACTTGTATTTAGTGCAGATGCTTCAATGCTTGTGTGGGTGAAATACGACGAAAAGGCGGTTAAAGAATATTCTATTCAGATGTTTAAAGGCTCTCATCCAACATTCAACTCTTATGCTGATTACCCAGGATTAGATTCTTATAAATATCCTAAAGCAGGTTTTGATAATGCTATTGTGTCGCTATGGAGCTTTGATATAAAGTCAAAAAGAACCCAAAAGATGCAATTACCGTTATCTGCAGACAGCTATATCCCACGTTTAAAGGCAACAAACGATGCCAATCAAGTGATTGCTTTCACCATGAATCGCCATCAAGATGAATTGTGTTTATATTCTGTCAATCCTCGAAGTACAGTTGCACAGCTACTCATTAAGGAAACATCTCCTAAATATATTAAAGAAGAAGCCATTGGAAATATATTGATAACTCCTAACAATATATTGATTCCTAATGACAAAGAGGGAGCAATGAACTTGTATCTTTACTCCCGAAATGGTCAACTTATCCGTAAGATAGGCAATAATAAAACTATTATTACTGATGTTTACGGAATTAACGACGCAACAGGCGAAGTGTATTATCAAGCAGCTTTGCCCACACCCCACGATAGAAAGGTTTGCGTTAGCAAGAAGAATGGTTCTGTAGAAGAGCTCACTAAGCAAGAAGGTTGGAATCAAGCACGCTTCTCTGGAGACTTTAAATACTTCTTAAATACATGGAGTAACTATAACACTCCTTTTGTTTTCACTATCAGAGACAATCAAGGCAAGGTGCTATCTACACCTATTAATAATGAGAAGTTAAAGAACAAGATTTCGAACTATGATTGGGCAAAACGTGAAGCCTTTACGTTTACAACCTCAGAGGGTATTCAATTAGATGGTTGGATGATGAAACCGCTTAACTTTAATCCTTCAAAACATTACCCTGTTGTGCTTTTTCAATACAGTGGTCCAGGCAGTCAGCAAGTTATTAACTCGTGGAATGCAGGCTCAATGGGTCAAGGTGGAGCCTTTGATGCATATCTTGCACAAAACGATATCATTGTGGTTTGTGTAGACGGACGTGGTACTGGCGGTAGAGAAGCAGCCTTTGAGAAAGCGACTTATTTGCAATTAGGAAAATTAGAAGCTAAAGATCAAGTTGAAACTGCATTGTGGTTAGGCAAGCTGTCGTATGTAGATAAAGAAAATATAGGTATTTGGGGCTGGAGTTTTGGTGGCTTTAATACCTTAATGAGTATGAGTGAAGGTCGCAAAGTGTTTAAAGCAGGTGTTGCGGTTGCTGCTCCTACCGACTGGAAATTCTATGATACCATCTACACTGAAAGATACATGAGAACTCCCAAAGAGAATCCTGATGGTTATAAAGACAATCCTATTAGTCGTGTAAATCAGTTAGAAGGATCATTATTACTATGCCATGGCACCGCAGATGATAATGTTCATATGCAAAATGCCTATGAATATTCAGAAGCATTGGTGCAAGCAGACAAAGACTTTAGAGAGCTTTACTACACCAATAGAAACCATTCTATCTACGGAGGAAACACTCGCAACCACCTACTTAGACAAATATCAAACTTCTTTATCAATGAATTAATAATACAAACTAAATAAAGGCATAATCTCGCTTACTGAAACACGAGGGATTTTCACCCTACCAAATATCCCATTAGGCTTGGAAAACAATAAAGAAAAAAGAATAATAAACAAAGGAGAGAAATTAAATCCTAGACACTTCTAGGATTTAATTTCTCCTTATAATAGACGCTATTCTTAATTAACGTGGATGTAAAATAATAGAGTAAAGATATGTTAAAGTATTTAGTAAAATAACACTTTTACATACTTTGTGATAAAAAGTTTTTTTATCGTAGTTCTTTTACTAATATCTTATATCTTGGCTTTATAACGCCTAATGCTCGTAGGAAGCGTACAAACTTTTGTTTTTTTGTTAACGGAACTTTAGCTGCAATCAAAGGCATTCCTTTCCATGGTGTTAGATTCTGATACTTGAAAAATTCATTTTTATAAGGGTGATCACATTCTTTTTCCCATGGCTTATTTGCAGTAAAGTGTAAAATCACAGGTGCCGTGAGGGCTTGAGGTAATTCTTGAGCATATTTTTTTACATCAAAATAAGCTCTGTTATATCCAAAACCATCTTGGGAATTATAAATAAAAGGTAAATTTACTTTACAATCTCGACAAGTATAGTTTAAGACATCTTGGTCGTGTTGCTTTAATTTGTCTATATTTTCTTTCATATAGTTCCAAAATACATCTTGCAAATTATGCTCTCTCCAATATTCTATGTTTATTAACAGTACTCCTGCATTAAAGTAACCCAAAGATTGTGGATAGTTTAAACGTGAGTAGCGTTCAGTCATAGCTTCTCCCATATCTGTTACTGCACCAAGGGCTTTATTGGTTAGATCTGTATTCCAAAGTTTATTAAGTGGATGTCTTACAATTAAATCGCAATCTAAATAAATAATGCGACTTATATTCTGAGGTAGAAGGTTACAAATAAATAAGCGATAATAAGTAGCAATAGTTAAATGATGCCCTTTTCCAATAGTATATTTTGTTAGTATTGAATCATTAAAATGATAGAACTGAATACTTGTATTTCCAACTAAACATTGTTGTAATTTATTTTTACACTTGTCATCAACACTTTTGTCTATAATAAGATGGAATATAATATGTTCATTTAGATTGTTTTCACAAACAGATCGCATCATAACACCACATGGCATTATATAGTTTTTATCTGTACAAGCTAGTATATCCATAACTTTTTTCTTTATGATGATTATTTATATTAAAATACTTTCATTTATATTCTAAATAATTATATTAAGACTACAAATGTATAAAATTATATACTGTTATTTTATGAAAAGGTAGTTAAAGAATGTTTGAAACGTGAATTTCAGGTATTAAATGAAGGCGTAATGGAGGATTCTCTTTCAGGTGTTCTACGTATAAATAATATTTCTCAATGGACAATAAAAGCAGTGGTATGTGATGGGCACGTATTTTTTTACAAGTTATAAGTTTCTATCCTGTACAAATATGTAAATTTCACTAACTTCAGATAGTGAGAAAACTTCTACAAGTAGTCCATATTTACCTGTAGGCGTTGAACTCTCTTGATATTAGTTATAAGGAGTTCTCTTTGGAAAAAGAAGAGTTTGTAACAGCGTTTGAGAAATGATACGGGTAGTGTACTAAAAAAGAGTGTAAGCCCATATTTTCTTATCTTTGTATAAGAAAAAATAATAAAAATTATTACAGTCTGGTAAACCTTTTCCATATATAAAAGTTAAGGGATAAAAACCGTATTTGGATTTCAGCCCTTTTGTTACTTTTGTTTTCTTGATCGAAACTTCAATAACATGGGTAAAAGTACATATTTTACCGGACTGAAATATTATTTAATCTAATGTGAATTCGTCGAACTCCCGTTAAATACAATATGGGTAGTTATATATTATTTCCAATATTGTATAGCTTGTTATGATATAAAAATTTTACTCATTATCTGATAGAATGCAGCAGATACAATCCAAGCAAGTGCACAGGTATAGAATATTGTGAAAAATGCCCATTTCCAAGAGCCTGTCTCATTTTTTATAGCTGCGATTGTTGCAACACAAGGGAAGTAGAGTAGTACGAATAACAAGAAGGCGTATGCAGAAATAGGTGTTATTCCATCTGATCTCATCTGGGCATACAAACGAGAATATTTAACAGTATCGTTGCTAAAGTTATTGTCGTCGCTAAAACTACTATCCGAAGTGTATATCACTCCCATGGTAGAAGCAACAATTTCTTTAGCTCCAGTACCTGCAAGTAGTCCAACATCTAGCTTCCAATCAAAGCCTTGAGCTCTAAATAATGGTTCTATAGTCTTTCCTAATTTACCTATATAGCTCTGTTCTAGTCGTTCAGCCTCATTTAGTTTTTCTCCGTGTGGGAAATAACCTAATGCCCAAACAATGATACTTGCAATAAGAATAATACCTCCCATCTTCTTGAGATATTGTTTTCCTTTTTCCCAAGTGTGTCGTCCAATGGCTTTCCAAGTAGGGAAACGATAGGGTGGGAGTTCCATAACAAAAGGTGTATCTTCGTTCTTTGCTATTGTTTTCGTAAATATCTTACTCATGATAACGGCAATAAACATTCCTATAATATATAGAGAAATCATTATCGAAGAACGATATTTTGGGGAAAAGAATGTGGCAATGATCATGATATAGATAGGCAATCGGGCAGAACAGCTCATCAGAGGTAGAATGAGTGTCGTGACTAAACGACTTTGTCTACTTTCAATTGTACGTGTAGACATAATTGCAGGCACATTACAACCAAATCCCATGATTAGAGGAATAAATGATTTACCATGCAATCCCATCTTATTCATTAGTCTATCCATGATAAATGCTGCTCTTGCCATGTATCCACTATCTTCCATGAATGAAATAAATGTGTACAAAATAAGAATCTGTGGCAAGAAAACAATAACGGCTCCAACACCGCCAATTATTCCATCTACAAGCATGGACTTCAATGGACCGTTGTTCATAGAACTAGTTATAAATCCGCCTAATAGATTAATTCCTTCTTCTAACCAATCCATTGGATATTGACCAAGCGTGAAGGTGGTTTGGAACATCAGCCAAAGAATAGCAATGAAAATAGGAATTCCAAACCATTTATTGGTTATAATGTGGTCAATTTTATGCGTCAAGCTATAGGTATTTTCCTTTTTCCCTATTTTATAGTTCGCTTTTTGCAGTAGATCATGAATGAAAGTATACTTAGCATCCATAATAGCGGTTTCACTATCTTCATGAAGTTCATTGGCAACATTATTGCTAATCTCATTTCTTAGCTGAATAATCTTACTGCTGTTTGTTGCCGTTTTTGTGATATATTCTTCAATCTCTTTGTCTTGTTCTAATAGCTTTATAGCAAGGTATCGAGTTGAATATAAATATCTGATTTTGTCATCTTGTTTTAATTCTTGCTGTATTTTGCTTATGGCTTCTTCGATATTCTGTCCGTAGTTGATGTGAATATGTTTAGAAGTAACATTCTTTGGAATTTCACCTGATGCAAAATCTTCATCATGTTCGTGATGACTTTCAGATGGATGGTAGGTGTCGTGCCACTCTTTTATTTCCTTTGCAACATCTTTATTGAGATGTCCTTTGTCGTCTAAATAATCAGCTCCCTCAAAAGTGTTGATGATAATGTGGAACAAATCTTTAACCCCTCTTCCTGTAGTAAATATAGTAGGAACCATAGGAACACCGAGTAGACTTCCAAGATACTTATAATCTATGTTATCACCTCTCTTTTCTGCTTCATCATACATGTTGAGAGCGCATACCATTCTTAGGTTTAAATCAATGAGCTGAGTTGTGAGATATAAATTTCTTTCTAAGTTGCTCGAGTCTAATATATTGATAATAACGTCTGGAGTTTCTTCTATTAACTGCTTTCTTACATAGAGTTCTTCAGGTGAATAGGCTGATAAACTGTATGTACCAGGTAGGTCTACAATATTAAACTGATAACCTTCGAAAAAGGCTTTACCTTCTTTTGCATCAACAGTAACACCAGAATAGTTTCCAACTCGTTCGTGAGCACCAGAAGCAAAGTTAAATAATGAAGTCTTACCGCAGTTGGGATTACCCACTAAAGCTATGTTTATTTGACGTCGTTCTTGTTTTACTTTAGACGCGAGAGAGTTTTCCTCAGAATGTTCTAAGGGCTTTTGTTGATTAATCTTTTGTTGGTCTTCTGTTTTTATTTCTTCCTCTTTAGTGTCTAAAAAATTTGTGTTTTGCTCTTCTTCAGTAACAATTTGAATCATCTTAGCTTCATTACGGCGTAACGAAACCTCATAACCCATGACACGATATTTAACGGGATCTTGGAGAGGAGCATTTAAAAGAACTTCAACTTCCTTTCCTTTGATGAATCCCATTTCTATTATTCTCTTTCTAAAACTTCCGTGTCCTACGACTTTTATAATGATACCTTTTTCTCCAGTTTTTAAGTCTGCTAATCTCATAATGTAAAAAACTTGGTCTATTGGCTGTATAACTTCCAATGACTTTTTATCTACTTTCTGTATCTTCTATTTTTCTACATGATAATAAATATACTTATGCAAAGATAAGTATTTATTATTGTTTTGACTAAAAAATAAAAGAGTAGTATCTCAATATACCTATTTCTTGGTACTCTTTCGAGGTATAAATAGCTGTATGTATATATTTATGATGAAGTATACCACTACTTGAGTCCATAAAGCAATGAGTTCTAGATGGATATCATTGAGGTTTGCCCCTAAAGAATTAATCTTTACAAACCCATTAATACCAAATGTAGATGGGATACACCATGAAACAACTTTCCAAAAAACAGGCAGTGCATTTGTAGGCCATGATATTCCAGATAGTAATAAGAATGGCATAGAAGTAAATACCATTAAAAGTATAATACTTTCCCTTTCTTTTACGAATCTAGATATTAACATTGAGAAGAATGTTACAGACAAAAGATAGGGCAAAAGGAAGGGTATAAGGGTTGAACTATCTGCAAGTTGTACTAATTTAAATATATGTGGAATGAGTAAAAGGGTGTATGCTGTGGTAGCAATGTAGATAAAGAAATAAGAGAAAGATCTACCTAACGTGTTAGCAAAACCACCTATAATAGTTCTTTGAGTGATAATTCTTCCTGTATATACTCTTCTTTCATGTCTTGTACCCGACAACATTCCAACTCCAAGAATCATAGTTTGTTGAATGATAAGAATTAATACCGCTGGTAAAATAAATGTTCCATATCCATTTTGTGGGTTGAATAGTGAAACAGACTCATACTCTAAAGGAGATGAAGCTATGCTTTCGTCTTTATCTGTATAGGTCTTCATTCTCGCAATCTTAATGTCTTTACTTATTTCTAATGATACATCAGTAAGAGCAGAGTACACTCCTTTGTAGTAAAACATACCACTTAAATCAGCATAAAACAATACAGTTCCTTGCTCTCCACGGTTAATTTGTTGAGCAAAGCTTTCTGGAAGCAGAACAATAGCATGACATTCTTGTTGTCTTTGTAGCTCTTGTGCATCGTTTAAGGAGCTAACAACCTTTGCAACCTTAATACCATCGGTAGCATCGCAATTACGAATAAAGGTTCTACTAAGAAAACTATGAGATTGATCTACAAAGACAGTAGAAACTTCTTTAACTCCTTCATTGTTATACATCCACGAGTATAAAATGGGATACGCAATAGGAACGATGATAAAGAACATGACCACTCCACCATCTTTCATTATTGTTCGTATTTCATGCTTTATACATTCAAATAGGAAATGTATAAAAGTACGCAAGTCGCTCTTATGCTTTTTTCTACTCATTGTCCTACGCAATATATTTATAAGTAAGTAAAATGTTCTTTAATTTGGGAAGAATACTAATTGGTAAAAGCGTAAATATGATGAGAGCTAAATAATGACTCCATGCATAATGAATGGGATATCCATTCAAAACAACCATCTGATATATACTGAAATGATGTCTAACGGGGAATAACCAAGCAAAAGCTTGGAATGGAGCGTCCATTGCTTCTATTGGAAAAGTAAAGCCACTGATAGAAAAACTAAGCATAGCCCATAGAGAACACATACTCATTGACATGCGAAGGGTGGGGAATAGGAAGAAGAAAAAGAGTCCTAATCCCTGCGAAGCCAATACAAATAAAATGGCATTAGCATATAATGTGAATGTATTACAAGCGTATGGGAAATCTAGATAAGCATATAATACGGTGGTATAAATGATGGCTATTCCGCAAAACAAAATGGTTTGAGGGATCATCTTACCTAATAATGCAATTCTAAAGTTATCTCCAGCCAGTCTATACCATCTCTTTGTGGTTCTGTCTTTGATTTCTTTACCGAGCGAGAATACGGTTAATAATAGAATAAAGATACCAATACAAGCAGGAATAAATGTGGTGTTGAGGTACACACTATAGTCCATTGTAGGGTTATTGATGATGTGTGTGTCGATAACTATGGGTTGTAAAACAGCCTTTATCTGTTTTTGTGTGTATCCTAAAGCCGTTAATTTAGCCGAACCAACAGAGGCATTAGCCAATACAGACATTGTTCTCATTGCTTTAAAAGAGAATGAGCCAGCAAGATAGTAACTCGAATTATAATAAAACGACACTTTAGGTTGCTTGGCAGCCACTAGTGATTGTGTTGTTTTAGGTGGGAAATAGAAATATCCATAGATAGTTCCTTCTTGCATTGCCTTGCGTGCTTCTAGAGGGGTTGCATAGTGATTAACTACTTCCACCTCTTGAATAGTATTTAGAGTACGTGCAAGCTTGCGTGTTGTTGCTGAGTTATCTTTATCAACAACAGCAATAGGAAGCTTCGAAGGAAGTCCTTTTTGCATCACACTCGTAAAGAAAACGATTACAAATAAAGGGAAGACAATAGTGCACAATAAATACATCTTATTGTGAATCATCTTATCTATTTGATATAAAATGACTCTTTGAAGAGCTTTAAAGCAATTATCTGATTTCACACTAATGTAACATTAATTCAACAGAAATACTGCCGTTTATCGCTTAATAACGAGTGACATGCCTGGACGAACACCCGAAATGTTATCAACGAAACGTGCTTTTACTTCGAAAGTCTTTAAATCATATTGGCCAGAAGCTTTGGTTGCACGCCATGCTGCATAGCTTCCTTGATCTTTTAAGTAATAGGTTTGCATAGTAACCTCTTTGTTGAAGGCTGGAATAAAGACCTTAAATTTAGAATTCATTGAGAGATCTTGGAGTTGGTCTTCTCTGACATTGAATGTACCCCACATCTCTTTTAAGATAGCAATACTCATAATAGGAGAGCCAGTTCCAACTAATTCGCCTACTTTAGGATAGATTTCGCTAATCTCTCCGTCGTATTGTGCAATTTGAACAGTCTCCTTTTGAAGTGAATGAGCAGCCTCAGCAGAGCTTTGAGCGATTTTTACTTTCTCTCTTGTTATTTCCTTTTCTTCCGTTCTTGCACCGTTCTTTGCTAGGTCATATTGGCTTTTAGCAGCAAGAACAGCAGCTTCTGCAGCCTTATAAGCAGCATAAGCCTCATCTCTCTTTTGAGCAGTTATAACACCTTCGTCAAACAAGTTCTGAGCTCTTGTATAGGACTTCTTTGTAATTTCTTGTGCAGCTTGAGCCTGTTGCCATAATTGGTAAGCTCCTTGTATTTGTTCCTTACGTGCTCCTTTGTCTGTTATTGTATTGAAAGCAGCAGACGCAGCAACACCTGCATCAGCGGCTTTACGTTGTGCTTCAATTTCAGGTACTTCTAAAATTGCAAGGGTATCTCCCTTACGAACAAAGTCTCCTTCTTTAACTCTCAATTCAACTATACGTCCAGGGAGCTTAGATGAAACACGATATTCAGAAACTTCGATTTGACCTTGAATGACTTCGGGTTCTTTTCCAAATGCAATAAACCCAATCACTGCAGTTAAAACAACCACAACTATAAAGGTTAGCAAGGATACGAACATATATTTTTTTTGACCTTTCATTGCTTTTTTCTTTATTTATTTTAATAAACCAAGTACCTTTTGTAGGTTTACCTGGGCTAATTTTACTTCAATTTCTGCTTCAATTTTCATTGTTTGTGCTTGTTGCCATGCTGTTTGTGCAGCCATAACATCGGTAGTTTCCATCACTCCTTCTTTGAAACCAAGGTTGGCACAACGAAGGTTTTCATCGGCATTGGTGATGTTTTTTAAAGCAACAGCAAGTCTTTTGTTTGCTTCATTCAGTTTATATCTGCTTTGAGTTATTTGAAGACTAATCTTTTCTTTTGCTTCTTTTAACTCAAGAGCTGCGACTCTACTTGCTGCTTCACTTGCTCTTGTTTTATAAACACCTTCCGACCAACTCCAAACAGGAACCTTTACAAGTACTCCTACATTCCAAACGCCACTAAATTTCTTTTGAAATCCGTTGAAAACACTAGGGTTAGAGATGAGATAACCACCCGTTAAAGCAACTTGAGGGAGGTAAGCAGACTTCGTAATTTTTGTTTTTTGTACTGAAATATCAAAGTTGTTTTGTAGCATTCTCAACTCAGGACGATGATAAAAGGCCTCTTCTATTGAAATATCTTCAGATACAGTTGAAGAAGAAAGGTTCTCTTTACTTTCGTCTTCGAGTGTTATTGGAGTATCAACAGGTAAGCCACAGAGCTGACATAAAAGCATTTTTGCAAGTGAAAGACCATTTTCTACTTCTAGAACTTGCATCTCTGCCTCGTTCACTTTCACGTCAACTTTTAGTCCATTAGCCCTTGTTGCAACGCCTTCTTTAATCATTTTGTGTACATCTTCATTTAGTTTCTCTACTAAATGAAGATAACTTTTAGCAAGATTCTGCTTTTGTTTGAGCGAAACAACCAACCAATAGGTTTTATCTACCTCATAAATAGTGTTTTGAACAGTAGCATCTATATTGTTACTGGCTAGCTCTTCGCTTATTTTTCCTAACTTATTAGCTGCAGTTATGGCTCCTCCCATATATATAGGTTGCTTAATTACAACAGCACCAGTCCATAAGTTTCTTGTATCAGTACGAAAAGCGTCAACAAAATGAGCTCCTGCTTGATTGCCAAACTGTGTAAGTGATTGTCCAACTTGTTGTGATAAACCTCCTAATTGTTGAGCTATTTGTGGTGTGATAGCTCCACTTTGGGCTAAACCAGTTAGTAAAGAGGTAAGATTTGAATTAAGACTTCCACTTATAGTAGAACCTAAATTCTGTAACAAAGCCTTTTGATCATTATTTAATAACGATACTTCTTTACTCGTTAAAGTATAGCCTCCAACAACATCTACATGTGGTAGATACTTTGTTTGGGCTGTTTTCCGCATATTGGTTGCAATCTCTTGCTTTGTCTTCGCTATCTGAAGTTGATGGTTATTCTTAATAGCTAAATCCCTACAAGATGCTAAAGACAGAGTTTCTTGTGCTGATATTGCGATTGAGACGAATGTTATTGCAACCAAACTAATGGTTCTTCTTAATTTCATCTTGAATTTTATTCATTTAATGTGAAGCTTCTAGAGCCTATCATATTGCCATCTGCAAAGATACTAACTTGATATGTTCCTGCTGTAAGGGTTTGATTTACGTTCCAGTACATTGTGATTGGAGTCTCTAAACCATTATATTCAATTGTTTTCTTCATTGAGCATTGAATATTTCTGTTTTCATAAGAGAATGTACCTTCATTGCCAATGACGCTACCTATCGGAGATATGATTCTAACATAAATGTTTTTGGTTCCTCCAGATGCTGTTACATTTTTTGCAATGCTAAAATTTACTTGCAAAGTTTTGCACTTATTTATTTTGTTTGTTGGCTTTCCGTGTTTGTTTAAACCTGCTGCAGAAATACCAATAGCATCTAGTTGAGCTGCAATAGCAACCTTTTGAGAAAGTGAAGCCTTTTCGGTATTCAGACCTTCAATCTGCTTTGTTGCCTCTTCATATTGTCCCTTAACACGAACATTTTCTGCAGTTAGGTTTTGGTTGAGTCTATTTAAAGAGTCAATTTCCATAACATAACTACGAAGAACGGCACGAACAGTAGCAAGTTCTTTCTTTAATCTGGTAATTTCTTTTATATCATTGTTTTTTAATTGTTTTAGTTCAGCAAGTAGCCGTTGTGTCTTTTCTTGTTCGGTTGTTAATTGAGCTATGATAGAGTCATTTGTAATTTGAGTACGCATCTCACCATATTGGTTCGCAAATTGTTGATACTCATTTTCCATTTCCTTTTTATCTAGTTCTGCCAATTCTTGCATGTTCTGATTTTGTTTTTCTTGTTTTTCTAATGATGTGTATAAGTATATCACTCCACCTAAAAGAATGCAGACCAATAGAACTAATGGAATAATAATTTTTTTATTCATATCTAAAATTGTTTTGAAGTATTTAATGTTATATTATTTGGCACAAAGCAGTGCTCGCAAAAGTATATATTTATTTTTATTCGCCCAAAATATAAAGCATGAAATAGCCTTTATGTATTGGTTTTGGCGTTTTATTTATTCTATATTTCTTTTCAATTTGACTTTTTCTTGTGAATCTTTCTGTAAACGACATATCCTGAGATGAGAACAGATATTAAGAACATGCCCGACAAGAAGATGAATAACATCACTATAATTTGCGGTAAGAAGGTGTATATTCTACCTACGTGTGTCTCTAAAGCAACGTTCCATAACGATATTCTTGCTTGATGAAAACTTTTTGGCATTCGTATAAATGTAGGCTCCATATTGGTATTCTCTGCACCTCTTCTATAATCAAATACTATTGCTTCTTTATCTTTAGGCTTATAATAGCCTGCTACAGAGTTGGTGAATGTAGGGATACCATTTACTGAAACACTATGAAGAGGTTCTCCTGTGTAAAGGTCTTGTATTGCGCCTGTTTGGGTATTCCATTCAAATAAACCACTAAATGAGCCTATAATCCATTTATTTGTATCTTGTTGTTCAAGTACAGTTACTCCCATAAAGCTTACAGGTGGAGCGGAACCGAGGCGCTTAGGACTTTCATTAAGGCTCTTCAACTGAAAGAATCCTTCGGAAGTGTAAATCAACCATTGTTTATTGACGTTGTCATAGCGAATGGTTCTTAGTTTATCGTTCCATGTATTAGATGTGTATTGGGTTGTAAAGGGAATGGGAGAGTGTTTAACTCTTACTATAGGAATGAGTAAAGGAGGACGAAGGAAGGTTCCAGTTATAGCAAGAATGAGTAAGAACACCAACATCGTAACACCAATTTTGTTGTGCCATCTCATTGCTAATTTGAAACCTGTTCTGCATTTTTGAACTCTATTAGGTTTCTTTCTATTAAGTGATATCAGTTTAGGATAAAATGTAATGATAAGTCCTGTGATACAAAGAATAATGACTAAGACCCCTAAAAGGTCTACAAATAATTTTCCGATCAATCCAAATAACTCACCACTATGTAGCGTCCATATTGTTCTAAATAAACTATTTTCTATTTTTTCATCGTTAGGAGCCTTTATCGTTACTTGTTTAAATCTTGTAAATGGATAGGAAGCAACGTATAAATGCGAGCGAGTTTGAACAATAAGATTATTTCCTTCATTTGCAATATCGGTTAGTCGCTCATCTGTTGGAAGATGTTTTGATAGTGAGACCCACTGATTTTTCTTAACATCTAGCTGATAAATATCGAAGTTGGCGCATGCTATAACAGCATTATTGCCTGCCTTTATAATATTGATAATGATTCTGTTATCGGCTCCTGTCTTTAATCCTCTATTAAAAGGAATATAGCTTTCTGTCTTTGAAGAATAAAGACCTATGCCATTGGAGCCAAAGAATAAAACAGAATCGTTGTTGAGTTGAAAGCC
The DNA here is from genome assembly GCF_000163055.2 of Prevotella sp. oral taxon 299 str. F0039. Taxonomy (GTDB): domain Bacteria; phylum Bacteroidota; class Bacteroidia; order Bacteroidales; family Bacteroidaceae; genus Prevotella. The sequence continues at coordinate 705,421 of NC_022111.1, forward strand.
TCCTTTTATTGCACCTAAATTCCAGTGATCGTAGTGATAGGCTTTAGGAAGAATACTTCGAGGGATATCGACTGATGAAAATGCTTTACGATGGTTGAGTATAATACCACTAATACAGAACATTAGTAGAAAGAAGGTAAAGAATAGTCCACCCCATTTATGCCACCAAAGCATTTTCTGATTCTTTTTTTTATTGATCATTTTTTTTACTTGTTCCGTCATATTATGTATAAATATTGTATATTAAAGTAAGATGTTGACAAAATTAAATAATTTATGTGTATTTCAACGAATTATGTTTATGGAAATTTATTAATAAACGAAATTTATTATACTGATCATGCCAAATTAGTTTAAAACTAAGTTCTTTTATGATTATTCACGTTTACATAATGTTGTAAAAGCTTTGTTTTTGTGTTATAAAAACGATGTAATTAGAAGGTAATATCAATGCTATTATGAGGTAAAAGTTATCCTTTTAATTGAATAGAAAGGACAAGAGAAAAGAGCTTTATAAAGAATAAGAGAGAGATAGCAATATTTATCACATTTTGAACAATGCCTTTCTTATTGATAGTAATAGAGTTATCCTATAATAACTTTAATTTACGCTATCTAGAGGATGGTACAAAGGTGCATAATCACGATATTTTGGATTGAAAGACTCTTATGTCCAGATATAAGAAAATACATGAGAATGATAAAAATAATGACATTAATGCCGTCAAAGAAGTCTGTACTTTTCCTATTAGCAAGTTTCACTATGAAAGAAACAAAAACAATATATACAAGGAAAATTCATCAATAGAAATTTAGGAAAACAAAAAAAGAAAAGAAATTTTTAATCTAACACACTTCTTAGGATAGTAGCATGGATCTTTTATATAATATAAATAGCTTACATAACTAGAGGACTTTGCAATAAAAAGTAAAAATAAGAGAAATGTTACTGCTTATCTATTAACGAGATTGTAGCTATTTATTTTATTCTTTTATAATTAGTTCTTGAAATAAATTTATTAACTTTGCATATAGAATCATATGGATTATATTCATTGAAATAAAGAAAACAAACTGTATTGAGGTGTTTGGGTGCTGAAATATAGTGTCTTTTATTAATGAAAGATAATCCTATGATGGCATTACTTTATCTCAAAAGAATTATGACTTGTAATATATTTAAAGGTCTAGGGACAGCTCTTGTAACTCCATTTAATTTAGATGGAAGTGTTGATTATAATGCCTTGCAGCGTATTATTGATTATCAATTGCAAAATGGTGCTGATTTTCTGTGTATATTAGCAACAACAGGAGAGACCCCTTGTTTATCTGCTGAAGAAAAGCAGGCTATAAAAAAGATTGTTGTAGACCAATGTAGAGGTAAGGTTCCTATCTTACTTGGCTGTGGTGGCAATAATACACAAGCTATTGTTCAAGAGTTAAAGACTACAGACTTTAAAGGAATTGATGCAATCTTAAGTGTTTGCCCATATTATAACAAACCTTCTCAAGAAGGATTATATCAGCATTTTAAACTTCTTGCTAAAGAAAGTCCATTACCAGTGGTACTTTATAATGTTCCTGGAAGGACAGGGGTAAACCTGCAGTGGAATACAACTGTTCGTCTTGCAAATGATTGTAAAAATATTATTGCAATTAAAGAGGCTAGCGGAAACTTAGAGCAAGTAGATAAAATAATTCAAAATAAGCCAAGTCATTTTGATGTGTTAAGTGGTGATGATGCCCTAACCTTTTCAATGGTAGCTAGTGGGGCAGCAGGTGCTATATCTGTAATAGGTAATGCTTTACCACGAGAATTCTCAAAGATGATACGTCTTGAGTTTAAGGGGGAATACGAACCTGCTAGAATTATTCATCATCGTTTTGCAGAATTGTATGATTTATTATTTGTAGATGGTAATCCTGCTGGAGTAAAAGCATTGTTAAGCGAAATGGGCTTCATTGAGAATATACTTCGTTTGCCACTGGTTCCAACTCGTATTACAACAAAACAAAAAATAGCAAGTATATTAAAAGGCCTTCAGATATAAACAAAATATCCTCTCTTTTTCGTTAATAAAGAAAAATAGAAGTAGTAAGAATAATGGCTCCTCAAATGATTTATAAAAAAAGTAGGTATGTAATGAAACTAAAAGAATATTTACAAGCAATATTTTTATAAAATATAATGGACTATTATATTTACTATTTTATTTTATGTTAAGCCAATAAAGAGTAGTAAGTTATGGAAAAAGAAGATTTAAGAATTGTATTTATGGGTACACCAGAGTTTGCTGTGGCCACATTAGACAACCTAATTAAAGAGGATTTTAATGTTGTTGCAGTCGTAACACAACCCGATAAGCCTGTAGGAAGGCATGGAAGCGTGTTACAACCCTCACCTGTAAAGACTTATGCATGTAGTAAAAATATTCCTGTTTTACAGCCAATGAAAATGAAAGACGAAGCTTTTCAAGAAGAATTGCGTTCGTATAATGCCGATATTCAAGTGGTTGTAGCTTTTAGAATGTTACCTGAAAGCGTTTGGAATATGCCTTCTTATGGTACATTTAATGTGCATGCATCACTTCTTCCGCAGTATAGAGGAGCTGCACCAATAAACTGGGCAATTATAAATGGAGAGAAAAAAACAGGGGTTACTACTTTCTTCTTGGATCATAAGATTGATACAGGTAGGATGATTCTACAGAAAGAGTTTGATATTCCTGTAACTGCTGATGTAGAATATGTGTATGATGGGTTGATGAATTTAGGGGCACAAGCTGCAGTAGAGACTCTAAATGCTGTGATAGAACATGGAAAAAATATTCCAACAACGGTACAAAAAGAAGAGGAGGTTCTACATTCTGCTCCTAAAATATTTAAAGATACATGCAAAATTAATTGGTATCAATCTGATGAAAAGCTATATAATTTTGTAAGAGGATTGTCTCCTTATCCTGGTGTTTGGACTCTGTTATGTAGTAAAGAGCAAGCAGATGGAGAAAAAGAAGAGACCTTGAAGATTTTTAAAACAACAAGAACATCTGAAAGTTCTAAAGAAACTGTAGGAACAATTGTGGTAGATGAAGGTAGAATTCTTATAGCTACAACAGATAATTATTTATCTATTGAAGAATTACAGCTTCCTGGTAAGCGTAGAATGAATGCAAGAGACTTTTTAAATGGATTTAAAAATCTAGAGCAATATATTCTTAAATGATTTGCAATTTATTCATAATTGCTTTAATAAAAATTACCTTTACTAGATTAAATATATAAGAAATGACTCAAAGTGAAGATATCAAAAATGCAGTAGAAGTATTAAAACGAGGTGGTTTAATTCTTTATCCAACAGATACTGTATGGGGTATTGGTTGTGATGCAACTAATGAATCTGCTGTTGCCAGAGTTTATGAATTGAAGAAACGTGCAGATTCTAAGGCAATGATTTGTTTAGTAGATTCTGATTCACGTGTTCAACGCTATGTAAAGAATGTTCCTAATGTTGCGTGGGACTTGATGGAACTAGCAGATAAGCCAACAACTATTATTTTGGATGATGCTGTTAATCTTGCTCCTAACTTGATTGCGGAAGACGGAAGTATTGCAATAAGAATAACAAGAGAGGCTTTCTCAAAAGAACTATGCTATCGTTTTCAAAAGCCATTGGTAAGTACCAGTGCCAATATTAGCGGTGAACCAACAGCTTCAAACTATCGAGATATTGTTCAAGAGATAATAGATGGAGTTGATTATGTTTGTTGGACACGTCGTCAAGAGCATAAACCTCATGCTCCATCTTCTATTATTAAGCTAACAAAAACAGGTGAAGTGACAATTATCCGTAAGTAATTTGCAGATGAATATGCTCTTTTAATAGGGATAATATCTATCTTATTAGGACGTAATAGCAGTCCTTTTGAGTTGTAATTGCATAACTATTATAGGCTAAAAGCAATCCTTTTAAAAGATAACATCAATCGCTTGAAAACGTATTATCCTAAATACAAACTCTAAGATATGAAGTTGGAATAAGAGAGTTTTATTCCAATTTCTTCTTAACTTTTTTGATGGCATCAATGAAACAGTCTACAAAAGATTATAGAATAAACACAAAAGAAATCATAATGTGGGTGCATCGTCATGTGCCCCAACGTCAGCTTATCCTCATAGTTGCATTTCTTATAGGATTATGTGCATCGTTTGCAGGCTTAGTTCTTCATTGGTTGATAGCAGAGGTGCAGTATATATTAACTTCAGGTTTTACGCCTGAATCTTATAACCTGTTATATCTTGTTTTCCCTATAGTAGGTGTTTTTTTTACAACATTATTCATAAAGTATGTTGTAAAAGATGATATTTCTCATGGAATAACTCGTGTTTTATATGCAATATCAGCCAAACAATCTCGTCTAAAAGGGCATCATTGCTGGTCGTCAGTACTTGCTTCTGCTATAACTATTGGCTTTGGAGGGTCTGTTGGAGCGGAAGCACCTATTGTTTTAACAGGTTCTGCTATAGGTTCTAATCTTGGTAGACTCTTTTATATGGATAAGAAAACACTTATGTTACTTGTCGGTTGTGGTGCTTCTGCTGCAATTGGAGGTATTTTTAAGGCACCTATTGCGGGTTTGGTTTTTACTCTAGAGGTCTTAATGGTAGATCTTTCGATGGCATCTATTATGCCAATACTTGTATCTTGTGTAACTGCTACATGCTTTACTTATATCTTTCGTGGTGGAGAATCAATGTTTTCTTTTACGTTAGATAGTGCTTGGAATGTAGATAGAATACCTGCAGGTGTCTTACTTGGTTTATTCTGTGGAATTATAAGTTTGTATTTTATTCGTTTAATGGCTTCATGTGAGGGAATTTTTGGAGAACTAAAAAAATATCGTTATACTCGTCTTTTGCTCGGAGGAATCATTTTAAGTTCATTGATCTTCTTTTTCCCTGTTCTTTATGGAGAAGGTTACAGCGCAATTAATATATTGTTAGGTGGTAGGACGGAAGCTGATTGGAATGTGATAATGAATAATTCTTTGTTCTATGGACATGGTGATTTACTCATAATTTATGTAGCCTTAACTGTTTTAACTAAAGTCTTTGCAACCTCAGCAACAAATGGAAGTGGTGGTTGTGGAGGAACTTTTGCACCTTCTTTGTTTATCGGTGCCTTTGGAGGTTTCCTCTTTTCACGTTTTTGGAATACCAATCAAATAGGTTTATATCTTCCTGAAAAGAACTTCACCTTATTGGGAATGGCAGGCGTTATTGCTGGAGTTATGCATGCACCACTAACTGGAATCTTCCTAATTGCAGAGATAACAGGTGGCTATCAGTTATTTATGCCCTTGATAATAGTTTCGTTAGTGTCCGTAATGTTTATCAGTATCTTCGAACCCCATAGTATTTATGCAATACGTTTGGCACATCAAGGTAAGTTAATTACACACCATACAGACCGCTCTGTCTTAACTTTAATGAATCTAAATTCATTGATTATTAAAGACTTTGTAAAGGTTTATCCTGATATGACATTAGGGGATTTGGTGAAAGAGATAAGTAAGAGTGACACAAGTTTTATGCCTGTTACGGACCATTCGGGTGTCTTATTGGGCGAAATCGATATAACCAAGATTAGACACCTTATGTTTAGAACTGAATTATATCAGCGTTTTACGGTAGGAAAGATTATGACTTCACTTACAACAAGTGTGAGGATAGATGATCCTATGGAGGAGATTATGGCAAAGTTCGATAACTCTTCGTTGAACTTTATACCTGTTGTGACACTGGATAATATAATGATTGGATATATTTCACGTACAACAGTTTATTCAATGTACCGCAAAATAGTTTCCGATTATTCTTCGGATTAATTCAGTCTATAATAAAAACTTACTGAAAAAGAAATTTATTCATGATGATAAGGCTCACCTTTAATGATCGTACAAGCTCTGTATATCTGTTCAATAAAGATGAGTCTTATCATTTGATGTGAGAAAGTCATCTTAGAAAGAGATAACTTTTCATTTGCCCTTTCATATACTTTGGGTGAGAATCCATAAGGACCTCCAATAACAAAGATAAGTTTTCGAGCATGAATTTGTTTTTGTTCTATCCATTCTGCGAACTCAATACTGCGGAAACTCTTGCCGTGTTCATCTAATAATACAACATGGTCGGAAGGCTGAATCATTTTTAATATCATCTCACCTTCTTTCTCTTTTTGTACATCTTCACTCATATTCTTTGTGTCTTTGATGTTAGGTATTGTTGTAATACCAAACGACACATAGTGAGATATACGTTTGTTGTAATCTTCTATGCAAGCTATAATGTGCTTATCTACGGTTTTCCCGATAACAATAAGTTCGCTTTTCATTTATAAAATGATATAATTACTCTTGTTATTGATACTCTTTTTTGTCCTTTTTATTAATTGAATACTCGTCTTTTCTTTTAGGATTCATAGGAAACCACCCTTTTTCAACACGCTTTTTTTGATCAAAGATTTCTCCAATGGACCATAATAATGAGGCTCCAAGTACGCCAAATAGAGAAGATATAAAAACATCTTCAATAAAAAGAGCTGCACATATAGATAATATTCCAGTTACTAAAAACAACCACCAAAGTCTTGTTCCAAAATAATATTCAACTTTAATGACAATGGGATGGAATACTCCTATAATAATAAACGTACTAATTGCGATGAGAACACCTTTATAATAAAATTCCATTTCTTTCTGTTACCTTTATTCTTTAATATGCTACAAAAATACAAAAAGACTTACAATAATACGATAAGTACCGATAAAAAATATTATCTTTACATTAAAATTATAATTAAATATTAATCATTTATGAGATCTAGAATTACATCTTGGTTTGAAACAAAGGTTCGTTACGAGAAAGATATGGAGAATGGAATGCAGAAATTCGTAACAGAACAATATGTAGTTGAGGCTTTGAGTTTCACAGAAGCAGAAGCTTCGATAACTAAAGAAATGAGCCTTTACATACGAGGAGAATTTAAAATAACAGATATAAAGCCCGCAACATACTCTGAAGTGGTTTACAGTGATGCTGAATCTGATGATAAATGGTATAAAGCAAAATTGCAATTTATTACTTTAGATCAAAAAACTGAAAAAGAAAAGCTCACTACTACACTCTTTCTTGTGCAGGCTGGAAGCGTAAGTAGAGCAGTGAATAACATCACAGAGATGATGTCTAAGACCGCAACCGACTACACAATAACAAGCGTTGTTGAAACAAAAATAATGGATGTGTACGAACATACGTTCACAACAACAAAGGAAGTTGACGATAAACCCGAATACGAAGAAGGGGAAAATATTGAAAATGCAGAGTAAAATGAATAAAGAGCAGGTCGTAAATCAATTGCATCAAATAAAAGACTCCTTACCTTTAGGAGTCCATTTGGTGGCAGTTAGCAAGTTTAGGCCTGCTGAGTTTATTCGTGCAGCCTATGATGCTGGGCAACGAATATTTGGAGAAAGCCAAGAAAAGGAACTTTCTTTAAAGGTCGAAGAGTTGCCAGTTGATATTCAATGGCATTTTATTGGGCATCTACAAACAAACAAAGTGAAATATATTGCTCGATACATTTCATTGATAGAGTCGGTAGATAGCCTTAAACTTCTGAAGGAAATAAACAAACAAGCCATAAAAAATAACAGAGTAATAGATATCCTTTTAGAGCTTCGTGTTGCTCAAGAAGATACCAAATCGGGGTTAACTCCCGATGAATGTTTGGCTTTGTTAGAAGAAGGTAAATGGAAATCACTCTCAAATGTGCGCATTTGTGGATTGATGACGATGGCTAGTTATTGTCCTGATGAACAGCAAATTGCAAGCGAATTTACCATAGCTCATCAGCTATTCAATAAGATTAAAGGGGAATATTTTAGCGATAAAGAATACTTTAAATATCGAAGTTGGGGCATGAGTGGTGACTATAAGATTGCAATAGAGCATGGAGCAAATCTCGTTAGAATAGGAACAACCATCTTTGGAGAACGAGAATATTAAATAATAGCAAGTTATTCTGTATTCAAATATAAAGTAAGATTCTTTTATAAATCTACCTTTAGATTTTATGATAAGTTTATTTTTCGTGATGTTGTGTCGGAAAGATAAACTTATTTTTATTGTGTTCGGTAGCAAATCTCAATTCTATTATATATAATAAGATGTGTAAATAACAATAAAATTGAACTCTTTCCATTCTAAAAGGAGTGTGTAAGTTGTTCTTTTGCGCATTTTTTGTTAACTTTGCAATGATAAAAACTAGGAAAAATATAGCCATTTGATTATAAAAAGGTAATGTCATGATAAAGAATACCCCCATATTTATAGCTGGTCCTTGTGTAATTGAGTCGCAAGAACTTTTGAATGTTGTTGCAGAAGAATTGAAAGCAATTAATAACGACTTAGGTATAGATATCATTTTTAAGGCTTCTTTTGATAAAGCAAATCGCACTTCTATTCGTTCTTTTCGTGGTCCAGGATTAGAAAAAGGACTTGAAATGCTTGCAAATGTAAAAGAACGCTACGGTCTTCGCATCTTAACTGATATTCATGAGAGTTGCCAAGCGGAGGCAGTGGGGCAAGTTTGTGATGTTATTCAGATTCCTGCCTTCTTGTGTCGACAAACTGATTTGTTGGTAGCTGCAGCTAAAACGGGTCGTATTGTGAATATAAAGAAAGCCCAATTCTTAAGTGGTTTAGATATGAAATATCCTTTGGAAAAAGCCAAAGAGGCTGGAGCTAAAGATGTTTGGTTAACAGAAAGAGGCAATTCATTTGGCTATAACAACTTAGTTGTTGACTTTAGAAACATTCCCGACATGCTTAATTACACTCCAAATGTTATTATGGACTGCACACATAGCGTGCAACGACCAGGTGCAGGCGATGGAAAAACGGGCGGAGATCGACGCTTTGTACCTTCAATGGCTATGGCTGCAAAGGCATTTGGGGCTACAGGTTATTTTTTTGAAGTGCATCCTGATCCCGATGAAGGATTGAGTGATGCTGCCAACATGTTAGAACTTAATAAATTAAAAGGACTTATAAAGAACTTACTATGACTACATCTGAATCCATCAATATAACAAGTATTCGAGAAAATGCCATTCAATGCCTAAAAGATGAGGCTGAAGCTCTATTGCAATTGATACCTCAGCTAAATGAGAATTTTGATAAAGCAATTCAAATGATGTATCATTGTAAGGGCAAAGTGATTGTTACTGGTGTAGGAAAGAGTGGTAATATAGGAGCAAAAATCGCTGCAACTCTTTCATCAACAGGCACTCCTTCGTTCTTTATTAACCCCTTAGATGTATTTCATGGCGACCTTGGTGTGATGACACCAGATGATGTTGTGCTTGCGTTAAGCAACAGTGGACAAACTGATGAACTGCTAAGATTCTTACCAATGGTGTTGCAAATGAATGTACCTATTATCTCAATGAGTAGCAATCCACAATCACTTTTAGCAAAATATTCAACAGCTCACATTCAAGTGAAGGTTGAAAAAGAAGCATGTCCTTTGAATCTAGCTCCAACAAGTAGTACTACAGCGGCTTTAGCGATGGGAGATGCCATTGCTGTTGCATTGATGAAGGTGCGTGATTTCAAACCAAAAGACTTTGCACAGTTCCACCCTGGAGGTGAATTAGGAAAGCGTTTGCTTACCACAGCCGCTGATGTTATGCGAAAAAACGACCTTCCTGTCATTCCAAAGGAAATGAATTTGGGAGAGGCTATCATTCATGTTAGCAAAGGAAAGCTAGGTTTAGGAGTTTCAATAGAGGACGAACAAGTTATTGGTTTGATAACCGATGGAGATATTCGACGTGCTATGGAGACTTGGAAAGCTCAGTTCTTCGATAAGAAAGTAGCTGATATTATGACTACAACTCCTAAGAGTGTAGCACCAGAAACAAAGCTTTCTGAGATCTTACGAATAATGAATAAGTATAAAATTCATACCGTGTTAGTTGTTGATAGTTCTAACCATTTGCTTGGAATTGTCGATCATTATTCGTGTATGATTTAGATAATTGAGAGAAAGAGAATATAAAGAATGAGCTTAAGAAATATCTTTTTTCTATTCTTATTAATGTTTTTGGGAAAAGGATATGCGCAAACCTCGGATTCATTGATTGTAAAAGAACTCCGAAGTGAAGGTGTATCGTTTTCGAGAAATAACACAGTTACCTTGTTATTAACAGGACAAGAGAAGTTCGACGATCTCTTTACGGCTATCAAACAAGCCAAATCGAGTATTCATCTCGAATATTTTAATTTTCGAAATGATTCTATTGCCAACCAATTATTCAATCTTTTAGCAGATAAAGTAAAAGAAGGGGTTGAAGTTAGGGCGTTATTCGATGCTTTTGGAAACATGTCTAACAACAAACCTTTGCGCAAAAAAGAGCTCAAAGACTTACGAGAAAAAGGTATAGAGATATACGAATTCGACCCAATTAGATTCCCCTGGATTAATCATGTCTTTGCTAGAGATCATCGAAAGATTGTTGTTATCGATGGTTCTGTGGCCTATACTGGTGGTATGAATGTTGCCGATTATTATATAAATGGCACAAAGGTAGTGGGAGAGTGGCACGATATGCATTGCAGAATTGAAGGTGATGAGGTGAACACGCTACAAAATATTTTTATAAAGATATGGAATAAGGTTACCAAGCAGCATCTTTCTGGAGCTAAATATTATAGAACTGATCGTCCACATACCACTTTTGTAGATTTGAAACGTCCTACCGTTAATTCATTAAATAATATGATGGTGGGCATAATTAATCGTGAGCCACGAACATCTAATGCAATTATTCGTAAGTTTTATACCACTGCAATAGATGTTGCAAAGGATAGTATTCAAATCATTAATCCTTATTTTACGCTGAATAGAGCAATTAAAAAGGCGATAAAGCGTGCCATTAAACGAGGTGTAAAGGTTGATATTATGTTGTCAGTACGCAGTGACATCCCCTTAACTCCCGATTGTGGCTTCTATAATGCTCACCAATTAATGAAACGTGGTTGTAATATTTGGATGTATATGCCTGGTTTTCATCATACAAAAGTAATAATGGTAGATGGATTATTTTGCACTGTTGGTAGCGCAAATCTTAACTCTCGAAGTTTAAATTTCGACTATGAGGCAAATGCTGTTATTGTGAATAAAGAGGTTACCCAAGAGCTTTGTAACTTGTTTAATGCCGAAAAGAAAGAGAGTTTCTTATTAACTCCGAAGAAGTGGAATGATATGCGCACGCCATGGAAAAAGTTTGTAGGTTGGTTTGCTCATCTTCTTGCACCAGTGTTATAATGTGCTTGTGAAATAATAACAATGAAAATATATTGGAATAGCATTGCTTTTATATTGTAAAGGCAATGTTTTTTATGGAATAAAAGTGCTTTTATAATGAATTTAGAATGTATTTGCTAACTATCTATAATGCAATGGGTTAGCAATTATATCTTATTGATGTCTACATAGCCGTGTGTTACAGCATAAATAGTTAAAGCCGAAACACTTTTCATGCCTAGTTTTTCAACAATATTCTTGCGGTGTGTAATTACAGTTGTTAAACTGATATGTAGGATAGTGGCAATTTCTTTATTGATATGTCCTTGTACTAAGAGTGAAAGTACCTCAATTTCTCTGTCTGTAAGAATCTTCTTTGTAAGGCTTTCGGGCATCTTTAGTGGTGGAAGATTCTTGCCACCACCATGTGCATATTGTTCTAATACAAGGAAAGATCTAATGAGTTCTTCTTCAGGAGTGTTGATATAGATGCAATTAAAATCGCTAAATTGCTTTGTTTGCTCGGTCATTGTAGTTAAAACAATGGTCTTAACGGATCTTGAAAAAAAGTAATCTCGATGCTCAATAATGATTGAATCTGCCACAAAATAATGAAAGAAACTATCTGGATTATTTCTTTCAAACTCGTTGAAGCTACGAAATGCCTTTATTTCCATTATGGGCATAATATTATGAAGCAATTGTCTTAGCCCCATAATTGCAAGGGAATTCGGGTAAATAATTGCCATTTTGGGGCGTCCATTGTTCATCATTTCGTGCATCATGAATACAAAAGTAATAAAATCTGTTTAAAAAATAATTGCAATCACGTATTTTTTGCAATAAGACAATAAAAAAACTACATAAAATAAGAGCTTTAAAAATCACTCTTTTTATGTAGTTATTTCTATTTATGTGGTCCACAAAAGGTGGATCATATTGCACTAATTAGTTTTTAGCTTCTTCCATATCGCCTTCAACTTGTAGGCGAGTCATTTCTGTAGTTGCGTTCGAACGTACTGTAATTGTCTTTTTGAAATGTCCAGGAAACTTTCCTGTACCATTATAAGTAATAGTTATTTCACCTTTTTTACCTGGTAGTATAGGAGTTTTTGTGTAGGAAGGAACTGTGCAACCACAACTAGCTATTGCTTGATTAATAACTAATGGAGCTGTACCTGTATTGGTAAAAGTAAACGTACACTTTTGAACAGGCTGATTCTCACTAAACTTTCCAAAGTTATAACTTGTTGTATCGAATTTAATTTCTGCTTTTCCTGCTTGTGCAAATATTGCAATTGAAATTACAAATAAAAGACATAATGTCCCCAATAAACGTTTTAGCATAATAAAAATCCTTTCTTTTTTGTTATTGCTATATTAAAAAATCTTCTTATAAAATATCGCATTTTACAAGCTAAAGCTATGTTCGTTAATGCGATTTTCTCTTAAGAGCGTTGTGCAAAGTTAGTAAAAGAAATGTGTAAAGCTAACAAAACGTATATTTTTTTTTATTCTTTCATAATTTTATTGTACTTTTGTCTCATAAAAATATATTATTTTACTATGTATAGAACAAATTCATGTGGTGAATTACGCTTGAAAGATGCGGGTAAAGAAGTAACTTTAGCAGGCTGGGTTCAGCGTGTTCGTAAAATGGGTGGAATGACTTTCGTTGACTTGAGAGACAGATATGGTATCACCCAGTTAGTCTTTAATGAATCATCAAGCAAAGAACTAACAGAAAAAGCAAATAAACTTGGTAGAGAATTTTGTATCCAAATTGTTGGAGAAGTTAGTGAACGCCAAAGTAAAAACAATAATATTCCAACAGGAGAGATTGAAATTCTTGTTTCAACATTAAACATTTTGTCAGAGAGTGTCACTCCTCCTTTTACAATAGAAGACAATACCGATGGTGGTGATGACTTGAGAATGAAGTATCGTTATCTTGATTTACGACGCAATACTGTGCGTAAAAATCTTGAATTACGTCACAAAATGACCATCTTAATACGTAACTTCTTGGATAATCTTCAATTCATCGAGGTTGAAACTCCATTGTTAATTGGTTCTACTCCTGAAGGAGCTAGAGACTTTGTTGTACCTTCTCGTATGAATCCAGGACAGTTCTACGCCCTTCCACAAAGCCCTCAAACATTGAAACAATTATTGATGGTGAGTGGATTCGACCGCTATTTCCAAATTGCTAAGTGCTTTAGAGATGAGGATTTGCGTGCAGATCGTCAGCCAGAGTTTACACAGATTGACTGCGAAATGTCATTTGTAGACCAAGAAGATGTACTTGAAGTATTCGAATCTATGACTCGTCACCTTTTCAAAGAGGTGCTAAATGTAGAGCTCCCAGCTAAACTTCGTCAAATGACTTGGCACGAAGCAATGAGCAAGTATGGTAGCGATAAGCCAGACTTACGCTTTGGTATGGAGTTTGTTGAATTGCATGATCTACTTAAAGGCACTGGAGAATTCAGCATTTTCAATAACGCTGAGTACATTGGAGGTATCTGTGCAACTGGTTGTTCCTCATATAGTAGAAAGCAAATCAATGAATTAACTGACTTTGTTAAGCGTCCACAAGTAGGTGCTTCGGGACTTATTTGGTTGAAAATTGAAGAAGATGGCTCAATAAAGAGTAGCATCGACAAGTTCTATAGCGCAGACATTCTAGAGCAACTATGCGAAAGAATGGATGCAAAGAAAGGTGACCTTGTTCTTATTATGTGTGGTGAAAAGCCAAATAAAACACGTACCCAGCTCTGTGCATTACGCTTAGAAATGGCTGAAAGACTAGGTTTAAGAGATAAGAACAAATACGAATGTTTGTGGATTGTTGACTTCCCACTATTTGAATGGAGTGATGAAGAGCAACGATTGATGGCAACTCACCATCCATTTACATTGCCTAATCCAGACGATATTCCTCTTCTTGATGAACATCCAGAGCAAGTTCGTGCTAAAGCTTACGACTTTGTATGTAATGGTATTGAAGTCGGTGGAGGTAGTATGCGTATACATGATGGAGCACTTCAAGAAAAAATGTTCCAGATATTGGGCTTTTCTAAAGAAGAAGCACTTGCTCAATTTGGCTTTTTAATTAACGCTTTCAAATACGGAGCACCTCCTCATGCTGGTATTGCATTTGGTTTAGACCGATTTGTTTCAATCTTTGCACAGCTTGATTCTATTAGAGATTGCATCGCATTCCCTAAGAATAATAGTGGACGAGACGTGATGTTAGACGCTCCTTCTGCTTTGGCTGATAAGCAATTGACTGAATTACAGATTAAAGTTGACGTTCGTCAAGAAAAGTAAAAATAAATAGTAAGTATCCGAAAAATACTCGTTTTTTTTATAAGAGAGCAGTTGTTAGTGAAAATAAAACACTAATTTTGTTGCGTATTTACAAATTGTTATAATTATTACTATTTCATTTTAAATTATGGCAGAAAAGAAGACAGCGAAAAAAGTAGCAACTTCAAAGAAGACTGTAACAAAGATTGGTATCATGATCAACGCAGAAAATGTAGGCTTTAAGGCAGGTGATGTGTATCAAACTCTTGCTTCTGCAAACAAAGCTTTAAGTGTTGAGGAGATCGCTAAACTTGCTAATATCACAGTAGAGGAAACCTATTTGGGTATTGGATGGTTATTTAAAGAGGGTAAAGTGAAAGATCAAGACAACTTGATTACACTTGCTTAATTTTAAAAGTATAAGGAATTAAAAGAGAATTACAACTTAAGTTGTAGTTCTCTTTTTTACGTATGAATTGCGAAAATATAATTCTTGAGGTCTTAAAAGAGGCTGGGGATAATGGACTTTCTGTCTCAAAGATTACTCATCACGTGTATAATGAGTTAAATTCATTGTTTCATGATCTCGATTGGAACGATGTAAAGAATTATGTTTCTACTTTTTTATTGAAGCAATCTCATAACCCTAATTCGTTGATAGAGAAAACAGGAAAGAGGGGATACTATGCTTTGAAGATTAAAGATACCGATGATTCTCAGTTACTTTTCCGGTTTTCTAATCACGAAGAACCTAAAGATAAAGAGGAAAGCAATTGTTCTTCATCTCTTTTTCTTGAAATGTAAAAACTTTTACATTTGTTATAGAAAAGACCTTCTTACTCTTTTCAATCAATACTTATTGACTTTCCGATAAAAAGCATTGAGTTTGTGATGTAAAGTCAATGCAAATATACTCTAAAAACAATGTTATTGCGGTGTAAAAACATAGCTTTATTCAATAGAGAATTTGTTTATCAAGTCTGAAATGATCCTAACATCATCAATTGTCATAGTTTGATTTAAAGGAAGACTTAGTTCTTGTGAATGAATCTGTTCTGTTATAGGGAATGAAAGACCGTTCCATTCGCTATAAGCACGTTGCAAGTGCGGTGGGATGGGGTAGTGAATGAGGGTTTGTACGCCATTCTCAAGAAGATATTTCTGCAACTTTTCTCTATGAATAGTTAATATAGGAAAGATGTGAAACACATTGTCTGAGTCTGCATCTTGAAGTGGAAGGGTGATAAAAGAATGGTTGATTTGTTGTTGATATTGTTTAGCCAACAAACGTCTGTATTGATTTTCTTCGTCGAGGTATCTCAGTTTAACTCGAAGAACCGCCGCTTGTAACTCGTCTAATCGTGAGTTTCTGCCTTTAACATCAAATACATATTTCTGTGTAGAGCCATAATTTGCAATGATTCTAATCATCTTCTCAAGTTCAGTATCGTTGGTTGTAATAGCTCCACCATCGCCTAATGCTCCCAGATTCTTACCAGGATAAAAGCTATGTGCAGCCGCATCGCCTAGCGAGCCTGTTCGTTTTGTATCGAAAAGACAACCATGTGCCTGTGCATTGTCTTCGATTAATAAAAGATGCTGTTGCTTGCAAAGGTGATAAATACGTTTCGTGAAGGCACATTTGCCATATAAGTGAACAATAACAACAGCTTTAGTATTTTCAGTTATTTGTGTTTCTATCAACTCATCATCAATCTGTAAGGTGTTGATATGAGGCTCAATCAGTTTTATTTTCAATCCTAACGAGGTGAGAGGGAGTATCGTTCCGATGTAAGTATTAGCAGGAACAAGAACCTCATCACCTGCTTTTAACCTGCCAAGTTCAAAGTATCCTTGTATAATAAGAGCGATAGCATCAGATCCATTGCCACAACCTATGCAATAGTTGGTGCCAATATATTGAGCATACTCATTTTCAAAAGCACGCACCTCGTTACCAAGAATAAACCAACCACTATCAACCACCCGTTGAATAGTAGTATTGATTTCTTCAGAATGTCTATTGGTTATCTCTTTAAGATTTAAATATTCAATCATAATGTCCATTCGTATTTGTCCCAACACATAGCTCTTCCACCAAAACCTTCTTTCTGATACATAAGCGGTTCGTTAAGAAATAATCCATTATTTTCAGTCGAACGCCCGAAATCAAAATAGGTATAATCTTTTAACTTGTGATGAATCACCTCGTGAAATAGTAGGTCTAATGCCCCAATAGCTTTCCCTTCATTACTTGCAGAGATGTATTGAACATGTGCAACCTCATTAATTAGGTATAAAACAATGCCTGCAAGCTCTTTGTTTTGTTGTTTGGCAACATACAATGCGATGTTGTTTGGAAAACGACTGTGTAGAAGTTCTATTTCAGAAAGACTATGAACTGGTTGAACTCCATATTTTTGTTGGAGGTTTTGGGTGAGAATTTCCCAAAAACTATTAAATTGTTGCGATTCTTCTACGTAGAGGTTGTTTTGCAAAGCCCTTTTAATTCCTCGTTCTCTAATACGATACCAAGGGTAGGGAGCATGCAAATTGATAACTGTTCCCACATCTCTTCCCACTAACTGAGATTGAGTTATTCTGAAAATGGCATAGAGATCCTCTTCTGCTGGCACCTTATTATAGATGTAAGGAATGGGTTTATAGATTACTTTTGTAAAGCCTTGAGATTTCAAAAACTCATTCAATTCTTTAAAAAGTGTAAGTGTTCGAGCTACAGTTACATGCTCGTCGACAATAAGTCCGCCATAAGTTAAACCTTGATGAGAGTGCAATTCGTTGTTAACACGATTGGCAGGAAGAATGGCATACAGCTTATTTTCTATGTAAAACATCAGCGAATAGTCTTCAAAACTGTCAGAATGATAGTCCATATATTCCCTGTAGAACAAGAAACTACTGTTTTTTGCTCTTGAAACATAATTATTCCATTCTGTTGTTACCTCGCTATTGAATTGCTTAATGTTAAACATTTATGTATTGAAGAAAGTCGTTATAGTCGTAAATATAATCATTTTCATCGTAAAAGTCTGATGCAAGCACCACACAAACAGCACCTGAAGAGAAGTCATC
This sequence comes from Prevotella sp. oral taxon 299 str. F0039, assembly GCF_000163055.2. Lineage (GTDB taxonomy): Bacteria > Bacteroidota > Bacteroidia > Bacteroidales > Bacteroidaceae > Prevotella. Next base: position 723,194 of record NC_022111.1, read on the forward strand.
TAATGTTCTCCAGGTCTTAGTATCAATCAATAGGCCTTGATAAGGGTGGTTTAAAAGAAATGTTTGCTTTTCTTTTCCGTTGTCTAAGGTAACATGAAAGCTACCACTTACAGCAATAAGTATTTGTTGTAAATGCTTATGTGCATGTCCACCTCTACACTCTCCGCCCGGAACATCATATAACCAATAAACTCTTTTGATGTCAAATGGTATGTTTTTGTTTGCTTCTGCAACTGTAAGATTGCCTCTTGGGTCGGTTATTCTAGGTAGTTCTATTATCTTTGCAAGGCTCATAAGTATATAGATTTGATGAAAATAAAAATAAGTACTTTTGCTTTTACTTAGCAAATTATTCACTATTTCAAAAATAGTGAATAACGAGTAAAGACGCAGTTGTTCTTTACTCGTTATCGATATTGAAAGTTATTATTGAATAATAGTGTCCGACAAGCATTTCGCTTTGTTGCGTAGTTCGTCCATATCACAGCCAATTTCGCCATAACATAGCACCACACCCATGCGTCGATGCAGATGTTGTTCTGGCTTTCCGAATATTCTTACGATAGTAAAGTCTTCGCTTAACGCTTGTGATAAATCATAGTTTGGAAGTTCTTTTTTATCCTCTTTTGCCAAAACAACTGCGCTACAGCCATAACGTTCCAATCTAATTGCAGGAATTGGAAGTCCTAATGCAGCGTAAAGATGTAGCTCAAACTCGTTAAGATTAAGTGAACCAGAAAGTGTTACCATACCTGTATCGTGTGGACGAGGTGATAATTCAGAGAAGATAACTTCGTTTTTTGTTGTTAAGAAGAATTCAACTCCCCATAATCCTGCTCCAGTTAGAGCGTTAGTAACCTTCTTTGCCATCTCTTGAGCTTGCTTTAAAGCTTCTTCTGGCAAAGCAAATGGCTGCCAACTTTCACGATAGTCGCCATCCTTTTGTATGTGTCCAATAGGTGGACAATAAAGAGTTTCACCATTCTTTTGTGTTACTGTTAACAAAGTAAACTCCGAATCGAATTCAATAAACTCTTCAACAATAATCTCTTTTACATCCCCTCGGCTTCCTTCAATTGCCTCTTTGAAAGCAACTTGCAACCCCTCTTTACTACGAACGACACTTTGTCCGTGTCCAGAAGATGACATTAAAGGCTTAACAACGCATGGAAAACCAATCTTTTCGGCTGCAGTTTCAAGTTCAGAAAGTGTTGTTGCATAGTAATAATGAGCGGTTCTAATTCCTAATTCCTTTGCCGCCAAATCACGAATAGCCTTTCTATTCATTGTAAAGTTAACGGCTTTAGCACTTGGAACAACTTGAATTCCGTCTTTTTCGTATTGAATGAGACGCTCTGTGCGTATCGCTTCAATCTCAGCAATAATGATATCGGGTTTATGTTTGTATACAACTGCATCAAGAGCATTAGCATCTAACATGTTAAACACTTCTCTTTCGTCTGCTACTTGCATAGCTGGTGCGTTGTCATAACGATCGCATGCAACAACATATTGACCAATTCTTTTAGCCGCAATCACAAATTCTTTACCCAATTCACCTGCGCCTAGCAACATTATTTTTTTCATATTAGAATGCTCTTTATCTGTTTTTATACATTTGTTCGTAATATCTTTGATAATCTCCGCTTGTTACTTCGTTTATCCAAGCTTGATTTTCTAAATTCCATTTAATTGTTTTTACAATTCCTTCTGCAAACATTGTCTCAGGATACCAACCTAATTCATTCTTAATCTTTGTGGGATCAATTGCATAACGTAGGTCGTGTCCGAGGCGATCTTCAACAAATTTGATAAGACTTTCATTGATCCAGTCAATTGAAATCTCGCCAGTTGTATCTAGTTCTTGTTTTTTTAGAACCTTACGAAGCTCTTTATTCTCTTCCATCATGGTTCTAATGGTTTGTATTGTTAATTTAACAATATCAATATTGGTCATTTCATTGTGTCCACCAACATTGTAAATAGAGCCCGATTTACCTTCTCTTACCACCAAGTCAATAGCTTTACAATGGTCTTCTACATACAACCAGTCTCTAACATTCTCGCCTTTACCATACACGGGCAATGCTTTTCCCTCTAATATGTTCTTAATAATAAGTGGAATAAGCTTTTCTGGGAAGTGATAAGGACCATAATTATTAGAACAACGTGTAATAGAACAAGGAGTATGATAGGTGTCATGATATGCCATTACAATGAAATCGGCACTTGCTTTCGATGCAGAATAAGGGCTGTGAGGGCATAAAGGGGTCTCTTCTGTAAAGAAACCATCGGATCCAAGACTTCCATATACCTCGTCAGTAGATACTTGATGGTATCTTTTTCCATCTTTCCAAATAGGATAACCATCATTGCCTTTACCTAAAGTCCAATTCTTTCGGGCTGCATCAAGAAGATTTTGAGTTCCTAAAATATTGGTTTCTAAAAATAATTGTGGGTTTTCTATACTGCGGTCTACGTGGCTTTCAGCTGCAAAGTTAACGATATAATCAATATCATGTTCATCAAATATCTTTTGAACGAGTTCTTTATCAACAATATTTCCTTTAATAAAGAAACAGCGCTTATTATCAATATCTTCTTTAATTGTACCTAGATTACCTGCATAAGTAAGATCATCGAGGATCAATACCTTTATATCTTGATTCTGATACTTTTTGTTTAGTAAGTATTTTATGAAGTTTGCGCCAATGAAGCCTGCTGCTCCTGTAACTAAATATGTCTTCATCTATATGTGTGTTTTTTATTATTATAACGGATTGTTCCTGTATATTATTGTGTCATTATTTATTAATTTCGAGCACTTTGCAAACAAAGTCTGCAATGAAATCAGTGGTCTTGTCGAGTCCTAGTATTGAACTTGATACACAAAGGTCATAAGATGTACTATGTCCCCACTTCTTTCCTGTGTAAAAAGTATAGAAAGAAGCACGCTTTTCTTCCTTTTTTTCAATTATCTTTTCAGCTGTTTCTGCATCGCAGTTATTACGTTTCATAATGCTTTGAATGCGATCTTTTATATTTGCAGTGATGAAAATGTTTACCATATTATCGTAATCTCTTAGCACATAGTCGGCTGCTCGTCCTACAAAAACACCGCCAACGGATTCTGCAGTCTTGCGAATTGCATCGCTTTGGAATTGAAATAAACTCTCTTGAGTTAGTCCATTGTTATAGAAACCGCCAGAGTTAAGGCTAAAACCCCTAAAGTTTGTGATGGATTTAAAGAAGCCTTTATCTTCATCATTCTCTTCAAATAGCTCCTCACTAAAGCCATTTTCCTTGGCTGCAAGATTAAGAATCTCTCTGTCGTGCAATGGAATATTGAAGCGTTCGGCTAGCTTTTGCCCAATGATATGGCCACCGCTACCCACTTCTCTACCTATATTTATTATTATTTTCTTATTGTTCATAGGACTGAGATTGTTTATTTTGTTTTTTGAATCTTTTCATAAATACAACCATAATCACTGCTGTTACAATTGCAGCTAAAAGGTCTGATGCAGGAAGAGCTGCCCAAACTCCGTCCGATTCAAGGTATTTGGGTAGTATAATAAGTAGAGGAAGTAAGAATGTTAGCTGTCTAGATAAAGACAAGAACATACTTATTTTTGCTTTTCCAATACTCATAAAGAACATAGTGATAACCATTTGATAGCCAATAACGGGAAATACACACATATTGATGCGTATTCCTCGAATAGACATAGCTATTAATTCAGGGTCAGAAGTAAACAAACGAGCACATTCATAAGGGAAAAACATACCCACAATGAAGCCTACTGTCATTACAACAGTAGCTGCATAGATAGAGAGTTTTACCACTTTAGAAAGACGATCGTATTGCTTAGAGCCATAGTTATAGCCCGCAATAGGTTGCATTCCTTGGTTTATACCCATAGAAATCATAAGGAATATGAATTCTATTTTGTTGGCAATGCCATACGAACCCACTGCAAGATCACCACCATATTTTAACAATCCATTATTAATAAAGATAACAATGATACATGCACACACGTTCATTGCAAATGGAGCACTACCAATACTGATGATGTTCTTCACCAAACTATATTGCAATTTATATGTATTTGATTTGAAGTGGATTAGTTCTTTTTTATTAGAGAATTGCTTTATCTGCCAAGTTAGAGCCACAACCTGAGATAAAATGGTTGCATAAGCAGCACCTTTAATACCCTTTTCGAAGTAGAAGATAAACAATGGGTCGAGAATAGCGTTGAGAATTACTGTGAAAATAGTTGCATACATGGCTTGTTTGGGCTTTCCTGTTGCTCTTAAAAGGGCATTAAAGCCATAATACATGTGCGAAAATACGTTTGCAACGAGTATAATTTCCATGTAATCTCGTGCATAAGAAATGGTATTTTCACTAGCTCCGAAGAACAAAAGAATAGGGTCTAGGAATAAAAGACATAATCCTCCTACCAAAACTCCAATGATTATGTTAAGAGTTATTGTGTTACCAAGAATGCGTTGAGCATATTGGTAGTCTTTCTGACCTAATTTCACCGAAATAAGTGTTGATGAACCAATGCCAACAGCAGCACCGAAGGCAGCTGTAAGGTTGATAAATGGGAATGTAATTGCAAGACCTGAGATAGCAAGAGGACCCACTCCTTGTCCGATAAAGATACTATCTACCATATTATAGAGTGATGCTGCCGTCATAGCAATTATTGCTGGAATGGCATATTGCATTAATAATGGCCACACAGGTTTCGTTCCTAATTCTAATGTTGACTTTTGGTTATCCATAAATATTTTGCCTTTTGTTCTTTCAACTCTAATTAATTTCTTTGCTTTTATGTGTCTATAAAGGCATTTTAGTTCAACTTTAATAGAATGATTGTTTAAAATTAGTGCTTGTTAAGAATGCATTTAAATGCAAAATGCACCTTAATTGCTTATAATGCAATATCAATGATGCAAATTTAGCAATTTAATTTCATTTATCCAAGTATATAAACGTGCTTATTAACAGCAATAACATGTCTTTTCTTCACTTCTTTGTGCTAATTGATAGATTATGAATCTAACTTGCTAAAAAGAAGAATTCTAAAGGAGATAGAAAGATAATATATTTTAAAGAGAGTGATGGGGTAAATAATGCGCAATGGGAATCCTTTTAAGATGAAAAAGAGGTGAGTTTATTTCGTCTAATAGTTGCTTTCTAAAAGCATTGATTTTAGCTTGTAAAAGCATTGTTATTGAGGCGTAAAAGCATTGTTATTAGATGGTAAAAACATAGCTTTTATTTTGTATAGAGAATTAAACGAGTTAAAAAGGGGAGCGTAAATACAATTAAATAAATGTAAATATATGTCGTGATTGTTGTGGAAAATGATAAAAGAAAGTAAATTTGTATTACATAAAAGAAATGATGGAAAACAATAATTCACAAACACATTTAAGTCTATATCAGCTGAATAATCTTGTTTCAGAAGTGATTTCGCTTTCTTTTAACCAAGATTTTTGGGTAGAAGCAGAGATCTCTGAGATTAGAGAAGTGCGTGGACATTGCTATATTGAGCTGATAGAAAAAGACGAAAAGATGAACACACCCATTGCAAAAGCATCGGCAAAGTGTTGGAGTAATAAGTGGATGTTTATCAAACCTCATTTCGAACGGGTTACAAGACAATGTCTTAAAGCAGGGATGAAAGTGCTCCTTAAGGTTGAAGCTCAATTTCATGAGGCTTTTGGATTTGCGTGGATTATCAATTATATCGATCCAACTTTCACCTTAGGAAGCATGGCTAAAAAGCGAAAGGATATCATTGACGCTCTAAAAGCACAGGGAGTGTATGATCTGCAGAAAGAACTTTACATGCCTTTGTTTGCAAAACGCATTGCTGTTATATCGAGTGAAGGTGCTGCAGGCTATGGAGATTTTATGCAACACCTTGTTCATAACGAGTATGGTTTTGTATTTGAAGTAGCTCTTTTCAATGCAGTTATGCAAGGAGAGGGCATAGAACAAAGCGTTATTTCGGCTTTAAACGCTATAAATGATAAGCTTTCGCAGTTCGATGTTGTTGTAATGATTAGAGGAGGTGGTGGAACTAGCGATTTAAGCGGATTTGATTCGCTTGCATTAGCAGAGAATATTGCTAACTTTCCCATTCCTGTTATAAATGGAATAGGGCACGATAGAGATGAGAGCGTGCTCGACTTGATTTCTTTTGAACAAGTGAAAACACCTACAGCAGCTGCTGATTACTTCATTAATCACGCTCTTCGAGTGTATAGTAGAATAGATACGCTTCAGCAGTATGTGGTGACTTATGCTCAAAACAGAATTGAATTAGAACGCAATAAGTTGCAACGCTTGGCAGAAAAAGTGCCTATTGTGTTCTCGGTAGTAAAGACAAAGCAAGAAGGATATATACAACAACTGTTGCAACGACTTCTAATTGGAATGCAATCTACCATTACTCATCAACAAAGAACGGTAGATATGCTGGATCAGCGACTAAATAATGCACCAAAATATATCTTGAATAGTAAACAACATCGTCTTACTCTTTTAAATGAAAAGATAAGAAGTTTGGATCCACAGCGTATTCTTGAGCGGGGATATTCAATTACTTTGCATAATGGAAAGAGTGTTCTAAATGCAAAAGAGCTTAAAAAAGGTGACGAGATAACAACAAAATTCAAAGATGGTATCATAACATCTATTATAAAATAAGATATGGCAAAAGAGATAAAATACGAAGAGGCATTGAGCCAACTCGAAGATATTGTTAGTAAAATGGAAAATGAAGAGCTTGATATTGATGAACTTACAACAGAATTAAAACAAGCTCAAAAGTTGGTAAAGTTATGTAAAGACAAGCTAACCAAAACCGATAAAGAGATAAAAACAATATTGAAAGAGAACAAATAAAATTGTTCTTGATAGCTACTTAATGGGCTATTTAAAGGTAAAAAGAAGGTATCTGCAATACGACACGCTTGAAAGCTTAATGCATTAAAACTATATAAAGAGTTGTGTATGACCGCTATTCTTTGTACTTTTGTGCATTAATCAGAAAGAATAAACAGTAAAATAGATTATGAAAGAATTAGATTGGGCTAATCTTTCCTTTGGATATATGCCCACAGATTATAATGTTCGCTGCTATTATCGTAATGGTTCATGGGGCGAAATAGAAGCTTGTAGCGACGAATATCTAAAGATGCACATGGCAGCAACATGTCTTCATTATGGTCAAGAGGCTTTTGAAGGATTGAAAGCGTATAGAGGTGCCGATGGAAAAGTGCGCGTTTTTAGAATGAAAGACAATGCAGAACGCTTACAAAGAACATGTCGAGGAATATTAATGCCAGAGTTTCCAGTAGAGAAATTCGAAGAGATGGTGAAGAAAGTCGTTCGTCTTAATCAAGAATATATCCCTACTTATGAAAGTGGAGCAACACTTTACATTCGTCCTTTGCTAATTGGTACAGGTCCACAAGTCGGAGTTCGTCCTGCAACAGAATATGCTTTCATTATCTTTGTCACTCCTGTTGGACCTTATTTTAAGGGTGGTTTCCACTCAAATCCTTATATCATCATGCGTGAATATGACAGAAGTGCCCCATTAGGTACAGGTACTTACAAGGTAGGAGGAAACTATGCTGCAAGCTTAAAGGCTAATTCTATTGCTCATGAACGTGGTTATGCAAGTGAATTTTATCTCGATGCAAAAGAAAAGAAATATATAGATGAGTGTGGAGCTGCCAACTTCTTCGGTATAAAAGATAATACTTATATCACTCCAAAGTCTACTTCTATCTTGCCAAGTATAACCAACAAGAGCTTAATGCAATTGGCAGAAGATCTCGGAATGACTGTAGAACAACGCCCAGTAGGTGAAGAAGAGCTTGCAACTTTTGAAGAAGCGGGAGCTTGTGGCACAGCTGCTGTAATTAGTCCGATATCCTATATAGATGATAGTGAAACAGGAAAGCGATACAGCTTTGGTGATACTCCAGGACCATGGTCTACAAAATTATATAACAAACTACGTGGTATACAATATGGAACCGAGCCAGATATACACGGATGGACCACAGTTGTTATAGAATAAAGATTGAAATTGAAAATAAAATAGATAACAACAAGAATGTACTTAAAATGTAACCCACTTTTAACTACATTCTTTGTTTTGTTTAATTATTATACAATAACACAGAAATACTCACAGATGGGCAAAGGAAAATTAGCCAAATTTGCAGAGATGGAAACCTTCTCTAACGTCTTTCAATATCCTTTTTCAGTGATAGATAATGTGCCTTTTGAACAAAAGGGAAGATGGAGAGAAGCCTATTTCCATAACGATAATCCTATAGTTCTTGAGCTTGGATGCGGTAGAGGCGAATATACAGTAGAGCTTGCAAAGCTCTTTCCAAACAAGAACTTTATAGGAATAGATATTAAAGGCGCACGAATGTGGGCAGGAGCAAAGCTTGCTTTACAAGAAAACTTGAGCAATGTAGCTTTCTTAAGAACCAATATTGAGTTTATAGATCGCTTCTTTGATAAAGATGAAGTGCAAGAAATATGGCTCACTTTCAGTGATCCACAGATGAAAAATGTAAGAAAACGTCTTACTGGAACGGCTTTTATGGATCGTTATAAGCGTTTCTTAGTGGATAACGGAATTATTCATTTAAAGACAGACTCAAACTTCTTGTTTACTTATACGCAAGCAATGGTCAAACATAATCAATTGCCTGTGAAGATAGAAACAACTGACTTATATCACGATAGCAATATAGATGATAGCACAAAGCAACTTTTGTCTATTCAAACTTACTATGAAAAGATGTGGTTAGAGCGTGGGTTGAACATTAAATATATGCGCTTTTTGTTGCCACAAGAAGGTGAATTGACTGAGCCTGATGTTGAGATTCCACTTGATGAGTATAGAAGTTATCATCGTTCAAAACGCAGTGAACTTGAAACAAGCAAGTAAATATAAAACATTATGAATATCAGTAGAATATAACTTTTGATGAGATATATTCTATAAGTAATAATAAAATAAGCAAATTAATATGACATTATATCCAAATTTGATAAGAGAGGTCTTGCAAACAGTTATTTATGCAGGAACCAAAAAGAATCTTATAGAGAGCGAAATGGTTGGAGAAGATATCGTGATCAATGGTAATAAGGTGACCTTCACTTTGATTTTCCCTCGTGAAACCGACCCTTTCCTCAAGTCAACCCTAAAGGCTACTGAGGCAGCCATTCACTATTCAATAAGCAAAGAGATTGAGGTGAACATCTTAACCGAATTCAAATCGGCTCCAAGACCAACAGTTGACAAGCTACTTCCACAAGTAAAGAATATCATTGCCGTAAGTTCTGGTAAAGGAGGAGTAGGTAAAAGCACTGTATCAGTTAACCTTGCGATAGCTTTAGCCATGTTAGGTTATAAGGTAGGATTATTAGATACCGACATATTTGGTCCGTCGATTCCTAAGATGTTCGATGTAGAAGGAGAGCGACCATATGGAGTTCATAAGGACGGAAGAGATCTTGTAGAGCCTATAAAGAAGTATGGTGTGAAGCTATTGAGCATCGGTTTCTTTGTAGACCCTGATACTGCAACAGTTTGGCGTGGTGGAATGGCAACACAAGCTCTTAAACAATTGATTGCAGATGCAGACTGGGGAGAACTTGATTACTTTATTCTCGACACACCGCCAGGAACAAGCGATATTCATTTAACATTGCTTCAAACCCTTGCTATCACTGGAGCTGTGATTGTAAGTACACCTCAAAGCGTTGCACTTGCAGACGCAAGAAAGGGTATAGATATGTATATGAATGAGAAAATAAATGTTCCTATTCTTGGAATGGTTGAGAATATGGCATGGTTTACACCTGCAGAATTGCCAGAAAATAAATATTATATCTTTGGAAAAGATGGTTGTAAAGAACTTGCAAAAGAAAAAGGTTTCCCCTTATTAGCGCAAATTCCCCTTGTACAAAGCATTAGAGAGAATGGTGACAAGGGTACTCCTGCGGCATTACATACCGATACAGTAACAGGACAAGCATTCATAAGTCTAGCCCAAGCCGTTGTTACGATGACTAATAAGCGTAACAAAGAACACGCACCAACCAAGATTGTAAAGGTTGATTAATTCATAAAATATGTCCAATAAGATTGTTCCTTATTGGGCATATTGCCTTCATATATGTTTAGGAATTCTGTTATGATATATCGTTATTGGCAGTAAAATATCAATATTTTATTTACTTTTATAAACTACAATAACATATTATTTCGTTAATAATAATAAAAAATAGAAAGGTTGTTGTTCTATTTTGTTATTTGTATTACAAAAAACGCTAACTTTGTAACGTGTTTTTCATGGTATTAGATTATTAAGGTTAAGAAAGATTGATTGTCGTGAGACAATCAATCTTTTGCTTTTAATAAAAATCTCTCGGTCTTTTCCCCTCAATCATATATAAAATACGCCAGTTCGAGCTAATTTTAGTATTCAAATAAATTTTAATCGCCTCGATTTTAATCGTGTCGTATATATTCTTAAACAATATCAGGAAAAAGAGGATTTTACGAAAAATAGATGTATAACAAATTTGTTATACATCTATTTTATACTTTATTAGTTATCTGTACTTTCTTGTTCTACTAAATGGTTTTCAATTAATTTTCTTTGAATGTCATTTGGAACTAGTTCATAGCTAGAGAATTTAGTTGTAAAGGATGCTCTTCCGCCAGTAATAGAACTTAATGCAATAGAATAGTCGCTTAATTCTTTTAATGGAATCTTAGCTTGTAGCTTTTGATACCCTGCTTCTGTGTCCATTCCCATAATCATAGCACGGCGTCCTTGTAGGTCACTCATAACATCACCCATGAACTCCGAGGGAACATAAACTTCTAGATTGTAGATTGGTTCAAGTATTTTTGGACCTGCATTTTTAAAGGCATCTGAGAAAGCATGACGTGCTGCAAGCATGAAGGATAATTCGTTTGAATCAACAGGGTGCATCTTTCCATCGTACACAACCACACGAACATCTCGTGCATAGCTACCTGTTAATGGTCCATGCTCAATACAATCCATAATTCCTTTTAATATAGCTGGCATGAAACGGCTATCAATTGCACCTCCAACAACACTATTAATGAATAGTAATTTTCCACCCCATTCTAGGCTAATTTCTTCGCGCCCTTTGATGTTAACTTTAAATTCCTGACCGTTAAACTTATACGAAGTAGGATCTGGCATGCCTTCAGCATAAGGTTCAATGATAAGATGTACTTCTCCAAATTGTCCTGCTCCACCAGATTGTTTCTTATGTCTATATTCAGCAAAGGAGGTCTTTGTGATAGTTTCTCTATAAGGAATGCGTGGCTCTCCATAGATAACCTCAAGCTTCTCATTGTTCTCTAGTCGCCATTTCAAGGTACGAAGATGGAACTCTCCTTGCCCATGGATGATGATTTGTCGAAGCTCTTTGCTTTGATCTATGACCCAAGTTGGATCTTCTTGGCGCATCTTTGTGATCGCAGCCATTAGTTTTTCTGTATCTTGACTCTTTGCTGCTTTAATCGATCTAGAATATTTTGAATTTGGATATTTAATGAAATCGAATCGTTGATCTAAATCTTTTTCATTTAATGTGTTGCCTGTTTTGACATCTTTTAGTTTGACAGTACAACCAATATCGCCTGCATTTAATTGGTCAATAGGAATTCTATTTGCACCTGCGCATACATATAGTTGACCAATTCTTTCTTTAGAACCTCTATCAGAATTGGTTAAATCGTCTCCTACTTTTATAGACCCACTCATTACCTTAAAGTAAGAAACTTCACCAATATGAGGTTCCAAACCAGTCTTAAAGAAATATATTGATTTTGGATGGTCTACATTTGGGCACACTTCTTCACCTCTTGTGTTATGTATTTTAGGCATATCACTAACAAAAGGAACGACGTTTCCAAGGAATTCCATAAGTCTTCTTACACACATATCTTTTTCTGCAGAAACGCAGAAAATAGGAAATATAGCTCTGTTTATTAATCCTTTTCGGATACCATGGCGAAGCTCATCTTCTGTAAGAGTTTCTGTCTCAAAGAATTTTTCCATAAGAGTTTCATCGTTTTCTGCAGCTGTTTCAACTAATATCTTATGTAATTCTAAGGCTTTATCCATTTCTTCTGCAGGAATTTCTTCAATGGTTGGGATTCCTCCTTCTGGTTGCCATTTAAACATTTTCATTAGTAAAACGTCGATAACGGCATTAAATTGACTTCCTGTTTGTAAAGGATATTGAATCTGAACGCATTTACTTCCATACACATCTTTCATACTATTGATGATGGAATCGAAGTCACATTTTTCAGAATCAAGTTGGTTAATTAAAAAAATAACAGGTTTCTTGAGTTTCTCAGTGTATCTGAATACATTTTGAGTGCCTACCTCTGGACCATATTGACCATTGATTAAAAGAAGTGCTTGGTCTGTAACATTGAGAGCAGTGATGGTTCCTCCAATGAAATCATCAGCACCTGGGCAGTCTATTATGTTTAGTTTTTTATTGTTCCATTCAACATGAAAGACTGTAGGAAATACAGAATAGCCATATTCATGTTCAACAGGGAAGTAGTCACTAACAGTGTTTCGAGCTTCAATCGTACCTCTTCTTTTAATTAGTCCTGCTTCATATAACATACTTTCGGCAAGAGTCGTCTTGCCACTTCCCGAACTGCCAATAAGTGCAATGTTCTTAATTTCTTTAGTTTCATATACCTTCATAATTATTAGGTTTAAAGTGTTAGTACGTAAGTTATCAAAAGATGGAATATAATTCCTGATTAGTGTTACTAAGATACTTGTTTTTATTTAAATAACAATGATATTCATTTAAAAAGTATTTGATATTTAAAATATATTAGTATTTTTGTTATTAATATTATGGCAGGATTATATTTACATGTTCCTTTTTGTTCTTCGAAATGTTCTTATTGTGCATTTTATAGCGTAACAAATAATCAATTAAAGCAAGATTATATTGAAGCTATTTGTAAAGAGTTGTATTTACGCAAGCAATTCTTTAAAGATATTCATTTTAAAAATAATCAGTTTAAGCCTCTTGTCAATACGGTTTATTTCGGTGGAGGCACTCCTAGTTGTTTAGATGAGTATGCTTTTGAGAAGATATTCAATGCTATTTACGATTGTTTTGGTAACTCTTTTGAAGAAGTTACAATCGAATGTAATCCTGATGATATAACTCTTTCCTATGCAAAGATCTTAAAGAAATATGCCAATAGAATAAGTTTAGGTATTCAAACCTTTAATAATGATCAGTTGAAACTCATTAATCGCCGACATAATGCAGAAGAAGCGATTCGTGCAGTGGATATTATTAAAGAGGTCGGAATATCGAATATAAGTATAGATCTTATCTTTGGATTTCCTAAAGAGACATTAACTGATTGGCTGTTTGATATTGATCAAGCTATAAAGCTTAATGTTCAGCATGTCTCAGCTTATAGCTTAATGTTCGAAGAGGGCACAAAACTCTATCATCTTCTAAAAAAAAAGAAGATCGAACAGATATCAGAAGAATTGAGTGTAGAGATGTATGATGTTTTAATTGATAAGCTTTCTGAAGCTGGTTTAGCGCAATATGAGATTAGTAATTTTGCAAAGCCAGGTTTTGAATCACGTCATAATAGTAGCTATTGGAATGAAACACCTTATTTAGGAGTTGGACCTTCAGCACATTCTTATAATCTACTCACTCGCAGTTGGAATGTCTCAAATGTGTCTCAGTATATAAAAAGTATTTCTAAAGATATTCTTCCTTTTGAAGAAGAATTAATAGATGATATTACAAGGTATAATGATTTGGTGACTACTGCTTTAAGGACGAAAAAAGGAATACTTTTAAATAGTTTGCAAGGAGACTTTTCCCGATATATATTAGAGCAGAGTTCTGGCTTTATAAAAGAAGGAATGATCATGAAAACTACAGATAATCGCCTTGTTTTAACACGGAAAGGGTATTATATCAGTGATGCTATTATGGCTGAACTCATCAAAGTTTAGATCTTACCTCGTTCTTATTTTACATGAGTTCTACAAATTTACAAGTACTTATAATCCATGGAACTTACGTTATTTATATAAAGAGATGTTGACGCTTTATTCATTTATTATTTGTAATTTTGCACCTCAATAAAAATAATTAATAACAAGTTATGTCTAAATATTTATTTACAGATACAAAGAAGATAACTACTCAGAAGTTTATAGAGTTGAAAAAGCAGGGTGAAAAAATTACAATGCTAACAGCTTATGACTATACAATAGCTTCAATTATCGATCAAGCAGGAATAGAAGGAATTTTAGTTGGAGATTCTGCATCAAATGTTGTGGCAGGTAACTCAACAACATTGCCTATAACTCTAGATGAAATAATTTATCATGCACGCTGCGTTGTGAATGGAGTAAAACGTGCGTTAGTTGTCTGTGACATGCCTTTTGGTTCTTATCAAATAAGTAAAGAAGATGCTTTGAGAAATGCTATTAGAATTATGAAAGAGACTGGAGCAGATGCTTTAAAGCTCGAAGGGGGAGAAGAAATACTACCAACTATAAAAGGATTGATAGCTGCAGGTATTCCTGTTATGGGACATTTAGGCTTAACTCCACAAAGTGTTCATCAGTTTGGAGGATATGGTTTGCGAGCAAAACAAGAAGAAGAAGCAAATAAGTTGATTCAAGATGCTAAATTATTGACTGATGCTGGTTGCTTTGCGATAGTACTTGAGAAGATACCAGCAGAACTAGCAAAACGTGTTTCTAAGTCTATCGATTGCCCAACAATAGGTATTGGTGCAGGAAATGCAACAGATGGACAAATATTAGTGTCTGCAGATATGCTTGGATTAACACAAGGTTTCCGTCCAAAGTTTTTACGCCAATATGCTAATCTTTCAGAGATTATGACAGATGCAATTGGTAGTTATATCCAAGATATAAAGGAAGGAGCATTCCCTAGCGCAGCAGAATCCTATTAATATATAATAAGGTGGAACAAGATATTTGAATAAGCTATATCTGAAGTAATAAATTTTAATTTTCATCGTTATTATATTAATTATGAGAAATCCTTTTCAATATCTTGTATTAATATTTATATTGTTGGGAATTATCGCTTGTAGTGATAGCGACAGTTTTCCCAGTTTGCCAAGTTCTCGGTTGATCTTTTCTAGTGATACCCTTCGTCTTGACACTGTTTTTTCAACTACTCAGAGTTCAACTAAAACACTATGGGTATATAATAGAGGTAATAGTAATATTCATTGTAATACCATTCGTTTAGAAAATGGTAATCAAGCAGGCTTCCAAGTCAATGTTGATGGAATCTCTATAGGTAAGAATGTAGGCTATCAAACATCTGAAATAGATGTAAGAGCAAAAGATAGTATTCGCATCTTTGTAAAGTTTCTTGGAGAAAAAGTGTCGGGTGACTCGCCTCAAAAAGTGAAAGATAACTTGATTTTCGTTTTAGATAATGGACGAGAAGAACGTTTGAAACTTGAAACCTATGTTTGGAATGCTAATATTATTCGTAATCTTAGTGTTAAGAATGATACCACAATTTCGTCAATAAAACCTACAATTATTTATGGAGGAATAGATGTTGCAGAGGGAAGTACATTGACTATAGCAGCAGGAACAACTTTATATTTTCATGGAGATGCTGGAATAAATGTAAATGGACGTATTATCTGTAATGGAACGGCAAACAATAACGTGGTGTTACGTGGTGATAGATTAGACAAATTGTTTGATAATTTACCTTATGATAGGGTGAGTGGGCAATGGAAAGGGATCAATATAAATTCTTCTTCTTATGGTAATGTAATGAATTATACTGATGTTCATAGTGCTTTTGATGGAATAAAAATTGATTCTTCTAATGTTGCTACAGAAAAACTGTTCCTTAATTCATGTAGAATTCACAACAATTTAGGTTACGGCTTGTATGTGAATCATAGTAAGGTGCGTATCCAAAATACAGAAATAACCAATTCTGAAGCTGATTGTTTGTATCTTAAAGATGGTGATGTAGACATATTAGCTTCTACAATAGCTCAGTTCTATCCGTTTAATTCACGTCGAGGTTATGCGATTAATTTATTATATCGCAAAGTCAATCCTTTGACTTTCAAATGTGATAATAGCATCATAACGGGTTTTTCTGATGATGTTTTTAATATTTTAACAGATCATAAAGACTTAAATCTAGATAATATTAGTATTCGTAATACGCTTTTAAGAACGGCAACAATAGATAAACCTAGAGGAATGACTCTTGAAAATATAATGTATGAGGATGTCAAGGATACTATTTCTTATGGTGAAAAGAATTTCAAGACGATTGATTTAAAAACAATGTTCTTCGATTTTCGCTTGAAAGAAAAAGCAAAAGCACGAAACAATGCCTTTGTAACAACTCTTCCAGGTAATGATAGAAGAGGAGAAAGTAGAGTAGGACACCCTGACTTAGGAGCATTCATTTATAAAGAAGATTAATATTATGGAATATAAAAAGATAGAGATTAATTATCAATTATGTCAGCTTGAAGAGCTCTCTGAGGTAGAACAAATGGTAGTAAAGAAATCCATTGAAGCTACTAATACAGCCTATGCCAAATATAGTCACTTCTATGTTGGAGCAGCTGCGTTATTGAATAATGGAATAGTAGTGATGGGATCAAATCAAGAGAATGCAGCTTTTCCATCTTCTTTGTGTGCCGAACGTACTGCAGTGTTTGCCGCTCAGGCAACTTATCCTAATGAACCTATCAAAGTATTGGCTATTGCTGCAAAAACAGATAAAGGTATTTTGAAAGATCCAATAACTCCTTGTGGAGCTTGCAGACAGGTTCTTTTGGAAGTGGAGGATAGATATTCACAACCCATAAAAATTCTACTTTATGGACAGAATGGTATCTATTGTTTGACCTCTGTTAAAGACTTATTGCCATTTTCTTTTGTAGAAAGTAATATGCAAGATTGATCTTATTTGATAATTTCTATATAAAAGATTTGGCAGAATAAAAATAAAGCATTACCTTTGCACTGCATTAAAGAATAATGTAAGGAAGTTTGGGTGAGTGGCTGAAACCACCAGTTTGCTAAACTGACGTGCGGGTTACCGTACCGGGGGTTCGAATCCCCCAGCTTCCGCAAATCATTTGAAAAGGAATAGAATATTTTCTATTCCTTTTTTTGTTTTTCTTCTTTGTTTTATAATAAAATCTGTATCTTTGTTTAATATGTAATGTCGGAAAATACATTATATCTTGACTTGACAGTATTATTAAACCTAAAAGAATTGATTATGTTATCAAAGAAGAATCTAAACCAAATTACAAAGCAGGGGCTAACAGAGCAAATCATAGAACAGCAGTTGTCTCAGTTCAAGAATGGTTTTCCTTTTCTGAAATTAAAGGCTGCAGCTTCAGTAGAAGAGGGAATTGTGAAGACAAATGATGAACAAAGAGAATATTATATCAATCTTTGGAATTCATATAAACAAGGAAATAAAAAGATTGTTAAATTTGTTCCTGCAAGTGGAGCGGCAAGTAGAATGTTTAAAGATCTGTTTGAATATTTAGATGCAGACTACAAAGAACCACGAACTTCTTTTGAAAAAACATTCTGTGATAACATAAAGCTTTTTGCTTTTAGAGAGGAATTATGTGACAAGTGTAATCAGAATGATAAGAAAAACATCAAGGGTCTTATTGAAGTAGGGGATTATAAGACAATTGTAAGAAATCTTTTAGATGAAAAGGGATTGAACTATTCGAATTTACCCAAAGGACTTTTATTATTCTATAATTATGAAGATGGACCACGTACAGCGATGGAAGAGCATCTTGCAGAAGGTGCCTTATATGCATCTTCTCAAGGAAAAGTATTCTTGCATTTTACTGTTTCGCACAATCATCTTGATTTATTCAAAAAGAAAGTGAAAGAGAAGACTCCTTATTTTGAGAATAAGTTTGGTGTAACTTATGATATTTCTTTCTCTGAACAAAAGGCCACTACAGATACAATTGCTGTAAATCTGGATAATACTCCATTCTTAGATGAAGATGATAATCTTGTATTTAGACCTGGAGGTCATGGAGCATTGATCGAAAATCTAAATGATATTGATGGTGATGTTATCTTTATAAAGAATATAGATAATGTGGTTCCAGATAGTTATAAAGAAGATACAGTAGTGTATAAGCAAGTGCTTGCAGGTCTTCTTATTGAGCTTCAAACTAAGATTTTCAATTATCTTGAGGTGCTCGAGGCTAAAACTTACACTTCAGAAACACTTCAAGAGATTCGTCTTTTCTTAGAAAAAGAACTTTGTTGTGTGAAAAATGGCGTAGAAACTCTGTTGGAAGAAGAACTTGCCAACTATTTATTTACAAAGTTAAATCGCCCCATTCGCATTTGTGGGGTAGTGCGAAATCAAGGAGAAGCAGGCGGAGGCCCATTCTTAGTTTATAATAATGACAATACAATAAGTCTTCAAATTCTAGAATCAAGTCAAATTGATAAAGATAATAAAGCTTATCTTTCAATGTTTAGAAATGGTACTCATTTTAATCCTGTAGATTTAGTTTGTGGCACAAAAGACTTCAAAGGAAAACCTTTCAACCTTACTAATTATGTAGATAAGAATACAGGTTTCATTTCATTAAAGAGTAAGAATGGAAAGGAATTAAAAGCTTTAGAGTTGCCAGGACTATGGAATGGAGCAATGAGCGATTGGAATACGGTTTGCGTTGAGGTTCCTCTTTCAACATTTAATCCAGTAAAAACTGTTAATGATCTATTAAAGAAGTCGTAATATACGATATCTCTTAGAACACATTTATAGAAGAATAATTCTCTTATTTATTTTGAGAATTATTCTTTTTAGTATACCTTTGTGCAACAGAAAATAGAGATTTATAGTATAAAAACAAGAAATCAGAATATAAAATAATAGCAGTATGATGTTAAAAGTACGCTTAGCTCTAATGAACTTCTTGCAGTTTGCAATATGGGGAGCTTATCTAATATCTATGGGAACCTATTTATCGACAATTGAATTAGGTTCAAAGATTGGTGTTTTTTATTCAATGCAGGGAATTGTTTCGATCTTTATGCCTGCCATTATGGGAATAGTGGCAGATAGATGGGTGCCTGCTCAGAAACTAATGGGCTTCTGTCATCTTATAGCTGCAACATTTATGCTTGCTACAGGTTATTGTGGTATGGTGTTATCTAATAGCGGTGGGATAGAAGTTGCGTCGTCTTTGATGGAAGCAAAACTACTATTCCCTTTCTATTCTCTAAGCGTTGCATTTTATATGCCAACCCTTGCATTAAGTAATTCTGTTGCTTATACTGCATTATCAAATGCAAATATGGATACAGTAAAGAGCTTTCCACCAATTAGAGTCTTTGGAACTATCGGCTTTATCTTTACAATGTGGGTGGTAGATTTGTTTGGTTTTCAAGCAAATCACAATCAGTTCTTTGTTTCAGCATTCTGTGGATTATTGCTATTTGTTTATTCTTTTAGTTTACCTAAGTGTAATATTTCAAAGGCAACACATAATCAAACTTTTGTAGAAGCTCTTGGTTTTAAATCTTTTGCATTGTTTAAAGATAAAAGAATGGCTATTTTCTTCATCTTTTCAATGTTGCTTGGCGTGAGTCTTCAGATAACCAATAGCTTTGCCAATCCATTTATTACAAGTTTTAAAAATATAGCAGAATATTCAGACTCTTTTGGAGTTAATCATGCAAACATTCTTATTTCATTGTCTCAAATTAGTGAAACTTGTTGTATCTTACTTATTCCTTTCTTTATGAAGCGATATGGAATTAAAACCATTATGACTATGGCAATGATTGCATGGGTATTAAGATTTAATTTATTAGGATTAGGAAATCCTGGTGATAGAGTATGGATATTTGCTGCTTCTATGATTATTTATGGTTTGGCATTCGACCTATTTAATATCTCAGGTTCTTTATTTGTTGACAATTCTGTAGACTATGAGATGCGTTCAAGTGCGCAAGGACTATTTATGCTTATGACAAATGGAATTGGCGCAACCGTTGGAACACTTGCAGCACAAGCAGTTGTGAATAGTCATACCATAGATGGTGTTACTGATTGGGTGTCTTGCTGGATGATTTTTGCATGTTATGCCGCAGTCGTTGCCATTGGCTTTGTGTTGATGTTTCGTTCAAGAACAGAGAAACTATAAATATGAGTAACATTCAATTAACATTTCATGGAATCTCAACAATTCTAGAAGGACAGGACGTTGGGTTATTACTTTTGGTAGATGAACAATCTAACCAACAAATAAGTGTAATCTGTACTACTGAGAAACTGAAGGAATTTAGATTTTATCTTTCTGCAAAGAAAACTCCTAATACATTGTTAAACGTGTTGTGGAGTGTCATTCGTAGTTATGAAGAATCGAATTTTGAGGTTGTCATTAATACGTTAATTGATGGAGAGTATAAAGCATATTTATACAATTCTACGACGCTTGATTTATATCCTATATCTGCAGTTGATGGAGTTTTATTGAGTATTATTGCAAAGATTCCGATCTTTATCGACGAGTATTTGATGAAAAGGCAAAGTATTCCGTTTAATAAAGACTCAAAAACAATGTCACTTCCTGTTAATACACTATCTGAAGAGATGCTAGGCGAGGCTTTAACAAAAGCTGTAGATAATGAGAATTATGAGTTAGCAGCGGCATTAAATCAAGAAATTGAACGGAGAAAGAAACTAAAGAACAATAAAGGATAATATAATAAGAATGAAAGAAGTTCGATATTTTTATGCTCCTTCTGCTTTAGCAACAAACGAATTGCCAAGTGAAGAAGCTATCCATGCATCAAAAGTATTACGCTTGCAATCTGGAGATGAAATGGTGTTAATAGATGGGAAAGGTTCTTTTCATCAAGCAGAGATTGTAAATATAACAAAGAGTAGATGTGAATATCAAATTACTCATTCTCAAGAATTTCCTAAAACTTGGAATAATAATATTCATTTAGCAATTGCTCCTACAAAAAATATTGATAGGATAGAGTGGCTAACAGAAAAGATTACAGAAATAGGTTTCGATGAATTGTCTTTTCTAAATTGTAGATTTTCAGAGCGTAGGGTTGTAAAGAACGAACGACTAGAGCGTATTATCGTATCTGCAGCCAAGCAAAGTCGAAAGTCGTGGATGCCACAATTAAACGAAATGGTTTCGTTTAAAGAGTTCGTTTCGATACCGCATAAGGGATTAAAGTTTATTGCTCATTGTTATAACCAATTCCCAAAGATCGACTTATGTTCAACTCTTAATAAAGAAGAGATAAAAGAAGATGTTTTAATTCTTGTTGGTCCTGAAGGAGATTTCTCAGTAGATGAAGTTGAAATGGCTTTGAAAAATGGCTTTCAATCGATTTCTTTAGGGGAAAATAGATTAAGAACAGAAACGGCAGGACTTGTTGCTGTAACAATTGCACAATTTGCTTTAAGGAAAAATAAATAAAAGAGAGAAATCAAGAGTTATTAATTAATAACTCTTGTTTTTTTCTTATGATGGTGTTTCCTATGTTTCTTTTTAGAACTCGACTTCTTTATATTTATATGGTGTCGGTGTTTGGGAGAAGTTTTTATTTTACTTATCTTATTTAAGTCAAGCTCTCCGGGTATAGTACTTTCTGTTTTTGCGATTGTAATTTCTCCTGTAAATGAATTAATATCTAATTCTTCAACTTTAGAAATGTTATTAATATGTTTCTTTATGATTTTTATAGTG
Source organism: Prevotella sp. oral taxon 299 str. F0039 (assembly GCF_000163055.2). Taxonomy (GTDB): domain Bacteria; phylum Bacteroidota; class Bacteroidia; order Bacteroidales; family Bacteroidaceae; genus Prevotella. The sequence goes on from NC_022111.1 coordinate 745,132, forward strand.
ATAGTATTTCCATCTTTTGAAACTCTACTATCAATAATTTTATTTCTATTTTCTAGATTAATTTCATCTTGACTATTATTAAGAACATCATATTTATATAGTCGGTTATTTGATATATAATATAAAGCATGGCGTTTCATGTCTGTATATTTTGCAATAATATGGCTTCCTTTTGGTAGAGTTGTGCTTAATATTTTTATTCTGTTTGCAATAGGGGTTTGTGCTAATATACTTGAATTAAGAATTAAAAAGAAAGGAAGAATTGAAATTCTTATTTGTTTGTTTATTGTCATTATAATATAAGTTAATTGTGATGTTCCACGAATTTGACTTCAAAGTTAGCATATCTTCTTCTTCCTTCAAAACTATTCAACTTTTATTTGTATAATAAGACCATTGTAAACTTATAACTTTTACTTTATAAAAACACTATAATTACTTGATAATACGATAGATATTTGGAGGCAAAAATAGTCATTTTGTTTTTGAAAGAAAAGTGTATGATATAGTATGGTACATCATATTGAGTAATTATACATTCTTAAATATGCTCTTTGCAATCTTTTTGAATTATTCTGTCAAATGATTTTAGGTAAAAATGTAAAATAGACTTTGCATTTTGGTGTAAAATGTTTTGTTTATTGCTCTTTTTATTTTATCTTTGCAGTAATAAGAAACATTAAATAATAATTAAAAAATAAATCTATGAACGAAAAGAGAGTTTATACTTTTGGCAATGGCAAGGCCGAAGGAAAAGCCGATATGAAAAATCTATTGGGTGGAAAAGGTGCCAATCTTGCTGAAATGAACCTAATAGGAGTGCCTGTTCCTCCTGGATTTACAATTACAACTGATGTATGTAATGAATACTTTGTAAAGGGCAAAGACACTGTTGTTGCTTTGTTGAAAAATGAAGTAGAAAACTCTGTTAAGCATATTGAGGATTTGATGAACTCTAAGTTTGGAGATGTAGAGAATCCTCTCTTATTGAGTGTACGAAGCGGAGCAAGAGCTTCTATGCCTGGTATGATGGACACAATTCTTAATCTAGGATTGAATGATGAGGTGGTAGAAGGTCTAGCAAGAAAGACAGGTAATAAACGTTTTGCTTATGATAGTTATCGTCGTTTTGTGCAAATGTATGGCGATGTTGTGTTAGGAATGAAGCCTGTAAACAAAGAAGACATCGATCCATTTGAAAAAATTATTATGGATGTCAAAGCACAACGTGGCATCAAGTTAGATAACGACATGACTGTTGAAGAACTTCAGCAACTTGTTGTTTTATTTAAAGCGGCTATTAAGGAACAAACTGGACTAGATTTCCCTACCAATCCAATGGAACAATTATGGGGAGCTGTTTGTGCAGTGTTCGATAGTTGGATGAACGAACGTGCTATTTTATATCGTAAGATGGAAGGAATTCCTGCAGAATGGGGTACTGCTGTTAACGTAATGGCAATGGTATTCGGTAATATGGGTGATTCTTCTGCAACTGGTGTATGCTTCTCTCGTGATGCATCTACTGGTGAGAATCTTTTCAACGGAGAATATTTGTTAAATGCACAAGGTGAAGACGTCGTTGCAGGTATTCGTACTCCACTACAAATTACCAAAGAAGGTTCTATTCGTTGGGCAGAACTTCAAGGTATAGACGAAAGCATTCGTGCTACAGAATACCCTTCTCTTGAAGAAAGAATGCCTGAGATTTATAAAGAACTTGATGCGCTTCAAGATCGTCTAGAAAAGCACTATCACGATATGCAAGATATGGAATTTACTGTTCAAGAAGGTAAATTATGGTTTTTGCAAACTCGTAATGGTAAGAGAACGGGTACTGCAATGGTTAAGATTGCAATGGACTTATTGGCTGAAGGTGAAATTGATGAGAAAACAGCATTAAATCGTTGCGAGCCAAATAAATTAGATGAGCTACTTCACCCTGTATTTGATAAGATGGCAGAATCAAGTGCTAAGGTTCTAACAAGAGGTCTTCCTGCTTCTCCAGGTGCTGCTTGTGGTCAAATCGTATTTTTTGCTGATGATGCTGCAAGATGGAAAGAAGAAGGTAAGGACGTTATTATGGTTCGTATAGAAACTTCTCCAGAAGATTTAGTTGGAATGTCTGCATCAGAAGGTATTTTAACTGCAAGAGGTGGTATGACCAGCCATGCTGCAGTAGTTGCTCGTGGTATGGGTAAATGCTGTGTCTCTGGAGCTGGTGCAATCAATATCAATTACAAAGCAAGAACTGTAGAAATCGATGGAACAGTATTGAAAGAAGGTGACTATATGTCATTGAATGGAAGTACAGGTGAAGTTTATTTAGGTAAGATAGAAACTAAACCAGCTGAAGTAACTGGTGACTTTGCAAAACTTATGGAATTGTGTAGCAAATATACACGATTGGTAGTACGCACTAATGCTGATACTCCTCATGATGCACAAGTAGCTCGTGGCTTCGGGGCAGTAGGTATTGGACTTTGCAGAACTGAGCATATGTTCTTCGAAAATGAGAAAATCAAAGCTATGAGAGAAATGATTTTGGCTCGTACTAAAGAAGGACGTGAAAAGGCTTTAGAGAAACTTCTACCTTACCAAAAACAAGATTTCTATGGAATTCTAAAAGCAATGGACGGATATCCAGTAAATATTCGTCTACTAGATCCACCTTTGCACGAGTTTGTTCCTCATGATCTTGAAGGTCAGAGAATTATGGCAGAAGAGATGGGAGTGAGCGTTGAAGAAATCCAACAACGTGTAAACTCATTGAGCGAACATAACCCAATGCTTGGACATCGTGGTTGTCGTTTAGGTAATACTTATCCTGAAATCACAGCAATGCAAACAAGAGCTATTCTTGGAGCTGCTATTCAACTTAAGAAAGAAGGCTTTGATCCTCGTCCAGAGATTATGGTTCCACTTATTGGTATCGTAAACGAGTTTGATAACCAAGAAGCAGTTATTAGAGAAACAGCAGAAAAGCTATTTGCAGAAGAAGGTGTAGAACTTTCTTTCCACGTTGGTACTATGATCGAAATTCCACGTGCTGCACTTACAGCTGACTATATCGCTAAGAAAGCGGAGTACTTTAGCTTTGGTACAAACGACCTTACTCAAATGACCTATGGATATAGTAGAGATGACATCGCTAGCTTCTTACCCACTTATTTAGAAAATAAAATTCTTAAGGTTGACCCATTCCAAGTACTTGATCAAGAAGGTGTTGGTCAGCTAATTGATATGGCTGTTAAGAAAGGACGTGCAACAAAACCAGAACTAGTATGTGGTATTTGTGGTGAGCATGGTGGTGAGCCTGCATCAGTTAAGTTCTGTGATAAGGTTGGTTTGAACTACGTGAGTTGTTCTCCATTCCGTGTGCCTATAGCTAGACTGGCAGCGGCACAAGGTGCTTTAGAACAAAAGTAATAAACTCTTAAATATCAATCAATTAGGCGGAGTATCAAGTGCTTGAAAGGATATTCCGCCTATTTCATATCTTAAAGAAATGTTCATTTTTCACGCTTTATGTGCTCTTTTGAACATCAAAACTTACCAAAACTTAGAATGAGCGCAAATGTTTACACTTTGTTTTCCATTTTGTAATACGCTGTTTACAGACTCAGTAGGAAAAAGGTTATTTGTACAAAATAAGCCAAAATTCTATAGTTCAAAGCTCTATAGAGATTTTGGCTTAAATATCTTTATTAAAAAATAAACAAAAAACTATCTATTACTCCCATTCAATCGTTGCTGGTGGTTTTGATGAGATATCGTAGCAAACACGATTTACACCCTTTACTTTATTAATGATTTCGTTTGACACTTTTGCCAAGAACTCATAAGGAAGATGTGCCCAATCTGCTGTCATCGCATCGGTACTTGTAACTGCTCGTAGTGCAACAGGATGCTCGTAAGTACGTTCATCGCCCATGACACCAACACTTCTTACTGTCGTTAAAAGTACAGTTCCAGCTTGCCAAACCTTGTTATATAATACTTCGCCATCTTCGCAAACCCATTTCTTCATTGTTTCAATGTAGATATCGTCTGCATCTTGAAGTATTTTTACACGCTCAGGAGTGATATCTCCTAAGATACGTACAGCCAAACCTGGACCTGGGAAAGGATGTCTCTCAATAAGACTTGCAGGTATTCCGAGTTCATATCCAACACGTCTTACTTCGTCTTTAAATAACCATTGAAGTGGTTCGCATAGTTGAAGGTGCATTTCTTTTGGTAAACCTCCAACATTGTGGTGGCTCTTTATGGTCATACCTGTAATGCTTAAGCTTTCAATTCTGTCAGGATAAATAGTTCCTTGAGCCAACCATTTAGCGTCAGTAATTTTCTTGGCTTCAGCGTTGAACACCTCAACAAAGTCACGACCAATAATCTTTCTCTTTTGTTCTGGATCGGTAATGCCTTCTAAGTCCTTAAAGAATTTCTCGCTAGCGTCTACTCCAATAACGTTCAAGCCAAGTCCGCTGTAAGCTTCCATAACGTTATTGAATTCGTTCTTTCTTAGCATTCCATGGTCAACAAAAATGCAAGTAAGCTGGTTACCTATAGCTTTTTTGAGCAACATTGCACATACTGTAGAGTCAACACCACCCGACAAACCAAGGATAACACGGTCGCTTCCAACTTGTTTTTTTAGTTCTTCTACTGTGGTTTCAACGTATGAGGCCGCACTCCACTCTTGTTTGCTTCCGCAAATGTCTACAACAAAATTTTTAAGAAGAGTTTTTCCTTGTAGAGAGTGGAATACTTCAGGGTGGAATTGCACTGCCCAAAGAGGTTTTTCGCTACTTGCATAAGCTGCATTTTCAACATCTTCAGTAGACGCAATTACTTTACAGTCTTCAGGAATCTTTGTAATAGTGTCGCCATGGCTCATCCAAACTTGTGAATTCTGCTCAAAACCAATAAATAAAGGATTTGAGTTGTCTACAGATTTAAGGTGAGCACGACCATATTCACGTGATTCTGTGCGCTCTACTTTACCTCCTGTTGAGTGTGATATGTATTGAGCACCATAACAAATGCCAAGTACTGGATACTTACCAACGAATTCGTTTAGATCGCATTGGAATGCTTCAGTATCGTGAACTGAATAAGGAGAACCACTAAGAATAACACCAATTACATCTGGGTCGTTCTTAGGAAACTTATTATAAGGTAGTATTTCACAGAAAGTATCAAGCTCACGAACACGTCGTCCGATAAGTTGTGTCGTCTGTGAACCAAAGTCCAAAATAATAATTTTTTGTTGCATGTATCTTTGTTTTAATGTGATAATTCTTTATAATTTGTAATCTAACGTACTAATAAATTGCTCCGCTTGATCTAATGTTTCAAACTTACCGACATCGATTAATTGTAAATTGTCTTGTACATACCCTTTAATCTTTACTTTGTTGCAAACTTTAAGATAGAAATCAATTATTCCAAACTCATCAGGGAATGAGTTCATTAAAGGAAATAGGGTAGGAGAGAAGACATGAATGCCAGAGAATGCCAATTGGGTACACTTATTAATATTGAGCAATGGATAAGGAGTTTTTACCTCATTTGTCTCAGTATTTATCCAACCACACAAGAGCATGTCTTCATTAAATAGTAAGTATCGCTTTGTTTTTCGCTTACTTACTAAAAGAATTGCTTCTGCATCGAGAGTTGAAGGAAGATGATATAAGTGTTTGAGGTTTACGTTGCTAACGATATCTACATTGTGAATAAGAATAGGTTCTTCTTTATTAAACAAAGTAGCAGCAGCTTTTAATCCTCCACCAGTATTTAAAAGATGTTTGCTTTCGTCGCTTACCTTTATATTAAGGCCGAAATTTTGTTTATCAACTAAATAATTCTTGATTTGTGAAGCAAAGTGATGTACATTGATAACGATGTCGTTAAAGCTTGCAGTTTGTAAGGTCTTGATCGTTCTTTCCAACAGAGTTTGCCCACCAATGTTTACTAATGCTTTGGGTATATCATTGGTAATAGGTTTTAAACGGGTTCCTAGTCCTGCTGCAAAAATCATTGCTTGCATCATATCAATTAAGAATTATATTTTAATGAACAGATATTTATGTATTAACTAAATGTGCTTAGAACGAGTAAGCAAATCCAATTGAAGCGTATTCTTTGAATTCCCAATAGCCATGTTTGCTGTCTCTGCCTCGAGCATCGTCAAAACGAGGATATAAGAAAATATTAGTTGAAATGAATTTGTTAAATTGAAAAGATAGAGTATTTTCCCATTCAATCTCAGCACGTTTATAGGTTGTGTAGCCATATAAACGAGTTCTCCATTTGATCATATCACTTAAAACCCAAGTAAGGTCTGCAGTGAATTCACTACCGAGATCGTGTAGGGTTCTGTGGAAAGGCTTTAAACCATATCTTGCTGCTAACTCTGGGCGTTGAATATATTTAAAATTATAGGCAACGGGAGCCATATGGATTGTTCCTTTAAGTCTTTCTTTGAAGCATAATAGGTTGTAATCCATACCGACAGATAAATTTGCATTTAAAGGGGCGATAAAGGAAGAATAAATTTTAGAGTCATTATTTTTAAATCCTTTCATGAACTGAGTACTTGCAATGAGCTGTAAGGTATAATACCATTTCTGAGATGCTTGTAAACCGAATTTACTTGTGTAACGAATAAGGTCTTCCGAGGTTTTAAACCGATGGATAGAATCTCCCTTAGAGGTTTGAAAACCAAGTTTAAGTTCTAGTTTGTTATCCCATTTTATCTTTTGCTTGTTATTGTAGATCGCTTGAATAATTGCACTTGCAACCATAGAATAGTTGCTTTCTCCACCTTTATACCAGTTGTCAGACACATAATTTTGTAGAAATTGTAAGTAATAATCTCCATAGAAATTCCAGAAATTTGGTTTTCTTACAGCGATATCAATTATTGTCGGACCATCTTCCTGTGGAGTTATGTCTGCTTTATCAGTAACTGCTGGTAAGGTCTTTAATTTATTAATATTATTAGGAGATAATATATTTGCAACCAAAATATCTTTGTCTACAAAGCGAACAAGGGATGGTCTATTCAAATACACATTCATAAGTGATTTGTTAATTGAGTTGCTTAATAGATCATCCATATTATAATAGTTATCAAGACAAAATGACTTGTGGATAATTTCTCTATAATAAGTAGTAGGAATAAAAAGAAGAGCAAAAGTACTTTGAGTGTTATAAGTCTTACTTTCTTTTCCTGTTTTTTCGTAGGTAGAATCCTGTTTACTTCTAAATTGAGTCAAAGAATCTACATAGTTTGTTACGAATTTATTATATGTATCGTATAATTTGTTTGCTGCTTTCCTATTGATACTTTGCGCATTTATAGGTATTATACCGCTAAAAATCAGTAAAATAGCAATTTTTGTTATTGAATTCATATAAAAACATTTACTTTGATGGTGCAAAGGTAATAATAAAAATATAAACTTGTTTGTACAATTCGCATTTTTATGCTAACTTTGCACTCCGTATTTATTATAATTATTCATTAAATTAAAGATAAAAACGTGGCTGAAACTAAGTACATTTTTGTAACTGGTGGTGTCGTATCATCATTGGGAAAAGGAATAATCTCTTCGTCAATAGGTAAACTTTTGCAAGCTAGAGGTTATAATATTACAATCCAAAAATTTGATCCATATATTAATATTGATCCAGGAACTCTTAATCCTTATGAGCATGGAGAATGTTATGTGACAGAGGATGGAATGGAAACCGATTTGGATTTAGGTCACTATGAGCGCTTTACTGGTATTAAAACAACCAAAGAGAACTCACTAACAACGGGACGAATATATAAGTCGGTGATTGACAAAGAACGTCGTGGAGATTATTTGGGTAAGACTATCCAAGTGGTACCACATATTACCGATGAAATAAAACGCAATGTTAAGGTTATTGGAAAGAAGTATAATTACGACTTTGTCATTACTGAAATAGGTGGAACTGTAGGTGATATTGAGTCAACTCCTTTCCTTGAAGCCATTCGACAATTGAAGTGGGAACTAGGAAAAGATGCCGTTTGCGTTCATCTTACCTATGTACCTTATCTTAAAGCTGCTCAAGAGTTGAAAACAAAACCAACTCAACACAGTGTAAAGGAACTTCAAAGCATTGGAATACAGCCAGATATTTTGATTCTAAGAACAGAGCAACACCTTAATGATGGAGTTCTTAAAAAGGTGGCAGGATTCTGTAATGTTGATTTTGATTGTGTGATTCAAAGTGAAGACTTACCAAGTATTTATGAGGTTCCTGTTGAAATGCAAGCGCAAGGCCTTGATATTGCCGTATTAAAGAAGATGCAACTTCCAATTGGAGAGACACCTTCTTTAGGTCCATGGCGTAAGTTCTTGGAACGTAGAAACAAATCGGTTGAAGAAGTACATATTGGTCTTGTTGGTAAATATGACTTGCAAGATGCTTATAAGAGTATTCGTGAAAGTCTTTTACAAGCAGGAGTTTATAATGATAGAAAGGTAATTATATCTTTCATAAATTCAGAAGAGCTAACCAATGAGAATGTTGGTGAACGCTTAAAGGGACAAGATGGTATTATGATTTGTCCAGGTTTCGGTCAAAGAGGTATTGAAGGAAAGATTATAGCTGCACATTATGCTCGTGTAAATGATATTCCTACATTTGGTATTTGCTTAGGTATGCAAATGATGGTAATAGAGTTTGCTCGTAATGTTTTAGGGTATTCAGATGCGAATAGTCGTGAGATAGACGAAAAGACAGAGCACAATGTAATTGATATAATGGAAGAACAAAAGAACATTACCAGTATGGGAGGTACCATGAGACTTGGTGCTTACGAGTGTGTTCTTGCTCAAGGTTCACGTGTCTTAGATATTTATAAAAAAGAAAATATTCAAGAACGCCATCGTCATCGCTACGAGTTTAATAATGAATACCTAAAAGAATACGAACGTCATGGTATGATTTGTAGCGGTAGAAACCCTGAAAGTGACTTGGTTGAAATCGTTGAAATACCTGGCTTAAAGTGGTATATTGGAACACAATTCCACCCAGAATATCGAAGTACAGTATTAAATCCTCATCCTTTATTCGTAGACTTTATAAAGGCATCAATTGAGAATAACAAGAAATAATGGATAAAAATAATATTATAGGCTTTAGCCTTATTGCTGCTGTTCTTATTGGTTTCAGTGTTTGGAATCAGCCTTCGTCAGAAGAACGAGCAGAGATTGCACGACAAGATTCTATAGCTAACGTTAAGAAAGCACAGGAAAAGAATCTTTCAAGTAAAACTTTATTAGCAAATACCGCTACAGATAGTTCGTTAACTAATGCGGATACAACTTCAGTTTTGTTTAATGCTTTAAAAGGAACAGCGCAAGATGTAACCTTAAAAAGCGAGAAGTTAACTTTAACTCTTAACTCAAAGGGAGCTGTTGTACGTGAAGTTTTGATTAAAGGATTTAAAGATAGAAATGGAAATCCTAATGTTACATTATTTAATAGTAACGATCAAAACTTAAGATATATACTATCTACAAAGGAAGAAAATATTGATACTAAGGAGCTTTACTTCCAACCTTCAAATGTAACAGATAGTACTGTAACATTTACAGCACAACTACAAGGAACTAAGAAGCTGGTTATTAATTATCAATTAAAGCACAATTATCTTTTGCATACAAGTATTCAAGCACAAGGTATGAATGCAATTTTTGCACCGAATACCAATAGTATGGACATAGTATGGCAAGATAAATGTCGCCAACAAGAGAAAGGTTTCACCTTTGAAAATAGATATTCAACTTTAACTTATCATAAAGCAGATGGCGGTACCGACTATTTAAGCGAGTCATCTGAGAAAGTTGATGAGAAAATTGAAGATAAATTAGATTGGGTTGCCTTTAAGAATCAGTTCTTTTCAGCTGTGATGATTGCTAAAGATGATTTCCAATCAAATACTCTTTTAACATCTGTTCCACAAGAAAAAGGGTCTGGTTATCTTAAAGATTATGAAGCAAAGCTTAAGACTTTCTTTGATCCGACAGGTAAAAAGCCTACAGAATTTGAGTTCTATTATGGTCCTAATGATTTCCGTTTATTGCAGAATATAGAAGATAATGTTAGCTTTATTGGAAAAGATCTTCAGATGCAGCGATTGGTTTACTTAGGTTGGCCATTGTTTAGAATCATCAATCGTTGGTTTACTATTTATGTCTTTGATTTCTTAACATCAATGAACATGAATATGGGAATCGTTCTTATTCTAATAACCTTATTACTAAAGTTCCTTACTTATCCTTTGGTAAAAAAGAGTTATATGAGCTCTGCAAAGATGAGAGTGCTTAAACCACGGCTCGAAGAAGCTACAAAGCACCTTAATGGAGCAGACAATCAAATGCAGAAACAACAGGCAATGATGTCTGAATATGCAAAATATGGCGTGAGTCCTTTATCTGGTTGCTTACCAATGTTAATACAAATGCCTATTTGGATTGCGATGTTTAACTTCGTTCCCAATGCTATTCAGTTACGTGGAGAGAGCTTTTTATGGATCTCAGATCTAAGTACTTACGACCCAATTCTTGAGTGGCACAATAACTATTGGCTCATAGGTGATCACTTATCATTAACATGTATCTTGTTCTGTGCTGCGAACTTACTTTACTCTTGGATGACAATGAAGCAACAAAAAGACCAAATGATTGGTCAACAAGCAGATCAAATGAAGATGATGCAATATATGATGTTCGTCATGCCACTAATGTTCTTCTTCATGTTTAATGATTATTCTGCAGGTCTTAACTTCTATTACTTCATGTCATTGTTCTTTAGTGCATTGATAATGTGGATCTTAAGAAAGACAACTGATGACGAAAAGCTTCTTTCAATCTTAGATAAGAAGTACAAAGAGAACAAAGATAATCCCAAAAAACTAAGCGGATTGGCTGCTCGTCTACAAGCTATGCAACAAGAACAACAAGAGATGTTGCGTAAAAGAAATGAGTTCCAACAAAAGAAAAATAAATAATTATTATCGTATTATCATGTATAAATCAATAATAATGGCTGCTGCTGTCCTATTAGGGGGCAGCAGTTTTGCCTCAAAAGCAAATGCTGTAAGTAGTCCAATGAATAACATTACACTACAAAGTGACTTGATGACCCCTGAAGCTTTATGGGCTATGGGACGTATTGGAACATGTGTTGCGTCTCCAGATGGAAGCAAAGTTGTGTACCAAGTTTCATATTATAATGTAAAAGAGAATAAGAGTACACAAGTACTTTACCTTATAAATGCTGATGGAAGCAATAAAAAGCTACTTACACCTGCAGGTAAGAAAGACACAGATCCTACATGGATAGAAAACGGAAAAGCTATTGCATTCTTGTCAGAAGGCCAACTTTGGAAGATGAATGTAGACGGAACTAATCGTGTGAAACTTACAAATGATTCTAAAGACATCGAGGGTTTCCTTTTCTCGCCAAGTGAAAAGCAAGTAATTCTAATAAAGTCTATTCCTTATCATGGGACAATTGAAGCTAAACCTGCAGACCTTCCATTGACTACAGGTATGGTTATCAATGACATGAATTATCGCCATTGGGATCATTATGTACAAGAAAATCTTCATCCTTTCTTAGCAAATGTAACAGGAAATACTATTAATGAAGGAAAAGATATATTAGAAGGAGAACCTTATGAATGTCCTATGGCTCCATTTGGTGGAGTAGAACAGCTTGCATGGAGTCCCGATTCTAAAACAATTGCCTATACTTGTAGAAAGAAAGAAGGCGTGAACTACGCTATATCTACAGATTCAGATATCTTCCTTTACACAATTTCTACAAAGCAAACTCGCAATCTTTGCAAGCCTGCAGATTATAAAGAACCTGTTATTGACGCTTCTAAAACAATGAAGACGCAAGCTGTTAATCATCAAAATGCAGACTATAATGTGGGTTACGACATCAATCCTAAATTCTCTTTTGATGGAAAGTACATTGCATGGCAAAGCATGAAGAACAATGGTTACGAAAGTGATAGAAATCGTTTGTGTGTTTATGAGCTTGTAACAGGTAATAAAAGCTATGTTACAGAGAAGTTCGATTCAAACGTAGATGAATTCTGTTGGGCAAAAGATAATAAGACATTATATTTCATTGGTTGCTGGCATGCAACAGTTCAAGTATACCAAACCAATTTAAAAGGAGAGGTTAAGAAACTAACCGATGGTGTACACGATTGTGGTGGCATTCAACTTTTAGGCAATCAAGATAAGTTATTGGCTAAATTCCACTCAATGTCGCATCCTGATGACTTGTTTGTTCTTAACTTAAAAGATAAGAAGAATGGATATGTTGCTACTACTCAAATAACAGATGAGAATAAACACATCTTTTCACAGTTAGCTTTAGGTAAGATAGAAGATCGTTGGGTGACAACAACTGATGGAAAGAAAATGCAAGTATGGGTAATTCTTCCTCCTCATTTCGATCCTAATAAAAAATATCCAACAATTCTTTTCTGTGAAGGAGGACCACAAAGTCCTGTGAGCCAGTTCTGGAGTTATCGTTGGAATTTCCAAATAATGGCAGCTAATGGTTATGTGATTATTGCACCAAACAGACGTGGTTTGCCAGGTTATGGTTCTGAATGGAATGGGAAAGTAAGTGGAGATTGGACTGGACAATGTATGAACGACTATCTAAGTGCTATTGATGATGCTGCTAATAATCTTCCTTATGTTGATAAAGATCGCTTAGGCTGTGTAGGAGCATCATTTGGTGGATTTAGTGTTTACTACCTTGCAGGTCATCACAACAAACGCTTCAAGGCTTTTATAGCACACGATGGAGCATTCAACCTCGAATCAATGTACACCGATACAGAAGAAGCATGGTTCTCAAATTGGGAATATGAAGATGCTTATTGGAATAAAGACCAAACAGAAAATGCACGTCGTACATACGAAAATTCACCACATCGTTTTATCGATAAGTGGGATACTCCAATCTTATGTATCCACGGAGAGAAAGATTATCGCATCAATGCAAATCAAGGATTCGGTGCATTTAATGCTGCAAGACTTAAAGGTATCCCTGCACAATTACTCCTTTTCCCAGACGAAAACCATTGGGTTCTAAAACCACAAAATGGTATCTTATGGCAAAGAACATTCTTTAATTGGTTAGATAAGTGGTTAAAGAAGTAAGATTTTACTGAAACCTAATTTATAAATCTAAATATAATAATATTATTATGTCAAACATTAACAACACAACTACAATGCGCGACTCAGCAGTAATGCGCTGGTCGGCACTCTTATTGTTGGCGGTGGCAATGTTCTTTGCTTATATCTTTATGGATATATTGTCGCCAATCAAAGACTTAATGGAATCTACACGAGGATGGGACTCTACAGCCTTTGGTACTTATGCGGGTTCTGAAACCTTCTTAAATGTATTTATCTTCTTCCTCATCATTGCGGGAATTATTCTCGATAAGATGGGAGTTCGTTTCACAGCGTTACTCTCTGGGGCAGTGATGTTGTTAGGAGCATGTTTCAATTGGTATGCAATTACCGAAATGTTTATGGGTTCTACTCTTGAAGAGTGGTTTAATACACATTTAAATTACATTCCTGTTTTCGATGAATTAGGTGTTTCTCCTTTCTATGAAGGTATGCCTGCATCTGCAAAAGTAGCTTCAATCGGCTTTATGATATTTGGTTGTGGAGCTGAAATGGCTGGAATCACAGTGTCAAGAGGTGTTGTTAAATGGTTTAAGGGCAAAGAAGTTGCTCTTGCAATGGGTTCTGAAATGGCATTAGCACGTCTTGGTGTGGCTACATGTATGATTTTCTCGCCTGTATTTGCAAAGATGTTTGGTAAGATAGATGTATCTCGTTCAGCTGCATTCGGTCTTATTCTTTTGATGATTGCATGTATTATGTTTGTTGTATATTTCTTTATGGACAAACGATTAGATGCTCAAACAGGTGAAGCAGAAGAAAAAGACGATCCATTCCGCCTATCAGATATAGGCTTAATTCTAAAGAGCCAGGGGTTCTGGGTAGTGGCTTTACTTTGCGTTTTGTATTACTCTGCAATTTTCCCTTTCCAAAAGTATGCTGTAAACATGTTGCAAAGCACCATTACTTTCAAGGAACTTTCTCCTAACGATCCATGGGCTTCAAACACAATTACAGTGCTTCAATATTTTGTAATGATTGCTATTGCAGCATCTTCATTTATCAGTAACTTTTGTAAAAACAAGATATGGAAATACACTCTATTAGGTGTTTCGGTGTTGTTCCTATTGGTTTATTGCTATATCGCATACCATCGTCAATCTGCAGAAGCCATTTTTGCAGTGTTTCCTCTACTTGCTGTGGGTATTACTCCAATCCTTGGACGATATGTCGATTATAAAGGTAAGGCAGCTTCAATGCTTGTTTTAGGAAGTGTTCTTTTGATTCTTTGCCACTTAACCTTTGCTTTTGTGTTGCCACAGTTTAAGGGTAATAACATCGGAGGAATCTCTTTGGCATTCATAACCATTCTTATTTTGGGTGCAAGTTTCTCACTTGTTCCTGCATCACTTTGGCCTTCAGTTCCAAAGTTGGTAGATAGTAAGATTATTGGTTCAGCTTATGCACTTATTTTCTGGATTCAAAACATCGGACTATGGCTATTCCCACTATTGATAGGTAAGGTGTTGAAGAGCTCAAATCCTGAAGTAGAACGTCAATTAGCAGAAAATATCATCACACCAAGTCAGGCAACAACAGCTTATAACTACACCAATCCACTGTTGATGTTAGCTGTTTTAGGTTTAATTGCTCTATTCCTTGGTTTCTATCTCAAGATAGTTGATAAGAAGAAAGGCTATGGTTTGGAAGAACCAAACGTAAAAGAATAAACTCAAGAAGATTGAAATATTAAAATAAGCACTCAGGTTATAATGCATAATCTGGGTGTTTTATTTTGAAGAGTTTGGCAGAACTTTTACCTTGGTGTTCATTACTATATAGTGCACTCTAGATACATAAAAAGAAGAGGCTGTGAGAAAATAGAAGTTCAAATGCTTGCTATCTTTACACAGCCTTTTCTTTGTTTAATTTGAATTTCTATTTTTCTAGTACTTTGAACTCTGCACCCGAAGCAAAGTCTTGTCCGTTTTGTTCACTTAGGGCAGTAAAGCGAATGAAACGAGCCTTTATAGGAGTAGTAAGCAAGATAGATTTTTCCTTTCTGTTGTTCTCAAACTCACCTTCAACAACAGGTTTACTCCATGTTTTGCCATCATTGCTAATTTGAATGGTGTATTTCTTAATATTACCATTGTTGCTGTTTTGGCGTGGAAGATAAGTAAATCCTTTGATGTTCTTCACACTTCCGCAATCGAAGTCAACCCAATGAGGAGGGTTTGCCACTGTAACAGAGTACATGGTGTGCCAATATGTGTCTGGATTTCCGTCAGTTAAATGAACAGAATTGCCCTCGCCACTCTCTTGACTTGATGCAAATACGACCGATAATGGTATACTTTCGATGCGTGAGAACGATTGGCGTGCTTTGAGCCATTCATTCCCTTTGGTCCATGCTGTGATGGTTCCGCCATTACGTAGATTGATAGCTCCAGTGTATTTAACAGGCTTTTTGCTGTCGTTGATTGTGTAGAAGATATCACCCTTCACACCATTTGCATTGATGGTTACATTACCTTGCTCGTCCCTTGCAATGGTAAGTGGTGTTACACTGTTAAAACTTATATCCGACTTGTTTAAAAGTTCCTTGCTATCTTTAGAGCTTATAGGGCGAATGATGTATCCAAATGTGTGTGGAGTTGCCGTTACACGGTCGTGTAATAAAGGACCACCTTGTCCGCAACTATTACCTCCTAGTCCTGTGATAGCCATGTCTAAGTGTAAATAAGTATAATCACTTTGTGGCAATTCGTGTGGGTGGTTAGCCATTGCAATGGCATTATCCGACCAAGGCAGAGCAGAGAAGCTCATCTTGTCTTTTGCAATAAAGATTGCTCCTGCATGCGAATTCTTGCTATTGTCAAAGCCTGTGAGAGACAACCAACGAGTATCTTGGTGGTTACCTGTGTCTTGTGGCTTAGGGAATGCTACAAATTCGTTGTTAACATCTTGCTGTTCATATAGTCCAATCATTTGTCCTGTCTTGCGATCAGGATAGTTATCCACCATACCACGACCGTAATAATTTAGTGTGTTGAGTGATTTTGGAATACGAATAGTGTAACCTAGCTTTGCAAGTACTAAACTTGGCTTGTTACTTGTGATTGAACTTTCGCTCTCTATGCTACCATCTGGGTAGATAGTGTAAACTACTTGGGTGTTAAAACGGAAGTCGTCCTTTCCAAAAGGCTTGTCCTTAAATTCAATAAGTTTCTTCCAATTGGCGTTTCCACCTTCTAAACGATAGCCGTATGGAGCCTGCGATTCTATGCTAAACACAATTGATACCGAGCCATTGCTATTTGCATGTGTTGTATAATTGGTGCATTTGTGTTGCAAGTTGTTCAAACCATTTGCATACCAAGCCTCATAAGCCCAGTTATCATTGTTGGTCCATGCACGGAAAGCATTAAGTTCAGGTCCACAACCATCTTCAATGATAGTCTTACCATCATATTGTAGGTTATAAATAGTACCCTTAGTAAGGTCGAAAGTAGTACTAAATTGATCACCAGAAAGAACAATTTTGTTGTTCTTTGGTGCTGTTACGTTCACTTTTCCTTTGACTTCTAATGCAGGACGAGCTTCTGCTAGCTGCACAGGTAATTGCTCTTCAGCCTGAATATATCCAGCTTTTGCCCATGGCATATCGTGTTTTAGACGATAAGTGATGTGGAGTAGATATTCTTTATTAGGCTGAAGTCCTTCATTGAGTCCGTTGATTGTGATGTATTTGTGTGTTCTTGCAGGCACACTACCAAGCTCTAAGCTTCCTTCTTTAACAGGAATACCATCGGCTGTCAGTGTATAAGCCATCTTATAGCTACTTAAATCATCAGAATAATAGTTTTTATTAAATACATCTAATGTAGCTGTTTTAGCGTCTTTCCATTTTGTTCCGATATATTGGTACACCTTTTTCACTTCAAAGTATTGAGGTTTTGGAGCTTCATCACCAAAGATAATACCATTCATAACAAACTGTCCGTCGTTAGGAGTGTCGCCAAAGTCACCGCCATAAGCTGCATAACGCTTGCCATCTTTAGTATAATGGTACATACTTTGGTCGATCCAGTCCCATATTGCACCGCCCATGAAGAAGTTTGTAGACTCCATTGCGTCCCAATAATCAACAAGATTGCCTACTGCATTACCCATAGAGTGTGCGTATTCCGATATATGGAAAGGATATTTGATACCCATTTTACCTTTAACAGCATCACGAGTCCATGCAATACTTGGGTATTGATTAGATCCCATGTCCACAATATCATTGTTACGTTCGTATTGTACCGGTCTAGAAGTATCAAAAGCCTTTAGTGAATCGTATGCAACTACAAAGTTATGACCAGGTCCCGCCTCGTTTCCTAGACTCCAAATAACGATAGAAGGGTTGTTCACAAGTTGATGCGCCATAGTCATTACACGATCAACGTGTGCTTCTTGGAACTCAGGAACATGCGAAAGCGATGCTTTGCCATAGAAATATTCGTGGCTTTCAATGTTTGCTTCGCTCTCTAAATAGATACCATACTTATTGCAAAGGTAGTAGAAATAAGGGTCATTGGGGTAGTGAGAGGTACGGATATGATTGATATTAGCACGCTTCATTAGCATAATTTCACGCTCCATCTGCTCTCTTGAAATAACTTTACCTGTTAATGGGTTCGTATCATGTCGGTTAACACCCTTTAGTTTTAACGCCTTTCCATTGATATAATAGTATCTTCCAGCCAAACCGAATTCGTCTTCGTGAGCAGGAGTTTCCTTTATTTCAACACTGCGGAAACCAGTTTGGAAACTAATAGTTTCAATAACCTTTTTACCTTGCATTAATTCTCCAACAAGAACGTATACATTTGGCTCCTCAGCAGTCCAAGGAGTAGCATTGTTTAAGGTGATAGTTTGCTGAAGATAAGCTAGTTTATTACTACTACATGCAGTCTTTTCCTTTGAAGTTCCAAAGATAGAAACCAACTCATTATCATCTGAATATAACTTATTTCGATAGATGCTCCAGCGTACACTTAGGTCTTTTACATTCTTCTTAGTTAGATTTTGCAATGTAGTATTGATGCTAACAGTTCCATTTCCATCTTTATAAGTAGGAATAGCCTTCACATCTGCGATGTGTACTTTGGGTTTTGCAGTGACACTAACATTACGGAAGATACCAGGAAGACGGAACATGTCTTGTGCTTCGAGGAAACTTCCATCAGAAGAGCGATATACTTCCAGCGCAATTTCGTTTTTTCCTTTGCTAATATATGGAGTAATATCGAAATGTGCGGTGTTACGTGAGTTCTTAGAGAAGCCTACATAGCGACCATTAATCCAAAGATAGAAGAAAGAGTCTATACCATCGAAGTTGACATACACTTCCTTTCCATCCCAATTAGCAGGAATATCGAAACTTCTTCTAAACGAACCCACTTCATTACGATATTCGTATGTGGTGTAGTTCTTTGGTGGTTCACGCATAACACCCTTTTTCCAGTCGCCTGGTTCGATGTTATATTTAAAGATAACCCATTGATTAACATAGATGGGTACACCATATTTTAAAGTTCCATCTTTCTGAATTCCAGCCATATTCCAGCTTACAGGTACCTGTAAGCGATCCCATTTGCTATCGTCATAGCCCTTTCTAAAGAAGTCTTTTGGACGTTCATCGGGATTTTTTGCAAAGTGAAAACTCCATTCTCCGTTAAGAGATAGGTAGTCTTTTGCAAATTCTGGCAATACTTTTCTGGCCTCGTTAACCGACGAGAATGAAGAGAAAAGCGAACGGGCAGGTAGTTTATTATACCCCAACATTCCCGGATTTTGCCATTCTTGCCCTGTTGGTGCCACGTCTTGACCAAATAGATAGCCTCCAACGGGAAGGTTGTCTGCCTGTAAAGGCATGGCTGTTAAAGATGATAACAGCAACGAGAAAAACATTTTTTTTTGCATAATAGATTGTTGTTATACTTTGTGATTGTATTAATGGTAGTCCTTCTTAAAAGGAAATGGAAATTTGTTGTGCCATAAATTCTTAATTAGATGTAGATAACACACCTAAGCTCCATTGTCTACAAAGTTAATAAAAAAGAACTAACTACCAACTATTGGTTCGGAATTCCAATGATAATTCCAGTTCTTTCATTCTTTAAGTAAACATATATCGGAGAAATAGTGATTCTTATACAGTCTCTTCAATTTCTTGTTCTTTATTCATTCGTTTGTAATAGCATTGCTTTTGTGGTGTAATTGCATTGAGTTTAAACGATAAAAGCATTAAGTTTGTTTGATAGCTTTTGTATGTTAGCTTGCGAAGCTATTTCATCTTATTTTCAGATAAATAGCTTATTAGTAAAAGCGTCTATCCTTTAATCTCCCAATCATAACGACATTAGGGTAAGGACGTGGCTAAATAAAATAGTGAAAATAATTAATAAAAGGTTTATTTTGAAAAATAAAAAAATATATATACCTTTGCATTGCTAACAAAGGACTTAGGAATTAAACCATATTGCCGATATGGCTCAGTTGGTAGAGCAATTCATTCGTAATGAATAGGTCCCCGGTTCGAGCCCGGGTATCGGCTCTTTTGTGAGAGCAGAAACATGTATAATTAGAATTCTCTAAATTGGTTATTTGAAGAGAGAATTCATTTTTATTCAATTTATTTATAGTAAGAAAGTTGTGGGGTGCTATTCTTTTAAAGATAAAAAGAGTAGTATAAGTGTTTGTTTATGTTTGAAATTTAGTTGATTGAGGCGGTCTTCTAAAAACTGAAAAAGTGTTTTGGGAAACTTGAACGCAACGATATCAAAACATTGTTCGCCCTTAATCTCCTGCCTTTTTGTGTTTATTTCAATTGGATTTGTTTGAAGCCTACCAGCTGATAGGTGCGTTCTCCCTTGCCTTTAAAATAAACATAGGCTTGATATGTGTTTTCTGTTTGAAAGAAATTACCTTCTGTTGGGAGGGTGGTGATAGTGCCATTAGGCGTTTTAAGAAGATATTGATACGAGTAATATCCCTGTTTAAGGTTCACAACAGCAGTGTATGCCTTTATTTCCTCGTTATAGGTTAAATGATATTTTTCAGTAAAACTATTGTTAGTCCACTGACCATTAAGATATATTTCGCCCACTTGTTTGGGAATAGCAAGGGTGAAATGCACATTGATATAATCAGAAGCAGTGTTGTTTTCTATGTTATCACTATTGCGAATATAGAATGCTCCATTAGCATCTTCATCATAAACATAAGCAAAACGTGAGGTAGTGGGCCATAAAAAGGCATTATAACTATTGTTATTCCACACCATTTGCTCTATACCCATAGAGGGTTGCGAAGTGTGAAGCGTCTCAAATTTATGGTATTCGTTGCCCGCATCAAATATCAATTGTTTGTTATGTTGCCATATCATCGATTCGGTTGTAACGATTTGAGGCATAAAATCCTTTCTAATGTTATCGAGACGATTATTTTGAGTCACCACTATTTTGAACTCTTCTTTAGGATTTTGCGACACATTAGGTGGATAATTAAGTACAATATTCAATTGTTGATGTCGATTGTTGATGTCTAAGTCTGTGTTTGTTGTAGCCTCAATACCTATTTTTACCTTAGGATCTACCACCATAAAGTGAGCAACAAGAATTTTAGAATCATTGTTGTTATTATCGTAAACCGTTACCCTATAATTGCCACTCATAAGCAATTGGCACGATTCGTTGGGTATTGAGAACGAATAATGGGTGTATTCTGTGTTGGTATTGATAGAAGGTTGAATGTCTTCTATATTCAAATAGTCTGAAAAGCCTCTGATATAGTCGCTCTTAAATAGTTGCTTCGACACCGACCAATCGTCTTCGCAATGTTCAACAGTATAAACATACCGATGATAATTGTGGCTTTTTTCGTCGAAAGAGATGTTGATAGGGGTGTTATCGTTAAGCGAAATAACAGGTGGATCGAGCCATTTATTGCCTGCAACAACCTGCAATGAGGCGATATTAGAATGGATTATTCTATTTTGTTGCGCCCATGAAGCATTGCAACACAGCAGGAGTAGAAAGGCAAAAAGATTCTTCATATTAAAAATCTATTGATAAACGTGCATTGATTTGACGACCTGTTAAATAGTTAGGTACGGCATATTGATTGTTGGTTACATCGGTAATCCAATAATAAGAGTTTACATTACTTATTCCAAAGAGATTCAAACAATCTACTCCTAACCACATATTCTTAATGAATTTCTGATGGTTTTTGCTGTTAAGAAGATTGTAGCTCATACCAATATCAACTCGTTTATATGCTGGAGCACGGAAAGTATTAGTCTCTAAGTCTTGATGCGGAGTTGAAAAAGGTAAGCCATCGGCAAATGCAAGCTTAAGAGACATCTTCCAGCGCTCTGTTCCTGGGAAGTAATCCGTAAAGAATAGGTTTATAGCATAGCGTTGATCGGTGGGTAATGGAATTTTCTTTCCATTTAAGTTCATTTGAGTATTCATCAAAGAAAGACTTATCCACGAGTCGGTTCCTGGCACAAATTCACCATAAAGCTTAAGGTCTAAGCCTGCAGCATGGCCCTTGCAGAGCTGATCTCCATAATAAATAACCTTTACATTGTTTACACTATAGGGAATAAGGTTGCTTAAAGCTTTGTAATAAGCTTCGGCTGTGAATTTATATTGGTGTTCTTTTACTTTGAAATTATAATCTAATCCTGCAATGAATTGTAGTGACCTTTGACTCTTAACCTTCTTATTAAATTGTGCATAAGTTACTCCATTCGACATTGTTGTATCTCTTAATTCTTTAAAGAATGGTGCTTGATAATATAAACCAGTGGCAAAACGCATGGTGACATTATGGTTAAAGGCGGGTGTAATGCCTAAAGATACACGTGGACTGATGATTGTTTCTTTATTGAAACTCCAGTTGCTCACTCTAATTCCGTAGTTAAGTGTAAAGAGAGTGTGTTCATGTTTGCTAGTAAAGCGATAGGTGTCTTGAATATATCCTTCCATTCTTTGACTGCTTAACTCGTTCTTTGCACGTAGAGAATAAATCATATTGAGTGCTTCTGGCGTATTAGGAATGTTGTAACCGCTAGAGTCTCGCATCTCATATTCATTCGAAATCTCTTTTATATTCTCCCATTTCATGGTGAATGCACTCTCTATGTTGTGCTTTGAAGTTTTGTGATTAAAAAGTAATTTTACATTTTTAATATTGGCTTTTAGATAGTTTCTAGAGTGCTGAAAATAGGTTCCTACACCAAGATTTTCGCTTGTTTCGGTTTGTGTTAGCCAGTATTGACCTTGTATGTCATATTTCTCTTGCTCCTTAGTAGAGAACGCAGAGGCAATAAGAGCTAACGAAGTGTTTTGCGTTAGGTTACGCTTTAGACTGAAAGATCCGAAGAATGTTTGGAATAAATCATTTTCTTGTCCGTCGAAATAGACCTTGAAATTCTTTACATTCTTAAATGTTCCAAACTTTGTTTCTCTGTTTTCTGGAGTGAAAGTGTACTGATTATCCGATATACTTCCAATGAAAGAGACTTCCCATCTCTTGTTAGGTTTATAATTAAAGTAGGTCTGATAATCTAAGAAACGAGGCATGTATTCGCCTCTAGTTTCGAGAGTTCCCAATAAATATTTATTGGTTTTGTATCGAATACTATTACTCCATGAAATCTTTTGATTGGCTATTGCTGCGTATAAGCCTGCTCCAAGCATACTGATATATGCAGATGCTTCAGACTTTTGTGGTGTTTTATAAATGATATCTAATGCAGAAGACATCTTATCTCCATACTTAGCGTCGAATCCTCCAGTTGAAAATCCAATCTTTTCAACCATATTTGGGTTGATAATAGATAAACCTTCTTGTTGTCCACTGCGTACAAGAAAGGGACGAAATACCTCTACATTGTTGATATATACACTATTTTCATCGAATGAACCACCACGAACATTATATTGAGAAGATAGCTCGTTGTGGGTAGAAACGCCCGCTTGACTTTGTATCAACTCTTCAACTGCATTGCCAGTAGCCGATGGATTGTTCTTTAAATCTTCGGTTTTGATATGCTGCATCTGTCCTGTTTGCTTGCGAGCACCCTTCACTGTTACCTCTTCAATCATGTTATCTGAATATAATACGATTTGAAGTTTCAGCTTACCTTTAGGCTTTTGTAATATTCTTGTTTTGGTTTTATATCCTACCATCGAGAATTTTACAGGCACAGAGTCGGCAGTATGTAAGGTTAAAGAGAACTCTCCACGGGGTGAAGTCATCGTCATTTTACCTTGTTTTGCAACAGATACAGTTACGAGTTCAATGGGTTGTTGTTGCTCATCGACAACTTTTCCTTGAAGAGTGAATGTTTGTCCGTGCATTACTACTGCATAGAAGAAACATATAAAATATAGTGCAATTCTTAATTTCATATAAACATTAAACGCAAAAAACACTGTTATATTGTTTAATTTGAGAGATATAGATAAAAGAAATTACCGCCAAACAAGTATAAATGGCTTGTATGACGGTAATAAGTCTTTTCTATTGAGATTCGATGATTAGTAAACTTCGTCGTCTTTCAATTCTTCTTTATCTAGTTTTTTCTTGTCCATTACATACCAAACGTAAGCAATATAAGCCACAACGAATGGAACAAGGATTGAAACTACAGACATTGTTTGAAGTGTAAACAAACTACTGCAGCTGTTTGAGATGGTTAAACTGCTTTGAATATCAATGTTTGATGGATAGTAAGCAGTGTGATTCCAACCTGCACTGAGTAGTAGTGATAATACAACTAACACTACTCCTATACCTGCAAACCATATTCCTTTGGTATAATTCTTAGTGAAAAGAGTTTTACCAAGAGCGTAAAGAAGCATCAAAACACCAACAAGTAGCACAACTAACAAATACCACATTGTGATGAAGTTATTGAGATACTTCATTGGTTCCATATAAATACTTCCGTCATTTACATTCTCTGCAAATCCATCTTTAAGAAGAGTGCGGATTAAGAATGAAAGAAATAGGATCAAGAATGGAACAGTATTAACTAGAAGTTGTTTCTTTGAACGTTCTTGTATTGCTGCATCATTCACGTTATTGATGATATAGAATGTACCCAGAATACGTGAAAGGAACATCACTGCCAATCCAAGTACAAGATTCCAAGGGTCTAATAGCGCATCAAGTCCGTGTGAACCATTAGCCCATTGGCTAATAACAGGTTGCAGACTGTTGGTGATGTTCATCTTGTTCACTACAAAGTTAGAACCATTAAAGAATGTTGCAACAGCTCCACCTAGTAGAACTGGACCAACTATTCCATTGAGAACTAAGAACCATTGAAATGTTTTTGTACCGAAAATGTTACCTAGTTTGTTTTGGAATTCGTAGCTCACAGCTTGTAATACGAATGAGAATAAGATGATCATCCATAACCAATAAGCTCCACCAAAACTGGTACTATAGAATAACGGGAATGAAGCAAAGAATGCACCACCGAATGTTACGAGGGTAGTAAAGGTAATTTCCCATTTGCGTCCTGTTGAGTTTACAACTAAACGACGTTCCTCTGGGGTATGTCCTAATGAGAAAATAAGAGAATTTGCGCCTTGTACAAACATTAGAAAGACGAGTAATGCTCCTAATAAAGAAACCAAGAACCACCAGTAGTGTTGTAATAATGTGTATGACATAATATCTTGTTTTAATTATTTTGTAATCTATTCGTTCACATTTGTGTATTCAGGTCCTTTCTTAATTTGCTTACAAAGGATATTGATTTCAGTGATAAGCATCGCTGTAAACAATACTAAGAAGATGAAGAAAGTAACAATAACTGAACTAGCTTGAATGTTAGAAACAGCCACCCAGGTAGGAAGTATATCTTGAATAGTCCAAGGTTGACGTCCCATTTCAGCAACAACCCAACCTGATTCTGTTGCAATATAACCTAAAGGAAGTGTGATGATTCCTGCAATAAGCAACCAACGATGTTTGGTTAGGTCCTTCTTATACACTATAAATAATAGTACTGCAAAGAAAAGAATAAACAAACAACCTAGTCCTACCATTAGTCTGAACGACCAGAAGCATACTGGAACGTAAGGGACAACTTGGTCTGCAGACTTAATATAGCCGTAACCAAAGTACTTCATGTTGTCGTTTAATATCTTAAGATTAGCTTCAATACCTACCTTGTCGTTAGCTTTTTTAGCCTCACGATAAGCTGGAAGAGCAGTAATAGCTTGTTTACCACGAGCAATCTTCTCTTGAAGTGATGGCTCTTTTACGCCTTCATTGTTGGTATATCCATTGATAATGTCGTTGATTCCTGGTACATATCCTTCGAAATTGTTTGTTGCAAGGAATGAAAGAGCAAAAGGAATATCAATCTTACATGGATGTTTTGGACAATCCTTAAACTCTGGTTGTAAGAAAGGATTAACCAAACCAAAAGTTGTTAGCGGTTGTGCTTTACCACCATTGTATAGCGCTTCCATTGCAGCAAGCTTCATTGGTTGAGTCTTTGCCACCATATGTGCAGAGTGATGTCCTGTTATTCCTGCTAAAATAGAAGCGGTAAGACCTACAAATGCAGCAATTTTTAGGCTCTCAGTAGCAAGCTTTACTTCTCGTTTCTTAATTAAATAATAACAGCTAACAGCAACAGTAAACACCGCACCTATAATCCAAGAGGATGTTACTGTGTGTAGAAATTTATCAATAGCGAATGGACTAAACGCTACTTCTAGGAACGAATCGAACGATGCAAGCTCATTTCTCATTGTGTCAGGGTTGAATGTATGTCCTACAGGATACTGCATCCAAGAGTTTGCAACTAATATCCACCAAGCAGAAATAGTTGCTCCTAAGCCTGTTAACCAAGTAGAAGCAAGGTGAAAACCAGCTGAAACTTTCTTCCAACCGAAGAACATTACTGCCACAAAAGTAGACTCCATAAAGAATGCAAGAATACCTTCAATAGCTAAAGGAGCACCAAAGATGTCACCAACTAACCATGAATAGTTACTCCAGTTAGTACCAAATTCGAATTCAAGAATGATACCTGTGGCAACACCCATCGCAAAATTAATACCAAAAAGCTTTTGCCAGAACTTTGCAACATCCTTCCAAAATGGAGTTTTTGTTCGGTAATAGCATGTTTCTGCGATACCCATTATAACGGCAAGACCTAGAGTTAGTGGTACAAAAAGCCAGTGATAAATGGCTGTAAGGGCAAATTGTGCTCTCGACCAGTCGATAGTACTACTCGAGATGTCTAATAAAAGATGATTAAACATAATGTATTGTAGTTTTAATTATTTTACTTTGAACGTTGAATTAGCTCTTTTGAGACATATTCTGATTCGCTTCCTTTGGGGGCTTGCTGTTTTATATGATTGGGAAAAAAGAATACTTTTAAGATTGCAAACATTATAAATAGTTTTATTGCAATGATTAACCATAATGTTTTGCCAAGCTTCATGTTCTTAAATCCGTCATAATATAAATAAAATATCTTTTCAAACAAATTATTATTACTCATTTAAACGATTTCTTTTTATTATCGCACAAATATAAATATTTATCCTCAAAGATGAGGATAAATGGTGTATTTTTTTATAAAATATGTGAGAAAAGTACTGGAAATTTAATTATTGAGGCGCAAAAAGACCATACTTTTATATAAAATCCTTTTAAATGGAGGTTTTATCTTTAATTAAAATAGATGAGAGGCACTCTTACATATTTAGTTATTTAACTCTAATTCCTTTATTTTCTCGTAAACACGATGAATGGGAAGTCCCATTACATTGAAGTAGCTACCTTTTATACTTGTAATTCCGATGTAACCAATCCACTCTTGGATGCCATACGAACCTGCTTTGTCAAAGGGTTTGAATTGCGATACATAATAGTTTATCTCCTCATCTGATAGCTTTTTGAAACAAACTTCAGTGATGTCGGTAAATGAAATGTCTTTTTCTAAGGTCTTTAAGCACACGCCTGTAGCTACAGTATGGTTTTTATTACTTAGAAGACGTAACATCTTAAATGCCTCTTTCTCGTCCTTTGGTTTGCCTAAAATAGTGTTATCGACTATTACAAGCGTATCGGCTGTAATTAAAATCTCATTGTCTGCCACCTTATAATTACTAGCTTTTTTCTTAGAAAGATATTCTGGAACATCTAAAGCAGATAGGGTAGAGGGATAAGACTCATCGATATCGCTTTTTATCCTGATTGTAATTGACTTGTTTAATCCCGACAATAACTCTTTACGTCGAGGCGAATTACTGGCCAACACCAGTTGATATTCTTTTTTATTCATTTCTGTTTATAATATAATAAGGTGACAGCTCACTACCAACCGAATGCAACATCACTTGCCATCCACTTTCCTTGAGCCTTTAAAACCTGCTCTATAATATCTCTTCCGCAGCCATTTCCGCCTGTAAAGTCGCTGATATAGCAACTAATTTCCTTTATTTCTGGTGCCGCATCTTTAGGACAACATGCACAACCGCACACCCTCATTACTTCATAATCGGGTATGTCGTCGCCCACATAAATAATCTCTTCGTCTTTTAATTGATATTTTTCTTTAAGCGAATTGTATATCTTTATTTTTACACTTGCGCCAAGATGAACCTCTTTTACACCGAGATTTTCATATCTAACCTTCACCGCATTGGTCTTTCCACCAGTTATAATGCCCATAATAAGTCCTTGTTTTTGAGCTAATTGAATGGCATATCCATCTTTAATGTTAGCACTTCTTAGCGGTTCTCCACTACTTGTGAGGGTTATTGTTTGTGTAGATAGAACACCATCTACATCAAAGAATATTGCACGTATTTTGCTTAAGTCGTAATTAATCATTGTCGTTATGTTGTTCTAGCTTGTTTATTATTTGAGCAGACATCTCTTTGTAGAGAGATTGTAATGCCTTGTTGCTTTCTAATAGCTGAATATGGCTTTCTATTATCTTTGTGTCTTTGCGTGCTGCAGGACCTGTTTGCGCCTCAATGGCAGACATTTTGTGTACCTTTTTAGCCGTTTCGTCAATCAAAGGTAAAATTACTTCGAATGGGATAGAACGATTTTCTAATAATTCTTGAGCCACACTATAGCAATAATTGCTAAAATTACATGCAAAGATAGCAGCAATATGAAGGTATTTTCGATCGGTATCATTGAGGTGATACACCTTCTTTGAAATACTTGTTGCTATGCTTTTAATTGTATTAAGAGAGTCTTCGTCATTTGCATCAATAAATATAGGTATATCACTGAATGATAATAGTTTATCAATGCTAAACGTTTGCATGGGATATAGCACTCCAAATCTATTGGCATAGGGTGCAAAGCTACTCATTAATAGACTACCCGATGTGTGTAAAAAGATAGCGTCTTTGCGCTCGTTACATATTTTGGGAAGTGCATCAAGAAACGCATCGTCTTTTAATGCGATGATGTATAAGTCGGAATCTTTATTGATTTGTTTGAATGAAGTGGTTTTGGCGCAGTTTAAGAGTTCGGCAAGACGATTAGCAGAACGTGCAGTTCTACTAAAAACCTCTTTGATATGAAATCCTTTTTCTTTCAGTTCTACACCTAAATTGGTTGCCAGTTTTCCAGCTCCAATAATTGTTATATCCATTGTTTTAATTGTTGTTGTTTTATTACCACTTACCAATATGCACCTTTTCCCACTTAATTTTGTCGGCATTGTGGGGTGTATTGGGTTTGTTGGGGTAGCCAAACGCAATGAGGGCAAGCACCTGTTGATTGGCAGGAATATCGAGAATGCCTCGCACAATCTCTTCGCACGAGGTGTTGTCAGAAAGATATCGATCTCTGATTTGAATCCAACACGATCCCAGCGATAATTCTTCTGCCTGATATTGCATGCTCACTCCAACAATCGAAGCATCTTCAATCCAGCAGTCATTCACACTTTTATCACCGCACAAAACTACTACAAGAGGGGCGTTGGCAATGAAACTGATGTAGTGTTCTTTTGCTTCAGCTAGCTTTTCTATATCAGCCTTGTTGTCAACTGCAATGATGTCCCAGCCTTGTCTGCCCTTTGAAGAAGGCGCAAAGAATGCACTTTGAAAAAGTGTTTCAATGTGTTCGGGAGCTATTTCGGTTGTTTTAAAATCTCGACAGCTACGTCTATTAATTGAAAGTTGCTTAAAAGAACTCATTGTTTTTCCTTTCTTTTTAGGTTAAACATTTAGAAAATGCGTTCCACAAAGGTAGATTTTTCTTATTGAACTCACAACATATTGTTCTATAAATATAAAATATTGCCTTGCAAAAGCATTACTATTGGTGGGTAAAAGCATTGCTTTTATTAGCTAAAATCATTACTTTTATCAGCTAAAAACATTGCTTTTGTAGTATGCTATATTTAACTTGGTTATGATATATTTATAACCTAAAATTATATTATAAAAGAAAGGAAGTATAATATAAAATGAGCAATATAAGAACTTACTTTTATTATTAAGTCGTGTTTCTTATATTGCTCATGCTTAATGCTTATTTTATTATCTATTATCTTTGAGTTATTTCTAAGAAAGTAGATCTTTTAAGTATTTTCCAGTAACACTTTCTTTTGATTTTACAAGGTTTTCGGGAGTTCCTTGGAATACTAGTTTACCTCCTTTGTCACCTCCTTCAGGTCCTAAATCGATAATATAGTCTGCACATTTTGCAACTTCTAGGTTGTGTTCAATTACAAGAATACTGTGACCACGTGCAATTAATGCGTCAAAAGCAGCTAAAAGTTTTTTAATATCATTGATATGAAGTCCTGTTGTGGGTTCATCAAAGATGAACATCGTAGGTTCTTGTTTCTCAAGTCCAATGAAATAAGCCAATTTAACACGCTGACTTTCACCTCCAGACAATGTCGATGAGCTTTGACCTAGCTTGATATATCCTAGTCCAACATCTTCTAAAGGCTTTAATTTGTTAACAACTGATTTTTGTTTGTGTTGTGTAAAGAATTCAATAGCTTCAGAAACTGTTAGGTTTAGAATATCATTAATATTCTTTCCATCTACCATTACCGATAGAATATCTTGTTTAAAGCGTTGTCCATGACATGCATCACACTCTAAAACAAGGTCTGCCATAAACTGCATTTCAACAGTAATAACACCTGCTCCCTTACATTCTTCACATCTTCCACCATCTGCATTGAATGAGAAATATTGTGGAGAGAATCCCATTTGTTTAGCCAATGGTTGTTCTGCAAAGAGCTGTCGAATGGCATCATAAGCCTTAACGTAAGTTGTAGGGTTAGATCTTGAACTCTTACCGATAGGATTTTGGTCTACAAACTCAACATGTTTAATGCTTTCCCAATCTCCTTTTAGTTCGTTATATTCTCCTGGTAGATCTGCAGTTTCATCTAAATGACGCTTTAAAGCAGGGTATAATGTGCCTTTAATTAACGACGATTTACCCGAACCACTCACTCCTGTTACAACAGTAAAGGCATTTAAAGGAATTTCAATGTCAATTCCTTTAAGGTTATTCATTCGTGCTCCTGTAAGTAGAATTGATTGATTCCATGCTCTTCTTGCTGCAGGAGTAGAAATCTTTTCTATATCTTTTAGATACTTAAGGGTATGAGAATGAGGATATTTTTTTATTAGTTCATCGGTATTTCCATCAAGAATAACCTTTAAATCATCATTAAATACAATCTCACCACCTAGTCTTCCTGCGTTAGGACCAACGTCAATAAGATGGTCGGCAGCGTTAATCATATCAGAATCGTGTTCAACAACAATCACAGTGTTGCCTAATGACTGTAGTTCTTTTAGCACTTTAATGAGTCGTTCGGTATCTCTTGTGTGCAAACCGATACTTGGTTCGTCTAGAATATATAGCGAACCAACAAGTGAACTGCCAAGAGATGTGGTGAGATTGATACGTTGACTTTCTCCACCACTTAGTGAATTAGATGCTCTATTGAGCGTTAAATAACCTAATCCCACATCTCTTAAGAATGAAAGTCTATTCTTTATTTCTATAAGAAGACGTTTTCCGATGGTTTGTTCTTGTTCTGTTAGCTCTAAATGGTTGAACCATTCGATGAGATTTGCAATGGGCATCTGCACTAAGTCTGTGATACTCATTCCGTTAATCTTTACCCAATTTGCCTCTTTCTTTAAGCGAGTGCCATGGCATTCAGGACAGGTTGTTTTGCCAGAGAATCGACTTATCATGAAACGACTTTGCATTTTATATACGCTTTCCTTAAGAACTAGGAATAAAGCGTTGATACATATACGTTCTTTTAGTGGTAAGTGTTGCTCTGAAGGCAATCCATTCCAAAGCTGGTCTTTTTGTTCTTGTGATAGAGCATAATAAGGTTCGAATATAGGAAAGTTATCTGTTGGAGCCCTTCTAATAAACTCATCTTTCCAAATTCCAACCTTTTCTCCTCTCCAAGGTTGCACACATCCATCGTAAACGCTTAAAGATGTCTTGGGAATAACCAACTTTTCATCGATACCTATAATATTTCCAAAACCTTCACAGTTAGGACATGCGCCCAAAGGTGAATTGAATGAGAACATATTATTATTGGGTTCTTCGAATGTTATACCATCTTCTTCAAACACAGTAGAGAATTGGTAGATGATATTAGATGGTAACATCATAACCAAACAAGTTCCGTTCCCTTCATATAATGCTGTTTCTATTGAATCTGTTGCCCGAGAAACAAACTCCTGGTCGTCGCTTTTTGAGAGTCTATCAATTAAAAGTGCAATCTTATCAGTAGGGATATTGCTTAGCAAGCTAGTGTCTTCTAGAACGTCATCGATGCGATAAAACTCGTTATTACACCACATCCTATTATATCCTTCTTGCTGTAATAGCCCCAATTGACTTGTTAATTCTTTTCCTTTATCATGTTGAAAAGGAGCCATAATGGTAAACTTTGTACCATTAGAAAACGATGAGATCTGATTTAAAATATCATCAATTGTATGCTTCTTTACTTCTTTTCCACTTACAGGAGAGAAGGTTTTACCTATTCGGGCATATAGAAGTCGAAGGTATTCATATATTTCTGTTGATGTACCTACAGTACTTCTTGAGTTTCTTGAATTAACTTTTTGCTCAATAGCAATAGCTGGTGGGAGTCCTTTTATATAGTCAATATCAGGCTTACTCATTCTTCCTAAGAACTGTCTTGCATAAGATGACAATGATTCTACATATCTTCTTTGTCCTTCTGCATATAAAGTATCAAAGGCAAGTGATGACTTTCCTGACCCAGAAACACCCGATATAACGATAAATTTGTTTCTGGGTATATTGAGACTCACGTTCTTTAGATTATTAACACGAGCTCCTTTTAATTCAATATAGTTTTCCATCTTATGAATTCATTGACAATAAGAATTCTTCGTTATCGTGAGTTGTGCTCATTCTATCATGTATTGAATTCATAGCTTCAATAGGATTCATATCAGAAATGTACTTACGAAGAATCCACATTCTATCAAGTGTTGTTCTATCTTGTAGTAAATCATCACGTCTAGTGCTTGATGCAACAAGGTTAACAGCAGGGAATATACGTTTATTTGATAGGGATCTGTCAAGTTGAAGTTCCATATTTCCAGTACCTTTAAACTCTTCAAAGATCACTTCATCCATCTTACTTCCTGTATCAATCAATGCTGTTGCGATTATAGTTAATGAGCCTCCTCCTTCGATATTACGTGCCGCACCGAAGAAACGCTTAGGCTTTTGAAGTGCATTTGCATCGACACCACCAGTTAAAACCTTTCCTGAAGCAGGAGAAACAGTATTGTATGCTCTTGCTAAACGAGTGATAGAATCTAGGAATATCACAACATCGTGACCACATTCAACCATTCTTTTTGCCTTTTCCAATACGATACCAGCTATCTTTACGTGTCTTTCTGCAGGCTCGTCGAATGTAGATGCAATTACTTCTGCATTGACTGTACGAGCCATATCAGTAACTTCTTCTGGACGTTCATCAATTAATAGCATCATTAAGTATGCTTCTGGGTGATTTGCTGCAATGGCATTAGCTATATCTTTCATTAATATTGTCTTACCAGTCTTTGGTTGTGCAACTATAAGAGCACGCTGTCCTTTTCCTATTGGAGAGAAAAGATCAACGATTCTAGTACTTAAATTGGTTGTACTTCTATCGTTACAAAGATTGAATTTCTCATCTGGAAAGAGTGGAGTGAGGTGCTCAAATGATATTCTATCACGCACTTCGGATGGATTTCTGCCATTAATTTTATCAATACTTGTTAGCGGAAAGTACTTTTCTCCATCGTGTGGGGGACGCACATGACAATAAACGACATCACCTGTTTTTAATCCATAGCGTTTAATGAATGATGTAGCAACATATATATCATCAGGGGATGAAAGGTAGTTATAATCGCTAGAGCGTAAGAATCCATATCCATCAGGCATTATTTCTAAAACTCCAGAAGAGGTAATTATATCTGAGAAATCATAACTTTGTTGTGGTTCCTCAATAAAGTTCGTAGTAGGTGAAATAGAACTAGTTGCAAGTGGAGTAGTAGGGTTATCAAAAATATCGAAAGTAGGCATTGCACCTTGATCTTCGATAGGTATATCTAGTACCGTAATAAAGTCAGTTCCGTCTCCAGGATCACCTTCCCAAAGCCCTTCTGAAAAATCCTCTTGGGGTATTTCTTGTGTTTCGTTGTGAGAGTTTATCTTCTCTTTAAGTTGTTGAATAAGTGTATCTTCTTGATTGAGTTCTTTAGAATTACTTGATAAGTTGTTTGTCGAGAATGCTGCTTCAGGTACAAAGTTTTCTTCAGAAGTTATAGGTTCTTTTTGATTTGTAGTAGAGAGAGAAATCTCAGTTGTAGATTCTTTTACCTCAGGTTCTAGTTCTTGATTTTCTTGTTCCTTTAATTTTTCTTCTTCTTGTTTTTCTATTTGTTCAATAAGTTCAAGTTCTTTCTTTGTTTTACGGCCTCTATGCTTAGGAATCTTTGCAAGCTGTTCTTCAGTTGTTATCTCTTTATTGTTAATAGAGGTGGTTATTGCTTCGTCTTCTACGTTCTTTTCTTTAAATAAAGAAGGTTGTTCTACTGCTTTTTTGTTTTTCTTTACATCGAAGTTCTCGCCTTCTTTTCCGTTGACAGAATAAACTCGATCGGTTTCTTTCTTAGCTATTCTTGTTCTTTTTCTTGTAGTTCCCAAAGGGTTTTTATTGCCTTCAACAACTGCTTGACGGTCTAGAATAGCGTAAATAATTTCTTCATGGTTGAAACCTGATTTGATTTCGGCACCTATCTCTTTAGCAATATCCTCAAGCTGGGATATACTTTTGGATGTTAATACGTCTTTGCTATACATCTGTATATATAAAAATGTGGTTGAAAAAAGAAATGTTTCTCGGACAGAAACATATATATTAAATATGTGGATGCAAAGGTATAAAAATCATAGGAAACAAAAATATATACTAGTCTATAAATTTATCTATTTAGTATTTTTTAAGGAAGTATATTATAACTCATATTTTTCTTGTCAGGAGGATACTTAAAGCTAATAGAATTCATAGAGAATCTAGATTTATTTATAGCAAAAATGGTAGAAGCTACTCAATCAGCTTCTACCATTTTGATAATTATATTTATTTTAAAGTAATTATTTAACTAACGCTTCTAGATCTTTTGTGCGAGAATCACTTGCACCATACAATGAATAGTATGCTTGATACAAAGGATATTTCCAGTTTGCACGTTCGCAAGATGGATCTACATCACGAGCAACTTCAAGATACTTCACTGATTCTTCGTATAGTTTCTTTTGCTCAGCATTATTGCCATTGATGTTAGCAGCCTTGCGGTTTAATGTAAAACCAAGATATGTTAGAACAAGAGAATCATCTTTCTTTGTTTCAAGAGCCTTCTTAAAGTCGTTGATTGCTGCATCATCATTACCTGCATTCATGCTTTCTTGACCTCTCATAGCTAGTGCCATGAAGTCTCCAGAGTTAGCTGAAAGACGTGTATCAATCATCTTTGCTTGTTCATTCTTCATGCCTAAGCTACCATACATTGCTGCAAGATTAGCAAAGATTTGCTCGTTATTTGAATCATCTGCATATAAAGTCTTTAGTTTTTCTACGTAAGCTAGAGAGTCTTGTTTTGTCTTTAAATCTTGTTGCATCAAGTAAAGTTTAAGTCCAAGAGCATCTTTTTTAGCTTCAGGATCCTTCATTGCGATGTCAACATACTTGTTAGCCGATAATAAATCCTTTTCTTGGAAAGCATAAACTGCAGCAACACGTGCAATTTCTCCTAAATATTGATCTGGATTTTTAGTTCTATCTACTTCAACAAACAATGGAGCTTCTGCAGTTTCTACATACATCTTAAAATTTTTATATGCTTCTTTTGCATCATTCTTCTTCATCGCTTCTTGTCCTGCACTGATAATATAAGGACGTAATGGATATAATCGATCTTGGTTTGTCTTATGGTATTTAGGTTTAACCTTTCCCTTTTCGTTTGGCATTTGATCATATTTATCTACGATAAGAGCATTATCTAGTGCATTATAAAGAGCAATATAATAACCTAATGTATCATAAGGTTGAATGTTATCTTGTTTTAACTGCTCTGCAGTTGCATTGGCTGTTATAATTTGTTGTTCTTTATCAATCTTTGTCATTGATAGTTCTACAAGCTTATTATAAGCCTTTGCTTTTTGCTCGGCATTGAAAGTTGCTTCGTTAGATTTTACCAATTGTACGGCGGCATCATACGAATTTGATTTCAAGATGTTTTTTAATGCATCTTCTTGTGCAAAGACTGTAGTGGCAGAAGCTACCATTAAAGCCATAAACATTAATTTTTTCATAGTGATTCTATTTTTTAATTGTTTTGTATGTCATATTTATCTTCATTTTATTCAGAAGCGTCTTGGGTATTACCAAGAATTGTTTCTGTTGAAGTTTCATTTGAAGTTATGGTGTTTTCGAGTTCTTCTTGTGCCTTATCAAACTCTGAACGGCTCTCTTCTCCAGCTGCTGCTTCAAGCTCTGAGCTCATCACTTTACAAACACTTGCAATAACATCGTTCTTCTTTGATAGGTTTATTAGGCGAACACCTTGTGTCGCTCTACCCATAACTCGTACCTCAGAAACTGCCAAACGAATGGTTATACCACTCTTATTGATAATCATAAGGTCGTTATCATCATTGACATTCTTTATTGCAACCACACGTCCTGTCTTCTCAGTGATATTTAATGTCTTCACACCTTTACCACCTCTGTTGGTTACTCGATAGTCTTCTACAGACGAACGCTTACCATATCCAGTTTCACTTACAACCATTACATTTTCTGCTTCGGCATCATTTACAACAATCATACCTACTACTTGATCGTCATCGCCATCGAGTTTCATACCTCGAACACCTGTTGCTGTTCTACCCATAGCACGTACTGTCTCTTCATTAAAGCGCACTGCACGTCCATTTTTGTTTGCCATAATGATTTCGTTCTTACCATTTGTTAGGCGAACATCAACCACTTCATCTCCTTCTGCAATATTAATTGCGATAACACCATTTGCTCTTGGACGTGAATAAGCTTCAAGGCTGGTCTTCTTAATGGTACCATTCTTAGTAGCAAAAACCACATTATGTGAGTTAACAAACTCTTCATCATCAAGTCCTCTCAATCGAAGTATTGCATTCAAGCCATCATCTGGATCAATATTTAATAGGTTTTGAATAGCTCTACCCTTTGAGTCTTTGGTGCCTTCAGGGATATTATAGCACTTCAACCAATAGCAACGACCCTTCTTTGTGAAGAATAACATAGTCTGATGCATGGTCGCTGGATAGATAAACTCTGTGAAATCTTGTTCACGATGACGCACTCCCTTAGAGCCAACTCCACCTCTTGCTTGTTCACGGAACTCAGAAAGTGGAGTACGTTTGATATAACCGAGGTGACTAACAGTTATCACTACAGGATCATTAGGATAGAAATCCTCTGCATTGAACTCATGTTCTGCAGGAATAATCTTTGTTCTTCTCTCGTCACCAAACTTCTCTTTCAACTCGTTTAACTCATCTTTCATCACCTTTTTACAAAGGTTATCGTCTGTAAGAATACTTGTTAAATAAGCAATTCTTTGTTGAAGCTCATCAAATTGAGCATGTAATTCTTCAACTTTCAAGCCAGTGATTTGAGACAAACGCATATCAACAATTGCTTGAGATTGCAACTCGTCAAGGTTAAAACGTTGCTCAAGATTTGTTCTAGCTAGTGCTGGTGTACGACTTGCCTTTATGATTTGCACCACTTCATCAATGTTATCACTTGCGATAATCATTCCTTCTAGAATGTGTGCACGTTCTTCTGCCTTCTTAAGTTCGAACTTTGTACGACGAATAGTTACATCGTGACGATGTTCAACGAAATACTTGATGCAGTCTTTCAATGTCAATAAGCGTGGACGACCTTTCACTAAGGCAATGTTATTCACAGAGAATGAACTTTGAAGAGCTGTCATTTTGAACAGCTTATTCAAGAGAACATTAGCGTTTGCATCACGTTTCACATCGATAACAATACGCATTCCTTGACGACCAGACTCATCATTGGCATTTGAAATACCTTCAAGTTTTCCTTCTTTAACTAAGTCTGCGATATATTCAATAAGCTGTTGCTTGTTAACTCCATAAGGAATTTCAGTAATAATGATTTTATCTTGATTTTCATCACTTTCGATTTCAGCTTTTGCACGCATAACGACTCGACCACGACCTGTTTCATATGCGTCCTTAACTCCTTGCAAACCGTAGATGTAACCACCAGTTGGGAAGTCAGGAGCTTGTATATATTGCATTAATTCTTCAGTGTTGATCTCTTCATTATCGATGTAAGCACAGCAACCATCAATCACTTCTGACAAGTTATGGGTTGGCATATTGGTTGCCATCCCTACCGCAATACCATTTCCACCGTTTACTAATAGGTTGGGAATTTTTGTTGGCATTACAGTTGGTTCTAGTAATGTTTCATCAAAATTAGGCACCATATCTACAGTGTCCTTATCCAAATCGTCCATCACATACTCACCAATTTTCTCTAAACGACACTCTGTGTAACGCATTGCAGCTGCAGAGTCACCATCGACACTACCAAAGTTTCCTTGTCCATCCACTAGGGTATACCGCATATTCCAGTCTTGTGCGAGGCGAACTAAAGCTCCATACACTGATGAATCACCATGTGGGTGGTACTTACCGAGAACCTCTCCAACTACACGAGCGCACTTTTTATAAGGATTGCTACTGGTATTACCTATATCACGCATACCATACAAGATACGTCGATGAACTGGTTTAAAACCATCTCGTACGTCAGGTAGAGCACGAGCAACAATCACTGACATCGAATAGTCGATGTAAGAAGACTTCATTTCTTCTTCGATATTAATCTTGATAATTCTATCCTGATCTATCATTTGATTTTCATCCATTGATAATATATAATTAGAAGTTATTTATTCTCAAAAATTATCTATAATGCCATTTATTTTCGTTCTAAGGAGATTTACTATCTCTTTTGATGTTGCTAAATTACTATTTTTTTTGAAATATAAAAACTAATTTGATCAAAAATAGGCGTAATGAAGCTTTGTTTTATATTTTTATCCTTATAGTATATTCAAAATATATTTTATTGAGAAGTTCAAAGTAAGATTTTAATAATTCAACTTAATATCAAGTATTTGAATATACCATTAGAAATACACTTTTTCATTATGTCTAGAAATAAAATTATATCCATGTTGTTTATTATCCTTTTATTTTCTAGGGAGTCAACTAGGAATATATAAAATACAATTATTAAATTAAGAACTAGGAGTTTCCTAATTTTATGAACTTCTTATTTAGTTATCTATGAATTCTTTAATCTTTTCAATTCTTTTTCTTGGCTCTAGATAATCAGGACACAACTTAACAGCCTTCTCGTAATTCTTTATAGCCGCCTCAAAAAAGTGTTCTTTCTCACATTCTCTCCCCATCATTGTATATTCAACTGCAAGTTCTTTCAAGAAAAGATTGTGTTGGTTAAGCTCATTTTTTATGCGTTTATTCTCTCTCTTAAGCTTGTTTATTTCATTCAACTTATATTGAATAAATCTCTTTGGAAGAGGCTTCTCGATATCATATCGTTGATGAATGGCAATAAAAAAGTGCGAAAGAGCATCTTTCATATTTCCTTTATTAAAAGCAAGAACAGCTTGTTGGTACTCTCTATCTGCTTTACTCTCTTCTAACACCTGTTTAATCAAATCTTGGTTGTTGTATCTTTGAGCAAATTGAACAATCTCAGAGCGAATGAAAACATCTTCCTTTCTGATTGGATATTTTAGACTTATACCCTCGAGAGAGGTACATCTACTTAGGGCAACGTATGTTTGTCCACCAGCAAAGACACCGCCAGTTAAGTCGATATTTACATTGTTGAATGTTAGCCCCTGACTTTTATGAATGGTAATTGCCCATGCCAGCTTTAAAGGATATTGTTGGTAAACACCAATTTCTTGCTCTTCTATCTTTTGTTCTTTTTCGTTATACGAATAAATAACATTACTCCAAATCTCTTGTTCAACATTTACTTCTTCGCCTTTTTCAGTGCGAACAACAATAATTGTAGGTTCTTCTTTACTGAATGATACAATACTTCCAAGTGTTCCATTTACCCATCGTTTTTCCTTGTCGTTCTTAATGAATAAGACTTGAGCGCCAACCTTTAGATAAAGTTCTATTGGAGTGGGGAGATTATTTTCGGGAAAGTCGCCCTCAATATGCCCATATAACATAATAGTTTTACCTGGTAGGCAAGAGAGTTCTTGTTCATTGATATGATCTACAGTATCTCTTTTGCCTGAAAGAGTGATCGCAAGCTTATTCTTCTCGTTGGTAATAACTTTTCCTACTTGTTGATTTAATGTGGATAGTTGATTGATTGATACGCTTGTTGTTCTGATACTATCGAGAATATTAATGAAAACGGGGTCGGTTTGTCGATAAACCTTTTGCAGTTCGATAGACACCAACTTCATTTCTTTAAAAACAATAGCATCGAAAAAAAAAGGGGATGAGTAATAAGGTTTTAAGAGTTGGCGTTCGTCTTCTTTTAAAACGGGTTCTAGTTGGTACATGTCGCCAACTAAAAGTAATTGCTTTCCTCCAAATGGTTGGTAGATATTGCGAGAATAAACACGTAGAACTTTATCAATAAAGTCAATAAGATCTGCTCTAACCATTGAAATCTCATCGATAATAATCAACTCAACTTCTCTTAAAATCTTTCGTTTTTCACCGTTATATTTAAGTGTGTCTTTTAGCTTCTGTTGTGTATAACGAGTGTCATTGGGAAGGAGTGGGTGGAAAGGAAGTTTGAAAAAACTGTGTAAAGTGCTTCCACCTGCATTGATAGCAGCTATTCCTGTTGGAGCAAGAACAATATATTTCTTCTTCGTTGTTTGAGCAATATAACGCAAAAAGGTACTCTTTCCTGTCCCTGCCTTTCCTGTTAAGAATAGTGTTTGATGTGTATGTTGAATAATCCTGATAGCATCTTGCATCTCAGGATTATTCAAATCGATATTCAATTTATTTTTCTTAGAGTTGTTCAAAATTTACAACTTGTTCTTTGTTCTTTTTGTTTTGTTTATCGCTACGTGGGTTTTGTTCTTTCTCATTGGTTGGTCTTGATTCGTGTTTTGTTCCTTCATTAGGAGTGATTCGAATGTTACCGTCTTCATCAAGAATAATTTCTTCGTGAGAAATGTTTGTACTATCTGTTACGGTAGTATCTCTTCTTGAAGATGAATAGTAGCTTTGGCAATTATACATGCTGCTTGTTATGTCGTCATCCTTAGGTTTACCGAACTGCCCATGATACTTTTTAAAGGCACTATCTCCAAAAACTGATTGTAAGAAATAACCACAAATAGGTAGTGCGGTACGTGAGCCTTGACCTAAAGCACCTGTTCGAAAGTGAATACTTCTATATTCCCCACCTACCCAAGCACCACAAACAAGTTTAGGACTCACGCACATAAACCATGCATCAGAGTGGTTGTTTGACGTTCCAGTCTTACCTCCAAAGTCGGTATCTCTATAATCTCCAACATAAGCCCATAAGCTTTGAGATGTTCCACCAGGTTCTCTCATACCGCCCATTAGTAGTTGTTGCATAAAAAAGGCACTTTTATAAGATATTACCTGGGTTTCGCTTGTTGGAGCAACATATACCTCATGTCCTTCTTTATCAAGGATTCTTGTAACTAATATTGGATCATGATGTTTACCATCATCTGCAATTACGCTATAAGCATTGGTAAGTTCCAGTAGATTAATGTCACTAGAACCAAGTGCAAGAGATGGAGTAGGGTCTAAAGGACTTTTGATACCCATTTTTTGAGCAGTCTCGATTACACGTTGAATGCCCATTTCTTGACCTAAACGAACAGCAACAGAGTTGATACTTCTTGCAAATGCACCCTTTAAAGGGATTGAGTCTCCGCTGAAACGTCCATTTGCATTAGAAGGAGTCCAAGTTACTTCTTCACCCTTTTTCTTGTCAAATACCTTCATTGAGATAAATTCATCTCTTCGTTTATCACAAGGAGTTAGTCCTTGATTCATTGCTTCTGTATAAACAAAAAGCTTGAAAGTAGAACCTGGTTGACGCATTGCTGTAACCTTGTCGTATTTCCATGAGTTGAAATCGATATCTCCAACCCATGCTTTTACTTCACCAGTTTGAGGCTCCATTGCAACGAAAGCACAGTGCATGAAATGTACCATGTAGCGAATAGAGTCCATTGTAGATATTTCTTTCTCAATAATTCCTTTATCATAATCGAACAACTTAACCACATGAGGCTTGTTTAGATAATATGAAATGGAATCGGGATTGTTGGGAAATTTAGCCAATAAGTATTTATAATATGGCTGTTTTTGAGCAATGTTTTCGATGAAATTAGGAATTTTATTGCCATTCTCATCAATCCATGGATCGTTATCCCCCCAGTGATTATTAAAATTTCTTTGGACTTGTCGCATTTGTTTGCGGGCTGCATCTTCAGCATATTTCTGCATACGAGAATCGATGGTGGTATAAATTTTTAAACCACTACTATATAAGTCGATTCCATTTTCATCACACCAATCCTTTAGATGGTCGGCAACGGCTTCTCTAAAGTATTGTGCTTGTCCATCATAATTCTTTTCAACCTTAACATCTAGCTTAATAGGGATTTGAGTTAATGAGTCATATTCTGCTTTTGTTATGTCGTTATGCTGATGCATTCTCCATAAAACAGTATTTCTTCTCTTTAAACTATTCTCAGGATTGGTGATAGGGTTATATGAGGTTGTTGCTTTCAACATACCAACCAATACTGCAGATTGTTCGATAGTGAGGTCTTTAGGTGATGTGTTGAAATAAGTTTTACTTGCAGTTTTTATACCATAAGAATTGGCTCCGAAATCAACAGTGTTTGCATACATCGTAAGAATATCTTCTTTATCGTATACCATTTCAAGTTTAGTA
The DNA here is from genome assembly GCF_000163055.2 of Prevotella sp. oral taxon 299 str. F0039. Classification (GTDB taxonomy): domain Bacteria; phylum Bacteroidota; class Bacteroidia; order Bacteroidales; family Bacteroidaceae; genus Prevotella. The sequence goes on from NC_022111.1 coordinate 788,068, forward strand.
GCAATAATCCACTCTTTACTTTTCATGATAAGCATACGAATTCCAGGTATGCTTCCTAATAAACCTGTAGAATAGTTGGTACGGACACGGAACATGTTTTTGGCCAACTGCTGTGTGATTGTAGATGCACCACGTGCGTCGTGGCGGAAAATTGCGTCTTTTGCAGCTGCAAATAATCCAGGAATATCAATACCAAAATGATGATAGAAACGCTCATCTTCAGTGTCGATAAGTGTTTTCCAAAAGATAGGATTGACATCGCTATATTTCACAGGAGTTCTATTCTCATTGAAATATTTACCAATGAGAACACCATCTGCACTATAAATTTCTGATGCTTCTGATGTGCTTGGCTTTTTAATTTCACTGAATCCAGGTGATTTACCAAATAGCCATAAGAAGTTTACGTCAACAGCAATGAGATAAATTGCAATAAATACGAAGAAAGAGGCAATACCTGATAGTGCTTTGATATACCATGCTCTGCCAACGAAAAGCTTCTTGTACCAATTGAAAAAGTCTTTTATCTTTTGCAATAATATACTAAATATCTTTTTTATTTTATCAATCATCTTTCCAAATTATTTGTTATAACAAAAATACAAAATACATTGTAACTATAAAACGCTGTCTATGTATTTTATAATTTCTTTAGTATTGAAAGGCGAGAACCATTTAATGTCTTGATCTCTTTTAAACCAAGTCATCTGTTTCCTCATGTATTGTCTTGTATTTGATTGTATTCTACGAATTGCTTCTGCGTAATCTATTTGGTTATCTAAATACTCAAACAATTCTTTATAACCAACTGTATTTAATGAGGTTAGGTATTTAAAAGGATAAACTCTTTTTACTTCTTCTAATAAGCCATCCTCTGCCATAGTTAATACACGATCATTGATGCGCTCATACATCTCTTCCCTAGGTAGTGTTAGCCCTATTTTGATGATTTCAAAGGCACGTTCTTTAACAGCATTCTTTCTAAAAGAGGTGTAAGTTTTGCCTGTTTGTAAGCATACTTCAAGTGCATGTATTACTCTACGATAATTTTTCTTGTCTACAATGCCATAATGAATAGGGTCAAGTTCTTTCAATTCTGCAAGTAAAGGTTCTAGTCCTTCTTGCTTGAAACGGTTCTTTAATAATTCCCTTATCTCATTATCAATAGTTGGAATATCGTCTATTCCTTTACATACAGCATCGATATACATCATACTTCCACCTGAAAGAAGAAGTGCGTTGTGTGTTTTAAATTCGTGATTGATTATTTTAAGTGCCTCTTCTTCATAGATAGCCGCACTATAATAGTCGTGTATACTATTGGAACCAACAAAATAATGTTGAACATCTTGTTGTTCTTCATTTGTTGGAGCAGCTGTGCCTATTGGCAATTCTCTAAAAATCTGTCGAGAATCAGCATTGATAATAGGAGAATTAAGATGCTTTGCTAATTCTAAACTGCATTGTGTTTTACCAACAGATGTTGGTCCCAATAGAACAAAAAGCTTATGCTTTTTCATACGATGATTCCACGTTGAGAAGACTCTACGAAATCAATAATGTATTGAATCTCTTTAGTAATCTGAAGATTTTTCTTGATTTCAAGAATTCCTTCTTCTTTAATTCCTTTGGAATATAATAAGCGATAAGCATCGTGAATGAGTGTAATTAGTTCATTACTAAAGCCTCTTCTACGTAAACCAACAAGATTAACTCCAGCATAACGTGTAGGTTCCTTACCTGCAATAATAAATGGAGGGATGTCTTTAGAGAAACGACATCCACCTTGTATCATTACATATCCTCCAATCTTACAAAACTGATGGCATAAAACCGAAGCACTAATGATGGCGTTATCTTCTACAATAACTTCTCCTGCGAACTTTGTTGAGTTACCTACAATGATGTTTGATCCAATAATACAATCGTGAGCGATGTGCATGCTCTCCATAAGTAAGTTATTACTTCCTACCTTTGTGGTTCCTCTTGAAGCGGTGCCACGAGAGATCGTTACGTTTTCACGAATACTATTGTTATCACCTACTTCACAAAGTGTGTCTTCCCCCGCATATTTAAGATCTTGAGGTTTAGTTGAAATGCTTGCTCCAGGGAAAATTTCATTATTGCTTCCAATTCTTGCACCCCTGCTTATTGTGACACTATTTTTTAGGTTATTGTTGTCGCCAATAATGGTATTGTCATCAATAAAGCAAAAAGGACCTATTATATTGTTATCTCCAATCCTTGCATTGGGATGTACATAAGCTAAGGGACTGATGTTATTCATATTAAAAGAACTTAGTTAGTTATTTGTTTTTTATGATGCTTGCAGTGAAAGTTGCTTCTGATACAACTTTATCTCCAACAAACATATAACCTTTCATTGAACTGATTCCATGGCGGACAGGATGAAGTAGTTCTACTTTAAATAATAAAGTATCTCCAGGAACAACCTTTTGGCGAAACTTAACATCATTGATACTTAAAAAATATGTAGACCATTTCTCTGGTTCTTCAACTTGATTTAATACAAGAAGACCACCACATTGAGCCATAGCTTCAATTTGAAGGACACCTGGCATTACAGGTTCTGTAGGAAAGTGTCCGACAAAGAAAGGTTCGTTACTTGTGATATTTTTTACCCCAACAATACTTGTTGCACCCATTGCGATAATCTTATCAATAAGTTGCATTGGATAACGATGAGGAAGAAGTTCTCTAATTCGATTGTTATCCATTATTGGCTCTTCGTTTGGGTCATAGATAGGAGCTTGCACCTCATGTTTTCTTATTTCTTTTCTGATAAGGCGTGCAAACTTATTATTGATCGTATGACCAGGACGTGTTGCTACAATTCTACCCTTAAGAGGTTTTCCTATTAGAGCAACATCACCTATAATATCAAGTAGTTTATGACGAGTACATTCGTTATCCCATTGTAAAGGTTTGTGTTGAATGTAGCCAATTTTATTAGCATCCATTCTTGGAACCTTCAAAACGTCTGCAAGTTTATCTAATTGTTTTTGCTCTAACAAACGTTCATAGATAACAATAGCATTGTCGAGATCACCTCCCTTGATTAAATTTGCATCTAAAAGAGGAATTATATCTCTAACAAATACAAAAGTTCGTGCAGGAGCTATTTCTTTTTCATAATCTGCTATATTGTCTAAAGTTGCAAATTGACTACTAATAAACTTAGAATCAAAAGAACACATTGCAGTGATACTGAACTCTTCATCAGGAAATATAGTTATACAACTTCCTGTTTCTTCATCTTTTACTTCAATTTTATGTCTGATGATATAATAATCTTTAGGAGCATTTTGCTCTACCAATCCTATCTTTTTAATCCTTTCTACATAAATTGTTGCAGAGCCATCAAGAATTGGAAACTCAGGTCCATTAACCTGAATTAAACAATTGTCAACTCCAAGGGCATATAATGCAGATAGACCATGTTCAATAGTTGATACACGAACATCTCCAACAGCAAGAACTGTTCCTCTTGTTGTATCTACAACTTTTTCTGCAACAGCATCGATAATAGGTTGTCCTTCAAGGTCAATACGCTGAATTTTGTAACCTGTATTCTCTGGAGCAGGATTGAAAGTAACAGTAAGATTGAGACCCGTGTGTAAGCCTTTTCCACAAAGAGAAAAACTTCCTTTTAGAGTCTTTTGTTTTGTTGTTTCCATTATATTTATTCTCTGTTTTATTATTCTTTATTTTTCAACTCTTCAACTTCTTTTTTTAAAGTATTGAGTTGTGAATAAATCTCGGGCAAACGTTGGAATATCGCTTGTGATTTGAAGTATGCTCTTTGTGGCATAGGAGGTGTTCCGATAAGTTTTTGATTGTCTTCAAGACTACCAGGAACGCCTGATTGAGCTCCTAAAAAGACTTTATTGCCAATCTTTATATGTCCTGCAACTCCAACTTGACCGCCAAACATACACCATTCTCCAACGGAAGTACTACCAGCGATACCTACTTGAGCAGACATTACGGTGTTCTTTCCTATGTCTGTGTTATGTGCAATTTGTACTAAGTTATCGAGTTTTACTCCTTTGCGAATATAAGTACTTCCCATAGTAGAACGATCTACACATGAATTTGCACCGATCTCAACGTCGTCTTCAATTGTAACTATTCCTATTTGAGGTATTTTATCATATCCATTTTCAGAAGGTGCGAAACCAAATCCGTCTGCACCTATAACGCTTCCAGAATGTATTATAATATTGTTTCCTAATTTACATTCGTGGTATATTGTTACATTTGGATAAATAATACAGTTGTTTCCAATAGAAGTATTATCCAGAATAACTGTATGGGGATATACTTGTGTGTTATCTCCAATGGTTACTCCTTCGCCAATAAAAACAAAAGGACCGATATATACATCTTTTCCAATCGTTGCAGAAGATGCTATTGAGGCCGTAGGGTCAATACCTTTCTTTTGAGGTTTTGATGCACTATATATCTGAAGTAGTTTCGCAACTGCCTCATAAGCATTCTTTACTCTAATCAAAGTGGTTGATATTGGCTTGTCTAAAACTACAGATTCATCTAAAAGAACAATGCTTGATTGAGTAGTATATATATAATGTATATATTTGGGATTTGATATAAACGAGATAGCACCTTGCTTTCCTTCCTCTATTTTAGCAAAGGAATTAATTGTTGCATTCTCATTTCCTTCAATTCTTCCATTGATAACTTGAGCAATTTGCTTTGCTGTAAATTCCATTTCCTTATTTTTGCGTATATTTAGATTTGCAAATATAGCAAAAAAAACTTAGATCCGTTGATGGCATAAGTAATATTTGCAAATTTTTTTAGATAGGAGTTCTACATTAAATAATTCAGAAGCTTGTGTAATATCTTTATAACTTCCGTCCTTATATAAAATATCTATTTGGTCATCATTCATGCTATACATATCTTTTTGAATAGTGCTATAATTGATGAAATAATGACTTTCTTCCTTACTTAATTGATATTTCTCTCTGATTCTTTTTTCGATATCTTCTAGTTGCATACTATCAATAGGCTCATCATAAACTTTCACCTTGAAGGTTTCTCTATTTATGAGGTCTTTAGATAAGATGGATAAGACTTTATCATTATGTCCCTGCCATACTTTTATAGCACTCCAAATGTCAGAATCATCTAGTTGTTTGTACCAGAAGATAGTTTCTTCTTTTTTATTATTAATCCAATCTTTATCGATGTTGTTACTAATAAAATATTGTAAAGCAGGAGACGCAAAGAGATTCTCACCATTTAATTGGAGTGTTTTTGCTCGGTTAAAGATATTGATCAATATCTTTTCGCAAGCAACAGCTGTCTTATGTAAGTAGACTTGCCAATACATCAAACGGCGTGAGGTTAAATAATTTTCTATAGAATAGATTCCTTTTGCCTGGACCATCAATCTATCTTCACGAACATCCAACATCTTTATAATTCTATCAGATGCGATTTTTCCTTCAGCAACGCCTGTAAAGAAACTATCTCTGCATAGATAGTCGAGTCTATCCATGTCCAGTTGGCTACTTATTAGTTGATGAAGAAAAGCTTTAGGGTATTTATCTTCAAAAATATTTATAGCCAAAGTTAGTCTTCCTCCCAAGTCTTTATTCATCTCTTTCATAAAAAAAAGAGAGATCTCTTCATGTGAGATACCTTGTATAAGAGTGTTTTCTAGGACATGAGAGAATGGACCATGTCCGATATCATGTAATAAAATGGCTGCTTGAATTGCTTCAGCTTCACTATCAAAGATAAAAACTCCTTTTTGAGATAATGACAATATAGCTTCGCTCATCAAATGAAACGCACCTAAAGAATGTTGAAAGCGAGTATGCTGAGCACCAGGATAGACCATTGATGCTAAGCCTAATTGCTTTATTCTAGATAGTCGTTGTATCGTTGGATGATTAACAATATCCATTAATAAACCACCTGGTATTTTTATAAAGCCAAATACCGGGTCATTAATAATTTTTGTTTCAGACATCTTATAATACTTTCTTTAGCTCTTCCGCCATTTCTTCTTGCAACTCTTTAGCTTTTTGTCCTGCAACAATTGCAAAGTCTTCGTTTGCTGATGCGAAGATAATTCCACGAGAACTATTTACAAGTAATCCACATTCTTTAGTAATACCATATTTGCAAACCTCTTGCAAACTGCCACCTTGAGCACCAACTCCAGGAACAAGTAGAAAGTTATCTGGCGCAAGATCTCTTATCTTTGAGAACATAGAACCTTGAGTTGCTCCTACGACAAACATCAGGTTTTCTTTGTTGCCCCATTCTTGAGTTTTGCTTAAGATATGTTGGAACACTTGTTTTCCGTTTTTATCTTCTATAAATTGGAAATCGTGTGATCCCTTATTGCTAGTTAATGCAAGAACAATAGTCCATTTGTTTTTATAATCTAAGAAAGGTTGAACGCTGTCTTCACCCATATATGGTGCAACTGTTATAGCGTCAACATCATATTCTTCGAAGAAAGTTTTAGCATACATCTTTGCTGTATTGCCAATATCTCCACGCTTTGCGTCTGCGATAATAAATACTTCAGGGTAGTTCTCCTTTATATATTTAACAATTTTATCAAACGAGACAAGACCTTTTATACCTAAACATTCAAAGAAAGCGATGTTAGGTTTGTAAGCAACAGAGTAGGGGGCTGTTGTATCAACAATTTGTTTTAGGAATTCAAAGATAGGATCTTCTACGTTAAGAAGATGCTTAGGAATCTTTTTTATATCTGGATCTAATCCAACACAAAGGAAACTTTTCTTTGTAAAAATCTGATTGATAAGTTCTTTTCTATTCATGATTCTTTTATTATAATATGATATATGAAAAATGGTGGAGTGGCAATACACTCACACCATCAATTCATTATAATTCTGCTTCTTTCAATTTTTCAGTATTTTCAGCAACAATTAAAGCGTCAATCATTGCTTGAATATCTCCGCCAACAAACCCTTGAAGATCGTGAGTTGTATATCCAATGCGATGGTCGGTAACTCTTCCTTGAGGATAGTTGTATGTTCTAATCTTAGCAGATCTGTCACCTGTCGAAACTAGCGACTTTCTTCTGCTAGCAATATCGTCAACATACTTTTGATGTTCTCTATCATATATAAATGTACGAAGACGTGATAATGCTCGTTCTTTATTCTTTGGTTGATCTCTGGTTTCTGTACATTCGATAAGAATTTCTTCAACTTCTCCTGTATTGGGGTTTTTCCAAGGATAACGAAGACGAACACCTGACTCCACTTTGTTCACATTCTGTCCACCAGCACCAGAACTACGGAAAGTATCCCACTTGATATCTCCTTCGTTAATATTTACTTCAAACTTGTCTGCTTCAGGTAGAACAGCAACCGTTGCAGCAGAAGTATGCATTCTTCCTTGTGTTTCTGTGGCAGGAACTCGTTGTACACGATGCACTCCCGATTCGTATTTTAAGATACCATATACGTTTGTTCCTGTTACAGAGAAGGCGATTTCTTTGAAGCCACCCATTGTTCCTTCCGACTCATTGGTGATCGAAATACTCCAACCCATAGAGTCACAATATTTCTTATACATTTGAAATAGGTCGCCAGCAAATAGCGCAGCCTCGTCACCTCCTGTACCTGCTCTAATCTCAACCTCTACATTTTTAGCGTCTTCTGGGTCTTTTGGCACAAGAGCTATTTTAATTTCTTCTTCTAATTTAGGAAGCAGTGGCTCGTTTGCTTGTAATTCTTCACGAGCAATCTCACGCATATCCTGATCTGTTTCATTTGCCAAAATATCTTTAGCCTCTTTAATAACATTAAGACATGTAACATATTTCTTTCTTGCTTCCATGATATCTCCTAAGTCTTTATATTCCTTTGTTAGGCGAACATATCTATTTTGGTCGGCAATTACTGCAGGGTCTGTTATAAGAGTTGAAACTTCTTCAAATCTACTTTCTAATCCTTCTAATTTACTAAGTAAGCTATTTTCTGCCATAATTAATAATTAAAAACACCGAACTCTGATTTAATTGTGAGCGAAGGTTTGTTATCCTCTTCAACATGTCCAATAATTTGTGCATCGATGTTAAATGATTTACTTATTTGTATAATTTCTTCTGCATCTTCAGGGCTTACATATATTTCCATTCTATGTCCCATGTTGAAGACTTGGTACATTTCTTTCCAATCTGTGTTACTTTCCTCTTTTATTATTTTAAATAGTGGGGGGACAGCAAACATATTATCTTTTATGATTTTGCAATTATCGTTGATAAAATGAAGAACTTTGGTTTGTGCTCCACCTGTGCAGTGAATCATTCCATGTATCTTATTTCTTTTAGCATCTAAAATCTTTCTAATAACTGGAGCATAAGTGCGAGTTGGCGACAATACCAATTGTCCTGCGTCTATTCCTAAACCTTCTATTTGCTCAGTTAGAGTCTTAGTGCCGCTATAAACCAATTCTTGTGGAATTGAATTGTCGAAGCTTTCAGGATATTTAGTTGCTAAATATTTAGAGAATACGTCGTGGCGAGCACTTGTTAAGCCATTACTTCCCATACCACCATTATAAGATTTCTCATAAGTAGCTTGACCAAAAGATGATAATCCAATGATAACATCACCTGGTTGTATCCTTTTATTATCGATAACATCAGATTTTTTCATTCTGCAAGTAACTGTTGAGTCTACAATTATGGTTCTTACAAGATCACCTACGTCTGCAGTTTCTCCTCCTGTAGGATAGATTCCTACACCCATTTCACGCATATCTGCAAGAAGTTCATCAGTTCCATTGATGATAGCAGAGATTACTTCCCCAGGGATAAGCATCTTGTTGCGTCCGATAGTACTTGATACTAGTATATTGTCAACAGCACCAACGCATAAAAGATCGTCTGTATTCATAACGATTGCATCTTGTGCAATACCTTTCCATACATTGATGTCACCTGTTTCTCTCCAATACATATAAGCTAAAGAACTTTTTGTTCCAGCACCATCGGCATGCATAATATTACAATATTCTTCGTCCCCTCCAAGAATATCGGGGATTATTTTGCAAAAAGCTTTTGGAAAAATGCCTTTATCTATGTTCTTTATAGCGTTGTGTACATCTTCTTTTGCTGCAGACACACCACGTAAGTTATAGCGATTATCCATGTCTTATTTGTTATTTATCTTATATGTTTATATAATATTGATTTTTCTTATTTTCCGTGCCAATATTCCCAGCTAACAAATGCTTGGAGTAGAAGCATTTCCAATCCATTTTTTACGGTAGCACCATGCATTGCTCCCTTTTTCATAAATGTTGTTTCGTTTGGATTATATATTAAGTCGTATAATAAATGAGAGCTATCCATTGCCTCATAAGGGAGTTCTGGATAAGAATCGGAATTGGGATACATTCCAAGTGGAGTGCAATTCACTATTACCTTATACTCTTTAATAGTGGCTTCAGTAACTTCATTGTAGGTAATAGCATTAACCTGAGGTGTTCGACTAACAAAAAGGACTTCTAGTCCTAATGATTCTAAACCAAATGCAATAGCTTTTGCTGAACCACCTGTTCCCAAAATAAGAGCCTTTTTGTGTACTCGCTCTAATAAAGGTTCAATACTTTGGGTAAAGCCTACAACGTCGCTATTAAATCCTTTTAGTATGGTTTTGTTTTCTTGGTGTATTATTTTAACTACATTCACAGCTCCTATTGCAGTTGCTTCGGGAGTTACTTCATCAAGATAGGGGATGATTTGTTCTTTGTAAGGAATGGTAACATTCAATCCTTTCAAGTCTGGATTGGATGCAATGATTTCGAAAATATCTTGGATATTTGATATCTCATAGTTGATATACACCGCATCAATATTTTCATTCTTAAACTTTTCATTGAAATAATTCAACGAAAACGAGTGTCCAAGCTTTAATCCTATTAGTCCATACTGTTCCATACCCATTGTATTATTTAGTTGCTAAAAACATAGTACAAACACCAAAGGTTAAGCGTTCAAACTTAACTTCGGTAAAACCAATGTTTTGTAATATCTCTTGCATCTTTTCTCCTTGAGGGAAAGCTTCAATAGATGCAGTTAGATATTCGTATGCACTTCGGTCTTTTGATATTAATCTTCCACATAAAGGGAGTATAGTGTGAGAGTATATCTTAAATACCTGCTTGATAGGGAAAGATATTGGAGAGGTTAATTCGATGACACAAAGGTGACCACCAGGTTTTAATACTCTGTGCATTTCTTTTAATCCCTGTTCTAAGTTCGAGAAGTTTCTTATTCCAAAGGCTGCTGTTACAGCATCAAAAGAATAATCAGCAAAACTCAGGTTCATACAATCTTCTCTTGCAAAAGATATTATTTTATTTAGTTTTGCTTGTAAAACTTTTCGTTTACCTATTTCCATCATTCCCTCAGAGATATCCACTCCAATGAGAGTTGTAGGCTGAAGAGTTTGTGCTGCCTGTATTGCAAAGTCGCCAGTTCCTGTTGCAATGTCGAGAATTGATGCAGGATTATATTTAGAGAGTTCTTTGATAGCTCTCTTTCTCCATAATCTATCAATATCTAAAGACAAGCTATGGTTAAGGCTATCATAAGTAGGAGCAATGTTATCAAACATTTGCTCCACTTGTTTGCCTTTATCTTCGTCACCTTTATAAGGTTTAATGTTTTCTTGTTTGTACATTAAATACTTATTTTCTAGTTGCAAGATAGTTGTTAATGTTATCTTGAATACGTTTGTTTATATCCTCTGATTCTGTGGGTTTTACAAACTTATTGCCTGTAATATGTTCGTATAGTTCAATATATCTCTCACTAACACTGTTGGTATATTCATCTGTCATTTCTGGAATAACTTGTCCAGGTTCATTCATAAAGTTATGATTAATGAGCCATTGACGTACAAACTCTTTTGATAATTGGCGTTGAGGCTCACCTTTTGCTAGCTTTTCTTCATAGCCTTCTGCGTAGAAATAACGACTACTATCAGGTGTATGAATCTCATCGATGAGGTAAACTTTACCATCTCTCTTGCCAAATTCGTATTTAGTGTCAACAAGAATAAGACCATGTTTTGATGCTATTTCTTGACCACGAGCAAAAATCCTGCGTGTATAGTCTTCCATAATAGCATAATCTTCAGCAGAAACAATGCCTTGTGCAATAATCTCTTCTTTTGAGATATTTAAATCGTGACCTTCATCTGCTTTTGTTGTTGGAGTAATGATAGGCTCTGGGAAACGCTCATTTTCTTTCATTCCGTCAGGTAGTTGAATACCGCATATCTCACGAACTCCATTCTTATAATCTCTCCAAGCACTACCTGTTAAAATAGAACGGATAATCATTTCAACTTTAAAACCTTCGCATTTTAAACCAACTGTAACCATTGGATCTGGTGTTGCTAATTTCCAGTTTGGACAAATATCGGTAGTTGAATCTAAGAACTGTGCCGCAATTTGATTTAATACTTGTCCTTTAAATGGTATACCTTTGGGTAATACCACATCAAAGGCAGAAATTCGATCTGTAGCAACCATCACAATTAAGTCGTCGTTGATATTATAAACATCTCTTACTTTACCATGATAAACACTCTTTTGACCATCAAAGTTGAAATTGGTGCTTGTTAATGCTTTCATAATTAATTCTTTATTTTGAAGTTAATTTATTGGGGTTTCTTTCTTTTTGTCTTTAGAGTCTGCTTCAGTTTTGTTCAATTTCTCGAATATTTCGTATGCTTTCACAATTTTGGTTACAAGTTTATTTCTGACAATGTCTTTTTTGTCAAAATGTATAAACGAAATATCTTCGGTTGCAGATAAAATCTTTAAAGCTTCTTTTAACCCACTTTTATGTCCATGGGGCAAATCTATTTGAGTTATATCTCCAGTTATAATCATTTTCGTATTCCACCCCATACGAGTTAAAAACATTCTCATTTGGGCTGGAGTAGTATTTTGTGCCTCATCTAACACCACGATAGCATCGTTTAAAGTACGTCCTCTCATAAATGCCAAGGGTGCTATTTGAATGACGTTCTTTTCAATCATATCTTGCAGTTTGGCAGAAGAGATCATATCTTCCAATGAATCATAAAGTGGTTGAAGATATGGGTCTATTTTATCTTTCATATCTCCTGGTAAGAAACCTAGTTTCTCTCCAGCTTCTACTGCTGGTCTACTAAGTATTATTTTGCGAACCATTTTCTCTTTTAAAGCTTTTACAGCAAGAGCAATACTTAAGTAGGTCTTTCCTGAACCTGCTGGTCCAATAGCGAAAATCATATCATTTTTATTGAAAGAATCAATTAATTGTTGTTGATTTTTTGATTTTGCCTTTATGGGGCTTCCAGATATGTTATAAGCTAAAACTCCTTTAACCTCATCCTTACGGGTGGTTCTTCCTTTTATAATATCAAGAATGTCTTCTTCTGTAATATTGTTATATCTTGATATATGATTGCACATTTTATTTATTTGTGCTTCTAGTTTCTCCGTTTCGTCTTCTTCTCCTATTATCTTAACAATATTGTCTCTGGCAACAATACGTAATTTGGGATAAAGAGACTTAATTATTTGAAGGTTACCATTATTGGCACCATATAACATCAAAGGATCGATGTCGCTTAATATAATATGTTTCTCTATCAATGTTTAGTTATGATTTAGCTATTTATTAATAATGTCATGCAAACTTACATAAAAAGTTTGATATATTGAATGCTTCGTATAAAAACTTTAATAAAAATACATTAGCATAGTCTTTATATTCTTTTTCTATGTAGAATTTTGCTAACTTTGCAGAATACTAAATACAAAAAAGATAGTGATGTCAAAGAAGAGATATATACAAGGCTTTCTAATGATAGTTGTATTATTGGCTATTGTTAAATGTGTTTTCCCAGGAATAGCTTCTAATAAAGATACTCTTGCAAAAGAACTGCTTACCGAAACTGATACGGTTACTGCAAAGTCTGATTCTATTCTTACACAAACACAGGTGAACGAAAGTAATATCTCGATCTTAACATCAAGGTTTTTTAATGATGACGGCTCTGAAGTGAAGCACAAAATATATAGTGTTCCTAGTTATAAAGATGCTTTCCCAGATCAAAATGACATACAACTTCTTTCTGCACAAAAGTATGGTGTCTCTCCTGTTACTAACAGAGAAGAGGCAGAAACACGTAAATCTGAATTGGTTTATGTAGGTAGTAATCCTTATTTTTATGTAGAAACACTTAAGCAAAGTATTCCTTATTTAGTGCCAAGAGCATCTATTTTGTTGCAAGATATTGGTAGAACATTTTTTGATAGTTTAACCGTTAAAGGAATTCCTTTACACAAAATCATTGTAACTAGCGTGATGAGAAGCAAAGATGATGTAACAAAACTAAGAGGGCATAATAGAAATGCAACAGTAAATAGTTGTCATTTATATGGAACAACTTTTGATATTTGTTATAATAGATATCAAACTGTAGAGGCTCCAGATGGTATTCAACGTAGAAAAGTTCGTAATGATACATTGAAGTGGGTGTTGAGCGAGGTGTTAAATGATATGCGTTTAAGTAAACGCTGTCACATAAAATACGAAGTACATCAAGGTTGTTTTCATATTACGGTGAAATAAATATAATAACGAGATATTTATTGATTTTGTTAAATAAAAGTAAAATAAAGAATAAGGATTTTATATAGAAAATAAAGCCAGATTAGAATAAGTTCTAACCTGGCTTTATTTTTCAAAAAACTGCAATAAAAGTGATAATAATACTTTTTTCATGAAGAAATACATGCAATTATAATGTAAAAGAGATGCATTTATGCACTAAAAGCAATGATATTATGTCTTTAAAGAAGTTGTTTTTTATATATTTATATATGTTCTGAATGAGTAGGTTTATCGTTTAAAAGTAGTTATTCGTTTTAATTCTTTAATAGTATCCTCAGGATTAGAAGAATTAAATATATAACTTCCACTAACTAGGGCATTTGCTCCTGCATCTATTAACGCTTTTGCATTATCTCCTTGGACACCTCCGTCTACTTCTATAATAGTTGATAAGTTTCTTTTATCAATTTCTTGTCGCAGCTGAGCAACTTTTTTGAGAGCATTGGGTATAAACTTTTGTCCTCCGAATCCAGGATTTACACTCATAATCAAAACTAAATCAAGATCATCTAAAATATCTTCGAGAACAGAAACAGGAGTACTAGGATTTAATGCTACTCCTGCTTTCATTCCTGTAGAGTGAATTTCTTGAATAGTTCTATGTAAATGAACACACGCTTCATAGTGAACACACATTATTTCGACGCCTAGTTTCGCTGTTTGGGCAATGTAGTGTTCAGGGTGTTCAATCATAAAATGAGCATCAAGTGTCTTTTTACACGCTTTTGCGACAGCACTTATTACAGGGAAACCAAAAGAAATATTAGGTACAAACGTGCCATCCATAATATCTAAATGAAGCCAATCTGCTTCACTTTTATTGATCATGTCAATATCTTTCTGTAGATTAATGAAATCTGCAGATAGGAGAGAGGGGGAAATAATTACTTCCATTTAGTTTTAGTTTAGACAAATAACCTTCTTGTTGTTATTTAAATGAAGAGTTTTATACGAGTAAGCTAATTGTCGTATTAGCATTAATGTCTTCTCTGAAGGATTTAATTCTTCTGTAGTAAAAATTTTTATAGGCATAAAATTTTATTGTTAAATACTATAGTTATAACGCTATTCTATTTACTTTATTATATAAAAAATAAATAATTCTATGCTTTTATTTTGACAGAGAATAAAATAAAAAAGGAGAGTGTTCCTTATAATTAAGGTAACACCTCCCTTTTCAAATCTCAATTATTTAATATTTTTTCAAAAGGATTATACAATACCTTGCGCCATCATTGCATTTGCCACTTTCAAGAAGCCTGCGATATTTGCACCTTTAACATAATTGATATATCCGTCTGCTTCTGTTCCGTATTTAACGCAGTTCTCATGAATATCATCCATTATGCTATGTAGCTTAAAATCTACTTCTTCACGGCTCCAGTTTAATCGTTCTGAGTTCTGAGTCATTTCTAATCCAGATACAGCAACACCGCCAGCGTTAGATGCTTTGCCTGGCGCATATAGTATTTTTGCATCTTGGAACACTTTAATTGCTTCAGGAGTAGTTGGCATGTTCGCACCTTCGCTGATTGCAATAACACCATTTGCAACAAGAGTTTTAGCATCTTCTTCATTAATTTCGTTCTGTGTTGCACAAGGAGTAGCAATATCTGCCATTTCACCCCATGGTCTTCCGCCTGGTACATACTTCACTCCATAGTGCTCAGCATATTCCTTTATTCTTCCACGTTCAATGTTCTTTAGTTCCATTACGAATGCCAATTTTTCAGAATCAATACCATCTGGGTCGTAAATGTAACCATCGGAATCAGATAATGTAACAGGAATAGCTCCTAATTCGATAAGCTTTTCAACAGTATATTGAGCAACATTTCCTGATCCAGAAACAAGAACACGTTTTCCTTTTAGTGATTGATTTTGTGTTTTAAGCATATTTTGTAGGAAGTAGATATTACCATATCCTGTTGCTTCAGGGCGTATATTAGAACCTCCAAAGTATTTTCCTTTTCCTGTTAAAACACCAGTAAACAAATGAGTTAACTTCTTATATTGACCAAACATATATCCAACTTCACGACCTCCAACGCCAATGTCGCCTGCAGGAATATCTTCGTCTGCTCCAATATGGCGATAAAGCTCTTGCATAAAGGCTTGACAGAAGCGCATAACTTCTGCATTACTCTTACCACGTGGTGAGAAATCAGAACCGCCTTTTGCACCTCCCATAGGAAGAGTTGTTAAGGCATTCTTAAAGGTTTGTTCAAAAGCCAAGAACTTTAAGATGGATAAGTTAACCGACTTATGAAAGCGGATACCACCTTTATATGGACCAATTACATTATTATGTTGAACTCGATAACCCATATTGGTTTGTGCATTACCTTTGTCGTCTACCCATGTTACTCTGAATTGAATAATTCTATCGGGAATACATAGACGTTCAATAAGGTTCACTCTCTCAAACTCTGGGTGCTTGTTATATTCTTCTTCAATCGTTTCTAGCACCTCTGTTACAGCCTGAATATACTCAGGTTCATTAGGAAATCTTTGTTTAAGAGTTTCTAAAACTTCATTTGCTTTCATTTTTACCTTGCTTGTTTTTATGTGAACAATTAATTTCTAATTTTAATAATGTGTGTAAATAAGATGAAAAGAAACAATCTTAATCGTTATTCTATCTCCATTATTACCCTTTCAAAAATCTTTATATTATATTATTTCTTTGCTTCTTCAATTTGAATATTGATCTTTTGAATACCCATTGCTCTAAAAAAGTTTTTCATTTGCATTTCTGCATTCTCTTGAGCAGATGTAATATTCTCTTTTGTCATACATCTATTATATATGCGTTTGTAAGCTTTTTGATATATTTCTTGTCGTGCTTTAGCGTCCCAAGAACCTTTTTCGAAGAATGAAACCGTTTTAGCTTCATCTATAAAGTTGTTGTCTAGCAACTTAATAGCAGGTAGTGTGACAGTTAAAGAGTCTCCTTCTAGTTTTGCCCAGCCTGGTTTTGCATCTCTAAAATTAATGCCTAGATGAAGTGTTCCGTAATAGATACGAACCAATTCTGCATCTCCAAAGAAGCCATGTAGAGTAGAATCTACCATTTCTTCAGTACTGATAGAAAGGAATTCCCATTCTCCTAAAGTCCTAATTTGTTGGATTTGAGTTACTGTAAAGCCTGTTTTTTTATTGTCGTTGATACCAATAAAAGTCTTTCTTATACTGAAAAATACAAGAAGAACCACTACAACTACAGCGCAAATAGCTAATATTAAGATATTACTTCTTTTAAAAAGCCATCTTAAAAGCAACTCTTTTATGTTATTAGATTTATTTTCCTGCTGATTCATCTCGTTTTATTGTATTGGTTATTAACGATGAAGCATTGTTGCCATTAATTTCTTTTCTAAACGTTATCGTTATGTTTTCTTCCTTAAATCCTAAGCCAACAAAAATAGGAATAAGTGTTTTTGCTGCACTTATGCGTGCAAGTTCTAATACATCTAACTTTGGAATATCTTTGATTATAGCCTTTCTTCCTTCTTGTTCGTAATGGGCAAGCTCTTCATCTGTAAAGTTGCTACGAATAAGAGAAACGTATTGCTTAATATTAGAGTGGTCTATAAGAGAAGAAGTAAGCGTTAATTGTGGATCAGGTAATATAATATTTATTTGGTCTTTATTGCATATTATATTTGAAGAGGAAAAATTATTAAAGTCAATATAGGCTTTAATAGTTGCATCAATAGGTATAGCCAGCTTGCGTTGGCTTCCCGGAAGTTTTATATTGAATGATTGATTGAGAAATTTACCTGAAATTTCTTTCTCGTCGGTATGGGTTATTATCTTTCTAACTTTTACTTCAGCGGAATATAAACGAGAACATTTTTGAACCTGAGTAACTAGCATAGGAATTGTATCTATACTTTCAGGAGTATCTAATGTCTTATTCTTTTTACATCCTACTAACAGAAAAACAAATAGAATAGCAATACTAAATACCTTCATACTTTTATGATTTGACTTAATGCAAAGATAATAAAATTATGTAGAAATAAAGTAATTAGGTACTTGATTTTATAAAAAAGTTTTATCTTTGTATTCGAAATAGTGATAAATTATCATCTAATCACATTTTAGATAATAAGTAATATTATTAGAAAGTTGTATTAGAATGGTATAAATTGCTGTAAAAATTAAATTAAAAATTAAATTAAAAAGAGATTTATTATGAAAAAAATGATGTTTTCATTGCTTGCTATGCTCATGTTTTGTTCAACAGCTTTTGCTCAAGGATGTTGTAAAAAAGATAGAGAAAAGAAAGATGTTTGTAAAGGTAATTTTGCTCAAAAGCGTACGGAACAAATGGTGGAACGCTATGGTTTAAATAGTGATCAAAAGGCAAAATTACTTGCTGTAAATACCGCTTTTTTTGAAAAATATGGCAAAAAATGCAATGGATGTCCTAACAAAGATCAAGCAAACAAAGATTGTTGCGGTAAAAAACAAGAAGCAAAACAATGTTGTTGTAAAGAAAAACAAGAAGCAAAACAATGTTGTTGTAACAAAAAAGAATGTTCTAAAGAGGCTCCAGGAAACAGCAAATGTAACCAGAGCATTTGTGAAAAAGAAAACAATAAAGAACAAGTTAAGGCTGATGTTGCAAAGTATAAAAGCGATTTAAAGCAAATATTTACAAAAGAACAATATGAGAAATACGAGAATGATATTAAGGAAAGACAAGAACACCTTAAAGTCGCAATGGAGAAGAGACAAGCAGAGTAACATCTAACAGATTTCTTTCTTATTGATAATCATCATGCATTTTAAAACCGACGCATCTTAATAAAAAAGAATGTGTCGGTCTTTTTTTACACTATTTCTTTGTAACTTTGCCTCCGAAATAATACTATATTTATTTTAATACAAATGAGACGAATTATGATCAAAATGCTATTCTATACTTTTTTTGTTTCAACTCTTACTATATTACAAGTTGGATGCGTAAAAAAGAAAGATACAAATAATATAATAACACATAAAGAAGAAAAAAAACGACCCAAACCAATACAAAAGGTAGGTGATTTTTCACAGACAAGAGTGGTGTCATGGTTAGGGCATAATGTTAAAATTACCACTGAACGTTTAGCAGATAAAGATCTTTCTCTTGTTCAAGATGAGAACGGGAATAAATATTATGATAACAAAATAATACTGAAAATACACCGTTCTGATGGTTCTATATTTTTAGAACGAGTATTTTATAAATCAGATTTTTCTAAATTTATAGATACTTCTGCAGATAAAACCACTGCTCTTCTTGGAGTAGTTTTTGATAGAGTAAATGGTGATCACTTACTATTTGCAGCAAGTGTAGGCTCTCCTGATAATATGAGTGATGAATTTATACCACTTGTTTTAAAAGTTACCAAGTCGGGTAGCCTATCAATATATAAAGACACTCAAATGGATACCAATGATGGTAGTATTCAAAAATCAGAACAGATTACAGAGGAAGACGAAGAAGGGGTATAGATCTTAATCTTATAAGAATACTTCACTGAGGTTTTTAATATTCTTATTATTTATAAAAGCTATATATATTGTCTATTTTAGGGATACATCCTTAAAGTTTTGCTATTATTCCAAATAAAATTATCAAAATATTATTACCATAATAAATAATAAAATATTGAGGGATTCTGTATATTTCATATTTTATCAACAAAAGATTATGATATGTTAGAGAAATTACTTTATAAAATAAATAGTGGGAAAAACTCAAAATAAAGTACTATATATTGAGCATTTATAGAATGTTCTTTCCTAAATATCTACTTCGTCCTTTTTTAAATAACAAGTTAGAAAAAATTAGAAGAAGAGAGGATTACGAATATCTTATGTCTCGTGTTAACTATTATTGCAGAATAGAAACAGAATCTTCAGAAAAATATAATAATGAGCAATGGCTACATGCTTCTATCGAAATTGGCAAACAGCCCATGACTGGTCAGAAGGTATTTTATTATGATTCAATGAAATATGCTCGTTGGTTTTCTGATACATATCATTGGATATTACTTCCTGGAGATATATACAGGGATGAACCTTTACCTTGTGTAGCTAAAAGTAGACTTTTACAAACTAAAAATACAAATATCACACTTCTTAATATGGACTATGTACGCCATTTTATCTTTATAAAAGATAGAATTCCATTTAGTCTGAAAAAGGATAAGGTAATATTTAGAGGAGGTATATCTCGTAGAAATAGTCAACGATTATATTTTGTTAAAAACTTTTTTTTACCATCCTTTATTTGACATAAAAGTAAGAGATAAAATTT
The DNA here is from genome assembly GCF_000163055.2 of Prevotella sp. oral taxon 299 str. F0039. Lineage (GTDB taxonomy): Bacteria > Bacteroidota > Bacteroidia > Bacteroidales > Bacteroidaceae > Prevotella. The sequence continues at coordinate 808,110 of NC_022111.1, forward strand.
ATCCTGAATGGTGGGGAGAAAAGATAAGTATTCAAGCACATCTGAATTGTAAGTTCATTATGGCTTTAGAAGGTAATGACGTTGCTAGTAATCTGAAGTGGGTAATGTCTTCAAATTCTATAGCAGTGATGCCAAAGCCTACTTGTGAAACATGGTTTATGGAGGGAACACTTATTCCTAATTACCATTATATAGAAGTTAAAGATGATTTTTCTGATCTTGAAGAACGCATTCGCTATTACATCGAACATACTGATGAAGCTGAAGCAATTGTAAAACATGCACATGAATATGTAGAAGTTTTTAAAAATAAAGAACGAGAAGATGCTATTGCATTACTCACTCTGGATAAGTATTTTAGATTAGTAAATCATTAAGAATCCATCACATTAAAAATATGCATATTCAAGTCTAATAAAAATTGTCGCCATCTAACAGATTATTATATATTAGCTAACAAAACAACCTCAAATAGCTCTTCTTCTATCACTTTATACAAATAAAGTATAAAAAGGTAGTTAAGTATTTTCTTCTTATATCAAGTATTTATTCCTCATTTTTTTGCTCTGAATTAGAATTCTTCTGATTATCTCTCTGTCTGTTGTTAGAGAAGCGTCCCTTTTCTACTTCATCTCTCTTTTCGTGATATAATTTTTTAAGAGGATTAGCATAAGGTTCTTCAAATGTAATTCTATTTCTAAAAATATCAATTGCTTGGTATATTGCTTGTCGTAAACAATTCTCATTAACAATACCTTCTCCTGCATCATTAAAAGGAGAAAATAAGGCAGGAGCAGTGCATACGATTGGTAATCCACTTATAGTTAATACATTGTCTGATTGCACTAAAGTCTTTAAAGGAACAATACCTTGATCGTGGTACATAGCCAAAACAGCATCAAACATACCAAACTCATCGTTATCCCAGAAACGATCTGCAGCAAAAGGGCCAAATGCGTTTATGCCTTCATTTGCTAACTGAGTTATTGCAGGAGCAATAATGTTCTTCTCTTCTTCACCATTTCCATCTGGATTAAAGGCTAATACAGCAATACGTGGCAAAGAAATACGATAATCTTTTTGTAGAGTTTTATGCAAAGTTGTTACTTTCTCAATGATATTTTCCTTGGTTATATAATTAGGAAGATCTTTAATATCAATGTAATTTGTTAAAGTTGCAATACGTAAATACTCATTACTATAAATTTGCAGTGCATCGTTTGCTTTACCAATACAAGTCTCAAGGTAGTGAGTGATTCCTTTAAAAGGAACACCTTCTACATTTATATTTGCGCTATCGATAGGCGCAGATACCAAAACATCATACAAGCCTTCTCTATAATCAGTTATTGCTGCATCTAAAGCTCTTATTGCTGCAACACCAGAATCTTTACTTGGATGAGCAAAATCTACTTTAATTTCTTCATCAAAACATGTTAGAAGATTCACTTTTCCATCTGTTGCCTCACGAGCACTGTTGATAATTGTAAAGTTGGTTGGTATTTCTAAAACCTTAGAATGATAGGCTGCAAGCTTTGGTGAGCCATATATAATAGGAGTGCATAATTCTAATAACTCTGGGGTTGTAAATGCTTTTAAAATCATTTCATATCCAACACCATTGGTATCTCCGTGAGTTATTGCAATGCGTAACTTTCTATTTTCCATAAAACATTTGTTTTTCGTATTTATTGTTTAGCTGTTTTTTTCTTTCTTTGCAGTTGATAATAAACCACAAGCAGCAAATATATCTTGTCCTCTACTTGCTCTAATTGTTGTAAAAACACCATGAGAAGTGAGGTAATCTCTAAATAGTTCCATCTTTTTCTCATTGGTTGGATTAAGCGAGACATTTGGAATTTGATGAAAGCGAATGAGATTAAAACGACATTCTAGACCTCGAACAAGATCTACTATATATTGTGCATGTTCTTTAGTATCATTCAAACCATCAAAAATAATATATTCAAAAGAGAGTCTACGTTGATGAGCAAAGTCGTAGTTCCTTAGTAATTCTACAATGCTATCTATCGACATTCCTTTTTCTGCAGGCATAATACTTTCTCGTTCACTAGCTATTGGATTATGCATACTTATTGCTACATGACAATCACTTTCGTTTAAGAATCGTTCTAACTTGCCTTTTACACCAACACTGCTAACTGTTATGCGTTTAGGACTCCATGCATAGCCATAATCAGAGGTGAGAATTTGAGTTGTTCTTAAAACATTATCAAAATTATCCATAGGCTCTCCTTGCCCCATAAACACGATATTGGTTAACTTATCACGTTCTGGAAGAGAATAAATTTGATTAAGAATATCGCAAGAAGTGAGGTTTCCTTCAAATCCTTGTTTACCTGTTTGACAGAATAAACAATTCATTTTGCAACCAACCTGTGACGAAACACAAAGAGTTGCACGATCTTTATCTGGAATGTATACCGTTTCTACAAATTTTCCCGATTGAGTTGGGAACAGATATTTTATGGTTCCATCTTTAGAATACTGTGCATCTATAAAGTTTGCACAGCCTATATAAAAATGTTCTTTGAGCTTTTCTCGATTGCTTTTAGATATATTGGTCATTTCATCTATTGACGAAACATGTTGTGAATATAACCATTTTGCAATCTGCTTTGCTGTAAATTCAGCCATACCCAAATTGGTTACAGCTTGTTTTAGTTCAAACAAAGACATTCCTAAAAGTGCCTGTTTGTCTGTCATCATATCAATTTTAGATCTTATTTTCTTATGCAAAGTTACGGAAAAAAAGATAAAACAGGTCTATTTTCATTCGTTTTATATATATTTGCAAGTAAAATAAAACAATGATGATTAACCATATAGATTATTTCTTACCTGGAGAAGGTTTATTAAATAGCCCAGATACACTTATTAAAGTGGCAAATGAAATAGAAATTACCTCTGTTTATGCATTGATGAAAGACGAGCATCTGGGTTCTGAACTAAATAAAAAGAATATAAAAGTTGTTTGTTTTCACGACTTTCTTTCTACAGAAATGCTACATCAGTTAGTTGAGTATGCAACATCTCCATATATCTTGTTAAACCTCAAAAATGCATTTATAGAGTGGGGATATAATGCTCTTTCTAGAATGATTCAGGTAGCAAAGGATACTGAAGCAGAAATTGTATATGCCGATCATTACGACATCATTGAAGGAAAAATACAAAAACATCCTCTTATAAACTATCACATAGGAAGTGTTAGAGATGATTTTGACTTTGGACAGCTTGTTCTTATCAAGACTCAAGCATTGAAAGAATTCCTCTATTCTAGCAAAGAAGAAAGCTATAAGTATGCAGGGTGGTACTCATTCCGCTTGTTTGCTGGAGCTAACAACAAAATTATTCATATTGATGAATACCTCTATACTAAGATAGAAACGGACAACAGAAAGAGTGGAGAGAAGCAATTTGACTATGTGAATGCGGCTTTTAGAGAAATACAAATTGATATGGAAAAGGCTTTTACGGCATTTCTTGATAAACAAAAACTGCTTGTAAACATAGCAAATTATCAGCCCATTCAATTTAATGATTATCATTTTAACCTCGAAGCATCGGTTATTATTCCTGTTTTTAATAGAGAAAAAACTATATCAGATGCTGTTCTTTCTGCCTTAAACCAGCAAACAAGTTTTGGGTTTAACGTGATTGTTATTGACAATCATTCTACAGATGGAACAACAAAGATATTATCTGAACTATCAAAGAGTTATCTAAATTTAGTTCATCTTATACCTGAAAGATTTGATTTAGGTATTGGAGGCTGTTGGAACTATGCAATTAACTCAACTCATTGTGGTAAATTTGCAGTACAACTAGATAGCGACGACCTTTACTCTAGTAGCTCTACACTTCAAAAAGTCATAGATGCTTTCTACAAGCAAAAAGCTGCAATGATTATAGGTAGCTACAGAATATGCAACTTTGAACTAGAAACTTTACCTCCAGGTCTCATCGATCATAAGGAATGGACAGACAATAATGGCAGTAACAATGCTCTAAGAATAAATGGTTTAGGTGCTCCTAGAGCTTTTTATACACCTATCTTGCGTGAAATAGGCTTTCCTAACACTAGTTATGGAGAAGACTATGCCGTGGGATTACGTATTTCTCGTGATTATAAGATAGGTAGAATATACGACGAACTCTATCTATGCAGACGATGGGGAGGAAACTCTGATTCAGCCTTAAGCATTGAAAAGGTAAATGCTAACAACCTATATAAAGACAAAATTAGAACTATTGAGATATTAGCTCGTTTAAATAAGAATACAAGCAATAATAATTCTCTGGTTAATAGTAGCTTAAAAAGATTCTTTAATCAACAACTTTCACATTGGAAAGAAGTTGAAAACCGATATAAAAAGCTTTCTGAAATAGAAATAAAAACCTTAGAAATAGGGGAGAATTATGTAAAATTACAACATAATCCAAGTAGACTTGTATCTACAGGAGCTAGTATTTCTAAAGCAGATATTGAGCAACGTCCTTGTTTTCTATGTAAGAAACAACGCCCAGAAGAACAATTAGTAAAGCAATTTGATAGTAGATTTGAGATTTTGGTGAATCCTTTCCCGATTCTTCCTATCCACTTTACAATCGCATCTACACAGCATCAACCGCAAAGGATCTATTCTAATATTGACGAAGTATATCATTTCCTTTGTGAATTTCCAGAGATGATGTTGTTTTATAATGGACCTCTAAGCGGTGCTTCTGCGCCCGATCACTTGCATTTTCAAGCGGGAACAAATGGTATTTTACCTTTACAAAACGATTGGAATAGGCTTAAAAACGATATAAAACCGCTTGTATCGGTTAATGAACAAGAACAATTAGGTTTTATCAATACATTTATTATTCCTGTTTTTGTCATAAAATATCAACAAAGACAATCACAAGTTGAGTTGTTCAAACTTTTATATAATAGCTTAAAGGCAACACAAGCAGAAACAGAAGAGCCAATGATGAATATCGTTTCTTGGCGAACAGAAAAAGAATTTATAACAATTGTTATCCCAAGAGAAAAGCATAGACCTGAATGTTATTATGCAAAAGATAGCCTTCAGCATATGATTAGTCCTGGAGCTCTTGATATGTCAGGTTTAATTATCACTCCTAGAAAGGAGGATTTTGAAACGCTTTCAGCTACAGAAGCTGTTAGTATTATTCAAGAATGTGGTTTTACAAGTGAGAAAGCAAATCATATATGCGATGTAATCGAAAGAAACAAACATTTGAAATCCACTTCTTTATCAACAGAATTGTTATCTGAACAGCCTACTATCTCTGTAGGAATTCTTTGCGACAAACAAATAGATATTATTCTAAATGATGTTTATACAGCCAAAGGACAATCAGCCCAAGGCATACAAAGTCTTATTTTTGATGATGGAGGAATACTTTGGAATGATAAGAATTATCAAGAAATTACTTTCCATCCACAAACTTCTAATGCTTCATTTACGCTAAAGAATGTTTCAATAGGCATCAACTTCCACTGGGAAAGAAAAGAAGAACAAACCTTTGAAGGCGCTTTAAAGTTGATAATTGATTCTGATAAGATATGGGCTATCAACATTTTACCTCTAGAAAATTATCTATCTTCGGTTATTTCTAGCGAAATGAGCGCAATGTCATCATTAGAATTACTGAAAGCACATTCTGTTATTTCAAGAAGCTGGTTATTAAATCAAATCGAAAAACATAACCAATCAAAAAGCGAACAGAGCAACAATTTCTTTTCATTTACAAAAACTGATAAGGAAATTGTTCGTTGGTATGACAGAGAAGACCATTCTTTATTTGACGTTTGTGCCGACGATCATTGTCAAAGATACCAAGGGATATCAAAAGGAATTACTCCTAATGTAGCTAAAGCAATTAAAGAAACAACAGGAGAAGTATTGCTTTCAAACAATGAAATATGCGATGCTAGATTTAGTAAATGCTGCGGTGGTGCAACAGAAGAATATCAATATTGCTGGGACAACAATTCTAAAGATTATCTTATTGCACTGAAAGATGACAAAGAAGGCGCAGAAATTGATTTAACTTCTGAGTCAACCGCACATCAATGGATAGTTGATTCTCCTGATGCTTTCTGCAATACAACAGATAAAAAGATTCTATCTCAAGTATTAAAAGATTACGATCAAGAAACAAAAGATTTCTATAGATGGGAGATTAGCTATTCTCAAGAAGAACTAAAAGAACTCATTAATAAAAAACTAAATAGCGATTTAGGAGATATTATGGACATCATTGCTCTAGAAAGAGGTAAAAGTGGACGTATTTATAGATTAAAGATAGTTGGTTCTAAGAATGAACTGATTATAGGAAAAGAGCTTGAAATTCGTAGAGTTCTTAGCAATTCTCACCTTTATAGCTCTGCTTTCATCGTTAACAAATCTGTAGGTTCCAACAATGTTCCAACTTCTTTTACTCTTAAAGGAGCAGGGTGGGGACATGGAGTAGGATTATGTCAGATAGGAGCAGCAGTGATGGGAGAACAAGGATTTGATTATAAAGAAATCTTACTACATTACTATAAGAATGTAGAGATTAAGAAAATATATAATAAATAATTTGAAACCTTACAATAAAAGTGAAACAACATACTATACACTACAATCAATTGAATAATAAAAGTCCTTGGGGATGGGTGCCAACTCTATATTTCTCTGAGGGGCTTCCTAATATATTAGTTGCAGAAATATCCGTGTTAATGTACCAACAGTTAGGACTTAGCAATGAACTCATTGCCTTTTACACGAGTTGGTTCTATCTTCCTTGGGTGATAAAACCTTTCTGGAGTCCTTTTGTTGAATTACTAAAAACAAAAAGATGGTGGATTATTGCTATGGAACTGTTGCTTGGAGCATCGTTTGCAGCTATGGCCTTTAGTATTCCAACCACCTTTTGGTTACAATCAACAATATGCTTATTTTGGATAATTGCATTCTCAAGTGCCACTCATGACATTGCAGCTGATGGCTTTTATATGCTTGGTTTAAGCGAACACGACCAGGCTTTATTCGTTGGAATACGTAATACATTCTATCGAATATCATCTATCTTCGGTAAAGGCTTCCTAGTATTCCTTGCAGGTTCATTACAAGTTCTCTTCAGATGGCAAATTCGTTTCTCATGGAGTATTATCTTTTATATCGTATCTGCCTTATTTATAGCAGTTTACCTCTATCATCTTAAACAACTTCCTACACCAATAAAAGATCAAAATAACAATAAAAAAGATATAAAAAGGATAGGGAGAGACTTAATAGAAACTGTTTCTAGCTTCTTTAAAAAGCCCTATATCACTACAACAATATTGTTTTTATTATTATATAGATTCCCTGAAGCTTTATTATCTAAAGTTTCCATCTTGTTTCTTAGAGACTTTAAACATGCAGGAGGCTTAGGGTTATCACCTCAAGAATTCAGCTTAGTGTATGGAACAGTGGGTGTTATAGGCTTACTTGGTGGTGGAATTATAGGTGGATATTTAGTGAGTAAAGATGGACTTAAGAAGTGGTTATGGCCTATGGTGATTGCTATTACAGTTCCTGATGCCGTATATATTTACCTAAGTTATTATCAAGTAGATGGGTTATGGCTAATCAATACATCTATCTTTATTGAGCAATTTGGTTATGGTTTTGGTTTTACTGCCTATACATTGTATATGTTATATTTCTGTAGAGGAAAGTTCCAAACAAGTCATTATGCTATTTGTACAGGATTTATGGCTGCATCTATGATGTTACCTGGAATGGGTTCAGGTTGGTTACAATCTATACTTGGATATCAGAACTTTTTCATTTTTGTATTGATTACTTGTATTATAACTTTCGTAGTTACATATTTTATTAAGATAGACAAGGGCTTTGGTAAGAGAAGATAAAATCATTTGTCATGAATAAATAGATCTTTTATAATATTTTATCTATTTATCATAATGTTAATTATATACTATTTATAAAAAAAGAATACTTATAATCTTTTTAAGTCTTGTTCATACCAATTGAATAAGCGTTGAACACCTTCTTCAATCTCTACACTATGATGCCAACCAAGTGCATTTAGCTTTTCAACACTAACCAACTTGCGTGGTGTTCCATCAGGCTTTGATATGTCAAAACAAATTTCTCCACTAAAATTAACAACTTTCTTAACTAAGTAAGCTAAGTCTTTTATTGTTATTTCTTTGCCTGTTCCAATATTTATATGACAATTCCTAATTTCTCCTAGAGATGGTATTGCTCCTCCTCGCCCTACAGTTTCGTTTCTATCAACAATACCATCAACCTTTGAACCATAGCAAACCGAAGAGTATTTATCTATTCCTATAATATCTTTAAAGTTGACATTCAATAGCAAATGTACACAAGCATCAGCCATATCTTCACTCCACAAGAACTCACGCAAAGGCGTTCCACTACCCCAAAGCTCAACTTTATTATCAGAAATACCATACTTTTTCAATGTAGATAAAATCACATCTTTATCGCATTCACCATTAACTCCAACCACAGGGCGTAAATTTAAGTCTTGTTTTATCGAACTCCAATCATTCTCATGAATAAGTTTTGCGAGATAAATCTTACGCATCATTGCTGGCATAACATGACTATTTTCTAAATGGAAATTGTCGTTTGGACCATAAAGGTTTGTTGGCATTACTGCAATATAATTGGTTCCATATTGCAAGTTATAGCTTTCGCACATCTTTAAACCTGCTATTTTTGCGATAGCATATTCTTCATTAGTATATTCAAGTGGTCCTGTTAATAATGAATCCTCGGTTATTGGCTGTGGAGCGGCTTTGGGATAGATACATGTAGAGCCTAAAAATAAGAGTTTTTTTACACCATATTTATATGCCTGTCCTATAACATTGCACTGCATTTGCATATTTTGCATGATGAAATCAGCACGATATATAGAGTTAGCCATAATTCCACCAACAAACGCTGCAGCAAGAACTACCACCTCAGGACGTTCCTTCTCAAAAAAAGAAGCAACACTACTTTGGTCTGTTAAATCGAGTTCAGAGTGTGTTTTACCAATAAGATTATGATAACCTCTATTCTTTAGATTTTTCCAAATTGCCGAACCAACAAGTCCTCTATGCCCTGCAACATATATTTTGGTATCTTTCGATAGCATATTTGCGATATTATTAGGGTTTAATCTTTATGATGTAACTTATCAACATACTCTAAATCGTGTTGCACCATCAATTGAACTAACTCTTTGAAAGATGTCTTTGTAGGATTCCACCCAAGCTTTTCTTTCGCTTTAGAAGGGTCTCCTAAGAGCTGTTCAACCTCACATGGACGGAAATATTTAGGGTCAACTTCAACTAAAACTCGATTAGTTGCAATATCAATACCACGTTCTTCTACTCCACTTCCCTCCCAACGAAGTTCTATTCCAGCTTCTTTAAAAGCCAAATCACAAAACTCTCGTACAGTATGCATCTCGCCTGTTGCAATCACAAAGTCATCTGCTTCAGGTTGTTGAAGCATTAACCACATACATTCTACATAGTCCTTTGCATATCCCCAATCACGTCTTGCATCCAAATTACCTAGATATAATTTATCTTGATAACCCTTTGCTATGCGTGAAGCAGCAAGAGTTATCTTTCTAGTTACGAACGTTTCTCCTCTACGTTCACCCTCATGGTTAAATAATATACCATTACAGCAATACATACCATAGCTTTCTCTATAGTTTTTTATAATCCAATAGCCATATAATTTAGCTACTGCATAAGGAGAACGAGGATAAAATGGAGTTGTTTCTCGTTGTGGAATTTCTTGTACTTTACCATATAATTCAGATGTAGAAGCCTGATATATGCGACAAGTTTTATCAAGTTGACAGATACGAACTGCCTCTAATAAGCGTAAAACACCAATTGCGTCAGTATCTGCTGTGTATTCTGGCACATCAAAAGACACCTTTACATGACTTTGTGCAGCTAGATTATAGATTTCAGTAGGACGAATTTCACCAATAATTCTTATCAAAGAAGAAGAGTCTGTCATATCTGCCCAATGCAAATTAACAAGTCTTTTCTGCTTCATATCTCTCACCCACTCATCTAAATACAAATGCTCTATACGAGCAGTGTTAAAAGATGACGACCTTCTTAATAGTCCATGAACTTCATATCCTTTATCTATTAGGAACTCTGCAAGATGAGATCCATCTTGACCTGTAATTCCTGTAATAAGTGCTACCTTTCGATTCATTGCTGTCTTTTATCAAATTTCATCACTAAAGTGTCTGATTCGTTGTTCTTCAGACATCTTACATATTAATAATTTACCATCTTGTTCTGCCACAATATATCCATCTAAGCCTTGAATAATCACTTGTTTAGCTTGTGTTGTGTGGATGATACAATTGCGAGATTCAAATAATTTGATATTATCTCCAATACAACTATTTCCATAGAGATCGTTTTTTGTATGCATAAGGAGCGCTCCCCATGTTCCAAGATCACTCCAACCAAAGTCTGATGGAAATACAAATATCTCATCAACTTTTTCCATAATGGCATAATCCACAGATATATTCTCGCATTCTGGATATCGTCTATCAATTTCTTCTTGCTCTTTTTCTGTTCCATAGATGGGCAACATTCCTTCAAAAATCTTGCTCATTGCTGGCTGGTAAATACGGAATGCATTTACAATTGTACTTACATTCCAAATAAATATCCCTGAATTCCAAAAATAGTTATTATGTTGAATATACTCTGTAGCTGTTGCTAAATCGGGTTTTTCACGAAAAGAATCAACTCTAAAGATTTCATTATTAAGCGGAGAACCTAAACGCAAATCTGCCTGAATGTAACCATATCCTGTTTCTGGGCGTGTTGGTTTCATTCCAAGAGTTACGATAGAATCGGTTTCACTGGTAAATTTCAAAGATGCTGTGATAACTCTTCTAAACTCATCTACATCGGTAACTATTGCATCACTTGGCGCAACTACAATATTTGCTTTAGGGTCTTTCGACTTTATTCTCCAGCTTACATAGGCTATACATGGTGCTGTATTTCGACGACAAGGCTCTAATAAAATATTAGACTCGACAAGTCCGGGAAGCTGCTCCTTTACTAAGGATAAGTATTTACGATTGGTTACAACCCAAATATTTTCTTTGGGGCATATACCACAAAATCTATCGACCGTCATTTGTATTAAAGTGCGTCCAACTCCTAATACATCTATAAATTGTTTAGGTACATCTGCAGTGCTCATAGGCCAAAACCTACTGCCTACACCACCTGCCATTATCACTAAATGATTATTATTGTGACTCATAGGTATCTCTTTTTTATAATCTACAAATATAGTATAAATAATCTAATTATAGAAATTTAATAGCTGTTTTATTCTACAACTACGATGAACAAAGGTTCTTAGATTGATCTCCTTTCGCTTATAGCAATGTTTTACTTATAACCAAAATTATTCTCTCTTTTTAGTTAGGTCTTAAAAGCAATGCTTTTGTCAAGTAAAATCTACCTTTTTAGTATTCAATTACTATGCTTTTACCTCTACAAAACAATGCTATTGGGAATAAATATTTATAGTATTCAATCAATAGAATAATTAAATATTTTTATTTATTTCAATATTTCTCAGATAAATAAAATGATATTAGTTTTCAAGCAATGATACTCTAGATATTTTATTTTGTGTTATGACCATCTCAAGAATATAACTTAACGGACTATCAGGAATACTTAAGGTGACTTTATAATGCAATTGTCCTTTATCGGTTTTATAAAGAACAATATCATTTAATATGCTTTGCCTTAAGAACTGCTTAGGGATATACTTTCTAAAGTCGTATTTATAAAAGTCTTTTGAAAACATTTTCTGATAACCTTTAAATATACTTATATGTATAATATTATCGTAATAAATATTATCAACCTCTACTCCATCATCGTTATATTTTGTTGTGACCACTTTATAACTTGTTGGATTAATTTGAGTATAGCTGTGATATTTTTCTTGCCCAATATTAATAATAGTGTCGGCCTTTATTAATTTATGCTGATTAATCTGCATAACCGAATGATGTTCAAACTCATATATGTTTGAAGGGTCGTTACTTTTTACTAAATGAACAACCTCACCATTGCTATTTTTAAATTCAAAAACATGCTCACTCTGCTTTATAATCGGATATTTAGTTATATTTGAGCTTAATAAAACAAATGAATCTTGTTGTATTTTGAATGCAACTGGAACGCTTAAAGAATCGGGATAAAAGATAGAGTCACCCAAAACACGGAACGCAATGTCTCCATCATCGTCATTCATCCATATTCCTTGTAATAGTTGTTTGGCTTTTTTATCTTCTGAATTATCTATTATTTTCGCATTCTTTCTGTCGGAACAAGCCATTAAAACAAAGCATGCCAATAAAATAAAAGTAATTCTTCTTATGACTTTATTTATAGATAACCGCATTATTATTAACTTTTAATCTTTAACATCCTATGCAGTGATATTCAAATCCAACACTCTCAAGCTCTGATCTATCGAAAATATTACGTCCATCGATAAGCAAAGGCTTGTTCATTATCTTAGAAACGACATCCCAAGAAGGCAATCTAAACTCCTTCCATTCTGTTATTAATAAGATAGCATCAGCACCCATTGCAGCATCATACATATCTTTACAATAGTGAACAATATCTCCTATACGACGTTTACACTCATCCATAGCAACAGGATCGTACACTTTTATTGTGCAACCTGCCTTTAAAAGCAAATCTATAACAACCAGAGCAGTAGAATCTCTCATATCATCTGTATCGGGTTTAAATGCTAATCCCCAGATTGCTATTGTCTTTTTGCCTAGTTGTTCCTTATCATATATCTTGCAGAGTTTATCAAAAACGACTTTCTTTTGCAATGCATTTACGTTCTCTACAGCCTTTAAAACTTGTAGATTATAACCATTATCGTCTGCCGTTTTGATTAATGCTTTGACATCTTTAGGGAAACACGAGCCTCCATATCCACAACCAGCATATAAGAATTTACGTCCTATTCGGGTATCACTACCTATTCCTGCACGCACCATATTGATATTTGCTCCTACCAATTCGCATAGGTTAGCAATATCATTCATAAAAGAAATACGTGTTGCAAGCATTGAGTTGGCTGCATATTTTGTCATCTCTGCACTTGCAATATCCATGAAAAGAACTCTAAAATTATTAAGTAAGAAAGGTTTATAAAGACGTGTTAGTATTTCTTTTGCTTTTTCGCTATCTACTCCTACCACAACTCTATCAGGACTCATAAAGTCCTTTATGGCATTACCTTCTTTCAAAAACTCAGGATTACTAGCAACATCAAAAGGTACATTAACTCCTCTTTCATTTAGTTTTTGTTGAATAATGTGCCTTACCTGCATTGAAGTTCCAACAGGAACTGTACTTTTAGTTACAACAACAACATATTTATTGAGGCACTCTCCTATAGTTTCTGCCACTTGATAAACATACTTTAGGTCTGCACTTCCATCTTCGTCGGGAGGTGTACCGACAGCAGAGAATACTATTTGTTGTTCGTTTAGTATCTTAGCTAACGACGTTGTAAACTTTAATCGTCCTGCTTTTATATTCTTTAAGACAAGCTCATCAAGTCCAGGTTCATAGATAGGAATATCTCCTTGCATCAGTTTTTGAATTTTTAATTCATCAACATCAACACATGTAACCACGGCTCCAGTCTCTGCAAAACATGCTCCAGAGACTAAACCGACATAACCTGTTCCAACAACTGCAATTTTCATATCTAATTAATCAAATACTTCTGCGTCTTTCAACGATGTGCCTTTTAAATCTTTTACACTAAAAATCAAACCATCTTTGATAGGCCAATTAATTGAAACACTATCATCATTCCACATTAAAGTTGCCTCTTTCTCTGGTGCATACACATTATCTACCTTATAACAGAATATTGCTTCAGGACTTAATACTAAGAATCCGTGTGCAAAACCACGTGGAATAAATAATTGACGTTTATTGGTTTCGCTTAATTCTACTGCTACATACTTTCCAAAAGTAGGCGAAGAACGACGTAAATCAACTGCTACATCTAATACGTTTCCTTTGATTACACGAACAAGTTTAGCTTGCGCTGCATCTCCTTTTTGATAATGTAGTCCACGCAAAACACCATAACTAGATTTCGATTCATTATCTTGAATAAAGTTAATCGCACCTATATGTTCTGTAAAACTTTTGCTATTCCATGATTCAAAGAAATAACCTCTGTCATCATTAAATACTTTTGACTCTATTATCCAAACACCTTTCAGTTCAGTTTCTGTGTATGTCATTGTTCTATTACTTATTAATAAGTGGATTAGAATTATTATTCTAACCTTGATTTAACTCTAAAACACCGCAAAATTTGAATTTTTCGGGTGTAAATAGATTCTTACTATGCAAAGGTAGTTTTTTTAATGCAATCAACAAAATGTTTTTTTAATATTGCTAAAGAGCTAGATTCAACTAAAAAATCAACTATATTTACATATTCAAGCAAAAAGTATCAAGTGATGTTCTAAATGGCAATATTTTCTTAACCTTCATTTATTTTATATTGATATTCTTTGATTGATTTATTTTAATGTGAATTCAACGAATTTATAATAACGCAAGCTGTATGTCGAAAGTCCTTCGTACTTTAATGCACTGCTTCTTTGGAAATAGGTAATAGCTGGTATGAATCTAATAATTTAGCGATAAAATTGTCAAAGCATCTATATCTAGAATGTCTGCTTGTATAATATCCTCAAGTTCATCATTCTACATTCCTATAATATCTCTTTTTTTGAGTTGGAGTCTGTCAGATACACTCATTAAAGCTCCTTGCATATTACTTTATATGACTAGCCATATAAAGTACTTCAGTAACAAAAAGTCTTTGGAATAGATACTTTCCTATATATATCTTATCAGCAAATATCTTACAATATATAAAATGTATAAACAATTTGTACTCTAAAGGTTTACGATTGTCAATACATAAAAACAAGAAGTTCTCCTTTCTCTTTGCAAATCTTTACCTCTTTAGGCTATGAGATGTGTACTACTCTTCCAACAAGAAATAAAATTGTTCAAAAGTGATGAATCTTACTATCTCTCCCCTCTTATTTTATATAAAACTCTTTTTCTCTTGTCCTTTTTCTTCAATTAAAAGGATAACTTTCACCCTATAAAAGCATAGACTTTGCCTTCTAATCACATTGCTTTTTAACCACAAACTTAATGCTTTTACAACACTATAATAATGAGTAGTATCTTCAAACGTTGCAAATCTCTCCCCTATAATTGTATAATTCTTTATTATTCAATATCTTTGTACAATCAAAACAATTATAGTCACCTTATAAAAAACATAAATGATTGATCCTAAACAGTATTATAAAGCACAACAGCTTGAACATAGAAATATTTTAAAAGTATTACAGAAGAAAGAGTTCAATCTTTTTATTGGTAGATTATTTTTAGGCTTTTCCTCTTTATCTCTACTTATATGGGGATTTTATACCAAATCAATAGGACTTGGTTTAGGTGGCGTTATCTCATTGTTACTGTTTATTGGTTGTGTATATTGGTATAAAAGTAATCTCAATAAAATTAAACAATGCAAGCAAATCCTTAAAGCTGTTAATAATGAACTACTCTATTTCAAAGGAGAATTTACGGCATACAATGGAAAAGACTATGTTTCTGCCCAACATCCATTTACATACAATATCGATATTTTTGGCGAATCGTCTTTGTTTCATCGCATCAACAGAACTATAACTCAAAGTGGATCTAAGCAATTAGCCTCTTTCTTATCGAATGTGGGATGCGGAAAGCATGATATTTTACAACGACAAGCAACCCTTGATGAGCTAGAAAAGCAGCACGACTACTTAATTCATCACAAATCAATTGATGAAATAGAAAGTAAAAAGATTCGTTTTAGTGCAGAAAACTACTCTTCTATATTTAATATAAGGACATTAAGTTTCATCATGTCTTTATCTCTTTTCATTCTAATAAGCTGTTGGGGAAATCTTTTCACATGCTTGTTTTTAGGAAAATCACTCATTCTACCTATTTATATTCTTGCTAGTATTATCTTCATCAATGGAATAATTAGTACATTTTACTTTCAAAAGGGAAATAAAATCATACTAAAACTCAAGCAGTTAATATCTTTATCTGAAAGTTATGCCCCTATTATATCTTTAAATACAGCCATAACATTTAAAAGTAATACTTTAAAGGAAATTCAATCAGCCTTACTACTACATAAAAAGAATTTGAAAGAACTCAGCACGATGAATGAATTTCTTGGCTTTAGGAATAATGTTATTTTGTGGATGGTTAGTAATACACTTTTCCTTCTTGATGTATTTATTTTTATCAAGTTCATAAAATGGGAAAAGAAAAACTTGTCAGAACTTCACGATTTAGAGGACACTATAGGATATTTAGATGCTTTAATAAGTTTAGCAACATATAATTTTAATCATCCTAATGCTGTAACTCCTCAGATTGTAACCAGTGGTTGCATATCAGGAAAGAACATCTATCACCCATTTATGACCTTTAAAGAAGCCATAGGAAACGACTTCACTCAAGAAGAAAGTATAATTACAATTATTACTGGTGCAAATATGTCTGGAAAGAGTACCTTTTTACGCACCATTGCTCTCAATATTGTACTTGCAAATACTGGCTGTAAAGTGTGCGCAGAGTCCTTTCTGCTTAATGCTTCAATCAAATTGTTTACAAGTATGCGTACTCAAGATAATATAGTTGCAGGCAAATCCTATTTCAATGCAGAGATAGACAGATTAGAAAGTGCTATAGATTATGGAATGAAACACCCTTCTACATTGTTTATCTTTGACGAAGTTTTAAAAGGAACCAACTCAGAAGATAAACTATTAGGTTCTATTAATCTACTAAAATTCTTCTCTCAAAAACAATTTATGGTAATTATTGCTACGCATGACCTAGGAGTTACACACCTAGAAGAGGAGTTTGGCAGTGATAAGTATATCAATTATTGTTTTGAAATAGAACTAACAACTCCTATTTTGTACTCTTATACAATCAATAGAGGTATTTGTAAAAATAAGAATGCATCTTTTATTGTCAATAAGATGCTGGAGTCAAAAATAAAGATGAATAATGATATAGAAGAAAAATAAATCTTTCTTTCAAGAAACATCCTTTCATTGAGTTATTGAATTCACTTCAATAACTCTTTTTTATGTTGGACTTTCACACTAAATTCATTTTCTTGCACCATCAAGAATTACGAAAATCGTTTTAGTTTAAACACAATTACATATAAAACGATGGGGGCACCAACCAAAGAAGTAACTGCATTAAGAGGTAAAGTTCCCCTTTCACCTGGCAAAACACACAAAAGATTACAGAATAAAGCCATCGCCACCCCTGTAAAAAGGGTTAAAGGCAATAGCCATTTATTGTCTTCAGAACTAATAACTAAGCGTACAAGATGCGGAACAGCAAGTCCAATAAAAGATATAGGACCACAAAAAGAAGTAACACTAGCAACAAGTAGACCTGTAACGATTAATAAAGTACTGCGCAAGGTTTGCACCTTTATACCTAAATTACGGGCATATAACTCTCCTAAAGAAAAGGCATTTAAAGGCTTTATCAAGAAAAATGTACTGATTAAAACGGGTATAATAAGTAGTGAAAAGAGTGGTATTTGCTCTAAAGTAACACTATTAAAGCTACCCATTCCCCACAACAAATACGACCGAACACCATCGTCTGTAGCATAAAAATTAAGAAGTGTGATGGCTGAAGACGTTAAATAGCCTATCATTATACCAATAATCAATAGTACAATGGCATTGCGAACAATATTTGAAAACAATAAGACGATTAATGCAATAGTTATTGACCCCACAAAAGCAGCTATCAAAACAGCAGCATAACCACTTGCTGTTAAACCGCCAAGAGTGATGTTTCCGCCCATCATAAGTAGCACTAAAGCAACTCCGAGTGCTGCTCCTGAATCAATTCCAAATAGAGATGGACCTGCCAAAGGATTCTTAAATGTTGTTTGAAGCAACAAACCTGATGTCGCAAGAGATGCGCCACATAATATAGCAGTTATAACTTGAGGAAGTCGAAGATTATAAATAATATAACTACTTGCTTGCAATTCATTAGAACTGTCACCACTCAAAATAGCCATTACATCACTAAAAGAAATGTAAACACTACCCACAAGAATGTTCAAGACTATCAATAAAGGAATAAAGATTGCAAGAACGATGCTATATGTATAAAGCTTTGTTTTCAAAGTTTCTTGTAATATTTTAATTGATTTGCCTGAAAATGGTTCGGGTGAAGCATGATTATAAAGTCGTGAAGGAGCCAATCTGGACGGAAAGGAGTCTCTTCAAAAAATGGAACTTTAGAGGCATTACAAGCATAAATAGCTCCATTCACAACCACTTTAAGAGCCTTATATCGGTCATTCTCTTTCAATAAATCACCTATAGTCATATCTTTCTCACCATTATAAGTAAACGCCCACACCTTTGCTTGCTGTGTTTTAGCAAATACTTGTTCAAAAGTTAAGGGAATAGAACCTGCCTTCTCATTATCAGAAAACGAATAAATACCATTTGCATCCTTTATTAATTGTGCAATAGTACTTGTTCCTCCAGGACAATACCATGTGCTAGACATCAAGCGTTCGGTAAATATTTCGTTCTTGGAATGAAGCTGATGAGCCATAATGGTTTGCGCTTTATAGTTTCTTTCCACCTCATCAAATAAAATTTCTGCAAGTTCTTCACAATCAAAAAACACGCTATATACCTTCATCCACTCTGCTCTTGCCAACGAAGAAGATTCCATATAGTCGGCACAAAAAATGATAGGAACACCTAATTTATCTAAGTTTTGATAGCTTCCTGCCTGCTCATAGGGAGAAAGGAACAAGGCATCGGGTTTTATTAAAATAAGTTTCTCGATATTAGGTTGAAACTCTTCGCCTGCATCAGCAATCTTTCCTCTTTTAATCTCTTTTTCTATTATAGGTATATGAATATACTTTCGTCCTAAAACAGCAGAAATATTGTTTGTTTGTTTTAATTGATCTAAAAGATAACAATGAGCTGCTGTAGACATTACACATCGTTCTAAAGGAACTGAAACCTTTGTTCCTTTGAGAGAAGAAGGTATCTTTTGAACTTTATCTCGGGTGTAAAGAATATATCGTTGCAACAACTTTTCACCCTTCCAGGGATTCTTTATGTCAACAATTGTATAATCCTGAAAACGAATAACATCAACTCCACGAGCATATTTCAATTGAAGTGTATCGCCCACTTCTGTAAGTTCTCGTTGTTTTGAGGAATTACATGAAGTGAACAACACACTCAATATAACTATAATACAATAAATAACAGAATGCATTATCTTAAGAATACTACAGTATTAGGATTGATACCGCCTGCACTAAACTTATTAATGTAAGTACCATTTTTATCAAAATGATAAACAACACCATTACTAACATAGTCTGTTGTACCAATATAAAAGCTTCCATCAAATGAATTTCTTGTAACCATATACACGGTGTTAGAATGCAACTCTGTAGGAGCTTTTTTCAAATTCCATGTACTTGTTTGTTTAGTATCGCTATTATATACCGTGAAACTATTTACATCTTGAGAGATTGCAGCAGATTTATTCTTCACCATATAAAGTAAATTATCTACAGCAAGCACCTTATCTACTTGTGCAATGAGTTGATATTCAAACTTATTTAAGTCATAAGAATAAACTTGTCCATAATAAGTTGACCAGTCTGCGCTGTGATATAACGCAGTGATATAAGTATAATTACCAGTAGAAACAATACTAGTAGGATTGTAAGGAGCTGGATGTGTTGTTGAAGTTTTAAACTGTTGGATATCAATTGCAGATAAAGTATTTCCTTCTCCATATCCTGAATTAACACAATAGAGTTTTCCTTTAGATTCAATTATTTGCTCAGGATTAGCTCCAACCTTTACACTATCTTCAAGAGTTAATGTCTTTGCATCGAAACGAGCAACGTATCCGCCATAACATGTAACATAAAGTTTATTGTTAACAGCCACTACTTTACGTGGAGCACCAATGGTATTAAACTTCTCGAATGCTGCCAATTGAAGTCCAGCACCACTCAAACGTAAAAGTCTTTTTGAGTTATTCACCACAACATAGATATCTCCATCATAAGTAATCATATCATTTGCAGTGTCACCTAACTTCTGTTTGTTTTGTGTTTCGTAGATATCTGCATTAAAAATGGTGTCGTTTTGAGGATTAAAGAAATAAAGGTGAGAGTTGTTTTTACCAAAACTTCCTTCGCTAAGAACAAAACCTCTGTATGAAGGTAAATCCACTTTAGAATCTTTTCTCCATTCTTCCATTCCATTACTATCATCTGAACATGCGGTGAAAAGAGACAAAGAACTTACAAGACACAAGGCAAAAAGCCATAAAATAGTTAATTTTTTCATCTATTAAATTGTTTTTATAAAGTTAAAGATGTCGTGAATCGCATTTGACGACCAGGCATCGGATAATATTTTATAATATCATATTGTTGATTTGTGATATTCTGTAAAGTGAGAGAACACATCATTTTGACTTGCTTCAACATAAAATCTTTACTAAAAGTCACGCTATGTTCGGTAAAAGGAGCAAGTCTGTATTCACTTGTTTGTTGCATCATACTATAACGTTCGCTATTAGTAGACATGCTATAACCAACGCTTAACCAAGGCAATTGAGCAACAAGCGTGCAATGAGCACTATGTCTTGGAGTGTAAGGCAATTGCTTATTGAAAGAATAAGTTGCCCTATCACTTCTGTCTAATGCCTGTTGTTGCGAATAAGAAAGAGTTCCTTGTAGAGAAAAAGATTTGGAAATAAGTAGAAAAATGTTCGTTGTAAAATCTAATCCATAGATATTTACTTTTCCGAAATTAACCATTTTCCATACATATAGTGATGGGAAAGCAACCAATTTGTCTTTCACCTTATTATAATATACATCTACTGTAGTCTCTATTTTCGCTTTATTACAAAGCAATCCCTTATAGGTCAATCCACAATTCACCATCATTGCTTGCTCTGGGCGAAGCTTCGTGTTACCAAACTTCAAATAATAAAGTTCATTAAATGATGGCATTCGATAGCAACTCTTCAACATTAATCGCATCAACAAACTATTATTAGGAAGCAAAGCATAGGACATTGCTAATGAAGGAGATAGATTGAATCTTGTAAGAGTAGATGAACTATTCTTTGTTTTTTCGCTACTAAAAGATGAAACGAGGGTTCCTTCGCTTTTAAAATGCTTGTAATGGCATTTTAAATTGAGTGCTGTTAAACTTGTAAAGCGAACAGGGTGCGCTGTTATAGCAGCACTCTCAAGAAGTTTATTCAAAGAGAAATCCTGTGAAAGAGATAACGTCAAAGCTGAAGAAAGCGTGTAAGCAAAGGCAGAAGAAAGATAGAATTCGTTCTGACAATTCATTTCTTTCAACATTCCTGTCGGATATTTACTACCCAAATCTACATATTTATTTCGAGCATAACTATAGTTTAAGATTGCTTTCATTTGCATTCTCTGATCTAAGAGTAGTGCTTTAAAATTCGTTTGGAATGCAAAATTATCGTCCCATAATCGCTCTTTAGCATCGTGATTATACAAAATCACTCCACCAGGAAGCCCTCTTTCTGAATGATAATAATTGACTTTGGAATGTAATAAAACTCCTTCTTTAAACAAATGGAAAAGGTTTAATTCTGAATTAAGAGAAGAAATATCATCGTTTTGGCGTTTCTCTTTGGTTATTAACCTTCCATTTTTCAAAATAAAAGGATAATCACCCTTACTCTTGATATATGTAATATTAGCTCCAATTGATGTCTTGGGACTTATTTTTTGCCACAAACGAAAAGATGGTTGATAGTAATTAAAAGAACCAAAAGTTAGACTTCCGTTGACACTTGTATTCTTATTCGAATAGAGAAAGGCTTTTCCATCAGTCTCAATCATTAGTATTCCAGCAGAAGCATAATGTCTTGCGGTTTGCAATAAAGCACTACTATGCCCTAAAGCCACACTTGTTTGAGCCACTCCATCTGTGGTAAATCGTCCTATATCAATCTGTCCTGCTTGTAAATTGCTAAGAACTAAACCATCATAACTAACTGCTGTATGATGAGAAGATAGTCCTCTAAGACTAATTGTCTTCAATCCGCCCAGTCCTCCATAATCTTTTACAGCTACACCAGCAAAGTACTTTACCGCATCTGATATGCGATGAAATCCCAATTGCTGCATTTGTTGGTTATCAAAGGTCTGTATGGGCAGTAAAGCAAGGGCATTAATGGGTTTTTTACTACCATATATCTTGACTCCTTCGAGCTGATATGTGGTAGTAATACTATCGTTCTGTGCATTAATTGACAATACACACAAAAAGAGAAAGAAGAGAATTAGACCCTTTCTTAACATATTGTATTTCCACAAAAATATGTTTTTGATAGTCTTCCTCGAGACGAATCAAAACTTAAAAAGCATAATGGCAGGTCTTCTGACTTTGCAAAACGAAGATAAACGTCTTCCCAATTATATCAGTGACATAGTGTTTATTTCGTAATAATTATTGCTTACAGCAGCGGGACTGTTCAAGACTTTCACTTGATTCCCTTTTAATTCGTCTATCCATATCATACAGAATATCTTGCAATTCTTTACGTATTATTAAGTCGGACGAAACCATTTGCATTTGCAAAAATACAATATTTATTTTGAAAGACGTATAAATTCGTCCTTAGCTTTTTGCAATTGTTTTATAAAAGTCTTATCAGCATGTAAACGAGCCACCGCTGCACTGCCTGCAAGACGAGCATAATCCACATCGCTTTGATAATGAAACCCAGCTATAACCCTACTCTCTCCTATTTCATATCCACGTTTAAGGATTTCCTCTTGTCGTGTAGGATTAATCTCAGAGAGCACTAATGCAATTCCCCAACCAGTGGCAGAATGTCCTGAAGGATAAGAACCAGTATTACGATAATGTGGTTCTTTAGCAGGAATAGAGGTCAACTCGTGGAATTGAACGAATGGACGTTTGCGCATATAGTAATGCTTTGCCGTTTGAGTTGCATATCCACAATCTGAGTTTAACAACGAAAGAAGATAGAATATCTGTGGAGTTGCGGTCTGAGATATTTCTAATCCAAAAACTTCAGAGAACTGTCTTGCCAACGACTCTGCTGTTTGTGTTGCATCATCAATAGCTTGTTCTCCTCTTTTTGTATTTCTTATAGACTTTCCCCACTGATATCTTGAGAAGTCATTGAGAAATGCAACACTAGAAGTATCAGGTGGAGCAGGAAGGTATTTCACACCATCTGGAAGCTCTTTAACACTTAAAAAAGAAGGATACTTATCGTTCTTTTCTTGTGAAAAAGCCACATTTGGACTACTAGCCATAAAACAAAGTGCTAGCATTCCCACCATTTTATTTTTCAATATCAATTCCATTCTTAAATTATTAATAAAGTATAAGTAAGTTTTCATTATTCATCTTCAATTTCACATTCGGTAAATCCCATTTCGGTTGCACGTTTCTTATCGAATGTAAAATAAGTTGCAACACCATTAACGCACACTTCATGATTCTCATTTTCAATACGAGCTTCTATCTTTACAATGTTCCTTAGAATCGAAGAGATATGAGAGCGTACGATAATTACTTTTGAAGAAGAGAGTATTGGTTTACGATAATTCACCTCTAATTTACTTGTTACGCCTGTTGTTTGTATCTTTCTCAGTACAACCCAACCTGCAATCTCGTCTATTATCGTACTTAATATTCCTCCATGCATCACACCAACCCAGCCTTGATAGTGATCATTGGGATGCCAATATGATATAATCTCATCGCCTTCCTCATAAAATTCCATCTTTAAACCTAATGGATTATTGGGACAACACCCAAAGCAATGATAGTCTTTTTTAGATAACCAAGGGTTCTTTATCTTCTTCATACCAAATTATGATTTAACATTTCTACTTTTACAACTGTTAATTCTTAACATAAAGATACAGTTTTTATTCCATACTGCAATACAAAAGTACTTATTTCCATTAGAATACCTTTTTTTATACCTTTAATTCTACAAAGTATAGGGTATTTTTGTAATTTTGCAATAACCACTATAAACCTACAAACAAGTCAAGTTATGAACGACAAAGCGAAAATGATAAAGATTTATATAAGTAATACAGACTTATATGAAGATGAGCCTTTATATCATTTTTTAGCTCGAATGGCCAAAGAATTTAATATGGCTGGGGCTACAATTTATAAAGGTATTATGGGATATGGATGCAGTTCTTCAACAATATTGCATTCACATTGGGAATTTACAGATAAAGTACCTATTACCGTTGAGATTGTCGACAATGAAGAAAAGATTCACGATTTTCTCAATAAAATTAAGCCTTTACTTCAAAAAGAACCAGATGGTTGCATCATAACTACACAAGATGTTGAAGTTGCACTCATTACTTTAGACTCAAAGTAATACATCACGTTTTTTTACTTTAGATACTTTTACACATAGCCTTTCCAAAATCAAGAATAGGATATGTGCCAATTCTTTTTACATCTAATAATAACTATATTACATATAAATAAAACGATAGTACCCTTTTCTTTCATATAAATAGGAAATAACGAGCAAGTCTTTATTTGATTAAGTATTGGTATCTCCTTATATATTATAATAGTTTTATCATATAAATCATATTTCTACTTTATTTGCTCTACTATAGTCTTAAGACCTTTTATTTTCTCATTTTTAAGTATTGCAACAAGAGTTTCAATTTTTTTCCTTGATACTGCAGCGTAACAATATCTTTCTCCAACATCGATACGTCCTACATCCTCTTTGCTTAAATTTCCCTTTTTACATAGAAAGCCTAAGATATCTCCTTTGCTTACTTTATCCTTCTTTCCTTTACCGATATATAAGGTAGCCATTGTGGATTGAGGAACTAAAGAATTTTCTTCTTGACATTCAAAAAGTGCAGGTAAATCGTTAACATAACCAGGAATGGTTTCTTCTGGTGATAAAATAAAGAAGTATTTACCTACATTATTCCATCTCGCAGTTCTACCAATGCGATGAATAAACGTATCTTCTGTATCAGGGAGATGATAATTAATTATGTTATTTACGTCAGCAATATCAAGTCCTCGAGATGCTAAATCGGTTGAAACAAGTATATTGTTTGATTTATTCGAGAAAAGAAAGAGTGCTACCTCACGTTGTTTTTGTTCAAAACCACCATGTAAAGCACTTACACAAAATCCTTCTTTAGAAAGATATTCATACACTCTATCAACACTATCACGATGATTCAAGAAAACGATAGAACTTTCATTGCCAAGCGATTTCAATAAGACAGAAAGTGCTTCAAGCTTATCTTTGCTAGAACTTGTTATGTAATAAGGTTCTATTCTATCCGTTGGTTGGTTTTCTTCATCAAGAAAAAGCACCTCTTGAGTATTGTTTTTACGAGCAAAGAGATATAAATCGGGAGAGTTTGTTGCAGACAATAAGATCCTACGGCGCACAAAAAGAAGACTATCTACAAGTATTGTCATCTCCTTTCTAAATCCAACTTTAAGACACTTATCAAACTCATCAATTACAAACGTTTTAACATTATCTATTTCAAAGTTATGTTTATCAATATGATCATTTAATCTTCCAGGCGTACCAAAGATAATTTGGGGCTTTAATTTATTGATTTCCCTATGTTCATCCATCGTTGCTCGACCTCCATAACAAGCGTAAGCACGAACCTGTTTGAGTGCTCTTTTAAGGATATCAGTTGTTTGTATTGCCAATTCTCGACTGGGAACAACTACGATTACCTGCACAGAATCAGACGAAAGATCTATCTTTTCAAGTATAGGAAGCAGATAAGCTAATGTTTTTCCCGTTCCTGTTGGTGAAAGAATGACAATATCTTTTGATGTTTCATTAATGGTTTTATAGGCTTCTTGTTGCATTTCATTCAAAGCCTTAATGCCCAATTTATCTAGAAAACGTTGTAAATAATCTTTATACTCCATTGACTTTATCCTTATTTTCTCAATAACTTATCTATTTCTTCAAACTCTTTTCCCATATTTAAGTTTAAATATATGGTGTAAAGAGCTACTGCCCATTTATCTTTATCTTGTGGCTCTCTCTTTCTATATTCCTCCAAATAACCTAAAGCTTTTGTATATAGAGAGCCTATTTTTGATTTATTTTTACCCACATTTCCCACTTTTATATTTAGATCCTCCGCCTTATTAAAATAAGAAAGACCAATATTTAAAAGTATTCCAGAGGTTGTATCTTTCTCTGCTAATAGCGATTTACAAATATCAATACATTGATCATACCTCTTTAAATGATATAGTATAGAGCTTTTAGCAAAGCGAAATGAACGATTCAAACTATCAATTGCAAGAGCTCTTTCTACTAAATCCAATCCTTCAGAATAATTATCTTCATCGGCATAGAAGGAAATTAGCCTTGAAAAGAAGAAAGGAGAAACAGGATATTTATTAAACCCTTCTTTCAAAGTTTGCTCATAACGAACCGTATCTTTATTCATTTTATAGATATCTGCAAGATATTGCAGCGTATTAGCATAATGAGTTGAATCTGTAAGTGCTAAAGGCATATAATAAAGAGCCTTATTTGTTTCTTGTATTTTATATCCACAAAACACAGTCCAATAAGCAGCTTCAGACAAATATTTATCTTTTTGTGGAAGATTATTTGAGCTAAAGATAGGGTGTTGTGCTGTAGTTATATAAAGACTCAATAATTCAAAACCATTATTATAATCTTTCTTACGAATAAAGAACACTCCTCCATTAAACAAATTGGCTCTAGTACTCAACAGCATATTTGCATACTTATCACGAGATTTATTTATTTCTTTCTCGGGTCTATTATCCTTTACCTGAATAGAGTCTAAGCAAATAGCTACCTTAAACATTTCTGCTATATTGTTATAGAATTGAGTTGTATCACAAGGACGTTTTAGATAAAGGGCTTCATTACCATTTAAATATCTCTTATTCAATACTTCAAATAATGTATTCCAAACCTTATCATTATGTATATTTGCAGAATCTTTAAGCAAGTTCCGCATTATTTGTTCTGCTTGATTTAAGTTGTTTGATTTCTTTATCATTTGCTTCACTTGAGAGATTTCTTTCTTCTGCGCCATGAGTGATAACGAACACCCTGCAAATAATAATATAACCAATAATTGTATTCTTAACTTTTTCATCTTTTTATACTATTTTTCTGTAGGCATTATTTTTGCTAACGATTTCAATGCCACCTTATCTTTCAGTGCATAAAGAACCACATAAAGTGGATTTCTCCAATCAATCTTCTTACATTCTGGGTCTTGCTCTTTAACTAGTTCTAAGTTCTTACGCGCCAAATTTAAGTTATCTCTAACCTGTTTTTGTTGTTCTTGAGTTAAACGCTTCCCGCTTTCTTTTATATTATCACGATATTCTAAGGCTTTAGAGCTATAACTTATACCAATGTTATATAACAAATGAATAGACGACCCACCTAACTTTTCTGCAGACGTAAATGCTTCTATTGCTTCATTCCATTTCTTTTTAGTCATCATAATTTCTCCCCACAACAACAAAACCTGTACATTTTTAGAATCACGCAAAAGTTCTTCATTTGTAAATTGTTCTAGCTCCGCAGCATATTGTGGTTGAGATAGATATTCGATTATCAAGTGAAAGAAAAGCGAATTATTGGGATTTGTTGTGTGAAGATTTAGTAAAGCCAATAGATATACTGTCGAATTGGTTGGCGTTTCTATTTTTTCTTTCATACACAACACTTTTAACTCCGCAGACTTTTCTGCCCAATCTTTAAATAAGAGCGACTTATCTACATAAAAATCAGCATCTTTATAGTTTTTAATTGAATAAAAATGTGAAGCTGTATTATAAAAGATTGCACCCAAATTATCTTGATTTTGTTTAAAAAGTGGTGACGAAGCACTTTCAATAATTACGTTAGTGATATACTTGCGAGTACTAAAACTCAAGGTTGTATCTTGTAGTTTAGAAACTAACTTTGTTCGAAGACTCACTAAACGATCTTTATTTTGCGCAACATAAGCACTGTGAACTGCATCTTGTTTCTCACATTCTAATCCTAAAAGAATGGCATTTGCAACTTTCATATAATATTGATTAGAATCTTTCTCTAAAGCTATACTGCTCAAAAGACTATTCAATTGCTCATTTATTTTCGATGTTTTAGTTTGTTTCTTATGTGGAGATGCAAATAGCATAACCACATTGATCATCAATATTATAATGAATTTTATTCGTCTTTTCATATAAAGTATTTTAAAGAGAATGTCTATTGCATTGAAAGAACATTCTATCTATTTTTCGCTTTCTATATGATATTGCAAATGTTTCATTGAATGCCCCCCCCAACTAGAATCATTAACATATTGGAAACCTACTTTTGAATAGAGCTTTTCAGCTAAAGGATTATTACAATCAACTAATAATCCTACATGATTAATATGGAGATTACGGGCTTTTTCTATTGTTGCTTTAAGTAATTTTTGAGCAATCCCTTTTTCTCTAAATGATTTTTTTACAGCTAAACTATCAACATATAACTCTCCTTCTTGCGTTTCATCGTTCATATCTGCAAAGTCTCTGTTAAATCGTACCTTTGCTATTTCAATAAATTTAGAACGCAAAAAACGTAAATCTTTACCATCATACGACAAGCATATTCCAACAACATCGTTATTATGCACAGCAACTAGAGTGTTTGTATAGCTATATTGCGATTGTTCATCATTCACCAAACAAATCATTGCTTGTTTAAAATCATCAAGAGTTTGATTCTCTCCAATAAAAAACAGACAACACTCATCTGTCATTGCAGTCATGATTAACTGTGCAATAGATTCCGCTTGTTCTCTTATAGCAGGTTGGATTGTTATTTTATACATGCATTTTTATAATCCAATAGCAAAATATTCCTATTAAATAACCAATAAGAGTTGGACCAGCAACACGCTTCAAGTACCAGCCAAAAGTGATTTTTTCGAGTCCCATAACAACAACTCCAGCTGCACTTCCTATGATAAGTATAGAGCCACCGACTCCTGCACAATACGCTAAAAGTTGCCAAAAGATTCCATCTACAGCCATATCACCTGTAGGAGCCACAGTATACATACCCATACAGCCAGCAACTAAAGGTACATTATCAACTATACTTGATAAAATTCCTATAATTCCTGTTACAATAAAATGGTTACCTTCCGACACTTCATTAAGCCAAACTCCAAGATTTTCCAATACTTTAATCTCTTCTAAACATGCTACAGCCATCAAAATTCCTAAGAAGAACAAGATTGTAGCCATATCTATATGAGCAATTAGATTAGCAACTCTATTCTGTAATCCTTCATTATCACCATGCTCGGCACGATAGAACATCTCAGTTGCAGTCCAAAGAACTCCTAAAACTAATAATATTCCCACAAAAGGAGGCAAATGTGTGATGGATTTAAATATTGGAACAAACATTAATCCTCCGACTCCAAGAACAAATATAATTTTTCTTTGAGTTTTAGAAAAATCTAAAACCTCATAATCTGTAGCCATATTAGTATCTACAAGGGCAAGTTCTCCTGTC
The DNA here is from genome assembly GCF_000163055.2 of Prevotella sp. oral taxon 299 str. F0039. GTDB lineage: Bacteria > Bacteroidota > Bacteroidia > Bacteroidales > Bacteroidaceae > Prevotella. Next base: position 838,060 of record NC_022111.1, read on the forward strand.
AAAGAACGTTGAAGTAGAAGTGTAGGTATAATCATTGAGGCTAAAGAAGGAATTAAAATTTCTTCCATTACACCAGCAGCAGTAATAACACCTTTATTCCAAAGCATAATCGTTGTTACATCTCCAATTGGCGAAAAAGCACCTCCTGAATTTGCAGCAACAATAACTAATGATGCATATATCATACGATCTTTATGATCTGGTACAAGTTTTCGAAGAATCATGATCATTACTATACTCGTTGTTAAATTATCGAGAATAGCAGAAAGGAAGAATGTTATAAATACAATACGCCATAAAAGAGTTTTTTTTCCACGCGTCTGAAGGATATCTCTCACAAAATTAAATCCTCCATTCTTATCTACAACCTCTACAATTGTCATTGCTCCCATAAGAAAGAACAATGTTTCTGCAGTTCCACCGAGATGATGATCAATTATTCCTGCAATACTCGAAGCGACTGTTTCAGATGTTAATCCTGTAATATATTCTCCTGGATTAGTCATAAACAAGGTCCAACAACCAACAAACATCAACAAAGCTATAGCCGCTTTATTTATTTTTGTGAATCCTTCTAAAGCTATACAAAGATAGCCAAGCACAAAAACTACTACGATCAATAATGTAACACTTACCATTTATTTATAGATATTACTTGTTTTAATTTCGTTACAAAGATAAGAAATATATTTCATTTTCATTCTAATTATTTATTTTTCACAAGACAACTCTCTACATAATCAAATTTAAAAGGTATTTTCTTATTTTTTAATAACAAAGAAATAATGCCACACATAAAAGGAATGAACGACTATAACTTGAGAGTTTAATCACTTCATTAGATACAAGTCTCATAAAACAAAAGTTTATTCATATTATTATCAAAACAAATATAGAATGAAATATTTATTAGACTTACATATAAAAAGGAAACATAATATACTCAACAATTAGACATTTACGTTTCTAATTATAGAACTTTCTAAAAGAAGTATAATAAACTTGTTTTTAAAAGCTATGCTATTTGCTTGTAAAAACATTGTTATTATGATGCAAAAGCAATGCTATTACACATTAAAATCTATGCTTTTACTTCTTACTCACATTTGACTTAAATATTAAGCAGAATCATTCTACCAATAAATATGCTAGAGAAAAGCTCACACAAAGATAGTTTTTGAAATAAAAGGAATTGTCTTTCGGCTCTTTTCTCAATGATTTTATGTAAGTTTGTAATGTTTTTAAAACATCTAGACAAATACAACTATGAATGCTCCCTTAACAGTTTACAAGGCAAGTGCGGGTTCTGGTAAAACATTTACATTGACAATAGAATATATCAAGTTGTTAATTAAGGATCCTTTGTCGTATAAACAAATCCTAGCAGTAACCTTTACGAACAAAGCAACAGAAGAAATGAAGATGCGAATACTAAGTCAATTATATGGACTTTCACGTCTTCTCCCCGACTCTAACGCTTATTTAGAAATAATAAAGAAAGATACTGAGCTTTCAGAAGAACAGATTAGACAACGTTCTTCGTTAGCTTTGGGCTACCTCATTCACAACTATTCGTATTTTCAAATACAAACAATTGACACCTTTTTTCAAGGTGTTTTAAACAACTTAGCCCGTGAATTAGATTTAACGGCAAAACTTCGTGTGACTCTTAACGATGAACAACTGAAAGAAAGGGCTGTAGATAGATTGATAGAAGAGCTAGATCCTAAGAATAAAGTATTAAAATGGGTGCTTGATTTACTTGAAGAAAACCAAGAAGAGAACAAGGCTTGGAATGTTATATCAGAGCTTAAATCGTTTGGAAAGAATATCTTTTCTGACTTATACAAACAAAATGAAAAACAATTGTCTAGTTTTTTAGAAGACGAAAACAAGGTTAAGGAATTCAAGAACACACTTATAAAAGCAAAAAAAGAGGCTATTGAAAAACTAGATAAAAGCGTTACGGCTTTCTTTGATATTCTAAATGAATCTGGATTAGATATCAGTGACTTCAAAAATGGGGCAAGAGGAGTACCTAGTTACTTCCTAACTTTACAAAAACAAGAGTACACTAAGACTAATTTCCCTACGAAAACAGCATTAAACGGCTTAACAAGTTCAGACGCATGGATTAGTAAAGGCGGTGAAGAAAAGAAGCCTTACCTACGCAGTTTAGTTGAACAACGCTTCATGCCACTATTGAATGGCGTTGAAAGTATGCGTGTTCCACTTACCAAAACCATTCTTTCTGTCACTCTAACACTGCAACATCTCAATAAACTTCGATTGCTTAGTAACATCGAAAAAAAAGTACATGAAATCAATAACGAAAACAATCAGTTCTTGTTAAGCGACACTCAAATACTCTTAAACTCTATGATTGAGGAGTCAGACTCGCCCTTTTTGTTCGAAAAAATAGGCACTCGACTTGAACATATCATGATAGATGAGTTTCAAGATACAAGTACTACTCAATGGAAAAACTTCAAAATACTCCTTAATGAGTGCTTGAGTCATGCCGAAAGTAGTAACCTTATCGTTGGAGATGTTAAACAAAGTATTTACAGATGGAGAAATGGTGACTGGAAATTGCTTAACAATATCGACCAAGAATTCAATCATTCTGAAGAGGTTTTAGATATAAAAAACCTTACAACAAATTATCGTTCTAGTAGAAACATCATCACTTTTAACAATGCTTTCTTTTACTCTTTGGTAAAAACTGAGGCTGGAATATTACATGAGATATCTGAAAAAGAAGAACAACAGCTACAAAGTGCTTATGATGACGTGGCGCAATTAGTTCCTAAAAACAAGCCTAATAAAGGCTATGTGCAAATAGAATTCCTTAAGAAGGAAGTATATGAAGAGGAGACCCTCCCACAAACTAAAGCCATTATTCAAGACCTTTTAGATAAAGGTGCACAGCCAAAAGACATTGCTATCATTCATCGTAAGAACGACAAGCTACAAGAAATAGCTAATTATTTAATGAATGAAATGCCTCATTTGCACTTTGTTTCGTCAGAAGCATTTAAGATTCACTCATCAAGTGCAGTGAATATCATTATAAAAGCATTAAAATTCTTAGTGAATAACGATGATAAACTGGCCTTAGCTGAATTGGTTCAAACCTATCAAACAGAGGTTTTGCAAACCAAAGATATCGATTCTTTAATGGTAGAGAATAGAGATAGTCTTGAAAATCTATTACCTAAGTCATTCTATATCAACATAGATGAACTTAGAGAACTTGCCTTATTGAATTTGATAGAAACCATATTTAATGCTTTTTCATTAGATACGTTGAAGGAACAAACAAGCTATGTTTGCACATTCTACGACAAAGTGAATGAGTTTATCACAGACAATGGCTCTAACTTACCATTATTCTTAAATCAATGGGAAGACGATTTGTATAACACAACCATATCAACTGAGCAACTAGATGGTATTACGCTCATCACAATCCACAGGTGTAAGGGTCTGGAATACAAGCATGTTATCATGCCATTCTGCGACTGGAAGCTTAAACAAGATGCGACAATGCTTTTCAAAACACCTGAAGCTCCATTCTCACTGATACCAATTCTGCCAATATATAACTCAAGAAGCAAAATGATGAACACCATCTTTGAGTCGCAATATATAGAAGAATACTCGCAAACAATTGTGGATAACCTCAATATGTTGTATGTTGCTTTCACTCGAGCATGCGATAGTTTGTTTGTAATATCATGTGCAAATCAAAGCATTTTATATCGTGCTAGTTCTATACAAGCTGCAATGATAAATATAAAAGATCAATTACCAAACTGCACTATTATTGACGAATTAGACAAAGAAGATTGCTATTTCAAGTTCGAATATGGCAAATTAGAGGTTGAAGCGGTTCAAAAAGAGGACGAAAAGTCGATGAATATCTTTAAAACCCCTATTATTCCGCATCAAATAGATATAAAGAACTATGCGGAAAAGGCATCTTTCTTACAGAGTAATAAGAGTAATGAGTATCTAAAAGGCGAAGAAACCAAATCTAAACAACAGCAATATATAGAGCTAGGACAAGTTCTTCACAAAATATTCTCACAGATAAAGAAGAAAGAAGACATTGCTGCAGCCATAGAAAAATTGGACTATGAAGGCGTAATTGATAACAAAAAGATAAACAAAGAGAATTTACAAAACCTTATATATAAACGCTTTGAGAACCCAATTGTAGAGGAATGGTTTAGCGACAAATGGACAGTTTTTAACGAATGTGCTATCCTTAGCGTTGATCCTACAACCAATTCGGTTATTAAAAGACGTCCCGACAGGGTGATATACGATGGAGATCAGATGATTGTTATCGACTTTAAATTTGGCTCTCCCAAAGATATTTACATCCAACAGATAGAGAATTATATGACTCTTCTAAAGGAAATGGGTTATAAAAAGATTAAAGGTTATTTGTGGTTTGTATACTCTAATAATATAAAGGAGGTGAAATGATGAACTTTTTAGAAGCAGTTGCAAAAGATATTATAGCAAAATATGGAACCAATTTGGCTGATATTGCCATTGTGTTCCCCAACAAACGTGCAGCATTATTTATGAATGAATACCTTGCACGCATTGCTAATAAACCACTATGGAGCCCTTCGTATCTAACAATTAGTGATCTTTTCTATCGCAATACCGATTTAGTTGTAGGCGATCAGATTAAACTTGTGTGCGATCTTCATCGTTCTTTTACTGAATGTACGGGCTTAGATGAAACCTTAGATCATTTCTTTAACTGGGGACAATTATTGCTTTCAGACTTTGATGACGTTGATAAAAACATGGCAGAAGCATCTAAAGTGTTTGCAAACATACAAAATCTACATGAATTAGATGATATTTCTTACTTGTCTGAACAGCAAAAAGAAATTATAAAGAAATTCTTTATCAACTTTAAAGACAACCATAATTCTGAGCTTAAGCAACGTTTTTTGAATCTATGGAGTAAACTTGAGGATATTTATAACAACTTTAATGCTCGCTTAAAACAGCAAGGTATTAGCTATGAAGGGGCTATTTATAGGGAGGTTATTGAGCAGAAAAATCTTGATTTGCCTCATAAACACTACTTATTTGTAGGCTTTAACCTCCTACAAAAGGTAGAGCAAGAGTTGTTTAACATTATAAAGAAAGAAGGAAAAGCTAAGTTTTATTGGGACTTCGATAAGTATTACACCATAAATAACCAACAAGAAGCTGGCTATTACATCAAACAATACTTAGCAATATACCCCAATGAGCTTGACAATAGCAATGATTCGATATACAATTGCTTTAAGAAAGAAAAAGACATAACATACATTTCTGCCACAACTAATAATATACAAGCTCGCAATATTGCAGATTGGCTACAACAGAACGATAGAATAAAGGCAGGAAAAGATACCGTTATTGTTCTGTGCGACGAAACTTTATTGCCCACAGTGCTACACTGTTTACCCGAAGAAGTTGACAAAGTGAACATCACGATGGGCTTTCCTCTACAACAAACTCATATCAGTTCGCTTGTAAAAAGCCTCATAACACTACAACTAATAGGTAGGATTAATAACGAAGATCGATTCCGTTTGAAATATGTTGATGAGATTCTTAATCACCCTTATTGCCATTATATATCTGAAAAGAATAAGGAGTTGTATGTAAGTCTGCACGAAAAGCGTAACTACTACCCTACTTCTAAAGAGCTTCAGATAGACGATTGCCTTACAAAGGTATTCTCATCTCCTGCCAATATACACGAAACCCATTTTGCATCACTTGTCGATTGGATTATAGACATAGTGGAACTCATTGGCAATAATACCAAAGAAGCAGATGATCCATTACTTAAAGAATCGGTATTTAGAATGTTTACATTACTCAACAGAGTAAGTTCGCTTATTAAAAGCAACGACTTAATTGTAGACCTTGTTACTTTAAAGGGCGTAATAGACCAATTTATTCAATCTACAACCATTCCTTTCCATGGTGAACCAATCGAAGGAATACAGATAATGGGAGTACTCGAAACTCGTAATCTCGATTTCAAACACATCCTTATGATATCGTGCAACGAAGGAAATATGCCCAAGTCTCTTCACGACTCATCATTCATTCCCTATTCAATACGCAAAGCATACAACCTAACAATTATCGACCACAAGATAGCTATCTTTGCTTATTATTTCTATAGACTGATACAAAGACCTCAAGACATCACAATTTCGTATAACAATGCAACTGCATTTGGACAGAATTCTGAGATGAGTCGCTTTATGATTCAACTCATGGTAGAGAGCAAGCACTCTATAAAAAGACAAGCATTGCTCACCAATCAATATCTAGAACCAACTCAAAACAAATGTATTTCAAAGTCAAAAGAGATTATGAACATTCTCAATGGCATTGAAAAGATATCACCTTCGGCTATCAACGAGTATCTAAAATGCCCATTTAAGTTCTATTATAGTAAGATATTAGGGATTAGAGAGCCTGAGATTGAGCAAGAAGGAGCCTTAGATAACAGAACTTATGGAAATGTTTATCACAGGTCTGCCGAGCTAATTTATAAAAAGATAATGGACAAAAATAATGTCGTTTCAAAAGAAAGTATTGAAAAGATACGTAAAAGTAGAGCGACTATTGAACAGTGTGTAGATGAAGCTTTCAGCGAACTAGTATTTAAAACAACTTCTTCAAAATATCGTCCTAAGTACAATGGTTTACAACTTGTTAACCGAGAGAGCATTATTAACTACCTAATAAAAATGCTCCAACAAGACGAAGCATCTGCTCCTATCACCATAAAGGGACTTGAGTTACGCATTAATTCAGAAATTTCGTTCATTAGTAACAACGAAAAGAGAAGTTTAACAATCAAGGGTTTCATTGATAGACTGGACGAAGTACGTCACGAAAGTGAAGGAAGAATGATAAGAGTTATCGACTATAAGACAGGTAGACCAAGTTTAAAGCACCCCAAAGACGTTGAAGATGTGTTTAATAGAACAAAGATTCACGAGACAAAAGCAGACTATTATCTACAAACAATGCTCTATTCTAATGTTGTAAGAGATAATATTGAACTGAATAAAGAACAACTTCCTGTGAGTCCATGCCTTGTGTATATTCAAAATATAGGCTCTGAAACAAACAAAATTCACTTAGAATTGAAGAATGAACCTATATATGATATCAAGTTATATCAAATAGATTTTATGGCAAATCTTCAAGGAGTACTTGGTGAAATCTTTAATAGTGAAATTCCATTCACCGCTACTCAAGACACATCTTGGTGCAAATTCTGCACTTATAGCAAACTATGTATTGAAAAACGAAAATAAGAAAAGTCAATAATAAAGTTTAAGATAAAAGAAATTTGAAATCTAATTTTAATATTTCTATATTGAAGCAGATTCGACAATCATTTCAAAATGATAATCATTTGTTGTAATAAGTCGTGCAATTTCTTCATAAAGTTGGATGCAAGCCCATGCATCAATGGCTGCATAAGTCTTTTGTTTATCATTTAAAACTTCATGATCCCAGTTCGATAAACGTTGTCGTTTGCTTATTTTTTCACCAAAAACATTGGCATAGAGCTTTTGTAAACTTAAGTCTTCAATGCCTATTGCTCCTACAATTTTCTGTAAATCAATAAAATGTCCGGGCTTAAATTCTTTACGTTTACGTAGTGCTAGCAAGTCATCGTTCCACGAAAGACCAATCATAGGAATATAATTGTTCTCTAATAATCTTATCAAACAATTGGGTAAACCTATCATATTAAGGCGAAATAAGAAACAAACATCATGCGAAGCAACTTGAAGAAGTGAAACTTTATGTGTAATCCCCTTACTAAATGAAGGTCGGGTTTCTGTGTCTACACCTAGGATTTCTTGCTGCATTAAATATTCAACCGCCCTTTCTGCCTCTTGTTCACCTTGAATAACAATTATCTTTCCTGTGAAATTAACTGGAGGTAACGTTGAAAGTATGCGTTTATCTATTTTATTATATATTACTTTTTTCATTATTTTACGATACCAATAAGATTTTGCAAAAATAGAAAAAACTTGCGATAAAATGGTCATTTCTTAGTTTTTTACACTATTTTTGCAGTTAAAATTAAAGTAAAGAAAGATGGCAAAGAAAAAGGTTGATAAGAAACCACAAAACATAAGCGAAGCAATAGGTCTTCAAAACATTGTCAACAATGAAAAGGTTGACTTTATTATAGGTCTTTTTTTGTTGTTTTCTCTATTGTTTTACTAATCGCTTTTGTATCGTATTTTTATACTGGTAAAGCCGATCAAAGCATCTTAGAAGACTTAAGACCAGGGGAATGGCTCAACAACGACGATTTGTTTCAAAATAGATGTCGAAGCTTTGGAGCTATATTATCTTATTACTTTATCACTAAAGAGTTTGGTCTAGCAGCTTTCATCATTCCTTTTTTCTTTATACTTATAGGACTTAAAATGATGAAAGTGTATAGAATTAGCCTATGGAAATGGTTCTTTGGCAGTTCTCTCACTATGATTTGGAGTTCTATTACCTTGTCAAAGTTCTTAACACCTGTGATGGATGACCAGGTATTTAACCCAGGTGGAGGACATGGCTTGTTTTGTGTTCAGCACATAGAAAATGTAATTGGCACTCCAGGTCTTATCGCTTTATTGCTCATTACTGCTATTGCTTTTCTTACATACCTTACTTCTGAAACAATCAACATCATTAGAAAGCTTCTTAATCCAGTGAAGTTCTTAACAGATAGGATTCGTTTCACTGTTACAAACAATGAACCTGAGGAGAAGGTTGCAGAACAAGTAAAAACAGAACCTATTGTTGAACCTGTGATAGAAGAGCCTATTCAGGAGGAAATAAGAGAGGAAGAAACAGCCGAAACGGTTATGCTTTCTCCTGAACTTGTCCCTACGCCTACTAAAAAAGAAATGCCAGAACCAGTTGAACAAGAAGATATTTTAACTGTTGAGGTGGCTTCTAAAACTGAAGAGGCTAAGGGCTCAAAACTTACTATTGAAGAGATTATGAAGACTCCTATCAACCCAAAGGAACCTTTCACACGCTATAAATATCCAACCTTGAACCTACTTAAGAAATACGATAATGATGGTAAGCCTCAAGTTGATATGGACGAGATTAAAGCAAACAATGCAAGAATTGTTGAAGTGCTTAACAGTTTCGGCGTAGCAATCAGAGAAATCAAAGCTACTGTGGGTCCAACTATCACACTGTATGAAATTACTCCTGCAGAAGGTGTTCGTATTTCAAAAATCAGAAACCTTGAAGACGACATTGCATTAAGTCTTTCTGCTCTTGGAATTCGTATCATTGCACCAATTCCAGGAAAAGGAACTATTGGTATTGAAGTGCCGAATAAGAAGGCTAACATCGTTTCGATGGAAAGTATTTTAAATTCAAAGAAGTTCCAAGAAACAACAATGGACCTTCCACTTGCTATCGGAAAGACCATTACTAACGAGGTGTATATGGTAGACTTAGCGAAGATTCCTCACCTATTAGTTGCGGGTGCAACAGGTCAAGGTAAATCTGTTGGTTTGAATACCATCATCACTTCGCTCCTATATAAAAAGCACCCAAATGAATTAAAAATTGTTCTTGTAGACCCAAAGAAGGTTGAATTTAGTGTATATGCACCTATTGCAGACCACTTTATGGCAACAGTTGCAGGCAATGAAGATGAACCTATCATTACAGATGTAACTAAAGTTGTGAATACTTTGAACAGCTTAACAACCTTAATGGACGCAAGATACGACCTTCTTAAGATTGCTGGAGCTCGTAATATCAAAGAGTATAATCAGAAATTTGTTAATCATCAACTCGATTTAACTAAGGGACACGAATATATGCCTTATGTTGTTGTGATTATAGACGAGTATGGTGACTTGATAATGACAGCAGGAAAAGAGATAGAATTACCAATTACTCGTATTGCACAGTTGGCTCGTGCGGTTGGTATTCACATGATTATTGCGACTCAAAGACCAACAGCTAACATCATTACAGGTAGTATTAAAGCCAATTTTCCAGGTAGAATGGCTTTCAAAGTAAGTTCTATGACCGACTCAAGAACGATTCTTGATCAAGCGGGTGCAAACCAATTAATTGGTAGAGGTGATATGCTTATACTCGACGGAAATCAACCAGTACGTGTACAATGTGCATTTGTTGATACTCCTGAGATTGAAGTTATAAATAAATATATAGCTGAACAACCTGGACCACAGGTTCCTTTAGAGCTTCCAGAGCCCAAAACAGAAGCACAAGTGGGTGGTGTTGGAAATGGAAGTGGTGACATTCAAAATCTAGACCCCTTCTTTGAAGAGGCTGCACATGCTATTGTTATATCACAACAAGGCTCTACAAGTATGATCCAAAGACGCTTCTCTATTGGCTATAACAGAGCAGGTAGGCTCATGGATCAATTACAAGCAGCTGGAATTGTGGGCGAAGCGCAAGGTAGTAAGCCAAGAGATGTACTTATTACTGATGAGAATTCTTTGAATATTTTATTGGCAAAAATACGATCATAAATTATTACTAATATGAAAAAGATATACAATCTAAAAACACTTATCATGGTCTTTTCACTCGCTTTCTTTACTTTAGGAAAGACTTATGCACAAAAGGAGAAGAAAGCTCGTGAGATCTTAGACAAAACTTCAGTTGTTGTTGCTGCTCCAAATGGCGTGCATGCGAACTTTAAGGTATCATCAACTGCGGGCATTAGTATAAGTGGAAACATCTCAATAAAGAAAAATAAGTTCTGTGCTTCCACAACACAAGCAACCATTTGGTATGACGGAACAACTCAATGGACTTATCTAAAGAATAACAATGAAGTGAACATCACTAAGCCAAATGCAGCAAAGCAGGCTTCAATGAACCCTTATGCATTTATCCATTTATATAAGAAAGGATATAAATTAGATTATACTGCAACAAAAACAGACTATAAAGTGCATCTAAAAGCAACTGATGCTGCCCATACTTTAAAAGAACTTTACATCACAATCAACAAACATTCGTATGTTCCTTCTGCTGTAAAATTCATGCAAAATAGCACATGGACAACCATTTCTATTAGTAATTTCCAAGCTAGAAACATTGCAGATAAGGCATTTACATTTAATTCTAAAGATTTTCCAACAGCAGAAGTAATCGATTTAAGATAAGCTTTCAAACCTATTTTGAGTTTCTTTGAGAGTCTACGTTATGGGGTTCTCTCTTTGAAATACAATTTGGTAAACAAGCAACTAAATGACAAAAGAACTTTATAAAAGATTAAACGAACTATTTAAAGCATATCGAATTCTTTGTAATCACAAGTTAACTGCATCTAAAAGAGCTATTGATTACAAAGAAAACAGATATGCTAAATGGTTTATTTACCTTGGTTTTATCTTTCTCTTTGCCTATATTTGCTTACTTTCTGTCGGCTTATCGTTTATAAAAAAGCAAATAACAGAAGTAAATGAGATGGTGTTTTTCTTTGGATTATTACCTATTTTTTCACTAATAGACTTTCTTGGACGACTTTTTATGAGACAATCTACATCACATTTGATAAGACCCTATCTCCTAAGTCCATTAAAAAGAAAGGATATTATACTATCTTTTATTCTGCAATCAATATCTAAATTCACCGATAAAATATTCTTTGCATTGGGCATTCCATATGGTTTTATTAATATTCTTCCAACTTATGGGGTGACAACACTTATTCTTTTCCTTCTTTCTTTCTATATTTTTGTAGTGTTAAATAGCATCTGGTATAACCTATTCCATTCGCTTTTTAATCACAATGGGCTATTTTTCGCCCTCCCCATTTGTTTTTATTTAGGAGCACTTTCTGTAAGTTTATCAAACCAAAGTAATATTATCATTCAATTCATTCAATTCTATGGAGTAACAGGTAGCATATTTATTGCTCACCCTCTCCGCTTTATTCTCTTACAAGTACTTATCATTTGCCTACTTATAGCGATAGATTGCAAGGTGGATTTTTATATATTCGAGACTCAACTAACACAAGATAACAATAAAAGGACAAGACTTATAGGTTCAACAAGTGCCTTTTCATCAGGAACTTCCCTGCACCATTTCATACAATTAGAACTCTTTCAGGTTCTAAGAAATGAGAATCCACGAAAGAAAATCATCCGATCAATCATTCTTTCGATTGTCTTTGCACTACTATCTGTGTTCCCTCAAGACTCAGCTTACGGTTTTCAACAATGTTTTTATATCAGTTATGCGATACTTATAATAGGCTTCAGAAACCTATCAGCTACGATGTCGTATGAAGGAAACTATTCTAGTGCAATTTTCTTTTATAAAGATTTCATCTATCAGCATATGAGAGCAAAGTACATTTTAAATGCAACAATGCTTCTGATTCCCACAACCATACTCTTAATCGCAACGAAGTGGAATCATATCAGCGTAACTTTCATTATTGGATATGCCCTTTTTACTATAGGAGTTCAATATTTCTTTGTACTTCTTCTCACCTTATTTAATAAGCAAACAGTTGAGTTAAACAACAAAAATACGACAGGAGGCAGGAAGAACACTAACTACGTGTTAGTTATTGTTGCTATTTTTCTATTCTTCATTCCATCACTTTTCATTACAACACTTCAAAAAAACGCTTCCGAAACAACAACAGAAATAATATTAACAATATGCGGACTTATCTTCATAGCAACCCATAAGCTATGGATAAGAGCCATTAGTAATCGAATAAATAATAACCATTATACCTTTATTGAAGGGTTTAATGCTTCAAGATAATTATACATCAACACATGAGCAGAAAGAAAAAACAATTACCATTATTAGAGAATATCACAATAACAGACGTTGCTGCTGAAGGAAAAGCATTGGCACGAGTAGACGATATGGTTATTTTCATTCCATTCGTAATACCTGGAGACGTTGTTGATGTACAGATAACAAAGAAAAGAAAGAGTTATTGTGAAGGTCGAGTTGTACGCTTTATTCAATATAGCGATAACAGAAAAGAGCCTTTTTGTCCTCATTTTGGTATTTGTGGCGGATGCAAATGGCAAATACTTCCTTACGAAGACCAGCTTAAAGCCAAGCATCAACAAGTATACGACCAACTTTCTCGTATTGGAAAAATCGAACTTCCAGAGTTCAATTACATTCTAGGATCAGTGCAAACAATGCAATATCGCAATAAATTAGAGTTCGGTTGTTCTAACAAAAGATGGTTAACTCAAGAAGATATCGACTCTAAGAAGACCTTTGATAATATGAATGCTATTGGTTTTCATATCACTGGAGCCTTCGATAAAATATATCCTATCACCCAATGTCAACTCATGGATGATCTACAAAACCAAATAAGGAACCACATCTATGAGTATGCGATCAAGCAAAATATTTCTTTTTACGATCTAAGAAACCAACACGGACTATTAAGAAGCATTATGGTTAGAAACTCTAACAATAATGAATGGATGGTACTTGTGCAGTTTAGATTTGACCAAAGCAATGATAAAGAAAAGGCATTAGCACTTCTTGAAGACCTTTCTAACCACTTTCCACAAATAACTTCATTGTTATACGTAGACAATCAGAAGTGCAACGACACGTTTAGCGACTTAACTGTGGAAGTGTATAAGGGCAATAATTATATCTATGAGTTGATGGAAGACCTTAAATTTAAGGTGGGACCAAAGAGCTTCTATCAAACTAATACCGAGCAAGCTTATCATCTTTACGATGTAACCCGTAAGTTTGCAGGACTCACAGGCAATGAGTTAGTATATGATTTATATACTGGAACAGGTACAATTGCAAATTTCGTTGCTCCTAAAGCTAAGAAAGTCATTGGTATAGAGTATGTCCCTGAGGCTATTAAAGATGCGAAAGTAAATAGTCAAATCAATAATATTAACAACACTTTGTTCTATGCTGGCGACATGAAAGATATCTTATCTCAAGAGTTTATCGAAGAGCATGGACGCCCTGAGGTGATCATTACCGACCCACCAAGAGCAGGAATGCACCCTGATGTAATTCAAACTATCTTATCTGCAGCCCCTAACCGCATTGTATATGTTAGTTGTAATCCAGCTACTCAGGCCAGAGATTTGGCAGACTTCAACAAAGACTATAAGGTAACTGCTGTGCAACCTGTTGATATGTTTCCACATACTCCACACGTTGAGAATGTTGTTTTACTTGAAAGAAGAGCATAATAAAATATTTTAAGTCTACAAAAAGAATAATATATGATGACACGCAAAGGTAAAGTATTGCTCATTTACACTGGTGGAACCATTGGAATGGGTGTTAACCACACTACAGGTGCATTGCATCCGCTAGACTTTAACAACTTTTTAAATAACGTCCCTGAGTTTAAATACTTAAAAACAGCAATTGACACCTATCAGTTCACACCACCAATAGATTCTAGTGATATGACACCTGAACTATGGACACGTCTTGTTTCATTAATTGAAGAGAAATATAGTCAATACGATGGTTTTGTTATTCTTCACGGAACAGACACCATGTCATACACAGCTTCTGCCCTTTCGTTCATGATTGAGAACCTAACAAAACCCATCATACTTACAGGAAGTCAACTTCCTATAGGTCAATTGCGCACAGATGGAAAAGAAAATCTCATCACTAGTATAGAATTAGCAGCATCGCACAACAAAGAAGGCTATCCTTTAGTACCCGAAGTGTGTATCTATTTCAATGGACAACTTATCAGAGGAAACCGAAGCACCAAACGAAATGCAGATGGTTTCGATGCTTTCGATAGTTTCAACTATCCCCGTTTATGCGACGTAGGTGTTAATATTCGATTTCACGACCATGCTATTATTAAGCCAAACTATAGCAAACCAACTGTTATACACAAGGATTTGAACCCGAATATCGTTATACTTTCACTTTTTCCAGGCATACAAGAGAATATAACAAAGCACATTTTCGATGCTCCAGAGCTTGAAGGTGTAATCATAAGAAGTTATGGAAGTGGTAATGCTCCACATCAACAATGGCTCATGAACCTTCTTTCTAAAGCCTCAGAACGTGGAGTTACTATTGTAAACATCAGTCAATGTATATCGGGAAAGGTTGAAATGTACCGCTACGAAACAGGCCATCAGCTTCAAAGTGCAGGCGTTATTAGTGGTTTCGACTCTACTGTTGAGGCGGCAGCAACAAAGCTTATGCACCTAAAAGCAATGAACTTGCCCAATGAAGAACTAATCCGTTTAATGCAAATTCCCCTTGCTGGAGAGATAACAATATAGTTATTAGCTGTGTTAAAGCCGTTTAAATCGGTAACTTTTATATAAAATAAGATATATCAAAAGAATATTTTTATTACTTTTGCAATAAGAATATAACACAAGTACAATAACATTAGTATCGAATAAGCCTTTTATTATAAGGTAATAGTAAAGCGTAACAACTTGAGTGCTATGCACTTAATGTTCCAAAGAATTATACATTTATACAAATTAAATACCAAACATTATGAAAGAACTTAAAGGAACAAAAACAGAAAAGAATTTAAAGGAAGCCTTTGCAGGTGAGTCTCAAGCAAAAACCAAGTACGAATACTTCGCAGCTAAGGCTCGTAAAGATGGTTACGAACAAATTGCTGCAATCTTTGAAGAGACTGCAATCAACGAAAGAGCACACGCAAAGATGTGGTTTAAGTATCTTGAAGGAGGCGATATTAAATCTACTGCAGAGAATTTAGTAGAGGCTGCGAATGGTGAAAACTATGAGTGGACCGACATGTATGACCGTATGGCACGTGAAGCTGATGAGGAAGGATTCCCTGAAATCGCACGTCAAATGCGTGGAGTTGGTGCTATTGAGAAGAGACATGAAGAGCGTTATCGCAAGCTTCTTCAAAACATTAACGACGAAGTAGTATTCTCTCGTGACGGGGATTGCATCTGGGTTTGTCGTAATTGCGGTCATCTAGTATTTGGCAAGAAGGCGCCAGAGGTTTGTCCTGTATGCCGTCACCCAAAAGCTTTCTTCGAATTAGAAGCTAACAATTATTAATAGTAAATTTTATTCACTATATAAGTTGAATTTAAACACAAAATGGAAGTATACACAATACTTCCATTTTTGTCATATAAGCCCCCTTTTGAATAAAATAAACATTTAGTAGTCTGGAGTTTCCAGTCTACTTTTCTTGCCACCTGGTAAATATTATTTCGGATAAAAATCGGTAGTATCCTAAAAAAGAAGTTTATAGAGGTAGTGTTCTTAAAAAGTGTGTAAGACTAGGTACTAGTCTAAAATTTATTTCTTTTGTATTGCAGTCTAGTACAAACTTTTTGAAAGTTCTATAATCCTTTGTTTTTCGGCACTAAAAATATGTATAGCCCAAAGGAACTTACTTTTGGTTTCAAATATAATAGTTACTAGAAACTTCTTATTTGAATGAATTTGAGGCAAATATTCAGAGAAAATACCCCCAAATAGTACTTTTTAGAAGCATTCTTTATTGCAATGAATTAGAGAGAGAAATTTTACTGGACAACAATAATTCTTTTAAGCTTGTTTCTAAACAACATGCTTCCCCTTACTAAAAATCTACGATCCCGTATAAACTGGATTTTGTCATATTAGCCAATTTTTTGTTTATTGTTTTGTTTGGGATTATATCAATCTAAATTCAAAGTTATATTATTTGTCTTTACCATCCTTCGTAAATTAAGTATTGCATAACGCATTCTACCCAAAGCTGTATTTATACTCACATTAGTAATTTCTGCAATTTCTTTAAACGATAGCTGCTGAAAAAAACGCATAAACACCACTTCACGTTGAAGAGTTGGAAGCATATCAACCATGTGTTTCACATCTTTCAATACTTGTTGATTAACATAATGGTTCTCAATACAACTATCCATAAGCGATAAACTCACTGCATTTTCGAACTCATTTGTATCAATATTATTAATATATTTATCGTTTTTAGAACTTCTATAGAAATCCATTATGGTATTATGTGCCACGGTTACTAGCCATGCTCCAAACCTTCCGTTTATACAATACTTCCCTTCATTAAGCTTAGTAATTACTTTTATGAAAGTTTCTTGAAATAAATCGTCAGCTAAAGCATGGTCTTTCACAATAAAGAAGATGTAAGAAAACAATTGTTCTTGATTTCTTGAAAGTAACAAATCAAAAGCTTTGTTGTTTCCATTTATATAAGATAACGCCAATTCTTCATTGGTCATTTCATGTAATTTCTTCATGTCTTATTAGTTCTGATGAAGTAAATATTTCTCTATAGGCTTTTCTTTATTGTTTTACTTATAATAATTTGAATAGAACAAAGGTAAATAAAAAGATTGATTTAAACAAATTATTAATATAAAAAGAGGTTGGTGCAGGATGCAACCAACCTCGGAGGATGATTTCAATAATGTCGAAATCTAAAAAATAACGTGACAAATATAAATATAATATTTGATATCTCAAAATTATTTATAAAGAAATTTCAACATCATATTAATTGATTTTAATACAAAAACTATTCAACAATATTTATTTTAACAGAATTGCATAAATAATATTTATTCTTTATTTCTTTCTGTTGCATTTTTTTTTATCTTTTTCTTAGAACTAATCTCTTTAGGAATTTTTCCTTTCTCTTTTTCTATTTTTTCTATTTTTGTTTGAAGTCTAATAATTTCTTTTTCACGAATAGCAATTTCTTCACCTTGATTCTTAATTGTCGTTAGAAGACTATTCAGTTCTTCATTATCAATTTCTTCAGGATACAAGCTGTTTACACGATTTATAAAATCGCCAAGAATATTCATGTAGTTGGTAAATGCATCAAAAGCATTATCGTAAATACCTCTACCAAACATTACACTTGATGGCTTTGTACTCATAAATCTAAAGTTATTAGAAGCTTGAAGGTAATCCCAGTCTTGCTTAATACGTGGTTCATTGGTTATTCTTACACGCTCTGCAATACTATAAAGTTTTTCAAATGCCTCACGTTGCATTGGATTTCCTAACCAACAACTCAAATTTCTTTCTTCATCTGCCCATGATATTGCATCTGGGACATGCAATTCTCCAACACTCTTAAGTTTCATACAAATCTCTGAAGGTGTTGAGAACGTTATTCCTTTTTCCTTTGCCTGAGTAGGTAGAGCATGTAAAAACTCCAGAATATTACTTGATAAAGGTTGAGCAATTCCTAGAGCTGATAATTCCATAAACAAGTTAATAACTTGCTCATCCTCAGGAAGTATTGTTATTTTATTAATGTACTTATCTGCAAACAAAGGATATTCATCCCAAGAACTATTATTAAAACGAAGAGATATATCATCACTTAAAGTCACATCTCTTAATAAAAGTTTTAACTTTGGGGTAAGAGCACAATTATATAAATAATGTGGCGACTTCCAACCTAACACATGTTTTGCACCTTCAGTCAATGCTCCAATAAAGCCCATTTGCTGCATTTGCAAGCCAATATCATCACTATAGATAAGTGAAGAGTTTCTGATTACCTTAGGAGTTTGTCCAAAATAATCCTTTATTTTAACACATTGTTTTTTTACTTCCTCAACAAAACATTCTTCATTTGTTAGTGAAGACAAACCATGCGAATAGGGTTCTGCCAAAAACTCCACACAACCTGTTTCGTTAAGTTGCTGCAACTTATCTAAAACTTGTGGTGCATGCATCTCTAATTGCTCTATTCCCACACCTGATAAAGAAAAGGCAACTTTAAAAAACTTGCCATTTTCTTTAATCATCTTGTGAAGAGTTTCGAGAGCAGGCATATATGATTTCTCGGCAATATCATTTATTGTGCGTTCATTTTCATAATCATCATAGTAATAATGATCGGTACCAATGTCAAAAAAACGATAGCGTTTTAAGTGAGTTATTTGGTGAATTTCGAAATAAAGACAGATTGTTTTCATAGCTATTTCTATTGATATTTTTTTGTTTTGCAACTATAATACTTTAAAGAACACGTTCATATAGTTCTCTAATCCACAAACCAACTTTTGCCCAAGTTATTTGATTTACTTCTTTCAAACCTTCTTCTTGTAGATAATCAAATAAACTATCATTGTGACAAATTGAGTAAATAGCGTCTGCCATAGCGTGTATGTCCCAATAATCTACCTTTATACAATTGGTCAATATCTCAGAACAACCACTTTGTTTAGATATTATAGTTGGAGTTCCACATTGCATAGCCTCTAAAGGTGATATTCCAAAGGGCTCACTAACTGATGGCATGACGTAAACATCGGAGTTTTTTAAACATTCATACACTTCTTTTCCTTTCATGAAGCCAGGAAAATGAAATCTATCTGCAATTCCTTTTTTTGCTGCAAGTTTAATCATTTTATTCATCATATCACCACTGCCAGCCATACAGAATCTAACATTTCTAGTTCTATGTAATACCATACTTGCTGCTTCAACGAAATATTCAGGTCCTTTTTGCATTGTAATACGACCTAAGAACGTTACAATTTTATCTTTGTCTTTATGGTTTTGACGTGGAATAGCTCGTATTTCTTCTGATAAAGGATAAACAGCATTGTGTACTGTAAATACTTTTCTTGGATCTTGGTGATATTGATTGATAACCGTTTGACGTGTTAGTTCACTTACACACATGATGCAGTCTGCATGATCCATTCCATCTTTTTCAATAGAATAAACGGTTGGATTCACTTGTCCACGTGATCTATCAAAGTCGGTTGCATGCACATGTATACACAAAGGTTTACCAGATATGCGTTTTGCATGAATGCCTGCAGGATACGTTAACCAGTCATGTGCATGAATAATATCATACTCTTGCTGTCTACTTACGACTCCTGCAACAATTGAATAATTATTAATTTCATCGTGTAAGTTGTCTAAATACTTACCAGAAAATTCAATACAGCCAAGTTCATTAAGCTGCATATAGTTAAAATCTGCATATATATTATTACGCAAGTCATAATATACTTCAGGCGACATTACATGCCCTATGCGTTCTTTTAGATAGTCTTCAGAAACATCTCTCCATGCAATTGGCACGCAATTCATGGCTATAATATTTGCAGCCTTTTTATCTTCATCACCCCAAGGACGTGGCAAACAGAATGTAATTTCCATGTCACCTTGAGCATGGAGGCCTTCAGATATACCGAAACTTGCTGTTCCTAATCCTCCAAGAATGTGAGGTGGATACTCCCATCCGAACATTAATACTTTCATGTTTCAGCCCTCTCTTATTTAAAGTTATATTTTTCTAGTAACTCAAGTGTTCTTAATATCTCTGCAACATTCATAGCAAAAGATATTGCTCCACGCCCTTTAAAGGGGGGATTACCATCGAACAACTCTGGAATAGTGCCCAAACAATGATTGGTCATCTCGTCTTCATAACCCACCATTTGGCGCTCTATAAAGCTTAATCGAGTATGTTTAAATAGTTTTAGACACGCTTCCATATAGAAACCACCTAGCCATGGCCATGCTGTTCCTTGATGATAGGCGTAATCTCGTTGCGTTTGAGGACCGGTATACATTGGGTTGTAACCACCACTCTTTGGAGATAAGGTTCTTAAACCCTTAGGAGTTAATAGTTCTTTGGTACATATTTCTATAATACCTTTCTTTTGTTCTTGTGTTAATGGAGAGTAATCAAGAGCTGCAGCAAATATCATATTAGGACGAACGCTCCAATCTATCATGTTACCATCAACGTAATCAAAGAGATAACCATAATCATTTAAGAAAGTATTTACAAATGATTGCTGGCATTTCTCTGCAATTGCAAGAAGCTTTTCAGTAAATTCTTTATTCGTTTCTTCTAGGAGTTTAGACACAAACATTAGAGCATTATACCACAAAGCATTAAACTCAACGATATAACCTGTACGTGGAATAACAGGTTTACCATTAACTGTAGAGTTCATCCATGTTACTGCTTTATCTCGTCCGTTGGTCTTTAATAAGCCTTGTTCATCAAGAAATAAGTTTGAATGTTTATTATTAATAATGAAATCAATAAGATCATGAAGAAGTTTTCCGTATTTTTCAAGACACTTTTCTTTTCCTTCTTCTTTTGAATATTGTTGAATAGCCCATATTGCCCATAACAAAACGTCTGGTTGTTCCATTTCATATATGTCTACAGACAAAGGCTTTCCTTCCATAAATTCTCTCAATCCGACCTCTGCTGTTTCCATAACCAACTCGAAATAGTCAGCCTCTTCAATAGAAAGCGTTAAGCCAGGAAGAGAAATAAAGGTATCTCTTGCACGACATTTAAACCAAGGATATCCTGCAAGAATATATCTCTCGTCTTTTTTACTGCGGTTATGGAACTGGTGTGCCGCATTAATTAAGCAGTGCAAGAAGTTATCTCTAGGAGATCTTTCTTCTACTTCTGCTTCAAAAAGTGATTTTAATTCTTTTGTTTTACATTCTGAAATAGAAGCAGAGAAAACGATACTTTCACCCTTCTTTATATTCATTTCGAAGTAACCTGGTACATACAAATCTTCATTTGATGCATAACCACGTTCTTGTTCCTTTGTATATTCGATACCTCTATACCAATCTGGCTGAAAAACGAATGTATTTTTCTTACTAAACTGCATATAAAGGTCGGGATAACCTTCATACATCCGGGTTTTAATACCATTGGTCACCGCAAAATAATCACGACTAGCCACCGAGTTTTCGTGTGTAAATTGTCTTACACTTCTAAACGCTAAGAATGGTTTAAAACGCAAAGTTGTAGTAGAGTGAGCATCAACTAAAGTGTAACGAATAAGTATTCGATCTTCATAATGCTGAAAAACAACTTCTTTTTTCAAGATTACTCCACCTACACGATATAGAGTTGTTGGAACTTTATCGCAGTTAAACTCTCGAATATACTTATGTCCTTTAGGACTATAGTTATCTCCTTGATATTTATGTAGCCCAAGATTAAATTCTGCTCCATGCTGAATTACGGTAACATCCATTGAAGATAACAATACATGGTTCTCTTCATCAAGTTTAGGAATAGGTATTACAAGTAGTCCATGATACTTGCGAGTGTTACAATCAACGACGGTTGAGCACGAATAAGCACCCGAACGATTTGTTCTGAGCAACTCTCTTGGGAGTGCTTCCTCTAAATTCGTTATCAAGGATTTCTCAAAGTGCAAATAACTCATAGGTTCTTTAAGGTTTAATGTGTTTCTTAATAAAATTGTTTAGTATAATAACAGATAAATTTTCTATTATGAATTCAAAGTTAAATATTTTATTCTTATTTACAAAAGAAATGATATTTATTTTATATGCTATTTTCTTGGCAATAGATATTATTGCTATCTGATAAACATGTTCATTATATAAAAAATATCCCAAAAGTTTAATTATAAAACTTTTGGGATACAAATTATGACTATTGTCAGTTTTTTTATAATATCTAATAAAATAAATACTTCTATTCTTTTATTATTCAATTACAACTAATGCTGTATCTTCAAGAACATTCTCACCCACCTTCACTAAAATTGCAGTAACCTTACCTGCCTTTTCAGCCTCAAGATTGTTTGCCATCTTCATCGCTTCAAGCACTACAACAGTGTCGCCAACAGCAACAGTATCGCCAACAGCAACAGGAATGTCACGAATTACACCTGGAAGAGGAGCCTTAACAGCGTTGTCTGTATTTACATTTGCAGCAGAAGTTGTGGTTGAGTCACTCTCTTCAGCTTTGTTTTCTGCTTTTCCAAGAACTACTTTTTTCTTTTCAGGTTCAGACTCTTTCTCCATTTCAACTTGAAAAGAATCACCATTTACAGTTACATTGGCAACATTGTCTACTACTTCATTGATAGCAACTTTATATTCTTTTCCGTCTATGATATATTTATATTCTTTCATTTCTACAATTTTTATTTTGTCATTGTAACATTTACTAGTTCCTTATCGTACTGGCTTTTGAGTGAAAGAAAGGAACTTTGCATTCCACATTGTTTGCTTTTGCTTAATAGTTATAATGCCCGACTCTTTATCGTGTACGTTATTTCCTTTAAATTCGTGAAGTGCTAAAGCAATGGCTGCATAAACATTTTTATCTTTAACCATATAAATTATACTTTTAAGTTTAAATTACATTGGCATACAACCATGTTTCTTAGCTGGCAATGATTGACGTTTATTTGCCAATTGAGCCAAACCTCTACAAATACGGAAACGTGTATTGCGTGGTTCAATCACATCGTCAATATAGCCATATTGTGCTGCTTGATAAGGATTAGCAAACATTTCTGTATATTCTTCTTCCTTTTCTGCAAGGAAAGAACGTGGATCTTCGTGTGTCTTAGCTTCTTTTGCATAAAGAACTGCAACCGCTCCACCTGCTCCCATCACTGCGATTTCAGCAGAGGGCCATGCGAAGTTTAAGTCTGAACGTAATTGTTTACAACCCATCACGATATGAGAACCACCATAACTCTTACGTAAGTTTATCGTAATTTTAGGCACAGTAGCTTCTCCATAAGCATAAAGAAGTTGCGCACCATGAAGAATTACAGCGTTATATTCTTGTCCTGTTCCAGGTAAGAATCCAGGAACGTCAACTAAAGACACAATTGGAATATTAAAAGCGTCACAGAAACGAACGAAACGAGCACCCTTTCTAGAAGCATTTACATCAAGAACACCTGCATAAGCAGAAGGTTGATTCGCAACGATACCAACGCTTTGTCCATTGAAACGTGCAAAACCTGTAATGATGTTCTTAGCAAATTTAGGTTGAACTTCGAAGAACTCACCATGATCAGTTATCGCAGTGATAACTTTATACATATCGTATGCTTGGTTAGGATCTTCTGGTAATATTTCATTTAATGAATCTTCCATTCTATTAATTGGGTCATTGCACTCTACTACAGGTGCAGTTTCCATATTATTAGAAGGGATATAGCTTAATAATTTCTTAATAAGTGCGATGCCTTCTTCTTCAGTTTTAGCGGTAAAGTGAGTAACACCACTCTTTGTTGAGTGTACACTTGCACCACCAAGGCTTTCAGCATCAACATCTTCTCCAGTAACAGTCTTCACCACTTTAGGACCAGTTAAGAACATATATGATGTTCCTTCAGTCATAAGAGTAAAGTCTGTAAGAGCTGGTGAGTAAACAGCTCCACCTGCACATGGACCAAAAATTGCGCTGATTTGAGGAATAACACCACTAGCAAGAATGTTTCTTTCAAAGATTTCACCATAACCTGCAAGCGCACAAATACCTTCTTGAATACGAGCACCACCCGAGTCGTTTACACAAATCATAGGAGCTCCGTTCTGCATAGCCATATCCATAACCTTACAGATCTTTTGAGACATTGTTTCAGACAATGATCCGCCATTCACAGTAAAGTCTTGTGCATATACATAAACAAGCCTTCCATCTATAGTTGCACTACCAGCAACAACGCCATCTCCTAAGAATTGTTTCTTTTCCATGCCGAAGTTATGGCTACGATGAAGCTTAAACATATCGTATTCTTCAAAAGAACCCTCGTCAACCAACATGTCAATTCTTTCACGAGCGGTATATTTACCACGTTCATGTTGTTTTTCTATGGCCTTTTCGCCACCTCCGAGACGAGCTTTTTCACGCTTTGCGATAAGCTCTTTGATCTTTTCTAATTGTCTACTCATGATTATTTATGTTTCAATTATAATTCTTTATATACATTGCAAAGATAATAAATATTCCTTATATCACCACAAAAAGGTATCCAAAAGTAATATTCATAAGGAATGAATAATTATTTTTATAAAAAAGGTTGCATTTATTTTGCTATTAAACAAAAAAAGAATATCTTTGCACAGCTATTAAGAAATGGCGTAATAATTGAATGTATGCACCCTTAGCTCAGTTGGTAGAGCAACTGACTCTTAATCAGTGGGTCTAGGGTTCGAATCCCTAAGGGTGTACATTTTAATGTTATTCTTAAGCACCCTTAGCTCAGTTGGTAGAGCAACTGACTCTTAATCAGTGGGTCTAGGGTTCGAATCCCTAAGGGTGTACATAAAATAAAAAAATGTAAGAGAGTATCTAGAACTTCTCTTACATTTTTTATTTTATATAAACACAAAGGATTTTATGGGGACGTATTCTAAAAAGTGTGTAAGCCCATATTTTCTTTTCTTGGTATAAGTAAGAATAACATAAGAATAGACTTACACACTTGTAGGATATTACACCTTCTTTAATATTCAGCTGGACATTCATATTTGCCACCTGTTTCTTTTATAAGTTTGCGTGCAAAGGTATTTGAAAAGCCTGGACGTTTAACCGCTGCCCCTGTCCCCTCTGGTGTTCTTACAAATGCTCCGTTCTTCTCGGGCTTAACTGTCATATCGTTAAACTTCACAATTAGACGAACAGCAAGATCTTTCCAATGGTGCAACATCTGTTGTGCTCTATCATTACTATATTGATTCAACAAGCTAAGAGCCTTCGCTTTATCTGTGTTGTATAATGAAACTGCTTGCTTTTCGATAAAAGACTGATTGACAAAATAGCTATTCTCTAAACTATCTCTCACCTCTTTCAAGGTTGAGAACATCTGATTATAACGTGGATAAACCATATTAGAAACCCAGTTACACACCCAAAAGGCATTCTTATCTGAAAATGTTACAGCATCGGCTCCAGGTGTATTATAACATTCAGGCTGTGTTATATTACCACAATAAATAGGAGTATATGCGACCATATTACCATCATCATTACCAAACCACAACACTCCGCCAATCTCTCTAGGCAACCATGATCGCAATTGAGCAACGTAAGAGAAAGCTGTTTGCTGAGTAGATACAGGACGTTCGTTGAAATAATTCTTTCCATCTACTTTGAAACGTAGAGGAGTTGGACGATAAGGCATTTCCCAAACACCTGATCCTACACTCGAAGTATCTAGCGCAAGTGGTGTGTTTTCATAGTGATCACGCATACAAGCCATAACATCTTGCACGCTAACCTTTTTATTTGGAATAATCCATAGAGGCATATCTTCTGCATCTTTATCTTTTCCTAAAGCCCAAGGAAGATATTTATCAAAGTCATTAGCAAAATGATTAAAGAAACTCCACACACGAGCATCACAGAAACGACGACCTCCAAAGGTGGGTTTTGCATAAGTATCTCTCCACGAAAAATCTTTATCTTTTCCAGTAAACCAACCTTTTGAACGTGCAAAAGAAACAACGTCCTTAGAATAAAGCACATTAGCTTTATCAGTCATATTGAACTTTGTTATTCTACTTTGATTGGCATGAGCACATATTGCATCATCGGGCACACGCAAAGCTACCCACACGACACCTTTAGACCCTGATCCTTTACCCATCATTTCCATAATCCAAGCTTCGTTTGGATCGCATATTGTAAAGGTTTCTCCACCGCTATTGTATCCATAAGTTTGTGCTAAAGTGGTCATTATATTAATTGCTTCACGAGCAGTTTTCGAACGTTGAAGAGCTAAATAGATAAGCGAACCATAATCGAGGATACCTGTTGAGTCTTCCATTTCTTCTCTACCACCATAAGTTGTTTCTGCAATAGAGACTTGAAACTCATTGATATTACCAATAACATTATAGGTTTGAGAAGCCTCAGGAATTACTCCTTGATATTTATTAGTATCCCAGTTGAATATTTTTCGCATGGTTCCTTTAGGATGAATGCCTGCAGGATAATGACATAAATTTATAAACAAGCCATAATCATCGGCATTATAGGTACAAATAACAGAGCCATCGGCACTTGCTTTCTTTCCAACAATAAAGTTAGTGCAGGCATTTGCCATATCTACTAACCCTAAGAAAGCTGATAATAGTAATAATTTTTTCAACATATAAAAGGTTTTTAATTTGAAAACTACAATATATCTAATATTTCAAATAAGTTTATTTTTATTCTAAGAGCATGTTACAAACAAAAGAAGATAACACACTAATAAAATAAAGTAAGCTAGGATTAAATACAAAAAGAATATGATATTTATAACAACATCACTTACCATACACTCTAAACATGATAAATATAAGTTCTTTGTGTTATCTACTACTCTTCTCTTCTAATAGCTAGTGAGTCTTTTTGTACCTCTTGTGAATTCTCTTCTTTTTTATTTTCTTTCTGATGCATACGTATTAAATGGATATCTCTCAATGCCATTAATCTCAATGTTGTTGAAGTATAAGCATTGATTTCTGAACCATTGCCAAGGAGGAAGAATCCTTTTATATTCTTGACACCATACTTATTAATGTCAGTAAACTCCATTGAATAGGAGCTTGACGAACTCATACGAACGGTTTGTGATGCAATACTATCATTATTATATGTTACTGACACCACGCAAACACCATCACGCACTCCATCTTGATAAATAAATTGCGCATCAAAAGCAAGTAACAACTTATCCCCTTTATGATAGGTTGAATCTACTTTTAGCGTGAAAGAATAGAGGTTTGTAGGAGCATAAGGTGTCAGAACTATACCTTTGTCTGCTTGCCACACGTTGGTTGTATCTCCATTGGCACTATTAAACGCAGAATTGGCAAGGTTCCCTATTGCAGAGCCATTTGCTTTTGCTTCGGAAGAAAATCGTTCTGAGATATGCTCGTATATCTTTTTTAATTCATCAGCATGGCGAAGATAATACACCATAGATGAATCAAACTCAGCTGAAGTAACGTTATGCTTCTTAAGAATATTGTTCTTATAATAGTAAAGGGCAGTAGTGTCGTTTTTAAGCGATGTGATTCCTTCTGCTAAGTGATACTCATAAAGAATATCTCCAAGCTCTGAAGGTTGAATATAACGATTAGGTACACCTGGTTTGCATGTCACAAACAAGATTAAAGATATACTCATTATCTGTAATAATGCAAGATGTCTCTTTATAAATACCATTATACCTACGATCAAAAACAACAATAAATAAACTAACTAATACTTACTTAATTTTCCTCTTTCTCTTTTGATTTCTTTGAGAAGAAATTAAGACTTAAGCTTTCCATCTCTTTTCTATAAAAAAGAATGAGCAGAACAACTCCACAGCTAAT
The DNA here is from genome assembly GCF_000163055.2 of Prevotella sp. oral taxon 299 str. F0039. GTDB lineage: Bacteria > Bacteroidota > Bacteroidia > Bacteroidales > Bacteroidaceae > Prevotella. Next base: position 866,290 of record NC_022111.1, read on the forward strand.
TGCAGCATCTGCAAAGTTAAAAACAGGAGAGAAGAATATAAACTCATGTCCTCCCCACACTGGAACCCATCCTGGCCAAGTGGTCACTATTAAAGGGAAATAGAACATATCCACAACTTTTCCTTCTAGAAAACCTGCATAGCCTGTTCCAAAAGGAACGAGTTCTGATACATTAAAGGGAGTTGATGCATTAAAAATCAAACCATAAAACATCGAATCTATCATGTTACCTATTGCTCCTGATAGCACTAATGCAAGACAAGCAACATAACCTTTACGATGAGTTGTTTTGGTTATTTTACGAACATAAGATCCTATTGCGGTGATGGCAATAAGTCTAAAAATGCTAAGTACAATCTTATTGATAAACGTCATGCCATAAGCCATACCGTTATTTTCAATAAATGTAATCTTAAACCACGATGTAATGGGTATTGATTCACCTAAAGACATCGTAGACTTAACCTCAAACTTTATAATTTGATCAACGATTAGTATGGCCAAAACAATAAACCATACTAATCGTAAACCCGTGACATTCTTTAAAATATTTTTCACCTTGTGCTTCAATCGTTATTTTTTTCTCATTTGCTTTGATGCTACACTCAAAGTAGCATGAGGCACTGCACGTAAGCGTTCTTTAGGAATTAGCTCACCAGTGATCCTATCTATACCATAAGTTTTATTCTTGATGCGAACTAAAGCTGCCTCTAATCCTTGAATAAACTTATTCTGTCGATTCGCCATCTCAACCAACTCTTCTTTAGATTGAGTGGTACTTCCCTCTTCTAAAGCTTTGTATTTAGGAGATGTATCATCAACATCATTACTATCTGCATTCATTAATTGTCTTATCATCTCATCATAACTCTGACGAGCAATAGCAATTTTTTCATTGATTATAGTGCGGAATTCTTCCAACTCTTCATCACTATACTGAGTTTTTATAGTCATAGATTAATCCTTGTTTTAAAATTTCTAAATTACGTTCTGTTATACTTTTTGGATCTTTATATTAAGCTTAAAGTCATCAAAATCAACTTCTTCACCTTTATTAGTTGCAATTGTAATATTATCAGCTAATACTTGACCTTTGATATATTCTCCATAATGCTCAATTGCAGCCTGCATTTTGTCATTTTCTGCAACCATAATATTGATACGATCTGTTATTTCTAGACCATTATCTTTACGCATATTTTGAATACGATTAATCAACTCACGAGCCAAACCTTCTTGTAATAATTCTTCGGTTAATTCAACTTCAAGTGCAACTGTTACGTTACCTTCGTTTGCAACTAAACATCCTGGAATGTCTTCATTAATAATTTCAACATCTTCTTTTTCAAGGATTACCTCTTGTTCAGCAATAATACCAAGAACATAATTTTCCTTTTCTTTCAAGCTACGCTCTATTTCAATAATATTTTCTTGCGTTAGAGTGTTCACTTTATTAGCTATATCTTTCATTAACTTACCATATTTCTTACCAAGAGTACGGAAGTTACATTTTATTTTCTTCACTAAAACACCATCAGTCTCAATAAAGTTAAGCTCTTTTACATTTACTTCGTTTTTAACAAGCTCTGCAATTGCCTCAATATGTTTGCGTTGTTTATCATCAACAGCAGGTACCATTATCTGTTGAAGTGGCTGACGAACTTTGATATTTACCTTTCTTCTAAGAGCTAAGATCATTGAAGTTATCTTTTGAGCAATACTCATTCGCTCTTCAAGATCATGATCAATATATTCTTCTTTCGCTTCTGGATAATGCGCTAAATGGACAGAGTCGAACGCTTCACGATGTGTTGCAGACATTAAGTCGCAATATAATCTATCTGCAAAGAACGGCGCAAATGGTGCTAATAGTTTCGAAATAGTTTCCAAACAAGTATAAAGTGTTTGATAAGCACTTAATTTATCAGTACTCATTTCTTTACCCCAGAAACGTTTTCTGTTCAATCTTACATACCAGTTTGATAAATCATCATTTACAAAAGCATCTATCAAACGACCAGCCTTAGTAGGACTATATTCTGAAAGTTCCTTATCTACATTGCGAATCAATGTATGTAAGCAAGATAAGATCCATCTATCAATCTCGGGGCGGTCATTTAATGGAACCTCTTTCTCTGCAAATGAGAATCCATCAACATTAGCATAAAGAGCAAAGAATGAATAAGTGTTATATAAAGTTCCGAAGAATTTACGACGAACTTCATCAACCCCTTCTTTATCGAACTTAAGATTATCCCATGGTTCACTATTGGTCATCATGTAGAAACGTACAGAATCTGCTCCATACTTCTCTATCATATCAAATGGATTCACCACATTACCAACGTGTTTACTCATCTTATTGCCTTTAGAGTCAAGCACAAGACCAGTTGAAATAACATTCTTAAAAGCAACACTATCGAATATCATTGTTGCAATTGCATGTAGAGTGAAGAACCAACCACGTGTTTGATCTACACCTTCGTTGATAAAGTCTGCAGGGAAAGCAAGACCTTTATCTATCATATCTTTATTTTCAAAAGGATAATGCACCTGTGCATAAGGCATAGCACCTGAATCAAACCAAACATCTACAAGGTCGGTTTCACGAGTCATTGCCTTTCCTTTGCTACTAACAAGAACAATATTATCAACATAAGGACGATGAAGATCTACTTTATCATAATTCTCTTTTGAGTAATCTCCAGGAATAAAACCATTATCTTTCAATGGGTTTGAAGACATAAAGCCTACTTTTACTGCCTCTTCGACCTCATTATACAGTTCTTCTAACGAGCCAATGCACTTTTCTTCACCATCTTCATCTTTCCAAATTGGTAGTGGTGTACCCCAGAAACGAGAACGAGACAAGTTCCAGTCGTTTAGATTTTCAAGCCAATTACCAAATCTTCCTGTACCAGTTGATTCGGGTTGCCAGTTAATGGTTTTATTCAATTCAAACATTCTGGCTTTCTTTGCAGTACTCTTTATAAACCAACTATCCAATGGGTAATAAAGAACTGGCTTGTCTGTACGCCAACAATGAGGATAGTTGTGTACATGCTTCTCGATCTTGAACGCAGTTCCTTCTGACTTCATTTCAAGAGCAATAATCAAGTTGAGGTCTTCTGCAGCATTTGCAGCTTTCTCATCATATCCGTTTACATTAAATTCTGGAGCATAAGCGTTCTTCACATAATCGCCAGCATGATGTTGATAAGCCTCAACATCAATGCATTTAGAAATGAAGTTATCATCTAGTTCATCTACAGTATAATATTTACCTTGTAGATCAACCATAGGACGTGTCTCGCCTTTCTTATTGATTAAGATAATAGGGGGAATTCCTGCATCATTTGCAACCTTAGCATCATCAGCACCAAAAGTATTCGCTATGTGCACAATACCAGCACCATCTTCAGTTGTTACATAGTCTCCAGGAATAACACGGAATGCTTCTTGAGACATTTCAACAAAGCGTTCTTTTCCGTTTTCTGATGTAAATATATTTTCAGGATGTGCTTCTGCAAAACGAGTAATAAACTCTACAGCATTATTATCTAGCTTTGCACTTGGTTTTACCCATGGCATTAGTTGGTGATAATGTATTCCAACAAGCTCACTACCCTTATAACTACCAATTACTTTATAAGGAATCACGTTGTCGCCTTGCTTATATTCATTTAGAGGAAGATCTTTTCCCTCCCCACTTAAATAAGCATTTAAACGAGATTCTGCTAATATAAGAGTAACGGGTTGCGCATTATATGGATTGTATGTTTGAACTGCTACATAGTCAATATTTGGTCCAACACACAAAGCTGTATTAGAAGGAAGAGTCCAAGGTGTTGTTGTCCATGCCATAAAATATGAAGTTCCCCACTCTGTCCATTCAGTCTTTGGTTCTGCGACCTTAAATAATGCAGTTACAACAGTATCTTTTACATCTTTATAACACCCAGGTTGATTCAACTCATGACTAGACAATCCTGTTCCAGCACCAGGTGAATAAGGCTGAATAGTATAACCTTTATATAAATATCCCTTTGTATAGAATTGCTTTAAAAGCCACCAAAGAGTTTCAATATACTTATTTTCGTATGTTATATAAGGATGTTCTAGGTCTACGAAATAACCCATCTTCTCTGTCAACTCACGCCACTCTTCTGTAAACTTCATTACATTCTCACGGCATTTGTGATTATACTCTTCTACAGAGATATATTTAGCAGATGCTTTATTATCGATATCTTTCTTTGTAATACCTAGCTCTTTCTCAACACCTAACTCAACAGGAAGCCCATGTGTATCCCAACCTGCCTTACGATGAACTTGAAAACCTTTCATCGTTTTATAGCGGTTAAAAGTATCTTTAATTGCTCTTGCTAGAACATGGTGTATGCCAGGATGACCATTTGCAGAGGGTGGACCTTCAAAGAAGACAAATTCTGGACAACCTTCACGCTCTTCTATTGAGCGATGGAAGATGTCTTTAGACTGCCATGCAGCCAATATTTCATTATTGGTCTTTGTTAAATCCAGACCAGAATATTCTGCAAATATCTTACTCATATACTTAATATTGTTTTATCGTTAAATTACTAGATGACAAAGGTAACAAAAAAATATATTAACAACAAATTTTTAAAAGTCTAGTTACATTTTCTTTAAGCCTACAGGTTAAGTCTCATATGGGATTTTATAATCATAAAAGATCTGCAAATTTTATATGTAAAAAATGAAAGGATACAGATTGACAACAGATTTAGAGAGACTATCTCCTGAATAATAGAGGTTAAACTTCTTTTTAAAGAGGGACTAAATATAATATGATAGATTATCTTGATTAAGCTAAATCATCAATAAAACAAGTAGTCTTAATTGATGATTTATAATTTATCTATATAATTACTTCTAATCTCTCTAACCATAAATTCATAGAAGCATCACTAGGCATACGCCAATCGCCTCTTGGACTTAAACTAACGCTACCCACTTTCGGTCCATCGGGCAAACAAGAGCGTTTGAATTGTTGCGAGAAAAAACGGCGAATAAATACCTTTAGCCACGCCTTAATTGTGGAATGAGAGTATGATTTTTCTGCATTTCTATTTTCTCCAAAGGCATTACATGCTAAATAATATATCTTTTCAGGTGTGAAACCATGACGAAGGAAATGATAAAGAAAGAAGTCGTGTAGCTCATAAGGGCCCACTAAATCTTCTGTTTTCTGCTTGATTTCACCTAATTCGTTAGCGGGAATCAACTCTGGACTAATTGGAGTTTGTACAATATCTAGCAAGACATCTTTTATATTCTCCATTTGTGGCAGTGTTGCAACATACTGAACCAAGTGTAAGATCAAAGTTTTAGGCACACTTGCATTCACTCCATACATACTCATATGGTCACCATTATAAGTTGCCCATCCCAAAGCTAATTCGCTTAAATCACCAGTTCCCACAACAATAGCATTAAGCTTATTGCTTAAATCCATTAATATTTGTGTTCTTTCTCGTGCTTGTGAATTTTCATAAGTAGCATCATGATTGTTTATATCGTGTTGAATATCCTCAAAATGCTGTAGAACACTTTTTGAAATATTAATTTCTTTACTCGTAATTCCTAACTTATTCATCAACTCGAGTGCATTGTTATAGGTTCGATCGGTTGTTCCAAAGCCAGGCATTGTTACACCAATAATACCTTTTCTATCTAAGTTGAGTTTATCAAAAGCCAAGACACATACCAGAAGAGCAAGCGTAGAATCGAGTCCTCCACTAATTCCGATAACTACATTCTTGCCGTTTATGTGTTTTAAACGTTTCACTAAGCCAAGAGCCTGTATGTTTAATATGTCATCAAGACTTTGGTCTCTACCCTCACCTGTAGGTATAAAAGGATGTGGATCAATTGCTCTTTCTAGTTCAAAGATATTGGTATCTCGTGCAAAGCAAGAAATAACATCAATCTGTTCGATACCCAATTCTGATGAACGTTGAGCATTGATATAAGTGGTATTATCTCTTCTCTCATTTCGAAGTATCTCAACATCAATTTGAGCAGTAACCAATTGATTTTCAAGAGAAAATCGTTTTCCAGAAGCTATCAATCTTCCATTTTCGTATATCAATATATTTCCACCAAAAACAAGGTCCTGAGTGCTTTCTCCAAAACCACTTCCACTATATATATAGCCACAAATAGTGCGAGCACTTTGTTGAGAAAGCAAGCTTTTTAAATAGTTATGCTTTCCAATAAGCTCATCACTAGCAGATAAATTGAATATTATATCAGCTCCACTCAATGTTAATCGGTTGCTAGGAGGAATGGGTGCCCATACATCTTCGCATATTTCTATCGCAAAAAGAACTCCACTTGCAGTGCGAAAAAGCTCTGGTTTTGCCGAGATTAAAAGCTTTTGGTCGGCAATTACAACCTCTGTTGGACGTAAGTCTTGTGAAGATGCAAACCAACGTTTTTCATAAAACTCACCATAGTTTGGCAAATAAGTTTTAGGAATCACTCCAAGTATCTTGCCTTTTTGCAATACAACAGCCACATTGAGCAATAAATCGCCTACCTTAAGTGGTAGACCTACAATGGAGATAAGATCAAACTGCTTTGTTTGGTCTATATAATAACAAAGCGCTTGCTCTGCTCCATTGATTAAAGCTGTTTGTCTAAATAAATCTTGACATGTGTAACCCGTGATTGAAAGCTCTGGAAAAGCAATAATCTCAACGTGCTCTTTTTCTGCCTGTTCAGCTAGTTTTAATATCTCATTGATATTATATTTGCAGTTAGCAACTTCTAAAGTAGGAGTTGTTGAGGCAACTTTTATAAATCCAAAATTATTCATTACTTAATTATTACTTGCGTTGCACCATATCCATACTCCTGAAATGATGCGTCTTGAACATCATTTTGTTTATATTTATAGCGTAGTTCATTGATAATAGCATTGCGTAGAATGCCTTCACCTTTTCCATGAATGAATATTATCTGCTGTCCTTTTTTACGACGATATTCTTTTAGTTTGTCACGGAAAACATTGAGTTGATAGTTCAAAATATCAGTACTTCCCATTCCTGTAGTTGTTTCGAGCAAAGCATCAGCGTGCAAATCAACCACAACAATGTCATTACCTTCAATATCAGTTTTTATCTTTTCAATACTGTTCGATTGCTCTTTTCCAACTTTACTTGTTGAGTCGTTAATAATAACATTGGTTTTATTGAATGATTCAGTATTTTTCTTAATCTCCTCTACAATGTTTTCTTGCTCAACTACAATAGTCTTAGGGCATATATCATCTTTTACTATTACATAAAGCAATGCATCTTGATCAAAGAAATCATTTTCTTTAAACGTATTCTTCTTAAAAAATTTCACTGCATCAATACGTATTCTACTATCAATAGTTGGCTTAATTAAAAAGCTTTTGCCCTCTTTATAAGCGAATAATTGTACTGCAACGTGGGTATAATCATTTAAATGCTCTTTGGATATCTCCTCAATAAATATCTTAGTATTAGCTTCTACAACACCAACAGAGCGTAAAACCCAGCTTTCTTCTTGTGCTACAAGATAAGAGTAATTGATGTTATAGTTTGAATCATTTACCAAATGGCATTTAAAAGTGGTATTATTATTAAAGTCTTCTTCTAGTGGAAGGAAGGCTAAATAAGCAGAAATTTTGTTTCCCCCCTTTCTTTCTTCAATGCGTTCTTTAAAGGTTATCTCTCTATCTGCAGGGTCGTAATCAACAGAAGAATCATCAAATATCTCTTCATCTTCGTGCTGCGACAACATTGATTTGATTGAACGATTATTCAATTCATCTGTTGTTTCTCCCTTATTTGTACTTGTTGCACCTATAACCTTTGCAGTACTATAATCGTCGCTCTGTACTATTGCAATATCATTTAATTGCATTGGTATTTCAAATCCGTCTTCATCTTCAACCAATACAATATTATTTTTCTTAAAAGCAACGATCTTTCCTCCTCCAATTTCGTTAAGGAATCTTACTTTATCACCTATTTTCATATTTTACGTTTCCGTTTAATTAATTATGGAATTAATAAAGAACTATCACCATAGCTCAAGAATCTAAAGTCATGTTCTAAAGCATAGTTATACACTTTGTGCCAATTATCACCAATAAATGCACTCACTAGCAATAGAAGAGTACTTTGAGGCTGATGAAAATTAGTTACAAGCATTTTTACAATCTTATATTCATAGCCTGGAGCTATCATGATTTGAGTACTAGAATGAAGTGTATCTAGATCATTTTCGTCTAGATATTTAATGATTGCATTTATAGCTTCAAGTGCAGTTACATTTGTAGTTTGTTCATAAGGCTCCCATTGTTTTACGGCCAATTCTTCGTCGATTAGGTGAGGATTTTTATGAAGTTTCAGACCGATATAATAAAGGCTCTCGAGTGTTCGCACACTGGTTGTACCCACTGCAATGGCAGATGCGTTGAACTTACGAAGTGTTTCTAATGTCGATTTGCTTACACTTATATATTCTGTATGCATATCGTGCTCGCTAATCAACTCGCTTTTAACAGGTTTGAAAGTTCCTGCTCCAACGTGAAGAGTAAGTTCTTCACGAACAATTCCTTTTTTATCAATTTCAGAGAGTACATCTTTAGTAAAATGAAGTCCTGCAGTTGGAGCTGCAACAGAGCCTTTTATCTTAGAATATACCGTTTGATATGTAGTTTTATCGCTTTCTTGTGTATCTCTATTTAAATAAGGTGGAATAGGTAATTCGCCAATTACATCAATTAATTCTGCAAAAGATAAAGAGGTATCGTCCCAACTTAAACACACTTTATGGCTTGCTCCGACTTGTTCTAAACGCTCTACTTTGATTGTAACTGAATGCCCGTTGATCTCAATTTCTTTAGTTAAAACACCTTCTTTCCATTTCTTGAGATTACCAATCATACACACCCAAACACATTGTTCTTTTCTTTGGAACATCAATTCGTAATCGAATGGTTCAGCAGGCTCAAGCAGGAAGATTTCTATATGTGCCCCACTCTGCTTTTGAAAATGCAATCGTGCTTGAATAACTTTTGTGTTATTAAAAACCATTAGAGCTTTCTCTGGAAGAAAATTCACTATATTATAAAAGATGTCTTCTACAATATCACCTTTATTATATATAAGTATCTTAGAGTGATCACGTTCTGACTTTGGGAATTTTGCAATTCTTTCGTCGGGCAATTCATAGTTATAATCTTTTATTGATATCTCTTTTATATTCATTTTATCTTGTTCTTTATTCTTTTTATAATATCATACAAAACACAAAACACCTCTAAATATTGTATAAAGAATGATTAAACACATAATAATTAAAACCATTTCAATATCTGATATGGCATATCCTGTTGCGGTATATTGTGTCGAAAAGAATGATTTCTTTAATAATAACTTCTTACATATCTTATTATATAATATATAAACTGATGTTCCTATGCAACCACCATATACCAAACCAATTAACACATCTGATGGGAAATGGACACCAAGATATAACCGTGTGTAACAATTAACAAATGACCAAAGAAGCATGAAGGCAGTGAATAGTCTATTCTTTATCAATAATGAGAAGAATATTGTAATAGAAAAGGTATTCGCAGCATGTGCAGAAAAGAAACTAAAGCTATTCTCATAGGTCCCAGGAACAATATCTAATAATTGTTTTAGCGAGGGATCATTTATTGGACGTAACCGTTCTGCAAATGGTTTCACTAGCAATTCGATTACTCCGCCATCTAATATAAGACATAAAGTAGCACCTAATACTATTAAACCAATTTGTGCCATGGTTTCATTATTCTTCACTACTAGATAGAAAAGAGTAACATAAAGAGGAATCCAGGTAAGCCCTGAAGTCCAAGCTTGCATCATTCCATCTAGAAATAATGAATTACTGCCATTAAAAAATAACAATATTGCTCGGTCTAGATTTATTAATGTATCAATCAAAATATTCTCCTTTTCTTTATTCTAAACAATAATTGCGACTCAAATACTTATATTCTTTCTAATAAAGAGGCTTTAATCCAACCGCTTCTACCATCTGGTAAGCTTACTTCGAACCAATTCTTTATATCTGAATCAACTATCTTTACTTTTGTACCTTCGTGCAAAATAATTTCTGTTTTAGCAGAATTGTTAGGCGTTTTAAATACTTCTGCCTTTGAACTCATTACTATTGCCTCATTATGTTCGCTTAACTTTCTTTTTTGTTGGTAAGCAAAGAGATTTGATAAGATAAATAATACAACAGAAAGCATTGCTATTGTAAAACTAATCTTTTGAAATTTAAGCGATGAAACATAGCGATATATTAGGAAAGTAGCAACAAACAAGCATAAAGCTACTAATGATAAAATAGCCCACCCAGTTGTAGTTACTGCATTAATAACACTATAATAGAATGAAACTAAAGGCGCTTGGCTCTCAGGTACGAAGTTATCTACCAATTTAGAATTTACAAATTGTAAGTTTGCTCGTATGCCTTTGTCATTTGGAGACAAGTGAAGTGCACGCTCATAGTTTAATACTGCTAACGCAAGATTATTGGTTTTATAATATGCATTGGCAAGATTATAATGTAATGTCGCAGATTCTCCCACCTTCAAAAGCTCTTGATACGCTTTAATGGCTTGTGTATAAATTCCCTTTTGATAATTGGTATCAGCAGAATCTTTTATACTTTCAATTTTAGTATTTGAGATGTTTGCAGCTTGAACCTTCACATCTACAAATGAAAGAGCAAACAGCTGTAATCCTAAGAATAATAGAATAGCTTTTAAAGCTGTTGAGTTTGATTTCTTATTGCTTATGGCATCATCAATATTAACGATGGCATCTGATGCGTATTCGTATGTCTTTGTCATATTTCCTTTTTTATCTCCAGGTGCAAAGCGTGCGTATTCACATTCATCTAAAGCCTTTATAAATAGTATAATCGCATTCTCATTCACTCCTAATGAAGAGAGTTTGTCGATAATATTATCACGAGTTAGCATCTCTATAGGCATATTGAGCTTATTACCAACATATTCCCAAAGAGCTTTTAGCACTTCATCATAGAATGCATTAGCATCTTCTTTTTGTAGGAGAGTTCTAGCTTTCTTTAAACGTTTAGCTGCTTCTTTACTTGCTCTCTTATGCTTTTGTCCTAAAACATCAAGACTATTGATTTGTTGTTTTCTTAAGAATAAGAATGCAACAACAAAGATTAGAAAGGCAAATCCATGCAGACTATAGAATAAAGGACTAGCCCAGAAAGGTTGCTCTGATTGAAAATCGCTTATATTTCCCTTTCTTATTCCTTGAATATCTGTTAGTTTTTCAGCATCAAAGCTCTCTATACGACTTCTACTTTCTGCACCTTTCTCTACCTTTATATTTAAAGGTGTAGTTTGAATTGTCTTATAATTCTTGACTGCAGTGTCGTAATAAACAAAAGGAATGGCTCCAATGGTGTAGTTTCCTTGATTTCTTGGGACTAATATGTACTCATAAATCATTTGTCCCTCGACTCCTCTTGATGTTACTTTTGTCTTATCTATAATCTTAGGGTCATACTTATCAAAGTCTTTTGGCAAGTCGAATACAGGCTGTTTCAAGAGTTTTAAGTTTCCAACTCCATCAACAACCACTCGTAAAACAACTGCATCTCCACTCTTTACCACTTTCTTATCTAAAGAAGAAGATATTGTAAACGAACCAACTCCACCCGAAAAGTTTGCAGGTTTGTTAGGTAATGGAAGAACAGTAATAGATAATGATGGGGCTTTTATTGCCTTTTTTATCTCTGTATAGTTCGCTCCTCCATTCAAGAAGGCCTCCATTGGATCTAAGTTGTCAATTCTTTGTACCAAAGTTCCGTTATAGGTAATAGATGGAATCTCTAGTTTTCCAGTCACTTGAGGGAACATTACATATTGACTCCATGTCACACAGCGATAGTTTTTACCATTAACCCTCTCTACATGGAAGCTCTTTTGCTGTGGAAGAGGAATCTCTTGAGTATGGAAACCCGTAAGTTCCGGCATCTTTCCTTCTAACTGTGTTAGATCAAGAAGGGTATAAACTTTATACGTTAGCAATATAGGTTGCTGCTCATAAACGGTATTCTTGTCTGCACTTACTCTGATAAATAAGTCTTTGTCAGTTACTTTACCAGCAGTTCTTCGTGGTGTTGTCTCTTCATCATAATCATTATGCATGTTAGGGGCACCAGAATTGCGAGTTGAAGTACCACTAACCACAATTGCAACAGGTTTTGAATGAATTGTTTTCGTTGACAAAGTTGCAGTTGAAGGACTTATAGTATAGCTTCCATTCTTTGCTGCATATAGTGTATAAGTATAAGTTACAGAAGATGAACTACTTACCTTTCCATTGATATTTTGTATACTTGACTGCATAGAAGTATACGGACCAGTTATAAGTTCAAGTCCATTTGGAATTGTACCAATCTTAAAACCATTTACATCTTGAGTAGAAATGGTAAAAGATACACGAAAGTTTTCTCCCGCTTTTACCTGTCTTGGTGCTGAAACTTGAATTGTTTGCGCCAAAACAAGCTGTTCTATTAATGATATAAAGATAAATAATAATAATCTCTTCATATAACTAAAAATACCTTATTTCAAATATATTATTACCAATTACGTTCTAACTTTCTTGTCGAAGATTGACGCATTGCTTTCTTTAATCTATCTTGTGTCTCCTTTTCTTTCTGCATAGCAGCATTCAATAGTTGCTCAGCATTATCTTTACTCATTTGCTCTTTGGGCTGCTGCTGCTGATTGTTTTGCTGCTTATCTTTATCGTCTTTTTGATCTTTTTTCTGTTGCTCTTTATTCTTATTATCTTTGTCCTTGTTGTTCTTATTCTGCTGATTTTTATCGTTATTATTATTATTTTGGTTCTTTAGCTGTCGTTTACACAACTCCAAATTATAACGAGTTTCATTATCAGAAGGATTGTTTCTTAGACTTTCTTTGTATGCTTCTATGGCCTCAGAGAATAACTGTTTCTTTTGACATATTACTCCAATATTATGAAATGCCATAGCTCTTCTCTTGGGATTAGTTTCTATTTTAGAAGCATTTTCAAATTGAACAACAGCCGAAGAGTCTTTTTGTTGAGCCATAAAAGCACAACCTAAATTATAAATAGCTTGTGGATTACGACCATTTTTAGCAGTAGCTTTACGATAGTCAACTTCTGCTTGTACATAATTCTGTTGACGAAAGGCTTTGTTTCCCTTCCTAATATCTTTACGTTCATTTTGCGCTTGAATAGTAGAAACAAACAAAAGAACGAGAAATGTTATAATTATTCTATATCTCATTATCTCTTAAATAAATTGAATCGCTTAAATAATGGATTTTTACGTTCTAACAAACACACCTCTATTAACAATAGAATAAATGACAAGAGGGCAACGATTTGGAATTGCTCATTATACTCAGAATAAACAACAGCATCTGAATCACCCTTTTGAAGCTTGGACAATTCATTATTTAATTGCTCTTGTGCCAAGCTAGTATTATCAATATGAATATAGGTTCCACTACCTGCTTGAGCAATTTCTTTGCACATATTCTCATTTAAAGCAGTCATAACCGTCTGCCCGTGATTATCTTTTAAATATTCACCATTACCTAATGGGATTGGAGCACCTTTACTATCGCCTACCCCAAGTATAAAAACATTAACTCCTTTTTCCTTTGCTTCCTTCACAGCTTCTAATGCTCCGCCTTCATTATCCTCTCCGTCTGTAATAAGAATAATAGCCTTTCCTACGCCTTTTTGTTGTGTGAAAGAACTAAGAGAGACTCTAATTGCACGAGCAATGTCTGTTCCTTGTGCTGAAATTAGATTGGGAGTAATATCGCTTAAGAACATCTTTGCAGACACATAGTCGCTTGTTATTGGCAATTGCACATAAGCTTCTCCAGCAAAAACTACCAATCCAATCTTATCATTGATAAAACTATTGATAAGATTCTCTATCATTAGCTTACTTTTATCTAACCTAGAAGGTTGCACGTCTTGTGCTAACATAGAGTTACTTATATCTAATGCAATAATAGCCTCAATGCCATTGCGTTTCTCATGTGATATTTTTGAGCCAAACTGTGGACGTGCTAAAGCCAATATCAATGAAGATAAAGCTGTAATAAGCAATAAGAACTTCACCCAAGGACGAAATCTTGACACATCAGGCATAAGCTCTTTCAGTAAAGTTGGATTGCCAATACGACTTAAATTCTTACGTTGAACATACCACATCATTATCTTTATGATAATCAAGATAGGTATAATCAGCAACAGCCACAAGTATATAGGGTTTTCAAATCTAAACATCTTATCTATGAAAATTATTTATCTACCTTTAATATTAAGGTATTCTACGTAGAATTGTCAATCGAAGTAAGATTTCTAACAATAAAGATAGAATTGCAATTAGAGCGAAAGGCTCATAGGCTTCATATCTTTTTGAGAACTTCTTCACGTCCATTTTTGTCTTCTCTAATCTGTCAATATCGTTATAGATCTCTTTTAATTCAGCATTGTTGGTTGCTCTATAAAAGCCACCATCAGTACTTTGAGCTATATCTTTCAATGTCTTTGTATCTATTTCTGCAGGAACATTAACATATTGTGTTGTTCCTCCCACCGTTACAGGATAAGGAGCGACAGTGTTTGTGCCTACACCTATGGTATAAACACGTATTCCTAAGCTCTTAGCTATCTGTGCTGCAGTAAGCGGAGAGATATCTCCCATGTTGTTAGAGCCATCAGTTAATAAGATAATAACTTTACTCTTAGCTTTTGACTCTTTTAATCTTGAAACCGCATTGGCCAATCCCATGCCCACAGCAGTACCGTCAGCAATAAGTCCTCTCGAAGCAATATCAGTACGAACTCCTTGCAATAGGTTTAATAAAGAAGCATGGTCGGTTGTCATGGGGCATTGTGTAAATGCTTCACCAGCAAATATTGTCAATCCAATATTATCGTTTGCTCTATCTGAAATGAACTCCGCAGCTACCTTTTTCGCAGCTTCCATTCTGTTAGGTTTAAGGTCTTCTGCAAGCATTGATGTAGAAACGTCCATTGCCAGCATAATATCTATACCCTCAACAGATTTATTTCCCCATGAATTATGGGTCTGTGGGCGAGCCAGAATAATAACAATACAGATGAAAGTCACTATTCTTAAGAAAACAGGAAGATGCAAAATACGCATTCTCCAGCTTTTCTTTATAGAGTTATAAGCATATGTATCGCTCATTGTGAATGTTGGCTCACTCCTTTTACGATAAAGGATATACCACAACAAATAAGGTATAAGCAACAATAAGAGCAATAAATATTCTTTATTTACTAATTCCATGTTTCTTAAAATAATAATTGCAATAAGCTATTTACGATATAGACAAACAAGACAACCACCACAATAATAGATCCTACAAGGCCTACTTGCATTGCTGTTCGTTGTTTCTTGCTGCGTTCATCGTTTTCTGTTAACTTTGGAACGATACGCTCTTCTATTGGCATATCACTCATTTTGGTGTTATCAATAAAGTGTATTGCATTCACTAAATTGAGGTCATTCTCATTGATTTGTGCCGAATACTTAGCAAATTTCACAAGGTCGGCTGTTTCAAAGAGTTCTTTTAATTCTAATAACATCTGGTTATCACCCTCATTCTGAAGATGTTCTATAATCTCAGAAGTAGTCATTTCCATAGCATTAAAGCCAAAACGTTCCTCTATATAGAGACGAAGTGTATCAGTAAGCTGTGTGTAATATTCTTTTTGATTAGATGAAATAGTTAGCTTATCTTGCTTTATCTTTTCTATCTTTATCAACGCTTTTTTATGAGGAGGAAGATGTTTAACCACCTTTACACGCACAATTATTGGCTTATTCTGCTTTAAGCGCACCCATAAATAAATACTTACAACAAGTAAAAAAAACAATAACATACTACACCAAAACATTTCTTTCCAATCATTCCACGAGAATGGGTTGTCTTGAACGTCCTTAGGTGGGTAAAATTGGTTAAGATGTAGGGTATCAACGTCTACAGTAATAACTTTTAATGCCAATGAATTAGTTGTGTATTTCTTATCATTTACTTTTATCCAAAATGACGGAATAGGATATAATTTCTCATCAAAACTCGTTAAAGTAAGCCTCTTCGACACTTTAATAAGATTATCTTCTAATTGTGTCGTATCCGCTTTTTCAACATGCAACAATTCTAATCCTGGAACAACATAATGAGCTTCTTTCAATGGTTGAAATTCTATTTTGTCGCTATTCTTGGCAGTTACACTTAGAATTACATGTGCCTGCTCTCCTATAAGTATTGCAATAGAATCAATAAAAGCATCTATTTTAACTTGAGCAGTTGCCCCTATTGCACTAAATATCAATATTATAAATAATAAATATTTTTTCATCTTGGATTTATTAAGATATCCCTAGCCTCTTTTCTTGAATAAGATTAAGAGTGCTTTTACATAATCTTCGTTTGTTGCAATTGATGCCCAATCAACCTTGTTCTTTGCAAATACATCTTGAAGCGCCTCTTGTCTGTCTGTCCAATATTGCTTATGAGCCTTTTGGACGGCTTTTGAAGTAGTATCAATAATCATCTCATGATCCGTTTCTGCATCTTTTACCTTCATCAAACCTACATCGGGAAGCTTCTTTGCACATTGGTCGTATACCTGTAGTGCTACTAAGTCGTGTTTTGAACGAGCCACTTGTAACTGGCGTGAGAAAGATTCTTGTGTATAAAAGTCGCTCAAAATAAAGGCAGTACAGTGTCTTTTTACAATCTTTGTAAGATATTCTAGTGGTACAGAAAGATTGGTTTTCTTACTTTTAGATTCAAAGTTAAGCATCTCTCGTATGATGTATAAGATATGCTTTCTCCCTTTTTGAGGTGGAATATATTTTTCTATCCTGTCTGAAAAGAAAATAACTCCAATCTTATCATTATTCTGTATTGCACTAAAAGCAATGGTAGCAGCAATTTCAGTAGCCATGTCTCGTTTGAACATACCTGTTGTTCCGAAATCTAAAGAGCCCGAGACGTCTACCAAAAGCATAACAGTTAGTTCTCGTTCTTCTTCAAACACCTTTATATAGGGTTTATGAAAGCGAGCTGTTACATTCCAATCAATATCTCGAACATCATCTCCAAACTGGTATTCACGCACCTCAGAGAAAGCCATTCCACGTCCTTTAAACATAGAATGATATTGACCAGCAAAAATATTTTGGCTCAGTTCACGAGTTTTTATCTCTATTCTGCGAACCTTTTGCAATAAATCTGAAGTATCCATTAAGGAACCTCCACTCTATTAATTATTCTACTTATAATTTCTTCACTTGTTACATTCATTGCTTCGGCTTCATAAGAAAGACCAATTCTATGACGCATTACATCGTGAACAATTGCTCTTACATCTTCAGGAATTACATACCCACGACGTTTAATAAATGCGTATGCACGAGCAGCCTTTGCCAAATTGATACTAGCACGTGGCGATCCACCATATGTTATCATATTCTTTAAATCATCTAAGCCATACTTTTCAGGATAACGAGTGGCGAAAACGATATCGGCAATATATTGTTCTATCTTTTCATCGATATATACTTCTTTCACAACTTTACGTGCATTGAGAATTTCTTGCACTATAGTAACAGGGGTAACTGTAGGTAAACTTTCTTGGAGATTTTCTCTTATAATAAGTTTCTCTTCTTCTATTGTAGGATAATCTATCACCACTTTAAGCATAAAACGATCGACCTGAGCTTCTGGCAACTGGTAAGTACCTTCTTGCTCTATTGGGTTTTGAGTTGCCATCACCAAGAAAGGGTTAGGTAAAGCAAAAGTTTGCTCGCCAATTGTTACTTGATGTTCTTGCATTGCTTCTAACAATGCACTCTGAACTTTGGCAGGAGCACGATTTATTTCGTCTGCTAATACAAAGTTTGCAAATACAGGTCCTTTTTTAACTTGGAACTTCTCGTCTTTTTGAGAGTATATAAGTGTACCGACAACATCAGCTGGAAGCAAGTCTGGAGTAAACTGAATACGACTATAATCGGCATCAATCAATTGTGATAAGGTTTTAATGGCTAGTGTTTTTGCCAAACCTGGTACTCCTTCCAACAAGATATGTCCATCACTAAGTAATGATATCAAAAGAGTATCTATTAAGTGTTTTTGTCCAACTATTACTTTATTCATCCCTGTAACCAAATTGGTTACGAAACCACTCTGCTGTTCTATGAGAACATTTAATTCTCGAATGTCAACTGTTTGTGCCATTTTTCTTTATTATTTAATATTGTTGCTACCTGGTAAAATAAACGGAAAGCTCCGTATTCCTTTATCCATCTATATTGCAGCCATTTTACTTGTCTAGGGGCTTGGTGTTAAATTTCAAATTGTAAGCATCATAAAATATGCTTATATTGACAAGAAAGAAGCTATAATGACCAGATAATTTAATGAAATCATAAGTTTAAGTCTATTTTATCTAACACAGATACCCCAAAAGGTTTTACTGGACAGCCATAATTTAATATGAAGCAAAATTACAAAGAATGGCTTGGATATGAGAAGATTTGCCTATAAATAATATTAAATTATTGCTATTCTGTAAACCTTTTTATTACTTTTATTTTCTTTATCCAAACTTCAATAACATGGGCAATGTGTACACCTTTTATCGGATAGCAATAACTACCAATATATTCCAACCTTTATCTACCAAGCAAAGAGAGATGCAATTTAGGAAAAATCCTTGTTGCATCTCTCTTTTTATTTCATACTACCCCCCAAACAGCACAGAACCACCTTCTTTGTTATTGTGAAACTTAAAGATATTAATAGCTAAAACATTGTTATTACATTCTAAAAACATTATTTTTTTATAACAATAACAATGTTTTTACAGACTAATAAGATTCTATATCTCTTAAAATGTTTATTCTCTGTATGCTTTTATTGTAGTTCAATAGATTCCAGACCTACATTCACAGCCTTCATGTTCAAAGGAATAAGGTGGTGATGCCGTTCAGGAAGCGATTTAAACAATGCTTTCTCTAAACCTTGAACACTTACAATAGGACAAACCTTAAGCATTCCTCCTAATACAATCATATTGAAAACTTTAGCATTCTTCAATTCTATAGCCTTCTTCATTGCATCAATTCGATATACTTGTATATCTTTTCTTTTAGGAGGATTGATTATTCCGTTTCCGTCATATATCAATATTCCTCCTTCTTTTACTTTAGGTTCAAACTTATCTAAAGATGGCTGATTAAGGACAACTGCTACATCATACTTACTTAAAATAGGGGATGATATTCTGTTGTCACTAACAATTACTGTCACATTTGCAGTTCCACCTCGTTGTTCTGGACCATAAGCAGGCATCCAAGTCACCTCTTTATCTTCCATCAAACCTGTGTAAGCAAGCATCTTTCCCATTGAAAGTACACCCTGTCCACCAAATCCTGCGATTATAAATTCTTTCTTCATAGTTTTGTAATGTCTTTTAAATCTCCCTTAGGATATTGGTCAAACAAGTTATCTTGCATCCATTTATTAGCATCAACTGGAGACATTTTCCAACCACTACTACAAGT
Organism: Prevotella sp. oral taxon 299 str. F0039; assembly: GCF_000163055.2. Classification (GTDB taxonomy): domain Bacteria; phylum Bacteroidota; class Bacteroidia; order Bacteroidales; family Bacteroidaceae; genus Prevotella. The sequence goes on from NC_022111.1 coordinate 886,036, forward strand.
TGCTACAATCTCTACCAATGAAGAACCTTTGCCTTCCATTGACATTTCAAATGCTTTACGAATGGCTTTCTTTGCTTTTGCGATAGCTCCTACAGTTTCAACACTTTGTCTTGTTACATAACAAGTGCCTTGAAGTCTACTTGCAAGATCACTCATATTAAGCGGATAACCATGCAAATCGGCATCTCTACCAAAAGGACAAGTTGATGTTGGCTGTCCTAATAGAGTTGTTGGAGCCATCTGTCCACCTGTCATACCATAAATAGCATTATTGATAAAGATGATGGTAATATTCTCACCTCTATTTAATGCGTGGATAGTTTCAGCAGTACCAATACATGCCAAATCGCCATCTCCCTGATAGGTAAACACCAATTTGTTTTGCCATAAGCGTTTTATACCAGTTGCAATGGCTGGAGCACGACCATGTGGAGCCTCTTGCCAGTCTATATCAATATACTTGTAAGCGAAAACCGCACATCCAACAGGAGATACTCCAATTGCATTTTCTTCCATTCCCATTTCGTTGATCACCTCAGCAACAAGCTTATGAACCACTCCATGAGAGCAACCTGGACAATAATGCATCTTACTATCATTCATCAATTTGGGCTTTTCATACACCAAATTCTTAGGGTCTATAATAGCTTCTCTGTTCATTGTATTCTCTCCTTTAATGCTTTTATAATCTCATCTGGTTCAGGAACAATTCCTCCAAGGCGTCCAAACTGAAATACTTTGATATTTTCGCCAACAGAAAGACGTACGTCTTCAACCATTTGTCCTGCATTTATCTCAACAACTAACAAACCTTTCTTTCCTTTTATGACTTCTCTCAACTCTTTTTCAGGGAAAGGCCACAAAGTAATAGGACGGAAAAGAGCAATATGCAAACCTTCTTCTCTTGCCACTTCAATAGCGTTTTCTGCAATTCGAGCAGCACTACCAAAGGCAACAATCAAATAATCTGCATTTTCATTATGCGTTAGTTCGTAACGCACTTCGTTCTCTTTAATTCTTTGATACTTGCTTTGTAGACGATGATTATGTTTTTCCATAGCATCAGGCATAAGCTCTAATGATGTAATAACATTTACATCACGATCTTTTCTTTTACCTGTAGATGCCCATGGACATTCTTTTATAATTTCTTCTTCTGTCTTTCGTGGCTTAAAAGGAGGCAAAACCACCTTTTCCATCATTTGTCCTATAATACCATCACTTAATATCATCACTGGATTTCGATATTTGAAAGCCAGTTCAAAGGCATCATCAACAAAGTCTGCCATCTCTTGTACTGAGTTAGGAGCAAGCACAATTACATTATAATCGCCATTTCCTCCACCACGAGTAGCTTGAAAGTAGTCACTTTGAGAAGGCTGAATGGTTCCCAATCCAGGACCTCCTCGCTGCACATTAACAATAACTCCTGGCACTTCTGCACCAGCCATATAAGATATTCCCTCTTGCATTAGCGCAATACCTGGTGAAGATGAGGTTGTCATTACTCTCTTTCCTGCACCTCCTCCACCATAAAGCATATTGATAGAAGCCACTTCACTCTCTGCTTGTAGCACCACCATACCAGTTGTTTCCCATGGCTTAAGCTGTGCTAAGGTTTCTATTATCTCGCTTTGAGGGGTTATTGGGTAACCAAAATAACCATCGCATCCACATCTAATAGCGGCATGCGCAATGGCTTCATTACCCTTCATCAATTTAATTTCTTGTTCGTTCATAAAGGTTTACCCTTTCTCTTCTTTTGTTCTGTATACGGTTATACAGCCATCAGGACACACAATTCCACATGCTGCACATCCAACACAATCGTCAGGATGTATGGATTCAGCATAAGAATAGCCTGAAACATTAACCTTGTTCTGTGTTAATGAAATCACGTCTTTAGGGCATGCAACTACGCAGAGCATACAACCCTTGCAACGATCAGTGTCCACTACAATGGCACCTTTCATCTTACTCATTTCTAAACTATGGATTATAAATGTCTTTGCAATAAAAATTGAAAATACTATCAAGTATCTTTTTAGCCTCAACGGCTGGTGAATTGGGATCTAGTTCTATTGCCTGCATATAGCAAGACAATGCTTCTTGTAGATTTCCTTTCTGTTGATGAAGACAACCTAAATCATAAAATTCTTGTGCGTTCATCATTTATAATATTCCTTCTTGCCCGCTATTAATGTGTTTTTCATAAGAGAACATATTGTCATAGGTCCAACTCCACCTGGTACAGGTGTAATGAATGAACACTTAGAAGATACGTTCTCAAAATCAACATCACCTCTTAATCTAAATCCCGACTTTCTTGTTGCATCTGGAACTCTTGTTGTTCCTACGTCAATAACAACGGCTCCTTCTTTCACCATATTTTCTTTTACGAAGCCAGGGATACCAATTGCAGCTATAATAATATCTGCTTCTCGGCATATTTCTTCTATATTTTTGGTACGAGAGTGGCACACTGTTACAGTAGAATCACCATATTCTTTTTGCAACATCAATTGAGCCATAGGCTTACCTACAATATTACTTCTGCCTAAGACAACGCATCTCTTTCCTGATGTTTGAATATTATAGCGTTGAAGTAATGTGATGATGCCTAAAGGAGTGGCAGAAATGAAGCAAGGAAGACCAATACTCATTCGTCCAACATTAATTGGATGGAATCCATCTACATCTTTTCGATAGTCAATTGCTTCGATTATACGTTGCTCATTGATATGTTTTGGCAATGGTAATTGCACTATAAAACCATCAACATCACTATCTTCGTTTAACTGCTTTACACAATTGAGAAGTTCTTCTTCTGTAATATCGTCTTCAAAACGAATTAATGTAGACTTAAAGCCGCATTGTTCGCATGCTAAGACCTTATTCTTTACGTAGGTTTCGCTACCTCCGTCATGACCTACAAGCACTGCTGCAAGGTGTGGTTGCTTACCTCCATTTGCAATAATACTTTTTACTTCAGCTGCAATTTCTTCTTTTATAGCAGCTGCAACAGCTTTTCCATCTATGAGTTGCATGATAAGAATATTTTAATTAGTCGTTATTTACATTCCAGGCATCTTCATTCCCTTCATTCTACTCATCATATTCGCCATGCCATTGCCTGTTACCATCTTCATCATCTTTCGTGTTTGATCGAATTGTTTCATCAATCTGTTCACCTCTTGAATATCGGTTCCTGAGCCTTTAGCAATGCGTTGGCGACGACTTGTATTAATAATTTCAGGGTTTGTTCTTTCTTTTGGGGTCATACTCTTGATGATAGCTTCTACACCTTTAAATGCATTATCATCAATATCTAAGTCCTTCACCGCTTTTCCTACACCAGGAATCATCGATGCAAGGTCTTTTAAATTACCCATTTTCTTTATCTGTTCAATTTGCTTTAAGAAATCATTAAAGTCAAACTTATTCTTTTGAATCTTCTTTTGTAAACGTTTTGCCTCTTCTTCATCAAATTGCTCTTGAGCTCTTTCCACAAGAGATACAATGTCACCCATACCCAAAATACGGTCTGCCATACGTGAAGGGTGGAATAAATCAATTGCTTCCATCTTCTCACCAGTACCCACAAACTTAATAGGTTTGGTTACAACTGTTCGAATTGACAATGCTGCTCCGCCACGAGTATCACCATCTAACTTGGTAAGAACAACGCCATCGAAATCTAATCTGTCGTTAAACTCTTTTGCAGTATTCACTGCATCTTGTCCAGTCATTGAGTCCACAACAAACAACGTTTCTGTTGGTTGCACCGATTCTTTTAGTTTAGAGATTTCATTCATCATCTCTTCGTCTATAGCTAATCGTCCTGCGGTGTCTATTAGCACAACATCATAGCCTTTAGCCTTAGCTTCTTGAATACCATGTTGAGCAATTTCAACTACATTCTTATTTTCTATTTCAGAATAAACAGGAACTCCAATTTGCTCTCCAACAACCATTAGCTGTTCAATAGCAGCAGGACGATATACGTCACACGCAACAAGTAAAGGCTTTTTATTTTGTTTTGTCTTTAAAAGATTAGCAAGTTTACCTGTAAAGGTTGTTTTACCCGAACCTTGCAAACCACTCATTAAGATAATTGAAGGATGGCCTGTTAGCTTTACTTCGGCAGTTTCTCCACCCATAAGCTCTGCTAATTCATCGTGAACTATTTTAACCATGAGCTGACTTGGCTTCACTGCGGTAAGCACATTCATGCCCATAGCTTTTTGTTTCACTGTATCTGTAAAGTTTTTCGCTACTTTAAAGTTTACATCGGCATCCAAAAGGGCACGTCTAACATCCTTAAGTGTCTCTGCAACATTAATCTCCGTTATCTTACCTTCGCCCTTTAATATCTTAAATGAACGTTCAAGTCTATCGCTTAAATTTTCAAACATATTGTCTTTTTCTTATTTTTTATTTTCTAATACTACAAAAGTAACTAATAAAATGGTTAATTTTTAAAGAGTGAACTTGCTTTTAATGTATTTTAAAATAGTTTCCTTTCAAAATGCGCACATAAGAAAATGTTGTGCATAAAATAGCAAAGCTATAATACTATCAATTTTCTTACAAATTCTTCTCAACCTCCGATCGTTACTTCCGTATTCTTTTACGTTTTATTGTTTATTGTAATTCTACAATAGAAGCAGATTTACAAAAATAAGAATCATACCCTTTTAGTTTCTTCTCTACTCTTTATAAATCTGCAACTAAATGTATTGTGTATCTTAAAAGAATTCTTACAACATAAATTACTATTCTGACTTAAATAAATCTTTAATACCTCCGATACTACCAAGTAGATTTGTCGCTTCATAAGGCAAGTAAACTGTTTTTGTTTTATCGCCTGTTGCAAGTTCTTGAAGCATTGCAATATACTTTTGAGCTAACAAATAATTGGCAGGGTTAGATGTATCTCCAACGGCTTCAGTAATTTGTTTAATCGCAATTGCTTCGGCTTCGGCTTTTCTAATACGTGCTTGAGCTTCTCCTTCTGCCTTTAATATGGCTTGTTGTTTAGACGCCTCAGCTCTATTAATCATTGACGTCTTCTCACCTTCAGAGCGTAAAACTACTGCAGCTTTTTCTCCTTCTGAGTTCAAAATGGTAGCACGTTTGTTACGTTCTGCTTGCATTTGTTTTTCCATAGCCTGCAATACGCTTACTGGAGGTGTAATATCTTGAAGTTCTACACGATTCACTTTGATACCCCACTTATTGGTTGCATCATCTAACACGGCACGAAGTTTCGTATTAATGGTATCACGAGAGGTCAATGTTTGATCTAGTTCTAGTTCACCAATGATATTTCTTAGTGTTGTTTGAGTTAACTTTTCTATCGCATTTGGCAAGTTGTTAATTTCATAAACAGCCTTAAAAGGGTCTACAATTTGGAAATACAACAACGCATTGATTTGCATTTGAATATTATCTTTAGTAATAACATTCTGCTTATCAAAGTCATAAACTTGTTCACGTAGGTCAATTGTACTAGAATAAACGTATCTTCCTCTATTTAATGTCATTATTATCTTAGCTCTATCGATAAAAGGAATAATAATATTAATACCTGGTTTTAAGGTTGCATAATATTTTCCTAAACGCTCGATGATGCGTGTTTCTGACTGTGGAATAATCACAACCGACATTTTAATAAAGATAACTGCAAGTACAACGAGTGCAATTATTACATAAGTGAAATCAATCATAACTGAGTATTTTAGTTATTAATAATGTTTATAATTAGTGTTTTTATTTTCTATCAATCTGTTTTTCTATTCGAAAGATACTACTTGTGAGTTATTAATTCAAACGTTCTACCGTCACAACGAGACTATCCATCTTCACAACTCTTACTCTGTCGCCATTCAAGATATCACTGCTATCGCAACTCACAGCACGCCATTCATCTCCATCTATCTTAACATAGCCATTTGATTCGCCTTTGATATCTTCAATAACGATCCCCACTCGACCAATGAGTGCATCTACGTTACTAAGACGCTCATTATGTTCTTTGTGCAAAAAGCGTATCATAACAGGACGCACAAAGAAGATACTCACCACTGATAGTAGTGCAAAAGCAACTATTTGAAACCAAAATGGACACGAAAGTAGCGAAAAAATAACGGTTAAAAAACCACCTATTGCTAAACAAAACACAAAGAAAGTTCCTAATATCATTTCTGTAATAAGGCAAACTAATCCAATAAAAAACCAGAATAGCCATAAATTGTTATTCAAAAAATCATACATATAATAGAGATTTTATAATTTACTTGTTCAAAGATACTAAAATGAGTAGAGAAATACAAATATTTATAACAATTTTCAATAATCAAGACCCCTTTGACAATCTTTCTAAAAAAAACTCTACCAACACAATGGCTTGCTGATTCTACAATACAATCTATTTAACGTGAGTTTCATATTAAAAATAATACATAAAATAAATCAATAACCGCAAACAGTATTATATTAAACTATTTTGGCTCAATAGGAAAAAGATATATGTAAATATAAAAATATTGTTAGAAAAAAGCGATGACCTTCACAGGTGATCGCTCCAAATTTTCAATAGGCATTAGTTTCTTTAAGGTAAAAAGATTGTTTTCAGGATAACATGTAACAAAGGTATATATTTTTTTTGAATAACCAAATATTTTATCTATATTTTTTATGCTTTTTATACATCTCTCTTATTTCATACTCGTTTTAAGTAAAAAAAACACATTAAATATTTATTATTCTTTAATTAATATAGGTTTAACAATTTCATATTAAAGACATTATTACTTCTTTAATTCCTTAAAATGAAGAAATCTTTTTCTATATCTTTTCTATACTTTATATTCTTAAGTTTATACAGCTCTTGCATATGAAACATACGTGACAAGAAGTTATCTAGATTTCTTTTATCTTTAGATGTCCATTGAACTTCACACAAAGCAGCAAGCCTTGGAAACAATTGCCATTCTAACTTAGTGCTGTCTTTCACCCATTCTGTCCAAATACAGCCTTCTGCTCCAATAATATTCTTTTGCTCTTCTGGAGTTAACACATCGAAACAAGGATCTAAGTCGTAAACTCTTTGAACACTAGGAATACCTTCTATTTTATTAATTCGTGGATTACTGAAATAGAAATTAGTAATTGGTGCAACCACAGTTGGATGACCTTGTTGAGCAGAACGAATTGAAGCATATTTCGAAGTCCAACCTATTACCGTCACTGTTTTTGATGGAGCCCCATCTAAAATCTCGTCCCAAGCAATCATTTTACGTCCTCTGGCACGAATATCTTTTTCTAGTTCCCCCATAAACCAAGTCTGAAGTAAGTCTTCTTTCGAATGTTTTTCTTCGTCTTTTAGGTTTAAATCCTTTATTTTTTGCTGACACTTAGCACACTCTTTCCATCTATCTTTAGGACATTCGTCGCCTCCAAGATGTATATATTCTGATGGAAAGATATCCATAATCTCATTCACTACGTCTTTTGCAAGCTCCAAAGCTTTTGGATTTCCAGCACAAAGAACTTCTTTAATAACTCCAAAATGAGTACAAACAGGGTATGGTCCACCAGTACATCCTAACTCAGGATATGCCGCTAACGCAGATTGTATATGTCCAGGCATATCTATTTCTGGGATAATAGTAATAAATCGATCTGCCGCATACTTCACAAGTTCACGTGCTTCTTCCTGAGTATAATATCCACTTACAGGCTTACCATCATACCCTTTATCCCCAGGTAGAACCGTTTCTGTACGTTTTGAACCTATTTCTGTTAGCTTAGGATATTTCTTTATCTCTATTCTCCAACCTTGATCTTCTGTTAAATGCCAATGAAAATAGTTGATATGGTGTAATGCAAACATATCTATCAGCTTTTTTAAGTATTCAATACTAAAGAAATGTCGACCTACATCTATCAAAAAAGCACGATAAACAAAACGTGGAGAATCTGTAATCATAACAGAAGGCAATTCAACTTGCCCTACATTCTTTACTATTGGCAATGCTTTAGTCAATGTTTGTAAGCCATAGAACACGCCTGCAGGAGTACTTCCTGATAGCCTTAACACCTTTGGAGTTGCTTTAATTTCATACGCTTCATTTCCTTTTATAGACAGATCAAGTGACAATCGAATCTGATTATTTTTCATCTTAGAATTCTCCTTCAACTTCATTCCCGTTACTTCTTCTATATATGAGATGAGGAATTCAACGTTACGTTTTTGCAACTCATTTGCATTATCAGGGCAATAGATTGTTGTATTGCTATTCAATATAAAGTTCTTCTCTTTTAACGGCTCAATACATTTAGCTAATGGAATGGTATTCCAATTCCCTACGAGTTGTTTTTCTGCGAAACTACACAATGAAAAAAAAAGGACAACCAGCATAAGTTGTAATCTTCTAATACACATAATCTTAAAATCGTTATTTATGTTTTGTCTCTAAAAATACTACTTCTCTATTATCTTAATTTAAGTGGTAATATATAATAAATCTCTCATATATATTTTTCAACTAAAAATCATCGAACACATAAAATCGTTACTATTCTATTGTTAACCTTCCGTCTTATCAGATTTAAGCAATGCGTTATTATCAGATTTACCTATAAAATAAAACATATCTATTATAAGATTAGCCCCCATTGCTTTATCTCTTTTATTTCTACTAAGCTTTTCAATGCAATATCACGCAAAACAACTAGGATAAAATTATTCAAATAAAAGAAAGAAGATGTTCTATCATTCGATACTCTCTATTTAAGACATACCAGCTTTGATCTAAAATGATTTGAATCTAACCAGTCTCTACCTCTAGATTTTCAGATAGTTGAGTAATAATCGTTTTTAACTCATCATTACATTGTTATATTTTTTCTTATCCTATATCTAATTCCATAGTCATAGCTACAAACTATATATCCTTATAACTTTTACTTCAAAAACATAGAAAAAGACAATTATACCATCCTATTAAACAATAGAATGGTATAATTCACATTATGTTTATATAAAATATTTAGCTCTTACTGAAGTTTTTGACTTGCAATAAAGGTTTTAAGATCTTCTCCTCTAAGATCTTCTGCGATAATCTCTCCTTTTTTATTAACCACTAAGATATGGGGAATAGATTCAACTTCATATAGTCTTGCTGCTGCATTATTCCATCCTTGAAGATCAGAAAGTTGTGTCCACGACATCTTATTTTCTTCAATTGCACTCTTCCAACTATCCTCATCTTCATCTAAAGAAATGCCAACAATTCCAAGTCCAGTATCCTTATATTTGTTATATAAACTAACAAGGTTAGGAACTTCGTGCATACAAGGTCCGCACCAACTTGCCCAAAAATCTACAATTGTAATTTCGTGCTTTGCAACTTCATCTTTTAATGATACTTTTTTACCATCAACACTAGTCATCGTAAAATCTTTTATCATCTCAACTTCAGATGCATTGGCGATAGAATCTCTCATCTCTTGAGTTGTTGCTACTACAGGTTTAGCTTCTTTCTTCTTACAACCAGCGAAACAAATCGAAACAACTATTGCAAAGCATAAATATCTCATGTTCATCTCATTAAACCAAATATTGTGAAGAAATACTTTCGTTAGAAACAACTCTACGTATTGTTTCTGCAAACATGTCTGCAACTGAAAGTTGTTTTACCTTTGAACTGTCTTTACTATAAGGAATAGAATCTGTAAAAACAATTTCTTCTAAAGCTGATCCATCTACTCTTTCGGTTGCTGGGCCACTCATTACACAATGTGAAGCACATGCACGTACGCTCAACGCACCAGCTTCTTTCATAATATCTGCCGCCTTTGCTATTGTTCCTGCTGTATCAACCATGTCATCAACAATAACAACATTTTTTCCTACAACATCACCGATAATTTGCATTGTATCTACAACATTAGCACGAGCACGTGTCTTATTACACAAGACTAGTGGACATCCTAAATATTTAGCATAAGTATTTGCACGTTTACTACCACCAACGTCAGGACTAGCAATAACTAAATTGTCTAGTTTTAGGCTTTGAAGATAAGGTAAAATAACTCCAGAAGCATAAAGATGATCTACAGGAACATCGAAGAAACCTTGAATTTGGTCAGCATGAAGATCCATTGTTATGAGACGATCGATACCTGCAACCATTAAAAGGTCTGCTATAAGTTTTGCCCCTATACTAACTCTAGGCTTGTCTTTTCTATCTTGACGTGCCCAACCAAAATAAGGAATAACAGCAATAATGTTACGAGCAGATGCACGTTTTGCTGCATCTATCATAAGCAAAAGCTCCATCAAGTTGTCTGAATTGGGAAAAGTACTCTGCACCAAAAAGACATCTCGTCCACGAATAGACTCCTCATAAGATACCGCAAACTCACCATCTGAGAAGCGAGTAACGACTAAATTACCCAAAGGACAATTTAAACTTTTACAGATTTTCTCTGCAAGATATCTCGAACTACTGCCCGAGAAAACTAAAAAAGAGTTATTTTCACTCATCATCTTAATATTTTAGAAATAAGAATCGATATATAATTATTCTGAATTTATTTTGTTACTTATTAACCTATGGCTCTTTTAATCTTTTGGAAATGATGAATTAAATCTCTGTAATCGGTTTGGTTTTGAATATCAAATCTACTCCAAAGATCTTCACACAACACAACTCCTCCAAAGCCTAATGCCTTCGCAACAGGTATCGTTTCTAAATTAATATTGCCCATTGCGTACACATTTTTATTTATATAACCACTCTTTGCTGCCTTTTCTAAAAGGTCTAAAGAGTATGTTTTAGTATCTGATTTTTCTTGTTTAGGCAAAAGGAAGTTTGATAAAAACACGTACTTCGACACCTTTACGATATCTTTTAACAACGAAAGGTCACCACATGTTCTACTAACTTTTCCCTTGTATCCTTCTGGTATCGGTGTGTCAATAGTATCAAGATGTATTCCCCCTAGCTCAAACTCATTCTTTAGATAAAAATTATCATGGACAATTGTTCTTTTTCTATTCTCTTCATTCAATAAAGAAAGCAATCTTTCTGAATAAATTGGAGATGCTTCCCGTTTATAAAGATGTAGATTTTCCATTCCCTCATTGAATAGAGTTGTAAGTATTTTATCTTCTTCTACAAAGAATGTAGAATGGGTCATTACTGCAAGTTTCATCTGCATTTGTTTTATTGGCACTACAAAAGTATAAAAAAAACAGATAACAAGCAATTATATCCTACATAATTACATCTTTAGTTGAAAATAAGTAAAAGAAAATAATTTAGTATCAGAATTTCCACCGCAGCTGCATTTCTATATAATTCTTAAATTCTTCCACTTTTGCAATATCTTTTATATTATTTTTCTTATTACGATAATAGAAAGAACCACTTACCTTAGCTATTAGCATTAAACTACTATTAATATCCCAACGATTGCCCAATGCGTAATGAAAACCTTTTCCATAGAACATAGGAAAAGAAAATTGATAAAGTAGACCACGTTCGTAGGCATAGATCCTACTATCATAATTATCTGTATAATAATAAGAAAGAGTTCCAAAGATATTGCAGGTATTTGTTTTAATGAATCCACTTTGTTCAATTCTCCACCCTAAACTATTCTCTAGAAAATGATGAAAAACAACATCTAAATTTGTTTGCACCCCCCATTGAGTAGCATCATAACCCAAAGAAAAACGAGTTTTATGAATTATTTCATTAGCTACCACGTCATTCTTTTTATCTTCTTTTGATCTCATCCTACATTTATAGCGTAACAAGTAGCTCCAACTTTTTTGTTGCCACTTTACACTTATAAACGGTTCTACAGCCCAAGATGCTTCTGATATTTGATATTTGGGCCAAGGGAAATAAGCAAAATCAACATAACCCATTATAGATAAAAACTGAATAGGATTATAAGAAGCACCTAAAAACAAGCCACTTTCGTTTTGCAAATGTCGTCCTTCGTTGAACGCATTACCTAACAGAGAATAATATCTATAACTATACCATCTTTGGAGTAAGGTGAGTTTCAGTAAACTTGTTAACTGATAATTAATTGAATTGATGGTTGCGAAAGCTTTTTGATCGTTTATTGCCGTTTCTCCACGCACCACCACTCGCCTACTTAAATAGCTATAATCAACCCCTATATTATGAAACATAAAACCTTCAGGATAGAATTCTTTATATTTTTGATTTTTATTAGGAAGAAGAGGTTTGCTAAATCCTGTAAATGCCGTTGTTAATCCAAGCCCAAATCCATTTTTCTTCCAGCCAAATCTGAATCCTCCTGCCCACTGATAAGCATTATTTTTTCTATCCATTTCGCTTTCGGTGCGATGCAATCCTGTTTTTAAAATCGTTGCAATATATTCTTTATCTTTAGTTAAAGTAGCATCAATTGCCCTATACGAAGTCCAGAAGGTTGTTTCAAAATTTTTCGACCAGCTTAAAGTAGTTGCCAATCCTTGCATAAAATTAGCAGAAGAAGCAGCAGAATGCGCTCGTATATTGGTATCCACTTTATCGATACTTGCAAGTGATATTTGTTTCCCAAAATTAAAATCATTATTGATGATAAGTCCCATTCCTGTTTTTAAGCGATATCGTCCTATCACCATTTGCTTAATAATACCAATCCGTTGCAGTACTAGGTAATAAGAATAAAAATCATATCCATCTTTGTTCTTATATTGAAAAAATGGTTCTCCCATATCTTGAGAAGCCGTAAGACCCATCTTCAAATAATCAGAAAACTGAAACTTATAACGTAATTGATGCTTAAGAGCATATCCCAGATATCTATTTTCACTAAGCCGTTGCTTCTCTAAAGGTATTTTTGTCATAGCCATAAAAGTAGAACGACCATATTTAAAGGCAGTTTCAAAACCTGGAAACATTTCAATTTGAATAGGATCAAGTGTTAAGAAATGAAGTAAAAGATTTCGACTTACAGCATCTAACGGCTCAACCAGCACCAATTCAGAAAGTGTTTTTAACGGTTTATACTTATAAACATACTCAACTATACCTTCTATTTGCTCACTAGATAAAAATACAAAAGCCTCTAAGTCTTCTTTTGTTATAGAATTAATGCTCATTTTATGATCAGCATGTTCGCTCAAAACATCGTACAATTCTTGAGCAGCTTCTTGCTCTAGCATATTTACATTTACAAATTCTTCATAATCTTTTACCCAATCGGTCTTTGATTGCGCATGAACTAAAGTAAAAAAGGAAAAAGCCCATAGGATAGAAAACGCACGTATATTAACAACTTGTGTTTTATAAAGAAATAAGCAATACAGCCAAAGACACATCTTCCTATAAGATAAACATAGGATAATACGACATCTGTTACATCTATTTTTATTCATTGCTGTGCACTTTCTGATAGATTTTATTTTATAAAAGATATAGTAATAAAGAGATCACAAATATATGCATAAATTTGTAATTAAAATAAAATTATATTATAAAAAAATAGCATAATATGTAAGAACAAATATAAATGTAAAACTTTATAGTATCTTTGCAGCGTTTTCATTCAATAATAAGAACTTTCATCCAAAATAAAATTTATATGAAGCTTTTATTCACTATATAGAAAACATCGATAAAATATATTAAAACTTTTGTACAATGAGAAAATACATATATGCAGTAATTCTGTTATTTGTAAGCACCATAAATCTAATATCATCATGTCAAAGAATATCGAATTCTAATGATATAACTATTGTTGCAGATTCCTTTGCAACTAACTTCTATAATTGGAAATTAGAGAAGGCCCTTAAATATTGTACAGCAGAATCTAAGACACAAATTAGTTTTCTTGCATCTAATATTAGCGAAAAAGATATTGAGCTTATCAAACAAAGAAACGAAGATGCTAGCATCGAAATAACCAATACTGGAATGCTAGAAGAAGGCATTAAAGCTAGAATTTCGATGAAGATATATAACTCATTTAAAATGAAAGATATAAATAGCGATATACAACTCAACAAAGAAAGAGATGTAACTATCAACCTTATCAAAACCAATGAGGGTTGGAAAGTTGACCTGACAACACTCAAAGAAAGCCCAACAAAAGAATAAAATAATATCATAAATAGAATAATTCCAACAAAAAAGGCAGATATATAGAATTAAAATATTACTTTTGTAATATTATGCGTCTATCTATTTTTATAACATGCTTATTGAGTTTAGTATTCTCTTGCAATCTTCCAAACAAAGGAATACAAGAAAAAACAGGCTTATCTATAGACAGTTTGCAAATTGATTCGATGCAAAAATATATACAGAAGAAGGATACTTTATGGTGTTCTGTTCAAATGAACATAAAATATTTAACAGGAAAAGGAGCATCAAAACTAAATCAACTCATTCTTTCCGATAACATCTTTCCACCATATTACAATAATGACTCACTACAAAATCTTCCTTTGAAGAAACGAGTTAATTCTTTCATTCAATGCTTTTTTAATGAGTTTATAACCAATGTTTCATCTATAAATAACGAGTTGCACACATCAAAAAATAGATATTTATACCATTATATTCTTAAAACAGCAATCAATTCATATAAGGATAATATCATAAGTTATTTATATCATCACACACTAGCTATAAATGAACTAAGTGAAGACGATAAATGGATAGAGTGCAAGAATATCAATATCGCAACAAAAAAGATACTTACATTAGAAGATATATTTGTTAGAGGATATGAATACACACTTAATTCACTTATAAAAAGACAACTTTTAAAACAATTCAAAACTAAAGATATAAAAACATTATTGGAACAAAATATATTATTAACAGACGATATAAATGCTCCAAAGAATTTCATTATTAAGGAAAATGAAGTAGTTTTTATTTATAATAATGGAGAAATTACAAATACAAACATTGGAGAAATTGAGATTAAAATAAAGAATAAAGACTTAAAAGAAATACTTAAAGATAGAGAATGAACGAGATTTTAGAATATTTTCCACACCTAACAGACAAGCAAATAGAGCAGTTTAAGGCTCTACAAGCGTTGTATGAAGATTGGAACCAAAAGATAAATGTAATATCAAGAAAAGACATTTCCAATCTATATTCACACCATGTACTCCACTCTTTAGCCATTGCAAAGGCTATTAATTTTAAAGATGGAACTACAATTATGGACTTTGGGACGGGCGGAGGCTTTCCTGGTATCCCTTTAGCAATTATGTTTCCAAACTGTAAATTTAAGCTTATAGATGGAACAGGCAAAAAGATTATGGTCGCAAATGAAGTTATTAAAGCCATTGGTATTACCAATGTGGTTGCTGAACACATCCGTGGTGAAGAAGAAAAAGGAAAATATAACTTTATAGTTAGTCGTGCTGTTATGCCTCTACCCGACTTAATAAATATTGTAAAAAAGAATATTTCAAAAAAACAAAACAACGCTTTACCCAATGGAGTGATTGTTTTAAAGGGAGGAAATACCGAAGGTGAGATTCATGAACACAAGAAACTTGCCGAAATAACACCTCTATCTAATTGGTTTAAAGACGATTGGTTTAAAGAAAAATCATTAATATATATACCTCTATGATAAATGTTCAAGTGTTTACTTGTAATATGTTACAAGAGAATTGTTTCGTTGTTAGCGATGAAACAAAAGAATGTATAATTATAGATTGTGGCGTTTTTTATCAAGAAGAGCGAGATATGATTATTGATTATATCAAAAAGAATCAATTAATACCCAAACATTTGCTTGCTACTCATGGTCATCTTGACCACAACTTTGGAAATAGTTGCATGCAAAAAGAATTTGGGCTCACTCCCAAAGTACACCATAAAGACAAGTTCTTAATGGAAAGTATAAAGCAACAAGCACAACTATTACTGGGTTTAGATTTAACAGAAGAGCAACCAAAAGATATTGATTATCTAACAAAAGATAATATCATTGAATTTGGTAAACAGCGTTTTACAATAATAGAAACACCAGGTCATACTCCAGGAAGTGTATTCTTCTATAATGAAAAAGAGCATATCGCTTTCTCAGGAGATACTATTTTTAAGCGCTCTATCGGTAGAACAGACCTAGAAGGAGGATCGATGTTTCAAATGATACAAACACTTAGATTTGTATCTCAACTTCCTGATAAAACAATTCTATATCCCGGGCATGGTGAAAGCACAACTATTGGAGACGAATTAAGTAGCAATCCATACATAGATCGATAGCTTTTGAAGGGCAATAGCAATGGTTTTACAACGTATTGATAATGAAAGAATTATCTTAGGTATTGACCCTGGAACAAATATAATGGGCTATGGCGTCATAAAAGTAGTATCTAATAAAGCAGAAATGATTGCAATGGGTATTATAGATATGCGCAAAATGACAGACCCTTATTTGAGATTAGGTAATATCTTTCAACGAGTTAAAGGAATAATAGAGGAATATCTTCCCGACGAAATGGCTATCGAAGCTCCCTTCTTTGGTAAGAATATTCAATCTATGTTGAAACTTGGAAGAGCTCAAGGGGTTGCAATTGCTGCTGCAATTAATCACGATATTCCAATATTTGAATATGCTCCTCTTAAGATAAAAATGGCGATTACAGGACAAGGACAAGCAAGTAAAGAGCAAGTTGCAGATATGTTGCTTCGCCTATTAAAGCTAGATAAAGGCAATTTACCTAAGTTTATGGACGCAACAGATGCACTGGGAGTTGCTTATTGCCATTATCTACAAACAGGACGTCCTATTAATGACGTATCATATAAAGGTTGGAAAGATTTTATAAATAAAAATAAGGAAAGAATAAATAGTAAATAACCAAACAAGAAGAATTATGAAAAAAATGCTTTTTACATTGGCTCTATGCCTTTGCTCATCAATAACTATTCAAGCACAAGAGATCTTTAAAGAGGTACAAAACCTCATGCTAAAGAATGAAGCGATTAAAAATAATCAGACAAAGAGTCTTGAAACCAGAAAGATTGCTACATTTAAGTCAGATGCCTTATATTATTTAACAATGAAGGCAGGTTCTACAGAAGGCTTTTCAGAGCACGAATTAGGAGAACAAGCTAATGCAATGATCGAATTTGTAAACCTTTATATAAAGACTTTAGCAAACAATGCAAAGAAAAGTACTCAAGAAGTTACTAAGGCAAAATATAAGAATGCAAGTATAAAGAACTCACTTTTCAATGATATGGAAAAAGAAATTACCTACGGATACGTAGATAATTCAAACTACATCACAAACTTTTCATTAGATACAGACTGGGTTAAAGCATTGGCAGAGGTTAAGAAATAGCATATTGATAATAGTACCAATAAGTATTTCCAAATACCTCTTTCAACTTATTCTTACGGGTTATGCCATTAGAATATTGCTTTTCTAACTTCGCATAATCTTGGTAATCGGCTTCCATAACATTGTCATGATACTCAATTGCAGGCATTGCATGAGTATGAGAGTATAGTAATAATGCCTCACGATAATGTTTTGGAAGCTTATTATCTATTGTATAATACTTCGAAATGGTTCTTACAAAATCATCTAAACGTTTGTCTAACAAATAAGCACACAATAAATAATCCACGTATTGCTTATTCTTTACCCTCAACTCATCAAGCCTTTGGAAATATTTTAAAGCCGACATTTTATGCTTTGCACGCACTTTCATATCGTCTTCAACAAATGTTTGCGGTAAAAGTAAACACGAATTAGAATCCATTGGCAATAAAACCGAAGATCTACCTATTATATTATAGGTAAATAATTTATCCCCCAATAGATGTTTTTTGTTAAGAGCAAAAGAGCGAAGCATTGTTAATGACGAGTTGGCAATAGCCGATTTCTCTCCTATTTTTATTGCTAAATCATACTTTTTATCAAGTATATATCTCTCTGTTCTTAATCTATAATGAAATTCTTCATCGTTATTCCCTATTATAGAAATTGAAAAGAACAACACAATAAGATACATAAGTTGGAAAAGTAGTGTATCTGCGAAGTTAGATGTATAGTGATTATTTGATTGTTTTACTATGCCTTTTAGCCAATAAAGCACCAACCCATATAGTAACAAGCCGAAAATCAAAAGATAAAAATTAAACGAAACATGCTCATCTACATCACATAAGAATGCAATGAGCAATGAAGGTAGGTAAAAAGCAATGAACCTAAATCGTCTAATAACTTTAGAAAAAGTCTGCTGCAACAATATGATTATATAAGAAATTGCAGTAATGATAATTCCACCTACAAGCGAATTGTAGTGAGTTTTACCATTAGAAAGGACATGTTGCACATAAATTAATGTGTCCGACTGATAATAATACAGATACAAAAAGATAAATACAACAAAAATAAGTGTACAGAAATATCGAGCAAACTGCCTTCTATTGATTTTTAATAAATATGCCATTTAGTTCTTTTTTAATACCATTGCTGTTCTAGCAGGAATGTATAATTTAAGCCATTCTTTATGTTCTTTAACATAAAGAGCATCAAAATTAGTGAAATGAGTTACGGAATCATCATTCAAGTCATTACCTCCAAAGATCTTAGCATCAGTATTTAATACTACATCATAAGTACCTGTGGGTACTAACAATCCATAATCCACATAAGATTGAGTGGGAGAAAAATTGAAAACAAACAATAAATCACCTCTTGTAAAGGCTAATATTTGGTCTCCATCATTATGCCATATCTCTTGTATAGGTGTTTTATTAAAAGTCTTTTCACTTTTAACAACATCTAACATAGCTTTATCAAATAAGCCTAGATATTGATAATCAAGTTCTTCATTGTCCACTAAATTCCACTGACGACGTGCATATTTGTGGCTCCAACTATTTCCTTCACGTGGGAAGTCAATCCATTCTGGATGCCCAAACTCATTTCCCATGAAATTAAGATAACCTCCATTTATAGTTGAAATGGTTGCTAGTCGAATCATCTTATGCAACGCAATACCTCTATGAGCCATATAATTCTCATCTCCTTTCTTGAAATGCCAATACATATCAGCATCTATTAATCGGAAAATAATGGTCTTATCGCCTACCAAAGCTTGGTCGTGGCTCTCACAATATGAAATAGTTCGTTCATCAGCACGTCTATTCTTTACTTCCCAGAAGATAGAACTTGGCTTCCAATCTTCATCTTTTTGTTCTTTGATTATCTT
Organism: Prevotella sp. oral taxon 299 str. F0039; assembly: GCF_000163055.2. GTDB lineage: Bacteria > Bacteroidota > Bacteroidia > Bacteroidales > Bacteroidaceae > Prevotella. Next base: position 905,304 of record NC_022111.1, read on the forward strand.
GATCCAATAGTCGGGAATATTCATTGCCATACGGTAATCAAAGCCATATCCACCTGCAGTAAACTTACAAGCAAGACCAGGCATACCACTAACTTCCTCTGCAATAGTAATCTTTCGTGGGTCAATCTCGTGAATTAAGAGATTGGCAAGGGTTAGATAACATATCGCATTGTCGTCTTGATGTCCGTTGAAGTAATCACCATAATTAGTAAAGGCCTCCCCTAACCCATGACTATAATAAAGCATTGATGTTACACCATCAAATCGAAAGCCATCAAAATGATATTCTTCTAGCCAATACTTACAATTACTTAACAAGAAATGTAGAACCTCATCTTTACCATAATCGAAGCAAAGTGAATCCCATGCAGGATGTTCTCTTCTACCTCCCTCATAGAAAAATTGATTGGGGTCACCTGCAAAATTACCTAACCCCTCTATCTCATTCTTCACAGCATGTGAATGAACGATATCCATAATCACAGCTATTCCATTGCAATGAGCCTCATCTATCAGAGCTTTTAGTTCTTCTGGAGTACCGAATCTAGATGACGCAGCAAAGAAAGAGCTAACATGATAGCCAAAAGAACCATAATAAGGATGTTCTTGAATAGCCATTATTTGAATGCAGTTATATCCTGCTTTTATGATACGAGGCAGTACTTTATCCTTAAACTCAGTATAACTTCCAACCTTTTCTTCATCTTGCGCCATTCCAATATGACATTCATAGATAAGCAAAGGATTAATAGTTGGCTTAAAATTATTTTTCTTCCATTGGTAAGTCTCAGTTGGTTTCCATACCTGTGCACAGAATACTTTAGTGTTAACATCTTGTACAACACGTTGTGCCCACGCAGGAATTCGCTCCCCAGATCCACCTTCCCAATATATTTTTAGCTTATAATAATCACCATGACGAAGTGCTTTTAGAGGCAACTTCAACACCCAATCACCAGTTTTAGAATCTTTCTGCGCCTGAAACTCTGGTGTTTCTTGCCAATTATTAAAATCTCCAATTAAATAGATTGCAGTGGCATTAGGAGCCCATTCTCTAAAAATCCAATTACGAGAGTTACAATGTAAACCATAATAATTATGACCATTGGCAAAATCTGTCAATGTTTTTTTTCCATTATTTGTAAGTTGTTTCAACTTATCTAACGCATGTTCGTGTCTGCCTTTTATTGCTTCTGTATAATCCAATAAGTATGGATCCTTTCTAATTAGCTCTAAAGGACGTTCCAATTCTTTGCGTGTTCTAGGTTTAGAAGTCTTCTTTATAGGCTTCTTTGTTTTGTTTTCAGCTGTAGCCATAATTCTTTATCCTTGTAGTTAGTTCTCGTATCGTCTTCCAGAATCATACCGACCCTGTTTTATAATATTTCCATTTCTATCTTTTTCTACAAATACTCCGTCTCTCATATCTTGCGAATAAGAGCCTTCAAAACGAACACCCTCTTTCGTTTCTTCTATCGCTTTGCCATGACGTTGACCATTTCTAAAGGTTCCTTTAAATCTAGTTCCATTGACATAGTGTATTACTACCTCACCATTTAGTTTACCATTTTGGAATATTCCTTCATAAATATCGCCATTTTTTTTGGTTAGTTTACCTTTACCATTTTGTTTATCAGCTTTCCAAAAACCTATATAAATGTCGCCATTATTCCAAGCTAAGGTTCCAAATCCATCTTTATCGCCTTCTTTAAATGCTCCTGTATATTTATCACCATTGGCGTATTTAAAAATACCTTCACCCGTTCTTTCTCCTTCTAGGTAAGCTCCTTCGTAAATATCTCCATTCTGAAACTTGTAAATTCCCTTACCATTCTGAATATCATTGAGCCATTCTCCAGTATAGACATCACCATCTGTATATTTATTTGTGCCTTTTCCTGAACGTTGATTACCTACCCACATTCCATCATAGGTGGTTCCATCTCCCCAATTAAAGAAGCCCTTACCATTTTTTTGATCATTATCCCACAGGCCATCATAATAAGCTCCATTCGAAAAAATATACTTTCCTTTTCCTTGTCTCTTGTCTTGATACCAGTTTCCCTCGTATCTATCGCCATTATAGTAATACATTGTACCTATACCTTGCTGACAATCACGAAACCACAAACCCACATATTTATTATTATTCATAAAATAATAGGTTCCTTTTCCATGCTGTTGATCTTGAAACCACTGTCCATCATACTTCTCACCGTCAGCAAAAGTATAAACACCATGACCCTCTCTTTTACCTTTTACGTATTCTCCTTCGTAAATGTCACCATTCTTAAAGGTTGTAACTCCTTTTCCATGAGGCTTATTTGCTACAATTTCTCCTTTATAAAGTCCACCATCTTTCGTGGTACAAGAGCCTAAAACGATTCTTTGTGCACAACAAATTAGAGGTACACTTATCAATAATATGGTTAAGATTCCTTTTCTCACTACAATTAATTTATTAGAATTAATATCATTACTAATAGTTTAATACTCAAAAATAGCCTTTTTTATTGAGACCTCAAAAATAATTAGTAAAAATTAGTATCTTTGCATTCGTCCCAACACAAGATGTGTTTGAAATACGAATTGAATATTCACTAAAAGTTATATCGAATGAAATTCATTTGCATTATACCTGCTCGTTATGGCTCTTCACGCTTTCCAGGAAAGCCACTTGCTGTAATTAAAGGTAAAACTGTCATACAAAGAGTGTACGAAAAGGCATCATCTGTTTTAGAAGATGTATATGTTGCTACTGATGATGAACGTATCTTTAAAGAGGTTGAGAACTTTGGAGGAAACGTTATTATGACTCGTTCCGACCACGAAAGCGGAACAGATAGAATTGAAGAAGCTGTATCTAAAATTAGTGTTCCATGCGATGTGGTTATTAATATTCAAGGAGATGAGCCATTTATCGACCCTTCTCAAATTCAAACTTTATGCAATTCATTTAATGACGAACAAACACAAATAGCCACATTAGGTAAACCTTTCACCACAACAAAAGACGTGTTAAATCCCAACTCGCCTAAAATTGTGATGGATAACAATAACTATGCGCTCTATTTTTCACGCAATATGATTCCTTTTATTAAAGGAGTTGACATTAATAAACTTGGTGAAGATACTAATATTACTGACACTTTCCCATATTTAAAACACATCGGGATTTACGCATATAGACGTTCGGTACTTAGCGAAATCACTCGTTTGGAACCATCATCGCTAGAAAAAACTGAAGGATTAGAACAACTTAGATGGCTTCAAAACGGTTATAAAATAAAGGTAGGATTAACAAATATCGAAACAATTGGTATCGATACTCCTGAAGATCTCACTAAAGCAACTTTATTTTTAGAACAGTCTTTGTAGACGATGTTATCTTATATCGATCGTCAATGCGACGACCTAAAAGCCAAATAATTTGCTGTTCATTATTTAATAACACATATTGACGTTGACGGTCGAAATAAGATACCTTCGAATCTGTTAGCATATCACTAATTAATTTGCCCCCTTTCATTCCTAAAGGAATCATTCTATCACCCTCCTTTATCAATCGAATAAATAATGGAAATGCAACTTTATCTGCATCTATCCAAATATATTTAGGATCTTTACTAAAGCCTTTATCACTTGAATAAGATTCTTTTTTTATCTCGATAGATAGTTTTGAATTCAAATGATATAAGCCTTCTTCAATCAATCGATATTCTTTAGAGTCACATGTAAATAGAGGTTCTACAATAATTTTATTATTATTGATGGTTAAAGCATGCGTTGTCGACTCCCACACCCTACCTATTGAGGTGGTTAATCCTTGCGATATTTGCTTTATTTGGGCTGCATTAAAACCATAATTCTTTAGGATATACCACAACAAATAGCTTGAAGATTGTTCCTTTTCTAATCTTTCTATATCAACAATCATTTGTTCTTCAGTTTTAAGTAGAACAACCCTATCGTACATTTGCTCTAAAGTTGCATTCAAAATAGCTGTTGCATCTTCTACATACTCACCTGTTTGGTTAAGATGTTCTACAACTGAAGGATTGATAGTTTGCAACAATGGCATTACGTCTAAACGTATTTTATTGCGTTGAACATCATTCACAAGATTAGAACTATCTGTTACAAACGATTGGTTTTGCTGTTCAAGATAATTGATTATCTCATTTCTTCGAACACATAAGAATGGTCTTACAATCCTATTATTCTTACTCTTAATCCCCGTAAGTCCTTCTATTCCAGTACCCCTAACAAGGTTTAATAAAAGGGTTTCTGCACTATCATCTTTATGATGTGCTACACAAACAGCACTAGCGTTGATATCTTTTAATAGAGCCTCAAAATAATTATATCGCAAATTACGTGCAGCCATTTCTATACTAATACCATGTAGACTTGCATTAGTTTGAGTATCGAAATGAGCAAGATGCAGTTTTATATCCAACTCACGACATAAATCTTTGCAAAAGTCTTCATCTCTATCAGATTCTTCGCCTCTTAAATGAAAGTTACAATGGGCTGCTTCTACATTATAACCTAATCTTTTCAAAACCAAAAGTAGTGCAACGCTATCTGCTCCACCCGATAACGCCACCAAGTAGAGTTGATTTTTGCTCATCAACTCTTTTTGTTCAATAAACTGTTCTATTTTTCTTAGAAACAAAGAACTGCTTTTTTGCATTGTATTAAATTAGTCTTCAACATACAACACCAATCCTTTTAAATACTCACCTTCAGGATGATAGATATTAATAGGATGATCGGCAGGTTGATGAAGTTGATGAAGTATACGTACTTTGCGTCCTGATTGAGCTGCAGCAGTAAAGACAGCATTACGGAATTGATCTTTAGTTACAATTTGAGAACAACTGAAAGTAAATAAAATACCACCGCTCTTAATACTTTCAAAACCCTTTGCATTTAGACGAGTGTAACCCTTTAGTGCATTTTTAAGTGCCGCTCTATGCTTAGCAAAAGCTGGTGGATCGAGGATAATAAGGTCGTATTTCTTATCATTTGCATCGAGATACTTAAATGCATCTTCGCAAAAAGCCTCGTGCTTTGTGGTGTCTTCGAAGTTGGCAGCAATATTTTCACGAGTGATGTCAATTGCTTTTGCACTACTATCTACCGAATGTACCAATTCAGCTTGCCCACGCATTGCATAAACAGAGAATCCTCCTGTGTAGCAAAACATATTCAATACACTTCTATTCTTTGAGTATTGCTCAAGCAAACTGCGGTTTTCTCTTTGGTCAATAAAGAACCCTGTCTTCTGTCCTTTCAACCAATCGACCTTGAAAGTCAAACCATTTTCAAGTGTTGTACAATCTGTTTCTCCTCCAATTAAAAAGCCATTCTCTTGGTTTAAATCGGCTTTAAAAGGCAAGGTGGTATCACTTTTATAATAAACATTTTTGATTCTACCATCTAACACCTCTACAAGTGCTTTAGCAATAGCATTTCTTTCACAATGCATACCCACGCTATGAGCTTGCATAACAGCTGTTTCTCCATAGCAATCTACAATTAATCCAGGTAGATTATCCCCTTCTCCATGCACCAAACGATAAGTATTATTATTGGGATTGTCTACAACATCGATTGCCAAACGCACTTCTAAAGCTGACTGTAAGCGTGATTTCCAAAACTCTTCATCAATAACAATGTCTTTAAAAGATAGTACTCGAACGGCAATTGAGCCTATTTGATAATGCCCTACGGCTATAAATGCTCCACTTGCAGTACACACTCTCACTACATCACCTTCGTTTAAGGATTCTGTTCCGCTGGCTATTGCACCAGAAAAAACCCATGGATGAAAACGTTTTAGGCTTTCGTCCTTTCCTTTTTTTAGATAAACTATTGGATACGACTTTGTCATTGAAAAGTATTTTATTTTGAATTTCTTTAGTAAATCAGTTTTACCTTATTTTCATTGCTTACTTTCTAACTCTTATTTCGAACTACAATTGAGCTAAAAGTATCGATATTCTAAGTGTTTATTATATCTTGCAAAGATAAAAAAAATCATCTAACTATGCAAAACATCTATCAACTCTTATCCCTTTTACAAATAAGTTTAGCCTAAAAGGCAATGATACTACCTCTTTCACTCTGTTTATTTTCTGCCATAAACATATCTCTATAAATACTAAAATAAATATTATTATTTATTTGATATATAAACACTTATAAATATTTCTATTTTATTTGAAATTTATCTAAATGTAATCATAATAGAAAAGCTATGCTTTTATTATACAATAGCATTGCTTTTGAGGTATAAAAGTTATGCTATTACACACTAATTGCATAGCTATTACAATAAAAGAAGAAATTCTTCGTTATCTACAATAATAATACATATACTATGACAAAAACAGAAAAGTATCATCTACTGCAGTCTTTAGCAGAGAAATATGAGACACATGATTTTCTAACAGACGACCCTTCGTACTTTATGCACCAAGTTATTGGTAAAGAAAATCAGGAGACAATGGCTTTTATTGCAGCCTGTTTAAGTTATGGTTCACGTAAACAATTCTTTCCAAAGATAAATTTTATACTCGAGAAGAGCAAAAAAGAGCCATACAATTGGATTAGAAATGGGGAATATAAAGAATACTTTCCTAATGACAAATCTTGCTTTTATCGCCTTTATTCTAACTCAATGATGTTGCAATTCTTCGTCGCTTTAGAAACTTTATTCAAAGAATTCTATTCTTTAGAGAACTTTATTAGAACTACATCTGTAGACACTTTAACCGCAATAGATAGTATATGCAATTATTTTTCTCAGCAAAATGTAGTTGGAATTATCCCTAAGAATTCTCGTTCTGCATGCAAACGACTCTGTATGTTCTTACGCTGGATGGTTCGAAATGAATCTCCTGTGGACCTAGGTGTATGGGAACACTTTATTGATAAACGTAATCTTATTATGCCATTAGATACTCATGTGATGCAGCAAGCACAGAAACTGGGATTTATTAGCACTAAAACTGCTAATATGAGGACGGCTATTGAGCTTACAAAACAGATGAGAAAGATATTTCCACACGACCCCTTGAAAGGGGATTTTGCATTGTTTGGACATGGGGTGAATAATAAATTATAAAACGATATTGCGCTAGAAACAAATCTGTTTGTTTGAATACGTATCATTAGTGCATATTTATTTGTATCTTTGCAAATAAATATTTGTGTCTAAAAATATAAGCAGAATATTATCTACTTCCCTTTTAAGATACAATGCTCATTCTTTAAAACAACAAACATGGAAATAAAGAAGTCTGAATTCGTGGTTTCTTCACCCACAGTGAGTAAATGCCCCACTGATAATAAATATGAATATGCTTTTATTGGCAGATCAAATGTAGGCAAATCAAGCCTCATCAATATGCTTTGCACACACAAAGGACTAGCCAAAACTTCGTCAAAACCAGGTAAAACTCTACTTATTAACCACTTTATTATTAATAATGAATGGTATTTAGTGGACCTTCCTGGCTATGGATATGCCAAACAATCAAAAGCAGTTCAAAAGAAATTGCAACAAATGATATCTCAATACATATTGCAAAGAGAGCAACTTATCAACCTGTTTGTATTAATTGATATCCGCCATCCACAACAAAAAATAGACCGAGAGTTTATCGACTGGCTCGGAGCAAGTCAAGTTCCATTTACTATTATCTTTACAAAAGCCGATAAACTTGGTCCCGTTGCTGCTCAAAAGAACGCAAGTGCTTGGATGAGAGCATTGCAAGATGCTTGGGAAGAACTTCCTCCTTATTTTATAACAAGCGCAGAAAAGAAGACAGGTAAAGAAGAAGTATTGAATTATATCTCCCAAATTAACGAATCACTCAACAGCAATGGCAAGTAATATTCCTTATCTTGATATTCAGAATTTATCGAAATCGTTTGGCACACAAACGCTATTTCACAACATTTCGTTTTCTATTTCTGAAGGACAAAGAGTGGGATTAATTGCCAAGAATGGTACTGGTAAGAGCACCCTATTATCTATTCTCACAGGAAAAGAAAGTCAAGACGAAGGCAATATCATCTTTAAAAGAGACTTAACTATGGGCTTTTTAGAACAAAGTCCACACTTTAACCCTGATGATACAGTACTAGAAGCATGCTTTAACCACAATGGTAACGAAGAAAAAATACTAAAAGCAAAGCAAATTCTAACTCAATTAAAGATAACAGACCTTGCTCAACCCATCAAAGAGCTAAGCGGTGGACAGCAAAAACGAGTGGCCTTAGCTAATGTATTGATTACCAATCCAGATTTATTGATATTAGATGAGCCTACAAACCATTTGGATCTTGATATGATTATATGGTTGGAGGGTTTCTTGTCACGTGGAAATAAAACCTTATTAATGGTTACTCACGATCGGTATTTCTTAGATAGAGTGTGCAATAGCATCATAGAGTTAGACAATTCTATGATTTTCACCTACAAAGGAAATTATGCTTACTTCTTAGATAAACGACAAGAACGTATCAATAACGCAAAGGCTGAAATACAACATGCCAATAACTTATATAGAAGAGAGTTGGAATGGATGCGCAGACAGCCTCAAGCTAGAGGACATAAAGCAAGATATCGTGAAGAAGCTTTCTACGAATTAGAGAAGATTGCCAAACAAAGAATAGAAGAAAGGCAGATTCGTTTAAAGTCGAAAAATGTCTATATTGGTTCTAAAATATTTGAATGTCAATATGTTTCAAAGGCTTGGAGTCCTGAAAAGATCATCTTAAAAGACTTCTATTACAACTTTTCTCGATTTGAAAAAATGGGAATTGTGGGCGATAATGGCACAGGAAAGTCTACATTTATAAAGATGTTACTAGGCGAAGTTGCCCCTGATAGCGGTCGATTTGATATCGGAGAAACTGTAAAGTTTGGCTATTTCTCTCAAGAAGGATTAAAGTTTAACGACCAACAAAAGGTGATTGACATTATAAAAGACATCGCTGAATATATTGATTTAGGTGGTGGTAAGCACATGACTGCATCACAATTCTTGCAACATTTCATGTTTACTCCCGAACAACAACACAACTATGTATATAAACTTAGCGGTGGAGAAAAACGCAAACTCTATCTCTGCACTGTTTTAATGCATAATCCTAATTTCTTAGTTCTCGACGAACCTACTAACGATTTGGATATTCAAACACTCCAAGTATTAGAAGAATACCTACAAGATTTCCCAGGTTGTGTTATAATTATTAGTCACGACCGTTATTTTATGGATAAAATCATAGACCACCTATTGGTATTTGAAGGTCAAGGACGCATTAAAGACTTCCCTGGGAACTACACGCAATATCGTGAATGGGCGAGCCTTCAGACTCAAGAAAAAGTTCCAACGGCTAATAATACGAAAGAAGATAATGATCCAAAGAAAAACTATCGTAACGAAACTAAACGTAAATTAAGCTATAAAGAGAAGCGAGAATTTGAGCAACTTGAAGAAGAAATAATCCAACTTGAAGAAGAACAAAAAACTTTGGAAAATGCTCTTTCGGGATCAGAACTATCTGTTGAAGAGATAACAGAAAAGAGTAAACGTTTAGCTTGCTTAAAAAGTGAGCTAGATGAAAAATCGTTTAGATGGCTAGAGTTAAGCGAATTAAACTAACACTCTCCCACTTTTCTAATTCAAAATCAATAAATGTTATTTAAACATTTATTGATTTTATGACCTTATTAAGATTATTCTCTTTTATAGAGAAGTTAGCATTTATAATATTAGACGTTGTATAGGCTTAATAAACATTTTAGAATAGTATAAAGAAAGTCAAATTTAAGGAAAATATGGTCGCATTTTGTATTCTTCCTTTACTACTATTTTCCGTTTTTAAGAGTAAGCATCTTACACTTATATATGTAGTTAACAGGTAAAACTTTATAGTCTTATTCCAGTACATATATACTAATTACAAATAAAGGCTAGTCAAAAAGCAAAGAAGCTCTTACTCTACTCAATGTTTCAGGAGTCATTTGTAAATAATTTGCTACATAAGTTAAAGGAGCCCTTAATATTACTTGTGGATAAAGCTTTTGCATTCTTTGATATCTATTCTTTGCAGTTTCAAAACGAACTAAATCTGCATGTATTTGAGAGATAATTAAACTTTCTTCTAATATCTTTCGATACATCATTTGAATATTTACATTATGTAATGCAATACGCTCTAAATCCGCTTTGGGAAGAGCATAAACAAAGCTAGATTCAAGAGCTTCCACCTGTAGAGTTGTTGGTTCTTCTTTAAACAAGCTCTCTATACACATAAAGATAGAATGATCAGATCCAAGATGCTCTGTAACTTCTTTACCATTTTTTATATAGTATTGTCGTATCATACCTTTATCCAAATAATAAATATTTCGGCAGATTTCTCCTTCCGATAATATTTTTCTTCCTTTTGCAAATCGCATAGGAATAATTATACGTTCTAAGGCATTTAACTCTTCATGAGTCATTGTACTATACCGTCTGGCTAATTCTCTTGCAATGTCACGTGGTGTTGTTGCCATTGCTTCTGTGTTTATGCTTCTAATCATAATATATGTAGGTTAGGTTATAACATCAATCTAATTTCAGAACTGCTAGAAAAGCCTTTTGTGGAACCTCTACATTTCCAATCTGTTTCATACGTTTCTTACCTTTTTTTTGCTTTTCAAGTAACTTACGTTTTCTACTAACATCACCTCCATAACACTTAGCTGTCACGTCTTTTCTCACACATTTAATGGTCTCTCTAGCCACAATCTTGGCACCAATCGCAGCTTGAATAGCAATATCAAACTGCTGTCGTGGAATAAGATCTTTTAGTTTTTCACACATTTTACGACCCAAAGTAACAGCGTTATCTTGATGTGTTAAGGTTGATAAAGCATCCACAGGCTCGCCATTCAATAAGATATCAAGCTTCGCAAGCTTTGATGTTCTAAAGGAATCAATATGATAATCGAACGAAGCATAGCCCTTACTAATAGACTTAAGCTTATCATAAAAGTCAATAACTATTTCACCTAAAGGTATCATAAAGTGCAATTCTACACGATTTCCACTAACATATTCTTGCTTAATCAGCTCACCTCTCTTCTCCAAACACAACTTCATTATACCACCAATATAATTGGTATCAGTAATAATTGTTGCCTTGATATATGGTTCTTCAATATGATCTATGGCTGTAAGTTCAGGTAACCCAGAAGGATTATGTACCTCTTTCTCTACTCCTGTCTTTTCATATACCATATAAGAAACATTCGGAACAGTTGTGATAACATCCATATTAAACTCTCGGTCTAATCGTTCTTGCACAATTTCCATATGCAATAGTCCTAAAAAGCCACATCTAAAGCCGAAACCTAAAGCTATAGAAGATTCAGGTGAGAATGTAAGTGAAGCGTCATTCAATTGAAGTTTTTCCAAAGAGGTACGCAAATTCTCATAATCACTTGGATCTATTGGGTATACTCCAGCAAAAACCATAGGCTTAACTTCCTGGAAACCAGAGATAGCAGTACTACAAGGACTAGCCACATGCGTAATGGTATCACCTACCTTTACTTCCTTTGCATCTTTAATACCACTGATAATATATCCTACTTCACCTGTTTTCACTTCTTGACGGGGAATCATATCCATCTTTAAAACGCCTATTTCATCAGCAACATATTCCATTCCTGTATTAAAGAACTTCACCTTATCACCTTTACGAATACTACCATTTTCTATCTTGAAATATGCAATAATACCTCTAAATGAATTAAAAACAGAGTCAAATATAAGTGCTTGCAGTGGAGCTTGTGGTTCTCCCTTTGGTGCTGGGATTCTATTTACCACAGCTTCAAGCAAATCTGGCACTCCTACTCCTGTTTTTCCAGAAGCTCTAAGAATATCTTTTCGGTCGCAACCAATTAGCTCTACAATCTCATCTTCGACCTCTTCGGGCATTGCACTGGGCATATCCACCTTGTTTATCACTGGAATGATTTCTAAATCGTGCTCTATGGCCATATAAAGATTCGAAATAGTTTGCGCTTGAACACCTTGAGTAGCATCTACAAGCAACAAAGCTCCTTCGCACGCAGCAATACTTCTCGAGACTTCATACGAAAAATCGACGTGGCCTGGTGTATCAATGAGGTTTAAAATATACTTCTGTCCACCAGTTTCATATTCCATTTGGATAGCATGACTTTTAATGGTTATACCACGTTCTTTCTCCAAATCCATGTCGTCTAACATTTGTCCACCTGTCACTTTAATAGTGTTTGTATACTCTAATAAGCGGTCTGCCAATGTAGACTTACCATGATCGATATGCGCAATAATGCAGAAGTTTCTTATATTATCCATTAACTATTTCTTATTCACAATTTAGGGCAAAGTTAATAAAATAATCACAAATTCTTATTATCTTTGCGATAAAATATAATAAACATGAGAAAGATTTTATATACACTTATCACTGTCGTTGTATTTTGCGTGTCATCGTGTCAAGAAAGCTTAGAAGATAGAGCCGAAAGAGAAGCTAGAGAGTATACAAAACAATTCTGTCCCACTCCTATTACAAATTATACCCGAACTGACAGTGTTGTATTCTATAAGTTAACAAAAAGCTATACTTACTATTGTTCATTCTCTGAGGATTTTGATAATGGGAAGATTGTAGACAAAAACAAAAAAGCTATTCATGAAGGAATATACAAGATGTTGAATGAAAACCCAGAACTTAAAGGCTATAAAGAGGCAGGTTTTAAGTTCGTTTATATCGTTCACTCTGCCAAAGAGCCTACAAGAATTTTATATCAAGATTCTTTTTCGTTCACTAAATAACATGACTCCGACGAATTTACGTTAAGGCTAAAATATAAAAAAAATAAATTTCTAAAATAAAATCATATAAAAAACTGCGATAACTAATTCTACTATATCCAAATATAAACTGAAAGAATATAATTCCAAGTTGAAAACTTCTAGTTTAGATATAGAAAAAATATCACCCTATTCACTATGTTAATGATAAAATTAATTAGATAAGACCCTTCTTCCTTTTATTTTATTGTATCTTTGTTTATTATAAGAAATGCAGCTATGGAACAAAAGAATATCTCAACAGAAAAAGAACGCAATGAAATACGCTCACTTTTCGATAGTGTTTATGATGCTATAGAAGACTCTTTCAAACCTGAAGAGAAAGAAAAACTAAGCTTATATATTAATATTGCTCTTGAAAATAATCTCATTCCAAGAGACATTTTTGGTTTTAATCCTATCTTATTTGCACTAGAAACAGCCCAAATTGCAATTAAAGAAATTGGATTAAAACGTGACGCTGTAATTGCTATACTCACTTTTAATAGTGTAATTAATGAGTTTTCAACCATAGAAAACATACAAAAGAATTTTGGAGAAGGTGTATTTACAATTGTAAAGGGATTATTACGCCTACACGAATTATATAAAAGGACTCCCGTAGTAGAAAGCGAAAACTTTAGAAATTTACTAATATCGTTTGCCGAAGACATGAGAGTTATCTTGTTAATGATAGCCGACCGTGTGAATATGATGAGGCAACTTCGTGATACAAACAAAGAAGAAGAGCGCAAAAGAGCTGCTGAAGAAGCTAATTATCTATACGCACCTCTTGCTCATAAACTAGGTCTTTATAAACTAAAAAGTGAACTCGAGGACCTCAGTCTAAAATATCTTGAGCATGATGCTTATTATATGATTAAGGAAAATCTCAATGCTACCAAGAAGACTCGTGACGCTTATATAAGTAACTTCATTGCTCCTATCAAAGAAAAGTTAGAAAATGCTGGTCTAAAGTTCCAAATAAAAGGACGAACAAAGAGTATTCATTCTATCTGGCAGAAGATGAAAAAGCAGCAATGTGGTTTCTCTGGAATATACGATTTGTTTGCTATTCGCATTATAATAGATTCTCCTGAGCAACAAGAAAAAATGCAATGCTGGCAGGCTTATTCTATTATTACAGATATGTATCAACCTAATCCCAAACGATTACGTGACTGGTTATCTGTTCCAAAGTCTAATGGTTACGAGAGTTTGCATATCACTGTGCTAGGACCTGAGAATAGATGGGTAGAAGTTCAGATAAGAACCGAGCGTATGGACGAAATAGCTGAGCATGGACTTGCTGCACACTGGCGCTACAAAGGTGTTAAAAGTGAAAGCGGAATTGATGAATGGTTGGGTAATATTCGTGCCGCATTAGAGCACAATGACGACCTACAATTAATGGATCAATTCAAGTTAGATCTATATGAAGACGAGGTTTATGTATTCTCACCCAAAGGAGATTTGTATAAATTAGTGAAGGGAGCCACAGTTTTAGACTTTGCGTTCCACATCCATTCGGGCCTTGGATGTAAGTGTGTTGGTGCCAAAATAAATAATAGAAATGTTTCTATTAAAGAAGTATTACATTCTGGTGATCAAGTAGAAATCATCACTCAGAGCAACCAAAAGCCCAATAGAGACTGGTTAAAAATAGTAAAGACTTCTAGAGCTAAATCGAAAATACGACTTGCATTAAAAGAGACTCAGGCTAAAACTGGCTTATATGCCAAAGAAATGCTTGAGAGAAGATTTAAGAATAGGAAGATTGATATAGACGAATCCGTAATGTCTCATCTTGTAAAAAAAATGGGATTCAAAGAAATGTCCGACTTCTTTAAGCAGATCGCAGATGAGAAATTAGATCTTAATGAGGTTGTTGATAAATACTTAGAGGTTAGAGATTACTATATGAATGCTAATCCGACACAACCTGCTAGGTCTGCAGAGGAATTCAATTTCGACAATCCTAACGAAGAAAAGATAAAGGAAAGCGATGACATTCTAATTATTGATAAGAACTTAAAAGGCATTGAATTCTCTCTAGCAAAATGCTGTCATCCTATCTATGGAGATGACGTTTTCGGCTTTGTAACCATTAATGGAGGTATAAAAATCCATCGTTGCGACTGTCCTAATAGTGTAGAACTACGCCGAAGATTTGGTTATCGTATCGTAAAAGCACGTTGGAGCGGTAAAGGAACATCACAATATAGCACCATAATGCGTATTATTGGAAATGATGATATTGCGATAATCAATAACATCACCAGTATTATTTCAAAAGAAGAGAAAATTACTTTACGATCAATCAACATCGAATCACATGACGGACTATTCACAGGAAATTTAACTATACTGCTTCAAGACACAATAAAACTAGATAGCTTAATAAAGAAAATCAAAACAATTAAAGGGATAAAACAAGTTTGTCGCCTTTAATCACAAACTTTTCATATTTTAGAATTAATACAAAAAGAACAATAGATCAGCTTTTATTAATGTAAAAGTTGATCTATTGTTTCAATACCTTTGATGGTACAAATTCCCCGAACAAGTGTAAATACTATGTCACGGAAAAGATATTGTATTCCAAAATCTTTATATAGCTCATTATCTATTGCCTCTTTCAATGAAATTGAGAACATATTTGAGATAATTCTTGGATTCAAATCCTCTCTAAAGAACCCTTCTTCCACTCCACGAGTGAAAAGCCATTCAAATTTCGTTTCACGTTCTTTTTCCTTTTTCTCAAAGAAACTTACAATACGTTGGTATTTACAAAGTTCTTCAAAAAATAAAGAATTTATTTGCAAGAAATGCTCTAGCTTCAACTTATAAGCAAAAATAATGATTTCAATTGCATTGGGATTAGTATTTTCTATATATTGTTCAACTTTTGCTTCATGTGTTTCTTCATGTTTTTTAAAGCACTCTAATAATAAGTCTTCCTTAGTTGGATAGATTTCGTATAGAGTACGTTTTGAAATGGAAAGATAGTTTGCAATATTATCCATCTTTACTTGTTTCACTCCATTTGAGTAAAATTCTTGCTCAGAATATTCTAAAATTCGTTTCTTTAGTTCGCTTCTATAATCGTTTACAATACAATCTTTAATCATAAAATGTTTTTTTGCGAGTACAAAGATATAAAAAAGCACTCAAAAATAGCCTTATTTCCTTTTTTTTAGTACCTTTGTGAATTGGATTATCCAACTTATTAAAGTTTTTAATATTATGACAAGAGTAACAAAAGAAGCGGCTCTTCACTATCATAATGAAGGTCGCCCTGGAAAAATAGAAATAAAACCAACAAAACCTTATAGCACACAAAGCGATTTAAGTTTGGCTTATTCTCCTGGTGTTGCATATCCCTGTTTGGAAATACAACAAAATTCAAATGACGTTTTTCAATACACCAATAAAGGTAACCTTGTTGCCGTTATTTCTAATGGTACTGCAGTTTTGGGTCTAGGAGATATTGGTGCAATGAGTGGAAAGCCCGTTATGGAGGGTAAAGGACTACTCTTTAAGATTTATGGAGGAATTGATGTATTCGATATTGAGGTTGATGAGAAAGACCCAGAAAAGTTCTGCGAGACTATAGAACGTATTGCTTGTACCTTTGGTGGTATTAATCTTGAAGATATAAAAGCACCTGAATGTTTTTATATAGAAGAGAGATTGAAAAAAAATCTTGATATTCCTGTTATGCACGACGACCAACATGGTACTGCAATTATTAGTGCTGCAGGTCTTATTAATGCACTTGAGGTGGCTAATAAGCAAATAGGTAAGGTTCAAGTTGTTATTAACGGAGCTGGTGCAGCTGCTATCTCAACAGCGAAACTATATCTTTCTATTGGTGTTAAGAAAGAGAACCTCATTATGTTAGATTCTAAAGGCTCAATAACTACCGACAGAATTGACTTAAATGAACAAAAGAAATTCTTTGCAAGCACTAGAACTGATATAAAAACTCTAGCTGATGCAATGAAAGGTGCAGACGTATTCTTAGGTGTTTCTAAAGCTAATGTAGTGTCACAAGAGATGATTCTATCAATGAATGATCGTCCTATTGTATTTGCTTTAGCTAATCCTAACCCTGAAATTACATACGAGGCAGCAACAGAATGTCGTCCTGATATATTAATGGCAACAGGAAGATCTGATTATCCTAACCAAATCAATAACGTACTTGGCTTCCCCTATATCTTCAGAGGTGCACTAGACGTTCGTGCAACAGCAATTAATGAGGAGATGAAGAAAGCTGCAGCTTATGCAATTGCAGCTCTTGCAAAAGAAAAAGTACCTGCAGAAGTGAAAAAAGCATACAATGTTAGCGACTTAGAGTTTGGTGCTCAATATTTCATTCCCAAACCAGTTGATCCACGATTACTTGTTAAAGTAAGTACAGCTGTTGCTAAAGCGGCCATGGAAAGTGGCGTAGCAAGACACAAAATAACCGACTGGGACGCTTATGCTAAACATATCGAAGCACTTAAAAGAGATTAATACAAAGAGTAAATTATTTATATTTAAAGGGACATAGAGACTTTTGAGATTCTATGTCCCTATATATTTTGAAGAAGAAGACAATTATATGACGATATTTCCATGTGCCAAAATTAATTTAGGACTCAACATTGTATCTAAACGACCTGATGGTTATCATAATTTAGAAACGGTGTTCTACCCTATTCCTCTACATGATACGCTCGAAGTACATACTATTGATAATGAGTTTCCTACTTCTTTCAATTACAATTTAAAAGTAACAGGAACATCGTTCAATGGAGATGAGCAAGACAATCTTGTAGTAAAAGCATATAAACTTCTTGCAAATGATTTTCAACTGCCACGACTTCACATTCATCTTCACAAAGAAATACCTACTCAAGCAGGTATGGGTGGTGGTTCTAGCGATGCTGCCTTTATGCTGAAACTCATAAATAACTATTGTAAATTACAACTTACGAATTCACAATTAGAAGAATATGCGGTCAAAATAGGTGCAGATTGTCCTTTCTTTATTAATTGTGTGCCTGCGTATGCTGAAGGAATTGGAGAACAATTAACCCCTATCCCATCTTTAGCAGAAAAGCTTTCTCAATATTATATCATTATAGTTAAACCATTGGTATCAATCTCAACCAAAGGAGCCTTTGGTATGATTACTCCTCAAAAGCCTGTAATGAACTGTAAAGATATTATTGACAAACCAATAAAAGAGTGGAAAGAGCTACTCTTTAATGACTTTGAGGCTCCCATCTTCAATATGAATCCTGAGTTGAAAGACATTAAAGAACAACTCTATTTAAATGGAGCAGAATATGCAGCTATGAGCGGAAGTGGTAGTACTATATTCGGTTTATTCGCTCAAGAGCCAACTCTAAGCCAACTAAAACTTGATGTAGAGAGTACAATACATTGCATAAAGCTATAAAATATCGTATTATAAAATTTATTAGTAGTACCTTACACACTTTTTTAGTACTCTACCTATACATTTTTAAGACTGTACTTAATAAAAGAAGTTTATAAATGGATTCATAAATATAAAAAGTAAACCGGAATAACCAACCTTCCCAATATACATTACTCCCTATTTTATATATACTTTTTTATTATTAATAATATATATACCTGATGTTGGATAAAGAACTTTCTGCCCACAAAGATTGTATATAACACTACTATTCGGCTGCATTTTAATTGATTTAATATTGG
The DNA here is from genome assembly GCF_000163055.2 of Prevotella sp. oral taxon 299 str. F0039. Classification (GTDB taxonomy): domain Bacteria; phylum Bacteroidota; class Bacteroidia; order Bacteroidales; family Bacteroidaceae; genus Prevotella. Next base: position 923,957 of record NC_022111.1, read on the forward strand.
TAGAAAAGGTTACGGGCATACTTATAAAATGCAATGTTGTAGCTGATGGCTGTGTTAAGACGAGGAAAGCTTTATGAGAATGATTATCAATCTTATCACCATTTTCATTGTCCCAATAAAAACCAAGACTGCTTGCACGCTTCGATTCACCAAGACTCAATTTATATAGTTTCTCATTTGGTAATGTGGCTTCTATGCTTTGACGCACATCACTGCCTCGTAATAAATTCTCTGGGTCTGCCTCTTCTCTTGTAGATGCTTCTTCTAAGATATACACTCCTTCTGATCCTTCGATTATTACTGCTTGATTTGCGGGAAGAACTTGATTACCTTTATAGATTTTCCCCTTTACTAGCACCCCATTATTTGCATGAATAGTATAGGCGGTTAGACCTTCTGGAAGTGCAAAAGTCTTTGTCCCATAATAGTAAGTAGCTGTTTTAAGCGTATCTAGTATAATGGCATCAACAACTCGTTCACGTCGAAAAAGAGCAACTTCAGACTCTCTTAGGGAATAACATGAAAAATATCCAGGATAATAATTGATTTGTTTGGGAGCCCAATTTGGCGATTTAACATTAAAAATAAGATCATGATGATACTTATCTTTTGATAATGAAATCGAAAGATAACTCTCATAAGGCTGATAAGAATTAGAATGAGTTGGAGAAGATTTAACAAAGAGCCCACTCTTCTTTTCTTTATTAGTTGTTAAATAACCTTTCAAATCTTTTAAGAGCCAAGCATTTGGCTTACCTTCAAGAACAAATTCAGCCAAAAGGGCTGTATCTACAAGCAACTCTGTATCAGAAATAAAATTCGAATAAATAGCATCTCGATTGTGCATCCCCTCATTATAGGATACTTTTCCCATTGCCTTACGAGTCGTTGGATTCGCGATAACAAGATGATCACCCACTTTCAAAGTGGTAATATCATTAACAAAACGATATAATACGAATTCTTCTGCATAAGAGAAAGATATTGAAAAAATAAAGAAAATAATTACTACAATAGTTCTCATTGTCGTTTCTAGATTTCAAAAATATTAATTATGGTTAGTTTTTAATATTATTTATCGCATATTAAATGCGCTGATGGGTATTAAATATTTACAAATATAATTATTATTTTTTATTTAGCAAATAAGAATTAGTATTTTCCACAAAACAATACCATTTATAAAATTGTGCTAAATAACTTTCAAGGTATTATGAACTTTAAGGATTTATCATCTCATCAATATTCATTGCATTGTTTTGAAATACAATACTTCTTTAGTTACATCAAGAGAAGGATATTTCTTCGCAATAGTATTGAGTTTCTCAATACTCAATTGCTTGAACTTTATAAAGTCATTTGATGTTACATCGAGCACATTATGAGCCAAAGCCTTCTTTATAGGACACCATTCTGTAATGAACTCTATAGTTGATTGACTAAAATACATTTCACTAAAACGCTCCCAAATATAATCTACTGCTTGCTCATTGGGGTGTAACATATCACTCGCATAAAAGCGATAATCTCTCAATTCATCGTTCACTATCTCGTAAGCAGGAAAATATTCTACTCTATCAGGATATCGTTCTAAAAGTTGTTGCGATGCAAGTAATAGCGTTGCTTTAGACAATTGGCTACCATGGAAACCATATTTAGAATATCGAATAGGACTAACTGTTACAATAATTTTAATATCTTTATTGAGTTCTATTAGTCTATCAACTGCCAAGCTCAAATAGTTTACACTTTCTTCAATACTTAATTGTTCCTCACGAAATAAGCTTTGAGGTTGCTTTCGGCAATTATCTACAATCTCATTGGTTTCTTTTAAAATATAAACTCTATTAGTCCCTAAAGTGAAGATAGCATAATCTGGAACAAAAGAAATGCGTTGAATGGTGTGATAAACACTCGCAGGATTATACATTACACCATAAGGATTAACCAAAGTGTTGAACTTTTCTGCTGTAAACTTCTTACCCATATTATCCGCAAAGCATGAACCTACAAACAACATACGGGCAAATGGATTAATAGAAAAATTGCTCTTGGGTATATCTACTATTGTTCTAAACTTCATATCGCACATCTTCTTTAAAATAAAAGACACATTCCAAATCCTAAACTAAGCGAATTAAACGATATCTTTCGACTGAAAGAATCTTTTATCTTCATTACACTTCCTTCTGAAGAAAGTCCCCATCGGCTCTTTACATCATAAGAGAAAGCTGCCCTTGAATGGTCGTAATTAAGCTGAATTCTAAACGCTATTCCTTCTTTATGTGCCCAAATGCACGACAGGCCTGCACCATATAGCCAAGAGGGTTTGGAAGATAAGCTCATAAACTCGGTAGAACTATACACCGACTCAGCACTTAAAGGCTCTAACTGCTTTAATATTGCTGTGCGTTCGGCTGCTTTTACACCTGTTGCAGGACTGCTACTTTGTAGTTGCATTAACTCACTTTTCATTCTATTGGCATTGATATCCAATGCCGCATCTACCTTATAGTCCATTAAAAAACGCTGTCCCACAAGGAGGTTTGCACCAAGTCGCAATCTAGAAGACAAAGGATAAGAGAAATATACACCTGCTTGATAATCGAAAGCACCCATATGTGTAGACTCAACTCCAACGAATTGTGCATTAGATTTCAAGATATTGGCAAGCGATTGATCCTCTGTTACATAATAACGGAAGCCATTCGACAAATCAACAGATGCTGTTACGGGTACTGATATCACACGAAGTTTACCACCAACACCGATATTTGGGTGAAAGAAATAAGCACCTTCAAGGTTCACTGACGATCCTGTTCCAAAGTGAAGTTCTAGTCCTAATGAATTACTTACCCCCCTACTATCATTTGAAGCATATGGAATTCCATTTGAATCGTAATTATCATAGATATTATTTAGGGATAGTTTGTTAGGTCCATCATATACTTGTATACCTAAACTTAAAAATGATGGATGTTTAGAAACATCGTAAATGCCTATTTGTCTACTGCCCCTTTGTATGCCTTTTTGCTTGAGAATAACATCTGAAAGAAAGTAACCAAGGTCGGTAGACACTATTCCGATTCCTGCTCCAACTAGCACATCACTTACCCAATGACGATTATTTAGCACTCGCCCAACGCCCGTTAAGGTTGCTAAAGAATAGCCTGCAATACTATAAAGTGGACTTCTTGTCTGTCCATATTCCTTATGTAATATCGTAGCTGCAGCGAAAGCGAAAGCTGTATGACCTGAAGGGAAACTATTTCTTGTACTTCCGTCGGGACGCAACTCACGTACAGAATATTTCATCCCATTTGTTGCTATTCCCATAAATGCAAGCGAAAGAACATTACTTAATGCCAATCCCTTCCACGAACTGCGTCCTTCTACACCCGAAGCCTTTAATGCCCAAGTTCCAAATAAGGGTACATACTGAGTGTAATTATCGAAGGATTTACTATAATGAGGCGTAAAATAGTGCCTCATACTTCTAAATTGGTCCTTCTGACGCTTTATAAAAAAGCCTGAAGTGATGAACCCTAAGCCAACATAAGAAAAGTTATAATTGAACGCATTGCGACTAAACGACTTTTGATTGAAAGCCGTATTTACTGCTATTGAATCTTTATATTGAAGCGGAAGAATACTATCTTGCTCAATAATAATACTATCATTAGCTACAATGGTACCCCAAGTAGCCAAACAAGATAGTAGAATGAATATTCGTTTCTTTATATTTATAAACATAATTCGTTCGTGCTTCTACTCTTTTCCAAAGAATACTATGACTTTAAAGTAATTATTTCTGTTGATAGTTTATCTTTTTACCTTTAGAGATATTATAGCTCTTCGATAAAGGAAGCTGCATCAACACATTTGATATTCTGAGCTAATTGTTCAACACTACTTGCTCCTATAATAACAGAGGTTACACCTTTCTGAGCCAACACCCATGCAAGTGCCATTTCAGCAAGCGACTCTTGTCTGTCTGAAGCAAGTGAATTGAGGTGCTTTAGATAGGCAAGTAGCTCTGGAGTAAGTACCTTCTTTTGCAAGAAAACATTCTGTTCCATTCGTGAATGTGCAGGTATCCCATTGAGATACTTATTGGTTAGCAATCCTTGAGCTAAGGGAGAGAATGACACAAAGCCTACCCCTACTTCTCTACAAAAACTCAACATTCCTTCATTTTGAGGCTTTCTATCCAATAAGTTCAATCTATCTTGAATTGTAAGAAGCTTCACATCACGCTCTGCAAGATAGCTATAAGCCTGTTTAAGCTGTTCTAATGGCCATCTAGAGATACCTATATACAATGCTTTTCCTTGCTTAACAACATCTACAAGAGCGTTAAGTGTTTCTTCAATAGGTGTGTTTGGGTCGTAACGGTGACTATAAAAGAGATCAACATAATCGAGTTTCATTCGAGATAAGCTTTGGTCTAAGCTCGAAATGATATGCTTTCGGCTTCCCCAATTACCATAAGGACCTTCCCACATATCATATCCTGCCTTCGTTGCAATAAACATTTCGTCTCTAAAAGGTTTAAAGTCTCTTTGCAAAATCTTTCCAAACGTTTGCTCTGCATAGCCTTTTGGAGGTCCATAATTATTGGCTAAATCAAAATGAACAATACCATTATCAAAGGCATAACGCAGTATTGAACGGCAAGTATCAAAGTCATTTGATTGTCCAAAGTTATGCCATAGACCCAAAGAAACCTTTGGAAGTATTATACCTGAACGACCACAACGATTGTAAAACAACTCAGATGCCTCATAACGAGTAGCTGAAGGAGTATAATTTTCTAATAAATCGTTTATTATCATTTTCTTATCCGCTCTATATCCAATTATTATTTATATGAAAAATATCGATCCTTATAACAAAGGCAGAACCTATACGCTATCCAGTTAGCATGTCAGTGCCCTTTAGTTAGAGAACTATTTAGAATTACTTCTGCTCTTCTTTGTCTCTATTAATCAAAGCAAGAAGACGATCTACAGCCTCTTCTTCAGTGATATTTCTTTCTACACACTCTTGCCTTCTATACAAAGAGACCTTTCCTGGGCCTGCTCCTACATAGCCATAGTCGGCATCTGCCATCTCACCAGGACCGTTAACAATACATCCCATGATACCTATTTTGAGGCCTTTCATACCCTCTGTGGCTGCTTTTATGCGTGCAATTGTACTTCGAAGATCGTAAAGTGTGCGTCCACAACCAGGACAACTGATGTATTCTGTCTTGCTTACACGAAGTCTTGCAGCTTGAAGTATGCCAAAAGAGGTATGCTCTACAATTGCATTAGATAAGCTTCCTGCATTCATTAGCCATATTCCATCGGTCAAGCCATCAATCATTAAGGCGCCCATATCAGCTGCAGCTTCAAGAAGAAACTCGCTTTGTTCTTCTGAAGAGTGCATATATAGTTGCGCAAAGATAACTGGATTCGTGATATTATGATTCATTAAGTCGTGAACTAAAGCTCTATGACGACCTAATTGATTATCTTTTCCAGCCATTGAAATAACAACAACCTCTGGATGTGCCTTTAGACAAGCTACATACTCATCGCTATCAGCTCCATATTGCAACACAAGAAACTTTATATCTGATTGAATATGAGAGATAAAAGGAACTGAATTATAGGGAAATATGGGATATAACATCAAGTCAGAGTATTGCTCTTTCAAGTCATTATACACTCCATAATCAACAATATAACAGCGTTTCTTATCAATATTCTGTGGTAATTCGCTACCAACATACATGTAATCGGCCTTAGGTGCTTGTGGTTTATCACTAGAAATAATCACTACTTCTTCCTCATCTTTAGGCTCTTCAAACATAGAAGAAGGCTTAGATACAATTACAACAGGTACCTTTTCGCCTCCAATATTACCTACTTGGCAAGTTGAACGACGTGTAGGATGAGTGTAATTAAAGTCCTTTGCAGGTGTTTCAGGTAATGTAACAGGAGCCACTTTGCTTGTTATATAATCGCAAAGATGCTTTGCGACAGGTATTTCTTCTTCGGGTTCTTCACTCAAAGACACTCTTATTGTGTCGCCAATACCATCAGATAGCAAAGCACCAATACCCACTGCACTCTTTATTCTACCATCTTCTCCTTCTCCAGCTTCGGTTACTCCTAGGTGAAGGGGATAGCTCATTCCCTCTTTTTCCATTGCTTCTACGAGCAAACGCATAGACCGAACCATAATAACAGTGTTAGAAGACTTTATCGAAATCACAACATCATTAAATGATTCACGTTGACATATACGCAAGAACTCTAAGCAACTTTCTACAATTCCTTCTGGAGTATCGCCATATCTATTACGTATTCGGTCTGAAAGAGAGCCATGATTAACACCTATTCTTATTCCTGTTTTATTCTCCTTACATATATTTAAAAAGGGAATAAAGCGTTCTTCTATCTTTAATAGCTCATGAGCATACTCCTCATCAGTATATTCTAGCTTTTTAAAAGTACGTGCAGGATCTACATAATTACCTGGATTTATACGCACTTTTTGAGTAGTTGTGGCAGCAACATCGGCAACTCTGGGATTAAAATGCACGTCAGCAACTAAAGGAACTTCATATCCTTTAGCTTTAAGAACATCGTTTATGCACTTCATATTTTCGGCTTCACGAACTCCTTGAGTTGTTAACCGAACCAATTCGCCACCTTTTTGAATAATACGTTCAGCCTGTTCTACACACGCTTGAGTATCATTTGTATCAGTAGTTGTCATCGACTGCACTCTAATTGGATTTTCGCCTCCAATTAAAAGATTTCCAATTTTAGCGACACTCGATTTTCTTCGCTGATAATTAAATAAATCAATCATATATAAATAATGAGTAATCATAAAGGAGAAGAGAATATTTCATTACCCTACTCCTTTACTTTCACCATTTTAGTTGGTTTTAAATGCGTACTTAATTTCTGCCAATTCTCTATTAGCCTTTTCTATTTTTGATCCTAATCCAGCCTTATATTCCATCACTTTCTGCTTTACTTCGCTATCAGAAAGAGCGATCATTTGAGCTGCAAGGATAGCTGCATTGAGTGAACCATTCACTCCTACAGTTGCAACAGGAATTCCAGGAGGCATTTGAACGATACTCAATAGAGAGTCTAATCCATCTAACATTCCCTTAATAGGAACACCAATAACAGGTAAAGATGTTGAAGCTGCAACAACACCAGGTAGAGCTGCAGCCATACCAGCTGCGGCAATGATAACCTCTACACCACGAGATGCAGCGTTTTTAGCAAATGTTTCGACCGCATCAGGGGTACGATGAGCTGATAAAGCATTTACTTCGAATGGTATTTCCATATCATTTAAAAATTCACAAGCTTTTTCCATTACCTTCAAATCGCTTGTACTTCCCATTATTATGCTAACTTTTGGATTCATATTGTTATTATTTTAGTTGTTTTATAGAATAATTAAAAATGCTGTAACGAGTCCTATTCCGAACCCAGTTAATACTTGTGAGAGTGAATGTTGTAACAAAATCATACGACTTGAACCTACTATTCCTGCTACAAAGAAAACCAAACACAACCAGAGAGTTGGATTAAAATTGAACAAAAAGGCAAAAGCCATCAGTGCACCAAGCACACCTCCGATGGCAGCTGTATGGGTTGAGACCTTCCACCACACATTTATTAGAGCACAGATCACCTGAATTAAGAGTGCTGCAATTAGTATTCTACCCACAAAACTCGCAACATTATAACGACTTAGCAAGTAAAAACACGTAAAATAGCATATAATTGAGATGATGTAAGGAAACATTCTTCGGTCTCGAAGACCTAATTCTAAAAGCGACCAACCTTGATATCGTCTATAAAAATGAATAAGTAGAGTTGGGAGAAGTATTGTAAAAATATACACAACACCAAGAATCGAAAGTCGATAGGCTAACGACATTTGGTTTAAGTAGGTTAAAAAGAATAGTATCATCATACCAAAGAGGGGTAAATAGAATGGTGTAAAGACCATACTTACTATTCTTGAAACCAATATAATGTTCTTCTCATTCATCTTGATATTTTTCTTTTATCTATCAATATTGGACATTTTTCGATATTTATGCTTTACGAAGACGAGCTACAGGTATTCCTAATTGTTCACGATATTTAGCTATTGTACGTCTTGCAATAGGAAAACCACGTTTCGACATTTCACTTGTTAGCTTGTCGTCGCTCATTGGTTTACTCTTATCTTCTGCATCTATCAACTCTTTAAGAGCGACTTTTATTTTTCGAGTAGACATTTCTTCGCCTCCTTCTGTGGTATATCCATCACTAAAGAAATAACGAAGGGGGAATGTTCCCCACTTTGTTTGAGCGTATTTCATATTGCTTACTCGTGAAATGGTGGAGATATCGAGCCCTGTTTTTTCTGCAATATCTTTCAAAATCATAGGTTTTAGGTCTGCCTCATCTCCATCTTGAAAGAATTTCAATTGCCAATTAATGATGGCTTTCATTGTTGTAACAAGCGTATTGTGACGTTGTTTTATAGCTTCGATAAACCCTTGAGCTCTTTCTACCTTTTCTTTAGCATACAACAAACCCTCTTTTTGTTGACGAGACATACCATGTTTATTGTTCTTATACTCGTGAACCATATCTGAAAACGATTGAGATATTTTTAGTTCAGGTATATCTCCACGATTCAAAGTAAATGAAACACTATTATCTTCGGCTGTTTCTACAATAAAATCAGGTGTTATCTGTTGCAAACTTCGGCCTTGTGTCTCACCCAAAGCAGCCCCTGGTTTAGGATTTAACTTATAAAGTTCACGTTGAAGTGCTTCTTTCTGTTCTTCAGTTAAACCTAATTGAGATTTTATTTTATCCCAATGTTTCTTGGTAAACTCATCAAAGTATTTTTCAAGAACAGTGCGCATTAGCTTCTTTAAGGTTCCTTCCGACTTCCGTTCTACTTGCAAAAGTAAACATTCTTGCAACGAACGTGCACCAATACCAGCGGGATCGAATGTTTGAAGAATTGCCAATACATCTTCAATCTCCTCTACACTGATATCAATACCATTATAAATAGCAAGTTCATCGCTTATTGTATCGAGGCTTTTTCGTAGCAAACCATCATCATCTAAAGAGCCAATGAGATACTCCATCACCTTGTTTTGCTCTTCAGTGAGATTAACTTCGCTCATTTCTTCTTTGAGTTTATCATAGAAAGAAATAGTATCTCCGTAAATCATCTCCTCGTGTTCGGCATTATTCGATTCGTTTCTACCATACACTTGGGGCATTTCATCATCTCCACTGATAGTCTCTAAGGCTCTTTCCAAAGCATCTTCACGCTCTTCTCTCTCACTTTTTTCCTCTTCAGTCAATTCAGAATCACCATCTAAAAGATTGGTATCAGTAGATTGTGGTTCGTCATTCTCACCCATTTCGAGTGCTGGATTGTCATCGAGTTCAGAGTTAATACTTTCTTCTAGCTCAGTTAAAGGCATCTCTAACAGTTTCACTTGCAACATTTGTTGCTGTGAAAGACGCTGAATTTGTATTTGTTTTTGTTCTTGTGTTTGTATGAGTTTCTGAGCCATCTGTCTCTCGTTATGTCTTATTTAGAGATGTTATCCCGTTGAGGATATTATTAGTTTAAATAAAAAGTGACTGCTTTGCAAACAGAATTGCATCACCTTTATACATTGCTTATTTGCAATGATTTGCTACATACCTTGCAAAGGTAAATATTTATCACCACAATAACAAAAAAAGATGATTTCTAAAATACAACTAATTGGAAATAAACAAGTTACCTTGTTTGTTAAACTGAATAGGTAACGATTTGGAAACGAGCGAACTACTTGGTGTCGCTGTTTTCTGCCTAACAAAGAACGCTTGTTATTCTGTTTGCAAAGATAATACTTTGTTACCGAATAACAAGCGTTTATGACGAAATATTTACGTTTCTGCACTTTGGGTTGTTGCTGTGTGGTTTGGGTTGGCTACAATCCTCTCCCTCGCTTCTTCTTTCTGTTGGCTTGGTATCTGAGCTTGCGCTGCCATGCTGCTTCTGCATAATCTTCGCTATGTGAAGATGGTGAAATCATTTCTCCTAACTCTTCCACTATTTCATCGGCTGCACTGATGACTGCATCTGACACTTCGCTTACCGCCTTTGCAATTTGTGGAACTTCCTCTGTTGGTCGTGGGCTATATGAACGGCTTGGGGGTACGAGCTGATAGCCTGTTTCCATGGTATCTGTATTTTCTGACGATTTGCGTATTACTTGGTCTGATACATTCGTTTCGGCTTTCCGACTTGCCTCAAAGTTCTTTTGCAAAGAACGGTAGCCAAACTCCCTACCGACTTCCGATGCCTTGAACGCATATTCTCCGTATGAGAACTTCAAGCCATAGACCTTGCCCTGTTTGTTCTTCATGCGCTCTATGGTTACTCCTTGCTTGTTCAGCTCGTAGAGGAACATGGAGTGTCCTGTGAAACCTATACCTTTGTACTTTTCAAGCAGGACGTAGCATACCCTTTGTAGTTCTTTCTTTGTTTCCTCTCTCGTGGCATTGGCTTTCGCTTTCTGATGTTTCCTTTTGGCTTTGACTTCCTTTGCGATGGTCAAACCTTTCTCCCTGCTGATTTCCTCCGCCACCCTTGCTGCCCTGTTGCTCACGAAGGTGGTGTCATAGACCTCTCCGTACAGACTGATGCGATTGGCGATGATATGAATGTGTCTATTGTCTGTATCCTTATGGGTAACTGCTACCCATTGGTGATTGTTAAGTCCCATTTTCTTGGCAAACAGATGGGCTATTTGGACAAGTTCAGAAACTGATAGTTTCTTCTCGTCCTGTGGTGCAATGCCGATTTCGATGCGCAGGAATTTGTTTCTGCATCTGGTATTGTAATCGCTGACCAACTTCATTTCCTCGTAAATAGCCTTTGATTCTCTGCTACAAAGGTTATGAAAGGCAAGCCGATTACCTAACTTGCCCTCTCTGAAAATATAGTCTAAAGCCGTACTTCCGTGCGCTATCGCCTTACACTTTCCTATCATACCTCGGCAGATTTAAGACCTTATATATATCGTCACCAATGCGAAAGTGAGGGTCGAAGAAACGCTTAAATGCTTCTTTGGCACATATGGAAAGGTTCTTGGTTATCGGCACCCATGACTCGTCCTTTATCCTGATGAGGTTGGAAACCTGTGCGTAGTACATTCCCGTTCGGTGGAGTACGGCAATGGCTTCCTTTTCATTGTCGGTCATCTTGGGAACGGCTACCACTTCACCATTCAAAAGAATCTCACGGCAGTACTCGGAGAACTTCCGCCCTGTGCTTTCTGCCTTTGCCTTGATGCGCTGCTTCTCCTCCAAAGTACACCTAACCTTGATGAATTCCTTCTTGTTCATCTGTTTTTCTTCATTGTCCTTCTGCTGCCATTGGGTAGCTTTTCTTCTGTATTTCTTCATATAAGTTTCTCTGAAAGTTAATCAGTATGGATGATTCGTTGCTGCTTAATTTCTGAATGATGACCGATGAGACCGGAGTGATTACGGTCTAACCTCCCCGATAGTTTAGCAAGGGGAGCAAGAGCAGTTTGTGGGTACAAACTGACGTCTTGCAATGCTACCCTAACAGACCGTTTACGCATAAGGCGTTTTGTTGCCAAAAAGTGAATGCACGACATTCCGTGTCTGACTGCGTTCGTGGCATTCCCACCGTTCAGTATGCTTGACAAATGTCCGTTTTCATACTCCCGAAAAAGGGTTGATGGAGAAGTGAAAATGAAAGAGATGTTCCTCCTCTTATCCCCCTCGTCCCTTTCTGTCGGTTTACAATCTTCTCCATTTCTCTATATCCTCACCATATTCCTCCAGATGAAGGCGCACGATGTTCTCCACAAAACTTGAAAGGTTGCTGCCCCTGTCGCCCAATCTGCGCACGATGAAGTCCGCCCGTTCCTGTGTCTCCCTGCTCAGATAGACCGCCTTTCGGCCTATCAATTTAGTTGGAACAAGATAGGCTTGCTTGTAGGCTTCAAGCGTTTCCTTTCTCATCTTGGCGCTGATGCGTCTTTGAACGGCTGTGTTCTCTGTGTGCTGTGATGGCACTGCATCCTGTGATGATACAACATGCTGCTCATGTTCCGAGTTCTCCGATGGAATACCCGACTGGTTCATGGGTGTTCTTTTTTCCTGCTTCCTGACCACTTCCCGTTCAGGGATAAACTTGTCTTTTTGTTTGCTAGGCTTTGAATTGGTATCTTCTTCGTTACCACCCAAATAATATGAAAGGTCATACTCTTCTTCTGTTGTTTTCTTCTTTTCCATGTCTTTATCTCATTTTATGTTTAACTTGTTTTACCTTTATGGGATTGGTTTGTGTTTGTGACATCGTCAATGATAGGCTTTTCTGCTGTTCACGCATCCTGTGGATGTGATATTCGTTGAGGTCTTTGAAGTTCCTGTAATGCACGGACATATCATCTACCTTGAAACCAGCCTCCATAAAATCCTCCGTAGCTCTCCGTCCAGCTTCGTCATTGTCAAGGAAGGTACGAATGGAGGACACTTGCCTGTCATTGAGATAGCGAATGCTCCTTGCCACATTACTCACGGAGTTCATCACAAGGCAATGGCTGATGATTTCTTTTTTCATTGAAAGGAAGGATAGAAAGTCCATAAAACCTTCGAACACGCAGACCGGTTTCATTCTATCCGTTATCTTATCCGTGAACACGGGGGTAATATCCTTCGGAGCAATCGTTCCCTTGAAAGAGCCGTTATCCCGAAGCTCATAACCTCCCGATTGATTGGCAAAGCCGATGGCTTGATAGTGCTGCCCTCTTACCTCATAGCTGATACAACGCAGAAAGGGCATAGCCTTTTCTAAATTGATGCAGCGGTCTTCCTCAAGATACTTTAATAAGTGTGGAGGTAAGGTGTCTGATACTTCTATCAGTCTCCTTACTCCACTTGTAGACACTGCTTGTCTGATACTTTCTTGCTTGGAAGAGCCTTGAACACTTTCTCTACGAGGAACGTGCGTTATATCGGGAGCATTCTGCCCCAAAATGCGGATGGCTTCCGACAGTGTGCAGCCCTTTAACCGCATACAAAGGTCGATAATACTTCCGCCTTTGCCTTCGGCATAATCTATCCAGAGGTTCTTCTCTGTGTCTACCTTGAAACTTGGATGCGTGTCTTCACGAAATGGTGAACGGTAGAGAGCATAGGCAGGTGTCCTGCGCACTGGTTTGATACCTTTCCTTTCAAGATACTCCACTATGGGGTATCGCTTAATGCGTGATAAATCTTCTTCTTTCATTGTCATTATAATTATTAGTTGAACATTTATTCATTCTGATTTTAATATCGGATTATATTTTGATTATGCTGATAGCGCAAACTTCATTTATGTTTTTTCGTTTCATAAAGTTTTTCCCCTAAAAACTTTTTTCACTTTTTTCTTACTACATATATTTTGATTGTAAGTGATTGACATTCAGGTATAAGTTGTAGTAAACAACAATACTACACACGCTACTACATCAAACTACCACAGCTATTTACCAGTGGGCAGGGGTGGATTTTCCTAATCTTATACACATAGACAGGACTACAACCCTCACGCCTCTTGCTTACCTTTTCAAAGCCAGCTCTTTTGAGTGCTTCGCCCATACGTTTGAATGTCAAAGGTTGATGCGTATAAACACCTAAATAAGCGAGTATTTCGGTAGTGGTCATGTAAGCACAATGAGGATTGTCCTCTGTTGGCTTTTCAAAACAGCGTAATAGTAGTTCCATTTCAGCGGTCTGCACTTGGAAGTCCTCACTCTCCCTGTATAGCTCCGCTATCTCGTCATCATTGAACCAATAGCGGAAGCCTGATTTTAAAAGGGCCTTCGCTTCGGTATAGACGGCATCCATAGAAATTTCCTTTGCTCGTTCTATGTCAATGGCAAGTACCTCAAAGGGCAGGAAACGCCTGCTTCCTGTCGGGTCGGTCAAAAAGTCATTGCCGTTTACCGATGCTACAAAACTCGCCAAGTGAGAGTGTTCCTCCACATACTTGTCGTAAGGCATACGGTATTTAACCATAGGACAGGTAATAAGGTTCTTGAGTTCATTCTCATCACGCTTGTTGAGGGCTTTGAGCTGGTCGTCTATGTTTACGATGAGGTTCTGACCGATATAAGTAAGTGTGTCCTTCTCCTGCGGATATATTTTTCCTGTGTAGCTGTAACCTTTAAGCGCGGGCGGACAAAGCAAATCAAGAAAGGTAGTCTTGAACTTTCCTTGTTCCCCTGTTAGTACAAGACAGGTATGGTTGCGGCATTCACGGTCGTCCATAGCGTTGGTAACCACTGCAACCAGCCATTTGGTAAGGTATGGCAGCCACTTTTCAGAGTTGCGGACGATAACGCACGATGCAAGGTTGGCTATTGTGCTTTGGTTTACCTCTATCTTGTGCAGCACTTCTGAAGCATCAACCTCTGGCAAAGCCTTGAAGTATTCCTGTATGGGATTGATGCGTGGAGAAAAGCTGCTTTCGATGATGGAATAGAGATTGTCGGAGGAGGTAATGATGCCCATATCTAAATCAAGCTCCCTACGGAGAGAATTGATTTCATAGCGACCAACCTTTGTAAAACGACAGTCTACATCTTTATTGCTACGGTATTCCGTTCTGTCCAGCACGGTATTATACCTGAACACATAGTGCGCACGGAGATAGGTTTCTATTTCGCTGTTCTTGGAGGTGTTTCCCCTGCGTTCGGTAGAATTGCCTGTTGTTTTCATTCTGCTTTTATCTGCTTCATTTTTCATTGTTTACCCGTTTTGGTTTCCAAGAGTGAAGTTACGGTGAGAATATCAATGTTCCAAGCAATCTGAGCATGCTTGCATAATGTTGCACTCATTGGCAATGAATTTCTCACGGATTTCTGACAGAAAGAAGCTGGAAAATAAGGATTTCAGGCTAATATAAGGGAGCAAGTATAGAAATACTACAAGAAAAGTATGTACTTATTTACTCCAATCTGCACTGTATTGCTTTGACTAAAACAAACCTAGAAAAAGGAAGATAGGGAACTACAGAATAGTAAGAAAGATAACCGCATTTCCTTCGGTTTCCCTATTCTTCCCTGCTGTTCCCCACTGCTTTGCAGATTGGAAATAAGCGCATACTTTTGCACGCAGAAACATGCGATGAAAAGCAAATCGCAAAAGGAAAATATAAACAAAACAATATAACACTATGGGATATTTTATCATTACCGACAAACAATGGGCGATGCTTAGGGACGAAATCCTCGCTCTTGCCCAGACCTGCCATAAGGTATTTGGAGAATCGAGTAAGCACACAGATTGGCTGCACAATGGTGATGTGTGTAGGCTACTGGGCATCAGCAAGCGCACCTTACAGCATTACCGAGATACGGGCATGCTGCCGTTTGCACAAATCGGACACAAGTGCTATTATAAGCGTGAAGATGTGGAGCGGTTGTTACAGACAAAATCAGAGAAAACCAAGAGCAACAAATAGACAAACAATGAAAAGATGGAAACAATTAGAGATTTGAACATGGACACGGACGATATGCAGGTAGTGCTGTCCGCTATCCACTGTGTGAACAGGAGAATTAAGGAAGTGGCACAAACGCACAAGCCTCTATTTGGCGGTGAGCATTTCCTAACGGGCAAGGAGGTGTGCGAGCGGCTGTATATAAGCCCTCGCACCTTGCAAGACTATCGAGACAGAAAGATTATTCCCTACACGCAGTTTGCAGGGAAGATACTCTACAAGGCTTCGGACTTGGAGAAGATATTGAAAAGTAGATGAAGCGTCATACCCAAAATAAAACTGTTACTAGAAAGTAAAAGTATTGGAGTTACTACTGCGGTAGAAACTCCAATACCATACTTCCTAAAAAATATTTTCCTATTTCCAATTTGATTTTAATTCGTTATAGCATGGGGCAATATTGCTTGTATCTCATTTTCATCAATATAGTGGTATATTTGTGGAGGATGAAAATTTGGATCTACAGCTCGTATCTTAGCTAAAGATATAGGAGCAATTGAACGTATAAAATCAAATTCTATACCTATAGCTTTTGAAGATGATTTATAATAGTTTTTGAATGATAATTCATCTATACCTAATCGGTCAGAATACTTTTCCCACATATTAATAGGGGGGCATATAATAATATCACGTATTTTCCCAAAACCTATTACAGCTTTTACAGGAGAAGATGCATAGATGATAGCATAATCTCCTCTACTTACATGAGGTCTGGTTTTTCTTAATTCTATATCTTTTGTTCCCTGTATTAGCTTATAAGCATATACAGGCTTTATAGACATAAAAAGATATTTATGTTTTATCTTGTTTTTCCCCATTTCCCCAATTGATAAATTTTAAAGTAAATAGATTCTGAAGTAAGAACAGGCGAGGCAAAAGTATTAACCTTCTGCCCTTCCTCTATAAAAATTTCTTTTATATGGGTAAACCGTATAGGATGTTGGAAAACTTCTGTATGACTAAATTTTAGTGCACGTATATTTTTCTCAATATCATTATTGCACAAATTTGCAATATTGCACCATTCGTAGATACCATAACGACTATTTATACGAAATAACTCTTTAGGCTTCCCTGTCATTACTTCCGTAAGATAGGAAGTTGCTATTATTGATTTTGACCGAGGCGAATTATACTTATTGCCACTGACATACCATAATATCCTCGCTGGTGCTTTTTCTGTTATAGGACGAGTGTGCCTAAAATAAACATTCTCAAAGCTCCATAATTTCTCAGGTATAGCTCCGAAAATATCTTCACTGGCAGTTATAGAGTCGAACAACTGTCCTGCCCATAAAGATTGGATGGGGATGATATAGATAGGAATATCTAATCCCTGTATCTTTAGAGGGAATAACATCTTTTCCAAGTCAAATAATGACACGTTTTCTGCTATATCTTTGTATTGTATATTGAATTTAGTTTTCAATAAAACAGGAATGTCATTTCGTGATACGAGTTGGCTATCTCCATATTTTTTATATATTCCATTAATTTGTTTGACAAATCCTATATTTTCAAGAATAGTTATTTGATGTTCTGTTAAGAACTTTTCCTTAACAAAGAACTCTGTTTTACCTTTATTTAATCCATCCTGTAAGATAGTATATATCACTTGTGTGAATAAGGATAAGGAAACTTTGGTTTCTATGATTCTCACGAATTCCAAACCGATAGATGTTTGTTCTTCATTCGTCCCATAAAACGCTATTGCCTTACCATTTTGGTTTACGACAAAAAGCTGTCCAGAAGAAGCGTTGATAATCCTGTATACAGTTGTGTGAAATTCAGTTTTACTTTCCCCACCCTTTTGTAACCAAAAACAATTAATAAATGTTTGGATATGCTTAGGTTCAGATTGGGAAATCGTATGATAAGCTACACCTTTTAAGAATCTTGGAGAATAATCTTCCTTGTGTAGAAGTTTATCAATCTGTAGGATAAATTCTTGCGGATTAAATATCTGTATATCGTAGGATTCCTCAATTTCCTCTCGCTTGTTAAGTAAACGTGCATCATATGTAATAAAATAAGAAATACCAGAAACTATACAAGAGGCAATCTGCTTTCTATCAGATATATCATTATTTGAACTTCCTGAGATTATACGCTCTAATTCTTTTGCAGTTTTGTTCATTTTGATTTCATCAACTTCTATCATTCTGAAATTATCTAGAAAAGTTCTTGTTGAATTAGCGCGCTGTATATTTTTATCCCTTTGGATTTCATTATAAGTCTCAGGTGCATAACACAGTTCCGTTTCATTGGTAAGCCAATCTGCCAATAAAACTTGCGGATTCTCCGTTGGAGGTAATGTTATACCCTTTTGGGAATCTCTGAGTTTAATTATTATATTTGCATCAAGTAAAGCACTTACCTTTGTTTCGGTAGGAAGGCTACTATTAAATAAGTTGGGTTGCTTTAGATCATACCACCATAGGCTGAGGTAATGTTCTTCCAAACTACGACTTCTTATATCCTTTAAAGAAATAAAACCGTTTCTTTCCCATACAGCTGTTGCATGTGCAAAGTCCTTTCTACAGCTAATCTGTATGCCTCTGTAGCGATGATTATATTTCTCTTTTAAAGTATCTAAGAGCTGCTTTGAAACCCCTTTCCCGCGAAAATCATCAGCCACACATAAATGTACTATATTAATTCGAGAATAACGTGGTACTATACGATACATCAAATAGCCCATGAGTTTTTCGTCATCATAGGCTATAATAATGCATCTACTCTTAGCATAATCCTCGAAAGCACCTTGCGGCATAAAACCTAATGTTGAAGCATTTTTCTTGCCTAACTCTTTTATACGCTCAAAAAAATTGTTTTTATTATTTATGAAACCTATCATCGTCTTTCTATAATAGAATGGGATTTACATCAGACAAACCAATTGGCAATTTCCATTCTGTTGCCTTTTCCAATGGTGAATGGAAATCATGTTCTACCAGCCACCTTTGATAGCCTGAGATATCTGGATTATTTAAACAAATTGCATATTCTATACCACCTATTGCAAGAATATAATATAATACCATCTCTGTAAAACCATCTTCTAAATATTGTACGTCAGTAGCAAGCAATGTCATTTCATGTAAGAGCTCGTATGGGGAATCGTATCTTGTATCCTTAAATAAGGTTCCTTCAGAATATATTCTTCTTTGATGATATTCCCAATTAGGTTTCTTTCCAAAACGTGCATACTCTCTAATAGGCTGTAATTGGTCAGAATCTTCTGATAAAAATTCTTGAATACAGAGATTATAATTAGATTCTCCCATCGAATAAAGGAAATATTCATAAGCACATTTTGCAAGAAATCTAGATACTATTTGGTTGGGATATTCTGGATGGGGAATACAAGCTGTTATCATTATACCTTTAGTCCTATTTTGAATCATTTTGAATATATCTTCATCATTAAATGATGCCATTATACCTTCATTCGTAGTTTGCATCGTTATCTCTGTAGATTTTAATAGACCTGGAAATATTGCAGGCTCTTTAACAAACTTATCTTTTTTGGTTAGAATTTCATTACGAAACCTATAAGAACGAAAATATGATTGCTCCAATAATTCTTTTTCTATTTTTACAGCGAAATAATGATTGCAATTATCACATACACAACCCTTAGATAGTATATGACTCTTATTACCTAATGACTCAGGAACAATATGTTCAACACTTCTTGAATTAGAACTTTTTTTATGACAGAATATACATTTCATATTATGCTTTTGATGATGATAATATCAAAGATACAACATTAATGCCTTTAAAGTAATCTTTAAGAGATACCCCCTCAATTTTGCAATTATTAAGAAACTTTTCTTGCGTAAGTTCTAATGGCAAGTTCAACATTCCTTCTATAAATCGGTTTAGTTTTGGAGTTGCTTTCTTTAATGGATGATCTAAATTTGCTTTCTCTTTATCAAAATCATAAAATTCAATCTCATTATATTTCCAACTAATATTCGTACACTTTGGCATTGTGCAAATAACTCTACTATCCTCCTGAATACATAAATCCTTATCCAATGTAAAGCTACATATATAGTTTTTTGTAGAATGCTTAAATATAATTTCTTTATCTTTTTTAATATACAATGTAGTATCAATTTTTGCAAGTCCTATCAATTTGTTGTATAAATTAAAAACCTGCCCTAACTCTTCTTTATAGATTGGAGAGGATAACCTTTGAAAATGCGCTGCTGGATTAAGAATAAGAAGTTTTGAGTCGTTAAATAAATCCTGTATTTCTTGGTCTATACACATACCATTGTCTGAATAATATCTAACAAGTTTTGCCCATAATGTTTCTAAAGATAAGAAACTACCACCTGCCGATGCTTTTAGTTCATATGGAAGTAAATTGCCTATAACTTCCTCTAAACATTTTCGTAAGTAGATTGCTGATGTCTCGAAATCTTGTATGCCATAAAATCTTTTAGCTTTAGAGATATTGTCGCCATCCTCATCTATTTGCACAGGTTCAGATTGGCTCATATAAATTCTTTTGTGAAGCCATTGGTTCTTACGCTCTTTTTTTGATATTTTATTCCATAAGAAGTTGTTAAATGCCCTATCGTGTGTGAATAGATAGATTTTATATTGGGTATATTCAGAAAGCAAATATTCCACAACTTTCATTCGATTACTCATATCAAGGCTGATAAGCATATCATCAATAGCAAGGAATTGCCCATCTTGTGGATTTTCACTTTGTAAGCAGGCAAAGCGAATAGCCAAAGCTATTGCTGTCAAACGCGCTTCGTTGAAAAACGATTGAGGTTTCTGAATAGAGATATTATCAACTTCTATATGAAGACCGATTTTAGGATAACGCCAGACATAAGCTCCGCCTGCAGTTTGCCTCTTAAACAATAGTTGGAATTCTTCATGATATGGATTATTTATTCTATCATTATCCTTCGCATATTTGACTTGTATGAATATATCCGCTTCATCTTCATCTTTAAAATATTGATTATATATATCAGCTGCTTTACTATTTACCCTATTTATAAACCCTGATAATTGTTCATTAAACTTGTTTATATCATTTCGTACTTTATAGGGGCGATTTGTCACAAGATCATAATAGGTATCGGCAAGTGTTTTGTCTGCACCTACTGGAACATAGAAAGGTAGAATGTCCTTAATAAAGACATTCCACAAATTTATCATTTCTGAATTTCTTGCAGAACGGAATCGAGAAATATAAGAATGATTGATGAATGCACTTGTCTTATTTAGCAAACGCAATTCAGAATCATCCGTAGTGTCAGGACTTGAAAGTCCATTACGGTTAAGCTCCCATTGGTGTCCATTATCAAGTTTAATCTTGATATGAGGCATAAATCCATTGTCTCCTATATCAGCCCACTTATAGATGTTGATGAGATTTTCATCGCTGTTTTCATTATTAAAATACTTTGCTCCTCGATCTGATTTATAAACACTTTGCAATAAAGCGTGAAGTGCATAATAGATAGATGATTTGCCACTTCCATTTTCGCCATACATCAGTAGATTCTTTCCTAATTCAAGGTTAAATTTATTGGGAAAAGCCTTGAAACCTTCTATCTCAATTTCTTTGATGCTTGCCATATCAGTTCTTTATTATAGGTTTTAAAACATCTGGACTATAATGTTCCAAGTTATCTAACTTTTGGATAATTCCAGTTTCTTCAATGGATTTATACAAATCAGATACAGATGTCAAATTTTCATTGTCTATATTGTCATTCTCAATAATGTTTCTTATCGTGTCAAACACATGAATTCCTATACGATGCAATTCTTCTCCCAAATAAATTTCATAGATACATCCAGCAATGAGTTGTTCAAACATCTTTGCTAAGTAATCATTGGAAATGAATTTATCTATACGCTCATTATGTGTACTCTTAATAAATATGATACAGTCAACCAATTTGGCGATTAACTGCTGAATCTCTTGAGTTGGAACAGCTATTGGAATATGCATTAATGGTTCTTTATCTAACTGGAAATTTGCCCCTTGCATTTTACCTTTATTCTTTAACCAGAACTCGATTAGTTTAGAGTTTAGAAGACCAGTTAAAAATTTCATATTAACTCGTGTAGTATGTATCATATTAAATGTTTGTGAAACAAAACACTCGAAATTACAATACGCAAACTTTGGTCTATCAATAGACTTTCTTGTGGCAATTATTTTTTCATTTTTGAAATAAAACTCTTTTCGAGACCGATGCAATCCATATGGTTTATTATCTGATGTAATAATATTTTGAAATTTATCTAAATGCTGTTTTATATGCGGCATATTATCCAAGCTGTTTGGAGCCTTATAATTTGAGTCTGTATAGATCGTCCACTGTAAATGATTTTGATTGACATTATATCGTCCAATTTGTTCTGTTGTATAATAAGGCTTAATCAACGATAATTCTAATTCACTTAAATTGAGACCTTTTTTTTCAGAGTCTGATAAGACAAACACACCCTGACCGACAGAATAATTGTCTCCTAACTTTTTTGCACCTTTAGCATTTAATAAATCTTGCGGAAATACTATACCCTGTGCAACTTCATCATTTTTTAAATATATTACGTTGCTAACACTTGTTATCAATTCAAAGATATTATTATTATCAGAGAAAGTTAAATTACTATTCAGATAATTTCCCCTTCTTATAACAGGCTGAAAACACACAGAGTTAATAGAAGTTCCGTCTAATAAGGCGATAGCATCTTTCTCTGTTGCATTGTTTGTTGTGAGACGTCTATAATCAAAGGAATAGTCATCTGTAACCTTATCTTTACTAAACAGCATTATCATCGTTTGAATGCTTGCGCTTTCAAACATCATAACTGCTCCGAAGTCTATTAGATTACAAATGCGTGTTTCCTTTATTACCTTGTTCCGCAATATGCTTGCTCCAAAGTTAGTTGTCCAATTATTAGTTGCAATGAAACAGAGAGTCCCATTTTCTTTAAGCAGATCTATACAATTGCATGCAAAGAGATACCATATATCCATCTTTCCTTTGTAATATGGAGATTTCTTGTATGGCTCAAAGAAATCTTTCGACATCCTTCCTTCTTTTATATAAGGAGGATTAGCTATAATGATATCAAAGCCTGTAAAATTACCTTCTGCATCAAGCAGTTGAGGATATTCGAATCTCCACTCAATGGAATCCTTATAGAACTGGTTATTTAAAATCTCTGCTTCTTGCTTTCTCATTTTTGCCAAAGTATCCCTAGCTTTTTTATAACCTTTAGGATCAAGTCGCTCTTTACTTTCTCCGAAAAGAGGCTTTGCCTCAAATTCTAATACCGTATTTTCTGCTGCTTGCCTTTTTTTTATGTCACCAGCAGCTAACGTAACTTTGAAACAGTTCTTTATGTCCGCTATCTTATCACGCAAAACTTGTTTATTAGAATGTTCCTCTGTGTAAGACGTCACTAACTGCTTATAAGTTTCTAATGTAAAATCATTCCAAACTGTTCCTTTTGCTTTTAATCTCCCCAAACGATTATATTCGACAAAGACACTCTTAATAGGCATATTGAGCGAATAACGACAAAGTTGCGAATTTCCACACATTATCTTATAGTCAAGGTTGGGCAATGGTTGTGGTTCTGTTTCATCAACAACCAAAGCCAGCCAAAAGCGGAGGCGGGCTATATCAACAGCTCCCTGCTCTATATCCACGCCAAAGATATTTTGCTGTATGATTTCACGTTTCACTTGGGCATGAGAAAAATTCTCTGATGATTTTAAAAAGCCAAACAAGACTCGCCGAGTGTGATAAAGTACGTTAAGCGCTCCCATTGGAAAAGCACCTGACCCGATTGCAGGGTCACAGATCTTTACGCTCTTTAGCAAGTCGTAAATCTTATTAGCTACAACTTTTGTCTGCAATTCCGGACATACAATGCCTTCAACTATAAGTTTTCTGATGGCATTATGCAATTTTTCTTCGGCATGTGTCGTGAGATATTGTACTATACTCTCCTTACACATATATTGCACTATTTCTTTCGGCGTATAGAACGCACCCTTGTCTTTGTTGTCTTCCAATAGGTTCTCAAAGATATGTCCCAACATTTCAGGGTCAATACCTACTTCTGCATCATCAGGGTCGTTTTCATCGATGGTGAAGTTGTATTCCGAAAAGAACTCCATCAGTTCTTGAAAATAGGAGTAAGGGAAATCAATATTCCTGCTATCCAAAGCGTCTTTATCGAAAAGACCACCATTCAAGTAAGGTATCTTGATATTCTTACCAAGACGAGTATCAACAATATTGTTGGGTCTGGATTCGTTAAGCGTATTGAAGAAAAGAGGTTCCAAAACATCACTCAACAACCTTTCATTATCTTTATAATGTTCGACAAGTTTCTGCATATACGCTTTGTCGCCACCCTCCCATGTTTTGCTGCTTGCTGGTACACCCATCCATCCTTTTTTCTGCAAGAATTGAAGGAAGACAAGACGTCCAAGCAGTTTTTTAACATAGTCACGATTGTTCTTTGTGTTTCCTGTAAGGAAATCACAGAACTTCTTATAACGTCCTTTATATCCTTTAAAGAAATCCTTATTGAGCCGTTCCACAGAGAAAGCATCGGCAACATCGGACAATGATACATTTTCTTTCTTCACCAATTCATATAATCGGATAGTAGCAGTAGTGCATGGTTCGTTACCACCTAATAAGAATGTATAACGCTTTGGGGCTGTTTCTCTTGTTTCGAACTCTCCCGCTTCATTGAATGCAGTACCCTTAGATACGAAAGTGAGTCGATAATCAATCTGTTTATTTGAATAATAGAACACCAACACCCCATGAATAATATCTTGGTCAATATATCTTATGGCAATATTGCGAAGCCCTTTTCTGTTGCGCGCTATATCTATATTATCGACTACTTCTATTGCAAAGAGAGCCAACGAGCGATTGTCATCAAGATGTATTGTTCCTATCTGTCCACCGCTTCTTACCGACTTGTCTTCTATGATATTGGGAACGGAAAGATAGTCTATCCTATGAAACATCTTGCCAAGAATGTCTTTCCATGTTTCAAGATTGAAATTATCTTTCAACCTATTTCTCAGTTCAGCCTTATCCATATACAATATTATTTGTTTTATTCGTTTTGATAAATGAAAGTATTAAGCAACTGTAAGCCCTTTTTCGTAAGTTTGTACTTCTGTTGGGGGTGATTGGGTTTGTCGGGATATAGCATCTCTATCCAACCTTGTTGCATAGCGGGGAGAATGAATTTCTTTTTGAAATACCAGTGCGACTTGTATACTTGCTTATACACTTGCTTATACACTTGCAATATTTCATTAATAGAAAGCATCTGCCTATTTACACTGACAATCAGCGATTTAAGTTGTACACTAAGTTGCACATTTTTCTCTGTATCAACAGTAACAACCTGTTGTTGAGATTTCTTGGAAATGGGGAAGATGATACGGACAAAATTGTCTGTAAATGTAAAGCAATCTTCACCATAGGCTCTGAGTATGCGGGGAATGCCAGAACCCAACGATTCTACCAGTTCCAAATCACGGTAAATACGCATCAGTTCTTTGTTGCGCGGTATGGAGATACCGTTAAAGAACTCCTCACGACTTAACGATTCAGGCAGCCTTCCTGCAGATGTTATCTCAATACGGTTGGGAAATATTTCAAACTTGGGAGGTACCTCAAACGAATAGTCATTGTGCACAATAGCGTTAACAACAGCCTCGCGCAATGCTATCTTGTCCCATATTGGATTTTCTACTCGTTCTGCGGATGTGATGGAAGCAAATATTTTATTTTCGATTTCCAATTTTGCCAACACACTCTTTGTTGCTTTTATCAATGAGCAATAGCCGTATTCGTTATTCTCTATCAAATCACATCTGTCAAGACTTGAATATTTGGCAAGTTTTATAGAATTATTGTTTTCATCAGCCAACAAATATGCCACATAGTTAAGTTTGCCATCCTCAGTCAACAATTCCAAGCTACGTTTGAAATTATCGTTCAGTCGCTTACCACGTTCGTCATAATAAATACGAAGCTGCTCAAAAGTCAAATCTTGTCTATTTGAGATAATCCGACCTATGGAATTTCGGGTACGCATGGCAAACAAACGGTCGATCTGTCGTTGCTGCATTGGTTCTGCCGAAGTTCCTATACGAATGAATGTTCCTTTGGAAGTCATACCATACTTAGACTTGAAATAAGGTTTTTCTATTCCGCTTGCAATGGTAATCCTGACAATAGAACAGCCTTCTCTTTCTTCTGTAGATATATCGAAAAGCCCCATAACCGATGGTGAGATGTTATTTTTTATACGATCTTTCAACTGTAACATACAGGCATCTACATCATCTACCCCGACAGTGTTCCCATTTTTATCTACACCAATGTATATATAACCTCCTTCCTTGTAGTTCAGAAAGGCTATTACTTCTTTTTCTATATCCAAATCGGGGGTAAGTCCCAACTTGTATTCTATACGATTTGTCTCACTCATAATCAATCAAGAACAAAAACTTTCAGAAATGATAATTTCGGGATTAAACGATTCTTTTTGCTGTTGTTTGCTTGCTATAACATTCGCAGAGGCAGTATTAGGCTCTGTCAACAAAGGATAGGATGCAAGAATTTTCATCATTTGTCCAAAAAGGACAGGTAATTTTACAGGCATCTTCTTTGTTGTAGTTTTCAGCTTGTTTACCTCTCTTTGCAGTTGCTGAAACTTTCCCGTTGTAATAGCTCTTTTAGCTTGCTGAATGAGTTCAGCTTCCTTTTCTGTTATATTTTGTATAGTCAGAAAACTATCGAGATAGGCTATTGCCTTTTTCTCATTTGGTCCTTGTAAAGGATTTACTTTGAGAATATTACCCTTTTCAGCCTCAGATTTCTCTGAAAAATTCTCAAGTACTTTCTCTATTTGGAAATGATGAAGCCCGTGCAACGGGATGGCTTTTTCGTTCACATCAGCCTTAAATATTTTCACTGCTTCAAGGAAAGTAAGTTCTTCCATTTTTCCATCCTCATGAACAAGCGTGAAAGCATCTCGTTTTTCGTTGCGAACAAAAACCAATGTTGATTTGTCTGCATTATCTTTTCTCCTGCCTACCCGGGCACGTAAAGGCATTTTTGCAATAGCCTTCAATAAAGCGGGACTTTCTTCTTTCTGTTTTCTCAGCCACATTAAATAGCTTAATTTCTCATCGCGTTCTTCATCAAGACCCTTGTCAAACAAACCAAAGGTTTCAGGCGTTTCTTCATATGAATATATCTGGCTATCCTCACCCAGTGCCGAATGGAAGGCAAAGAGTTTCATCTTGGCTTTTTTCACAAGTTCTATATCATTATTTACTTTCTCCGTCGGATAGAAATTGTAAACATAAATATCTTTAGCAGTACTGCCAATGCGGTTCACACGCCCAATACGCTGCATCAAACGTGTAGAATTCCATGGAGTATCGTAATTCACTACCACATTAGCCCGATGCAAATTGACTCCTTCTGCCAGAACTTCTGTTGTCAGCACAATATTATAATCGTTTTTCTTATGCCCTTTATAGTTAGCATCAAAATTTGCATTTAGCAAAGGCATCTTTTCAGTGCGATTGTCACTTCTTATCGTCAGCACCTTGCCGTACCCTTGTTTTTTTAACTTATCCGAGAGATAGGCTGTCGTTTCTTTACTTTCTGAGAATACGACCAACTTTCCCTCGTAATTGATGGACTTATTGAATAGCTGATTATTCAACCTATCGAGGAACACATCCAGTTTGGGATCATAATCTATCTTGTCCCATTCTGCTACTAAATCCTTTAACAAAGCATCATCATGTTTTAATCCATCGATATAAACAGGTTTTACAAAATCTTCAGGCGTACATACCTCTATGGTGGGGTCTGTATACACAGACTGTTCTATCAGCTTAATCAACTCATCTTCCTTACCGTTGTTCAGCAGTTCATTTACTTTCAGATTAGGAGCAATATAAATAGTTCCCTTCTCAAACATTTTGAGCATAACGCTGTTTGCATCATAATATCGTTTCAACGACTGCTTGAAAGCATAGAAGCTACTGTCAAGCCGTTTCACGAGCAAGGTTTTCATAATCCCTGCCAGCTGAAGTGATATTTGATCTGCTTTTTTGTATTTCTTCTTTTTATCTTCGTTAAGATATTTAATGGCTTGGTATCGGAAATAAGTCAAGCCTTCTTTCTTATTGCTCAACACCTTGATAGTCTTATCATAAAGTGTACTCAACATCTTATCCAATTCATAATATAAAGGCTGTGGCTGGTGTACTGTCGGAAATTCAATTCCTTGTTCATCCAAATCCTTTTTGTAGGCTTCATTCTCCAATAAGTCTGTACGTGTACGGCGAACAGTTAGGGGTTCTACCACTTTTGTACGTATCTTCTCATAGATGATTCTTACTTTACTTGCAATGACAGAGTTGTCTTTTTCTGCTTTCACTTTCTTGTAGGCATCTATCTGCTCTCTGAAGAAACGTTGTAGGTTTCCTTCTTCGAGAGTACTGTCCTTAGAATCTTGAAAAAGATATACAAGGTTAGCAATATCTTCGGGTTTGTTGTTTAATGGTGTTGCCGAAACGAGAATCACTTTTTTATTGTATAGGGTTCCATCTGTATGTTGATGACGAGTGGGAGTTTTACACAACTTCTGAAGTTCGTTGTACATGGTCGCAGTGTCGGTACGGAACTTATGTGCCTCATCAACAATTATCAAATCGTAAAGAGACGCGTCTTTTATTTTGTGTAGGCTTCCATTTGTAATAATATTGTAATTGTCTATTTTGAATTTAGACAAGGTCTCATCCCAACTGTCTTTCAAAGCTGGGGGAACTATAACCAACACATGAGAGCGATATGTTGGAAAATTATTGGTGAAGAAAAACTTTTTGGCAATCAGGGCTGCCACTACGGTCTTCCCCAATCCAACTACATCGGATAGAAAAAAACCATTATGTTTCATCATCTTTGCAAAAC
The DNA here is from genome assembly GCF_000163055.2 of Prevotella sp. oral taxon 299 str. F0039. Taxonomy (GTDB): domain Bacteria; phylum Bacteroidota; class Bacteroidia; order Bacteroidales; family Bacteroidaceae; genus Prevotella. Next base: position 952,621 of record NC_022111.1, read on the forward strand.
CATCATTTACAGCATCAATCTGATAAGAGAGTTTCTTAAAGCCTTTCGGTAAGTCTGATACAGAATTAGGATTAAAATCGATACTCTTTCCAAAGTATTCTAACAAGAATTTCAAATAGATTTCATAAGGTGTAAAGTTCGGATTAAGATACGATTCTTTCCTTATGGTTTCTATGTGTGACAAGTCTATTCCCACCGCTTCATTCCATAGACGTTCAAAGGTGTCGGTGGCAGATTTAATATCATCGTCATACCGTAACTCTACGTTGAATTCAAAGTTCTTTTCGAGTCCAGCTTCTGTCAGATTGCTTGAACCCGTTATGACAGAACCATAACCATGTGGATGGTATTCCTTTTCTCTAAAGATATAAATTTTAGCATGGATATTCTGTTTGGGATGAATGCGCATTTCTATTTTCCCCGACACAATATCTTCTATGAATTGATACATTCCATCTTCGACTTCTTTATCATATTGAGCTTCTTGAATATTCTTTTTCAGCTCATAAAAGAATTCTTCTTGAGATTGTTTTTCATCGGGATTGAAAAGAAGCCCTTGTGTATTTGCTTGTGCAGTAAGTTTATCAACATTGATACCAACGAGAAACCTTATTTTCGGCGTCTGCTCTATAAATTTCCTAATTTTGAAATAGCCAGAAGCACAGAAATATCCTACAAGAACATCAAAGAAATGCACTTGCTTATATTTGAAAACACCCTCAAATTTCTCTAAAAGGGTATTTTGATTTTCATTTGTAAAGAAATTGGTTCCCACAGGCTTATTCTTTTGTCGGTTTAATCAATAGTCTAACATCTACATCCAATACTCTCGCAATCTCACCCAATTGAATCATTGAAGGTTGCGTTTTGTTTTGACACCATCGAGATACGGTATGCTCGGTCTTACCCAATTGCTCAGCAAGCCATCTGTTAGTTTTTCCTTGTTCTACAAGGATTAATTTTAAGCGATTTAATACGCCTGCATATTCATTATTTGACATATTAATACAAAATATTGCTTACAAAGGTAATAAACTATTTTTTAAAAGATGATTTTTATTCTTAATATTTTTAAGCCGTATCACCTTAATATAGTAGATGTTCGGCGAGCGTAGAATGTAGTAGAAATGTAGTGTGTTGATTTTTATTATTTGACTACAAGCTAATCCTTTTTCTTTCATCGTTTTACCCTTCTTGTAGTTATGTAGTAGGATAATATCGGTGAAAGAAAAAGATAGAGATAATTTAATGCTGCGTACCTCCAAAAAGGAATATCGGTGTTATGGTTGCTTTCGGTCGTTGTAACTCTTGGATGATATACTTTCTAAAGAAATGGGCTTCTGTGTTATCCAAATGAAAGGACAGGGCAATGATGATTGGGAACGGGTAAAGTGGTGCATAACCTGCCAATTCATTGCCTCTGACCATTACACTCTCACCTGCACTCCTTTCATCAGGGTGCAGGTTGGGATTGTGGACTATTGCTTTAAGCCTACCATTAAGCTTTTTCCATGTTACCCCGAAGAACCTTGCAAGTTCACTCTCCGTCATGGCTATTTCTCCATTTCCTTTGCGGACGACCTGCAGATTGCAGCCCCATTCATAGTAACTGCGCTCTTTGTATTGATTGGATTTTACTTCTGTCTGTGAATTGTCCCTCGTTTTCATACTGTTTCCTCCATGCTTTTGTTAGTTTTTGTAACGATGTACGATATAGCCTTGATGTCTGCCGTTTCTTTCTCTTTTGCCTTATGTTTGGCAATAAGCCTGTCCATATCCTTGGAAATCTTGCAGTCCGTTACCTGCGCATAAATCTGCGTACTTGCAATTGATGCGTGTCCCATCATCTTGGCGATGCTCTCTATGGGAATACCTGCACTTAGGCACATCGTTCCGAAGGTATGTCTTCCCATGTGATAGGACAAGCGTTGCTTGATACCACAAGCCTTGCCTACGATGCTTAACTTCGCTGCCAACACATTTCTACTGCAACAAGGTTGAAAGATAAGACGATTATCCATATCCATGTTATTGCCTTCTTCTTTCACCGCTTTTAGTTGCCTTTGCTGCTCGATAATCGTCTTGGCTATGGGATGTAACGGCACTATAAATTCTACTTTTGTTTTCTGACGCTCCTTTCTTATATACATCTGTCCGTCCGCTGCGCTCTTGATATGTCCAAACGTTAAGTGTTCCATATCCGTAATGGCTAAACCTGTGAAGCAGGAGAAGATGAACATCCGCCTTGCAAGTTCGGCATCGCTATCACACATCTTCATTGCCATCAGGTTTGCTACATCACTCTTGCTAAGAAAACGAATTGCCTTTTCCACCTTTTCATATTCCGCATGTTCAAATGGGTTATAACGAATGATGCGCTGACTTACCGCACGGAACATTAAACGGCTCAGCCAACAAAGATAGTTGTTAATGGAAGAACCTTTCAACCCTTTCTTTTTAAGAAAGAAGCGGTATTCCTCAAATAGCTCCTCTGTGATGGTACGGATGTCAATGTCCTCGTTGCCTTTGTCCTTGATAAACTCACACAGCATTCTATTCGCATAGCAAAGGTTAGTGTATGTACTTTCCATCTTTGACTTACCAATACCTTCCTTTACCATTTGTAATTCTGCTCTACTAAGTCCTAATAATGTAGAGGAATAGGTCGCTATCCCTTGCAATCTGTTTTTAAGCAGTTCAGCACTTACCACTCCGTCTTTTAGGAGCAGTTCCTGATAGGTCTTTTCTACAAGTTCCCTGAATGATTGCAGTCGAAGATTGATTTTCTTGTCCGTTGTCGTCCCCTGTTTAGTATTCCACTCCGCAGGTTTACATTCTTCGTTTGTGGTAATGACAGAGTTCTTGCCATCTATCGTGATACGGCAGAGTATGGAAGTCTGACCATTTGTTTTGGTCTTTTGTCTGTTGATATAAAACAGTATTTTGAATGTACTTCTCATCATGATTTTAGTTTTAATGCTTCTACTCTATGGCTAAATACTCATCTGCATATCCTCCGTGAAAGAAAGGAAACGCTCAAATTCCACAAACAGTTTCTGTGGTGTAACCTTTGCGTACCGTTCGGTCATACTCACGTTGCTATGCCCCAACATCTTGCTCACCGTTTCTATCGGCACTCCCTGCTCAAGTGTGATGAGCGTGGCAAAGGTATGTCTTGCCGTATGCGTGGTAAAGGGAAAGGCTATGCCGATTCTTAGGCGCAATGCTTTAAGATACGATTGATAGGTGGCATATTTCATCTGTGGCAATAGGCTTTCCCTTTCATCGCTCTTGTACTTCTCTATTATCCTGATGGCTTCGGGCAACAACTTGATACGGCAAAGTACGCCTGTCTTCTGCCTGTTGAACTTCAGCCAAAGACTTCCCTCATCATCACGGACAAGATGCAATCTGCTTAACTCCATCAAATCGCAATAGGCTGCACCCGTATGGCAAGCAAAGACAAACAAGTCCCTTGCGGTTTCCATTTCCTCCTCTAACTCTTCAAACTGTATCTTCATTAGTTTGTCAAGCGAACACCTATCAAGAGCTTTGGGTAGCTTCTTATCTCCTCTTACTATTTTTGCATTAGCAAACAACAAGGTGTCAGCCAATCCCTCACGGTATGCCAACCTACATACGGTTTTTATTTGGGAAGCTGCACCATAGAAACTGCTCTCTTGAAAACCTAATGTCCCCAAGAAAAAATCTCTAAAATCATAAATAAAGTTTTCAGATAGTTGTGAGAAAGCTAAATCCTCTACCTTATATTTCTCTTCGATGAATGTGCAAAGATTGCTTCGTGTAGAGTGATAATTAGATAGCGTATCTTTCTTAATATCTATTCCAACGTGTTCTTCTTTCTCCCTGATAAGCCTATCAAGGCGTTCTATAAGCATACACCGAGATTGTACGCTCCCTTGAAACTGCTCCTTGATGTCCGTGGCAGTAAATGCCTGTCCTTTGGACAGCAATGTTTGATAAGCGGACTGAATGGAAAGTACTAAACTATCCAGCTTTCCGTTCACTTCCACCGCCTCACGGCTCTTGCCCCTCATTCTACTTTCACGAGGACTCCACAAATCTATATCACAAGATAGCTTGCAACTAAACTGTACTATACTCCTTCCAAGTGTGATACGTCCCATAATGGGAGCTTTACCCTGCTTATCCTTTCCGCTCTTTTTGAGGTAGAGCAACACCTTCATTTTCTCTGTTTTCATACGCTTTGATATTTTGTGGCAAAATTACCAATTTCAAAGCGTTCCTTACTTATGCAGAAAACTGCCGACCGAAGCAACAAACACACGAACCAAATAATTTCAGTTACCTATATCTGCATTTCGTTACCTATTCCCAATCTTGGTAATGATTTAGTAACTGAACTTTTGCCTATATCTGCATATTTCTACCCTTTACAAATAGAGCAGTTTTATGCAAATTGCCTCGTTTCTACCTCATTACCAATTAGTTTGCATGTCTTTCGATATTTCTTCATTTTCCTTGATTAGTTACGCTGTAATTGTAATGCTTTTGTTGTATAATAACAATGCTTTTATAAAGCAAAACGATAGCTTTTATTTTGCAATAGCTAAACACTTATTCATCAAACATTTAGCTATTGCTTCACAAATTATTTTCACTTTGAATGCTATCTATAAAAAAATAAAAAAAAAGCGTCGACAAATTCAATTGTCAACGCTTAGTATATTTACTCTTTATTGAGCTTTCTCTTAATCACAGCAGGGCTTCCTGCCACCACACAATCATTAGGAATGTCATGCATCACCAAACTACCAGCGGCAATAACACATCTGTCTCCGATGGTAACACCTGGTAAAATAACCACAGAACCACCAATCCATGTGTCTTCTCCAATAGTTATTGGCAAGCAAACTTCTTGCGGTTTACGTCGCTCTAAATAATCTGTCGGATGTTGACTGGTGTAGAGTTGGCAAGCAGGACCAATCAAAGTGTTCTTCCCTACTCGTATTTCTCCACCATCAAGAAACACACAATTACAATTAATAAACACGTTTTCGCCTAACACTATACCATGACCATGGTCACAATTAAATGGAGGTGTAACTACTGAAGAATTAGGAATACCAGGTATTAACTGACTAATCACCTTTCGATAATCATTACTATACACTGTCAGATTTTGTAACTGTACGCATAATTCCTTTGCATGTTTAAAGCTTTCTACGATCTCTTCTTTACTAAAGTCATAGAGTAAAGAAGCTCGCATCTTATTCATCTCTTCCATACGTACCTCTCTTTCAATATAAAACTTTATTCAATCGCAAATATACTACTTTGTTTCTATAATGCAATAATTTAGCACTTCTTTATTTAAAACATTTTTAAGAGAAAACAATATATAAATTTTATTTGTACTTAAATCCTTCTATTATAAAGTTAATATATGTTTTTATCTCTCCTGGAAGTGGCATTTCTCGTCAGCGAAAGATAACTATTATATAAATTCAACACTTAAAGTATAATATTCTTTATTTGGAAATATTCTCAACAAAAAATGCTATTCAGAGATCAATTACATTCATTTGCATAAAGAGTTATCTTCAATTATGTAATAAGTTACATTGAATAGAATGCAAAATTGCATTGAACTATACTTAAAAGAAGATACAAAATCGTGTAGAAAAGATACAAAAAGACCTCTCTACACCGACTTATTATGCCTCCCCAAAACAAGAAAACACACCGAGAAGGCACTAAAAGACATGAAAAAGCAAAAACACAGACTTTTATTTTGTTGTTTATTGCTTTTCCACTACTTTTGTATTTAAATCATAAAAACCTCTATGAAAAGACCAGTTACACAAATTGTACGTGCCATTTCATTTGTCTTTGCTCTATTGGCAATAGCATCTTGTGGCGAAAAGAAATTCCATGTTCAAGGCGAAATCAAAGAAGCTAAAGACTCAATGCTTTACTTTGAGAACATAAGTCTCGATGGAATTAAAGTTATCGACTCATTAAAACTATCAGAAGAAGGCAGCTTTAACTTTGCACAAAAGGCTCCTACTGCTCCTGAATTCTATCGACTTAGAATCGCAAATCAAATCATTAACGTTTCAATAGACTCTACAGAAACTGTTGATATCAAAGCTTCTTATCCCGATATGGCAGTGAAATATGAGGTAAAAGGGTCGGAAAATTGTAGCAAGATACAAGATCTTGCTTTGCAACAAATTAGACTTCAAAACAGAATTAATGCCATTGTAAATAGTCCTTTGCTTGGAGTTAAAGCCGTAGAAGACAGCATTTCAAAGGTTCTTTATACTTATAAGGAAAGAATTAAGCTGAATTATATCTTCAAAGAGCCTATGAAAGCATACGCTTATTTTGCTCTTTTTCAAACCATCAACGTTGGCAATATGTCTACATTGATATTTAATCCTCGTTCAAGTGAAGAAGATGTAAAAGCTTTTGCCGCTGTTGCGACAAGCTGGGATGCCTACCATCCAAACTCTGAAAGAGGCTTAAACCTTCATAATATCGCTATTGAAGGAATGAAGAACATTCGCATAATAAAGTCACAACAACAGCTTACAATCGATCCAAGCAAAGTTAAAGTCACCAATAGTGTAGATATTTCACTTGTAGATAACAAGGGGGTGACTCGCAATTTGAGCGACCTTACGGGCAAAGTAGTGCTCTTAGACTTCCATATGTTTGCAAGTAAAGAAAGCACCAAGCGCATTATGATGCTTCGAGCACTATACAATAAGTATCACGAAAGAGGCTTAGAAATTTATCAAGTGTCGATAGATGGAGACGAACACTTTTGGAAAACACAGACAGCTGCATTGCCTTGGGTTTGTGTTAGAGAAACTGAAAGCACCAAAGGACAAAGTCTTTTAAGATACAATGTACAACAAATACCTACATTCTTCTTAGTTGGTAAAGACAATGTGGTGTATAAACGAGACATACAAATTAAGGATTTAGATGCCGAAATAGCATCTTTACTATAACAAACATATAGGGTGTTAATTGCAATAAGCAGTTAACACCCTTTTTAAAAGAACGATGTTACTCAAAACAACACTTATTATTGCACTTGGAGGTGCACTTGGTTCTGTTGCACGTTTCATGCTTTCGAAACTCATTAACGAAAGTTCTACCACCTCATTCCCCCTCTCTACCCTCGTTGTTAACCTGCTTGGCTGCCTCATCATAGGCTTTGTTTATGCCTTGTTTGATAACAAAGAGAATGCAAGTGTTGCGCTAAAGCAATTTCTAACCATTGGTTTCTGTGGCGGATTCACCACCTTTAGCACCTTTAGTAACGAGTCGTTCAACCTCTATCAGCTACAACATTTCACCCAATTAGCCCTCTACATCACCGCAAGTGTGGTACTTGGCTTTTGCGCTATCGCTCTTGGTGCGTTGTTAGGGCATTGGATTAGATAGGGTTTTTATCTTCATTTACACAAGCATTCTACTCCTAAACGAAAGAAGTATCATCTTCTTGCAACCTATTCGCTATGCACCTCAAAACATAGCTCAGAACCTTTCTTCTACAAAAGCTATGCTATTACATTGTGAAAGCATAGCTATTATAACGTAAAAACATTGAGATTGAGGTATAAAAGCATTGAGATTGCCTCACTAAGGAATGAGATATAATGAGAAGGACACCAAAAAGGCTACATTGAACTGACAAGAAACGAAAATAGATAGGGTGACAAACAAATAATAAGCAACCTCACTTTACGTGCAGATCGCTTATTATTCGTGTTGCAACAACAGACGTGGTGTTGCTCATTATTTATTTGAATTCCATCGAGCAAGGTCGGGATTAGCCTCAAGAGCTTCTGTTGGAAGTCGAAGAGTGTATCTACTATCGTTGGCATTCAACTTATATGTGTTACCATTGTAGGTTCTTTGCATTGCAGGACGTGTGGTTCTTCTTAAATCAAACCATCTATGTCCTTCGAAAGCAAGCTCTCTAAAACGCTCATCGGCAATATAATTAATTAGATCTACTTGTGAGAGTGCATCAACTTCACTTGCATATTGTGGGTAGAGCGATGCCATATAGCGTTTTGCCATCAGTTGCTTTAAGTAGGTTTTAGCGGTTGTTAAGTCACCAAGTTGTGCCGAAGCCTCTGCCGCAATGAGGTAGAATTCTGCCGAACGGAAGGTTGAACGATAATCGCCTCCACCGCCTTTGCTCACTGTTGTAACGCTGGCTGTAAGCTGGTTATAATAATAGTCGTAACGATAGTCGCCCACTTTGTAAAGCGATAGCAAATCGTCGGCTACCTGACCTGCACGTGCATAGGTGGCAGTCATAACCTGTTCGAGCGACACTATGCTTTCAACCGACTTGTAACTATTGGGCAATGTAGGACCTGCAACGGTTAAATCTTGCAACGCAGGGTGCGCTGTTATCACGCTTTGAGCGGCTTGCAATGCGCCACTCCAATTACCTTTGTATAATTCTACACGTGCTTTTAGGGCTTGTGCAGAGAGCTTATTGAATCGATAGTTAAAGCCTTTATCCCACGAATCTTTATTCATTAAGCTATAAGCCTTGTCGATATCGCTTTCAACTTGTGCATAGACCTTTGCCAAAGAGCTATTTTCTAGCACCGCATTGACGTCTGCTTCGAGCGAAAGAGGCACTCCACGAGTGGTATCAGGTTTGACTTTGGTGTAGGGTTCTGCATAAAGATTGGCTAAAAGGAAATGACAATAAGCACGCATCATATATGCTTCTCCCACCAATTGATTGTTGTCTGCGGTAGAGAAGTTGGTCATCTTTCCGTCGTTGGCTATGATGGTGTTAGCAACATAAATTGCATGATAATAGCGTCTCCATCCAAATGAGGCGGTAGTTCCTTGTGCTGAGTTATCATTCCACGCCCAAATATCGAAGAAAGAGCTATAATCTTCGGTTGAAGTACTGCTGCTTGTGAGGTTCATCTCATCACTTCTGAATGATGCTAAACCACGATCTTCGGGGAAATTCTTATACTCATAAGTCAATAAAGCACGGTATTCCTCTCCTGTTTGGGCTATAACTTTACCCGTAGGACGTATGTCTAAGAACTTATCACACGAAGAGAAGCCCAATAAAAGCAATGCGGCAAAAAGCCAGTTGATATATCTTGATTTCATAAAATATCGTATTTTTAAATACACCTTATTATATATTGTGTTCTAATTGCATCCTAATGCTGTTCTTAGAACTGCACGTTAATTCCGAAAATGAAGCTCTTTGGAATGGGTTGTGCAAATGGATTGCCCATTGTTTCGGGATCTAAATAGTTGTCATAGTTCGACGCAATGGCAAATAAGTTACGTGCTTCTAAAGACAAAGACGCACTCTTTACACCCACTTTTGTTAAGAGTTTGCTTGGCAATTTGTAGCCTAAACGAAGACTTTGTAAACGCCAATAGCTGTTATCTTTTACCCATGTGTCTAGCATACTATATAAGTTGTATTCTGAATATTGTATGTATTCAGGCACACGTACATTCTTATTCATTAGTGCTGCGTATCTTCCTGCAGGATTATCGGTAGTGAATCGATTGAGAATGTCACGATTGGTGTTGAGTCCTCTATCAAATGTTGCAGGCGAATAAGATGGACGTACTCTCACTTTCATACCGAGATTGAAAATGAAGTTCACGCCCAATTGCCAGTCTTTATATTCGAATGTATTGATGAAACCACCCGAAACCTTTGGATCTGTGCTACCCATATATTTATAAAGGTTGCGCTGTTGTTCTGCTGTTAATGTACTTGCGCCATGCGAGTTCAATTTAAGTAGTTCTTCTGCACTTACCTTTGAACCATCAGAAGCAACGAAAACGGGATAGCCTTGTGCATCTAAGCCTGCTGTTTCATAAGCAAAGATGGCTCCAACGGGGTGACCTTCACGGCTAGGATAAGTGGCATTTTGAGCCACCGTCTCACGTAATACGGTGTTAGAGTTGAATCCTAAGTTCAAATTAGTTGTCCAAGTGAAATCTTTTGTCTTGATGTTACGAGTTGAAAGGGCTAACTCTAGACCTTGATTTTTCATACTTGCCCAGTTGATTACAGTTGAAGCAAATCCTGTTTCCAATGGAAGCATACGTGTTCCGATAAGGTCTGTGCTCTTACGATAATAGTAATCGGCACTAATATTGATAATATTGTCAAACAAACTGATATCTAATCCTAGGTTTACGTTTGCTGTCTTCTCCCAACGTAGATTGGGGTTTGGAGCTGTTTCTGCCTTAATTACAGTTTCAACGTTGCCTGGTAGGATGGTAACTTTATCAAAAGTACCAATTAAGTAAGGTGAAGTATTCTTATCAATGTTACCTTGTAGTCCGTAAGAAGCACGCAAAGCAAGATTGCTTAACCATTTCTTTGCACTACTGTTTTGTATGAATGGCTCGTTAGAAACACGCCAAAGACCACTCAATGAATAAAGAGGTAGGAAGCGATATTTCTTTGCAACGCCGAAAACATCAGAGCCGTCCCAACGCACACTCGCTCCAAATGTATAACGACTAAGTAGTGTGTACGATCCAGTTGCAAACCAAGATACATAAGCATTCTCTAAGTTTGTTTCGCTATGTAGTGGATATTGACGGGCTAAGTCTTCGGTTGGGAAGATCACAGGCTGTGTTGTTAGCGTGCGATTGTCGTATCCATAAGCTGCAGAATACAATGAAGTGGTCTTTAATCGACGTACTTCTGTACCCAACATCAATTCTAAATCGTGGATAGAGTTAAACCTTTTGGTAAACTCTGCCATTGCTTTCCATGTCCATTGGCTTGTATGTGCCTCTGTCATCTTATGCATTCCGCCTGTAGGAAGGAATGTTCTTTTACCATCAGGATATGAATATGTTGCAAAAAGTTTCTCCTTTCGCATGGCAAAACTATTCTCTCCTGCATACTTATCCAATGTATAAGCGTCTTGTTGTAAGCCAAATTGAGTGGTAAGTTTTAAGTTACTATTGATTTTAAGCTCTGCATCAAAGATCGCCATAAGCGATTTATCGGTTCTTTCATTAGAGGTATTAGCTCGCTCTTCGAATATATTAAAATCGAGAGAAGAGTCTTCTTTTCCCTGAATATTGGTGTCATACACATAGCTTCCATCTGCATTAAAGGGCAAAGTGTATGGGTTTGCGAGGCGAGAATAATACACTGGATTGGTGAATCCGTTTGTATCTGTGAGGTAACTGTTTTGCTTTCGCTGGTTAGCAAACACCGAAGCACCCACCTTTAGCATGTTACTTATGCGGTAATCTGTCTTTAGTGTAAGGTTGAAACGATTGTTCTTTACACCTTTTACAGTACCCATTTCGTCGTAATAACCTACAGATGTGTAGTAATTAGCCTTCTCACTTCCTCCAGAAAGACTCAAGTTATATTCTTGATTGAATACATCTCTAAACAAAATGTCGTTCCAATTGGTGTTAATATTGCGCAATTGGTTGATCTTTTCTTGTGCATTTGTGCTCAAAGCGTTCCAACCTGAAGCCTTAAAGGTAGACAATTCGCCTAAAGAAGTTAAGATTTTAGACACATCTCCTTTGCCTTCACGATACGAATAACCGCTTTTTAGCAACTCAAGTTCAAGGTTTACCTTCTCATTTGAGTTTAACATGTTCAATTTATCAATGTTGCTCTTTGGCGAAAAGGTGAATTTTGAAGAGAAAGAGATATTTGGTTTACCTGCTTTTCCTCGCTTTGTGGTGATAACAATCACACCATTAGCAGCTCGAGCACCATAAATTGCAGTGGCAGCAGCGTCCTTTAACACAGTGATGTTATCGATATCGGCTGGATTCACACCTGCAATTGAGGTTTGATAGATATTGTCAATATCTTTAAGATCTTCCATATTAGGAATGTCTGTACCCTCTAATGGCATACCATCGAGCACCCATAGAGGCTCTTGTGAGCCGTTTAGCGATGCAGTTCCACGTATTCTGATCTTCACCGGCGCACCTGGTGCACCCGAAGAGCTTATTGCAGACAATCCAGCAATCTGTCCAGAAAGAGCCTGATCGATGCTTTTTACGGCTCCAATCTTCTCGTCTGAGATATTAACAGATGTGACAGAAGCTGTTAATTTGCGTCTATCTATCTTTTGATATCCTGTTACTACGACCTCACCAACGACCTTTGCGTCTGATTTTAGTGCGATAGTGTATTCCGATTTGCCTGCAATAATATTCACTGTTTGTGTTTGATAGCCTAAATAACGAACGGTAAAGCTCTTTGTTAGCGAGTCTACTTTAAGCGTAAAACGACCTTCATAATCGCTAACGCCACCCGTTTCTACTCGTGAACCTGCTTTTGCAACCGAGATAGTTGCCCCTGGAAGCGGGTCATTATTTAATTCGGCGTCTACCACAACACCTGTTATTGTGCGCTCTTGTGCATACAATGCCACCGCAACGAACAACAAACAAAATGCTCCTAATAGTCTTTTCATATTGTTATTTTTATTCTTTGTGATTACTAATATTCTTCTATCGTGTTTTAATGATATTGTTCTTCCGTTTTCTACTTAGTCAATCCAAGAGCCGTTTGAATACGCAGAACAACGTCTTCGTAATGCAATCGAGTTGCAGTATCGGCTGTTGTAATGCGTTGTTTCAATAACTTTAAGATGCGAATAAGCTCTCCTCGTTTCACACTTATAGCGTCGCTCACTCGTGTTGCCTGTGTTCCAGTCAACTCAATGATGCGTGGAGCCGAGCTCAACTCATTACAACCGAGTTGAAACTCATCGTTTTCAATAATGTTATTACTTTGATTTAATTTTTTATTTATCTTCACTCCTTCGCTTTCTGCCGCTGCTGTTATGAGCGCATCAACGAAGTTTTTCTGCAAACTTCTTTGCGAAATAGAGGGCGAAACACCTGCTATTGTTGTTTTAAAAATATGATTATGCAACATATCCATTAGCTCTATCACCGTAAAAGCTTTGTCTTTGCCGTTGCGCATCTCGTTTTCGAGCATACGAACAAGGCGTGTATTGTCGAGAATATCCCACAAGATGTAGCTTTGTTGATTAACAAGCGAGTAGGTTGGCGACATCTCTTGCACCCCAATAGGTGTCTTTTTATTTAAATAAGTATAATTACTTATCGGTGTATTAAATAGCCATGGCTGATCGCTTAGCACCTCTTTCAACAAGAACTGCACTGCTTTTCGCTGTGTAGACTTCTCAACATAAGAGAAAGTGCGCTTTCCATCGCCCACAATAGTGTTCTCAACATACATTCCACCCACGTTAGCTAGTACGTGATAGCTATACAAGCTCCATTGAAAAATGATCGACTTATAGAACTTCGACGCCTCATCATAGGTTTGACCTTGCTCTCCTGTGGTGGTCCAAGAAATGACATTAGGCATAATACGCTTTAAGTTGGCAATACCATAAGATGCCGATTTCATTGCATCATCGCCTAAATCCTCACTTAATGAGCGTGGATCGATTGCCGAACGCTGACTTTGCGCCTCGCTATACTGATATTCTTTGCTTCGATGCTGATTGAGAAAGCTATATAATTGGTTCTTTGCTACACCCTCATTAGGATACCAACGATAACCCCACTCTATCGCCATAAGATCGTATGGACCAATGTTTGGAGCATTTTTCACCACCTTATCACTTGGTTGTGCAATGTAATTAAAGCGTGCATAGTCCATAATCGAAGCCGAAGTGCCTCCTATTCTATCTGTAAAGCTACGTGAACGCAACGAATCGGTGGGATAAGCGTTCGAAGCACGCATGTTATGACGCAATCCAAGCGAATGTCCTACCTCGTGACAAGCCACAAAACGAGCGGCATCACCAATTAAACTATCGGGCAACACCACGTTTCTTGCAGCAGGATTGCATGCACTTGTTTGCACCATAATCCACTCTTTCAACAAAGAACGTACGTTGTGCCACCAAATAACATCTGCCTTTAAGATCTCACCTGTGCGTGGATCGATCACATAAGGACCCATTGCGTTTGCCTTTTCTGATGCATCATAGGTTAAAACGCTATACTTCACGTCGTCACCTTCTAACGCCATGCTATCTGTAAACTCATGAACTACCACCGCATTCTTAAACCCTGCACGCTCAAAAGCTTTGTTCCAATCGAGTATTCCCTTTTTAATATAGGGCAAAAGGTTGGTTGGAACGGCATGATCAATATAGAATTCGATGGGTTTTACAGGCTCAACCAACTCGCCACGCATATAAGCTGCAGTGTCTTTAGGCTCTAATCGCCAACGAGTGATATAGTTCTTGGTTTCCACTTCGGGCTGATTGTCGCCATAGTGCAATCTACTTGTTGTGAAATAACCCACACGCTGATTCTCTAAACGACCCATCATAGGGCGAACAGGTAACAAAATGAGTGATGTACTCACCACAATTGTGATATTTGTTTTGCTTTTTCCTTCGTGAACAATGGTACTTAACTCTGAGGTTGCAGCCACATTATTGTCGAATGCCTTTATGTTTAGAATGCGAGAAAGATCGCTATTGGCACTGGTTCCTAAGTTAATGAGGTTGAAAACATCGTTCAAACACTCGTCTTTACCATTAAACAAGTTAGTAACTTTCACCACTACCGAAGCCGAATCTTTACTAACAGCCTCGATTTTTAGGCTTGCAATCAACGGATTGATATAGTTATCTTTCACCGAAGGTGCCATTGCATAAAAGCTATACACCTCTGGTGTGAGTCGTTGTTCACGGATATTGAGTTTGTTTAAGCCCTTTTCCCACTCAAACTTAATGGTTTTATTCTCGTAATTAATACCCTTATTCACTCCCGCTTCGTTCAATTCTTCGGGAACTTGAAGTAGCTTATTCGACACAAGAATCTCTCTTCCGATAAGTGCTTTGGGAATTTCTAAATAATAATCGTTCTCTTTTTGAATAACACCCATCAAGCCTTTAATAGCCATAGTGTCTCTTCCAACGAGCTTATTATAATTGCTTTGAACGCTTTTTGTGGTTTCTTTCTTGTCTTTTTTGCTACCAAACCAACTCTTTGCAGATACATTTTGAGATAAAGTTGGTATACAAAAAAGAAAGGAAAGGAATAGAATTTGCTTTTTTATCATCATCATTTGAATATTATCTTGTCACAATCTTGTATAATAGATTACAATATTACAGCTTACAAAATTACTGCTTTTTTCTGATTTATATTGTGTTAGCAATTTAGTTTTTGCGTTATTTCTTTCAAATTGAAATTATTTTGACCTCTTTCAAGCTGTTTTATCACCGCAAAATGCCTGCGTTCTACTTTTTTTGTTATACCATTCAAAATCAATATATTGCAATATTAAAAATAAACTCAATGCTTTTAATGTGTAATAGCAATGTTTTTAGCTTGCAAAAGCATTGAGATTAGAGTACAAAAGTAATACTTTTGCTTTTAAGCTACTATCTACTTGATTTTAAGAGGATTTCAGTTCTTCTTCAGTTAAAAAGAGATTGAATGAAAAGAAGGAGGATAATGAATATTTATTCTGCCCTCGAACGATAGTAAGACGGAGACTTTTGTAGAGCCATCTCCATCAATAGGGGTTGCATCTGCATCAAATTCATTCTCCATTATACGAACAAACCCATACTCACCGCATAATACGGAAGAGAATTAAGCGGCAAATCTTTTCATAATTAGGCAAACATTCCTATCTTTGCATATAACAATCATACTCAAAGCGACATGAAAGAAAGCTCACAAATCGACGTTGCCGTATTACTTATCTTCTTTAATCGCCCTGAAAAGTTTAAAGAAGTGTTTGCTCAAGTGCAGAAAGCCAAACCCTCGAAGCTCTTTCTTTATCAAGACGGAGCACGACATTCGGGTGATATTGAGGGCATAGAAGCATGCAGAAACATTGCGAGCGAGATTGATTGGGAGTGCGAAGTGCATCAACTTTATCAAGAAAAGAACTATGGTTGCGACCCTTCTGAATTCATTGCACAGCGTTGGGCGTTCTCAATGGTAGACAAATGCATCGTTATAGAAGACGACGACGTGCCCTCGTTAGCGTTCTTTCATTTTTGTAAAAGCATGCTCGACAAGTATGAAAACGACCCTCGAGTGTGGATGATTGCAGGCTTTAATGCTGAAGAAAAGACCGAGGATATAGCGCAAGACTATTTCTTTACGTCTATATTCTCAATATGGGGCTGGGCTTCTTGGCGTCGTGTTATTGACCAATGGGACGAACATTACACCTTTTTAGATAATAAAGAGTCGCTTAACTTACTCACTCATTTGGTGAAAGAACGCAATGTTCGCAACGATTTCTTAGCCATGTGTCACCGCCATAAGCAAACAGGTAAGGCACACTACGAAACCATTTTCTGGGCATCGATGTTGCTCAACAACGGCTTAGCCATTATGCCTACACTTAATTTGGTGAACAACATTGGTGTAACAAGCGATTCAACGCACTTCACAGGATCAACAAACACACTGCCAAAGGGCATTAGAAAGATGTTCACCATGCAACGATTCGAACCAAAGAGCTTCGACAATCACCCCCAATACATCATAGAACACACAGCATATAAAGATCGCATTTATCGTATGAACGCATGGAACAACCCTGCAATAAAGGTAAAATATAGCTTAGAAGAATTGTGGTTGAACTTGCAACGTGGTAATTTCTCGACTATTAAGAATGCTCTTTCCAAGCGAATTAAAAAGTGGTTGAAAATAAATTGAAACATCTTTACCTATTCGACTTCGTCCTTTAGGACCATAACACTAGATATCTTTATTTTGAATAATCATTCTTTTAGAGCTCAACCTCACATAATTCTCTCTAAAAGAATCGGTATTTCATTTTCTTTTTCCATAAAAATTAGGTCTAGAAGGGCATCATTTTATACCACATTAAAATAAGAATACAGATATAAGAGAATGCGCTTTGCCATGAAAAAAAAGGCTGATAAAAACAAGAGGACATTAAGGATTGTTTGAATTTTGCCTACCATTAAGAGATGAAAGCGACAGATTCCAAGAAGGAAAATGCCGCTTTCGGTGTTTAACATGATATGTTAAATGTCTTCAGAACATCGAATCTAAAGTATTATCTCTTTCGAGTTGTCCTACGAATAAGACTCTTTATTTAGCTACATTAGTAGCCCTTGCTTTTCAATTCGATGTCGTCGAGATCTCGATTTATTAAGAGTTGCAGGACTGATTACCTGCTTTTTGTTTTTCAAATCAACTGTTCATCACAGTATTTCTATCATTTAGCCAATCATTCATCTTTCTTTTTCAATATCGTTTCATGAAATTTGAATAATGATAGCATTACTTTCATAATCCAAAATCAAATGAAACAAGATATAATAAGTCTTTAACGATATTTTTTCCTCATGTTTTTCTCATCTAAACTAAAAGTCTTTGCCATCTTTGTTAATACCTTTCTATAACGAAAATGTATTCTATTGGCATAGAAGCATTGTTTAATGAGGATATAAGAACATTGTATTTTTAAAACAAAAACATATCCGATGCAATGCAAGAGGTGTCTGTTTAACTCACAAACACAATAATGGTCAAGATAAACAATTGCGTTTTCAGGTGTCTACGTAAAGGTTTTTTGGCTTTATTATATGCTTTGTTTTATTTTTTCTACAAGCTTTATCAAAACAAAAAGTTTTGCAAAAGCACCTCTTTAATTTATGTTTTACGCCTTAGTTTTGCCCTCTAAAAAAACTGAAGCATTACTTTTGGCATTCAACAAATATTGTTTTGTATACAAATTCTATTTAAAACAAAAGGCACATAGCTCTGTTTTTAATCAAGAGTCTGTGTGTTTCATGATGATTTTTACTTGTTTTTACTGCCTTTTTATGTCCTTTCGATATCAATTTTTACAAAGATAAAAAATAATAAGTATACAAAACAATTTTTATTTACATTATTTTAGCATTTATATATTATTTAATTTATCGTCATATATTTTTGCTATTTAAGTGTAATTTGCAAATACTCTAAACATATCAATGTAAAAGCATTATATTAAGAGATAATATAAGCATTTTTAGAAAGACTTTTTTAAGCTTAAATTGAGAGCTAAACAACAATAAAGATCCATATAAGAGGGTAAAAATATAAACGTATATTAACAATATTGGTTTAACAATTAAAGAGACAAGACTATATATTCACACTTATATTTTAGATATTATCACACTTTTTATTTCATCATTCACCCTCTTTAAATTATCTTTGCACAGAATAATATATAAGAAATAAAATGGAATGGCTTAATGGTTTATTCACCATACACTCTGCACTTCAAACAATAGTTGTACTCTCTTTAATATGTTGCGTGGGTATAATACTTGGCAGAATACGCATAAAAGGCATCTCATTAGGTGTTGCTTTTGTGTTCTTTACAGGTATTATTGCAGGGAACTTTCATCTATCTATCAACGAAGAAATGCTCAATTATGCCGAAACTTTTGGCTTAGTGTTATTCGTTTACACCCTTGGTTTATATGTTGGTCCTAACTTTTTAGGTTCATTACGACACGAAGGGGTGTCACTTAACCTGTGGAGTTTAGCCATAATCATTGCAGGTACGACACTAACTGTGGTTCTTTGGAAGCTAACAGGCATACACATCGGAACCATGACGGGTATTCTTAGCGGTGCAGTAACCAACACTCCAGCCTTAGGAGCAGCTCAACAAGCTCTCGAACACTTAGGGGTTCCAAGTAAAAGTATGGCTCTTAGTTGTGCTGTAACCTATCCCTTTGGTGTTATTGGTGTCATATTTGGACTCATTCTCCTTCGCAAATGGTTCGTAAAGCCTCATCATCTCACAAGTCATTCTCATGCAGATGAAGATCATACTTATATCGCTCAATTTGAAATTACAAATGAAAAACTTCACGAAAAGAAACTTATAGAGATAGGACAAATGACCACTCATAAGTTCATTGTATCGAGAATATGGCGTAAAGGACAACCTATTGTACCTCGTTCACGTGTTGAGCTAATGCTAGGTGATAATGTTTTGGTAGCAACAACTGACAAAGACGTTGATATTTTAACCGCTCTTTTCGGCAAAAAGATCAATACCGACTGGAATAAAGAGAAGATAGATTGGGATCATATCGATACAAAACTAGAGTCAAAGGTGGTTGTTCTCACCCGAGGAGCATTGAATGGAAAGAAGTTAGGCAGTCTTCATTTGCGCAATATATACGATGTTAACGTCAGTAGAGTGATACGTGGAGATATCAAACTACTTGCAACTCCAAACCTAAGACTACAATATGGCGACCGACTTACTATCGTTGGAGAACACGAAGCGCTTAATCGTGTAGAGCGATTTGTGGGTAATGCAGTAAAAACTCTTAGCGAACCGAATCTCGGTGCCATATTCCTTGGAATCATATTAGGACTCGCTTTGGGAACTATTCCTATCTACTTGCCTGGCATGAGTGCCCCTGTTCGACTTGGAATAGCAGGTGGTCCAATCGTAATGGGCATCATCATGGGAGCCCTTTGCCCTCGTCTTCACATCATTTCTTACACCACTCGAAGTGCATCTTTAATGCTTCGACAAATGGGTTTATCGCTATATCTGGCTTGTTTGGGCTTAGATGCAGGCGGAGAGTTCCTCAATACGGTAATGAGACCAGAGGGATTGCTTTGGCTTTTGCTTGGAGCTGTATTAACAATGGTACCGATATTAATTATAGGGGCAATTGCTTTAAAACTCAAGAAGTTCGATTTTGGTTCGGTATGCGGTATCACTTGTGGTGCAATGGCTAACCCAATGGCTCTAACTTACGCCACTGACACCATCGAAGGCGACACACCTGCCGTGAGTTATGCCACTGTTTACCCCCTAGGAATGTTCATTCGAGTAATCATTGCACAAATTCTTGTAATGTTTTTAGCATAAAATCAGACTGCAAAGGTTATTCTTTGCATTTCACCTCGATATGGAACAAGTCCTAATGGCGACCTCGATCCTATTATAAAATTGGCAAAAGAGGAGCAAGTTCCATTGCTGAACCACTACACCGACAAACGTTTTACAACGAAAAAAGAATACTTTAAAGATTCATTTCACCTTAACCATACTGGTGCAACAGCATATACAAAGATGATTGCAAGTGAAATAAAACCGCTATTAAAGTGATTTAATTATATTTTTACCATACAAAAGAAAAGAGAGGGACAATCCTTAAAGGGTTTATTCCTCTCTTTTTCGTATCTATAAAGGTTGGTTTTCATCTGCTCTTCACACCTATTCTTATTTCGTACCTCACTTATTAGCCATTCTTTCTTCTTTTCTCTACCTCCTTATATCCAAATTCAAACATCCACCTTTCCTTTTAAACAACATCCTCAACATTCTTCTGCCTACTTTTACAAAACATTGCGTTGTAAAAGCTATGAAAATGCAATATAAAAGCAATGAGATTACAATAGAATATCAATGCTTTTACCACCCAAAAGCATTGAGTTACAATTTTAATAAAAACGAAACTGAAATATTATTATATGAAACTATTTTAAGTCAAATACATATATTTTTATTCAAAAGAAGATGTTTTTCGATAAATTTATCGTAACTTTGCAACATAAACATTGAGAAGATTATAATTAATAAGGTAAAAAGAATTAGTTAAAGTCGCATACAAAAAGGGCACACACTTTATTTTTGGTGCTAAAAACAATTAGTTCGTGGCTTTAATTACAAGTAAAAAAAAGAAAATTTATGAAGAAAGTTCTACTCACTTTTGGTCTTTGCACCACCATTTTAGCTGCTAATGCACAAGATTTTAATAGTCCAACATGGACTCAAGAGAATGTCGTTTACAAGCAAAAAACCGACGCAGTAAACTCTGCTCCAGTGACAGTCACTGCCAATGGCGATGTTATTACATCATCATCATTCAACACAGGAACACTATCTATTGGCAGTTTGGTGGTTAGAGCCGTTGCAAAAAGCTCTTATATTCAAAAATTGAACGCAGCAGGAACATCACAATGGGCAGTTGCTTTGCTTGGTGCTGCAGAGGTAAAGAGCCTTACTAGCGACACAGATGGTAACATTTACGCTGTTGGTAGCTTTACAGATAAGGTGATATTAACATCAAAAACAGGTGCAACAGAAGCTACAATACAAGGTAGTACAGGCTCTGCTAAATCAGCATTGTTCATTCTAAAGTATAGCAAAGATGGTGCTTTATTGGCTCATAAAGAAGTTGTTTCTGCAGTAGATGCTACAGTTGGGGCTTCAGATAAATATTTTTATGAGCCTTCAGAGGCTGCTTATGTAAGAAGTACAAAGGCAGTTTGGGCTAATAATAAGTTATATTTCACAGCTCAATACACAGGCGTTTCAAATCTAGATGGTGTGGAATTGAAGGGCGATTACTTAGATTATTTCGGTGAGATGTATGTTGATCTTCCAAGAATGTCTGTTCTTTCTGTAGACGCTTCTAATTTAAGTGGGTTAAAAAAAGAATATACTGTTAAGACAGATCTTAATGGTTTAGACTCTCAAACAGGTGTACATAGTCTTAACTTTGCAGTAAACAATGGTACACTTTATGTAGCTTCAGTTGCAACAGGAAAGGTTATTGTAGAAACATCTCATAAGAATGAAACTTTAAATGCAGGCAAAGAGGGAGAAGATTTGAAGTATGGTTTCATCTATTCAGAAGTAAATGGTACAACAACCAATAAGCTTTTCGATGGTGGTAAGCTTGCAACTTTGAATAGTAATAATATCATTAGTGCCCTAACAGTTGACGATTCAAACGTATATGTTGCAGGAACTTATAACACAAACAACGTGTTTGGTAAATCAGTTACATTCCAAGGCGGTTCAGATAGCTTCGTTGCAGCATTCAAAAAAGGCACAACTGATGCGCTATGGGTTGTTAATAGCGACATAAACGAAGGCGATGCACTCAAATACTCTGAAAGAGTTACAGGTTTGGTATTAGCAGATAACAAGCTACTTTTAACTGGTTATACAGAAGAAACAACAGACCATACAATAAAATCTGGTTTCGTTTATAACGTAACAACCACTGGAACAAAGACAAGTGCAGGCTCAAATGTGGTATTAGCCGTTGCAAATGACAGCAAACAAGTGGTTACTTCAAGTATAGATGAGCTTAAAGCAGTGTTCAAAGGTTATGCCTTATCAACAACTGCAGGCATCAATCAACTTACAGAAACAAACAGCGTGGTACGCAATGGTAACCTTTTCAGCTTCGAAAAAGCACAAGATGCAGTTGTAGTTGACTTACAAGGACGTGTTGTTCTACGTGCTTCTAACGCCACAACTCTATCTGTAGACAACCTTGTTAAAGGTGTTTACATCTTAAAAGCTGGTACAAAAGCAGTGAAATTTGTGAAGTAAAGAACTTTCATAGAATATTATTTTAAGCGGTAGAGCAAAGGAGTTATTCCAGAGTTCTACCGCTTTTTTACGACAAAACATAATAATTGTAAAATAAAAATATTGTTTTTTAAAATTAAAAGTATTACTTTTGCATTATAAGAACATATATTTTAATGCTTAAAGGTATTGTATTTAGAAAGTGATTTACCTCTCAAGAAGTTTCAATTCGTTAAGTATCAGGTATAAATAACACTCTAAAGAAATCATAATGCGCAGAAATTTACTCCTTATAGTGAGCATTCTTACAGTGCTTCCTTTCATTGGTTTAACTCTATTCTACTCGAAAGGAGAACCAAGAGAGGCTGTTGTTGCATTGTCAATGTTAAACGATGGAAACTGGATTCTACCCATAAACAATGGCGGAGACATTCCTTATAAACCACCATTTTTTCACTGGTGCATTGCTCTTGCGTCATTATTACAAGGCTATGTCAGTGAGTTCACGGCACGTTTCCCATCTGCTTTATCGCTCATTGCAACCACTTTAGGCACTTATTGTTTTTATTCCAAGCGCAAAGATTCTGTCATTGCAATGATTGCAGCCTTTCTTGTACTCACAAACTTTGAGTATCACCGAGCTGGAATGGCATCAAGAGTAGACATGATGCTGGCTTTTTTCATAGTGATGGCATTGTTTCTATTCTACAGATGGTGGGAAAAAGGAGCTCAAAGATTACCCTATGGCGCAATAATAGCAATGACAGGCGGTGTGTTAACCAAAGGTCCCATAGGCTTAATCTTACCTTGTTTGGTAATGTGGACATTCTTTTTATTGCGTGGTGAAAATCTCTTTAGAACCACATTACGCTTTACGTTATATGGAATAATGGCGTGCATTGTTCCCGCTTTGTGGTATATTGCAGCCTACAAGCAAGGTGGCGATACCTTTTTAGCATTGGTGATAGAAGAGAATTTCGGACGAATGATGGGCAAAATGACTTACGACTCGCACATACATCCATTCACTTACAACTTCACTTCACTATTAGCGGGTTGGCTTCCTTACACCCTTTTGGCTTTAATTGGCTTATTCTTTGTTTCTTGGAAAGATGGAATGAGACAATTGAAAGTGTGCTTTAAGAACACAAAAGGAAGCAAAAAAGTAGCAATACTATTAGAAAAAGCAAAGAAATCAGATCCTCTTGAATTGTTTTCGTGGCTCTCTTTTGGTTTAATATTGTTGTTTTTCTGCTTCCCTTCAAGCAAACGTAGCACCTATTTATTACCTTGCTATCCCTTTATGGCTTATCTCTTGGCACGTTATATATTGTGGCTTGCCAGCGAAAAACAACGTGCCTTACGCCTGTTTATAACCATCATGTGCATTATTGGCATTATTTTTACCACTGCTTTTGTTATTATTAGAATGGATTTGGTGCCTCCAAGTTTGTTAAATGGTAAGCATGCGCTCAATAATATACTGATGTTGCGTTCACTTTCAGCAAGTAATCTCAATGTATTTGAATGGTTTTTAGCATTACTTCCAATGCTATTGGGAATTGGTTTGTTAGTTTGGTTGGAGATTAAACGAAACTCTTTATGGGCACACGAACTACTTGTTGCAATGTTCTTACCTGTCTTTGCATTGTATTTCACCCTCGATGGCGTTATACTCCCACGTTTATTGGCTACTCAAAGCGATAAAGAAGTAGGAGAATACATTATGTATCACTACCCCAAGGAACCTCTTTATAGCTATATTGAGAGTAATATGATGCACTTTTTTTGCATGAATTTCTATGCAAACAATCGTATTCGACAATTCGATCTCGACCACCCAAAGAACGGAATACTGCTCATTTCGGAAAGTGAAATAAACAAATGGATGAAGAAATATCCTACTTATCAATTTAAGTTGATTGCAAAAACACAACGAAAGAGAACAGAAACTAAGGATATTATTTTATTTATTCGATTTGAAAGAAGATAATCTATAAGAGCAACATCAGGGATGTTGCTCTTACTCTTTTATTCTCTTCTGTCTCAAGAATATAGACACCACCATACAATAGCATTGCTTTTAGATTGCAAAAGCATAACTTTTAGTTTGTAATAACATTGAGTTTGCATTCCAAAAGTTATGTAATTGCAAGCAAAGATAAATAAGGAACATTCTCAATAATAATGAAAATCATTTGCACCACTATATTATTTGCTTTCAAATGAAAACAAAATCTACAAAAGGAAATGACAATTTTGGGGTATAATATACAAGAAAAAGAGGGCAAAAACACTGCCCTCTTCTCTTATTTCTTTTGCCAAATAAGCTTGCTTGCATTCAAAACAGCTAATAAAGTAACGCCTGTATCGGCAAAAACAGCCATCCAAATATTAGCAAACCCAAATATGCCGAGCAACATCACCACCACTTTAATGCCAATAGAAAGATACACATTCTGCCAAACAACGCTCTTAATGCGTTTGGTTAGCGCAATGGCAGTGGCTAAAAGCATTGGTTTATCGGTTTGAAGAACCACATCTGCCGTTTCGATAGCAACGTCGCTACCCATCGCTCCCATCGCAACTCCCACGTCACTAACAGCCAATACGGGTGCATCGTTAATGCCATCGCCCACAAAAGCCACTTTATTAGCAGTACTTTTAAGGCTTTCTAAGTGGCTCACTTTACCCTCAGGAAGAAGGTTTCCGTGTGCTTCTTCAATGCCAATGCTCTGCGCTATACTTTCCACAAGAGCCTGTTTGTCGCCCGAAAGCACCACTGTTTTATGCACTCCAACAGCATTTAACGCCTCAACAAGCTGTTCTGTGTCGTCTTTTAGCTCGTCTTCTAACACGATATGACCCACATATTCGTTGTTATAAGCACACACAACCAGCGTGGAAGCTAAGGAAGTGAGATGTGAGGGTACGGCTATTGCATGCTTTTCAAGTAGCTTTGTGGTTCCAACCAACCATTTTTCGCCTGCAATAAGGGCCTCAATTCCATAGCCTGCACGTTCTGTTAAGGTGTCAATCTCTACTTTATGATCGCCTATTTCTACCCCTTTCGTCACTGCTTTTGCCAATGGATGGGTGCTATTTTGCTCGATGATAGCCACCGTTTTTAGATGATTATGATTATCGAAGCAACACTCTTTTACTTTAAAAGAGCCTGTTGTGAGCGTTCCTGTCTTATCAAATACCACCGTATCGACCTCTGATAGGGCATCAATAAAATTACTTCCCTTAAACAATATACCTCGCTTTGCAGCCGAACCGATACCTGCAAAATAGGTTAAAGGTACGCTAATGACCAGTGCGCAGGGACAAGATATCACCAAAAAGATGAGCGCACGATGGAGCCATGTGCTGAATTCGTAGTTGAATTGGGGTGAGATGAGCGAATAAACAAAGGGCAATAGCACTGTGAGGAGAGTCAAAATGAGTACTATTGGGGTGTATTTATTGGCAAAACGACGTATAAACACATCGGTAGGAGCCTTGCGTTCGGCAGCCTCTTCCACCATATTCATAATACGAGCAATGGCAGATTGATCGGCTTTTCGAGTGACCTTTACTTGTAACTTGGCGTTGGTGGCAATCGAACCTGCAAACACTTCTTTTCCACTTTGCACCAAAACAGGAACCGACTCGCCTGTTATAGCAGCCATGTTCAATGTTGCTTCCTTGGTAATCAAACAACCATCGAGTGCCAATTGCTCTCCTGGTAGCACCTCAACAACATCTCCTATCTCTACATTCTCGGGCTTTTCGCTCACCCATTCGTCGTTCTTCAACACCCGCACAGCATGTGTTTGCAATGTAAGCATAGCCTTAATGTGGTCTCTTGCCTTGTCAACTGCTTTGTCTTGCAATTCTTCTCCAATGCAATAGAGCAACATCACGGCCACAGCTTCGGGCAATTCACCAATGGCAAAGGCTCCTATTGCAGCCACAGACATCAGCACTTGATCGCCCATCCACTCACGATGCCACAGCGAATGCAATCCCATTTGAACCACATCTTTGCCTACTGGAATGAAAGCCACAATGTACCAAAGATAACGAACGTATGTGTTTGCAAACCAAGAAACGTGGGTTGCGTCGAGAACAAGGCCTAAAATGAGGAGAAAAGTAGACAAAATGATGCCTAAGGGCGATTGTTCTGATTCTTCATATGTATGTTCCATAACGATAAAATTTAATAAATTAAAGTGTTTTTTGTTATATAAGATAGAGTATTGACTCGTTTCCTTGATTGCAAAGAAGGTCAATAATACTCATTTTTTCTAAGAATCCGTGTCGCTGTTGATACACTTGATAATAGGGTTTTGATGTAAAATCGAGATCAACAGGGGCGTTTTTGGGTCGAATAAGCTCTCTAAAGTCATTTTCATCGCATGGCTCTACAAAGCTTGTTGTGGGCTGAATGTTGGGCGAAATCTGTAGAAGTTCACACATTTTTGTGGTGATCTCCCAGTTAAAATCAAAGAGAAAACGATACTTTTTCTCGAAAAATGGGCGCAAATCGTCGGCATAATACTCGAAGAAAGGACTGTCGTTATAAGCCGAAACTAAGGCATTCCAATGCACATGACGCCAGTTTGCATGGTCACTAATGCGTATGTCTTTCATAAGTATTTTGCCTTTGCTTTCCAATTGCACTCCTCTTTCAACAGGAATAGTGAGTGATAAGGGTCCATTGGCAGAGGCAATGACACATCTATTGCGGTAGGTTTGCTTCACAAAGCTTTCGTGTTGCTCTATAAAACAATTGGAATGGCGCACCAATTTCTGATACCATTGAATCGGACCGAAGTATGTTGACGATAATATTGCTTTGCTCATAAGTTAAGAAATAAGAGGTGTTTCACCCTTCCCTCAATGTCATGACGACACACAACATGCATTTTTCCATTGCATTTCACCACGATATAGCCACCATTTACACAACAACTGCATGGACATTGTGGGCGAACTGGCACCACAAAGAGCTGCTTTTCGATGGTAATAGTATCGCCAGGAAGAGCCACTATCTGCCCTATATATCTATTTTTGCAGTGCATCAGCACCTTATCTCCACGCTGAATGGGGGCAAGAGGTAGCTTATTCACCATCACAAGCTCGGTATTTTGAGTGGTTTGAGAACCCTTTTCAACCGAAACAAGATAGAGGGTGAATGCCCATCTGCGTACAATAAACACCAATAAAAGGGCTATTGCGAAGATAAGAGCAAATCGAATGCACTTGTTTATCATGCGGTTTATGATAAAAAGGCAGTGTAACCCCCTTGTAAGAGTATTTCTTTCTGCCTTTTTTCTTTTCTCTTTCTATCTTAAAGAAGTGTTATTTAATGTTGTCTACCATGTTAAACATACGACTCCAACGTATTCCTTTAAATCCATTTCTATCGGGATCAGATGAGAACCAAATAAATATTGGCTTACCAACAACGTGATCTTCGGGCACAAAACCCCAGTAACGAGAGTCTGCAGAGTTATGTCTATTGTCGCCCATCATCCAATAATAGTCTAACTTAAAGGTGTATTTATTAGCCAATTTACCATTGATATAAATCTTTCCGTTGGTTACTTTCAAGTCGTTTCCTTCATAAACACGAATCGGACGCTCGTATATTGCGATGTTATTGATATTCAATTCAACGCTAGAACCTTTCTTTGGAATCCAAATAGGACCATAGTTGTCTCGTGTCCAGCCTGTAACTGCATTCAAAGGATAAACATCTCCAGTGATAGTATCAGTGTTTAAGCGAATACTTGCAACCAAACCTTTTTGCGAAGCCAATACCTTTGCGGCCTTATAGGTAAGTGGAAGATATCCATTTGTGTTGAGAGAAGCAATATCTTCGTTAGATATTCCGAGCTGAGTGATAAGCTCTTCGGGCAGAGTTTGCTTCAATTTCACATAATAAGTATATTGAACATTCTCTGGTTCCTTGTTAGCTTTACCATTAATGTATACAATTCGGTTCTTAATTTGCAATGTTTGACCAGGCAATCCCACGCATCTCTTCACGTAATTCTCACGTCTATCAGTAGGACGAGCAGTGATATCACCATATTCTGAAGGGTGATTTGCAATGTAATTGCGACCCATTGCATATAGTTCCTTAAAGAAATTATATTGCTGTTCGGTATTTAATTGGTTGATATCAACAGGGTTTAGAGCTGTTTGATCATAGATTTGCTTACCCAACCTATACACTTCTTGATAGTAATCTGCCGCTTGCCAGCGTGAATCATTCATGATTGTGTCGCCCGCAGGAAAGTTAAATACAACGATATCGTTAAGCTTTACGTTTCCAAGACCATCGACACGACGATAGTCCCAATGTGGAACATCGATGTAACTCTTGCACCCAAACAAAGGAAGAGTGTGTTGAGTGAGCGGCATTGTCAATGGAGTTTGAGGAATGCGAGGGCCATAACTCAACTTACTTACAAAGAGATAATCTCCTGTTAGCAATGACTTTTCGAGCGAAGACGATGGAATGACATAGTTTTGGAAGAAGAATTGATTGATGAAATACACCGCAACGAGTGCAAATACCAATGCATCTACCCAGCTCATAACGAACCTTACGGGTGCTTCTGCATCCTTCCACCACTGCCAACGAATCTTTTTTGAGATGTAAGCATCATAGATAAAGGGCACAATAATGAGTCCTAACCAACTTTTAACCCAGTATAAAAAGGCCAAATAGAGCAGTGTAACGACAATAAACTTAGTCCATTGCATCTTCATATTCAATTTTTTATCTTCTCTTCTAACCATGATTTCTCTTTTAATATCTTGTTGAATGTGTGTTATTTTCTAAAAATTAAAAAGATTGTTGATGCCCAATAAACCTGTATTTTGTTGAGTATATTCGGCTGCAAGCACCGCTCCAAGTGCAAATCCTTTACGAGAATGAGCACTGTGAGTGATGGTAATCGAATCTTCTTCGCTATCATAAGCAATGGTGTGTGTACCATTTTCTTCGCCTAAACGAATACTATCGATGGGCAAATCGCTTGTTGTGAAGGTGCAATCAGGCTCTGTTACACCCTCTTCGGTGATCAACAAGCCCTTTTTCCATTGCTTTTTACGATCTAATTGCTTCACCATTTCGTTGGCAAGAGTGATGGCTGTGCCCGAAGGAGCATCTTTTTTATGAACGTGATGTGTTTCTTCTATCACGCAATCGTATTGTGGAAAGCCGTTCATTAGTTGTGCTAAACGTTTGTTAAGGGCTGCAAATATTGCCACACCAACCGAGAAATTAGATGCCCAAAACAAGGTTTTACCTTCATTTTTGCATAGAGTTGCCAATTCATCTCTATGTTCTTCGAACCAACCAGTGCTTCCCGACACCACTTTTACATTGTGTTCGAATGCCTTTCTCACATTATTATAGGCTGTAGAGGGCGATGTAAACTCTATTGCTACATCTGCTTTGGCAAATGCTTCGCTATCAAAATCGTTTTGATTGTCGACATCTATCTTGCAAACTACTTGATGTCCACGTTGCAGAGCCACATCTTCTATCATGTGTCCCATCTTTCCATACCCAATTAATGCTATGTTCATATTTGTTGATTTCTTTGTTTTTATTTTTCGTTATTATTGTGCTCTTTTATTAAGATGATTGACAGAGCGTTACAAAAGCATTGTTATTAGATGATAATAACATTGATTTTATAGTGCAATCTCAATGCTTTTGCACTGCAATAGCTATGCTTTTATTTTTGACCTATATTGCTATGGCCTAAACATCTCAACACCATTGTTTTACATGTATGATGTTATTTTAGCGTCCGAGCCATGCTTCAGGATTCAATTTAGCTGTTTCTCGACGTAGTTGGAACTGCAAAATATTATCTGAACCCACTGCTCCGAGCGTTTGACGAGTAGACACTTTCTGTCCTTTCGATACGTTTACTGAACGCAAGTTACAATAAACTGAAATGTAAGCACCATGTCGAACCATCACAACCATTGAGCCACTGAATCCAAACACTGCACTCACTTCACCATCATAGATGGCTCTTGCTTGACAACCTGCATTGCCTAAGATGTTTATTCCCTTATTATCTAGGGTTACATTCTTTAGTCCTTCTACATTATATTGACCAAAATGACTCACAATTTTGTAGCTACCTGTGATAGGAATAGGTAGTCTTCCCTTGTTAGCTTCAAAGCCTCCGCTCAACATTCTGTCTACACTATTCATGCGTTGGGCATCTTCTACGCTCTTTTTTGCATTCGAAATGTCTCGTTGATTGCGCTCTTCTTCTGCCTGAGCTTTACGTTCTGTGGCAACACGAGCAGCCTCTGCTTCACGTGCAAGTTGCTCTGCTTGCTTGCGTTTTGCCATATCTTCGGCTCTTTCTGCAGCTCTTGCTTCAGCTTTTAAGTGCTCTTCTCGAGCCTTTGCCTCGGCAATTCGTTTTGCATTCTCACGTGCAGCAGCTTCAGCAGCCGCCTTTTTTCGAGCCAATTCTTCAGCCTTTCGCTTTGCTTCGGCAGCCGCTTCGGCACGTCGTTTGGTCTCTTCTGC
The DNA here is from genome assembly GCF_000163055.2 of Prevotella sp. oral taxon 299 str. F0039. Lineage (GTDB taxonomy): Bacteria > Bacteroidota > Bacteroidia > Bacteroidales > Bacteroidaceae > Prevotella. Next base: position 983,601 of record NC_022111.1, read on the forward strand.
AGCACGAGCACGGGCTTTTGCCACTTCTTCTGCAATGAGAGCATCTATCTTTTTATTGAGTTCTGCGTCTTTTTGACGTTGCTCTGCAATGACGCTTTGAATGGTTTTTTGTTGCTGTTGCAATGAGGCTACCACTTTCTTTTGTTCTCCTTGCTGTCCTTCTAACGCCTTTTTTTCTTGTTTTCCCTTATAAAGTAGGGTATTTTTTTGTCCTTTCACGACATTCAACTGCTGATTTTTCTCGCCAATTTGCTGTTGTTTCAACTTGATAATGTCGCCTTGCGCCTTTTGATAGGCTGCATATTCTTTCACAAAACGCATTCTTCTGTAGAGCTGTGTCAAGCTTTCGGCACTGAAAATGAACATCATATTTTCTTGAATGTTATGATGTTTGGCAGAATATCGTAGCGATTTGATATACTTTTCTTTATGTTGATTGAGCTGACTCTGTAGGTTTTGGAGCTGAACTGTTAAGATTCCAATGTTATTATCAATGCCATGGATATCTTGTTGTATGCCTTCTATGTTCTTTTGGCGTTCGTCTATCTGTGTATTAAGCACTAAAAGGTCTTGCAATCTCTTCTTTACATCGGCTTGATTGGCACGTAATGCTTTCTCTTGTTGCCTTATTTTTTGTTGAATTTGATTGCGTTCTGCCTGCAATCCCTTAATGGCTGGGGTTGAATAGCTAGTTGCCTTGCTTTTAGATGTAGTTTTCTTTGTAGCAGAGTGTTTAGGTGTTATAGTACGTTGCTTATTGTTTGTGGTCACTTTTGGGGTGGTTGTATGACGTGAATTGGTTGCTTTTCGACGTGTTTGCGCCGATAAACTCATTGTAAATACAACCAGAAGAAGTGATAATAGTTGTTTTTTCATTTTTAATTTATAATGTCTTTACATTATTATATCTAAAGAAAAAGTACCTAGAGAGGGACTTTTTATTTCTCGATTGATGCTACTTGGGCAACTTATTGATGTGCTTGGGACTTGCCTGTGCTACCTCTTTAGAAGCCTGCCGACATGATTTTACCTAACACATCTTGTGCTTCTATCTTTTTATATCTATCTGATAGGGTTGTTCTTTCTTCCCAGTCGCTGTCGGTTTTTACTTCATTCATTGATATTTTGATGGTTGCCTGCTTTTGTTTTTGCATGGCATTGGTGCTTAACTGGAATTCTTGTTCAGCTGGAAATGACTTTACTCCCACGCTTTTAAAGTTGTTATATTTCCATGTTAGCAATGATATTCCGTGGTCGGCACTATTGTATTGCACTGCAACATCACTTATTCTGCCATCTGTTTTATCGGCTTTCCACTCGTATTTGAACTTGTCTTTCGAGAAAGTAATGATGTTTTGAGATGCGTTATCGGCTGCTAATTTCACGTCATATTTCTTTAAGTCGCTTTCTGTTACATTGTTTTGACCTGGCAAAAGCAATTGGTTCCAGAACAAAGACTGCAGACTATAAAAATTTAATCCATTGGTTTTAAGGAAGTCTATCTGTGAGTAATCGCCCTTAATGTATTCTCTATGCAAGCGATCTACAACGAGAACGTAGTCGGGAGTGAACTCTAATCGACCCACTTCGGTACCTAATAGAGGAATAAATAGTTGCAAACGAATAACCTTATTCTTGCGCATTTTGATTGAACCAGGTAGGTTTATAGACTTATTTCCTGCGTTTAATGAAAATGACATCGATCCTGTTATGTTGTCATTAAACACCTTTGTGTCGGCAACTTTTTGTATAAAGGCAAGTTTTAGCAATGCTTCGCTATTCTCTTTCTTTGCTACTTGAGGTGCTGTTGTGGTGTTATTCATAGCAACCACCTTATTATTGTCTTTCACAAGCTGCTTTTTTGCGCCACAAGCACTAAGCAACAACACTGCGAAGAACATCGTAATTGCTTTCAATTGCAGTTGTTTGCGTTGTTTATTGTTTATTCCTTTCATAGTCTTTACCTTTCTTTTTCTATTCATTTCCTGTGTTATCTGGATTTTGTTACATCTCTTTCTCTGGTTATTTCCATTGCAGAAATGTCCTTCTTTTTATTCTTTTATATATTTCTTTTCTTTAATTTTTTGCTGAAGTAGCTTGTTATTGCCATCTTTTGCCAATGCCTTTTGCCAATATTCAAGGGCTTTTTGCGCATCATTAGCCATGAAAGAGATATCTCCTGCATGCTCTAATACCACCGCAGTAATACTCTCTTGTGACTCATTTGCAACAGCTTTTTCAATATATTCCAATGCTTCTGGATAGCGTTTCTGCATAAATAAGATCCAAGCATAGGTGTCTAAGTAAGTCGAATTCTTTGGTTCTGCCAATACAGTCTTTAGACTCATCGATGCAGCTTTATCCAAATCCTGACCCTTTTCGCTTAAGAAATAAGCATAATTGTTCAATGTATTGATGTGATTAGGGTTCCATTCAAGACACTTTTCGTATGCTTCGAACGCCTTGTCTCTATTCTCTTGCTTTTCATAGAGGTCGCCAATGATAGAATAGAAGTCTGCAACTACATTTGGATCACTTTCGTTATTCACCTGTTCTACAGCTTTTAAAAGTGTTTGAAGTGCCTCTTTCGACTGGTCTTTCTGTATGTATGATAAACCAAGAAAATAATAAAAAGCTAAGAAACTAGGTGATTTCTCTACCCCTTCTTTTGATAATTGTATCACATCATCCCACTTTTGATGATTCCAAGCATCTTTAATCAGTTCAAAACGCACATTGTCTCTACCAGAACTAAGCGTTAATATACGAGTTAAAAGAATATTGATACTGTCTTGAGGCATTTTTTTTACAATCATGTAACCTACTTTTAGCTCCATCACTTGAACGTCTTTAGGATTAACGGCAATCACCTTATCAAGCAAGTTCAGTATCACTGTGCTGTCTACTTTATTCTTTTCGCTTTCAAGAATAAGGCGTTTAAAGATATTCTCTTTGGTTTCATAAGGTGTATGAGGGTTTAGAAGAATGTTATTTTGCACTTCTTGCGCCTTAATAGCATTGTTTGTTGCCACATAATAGTCGTAAACCGATTCTAACACGCCTGGATCTTCTGGATAATTCTTCAACAACTTTGAAAAAATAGCAAAGGCATCACTCTTGCGATTTTTGTTCATTAACCAGTTGGCAACCATCAATTGACTATCTATAGTGCCCTTATTCTCTTCGGCATACTTCTTTAATACATTGTAAGCCTCTTTCTTTTTGCCCTGCATCTCATATACCTGAACCTTTGCAAGCATGTATTCTTCGCTCTTTCCGTTAATATTTTCGAGTTCAGTTAATATGTGCAAGACATCATCGTAACGTCTTTCTTGACGATACATATAGAGCAATAGGTTGAGTGTTTGCGTGTTGCTTTTGTCGTTTCTCACCATTTCTTCGTATAAAGGAATGGCTTTATCGAATTTTTCTTGTTTGAGATAGCAATAGCCTAACAGGTCTTTATAATCACGATTGTTGGGATTTAGTTCGACAGCCTTAACGCAATCGATGAGTGCAAGACTATCTTTTCCGCTCTCTGCGTTGATTCTTGCACGATAGAAAAGAGCGTTTTCGTTTTTTCTATCCAACTCTATTGCCTTGCTAAGTGCCACAAGTGCCGAGTCGTTTTGTGCTTTAAGATGATATCGAACGGCATCAAGAAAGTAAAAGTTACTATTCTTTTCGTTTTCGGTCAATAGCGAATTGGGATCTACAGCCTCACTCTTTAAGGTCTTTTTGTCTTGTGCATTCACTTCAATAGCACAGATTGCTAGAAGCACAACCAATGCAATAAGAGTTTTTAAGCCAGTGTTTTTCTTTTTCATTTCTCGCTACTCCTTTTGTTTCTAATCATTCGTTATGTTTAAATACGTTGTTAGTGATGTTTTCAAAGCAACTATTTCACACCAGTATGTCCATATCCTCCGCTACCACGCTCGGTACTATCGAGTTCTTCAACTAATGTAAATTCGGCTGTGCAGTGTTGTGCAATCACCATTTGAGCAATGCGTTCGCCATCGTTAATAACAAACTCTTCCTGCGAAAAGTTTACCAACAGCACCATCAACTCGCCTCTATAATCGGCATCAATGGTTCCTGGTGTATTTAAAACGGTTATTCCATGCTTCAAAGCTAAGCCACTTCTTGGGCGCACTTGCGCCTCAACTCCTGCAGGAAGTGCCATAAATAAGCCTGTAGGAACAAGGGTTCTTTCGAACGGACGCAATACAATGGGTTCGTTGATGTTGGCTCTTAGATCCATTCCTGCACTTAGTTTGGTGGCATATTGTGGAAGGGCATGCTTACTTTTGTTGATGATTTGTATTTCTGTTGCCATATTTTCAGAGTTTATAACCTCTCAAAAAAGGTTGTTTTTAGTTCGATTTTGTCGACGCCTTTTATAGATATAAAAGACCAACTACACGTGTATTAATTGCAAAAATAACGAATATTCTGCAATAAGGAGGTGTGTTTTGTTATAAAATACTACAAAGAAGTGACAAAAGAAGATAAACAACAAGACTGCCCCAAACGCATAAATTAAAATATTTTAATACTTACATTCAGATAAATCGTTAATATATTACAAACAAGCAGAGTAAAAAGAGTACAAAATTTCGATTCAATTCAAGACACATCCTTTGCCTTTTTATTTTTAGAAAGAGAAACAAGAAAAATGTCTTTTCAGAAGAATTGCAAGGCAACATCGATGCAAGAAGAAAGAGAAAAGCGACGAAAAACAATGTAAAAGATGCCTTTTTATGTGCAATAACATTGCTTTCATACACCAAAATCAATGCTTTTACATTGCAATAGCACTGCTCTTCCTTATTCAAACACAGCCTAGATAAAGCCTTTATTTATCTGCAATCGTGCAAAAATCGCCCCAACGTGGCACAATTATCAACGCTTTTATTTTACCATTGATCGTTCATCACACGATCACCTCGTCGCTTTTTACCTGTTATCATTATCTTTCTACACGCACAAAAGCAGTGTTTTTACTTTCGTTCTCACCCCAAACAGCTTTTATCTTCACCCTCAATAAGACTATAAGAGGGGCAAAAGAAGTACAACACGATTTAGAATGTAAATTTATATCAACACCCACAAAAGATAAAAGAAGTTAATAAAACTATTCGTTTATGCTCTCTTCCAATAAAAAGACGATATCTCTGCATTACAAGATATTAAACATTGAAGACAAAGGATTATTGAACTGCAACACGAAGGCAGAGCAAGAGGCATAAAAAGAGGGCGAAAAAAGAATTGATAATCCATTCTCTTCTCGCCCTATCGCTATATTTTTCTGTCAGAATCGAACAATAAGTAGCTTGCAAACTATTCGTCGCTTTTGCCTTTTCGATACTGACTTGGTGTCATTCCTACGTGCTCTTTAAAGAAAGTTCCTAAAAAACTCTGGTTCGGAAAGTTCATTTCTTGGGTTATTTCTTTGATACTTTTACTCGTATTTCGCAACAAAACACGCAACGCAATGGTTACATAATTATCTATCCATTCATTCGGTGTGCGCTTACTTACTTGCTTAACACTTTCTGAAAGATATTTAGCTGTGATGTCAAGTTTATCTGCATACCAGCTAACTCGACGCTCTCTGCGGAAATGAAGCTCTACAAGTCGAATGAATTTGTTAAATATATCTTCTGCTCTTGTGTACTTTCTGTTACCTAAATTCTGTATTCTATAAATGGCATTACTAATGTCATAGATCATAGCAGTGAACAAAGAGCGAACGATATCCTTACGAAAATGATGGTCGGTGTTATCGGTTTTATTCTTAATAAAGCTATAATAGCTACTGATAGTATAGACTTCGTTCGATGAAAGATTACAAACAGGATGAGTTCGAGAGAATAAAAAGAGCGAAGTTAATTCGGTTATGTCTTTCACAATGTCGTTAAAAAACCGATGAGAAAGCATAAATGCCATTCCCATACAATCACGACTGACAGTGTAATCGCTAATAATTTGCCCTTCACTGATGATGATTAGGTCGTTGGCTTTTACGTCATAGCGAATGGTATCCACTGTATATGAGGCTGAACCACGCAAACATATTGCCAAGAAAAGACAGCCCATGCGACGTGGTTGATTGCTTTTGGGCATATCGTCGATATGTTCAAGCATCACCATATCACGATCAATATGACTGCATCTGCCTTTTTCTAGAATGGTATCTACCGTGACGTTATCCAATATTACTTTCGATTTCATCCTTATTATCTTTATTTCTGATATTTAATGTTGTAAGTCTTTCTTGACAAAGACTTAGTAGATGTATTTCAATAGAAATACCCTAGTTTTACAAATATACTAATTTAGCGTTACGAGAACGATATAAATAGCGTTTCTTTTGTTTGTTTTAACAAATAAACTAATGCGTCCTTGATTGAAAACAGACTTTCGTTTGCGGTTCAACGACAAGTCCTTCGACCTTCGTTATCTGCGATATTGCAAACGAACTATCGCCCCAAATCACTACGTCTTTATATTGTTTGCGCTCGTTGTTGATAGAAAGTTGCTCATCGTAAACCCCTAAACACCTATAAAAAACATTGTTGGCACATATCCATTCGCCTGACTTTGTATCTCGAAAGGTAATTCTTATAAAGCCATTAAAAGGTTTATCGAACACGAAAAGGGCTATATCTGACGACTGATATATCTGTCTTGGGATGAGGGTTTTAACCACTTTATAGTGGGTTTCGACGTGAGTTGGAGTCCAACTGGGTACCAATAAGCCTGCAGAAGCCGCCTTGGTAGTCACAACGGGCATGCAATTGGGTTGAAAAGACCTGTCTTCTAAAAGCGAATGAAGATTGTTTCCTTGGCTCATCACCCATTGATCGTCGTCGTTCCAAAATGCTCCAGTAAACAAACAATACCACTCTTGGTTACTAATAACACGCTTGGTGCGATTCCATTTGTCGATTATTGCACCATCAACAGCAATCGTTGGTTGCGAAAGTGCATTGCTTTGAGGGGTGCAAACGATGGCTATGGTGTTGTTTCCTGGGTGCAAAAAGTGGGTAATATCGTAGCTTTGCGCTTTAACACTCAATGATGGCGAGGGGCGAAAAGGTTCTAAAACGGCAGTAGAAACGTTGCGTTGATTAACAAAAAGCGTGAATTGTTGCTCGCTAGCAATGGTTATTTGCGCCTTTAACGACTTGCTTTCGAGGAACAAGTTGCGCACAAACACCACCTCTTCGGCAAAACATTGTCGAAAAGGAGTAATCCAATAAGCTCCTCCTTCTTGCGCTTTTAAGGCGAAAGAATTGAGCAATAAAACGATGATACAAACGAAACCACGCATCAGTCTACATCTATTTTGATAATCAACTCGCCACTACCGATTTACATCTGCGCACGAGTTCAAGTCTATTTCACTACAAAATGATTGAGAAAAGGTGTAAGTTGCCCCGTAAAAGCCCCCTACACCTTTCGAAAAAGAACGTTATTTTTATAACTTTATATTTTGAGTTCCTGCGCTTTTGAAGGTTAATTTATAAACCTTTCCATTGCACTTCACATCTACCTTACCTGCTTCTAGGCTCTTAACAGCGATAGATTTCACTGCACTTTCATTCCAACTGAAAGGCTGAAGAGTTGAAATAGGTTTCTAAAAGGGCTTTTTTGCTTTCTATCCTCTTTTGTCTTATCTTATAAAACTTTTCCTCTTGCTCTGCAAAAGTAATGTTTTTACACTTCAATAGCATTGATATTACCCATCAAAAGCAATGAGATTGCACCGCAAAAGCAATGCTTTTAGATTGCGATGGCTCAAGTGCTGTTATATAAAGAGGTGTAGAAACGAATATGCCCTCTCTGTACTTTGAGCGTAAGAGAGGGCATGTTATAGCGTGCTTTTATGCGTCTATATTCGCATAAGTAGCATTTTGTTCTATAAATTCACGACGTGGTTCAACGTCATCTCCCATCAACATTGAGAAAATTTCATCTGCTTCGGCAGCGTTCTCAATTGTAACTTGCTTTAAAAGTCGTGTTTGAGGGTTCATAGTTGTTTCCCATAATTGCTCTGGATTCATCTCTCCAAGACCTTTATAGCGTTGTACGTGGATGCTCTTTGAATCGTCTTTGCCCTCTGTATGTCTATCAATAAAGGCTTGTCTTTGTTGCTCTGTATAGCAATATTCTTTCTCTTTGTTCTTGTAACTACACAAGTATAGAGGTGGAGTTGCAATATAAAGGTGACCTTCTTGTATCACTTTAGGCATGAAACGATAGAAAAGTGTCATGATAAGGGTGTCGATATGCGATCCATCGACGTCGGCGTCGGTCATAATAATAATCTTATCGTAACGCAACTTGTCGATATTTGCTTCTTTATCGTCTTCTCCTTCTACTCCGAAACGAACACCAATACTTTGAATAATGTTCATTACCGACTCGCTTTCGAAAACCTTATGCCACATAACTTTTTCGACATTAAGTATCTTTCCACGCAAAGGTAGAATCGCTTGGCAGTATCTATCACGTCCTTGTTTAGCTGAACCGCCCGCAGAATCACCCTCAACGAGGAATATTTCGGATGTTTTTGGGTCTTTATTAGAGCAGTCTGCCAACTTACCAGGTAAGCCTCCGCCAGTCATTGGGTTCTTTCTTTGAACGCTTTCTCTTGCCTTTCGTGCTGCAATACGTGCGGTAGCGGCTAGTATAACCTTATCACATATAAGCTTTGCTTCCTTTGGATGCTCTTCAAGATAATCGGCTAATGCTTCTCCAACCGCTTGTTGTACTGCTCCAGAGACCTCACTATTGCCCAGTTTTGTTTTGGTTTGACCTTCGAATTGTGGCTCTGCTACTTTGATAGAGATAACAGCTGTGAGTCCTTCTCTAAAGTCTTCGCCCGCAATCTCAATCTTTGCTTTTTCTATTTGCTTTGAAATTACAGGATCATTGTCTGCATATGCTTTCAAAGTACGTGTCAAAGCCATTCTAAAGCCAGTGAGATGGGTACCACCTTCGATTGTATTAATGTTGTTAACATACGAGTGTATGTTCTCAGAATAATCGGTATTGTACATCACTGCCACTTCGATTGGCACGTTATTCTTTTCAGTTTTAAGATAAATAACATCGTCAAAAAGATGTGTTCTGTGTCTATCGATGTATCTTGCAAATGCTTTCAAGCCGTCTTGAGCATAGAATTCCTCTCTACGTATTTTGCCTTCTTCATCTAAACGCAAGTCGGTTAGAGTTATTCTAACGCCTGCATTCAAGTAAGCAAGCTCACGCATACGACGTGAAATGATGTCCCATTTATATAATGTAGTAGTGAATATGCTTGGATCTGGCCAGAATTGTTGACGTGTTCCACGAAGATTTGTCTCTCCAACTACCTTTACAGAATAGAGAGGTTTACCTTGTTCGTATTCTTGTTGATAAATCTTTCCATCACGAAATACTTGAGATTTCATGTGAGTTGACAAAGCATTAACACAAGAAACACCCACTCCATGAAGTCCACCACTTACTTTATACGAGCCTTTATCAAACTTTCCGCCCGCATGTAACACGGTCATAACTACTTCAAGAGCTGACTTATGCAACTTTTCGTGCATATCTACAGGAATACCTCTACCATTATCTTGCACAGTTATTGAGTTATCTTCGTTGATTGTAACCTCAATATCAGTACAATAACCTGCCATTGCTTCGTCAATAGAGTTATCTACTGTTTCATTAACGAGGTGATGTAAACCCTTTTCGCTAATGTCTCCTATATACATTGCAGGACGTTTTCGAACTGCTTCTAATCCTTCGAGCACCTGAATGTTACTCGCCGAATAGTTATTTTCTATGTTTTGATTTTCTGACATGTTATCTTTCAGTAAATATATCTTTGCAAAGATATAAAAAATATACGTAATAATGAAAATTTCAACAATATAAAAAATGCTTTTGTTTCTTATCTATTTTATTACATTTCACGCCACCTAAATAGAACATATTTATGTATATGAAATTGAGAAGAACACTTTTATAACATGATTCTTTATTAAAGAGAAACAAAAGAAGATTATCTAAGAAAAATAAAAGCTATGCTTTTGATGTGTAAAAGCATTGACTTTAGGGTGCAAAAGCTATGATATTGCAACACAAAAGCAATGCTATTGTTTCATAAGAAGAGAGGAATAAAAGAAAAGGATGTGCTTAATAATGAACGAATGGGATAAAATTTTACAAACAAAAACCTTTCTACACGAGCCAACAACCATGTTGAGAACGTGTAGAAAGGATAGTTATTGAAAAATTAAAATTATAAAAGCACTCACGATCTACTCATCGCAAGTGGATCAATTATTTTATAGTTGCTTTAATAAAGCTCTTTCCTGCTGGACTCTTTCCATCTTGATTGTAGTTCACTTTATCGTAAACACCCGCTGGAAGATCACTTAAAACAAATGCAGTACAATGTCGTCCAGCAATCACTTTATCTGTTGCTGCGGTATTAATTGCTGTTGCATCCATACTAATAACAGCTCCCAAAAGACCTCCACCTGACACTCCTATACTTGTATCAAGACGTATTAAGCCCTCACGATGATAAAGTATTTCATTTGTATGGGTTGATTTTAAAGTGTATTCTACACCCACTGTGATAACACCTCCAATGTTATTGCGTTTCCAAGACTTGATAGTTGTGAACATACAAGCATCTGCTCCAAGGATCGAACGGAACTTCTTTAGGTCGCCATTGATAAACATTTCGCTATCATAAGCACTCTCACCTTTAAACAAATCCATTGTCATTAAAGGAGAATACACATAATATCCTTTTTCACAAAGAGGTCCATAAAGTGTGGTATAGAAATATTCTTTTGCCTGAACAAAGTTTGTTTTATTGATAGGAGGCATGATTACGATAGACGCAGGCTTATCACTATACATCTTAGGGTATTGAGCTTCAAGTGTAATTGTTTGCGAACAAGAAGCAAATAGCAATATCGTTACTACGATTAATAAATACTTTTTCATTTCTCTAGCTGTTTAATTATTCTACTAACGTATGTTGCTGACTCGGGATAAAGGGCGATTTCTGCTTTTAAATACTTTATTCCTTCTTCTTTTTTACCTAGCTTACAAAGTAAAAAACCATACTCTGCATTGAGTCCAGGGGGCACAGTTTTGCGCAATCCCTTTTGCTTTTCAATCATTTTTTGATACACTTCCAACAACTGTTGTTGTGTAGCCTCACTTTGCTTCTTATCATATTGATAAGTAGCATCTTCGTAATTATACCACGAATAGAGTGGCTTAGGAACCGAACAACTAGCCATTAAGCCAACTAAAAGGGCTATTGATAAAACTTTTTTCATTATGGTAATTTTATTAGTTTAGTTTCTTGTGGAGATAAAAACAATTTTTTTGAATAGATAACTTCATTGCCATTGCGAACAATAATATCACGTTTTCCAGGCTTAACTGCATAAGATTGTCCTTTATAAGTTGCCTTGCTATCTCTCACTACCTTTGCTTCGAATGTTGTTTTCCCATCGAGTGTAATAGTAAGAGGCCTATTTACATATTGCTTATACGATACAAATAGTAGGAAAGCAACATCTTCTTTGCCCGATTGTTGTTCTCTTGGATAAGTGATTTTGCATGCAACTAAAAGCACCAAAGCACTCAAAAACAATATAACTTTAGTCTTCATAGTCCTTATTTTTTAATTTCTTCGATATAATAGTCATTGATTTTACTTGCATCAATAGGCGTTGTTGCCGACACTTCTACCACAGAAAACTCTGTTTCGGGAGTGTCTCCAGCAGTAGAAATCACCTTTACTGTTCCTACATTCTTACCTGGAAGTTCTATCATTACACCTGTTTGAGGGTTCTTTACCTTTTTACCTTTCATTTTAATAGTAAACATATCGCCTTCAACAACACCTTGACTTGCTCCTCCACCTATAAGAACAGCATCGTTATCATAGCTTAAGAAATAAGTGCGCCATGGTTTATTGGTACATTTATTGATAATGTTTTCTACCAATTGACCTATTGCTTCTGATATTGCTTTATCGCTTAAAGAAGCATCAAAGTCTGCATTACTACCCAAACCCATTGTTGTTTTACTTGTAACTTCTGCCGAACCCTTTGCCTCATCCGAGTAAACTATCAAGCCTGTTGATACATCTACCAATCTAATTGCAACGGCAGCATCAACCGTTTGTGTTTTTGTATTGGTGAAAACGCCTTGTTTTCCAATGTTCTTTCTACCAAATTCGGTAATCGAACCGATAATTAAATAATCGGCACCAATGGTGTTTGCACTTCCTTCTCCTTTCTTAACCTCTTCTAATAAGGCGTTAAGATCACCACGTTCGAGTAATAAAAACTTACCAGAAGCAGCCAATTTAGCCGACAAAATGTCGAGGGCTTGCTTTCCCATTGGGTCGTTTTCTTTGTCATAGAAAAGTCCTTTTCCATATTGAGTCTCATTAGAGAAACGTCCAATTGCCACTTTTCTCTTAATCACTTTGCCTGCAGGTGCGTTAGTATCTACATTCACTTTTTCCACAACTTCAACTTTTCGTTGTGCAAAAGCACCTGTTCCTAAGCAAAGAAATGCCATTGCAAGTAGTATTTTCTTATTCATATTCGATTAATATTAATTGTTTTTACTCTTTTAAGTTGTTTAATAATAGATCGTACGAAGGCGTTTTTTTACTTCTTCTTTTTCTTCTATAACGCAACAAATATACATCTTTTTTTTTACAAATAAAAACGTATTTATCCGATATTTTCATAATTTAATCTAACTTATTTACAACAATATTGCATAATAGTAGTTCAAATAAAGAAATAAGAATATAAAAATACGTTTCTTTTACCAGTTCATTAGATAATGTAATGATATTTTTTACATAATGAATTCTCGTCTAAAAACCAATACGCTGTATTCTATTGTCGCTTTATTCTCTTTTCTTTTTCTAACCATCTCACTTCCATCACTTCTCGTTCCTATTCCTCTTATTTCCAAATACTTATATACGCCCTTCACAAAAGCAATGTTTTTACACTACAAAAGGGTTAAGATTGCAATGCAAAAGCTATGATATTGCAATGCAATAGCATTGCTTTTACTTGTTAATCGTTTACTATTTATTTGTTAATCATTAACTATTTACTTATTTGTATTTTACTCTTCGCCTATTCGTATTCTACCCTTTTCTTGGAATACTCCATCCTTTGATGGTACATTGCGCCATAGTTTAACGGCCATGTTCCAGCATTTTTTGCTGTAACGCTTTAGAGAAAACAAGGCTAATCACTCCCCTCTCCCCTTGGAGAGGGGCTGGGGGTGAGGCCGGTTGGGGGTGAGGCTTATTTTCCTTTACTCCGGCAACATCACCACTTCAACCCTATTCCCTTGTGCCATTAATTGGTGTGCAACAAACTGTTGCAGGCGTTGGGGTGTGATGTTTTGCAGCTCGGTTAGGTAGTTCGTGTGGATGTCGATGCCCTGTTTCGCCCATGTTTGCACGGCTCGTAGCCACGTGCTGTTTTGCTTTGTGCGTTCTTCAAAGCGTTTGGCGAGGTGGCGTTTCACGTTTTCGAGCAGCGTGGGGTCAATGTTACGAGCCATGTTTTCGGCCTCGGCGCGCATTGCCTTGAGGGTGCTGTCAACCAATTCTGGTTTCATTGGGCAGATGCCATATAGTTTTAAGTAGGTGGTGTTCACGTCAGGTGCGAGGGTACAAGAAGCATCGGTGCTGTAAGCCGCACCCATTTCTTCGCGTATTCGCTGAGTGTAACGCATGCCAAGCAGCTGACCTACGGCCTCGGCCATCACGATATTGGCCAATGTATAGGGCGTGCCCTTAGCCCACCAAACGATGTAGGCGTTGGCTTTGGGCGTGGTCATGGCGTGGCGGAAGTGGTTACAAACAATGCCGGGGGCATAGGTTTGCACACTGCGCAGCGTGCCAACAAGGGATGTTTCGTTGTTGGGAGCGATGGTAGTGGTGGGCGTGGTAGAGTCTTGCGCTGCCTGATGGTGGGGCGAAGGCTCGTTGATAAGGGCTGGTTGCCATGAAGCGAACGGGGGGTTGCTTGCAGGCAACGAGCCGATGTAACGGCAAACGAGGGCGAGAAGGCTGTCGCGTTGGAAGTGGCCAACGAAAACGAAGGTGAAGTTTGCAGCGTTAGCCATGCCTTGACGCGCCAGGTTGAGAATGCGATTGGGGTCTACATGGTCGAGATCGGCGAGCGTGTTGTTGGCGAAACGTGGGTTGTGGGCGTGCAAGGTGGCCGCAAGCGAGTCACTAAGGGCCATTTCGGGCAGGCCTGCCACTTGGCTAAGGCGCGCCCTGCTGTTGGCCATGATGTTGTCAAAAGCCTGTTGGTTGGGGCGCAAGGCGGTGAAATAAAGGTAAGTTTGCTGCAAAAGGCACTCGGCATCGCGTGTAGAGGCACTGCTGTTGAGGCTTAGCCAATAGGTGTCGAGCGAGAGATTGACGTTGGCCGTTTGCCCCGTTAGCACCTTGGTGAGCTGTTGTGATGAGAAATCGCCTAGTCCGCTACTACCCACAATGCGGTTGAAGAAACGCGCATTGGCGAAGTCGGCCTGTTCCAAACGCGACGAACCGCCGGGCGCGAAGGCCGTCATCAGCAGTTCGTCTTTGCCCGTAGAGGTGGGTTTGAGCAGCACCGTCACCCCGTTAGACAGCTCTATGCGCTCGATACCCAAAGCGGATTCGTGGCGTTGGCTAACGATGTGGCCTGCCTTGGGCAATACGGGGAGCAGCGGTTGGTTGGGGGTATCGTCTTTATATGGTGCAAGGTTGGCCGTGGCGGGCTGCAAAACGGCTTGCAAAAGGCTCTCTTGGGTGGGCTGGGTTGCACCCTCGCGTTGTGGGTTTAGGCTTAAAACAACGAGGTTTCTACCGCTAGTGGGGAGCATCTTGCGCAGCCATTGTTGCACGTCGGCAGGCGTAATGGTATCGACTATGCTTGTTCGCAACTGCCGAAGAACATCGGGCGAAGGCATGGGTTCGCCACTTAGGGCGTGTTCCACCAGTTGGTTGCCCAAGTAATTGTTACCCACTTCGTTGCGTGCGGCATACTGCCGTTCGATGATATTGCGCTCTTCGGCCTTGGCACGAGCCAATTCGGCAGGTGTAAACCCATGCTTGGCAGCACGCCATAATTCGGTCATCACGGTTTGTGTGGCAGCCTGTGCCTGTCCGTCTTTGGCCATAATGGTTACTTGGAAGGCGTATTTGGAGGAGGCATAGAGATATACGCCATAGCCCACCACGGCCTGTGTGAAGGGGCATTGGGGCTTAACCACCTGCTCGGCAAGGCGCATGCGCAGCATCGACATCATCAAAGAGCGGCGCACTAAGAGGCGTTGATAAGTGCTTGAGGCTTTGAAAGCGGGCGTTATGGGCGGCATTTTGCAGAACACTTGTACAAGCGTGGTGCGCTGTTCGGCATCGCTATCCACCACAACGATGGGCTTGGCGTTGTCGGCAACGGGCACAATGGCGGGTCGGCGCGCGGCCTTGGTGGGGCGTATGGGGGCGAAAAGTACCTCGATACGTTTGGCCGTGCGTGCCACATCCACATCGCCCACCACGATAATTGCTTGGTTTTGGGGATGATACCAGCGGTGATAATACTGCCGAAGGGTGGAAGGGCCAACGGTATCTATCACTTCCATCAAGCCTATTGGGGCGCGCCGAGCGTACAAACTGTTGGGGTAAAGGCGCGGGAGATTGCGTTGTAGCATGCGTGCCGTGGCCGAATTGCGTTGTCGCCACTCTTCGTTAATCACGCCACGTTCCTTATTTATCTCTTCGGGCGATAACGAAATGTCGCACACCCAATCGCGAAGTGCAAGCAGACAACTGTCTAAGGCCGAGGAGCGCGCTGTGGGAACGTTGTTGAGATGATACACGGTGCGCTCCATTCCGGTATAGGCATTGATGTTTTGACCGAATTTTAGACCAAGCGTTTCGAGGTAAGCCACGAGCGTATTGGATGGGAAATGGCGCGTGCCGTTAAAGCAAAGATGCTCTAAGAAGTGGGCCAAGCCGCGTTGGTTGTCGCTCTCTTGCAGCGAGCCAACGCATTGGGCGAGGTAGAAATTGGCGCGATTGGGGGGCGTGTTGTTGCGAAGTATATAATAGGTAAGGCCGTTTGGCAACTTGCCCACATGCAGATTGGGGTCGGTGGACAGTGTTGCCTGTGTGCGTTTGGCGTTTGCCGAAAGGGCAAACAGGGCGAGAGCAAGGATAAGGAGGTATTTTTTCATTTCCGCAAAGGGGTGTTATCGCTGTTTGATATAGGACTGTGCCCCGCTAGAAAGCCAAGCCAAGGGCGGCCTCAAAGTTGTGGCGCGTGCCGTGAATGGTGGGTTGGGCTTTAAGCACATAGCCCAATTGGTAGGCCAATGAGAGCGTCAGCTGATAGTGGGCGAAACGCTTGGCCGTGCCCAAGGCTATGCGTATGCTGGCCGTAGACGTGGCGTAGAAACGTTGCAGGGGAAGTGCTAGTTGGGTAGAGAACACCGTTTCTTGCGTTGAAGGGTAGCTTAACGAGGCCTTGGGCAGGGTGAAAGCTTGGCTTGCACCATAGAAAAAGGCGAAGTTTCGAGGCAAGGGACGTTGCGAACGATAGGCTGCGGCGAGATGGAAAGCATCGCGAACGAGGGTGTGTTGCGTGGCTCCGTCTTGTCGTTTCTCGTGTTCGGCGGTGGCATCGAGTGCAAATAGGTCGAGCCGCTGCGAGGTAAAACGATGGTAGAGCAAAGCGTTAAGGCCGACATCGCGATGGTTATACACATAGTTTTTCTGTCCGCCAAGGATGTTGTCTAGCCTATCCCAGCCCTTAGTAAAGTGGGCGTGAACTGTGGTTTGCAGGCGAAGAGCGGGCGAAAGGGAATGAATTAGGCCCGCAAGAATGCGCGTTTGACGGAGGTTATAGGTGGAAAGGAGGTTGGCCGACACGTTTTTTGTTCGGCTTCGGCGTATGCTGTCGCGTTGCGCAAGATGGCTGGCGCGCGCCCAAAGCATTGTTTCGTTCCAGGTGAAGCTGGCTTGCAGCGACAGCTCGTGCCCGTAGGTGTTGGCTTGCATCTCGCGGTTTTGCAGCTTACCTGTCTTTCGGTGCATGCCAAATCCCATCAGTTCGTAGGCCATAAAGTCCAATCGGTCGATGCGATCGTTATTCTCGTTCACGTAGATCAGGTTGTTATCGCTTGTTCCGTAGACCATTCCTGCCGCCATAGAGATATGCACGGGGGCGAGGTTTAGGCCCACATTGAGGTGATAACGCGAGTAAAAGCTCTCGGTAGAGGGGCGTGGGTCGTTGCTGCGTGCACCCTTATGATACCTTATTTGCAGGGCTGCACCGAGGTCGAACAGGTGCGAAAGGCGGTAATTGGCTGCGCCTTTAAGTTGGTAGGTTTCGTTTAGCCAGTTGCCTTTGCGTGGCGAAGCGAAGTAGTAAGGCATGCCCAGGCGTGGCGTTTCGCTAAGCAGCCAACCCACACTATCGGCAAATTGTCGGTTGTAGGCAAATTCCCCATATAGTCGCCAACGCTTAGACGTGTACACGCCCATTGACGAGAGTCGCAGATTCGTATCTTTTTCGGGTATCTGCAAGCGCATTAAAGGGCCTCGTTCGTGGCTGAAAGTCGCCGAGGTATAGCCATAACTCTGCGCCGGTAGCAAGTAAATGCCTAGGGGCGAAGCCATGGTTTGGTGGTGCTGTTGCCACTCTTGGGGAGTTGGAACAGCAAAATGCGTGAGCGAATCTTGAGCGGAGGCGATGTGGAAAAGCCCGAACAAGAGGCTAGATACGAATAAACGTGCGTGCATGTTGTTGATTTGGGAATTTCGTTATAGGCAATTCTCCGCCTGCCTGTATAGCAAAAGCAGGCAGGCGGAGAAGCTTATAATGGGGCGTTACTTGCTTGGGGCAAACGCCTTAGGGTTTGGAATCATCTGAACAAAGTCGAGTGCAGAGTTGTTGAGGTCTTGTAATATACGGCGACCATCATTCACTCGGCTCACCTTACGTGTGATACAGCGGAAGCTGTTATCAGGTTTGGAGAAGGCATAGCTAGCATCAAGCGACTTCTGGAAAGCCTTTGGCGACACATAACCATCGGCATTGGGGTTGATAACCTCAACGGCATCGATGATAGATGTGTTCGGAATTTGCATGTAAGTAAAGTGACTGCCTTTCTTGGGGTCGATAAATGGACGGCGATATTCGGGTAACTTGCTGGGAGAAGGATGGCGGAAGATGACGTAACCCTCTTTACCGTTGCGCGAAAGGCGCATGTATTTGTTACTACCTTTCTTTATAATCATCATATTTGCGGCACTCTTGTTATCCAATACCTCGTAGCCGGGGTACACAACATCAAACTCTGCCTTGCTTAGGTCGAGCGTTGAGTCGGGCCATTCGGGTGTAACTTGCTTGCCCGATGACGTGGTAAAGGGTTGTTTATAGTTCTGTGCGAAGGGCGCAATGATAAAGCTTTCGCCGGGTTTGATGGGATAATCCTTGCCCGAACCAGGCACCATGATAACTACATCGCCGTAAACGTACTTGCTGTTTGCGCCTTCCGTGTCGGCCATACCTTCTGATTTGCTCCAATCGAACGCGCCACTGGGGGTTGTATAGATATTCTTATCCTTGTAAGGATGCGGCTTTCCATCGGCCAAAAAGCCGTAACGGTTCATCGTTGTGAGTGCAAAACAAAGGCTATCGGCATAAAGTGTGCGCGAAGAGTTGTTGTAGATCTCGATAAAACGATCGTCTTCGCCTGCTGCTTTCTTGCTATCCGACCCTGCATAGTATATCGTTTTGAGAACGAAATCATCAGTTGTGGACGTGGTTAGCACCAAATTGATAGTCGTTTCTTTGTTGGGTTGAAGTTGTACGCCCGTTGCAGCGGCCGAGAAAAGCACATCTTCGGTACTCTTTTCGCCTGTAATTTCGTTGTATTCGCTGGCAGGCAGGGTGTAGCTAGCCGTTATATCGTACATGTCTACAGGCAGATTGGGCAACTGCACCGTGCCGTTGACGGTGGTTTCGTAAGCTGTTTCTTTCCCGGTGCTGGTGTTGCGCAAGGTAATTGCAACCTTTTGGGCTTTCGCTTTCTCGAAAGCCTTGTCGATTTTAACGCTTACTTTCACCGATGCACTTGACACTTCGGGTGCGTCATTTTCGCTACAAGCAGTGAAGATAATGGGCATGACCATCATCATAAATAGGGCGATACGGTTGCCCCAATGTTTTGTTTTTTTCATTTTGTTATGTATTTATTGTTTGTTTGTGTCGCTTTTGGCGAGCAGCGGATAAGACTAACTAAAACTTGTAGCTAACATCCATGCTCACCGTTGGTGGCTGATTAAAGTATATTCGTTCGCCTTGGCGTTCTACCCAAGGGCGATAATTGAACACATTATTTATATAGCACGACAGGCGTAGCTGCTTGCCAATCTCCTTAGACACGCGAAGATGACAATTGGGGACGATGATTGGCTGCGAAATATTTACGGGTTCGTTGTCTTTTAGTCGCAGATACGTCCAGCGAATGTCCTTTCGTTGCTGCTCGTCGAGGTACACACGACGGAAGTTTTGGTCGATATAGCCGATGGGATAGATGTCGAACCCATGACGATTGAAGTGCCTGAACCAGAAGTTTTGTAAGCGCAGGTTGAATATCAAGCCAAGGGTGGGTATCTGTTTGGTGAGGCTTAGGGTGGAGATAAGTTCGTGCGAACTGTTCTTCGTAGGAGCGTAGATGCCCGAAACGGCCTCTTTGTCGAGGTCGATAGACGTGCCCACGCGTTCGCCCTGCTGATGGTAAAGGCTGTAATTGTAAACCACCGAGAAGTTAACGCCTAAGCCCAAGGGCTTGATATCGCGCAGGTTGCCAATCCATTCTACGCCTGCATTGCGACTATAAAGCAGGTTGCGGGGCGTAAAATAATAGTCGATGATGAGTTGGGGGTCGCCCTTTGGTGCGTAAATGGGCCGTTCGTTGGGCGGTTGCGACACCGTTTCGTAATGCTGAACCCACATCGTATCGAGCACAGCTTCTGAACTAATGCCACGCAAGTCTATTTTAAGATAACCCGTTAGCGAGGTGTTGAAGTTGGCATTGGCATAGGCTGTACCCACTTCAAAGCTGTGTGTGTAGGGCGAAAGCAAGTTGGGATTGGTGGGATTAACCACTTTGGTTTTGTACATAAAGAGCCGCTCGTTGGCGTTGTTGCTGTAATTGCTATACACAAGGCGGTCGAAGTACACGTTTTCGGGATATAGAAAAGCCGTGGCAGGTATCTTATAACTGATGCCATAGGCTGCGTTGAAGCTCAATCCATTGTCTAACGCCCACATCATATTGATGCGTGGAGAGGCTGCGAAACGTTGGTTTTGGTATTCAAGACGTAGGCCTGCCGTTGTGCTTAACGTTCCGTAAGCCGTGGGCAACACCAACTTGTCTTGCAGATACATGCCGTATTGGTTCAATTTGATGCGGTTTCGGTATTGATAAGAGCGGTCGCCACGTCCGCCTTGTCCGCCATCGTAGAACGGAGTCTCTGCGTTGAAAATCTTTCCACGCCCATGATTGGCCTCGTGTCGTGCAAGAACACCCAGACTAAGCGTGTGTGTTGCGCGACTCCATTTTAGTGTTCGGCGTGCTTCCACGTTGGCCGAGAGGGCCAAGGGCTTGCCGTCTATCTCCAAAAGGGCTGTGTAATAAGGTGGCGCAACATCGGTTTCGTGCAGTCCGTTGGTGTAAGCGTCGGTGATAAGGTTCAGTCTGTTATTGGCAATAAACTCTTCGTGCATGTCGTATTGGTGCGACAGGGAGAGCGAAAAGTTATAGTCGATGCCGTCGATAAGTGCGTTTTGCTGGGGCGAAAGCGCACCACGCAGGGCCAAACGCAGGTTCTGCTGGTCGGTTCGGGTGCGATTAAGCGTTGCATCGGGGTCGCTTTTCAGTCCGTCAACGTTTTTAGAGAAATCGGCCGAGAGGGTGTTTTCCCATGCCAATGCCCTACTAATGGTGTGTGTCCACGTGGCGTTGAGGGCGATGTTGGCGTTTGTTTTCAGCTTGTCGCGCCTGTCGCGGGTGCTGTGCAGATAGTCAATGTTGAGGTTGAGCATACCCCAACGCTCGCCAAGGGCGAAACCTTTACCCAGCGAAGCATTGAAAATATCGTATTGCACCTTAACGCTACCGTAGAAAGGCGTAAGTCCGGCGCGGCGATTGATGATAACGGCGCCGTTACTTAGGTCGCCATACTTGGCTGGAGCAACGCCCGATATAACCTCAACGCTCTCTATCGACGAGGCGGGAATAAGGCGCAAGTCGTTTCCGCTGCCCACATTCTCGTTGTTATCGGTGTTAAAACGGCGGTCGAACATCTTTATGCCGCCCCACTTTCCGTAGCTGTCGAGCTGCATATTGGTGTTGTTCGAGAGAGGCGTACCGTCTACCACGTAGGCAATGCCAAAGGCGGCGTTGCGCACATAGTCGTTAAGCTTGTTGCGCGAATAGGCATCGAGTGGGTTTTGCAAGTCGCCTTGCAGAGCCGAACGCAAGGTTAAGAAACTGGCATTGTGCATGTCGGTGTTGAGAATGGCCTTGCCTGGCAGTGCCTGAACGATGTCTGCCAAGCTGTAAGCCTGTATGTTGTCGATGGTGTTTCGCTGAATGAGCATCGACGAGTTGCTGTGTCTGGGTGCGCGCGTGGCGTTTACCTGCACGTCTTTCAGGTAAAGGTTGTTGTCGTCTAGTGCGATGTTTATCTTCTTTTCTTTCGCCACAGCATCGTGCGTAATGGTTAACTGGCGTGTTGCTTTGCCCAGATACGACACTGTTAGGCGCGTGCCTTTGGTGGTAAAGAGTGCCGTTTTTAGGCGTAATCGGCCTTGTGCGTCGGCAGTATAGGTAAGGCCGGCACTCTCTACGATAACAGTGGCGTAGGGTAAGGCCTGCCCATTGCGGTCGATAATGGTCAATGAGATGTTCTCGTCTGTGGATTGGGCGTGTGCAAACTGGTTACAAACGCACGCCAAAGTGATGAACAAAACCATAACACGTATTCCTCCCCATAGAATTCGTGTGGGAAACTTCATATCTTTTTTGTCTTTTTCTTGTCCTGTTAAGTGCAAAGTGTACTATGTAATTTGTAAAGTTAGGTGTTTATAACGAATTGGGCAATACCTATATATAGGTATTTATGGGAAGGAAAGTGGAGGAAGGCCCCCCCAACCGGCCTCACCCCCAGCCCCTCTCCAAGGGGAGAGGGGAGTGATTAGCCTTGTTTTCTCTAAAGCGTTACAGCAAAAAATGCTGGAACATGGCCGTTAAACTATGGCGCAATGTACCATCAAAGGATGGAGTATTCCAAGAAAAGGGTAGAATACGAATAGGCGAAGAGTAAAATACAAATAAGTAAATAGTTAATGATTAACAAATAAATAGTAAACGATTAACAAGTAAAAGCAATGCTATTGCGAACCAAGACAAACGAAGATGTATTCCGTAAAGAATTCTGGAAGATTTTTATAAAATATAAAAGAAAATAGATGAAGAACTTATCTTGAACGAAAGAGAATGAAAAGGGTACAGAAAGTAGCTGAAAACAAATCGGCTAAGGACGTGAAAGAATAGAAAAAAGATAGCACATATCCACCAAGAGACATCGAGAGACGAGCAAAAAGAAACACAGGTATGAAACTAACCATACCTGTGTTGGTGAAAAACAGAGCTGAAATAATCTCATTTCCCTAGTTATACTACCTATACAAAAGCTCTGTTTTCAATACTTAAAATCTACTACACCTTTTACATAATAACTACCTTTTAAGACTTTCTTTTTGACTTTTATTTTAACATAACATAAGAAAAGAAATGTAGTAGACTATTTTTATACCCCTTTAGGGTTGTGTTCTAAAGTTATTTGGCTTCTTCCAAGCTCCTTTTTCATCGTTGGTATCGTCTACATCCCACCACAATCGCTTGCCTTGACTATTCATATTCTGAAGCTCTTGATGGCTTGTGAAATATTGATTACCTGCTTCTGAGTTTGGATAGGAAATGCGTTTGATCATCTTTCCGCTAGGAACATCGCCACCACTACTATTAGTTAGCTGATTAAGTATGCGTGGATAGTCTGTTCTTCTCAATTCTGCCCAGCCTTCATTTCCATTTGGAAAGATTGCCATCCATTTCTGTGTGATAATCGCTTCGAGCACTTTTTCTTTATCACCGCTATTAAATGTGCCATCGTTTAGTACCTTTAAACCTGCCATGTAGCTGTCTGCAGCCCCTGAAAGATTGGTATTTTGAGGAATCATATAATAGTCTAACGAAGCCTTTACACCTGCTTTAAAATAGTCTTCAACACTCATTGTAAGTCCACTTGCAGTCCAACCACGCAATACAGCCTCTGCTTTTAAGAACAAACTTTCGGCATATCCCAACCAAACAGTGGGCTGAGCATAGTTAAACCAATAGTTAGGATTAAGCTGATGCGATGCTGGTTTGGGTTGAGATCGTGTGATACTATACATCAATGTGCCCATAGAAATGTCGGGAACTTGCGCTCCTCGCTTGCAACCTTTGAAGTCTTCACGAAGACTTTCCTCACCTGCTGCGATCGTATTGCTTGTCATTCCACCTCGATACCAGCACACTAAGCAACGAGGGTCAATCACTTTCTCTTCGAATTTATTTCTACCTTTCTTTATTTTGTAGGTTCCTCCGCCTGTAGAAAGATTGCGATAGAACTGTTCAAGATCGTAAGACATCACGCTTTCTCCACCATAAGCAACACTACACATAGCCAAAACGTTTTCGTTTCCACCATCTTCTAGACCGCCAAGTGCCACTGATGCGTGTTTAGGAACAGTTTGCATGTTGTCGGCATTGCTTGACATTAAACCATATTTGTTGTTCAATGCAGCCTCAGCTTCAGTCTTTGCACGAGCAGGATCAATGTTAGAAATGCGCAAAGCCATACGCAAACGCAATGTATTTGCGAATCGTAACCACTTGTTTACATCGCCAAAGTAGCATATATCTTGTTTATCTACATTGTATTGGGTTTTGTCTTCGGGTGCAATACTATCCACAGCTTGCTCTAACATGCGGAACATTGCATCATAAACCTCTTGTTGCGTGTCGTAAGCAACATTGTTGGTTTCGGGTATTCTCGCACGAACATACTCTCTAAAAGGCATCGAACCATAGGTATCTGTATTGGCAAGAGCCAAGAAAGCATAGTAGATGCGAGTGATGTAGAACATGTTTTTATAGTGTTCTGGATGGTCGTTAAACTTAAAAGCACGCAAAAGGTCTCTATATTCGCTTGAACGATGCTCATAAAAGTGTCGCCAACGTGCTCCAGACCAGCCGTCTCCATAGTTATAATCAGATGTTTTTCCTGCGTGTTTAGGTTGATTATTAGCCACAAAGCCTGCATAAATGTCGTGCGATAGGTTAGTGGTTATTTGATAATCGTTATAATATCCTTCGTATAAAAAGTTGCGAAAGATAGCAGGAGCATCTGCAAGTTTACTCTTAAGATTCACGGAATCATTTGCAGATACAGCGAAGTCGATATTGATATCGGCATATTTTGAATTGTCTTTCTCCACATTTATCTCTTTAGATTGAGAAGAATTATCGGGCAATTCGTATGGGTTTTTACTTAAATCATTTAGATCGTAGCAACCAACAAGGGCACTAACGGCAGTCAAGTATATTGTTTTTCTTATGAATTGACAAGCTTTCATATCTTTATTACATTAAAATCCAACGTTAATAGAGAAACCAAAGGTTCGTGTATAGGGCACTGCAGCAAAGTCGAGTGCTTGAGAAAACATCGTAGTATCATAGCCACCATCAGGATTTCCTGGTGTGTGTTTCATCAAGAAGCAGAGGTTTCGTGCCACAAATGATAGCTTTAAGGCTGTGAAAGGTGTTTTTCTTAGGACGCTTTTAGGGAAACTATAGCCCAAAGACAATTCCTTTAACTTGATATAAGATGCGCTATGAACAAACTCTTCGGCATAACCTTTCTGCGATTTGTATATACCTATGGTTGAATAATATGCCTGAGCACTCACTGGAATGTCGTTAATTGAACCATCTTCTTTCACTCCTGGCACTACCATATAATAGTCTTTCACACCTGATATCTCTTTATATTCACCACGATTCAATGTTCTTTCTGATGTACCAACAGAGGTTGCCATACCTTCAGACACTGATACTATACTGCCACCAAAGCGCATATCGAACATAGCTGTTAATGAAATGCCTTTGAAAGTCAATGAAGGTGTAACCGACATCAATAGATCTGGTTGTATATTTCCAATGGGATTGTTCAACAAATACTGTTCCAAATTACCATTTCCAGTGGCTGGTTGGGGTAATCCTTGTGCGTTAACTATCACCTGACCAGCATTGTTTCGCTTGATAAGATTATTGGCATAGATATCTCCAAGCTTTCCTCCTACAACCGCACCAACACGTACTGGCATGTTGTTATCACCATTAAAGTAGATGCGTTGCACTCCTGGTGCAAGTTCTTTCACGATAGAACTATTGTGAGCAAAGTTCATATTGAGATTGAAGGTCAAATCTTTTGTTTTAATAGGAGTGGTATAAACCATCATTTCTATACCTTTATTCAATATCTTTCCTGCGTTAACCCACTGCTGAGACCATGGTGCTGCGGCATCAACTAACATCGATTGGTTGCGTGTTACACTATAATAATATGTAAAATCGAAGCCTAATCGGTTGTTAAGGAACTTCATATCAAGACCCAATTCATACGAAGTTTTGATTTCAGGTTTAAGCATATCGTTCATCTTTATGGTGTTAACAACCGGCTTTCTTATACCTGTTTCAAATTCAAACTTACGTGTATTATATAGATTATAGGGGCTTGGATCCTTACCAACTTGTGCTAATGAGGTTCTCATCTTTGCGAAAGTAACCCATGAAGGCAATGGTTTATCTATCGATTTCATAAAGTCTGAAAGCATAAAGCTAACACTTGCAGAAGGATAGAAGAATGAGTTTTGACCCTTTGGAAGGGTAGATGACCAGTCGTTTCGTGCGGTTAAGTCGAGTGAAAGATATTCAGAATAAGCCAATTGAGCCGATGCAAACACCGAATACATCGCTCTATTAAATCCGTTATCGCTACCACTTACGAGCTTACCACCTGTGTTATACACCCAAACATCTTTGTTTAACATGTTTTGAACGCCTCCTTGAAATAGCTCATACTTTTGATACATCACATTACCACCTAGCGAATAATCAACTCTAAACTTTGGAGTTAGCTGATTATTACCTAGCAATAGCATTTGAATATTGTGTTCAAAGTGATTCTCTTCGCCACGTTGCATTCCGTCAGTTGTGATCTTATCTTGCCAAGTTGATGTGCCAGTGGTTATCGCTTGGTCTGCTAAACTAAGGTCAGATGTTTGCAATCGAGTTCTATAATAATCGAAAGAGTATTTCGCATTGAGCTTTAAGTTATCAAAAATGTTGATGTTTGCGCCATAATAACCAAAGGCTCTCCATCGTTCATCGCTGTTTTTATAGCGGTGACGAACATAATATGGGTTTGAATAATGTTGGTTTGGACCGAACCAGTTGCGGTGAATCTGGGTCTCAGAGCTTTGGTTTTCTTCCAAACTTCTTAACGAAACGTTACCTGGAATGAGTAGAAGTTGAGCCACTTCACCATTCAATCCAAGTAAAGGACGATTGCAAGCCTTCATATGAGACAATGAGATCTTACCATCAAGAGAAAGGTATTTGTTCACAACAGTACCAGCATTAAGATCGATAGACAATTTATCTAAGGTTTCATTCTTAAACAATCCCTTGTTATCATTGTAGCCAATAGAAAGGCGATAATGTCCTTTTTCGCTGTTATTGCCTAGTGCAACGGTATGAAATTGCGAAAAACCCGTATTAAAATAATCACGAAGTTTGTCGCCAGTGTATCGATAAGGCGATTTGCTTCCATACCAGTTGTATTCCTCGTGTCCATCTAACTCAGGACCAAAAGATAACTCTCCGTTCAAACTTTCAATGTCTCCACTGGTATTGCGTTTATAATTTACAGCACCATTGCTACCTTGACCGAATCTATTTTGCATCTTAATGGCTTGCGAAACGCTACTCCATGTAAAGTTTCCATTATAACTCACACCAAAACCTGCTTTGTTTGCGCCTTTTTTTGTGGTGACTAAAATCACGCCATTACCTGCTCTTGAACCATAAAGAGCCGCTGCATTAGGACCTTTTAGTACCGAAATGCTTTCAATATCGTCTGGGTTAATGTCTAAAGAAGTACCTCCTCGGTCGTAACCTCCATAGGCAGAAGCATTTGAAGTGTTGTTATCTGAAAAGGGAACTCCATCTACAATCCATAAAGGTTGGTTGTTGTCGGTGAGCGAAGAGTTACCTCTTATGGTAATTTTGGTAGATCCTCCAAGACCAGTACTGGCGGTATTCATTTGCAAACCCGCAACTTTTCCCGACAAAGCACCCACAACAGATGGGTCACCAGTGGTGTTCAAAGCATCGCTTTTGATGTCTTGCACCGAGTAGCCCAACATCTTTTTATCTCTTTTAATACCCAAAGCTGTTACAACCACTTCGTCTAATGCCTTTGAATCGACGTCCATTGTTGTTGTAATAGCATCTTTACCATGGGCTTTCATCTCTTTGGTTTTATAGCCAAGATAACTAAATTGCAACACAGGATCTGCTTCACTGGTTTGCAATTGATAGTTACCATCTATATCTGTAACGGCTCTTGTGGTACTACCTTTTATCGCAACCGTTACTCCAATCATAGGTTGTTTGCTTTCATCGAGCACTTTTCCTGTGATTTTTCTTTTCAAATCGTTGCCTTTTTCTTTTGTTACTGGTGCATTTTCTTTGCGTAAATACACAACATTATCTTCCACCTTAAAAGAAATACCTTTTCCTTTTAACAATTGGTTCAATACGTTTTGCACCTTTTCGTCTTTGACATCAATGTTGTTTACCATCACTTTTGCCAAACTATCATCATAGAAAAAGCGAAGGTTCATTTGCTTTTGAATCTTCTTTATAACAACTTCTAGGGTGGTGTTTGGTGTTTTTAAGGTTACTTGAGCCTTTAAATCACCAATTGGTGCCATTGCTATTAAAGCACTAAACGCTGCTTTAAGCATGACTTCTTTTAGTACATAATTATTTTTTCTCATCGTTGTTTTTAGTTATTCCTTTTCTTTATATAGGGTAGTTCTATTTTCTATAGGCTTTTTGCATTGCGTTTCTCTCTAATAATAGAGTATTTTCAACAACTAACAAAAGGTACTTTCAATTATCAATCTCTTATTGAGAAATAGTCGTTCTTATTCTCTAAACAAATATTTTCCATAAACTACTTAATAAGAATTCATTTTTTTTACAGCTTATCTGTTAAGAAAAACAAATATACTAAGGTTTCATTTTGTCTATTATAGCATTTCTACCCATCAACACTTGCTCTACTTTCAAATAGCAGAAACACAGCGCACCTCTTTTTATTTCATTGAACCATTCGAGCAAAAGATCGACTAAAAGAGATGAAAGTATATAAGTTATAACCTAAAAGCAATGCATTTGCACCCTAAAAGCAGTGCTTTTACAACACAAAAACAATGGTTTTTCTTTATAAGAAAAATGCTTTTATGGTGTTTATACGATGATCATGAGGAAGAGAAACAAACTTTTTCTCGATAAAAAGGGCGAATTTTGCCATGAAAAGAGGCAAATTTTATCGACCTTTTGCTGAAATAGAAAAACAAAAGGAATGCTTTTAGCAAATATTGGTACATCATCAAGGGTAAAAATGGTTGCCACAATACAAACAAAAACACTAAAAACACTCTTTTTTGAGTCTAGAATGCTGAACAATCTGTATTGTTTTTGAAGCTAATGTTTGTTAAAAAGAAAACGATTGGCACGCTCCTCTCCTATTTATATATAAGCCATTCAAAACGGGTTGCATCTTCTTTTAGAATGAAGTGCATTATCTTTCAAGATATTTGCACCCACTTCACAACACGCAAAGACGCAAAACAGAGCGGTATTCTATATCTTTTTGCGAATAAGCATGAAAGTTCCAAATGCCAAAAGAGCCGACACTGTGAGGCAACCAACAGCAAGTGGAAGGTTATTACCAAACAATTCAACCACCTTTATATCTGATTCTGAAGAAAAAGAAAGTGTCAGTACCACTGCAGAAATGTTGTTCACCAGGTGCAAAACCATAGATGGAATGATGCTTTTGGTGCGATAATAGAGCCAACCAAGTATTAAACCAAGAAACGAAGCGTTAACTGCTTGCGCCAAATTGCCATGAAACAAACCAAATGTAACTGCCGAAATAGTAATGGCAATCCATGCTTTGCTACCCGAGAAATATTCTAACAAAATTCTTAAAATGGCTCCTCTAAACACAATCTCTTCTACAATGGGGGCCAATATCGCCACGGCAACAATTCCAAAAGGCTTTTGCATCATTGTATTAAAAAGCATTTCCATGTTTTTATCCATTTCTATGCCCATCAATTCGTATATACCTGCCAAAGGAAGGACAAGGAATAGCGAGAAAAGAACGATAAGACCTAAAACCTGATAGGGCTTTTTAGATATATAATGGGTTGAAATGGGAGTCCATTTCAGTAATAAAAACAATGCAATAGATAATATGTGCGCACATATAGTCGATGGAATAATCACCTCATTAATCAATTCTATTGGTCGAATAGTTACCCAATTTATCACTAACGAGAATGGAACATCCATACAATAAGCATAAATAGCCGACACGGGATATTGCATAATTACTTGCAAAAGAGCAAAGACCACTACATAACCAATTGCATTTATACAAACTTTTAATGTTGAATTCATTACTGATAGATTTTCTTTATATAATTATTCTGTTGCCTTTAGAATTTGTTCTATTCTTGCTTTATCTGCAATAAGTTGTTCTTTAAGTTGCTCTATCGATGAAAATTTCACCTCATCACGCACTCTTTCGATAAAGAACACACGCACCTCGCTATTGTATATCTCTTCATTAAAGTCGAAGATATGTACCTCTATGGTTTGATTGAAAGTGCCATAGGTGGGTCGATTGCCTATATTGAGCATGCCATTATAGCGCTTGTGGCTTCCAGAAAGCTCTAGTTGAACGGCATAAACGCCTTCTTTGGGCACTATTGTGGTGTCATATTGAGGTTTGATATTAGCGGTTGGAAAGCCTAACTTGCGTCCTTCTTGATAGCCATGAACCACCTTTCCCAAGAAAGAATGAGGACGACCAAGAAGCTGTTGCACCACGTTTACATCGCCATTGTGCAACTTTTTGCGTATAGTTGACGACGAAACACGTCCTTGAGGCGTGTCGAACGGAGTGGAAAGGAGCACTTCTATCCCCAATTCTGCACCAAATCGCACATAATCTTCAAAGGTTTCACCGCTTTGTTTACCAAAACGATTGTCGTAACCGATGATGAGTTGCTGCACGTTTAACTGCTCTTTTAAGATGGTTTGCATGAAATGGAATGCCGAAAGCTGTGCCATTTCAGTAGAAAAGGGTAACACTGCGGTAAGGTCTACACCCGTATTAGAAATCAATTGCAATTTTTCTTCGAGCGGACTAATAAGCTCTGGTGTGAAATTAGGTTGCACAACCACACGTGGATGCACATCGAATGTAATAGCAATAGATGTCCATTGCCTTCTATGAGCATGCTCAACCACTTGCTTTAGCACATGTTGATGCCCTAAATGTACCCCATCGAAAAAACCAATAGTTGCCACACTGGGTTGCAACAGCTTTGTTTCTGGGGTGAGATATAGTGTTGTCATGATTCTATTTCAATAGCTTTTGCGTCCAAATAGTTCCCTTTGGGTCGTGCAATACCTTAAAACCAAGTTGGCAAGCAGCATCGCAATTGGGTTGAAGGTCGTCGATAAATAAAGTTTCTTTGGGCTTTATTCCTGTTCGTTTCACCACCTCTTGAAAAATCTCTGCACTGGGTTTAATGAGCTGAAGCTCGTTAGATAGGAAGACATCTTGAAAGAGTTGCAACACGTTCTCGCCCTTTTCGGTTGTAAACAAAGGCTCGCAACATGCCCAATGCATTGCGTTAGTGTTACTAAGAATAAACAATTGGTGCGTTTTAGCAAGCTCTTTAATGGCTTGTAGCTTATGTTCTGGAATGGTTCCGATAAGCGAGTTCCACGCACCCTCAATCTCTTCGTCTTTCAAAGGCAATTCGGTTAGTTCTCGAACCGCCTCACAAAAGGCAGAATTGGTGATCTTTCCCACCTCAATATGATAGAACAGATCACGTGTTTGATGTGTTTCTATATACTTTGCAACGGGTTCTGCACCCAGAGAACGAAAGGAATTGATGCAACGTTGTGGGTGAAGTTCAACCAAGATACAACCTAAGTCGAATATAATATTTTTTACTTTGCTTTGCGAGTCCATAATCTTTTCAATTCTTCTACCCACAAAACAAGCGAAGTAAGCGCAATAATTACGCCCCATTCGGTGAGAGATAGGGGTTCAGTTCTAAACATCTTACCACCAAACGACACGATAAGCCACTGCCCTATCAGCACAATTAGGAACACAAAGAGCAGTCCTTTACTCTGTTTTAGATGACTAAAGGCAGAGTCTTTGCATCCAAATGTCTTCGCATTGAATAGGTTCCATAGTTGAATCATCACGAAAGTAGTGAAGAATATCGTGAGATGGTGAGTGGTTATACCATTACTTACCTCGTTTCCATAATAATATAACATCGAGAAAAGCACGATAAAGAAGAATATTCCATGTGCAAGTATTCCCCTGAACATCGATTTTGAAATGATAAAGTCGCTTTGTTTGCGAGGCATTTCGTTCAAAACATCTTTAGAAGGAGGCAGAGATGCCAATGCCATAGCAGCGAATGTGTCCATGATAAGGTTCACCCAAAGGATTTGAGTAACGGTTAATGGCATGTTAGTTCCTATGAATGCGCCTCCCACAACCAATAACAATGCGGTGAGATTTACAATCAATTGGAAATAAAGAAAGCGTTGAATGTTGCGATAAAGCGACCTTCCCCACATCACAGCCAATGTAATTGAGCTGAAAGAGTCGTCTAATAAAGTCATAGCACTTGCCTCTTTGGCTACCGAAGTGCCCGATCCTAACGACAAACCAACATGTGCATGATTCAAAGCAGGAGCATCATTGGTTCCATCTCCCGTAACTGCTACCACCTCATTGCGGGCTTGTAGCAATTCAACTAAGCGTTGTTTATCTGTCGGACGTGCACGAGACATCACCTTTAAGGACGCCACTCGCTCATAAGCCTCAGTGTCATCAAGGTCTGCAAACTGTGTTCCTGTGATGTGCCAACGTTCCTTTTCGCTCTCAGAAACGCCCTTTTCGTTCCAAATACCAATTTGTTTTGCTATCTCAATGGCTGTTGCCGAAGTGTCACCAGTAACCATTTTGACGTTAATACCAGCTCTTTGACATTCTGAAACGGCATTAGGAACGTCTTCTCTGATAGGGTCTGAGATGGCAAAAACAGCCTGTAAGGTAAAGCCTTGCAATAGTTCTGCGCTCAAAGAGTTGTCTTTTATGCTTTCAACCACATCGTTATCGAGTTGCTTATAAGCCAAAGCAAGTGTGCGCATTGCCTTATCTTGATAGCCACGGAGGGTGCTTTCGGTTTCTGCTTTCTTATCTTCTGTGATGTTACAGAACGACAACACCACTTCTGGAGCACCCTTTATAAAGAGATAAGGCACACCATTATAGAGCGAAATGGTTGCCATATACTTTCTTTCTGTTGAGAAAGGAAGTTGATGAAGTATCTTTGTTTCGCTGCGATAACTATTATAATTCTTTCCATTTTTATAGCACCAAAGCAACAATGCCACTTCGGTTGGATTGCCAATGCCCTCTGGAATAGTGGTAGTTGTATTCTCGTTGTCGTTTGAAGACAAGGATAATTCGGCAGTAGTGTTGGCAGATATCGCCTCAAAAAGCAGTTCTTCATCTTCGCAACTGCGTGCAAAATCGTTCACTTGCATCTTGTTTTGGGTAAGTGTTCCTGTCTTATCAGTACAGATAACCGTTACAGCTCCCATCGTTTCAGACGCATGTAACTTTCTAACAAGGTTGTTACTCTTGAGCATTCGGCGCATATTGAGAGCCAACGACAATGTAACCGCCATCGGAAGTCCTTCTGGAACAGCCATAACAATAATGGTTACGCTGAACATAAAGTAGCGAAGAACCACCTCGAGCATATCTAAATAGTGATTGGTTTGCCATATTGGATTCACCAAAACATCGTGAACAAGAAAGAGAACAAATGCCAATACTGCCACTGTTACGCCAATCTTACTAATCATCTTGGCTAACCTTGAAAGCTGAATGCTTAGCGGTGTCTTCGTAAAAGTAAGCTCTGTAGACTTATGCGACACCTTTCCAATCTCTGTTTCGTCGCCAACTGCGGTAACAACTGCTGTTCCTCGTCCGCTTATCACCATGCTCGAGCGAAGTAATACGTTAGGAGGATAAGCCTCTGTGCCTTTAGATTGACTTGTTTCTACATGCTTAGTGGTGATGGGTTCGCCTGTAAGCGACGATTCATTGACTTGCAAGTCTATCGCTTCTACTAAACATGCGTCGGCAGGAATCTCATCTCCCGTCTCTATTAAAATCACATCTCCCACCACAATGTCTTTGCGCATCACTTCTTCTACCACGCCATTGCGACGCACTTTCACCATTTGTTCTTCTTCAAGTGTATTGAGAATCTCAAACTTTTTAGCTGAATCTAATTCAAAATAAAAACCTATTGCGGTGGCAAGAAAAATGGCAATGAAGATTCCAATGGTTTCAATAAAGTTGTTTTCTACGAATGCAAGCAGTAAAGAAACTACTGCAGCAACGAGCAAAACCTGTATAATGGGATCTTGAAACTTCTCTAGATAAAGCTTAATAATGGATACTTTCTGAGGAGGTGTAAGTACGTTTTCACCATGTTTTGCCCTACTTTCACTTACTTCTTGAGGTGTTAAACCTCCTAACACTTTATCCTGTGACATTGAATCGTCTTATTTTAAGATTTTAATTACTATCCTTTTACATGATAAAAGCATTACAATTAGCATGCAATAACAATGCTTTTAGCCGCTAATATCAATGCTTTTAAAATGGAGTTGATTTTGAGTTATAACTCAACTCTTATTTTGTTTGTTTATTTGAGTTTACAAATTTAAGAAAAAAGCAAAGTATGTGCAAATGAACACACACAAATAATATAAAAGAAGAAATGCTTTTTCATTGCAATGGTTTGTTTTTTTACTTTGCATCAACAACCATAATACACCATAAAACAAGCTCTTATGTATTTCTATTGAAAGAAAACTCAAATCTAAATTCAGTTCCTTTTCTCTCTAAAAAAACGCTTATACCTTATTATAATTATTTTCTTTTTTGAAAAGAAATAATAAAAGTATATTTCAAAAAGTTTTCTATTTTATTTTTATAAGTTATTTATTATGAGAGACTTAATATAATTTAACTATTTAATAATTACCCAAAAGTAAAATTATATAATAACTTTCACTATCTTTGTTGCGCTATTCTAAGCAAACAGAAGATAACAAAAAAAACAAATACCAAACTTTAAGATTTCCCTAAAATGATACAAACCGTAGTAAAAAGAGATGGCCGCATCGTGGGTTTTAACGAACTTAAGATTAGTGGAGCTATCAGAAAGGCTATGCTACACACCAATAATGGTGAAGATAGCAACCTTATTCAACAGATAACCGATCGTATTTCGATGAGCGGTAACTCGCAGATGACCGTTGAAGAAATTCAAAACAAGGTTGAAAATGAGTTGATGAAGAGTCGTAGAAAGGATGTGGCAAGAGCATACATTTCATATAGAAACCTTAGAAATGTTGCCCGAAAAGCAAAAACAAGAGACATCTTCCTCGAAATAATCAACGTAAAATCGAACGATATTACACGTGAAAACGCTAATATGAACGCTGACACTCCTGCAGGAATGATGATGAAGTTCTCTAGCGAAACAACCAAACCATTCGTCGACGACTATCTTTTAAGCGAAGATGTGCGTGATGCTGTGGCACATAATTATATCCACATTCACGACAAAGACTATTATCCCACTAAGTCACTCACCTGCTGTCAACATCCTTTAGATAACATTTTGGAACATGGTTTCAGTGCTGGTCATGGTTCATCTCGCCCTGCAAAGCGTATCGAAACAGCCAGTGTCATTGCTTGTATCTCACTAGAAACAGCGCAAAACGAAATGCATGGCGGTCAAGCTATACCTGCTTTCGACTTCTATCTCGCTCCTTATGTAAGAATGAGTTATGTTGAAGAGGTGAAAAACTTAGAGGCTTTGATGGGCGAAGACTGCTCGGATTTATACGAATCGGAGATTAAAGACTACTTAAAACTGCCTCTTGATGGTCTCAAAGGCAAAGAACGCATCAAGCAACATGCTATCAATAAGACTGTAGCTCGTGTGCATCAAGCTATGGAAGCCTTTATACATAATATGAATACGATACACTCTCGTGGTGGAAACCAAGTGGTGTTCTCGTCTATCAACTATGGAACTGACACCTCTGCAGAAGGAAGATGCGTTATAAGAGAGTTGCTCAAGAGCACTTATAGCGGTGTGGGCAATGGCGAAACTGCTATCTTCCCTATTCAAATATGGAAAAAGAAACGTGGCGTAAACTATCTTCCTCAAGACAAAAACTACGACTTATACGAGTTAGCTTGTAAGGTTACAGCACGTCGTTTCTTCCCTAATTTCCTCAACTTAGACGCTACTTTCAATCAAAGTGAAGACTGGAAGGCTGAAGATCCAAAGCGTTATGTTCACGAAGTGGCTACAATGGGTTGCCGAACTCGTGTGTTTGAAAATCATTTCGGTCCTAAAACCTCAATAGGAAGAGGCAATATCTCGTTTACTACCATCAATATTGTGCGCCTTGCTATCGAATGTATGGAGATAAAAGACAAGGAAGAGCGCATCAATTCGTTCTTTGCTAAATTGGATAAGGTGTTAGATTTAACCGCAAAACAATTGGTTGAACGCTACAATTTCCAAAAGACAGCCTATGCAAAGCAGTTCCCAATGGTGATGAGAAGTTTGTGGTTAGGTGCTGATAAGCTGAAAGCAGACGACACTATCGAGTCGGTTATCAATCAAGGAACGCTCTCTATCGGCTTTATTGGATTGGCAGAGTGCCTCAAAGCCTTGTTAGGTAAGCACCATGGAGAAGATAATGAGGCGCAAGAGCTTGGTTTAAAGATCGTAACCTACATGAGAGACCGCACCAATGACTTCACTAAGATGTATCAACATAACTTTAGTGTGCTTGCAACTCCAGCGGAAGGACTATCGGGTAAGTTTACTTTGAAGGACCGAAAGGATTTTGGTGAGCTTGAAGGTATTACCGATAGAGACTATTATACCAATTCTAATCACGTGCCAGTGTACTACAAATGCAGTGCAAAACACAAAGCTGAAGTGGAAGCACCTTACCACGATTTGACTCGTGCAGGACACATTTTCTATGTTGAAATTGATGGAGATGCAACCCATAATCCACAAGTTATTATGAATGTTGTGGATATGATGGACCACTATAACATTGGTTATGGAAGCGTGAACCACAACCGAAATAGATGTATGACATGCGGATTTGAGAATGCCGACAACACTCTTGAAACCTGTCCTCATTGCGGTGGACACCACATCGACCGCCTTCAACGCATCACGGGCTATCTTGTTGGTACAACCGATCGTTGGAATAGCGGTAAACTGGCAGAGCTAAACGATCGTGTGCGACACGACATTTAAGCTTCGACAGACCTCTCTTTCAAACCAACAACTATAATAGTAAATTGTAAGAATAACCACAAAAAACTGAAGGAGTAGCCTCAACTGCTCCTTCTCTTTTTGCTTTTGAAAAGGACAAACTACCCTTTTAGACCCCCTACCACCCTATATCAATGCTTTCTATATTGAACATACTCGAAGATACTACTGTTGACGGAC
Source organism: Prevotella sp. oral taxon 299 str. F0039 (assembly GCF_000163055.2). Classification (GTDB taxonomy): domain Bacteria; phylum Bacteroidota; class Bacteroidia; order Bacteroidales; family Bacteroidaceae; genus Prevotella. The sequence continues at coordinate 1,020,839 of NC_022111.1, forward strand.
CTGGATTTCGCACCTCTATCTATTGTGCTGGCTGTTATCATGCTTGCAACGAGTGCCATAATCCCCAATCGTGGGACATCAACAACGGCACAATGATGAGCACTAACGACATCATGAAGATTGTTACTGCCGACCCTTTTGCCCATGTTACCTTCTCAGGAGGCGACCCTATGTATCAGGCAAAGGGCTTTACTGAATTGGCAAAGGCCATTAAACAGCAAACCAATAAAAACATTTGGTGCTACACGGGCTTTGTGTTCGAGTCGCTTTTAAAGATGAATGAGCAACGAGAACTATTGCAATGGATTGACGTTTTGGTTGATGGTCCGTTTATAAACAGCAAGAAAGACCTATCATTATTGTTCCGAGGAAGTAGCAACCAACGCCTCATCGATGTGCAACAATCGCTCCAACAAAACAAAGTGGTGTTGTGGACGCCCAACATCGGCATTGAATAAACACGCACATTTCACCCCCGTTTTCACCCTTTCTCTACTCTTTTTAATCCACACAAAAAGGCTTTCCACTTTCATCTCTTTCTTCTTCCTTTTCAATATCAATGCTATTGCCACGCTACCTCGCAAAGACTTTAGCACAAAGGCATTACAAGCTATTGGCTTTTCCCTAAACAAAAGAAGCAAGTCTGCATTTTTATTCGTATATTTGCCACCAAAAAGAAAAACTATGAATAACGAATCACTTTGGCAAAACATTAAGGGATATTTCAATGCGTTGCCCGATAAAGAGAACGAAACAGAGTTTATTAAGCAGATAAGCAGTGGAGTTACTTTCCATGGAGCAAATCTTTGGGTACTTATTTTTGCTATCTTCATTGCTTCATTAGGCTTAAATGTCAATTCAACAGCAGTGATTATAGGCGCCATGCTCATCTCTCCTTTGATGGGACCTATCATCGGAATGGGTTTAGCTGTAGGCATAGACGATTTCGATTTGCTTAAACGCTCGGTTAAAAACTATCTTGTTGCCACAGTGATAAGCGTTATCACTGCAACAATATACTTTACCATTAGTCCACTTAGTGAGGCTCAATCGGAGCTATTGGCACGCACCTCTCCCACCTTATACGACGTGCTCATCGCCATATTTGGTGGTGCTGCGGGCATTCTTGCACTATCTACCAAAGGCAAAGGTAATGTGCTTCCAGGCGTTGCCATCGCTACTGCCTTGATGCCACCATTGTGTACTGCTGGTTATGGACTTGCAGTTGGAAAATATTCGTTCTTCTTTGGGGCGCTTTATCTCTTCTTTATCAATACCGTATTCATTGCGCTTTCTACCTTTATAGGCGTTAGAATGCTTCGTTTTCAACGTAGAGCCTTTGCAGATGCAGCCGCTTTGCAACACGTTAGAAAATATATCATTGCCATTGTTGTCCTCACAATGATTCCTGCAACATACATGACCACGCAAATTATTCGTGAAAGTATTCAAGACAACAACACTCAACAATTTGTTAAGAATGAGCTAACGTTGAAAGGAACATATATTATTTCGAACAAAAGAAACGACGAAAGCAAGACTATTCGTATTGTAGCGGTGGGCGAACCCATTGGAAAAGATACCATTAAAAAGGCTCAAGAAAACCTAAAGAAATATAGTCTTGAGGGTTATAAACTGGTGATTATTCAAGGAAGTCAAGCTGATAACACTCTACAACAAGAAGATTTGTCGGGCAAATCGTTATCCGAGACAAAAGAACAGCTCATTGCACAAAGCGAACATTTAAAGAGTTTAGAGAATAAACTGAAACTATATACGGGCTATGAGGCATTGAGTAAAGACGTTTCTAAAGAGATTAAGGCTATTTGTCCGCAAGTAAATACCATCAGTTTGTCGTCTGTCTCTGAGGAACGAACCGACACTTTGGCTACCAAACACTATGTTTTGGCATTGGTGGGATATAAAAATGCGCTATCAACAGCAGAACAGCAACAGCTTCAACGCTGGTTAAAAACTCGTTCAAAGGCCGACAGCTTGCGCCTTGTCTTGCAGCCTACCACAGGCAAGTAAAAGTATTTTTTGAAATAAAATCCCTGTTTTTAAAGGGGAAAGACATACAACAAAACCCAAAGGAGATGCTTCATTGCGAGGCATCTCCTTTTTTATTGATATTCTTTTTTATCGACAAGGCGGAACAAAAGCTCGACAAGAGGAAACGAACAAACATAAATAAAGCAGTTCGCAAGATAAGTTTTGCGAACTGCTTTATTTGTATCAATGTTTCTTTTGACATATTCTGTCCTCATCATTATGTTTTTTTCATGCAGAAAGACATACAATGAGATCCAGTGCAATTAGTCTTTTATTTTATTATTTGATAACTATCTTTTTACCATTGATGATATAAACGCCCTTAGGTAAAGCATTTATTTCGTTAACACTGGCTTTGCTTAAACGTTTTATTCCATCTATTGTGTAAACATCTACATTATCTATTTTATTGTAAATGTTGTTTATAATACCAGTAGTGCTACCCTCGATAAGAAAAAAATCCCCCCAACCAGCTGCTTTTTTATAAGCGTCTATACTATTCTTAGGCACAAAAAGTTTACACTCTTTTGTGTTAATCCAGTCAAAAACATTATTAAAACAAAGTGGCGGCATAGCTGCCTCACTTATAATCTGCTTTATTTCGTTACAATAATAGAAAGCCTTCGCCCCAATTATTGTTACACTATTGGGGATGGTTACGGAAGTAAGAGAAGAGCAAAAAGAGAATGCCTCGTTTCCAATTGTCATTACACTATTGGGTATGGTAATCGAAGTAAGAGCCTTGCAATCAGAGAAAGCGTTCTTCCCAATTGTTGTTACACTATTGGGTATGGTAATCGAAGCAAGAGAAGAGCAACCACGAAAAGCCCAATCCCCAATTGTTGTTACGCCATTAGGAATGGTTACAGAAGTAAGAGAACGGCAATCATAGAAAGCACTATTCCCAATTGTTGTTACACTATTGGGGATGGTTATCGAAGTAAGAGAACGGCAATCAGAGAAAGCACCAGAACCAATTGTTGTTACACTATTGGGAATGGTTACGGAAGTAAGAGAAAAGCAACGATAGAAAGCCATACCTCCAATTGTTGTTACGCCATTGCCTATGGTTACGGAAGTAAGATAAGGGCAATTATAGAAAGCTCCCCACCCAATTGTTATTACACCATTACCTATGGTTACGGAAGTAAGAGAAGAGCAATCAGAGAAAGCCCTCTTCCCAATTGTTGTTACGCCATCGCCTATTATAACTTGCTTAACATTACTGTATGGTGGCCATGGACGAGAATCCCCCCCCCAATCTTGCATTTCTCCTGTTCCTGTAATGGTTAACACACCTTCATCAGTGAGTTTCCATTGTAGATTATCACCACAAGTTCCAGATTTCTCGGCATAAGCTGATAAACTTACGAGTAGGGTGATTAGCAAAAGATAAAATTGTTTCATATAAATTCTTTAATTAAATGAATAGTATTTTTTGTTTATTGATTGCTTTTAATTTCTTAAACCTTTATAAATTAGTTCCTAACAAAGAAGCTTTTAATAGCGAGCAGATGCGCTATAAAAGTATTTGCAAAGATAAATAAAAACATATTATTAAATGTTCCTTTCTTACAAAAAGATATAAAAAGATGATGCTTTTTAAATTAAAAGAGCGTTATTCTTTATAGATTGGTGAACAATAACATTTTATGAATGCTGTATATAAAAAGAGGACAGCCGTTATAAATACCATTATTGCATCGTCATTTCATAGAAATCATATCAAACAAACATAAAAAAAGCAGTTCGCAAGAGATGTTTTGCGAACTGCTTGTGGGCCATCTTGGGCTTGAACCAAGGACCTCCAGATTATGAGTCTGTTGCTCTAACCAACTGAGCTAAAAGCCCTAATAATATAATTCTACACAGAATTACACGTGCAAAGGTAGTATATTTTAAACAAACAACCAAATATCTGCCCGTAATTTTTAATCAAAAGAACCGCTTTTAGCGTTGTTTATCCACCTTTTGGGGGTCTTAGAAATCGAAAGAAAGCTGTTTTTCTTCTCCTAAAAGATTGAACGACATTCGATGAAATGGCGTTGTTCCATATTTTTTTATCGCCTCTCGGTGCGCAACAGTGGGATAACCTTTGTTCTTACTCCATTCGTATTGCGGATATTGGCTGTGGAGTTCCTCCATATACTCATCTCGATAAGTCTTCGCAAGAATACTTGCTGCGGCAATAGACAAATACTTTGAATCGCCTTTTACAATGGGCGTATAGGGCAAATTCTGATAAGGAGTGAAGCGGTTGCCATCGATAATGAGGGCTTCGGGGCGCACTTTGAGTTGATCTATGGCTCTGTGCATGGCCAAAAAGCTTGCTTTAAGGATATTGATTTCGTCGATTTCTTCGGGAGAAACCACTCCCACAGCCCACGCAATAGCATCTTTTTCGATGTCCTTTCGCAATATCATTCTGCGCTTTTCAGTGAGCTGTTTCGAGTCATTCAGATAAGGATGCGAATAGTTTTGCGGTAGAATGACCGCCGCAGCATACACACTTCCAGCCAAACAACCACGTCCTGCCTCATCGCAACCTGCCTCAATCAATCCATCGTAATAATGCGATTGAAGCGAATGGATGGGTTTCTTTTCCTTAGAATCACCTTTTTTCATATCTCGTTATACCTTTTATGCCAACATAGCTAAACGTCCTTTTAAACGCACTTTAGGCGCATTTTAGAACATTGCAACCACTCGTTCGATGCCTTTAACCAACACATCGATCTCTTCTTTCGTGTTATACAAGCCGAAACTTGCACGAACTGTGCCTTGAATGCCTAAGCGTTGCATGAGCGGTTGAGCGCAATGGTGACCTGTGCGCAAAGCAATTCCAAGACGATCGAGCAGTGTTCCTAAATCGAAAGGATGAATGTCGCCCACTAAGAAGCTCACCACAGCATCTTTTTGACGAGGTGTTCCGATGAAACGGATATCTTTTATCGTTGACAATTGCTCCATTGCGTATTTTGTGAGCATTGCTTCGTGCTTTTGAATATTGTCCATTCCCAAGTCGAGCAGATAGTCTACAGCTGTGGCTAAGCCGTGAGTTGCAACGTAATCGGGTGTTCCTGCCTCGAATTTCAAAGGTGGTTTCTCGAACGTTACCTTATCGAACGAAACTGTTTCGATCATCTCTCCACCTCCTTGATAGGGTGGCATGCGGTCTAACCACTCTTCTTTTCCATACAAAACGCCTATTCCTGTGGGTCCATACATCTTGTGTCCGCTCAACGCAAAGAAGTCGCAATCCATTGCTTGCACATCTATTGCAAAGTGAGGAGCACTCTGTGCGCCATCAACTAACACGGGAACGCCTTGCGAATGGGCAAATTGTATGATTTCATCGATAGGATTAACCGTTCCGAGAACATTACTAACATGGGCGATACTCACTAACTTGGTACGCTCGCTGAACAGCTTTTTAAAGGCTTCCATATCTAAATTGCCTTCGTCGTCGATAGGAGCAACCTTCAAAGCAATGCCCTTTCGTGCCATTTGCAACTGCCAAGGAACAATGTTTGAGTGGTGTTCCATCTCAGAAACAATCACCTCATCTCCTGCATTCATAAAGCCTTCGACAAACGAAGAGGCTACAAGATTGATGCTTTCGGTGGTGCCTCGGGTGAAAATAATTTCGTTGGTAGACTTGGCATTGATGAACTTTCGCAATGTTTCTCGAGCACTTTCGTGTAATTCGGTAGCTTGTTGCGACAACCAATGCACGCCTCTATGAACATTTGAGTTGACATTTAAATACTCGTTGTTCATGGCTTCGATCACCGATAGGGGTTTTTGCGTGGTGGCTGCATTATCTAAATACACCAAAGGCTTATTGTAAATGGTTTTAGAAAGAATGGGGAAATCTTTTCTAATGTCCTCTATATTATACATACCTAACTACAAATAAAAGGTGAATAAAATCTATTTTGCACCTGAATGGGCAAATAGAAAGAGAGAAAGAGTTTGTTAATGGCTTTTTGAGCACAGGGCTATTGCCATTTGAACAAACTCTTTATGGGTTATATCTACTTAGACACAAAGGTTACAATTACCGCAAGTTCCAAGCTCGCCTCTGAACCTTTTCTCTACAAGATGATGCAAACGCTCTCTTAAAGGCTCAAGCTTTATTTGGTCTACTACTTCATTGATGAAGGCAAACTCTAACAAGAACTTAGCCTCTTTCTCGCTGATTCCTCGCTGACGCATATAGAATAGGGCTGCATCATTGAGCTGTCCTACTGTTGAACCATGTGCACATTTCACGTCGTCGGCATATATTTCTAACTCGGGTTGTGAATACATGCGAGCTTCTTTGGTGACACATATATTTTGGTTGCGCTCTTCTGACGATGTTTTTTGTGCATCTTTCTGAACCAAAACACGGCCTGCAAAGGCTCCTGTGCTGTGTCCGTCTAACACATATTTATACAATTCGTTGCTGGTACAATGAGGAACTGCATGGTCGATGAGCGTATTATTATCTACATGTTGTTGCTTATCGGCAATGACACAGCCATAAAGATTGCACTCTGCACCCTCTCCACTGAATCGAAGAGAGGTGGTGTTGCGAGTTACTCCGTTATGAAGTGTGATAACATGGTGTGTGAGTCGACTGTTAGATGCTTGGTCGAAATAAGCGTTACTTACACGTTTGTTGTTGTAACTGGTTTCTTCCATACAATAAAGATCGAGCGATGCATTCTCGCCTACGTATGCTTCTATCACCTGTGTAGCAAGATAATTGCGGTCGTTAGCAGTGTGATCGCAGAACAACATCTTTACTTCGGCTCCTGGTTCTACAACTATCAACACACGTCTGTTGAGCATTAGGTCTACATCAGAGCGCATGATGTTAATTACTTGTATTGTTTTTTCTACCTTTGTGTTCTTTGGTACGTAAACAAGCAGGCCGTCTTGAGCTAGCATTGTGTTTAAAGCTGCTATGCCATCTTTATCGGTTGCGGCTAACTTAGCATAGTATTTCTCGATGAAATCGGGATTTTTTAGGGCATATTCCTTTAATGAATCAACCACAACTCCTTCGGGGAGATGACCCTTTGGCAATGAGTTGACATCGAAAACGTCGTTCATTAAGAAATAAACAGCAGTACTTAAATTGGGGACATCACATGAAAATACCTCTTCAGGGCGGAATGAAAAGGGCATACGATGAAGGTTTAAACCATAATCGGGGGCAAAGATTGCCTGCATATCGGTATACTTATAACGCTCGTCTTTGCGTTGCGGGATACCTAATTGCTTAAAATGTTGCAATGCTTCTGCACGCTTTGCATTCATTGCAGGAGCACTATTCTGACAAAGCAGATTTTGTTCTGCCTCGAAAAGCTGAATATATTGCTCGCTACTGTTTTGCTTTGCTGTTACAGAAGTTGATTGACTTTGTTGTAATGCCATATCAATTACTCCTCTCCTATTTCAGCTTTAATCCAGTCATAACCTCTTTCTTCAATCTGTTTAGCAAGCTCTGGTCCTGCTGTTTTCACGATACGACCTTTGTAAAGCACGTGAATAACATCGGGTTTGATGATATCGAGCAATCGATCATAGTGCGTAATGACTATCGTACTGGTTTCTGGTGTCTTCAACTTGTTGACTCCTTCTGCCACAATACGCAAAGCATCAACGTCCAAACCCGAGTCGGTTTCGTCTAAGATGCGTAGTGTTGGCTCGAGCATTGCCATTTGAAAGATCTCGTTACGCTTCTTCTCTCCACCACTAAAGCCTTCGTTCACACTTCTGTTTGATAGCTTAGAGTCGAGCTCAACGATTGCTCTTTTCTCACGCATCAGCTTCAAAAAGTCGGCAGCATTCAAAGGTTCTTTGCCTTGATACTTACGTTTTTCATTGATAGCAGCACGCATGAAGTTGGTCATTGATACGCCTGGAATCTCTACTGGATACTGAAATGAAAGGAAAAGACCTTCGTTTGCACGATCTTCGGGCTTCATTTCAAGAAGATCTTTGCCATTATATGTGGCAGAACCTTCGGTTACTTCGAACAAAGGATTGCCCACTAAAACGGCACTAAGTGTACTCTTTCCTGATCCATTAGGACCCATAATAGCGTGTGTTTCGCCATCTTTTACTGTGAGGTTGATGCCTCTTAATATTTCTTTTTCGCCTATATTGGCATGAAGATTCTTTACTTCTAACATATATTGTTGTGTTTAGTATCTTATTTTTTCTTTTATTCTCTTATAATCGAATAGATCAAACAATGTAAATAAGTCTACATCTTCTAGAGTGAATGGGAATGAAACTTTCAGTGTTACGGCAATAGAGTGTCGATGCAAAGGTGCACTGAAGGGCGTTGGGGGTACTGTCTTCTTTGCTTGAACGTTGGTTTGCACTTTTGAACTCAAGCCTAATCGATAGCCATATTCCAAGCCTATCGAGAGACTTTTAGACATTGCGATGTCTGTTCCCAATACGGGTGAGACGCTGAAACGAGGATATTGCAGAATGCTATGTTGCGAATATCCTGGTAAATAGGCTCCTTCTGACTGATAAACGAAATCTTCGGTTCTCTTTCTTCCTATGTTATAATAGGTGTCGAAGCCCACATAAGGTCGAAACACCTTTGACATTCCAATGGGATAGTAGCGACCTCCTAACATAATTTGTTTTAAAGGCTCGCTGACATAGCTATCTTGTATCTGAAAACTCTCGTTCTCTATTCCTCCTTTGATAGAAAAGTTAGTCGATGGAATGTAATATTCTCCACGTAACTTAAAGGACATTCCCTTTACAAAACCAGCAAAGTTATGATTTGTCCAAACGTCTTTCGTGCCATTATCTGCCTTCATTCGAGGCGCAAAAAGAAGTCCTCCACCGATCTCTACTGAGAAATTGTAGGGGTTATTGTAATCTTCTGCCGAAGCTATTGAGTTGCTGAACAGCATGAAGAAGAAAGCGATGAGACGAGAAAGACGTGCTGACATAATCTTACTGAATGTTCTTTTTATCTGTTTATCCTACTGTTCCTTCTAATGATACCGACAAGAGTTTCTGAGCTTCAACAGCAAATTCCATTGGAAGTTTATTCAAAACTTCTTTCGCATAGCCGTTAACTATCAAGCCAATAGCCTGCTCTGTGGGGATTCCTCGCTGATTACAATAAAGCAATTGGTCTTCTCCAATCTTACTTGTTGTTGCCTCGTGCTCAATAACTGCTGAGTCGTTGTGAATGTCCATATATGGGAATGTGTGCGCACCGCACTTGTCTCCGAGCAATAAACTATCGCAAGAGCTATAGTTGCGGGCGTTATCTGCATTGGGAGTAGCACGCACAAGACCTCGATAAGAGTTCTGACTGTGTCCTGCACTGATTCCTTTTGAGATGATAGTACTCTTGGTGTTCTTACCCATGTGTATCATCTTTGTACCCGTATCTGCTTGTTGATAGTTGTTAGTAACAGCCACACTATAGAACTCTGCTTGTGAGTTATCGCCTCGAAGTATGCAAGATGGATACTTCCAAGTGATGGCACTACCTGTTTCTACTTGTGTCCAAGAGAGCTTAGAGTTCACTCCTCGAAGATCACCACGCTTGGTTACAAGGTTAAACACACCACCTTTCCCGTTCTCATCGCCTGGATACCAGTTCTGAACGGTTGAGTATTTCACTTCTGCATTGTCTTTAATAATAATCTCAACAATGGCAGCATGAAGCTGATTTTCATCTCGCATAGGTGCCGTACAGCCTTCCAAATAACTTACATAGCTATCGTCTTCTGCCACGATGAGAGTTCTTTCGAACTGTCCTGTGTTGCGAGCATTGATTCTAAAATAGCTACTTAGCTCCATAGGACAGCGCACTCCTTTGGGTATATACACAAAAGATCCATCACTAAAGACTGCACTATTCAACGCAGCAAAGAAGTTATCACGATAAGGAACAACTGTTCCAAGGTATTCTTTGATGAGCTCTGGGTGCTCTTGAACAGCCTCTCCTATAGACGAAAAGATGACTCCTTTCTCTGCAAGCTTCTCTTTGAAGGTTGTTTTAACAGAGACAGAGTCCATAATTGCATCTACAGCAACTCCACTAAGTATTAGCCTTTCTTCTAAAGGAATACCAAGTTTGTCGAATGTTTTCTCTAGTTCCGGGTCTATTTTACCATCTCCTGCTGGCTTTTTTGCCATTGGGTCGGCATAATATGATATGGCTTGATAATCGATCTCTGGCAAATCAATATGCGCCCACGTTGGTTGCTTCATTGTTTTCCAATGCTCGAAAGCCTTAAGACGAAATTCCAAAAGCCATTCGGGTTCGTTTTTCTTGTGCGAAATCAAACGAACAACCTCTTCGTTTAAGCCCTTTGGAATGATATCTGTATGTACATCAGTAGTAAAGCCGAACTCATATTTGCGCTCGGCAACACTTCTAACGTATTCATTTTTTTGTTGTTCTTGTCCTTCCATACAATTATATATTGTGTTATCCGTTAGAGGGACGACCCGAAGATCGTCCCTTTTCTTTTTATAACAAATTGCATACCACAATACTATATGGTAACAATTGTTACTATAAGGTTTGTTGTACCTCTATTTCCATGAATGTTTCAAGGATGTCACCAACTCGAATATCGTTAAAGTTTGTAAGACTTATACCACATTCAAAGTTTGCTGCAACATCTTTCACATCATCTTTATATCGTTTTAGCGCATTGATTGGAGCGGTGTGAACAACGATTCCGTCACGAACAACACGTGCTTTGTCTGTGCGATGCACTTTTCCTTCAGTAACAAGGGCACCTGCAACAGTTCCAACTTTAGAGATATTGTAAACCTCACGCACTTCTACTTGTCCTGTAACTACCTCTTTCTTCACCTTTTCCAACATACCTTCCATTGCCTTCTTCACGTCGTCAATAGCATCGTATATAACAGAATAGGTATTGATTTCAACACCTGCGTTCTCTGCTTGTCTACGTGCTGCTGCTGAAGGACGCACTTGGAATCCTACAATAATAGCGTCACTAGCGTCTGCAAGAGTCACATCGCTCTCTGAAATCTGTCCAACAGCCTTGTAGATTACATTTACCTTTATCTTTTCGGTAGACATCTTCAAGAACGAATCGCTCAATGCTTCAACAGAACCGTCGGTATCTCCCTTCACAAGAATATTCAATTCTTTGAATGATCCCAACGCAATACGATGAGAGATATCGCTCAAGGTTAAACGTTTTTGTGTACGCAAGCCTTGTTCCCGTTGTAGTTGTTCACGCTTATTGGCAATATCTCGAACCTCTTGCTCGGTCTCTAGCACATGGAAAGTATCACCAGCGGTAGGTGCACCATTAAGTCCTAGGATGATTGCGGGTTCTGATGGACCAGCAGATTGTATGCGTTGATTACGCTCATTAAACATAGCTTTGATACGACCCCAATGTGTTCCTGCGATAATATTATCACCTACCTTAAGTGTACCATTGCTAACTAAGACTGTAGAAACATATCCACGTCCTTTATCTAGTGATGATTCAATGATAGAACCTGTTGCTCTTCTATTTGGATTAGCCTTTAGATCTAGCATTTCTGCTTCTAAAAGAACTTTCTCTAGCAACTCTTCTACACCGATACCTTTCTTTGCACTGATCTCTTGTGATTGGTATTTACCACCCCACTCCTCTACTAATAGATTCATTTGAGATAGGTCTTCACGAATCTTGTCAGGGTTTGCTCCTGGCTTATCTATTTTATTCAAAGCGAATACCATTGGAACATTTGCAGCTTGAGCGTGTGCAATTGCCTCTTTTGTTGTAGGCATCACAGAGTCATCGGCAGAGATAATAATAATTGCGATGTCGGTTACCTGTGCTCCACGTGCACGCATCGCTGTAAATGCTTCGTGACCTGGAGTGTCTAGGAAGGTAATACGACGTCCATCTTCTAACTGAACGTTGTACGCTCCGATATGTTGTGTAATTCCACCTGCCTCACCTGCGATAACATTGGTGTTGCGTATATAGTCGAGAAGACTTGTTTTACCATGGTCTACGTGTCCCATTACGGTTACAATTGGCGAACGTGGAACAAGGTCGTTTTCATCATCTTCCTCCTCACTTACTGCCTCTTGTACTTCTGCGCTCACGTATTCTGTTTTGAATCCACATTCCTCTGCAACAAGATTAATGGTCTCTGCATCTAGACGTTGATTGATAGAAACCATGATTCCGACGCTCATCAGTGTTCCAATCACTTTGTTAACTGAAACATCCATCATTGTTGCAAGTTCACTAACAGTTACGAATTCTGTTAGTTTTAGTGTCTTGCTATCTTTACGTTCGGCATTTGCTTCAGCGTTCATCTTCTCTTGAACAGCCTCACGTTTTTCTTTTCTATACTTCGCACCCTTCTTGTTTTGGTTCTGTTTGTTGGTTAGTCGAGCCAAGGTTTCTTTCACTTGTCTTGCAACGTCCTCATCATTTACCTCAACAGGTTTAATGGGTTTGTTCTTCTTTTTCTTGTTTTTATTGCCTGCGTTATTGTTAGGTGTGTTGTTATTGTTGCGATTGCGATTAGCATTTTGACTCACTTCTGCATTAATATCAACACGTTCTTTATTAATACGCATTCGTTTTTTACGCTCTCCAGCTTGTTGTTGAGCCTTTTCTTCACGTTCTTTCTTGCGTTCTTCTTTAGTCTTTTTCTTAGGACGAGTATTCTGATTGAGCGTTGCAAGATCAATTTTACCTAGTACGTTCGGACCATTCAGTACTTTCCTATCACTATTAAGTTGGAAAATACCATCTTTTTTGTCTTCTGTTTCCACGTTATTGTCTTCTTCTTTTGCTTTTGACTCTTCTGAAACTTCAACTTTAGGAGCTACTACAGTTTTTTTAGGCTCTGTTTCTTCAGTTACAACTGGAACTTTACTCTCTTTCTGAGTCTTATGTAATTCTTGGTTATTCGTCTTTGTATGTGTCTTTTCTTCAGACTTTGGTTTTACCTCTTTTTTAACAGAAGGTTGTTTTTCTTGGCTTTCGGCAGTAGCCTTAGAGTTTTTGTTTGTCTTTTCTGTTTGAGCTACAGACTGTTTTGATGATGTTTTCTTCTCAACACCATCAAGATCGATTTTTCCTAGCGGTGTAAATTTTTGTTGACTGGTAGATTGCAACAAATCTTCACCACGGGTTTCCTCGTCTACTGCAGCACGTTTCTTTTCTTTTTGTTTCTTTGGGAAAATCTTTTCCGCTTGATTTTTCACATCAGCTTCGTGCTTAAAGGCCTCTACCAATGCTTCATACTGTGCTTCGTTTAATTTAAAGTTGGCATTATCCTTAGGCACTTCTCCCAAGTCTTTTCTTTTTTCTAGGAATTCAACTGCCGTTTGCATTCCTATGTTTAATTCACGTATTGCTTTGTTTAATCTGATACTCATTCTTTTCTTAAAACTCTATTTTAATTTTCTTTTTGTAATATATCAAGGAAATTACAGTCCTTTATTTGTTTTAGTGAGTTTGAAGTGATTATCCTTCAAACTCTGCACGAAGTACATTTAAAACATGATCTACTGTTTCCTCTTCAAGATCGGCTTTTTCTATAAGCATTTCTCTAGGTGCACTTAGCACGCTCTTTGCTGTATCTAAGCCTATTGCCTTTATTGAATCGATAATCCATTGATCGATTTCATCAGCAAATTCATCTAAGTAGATGTCTTCATCTGCTTCATTTTCGTTGATTTCACGGAATACATCTATGGTATATTCTGTAAGCATTGAGGCAAGTTTAATATTCAAACCACTACGTCCAATAGCTAAACTTACTTGCTCTGGCTGTAAGAATACCTCTGCTTTGTGTGCCTCTTCGTCAATGTTTATACTATTGATTACTGCAGGACTCAATGCTCGTTGAATGAACAACTTGGTGTTTGAAGTATAGTTCACTACGTCGATATTCTCGTTACAAAGCTCTCTTACGATTCCATGAATACGATTTCCTTTCACTCCCACACATGCTCCCACTGGATCAATGCGCTCGTCATAGCTTTCAACAGCAATTTTAGCACGTTCTCCTGGCATACGAGCAATCTTCTTAATAGAAATCAATCCGTCGTTAATTTCAGGAACTTCTGCTTCTAAAAGACGCTCAAGGAACATTGGACTTGTACGAGACAAGAATATTTTTGGGTTGTTATTTTCGTTATCTACACGAGCTATCACGGCACGAACTGTTTCGCCTTTGCGATAAACATCCGAAGGGATTTGCTCTGACTTAGGTAGTTTCAATTCGTTATTTTCATCATCTACCAAAAGCACTTCACGTTTCCAAACTTGATAAACCTCTGCAGAAATAATTTGACCTACACGGTCTTTATATTTATTATACAAGGCATCGTGTTCTAGTTCTAATACTTTTGAGGCTAATGTTTGACGTAAATTTAAGATGGCACGACGTCCGAAACCTGCGAAATTTACTCTTTCAGACACTTCTTCGCCCACTTCATAGTCGGGTTCGATCTTAATTGCATCGTTTAAAGCAATTTCTTTGTTTTCGTCGCTCACTTCTCCATTAGCCACAACTACACGATTTCGATAGATTTCAAAATCGCCTTTATCTGGATTCACGATAACATCGAAGTTCTCATCGCTACCGAATAGCTTTGCAAGTACATTGCGGAAGCTTTCTTCTAGAACGCTAACAAGAGTTGCACGATCGATATTTTTGGTATCTTTAAACTCTTTAAAGGTGTCGATCATGCTCATCGACTCTTCTTCTTTCTTTCTTGCTACCATAGCTTTTATTTGAAACTTATTAAGTATTTTGTATATTTCACTTTATTCATGTCGTAGGTATGATCTACATCTTGCAACACAGGACGTTTCTTTCCTTCGACTTTCACCTTTTCTTTAACGGTCACCACAAATGCAGTTCCTTCAACACTTTTAAGCAAGCCTTTTACTTTTCTGCCATCTGCGTCTAACACTTCCACCTCTTTACCTATAAAGTTGATGTATTGTTGTGGCACTTTAAAAGGCTGACCCAATCCTGCAGAACCTACTTCAAGTTCATAATCGACCTCATCTTTGCTCATGTGATCTTCTATAAACTTACTAAGTGCTACACAGTCTTCAATCCAAACTCCTTCAGAATGATCTATTTCAACTACCACTCGGTCATCATTACTCACTTCAATGCCTACCAAGAAGTAGTCTTTATCTTGCAACCATTGTTCTACTAGTTGCTTTACGACATTTTTATCGATCATAAATTTGTTGTTAATTCGTTCTTTCCTTTATTCCTTAAAACAAGAATGAGAAGCTCAATATGTGAGCCTCTCATTCCACTGAACGATGCAAAATTAGTGAAAAGAAATGAGTTATACAACTTTTTCGTTACTTATTTCATTCTTTTCTACATAAGAATTATAGATCTTATACTTTTAATTTCTATGTCTTTTAGGGCTTAAAGCTCTTCAACTTTGCGTTATAATAGTTTTTAAAGTCGTTCCAACGATAATAAGGAGCATGTTTTGTGGGTAGCGGAAGTGTTGCTTCTTGCTCATTTAGAAGTACTTTCACTAGAACATCTTTATCGTTTTCTGAACGACGATAGAACACCAATTGAACGTTTGCTGCCATTGGAAATATTCTATAATTCACCCAACCTTCTTGCTCTAGCTTATCTATCGAATCTATTTGTTTGTCATGTCCGTTAATACCTAACAAGCAAACAAGTGGCAATACTATTGTTTCGTGTCCAAAACGAAGTGTTGCACCTGGATGTTTCAACTGCAAACAGCTATCGGCTTGGTGCATAATATTCTTTAAAAGATTGCGTTGAGAGAAAGGTTGCATACCACCATTTTGGGGCGAAGGACCGCTTGTGAAATACCAATGTATGTTATTTCGTTGCCAAAGGGCATAAAGCTCATCGTTGGTAAAGAGATCTAATAGGCTTACACTATTACCTACTTCTGAATTTTGAAGAATGCTTGCCACTCTAAAAAGGGTGAGATACAACTTGAGTACACCCATCTCTTTCGCTACAAAAGTGGTGTCGGTAAACAATTGTTGTATGCAACGTTGTGGGTGAATATTGCTATTTTCCCAGTTATCAATTAGGTTTTTCACCTCTTTAGGTTTTCTTTTCGAGAACAAAACGCTATCGTTTAAGTTCATATAATACATGTCGTGATAACTTGCATCGTGCTTCATTTTAAGACGAGGATTAAGCGTTGCGAACTTCAAAAGTTCGTTTTCCATCGACAAGATGCAACGAATTACAACAGTACTTTTTGCCTCGATGCAACTAGAATCGCTAAATATCATGGGGAAACGACGATACATACGTTCTGCAATTTCTTGATGCTGACGAGCACCTAAGTCTGTAAGTTCGCCGTAACGATCACGACTTTCTAACTCTATCTTTTTCCATTTCTCGAGCACTTCACATCCTTTGGGTGTCAATAGGTGCTGTGCATCGGCTTTTAAGAATAAGTCGAGAGGTTTAAGATAATCGTTTTTATCAATAATAAAACGTGAACCATGTCTGCCATAATGACTGAGATAGCAAGGTTTATAACCCTTTGGAGCGGGCGTATCTTTTGTATTTTTTGGCATAGGATAAGCCAATGAGTTACTTGCACTTAGGCTTTTGTTTGCAATAATCTCGCTTTTCACGTCTTGAGCAAAAAGTGTCTTGCTCACAAAAAGCGATGCAATGGCAATTAAAAGTATTTTCTTCATTTTGAGATATGTTTAGATTAGATAAATAATAAAATAATGTTTCTTTTTTCTTAATGTCTACTTGGAGCAACGAAACGTCTCTTCTTATAAGGTTGTTTAATGTTCTTCCTATGTCAAAAAAGCAAATAGCAATCTCACATTAGAGCAAGACTGCTATTGCAAGGAATATCTTTAGAAACTAGAAAGCCACGACTTGATGAGTAGTAACATTTCTGGTTGATATTTAAAACGTGGACGCATTCCCCATCCATGACCTCCATCTGGAAACACAAAGAGCGATGCTGGCACATCGTGACGATAGAGTTCGTTATAATAGTTCACACCATTTGCTGGCGCAACTGAACTGTCATCATCGCTAAGAATAATCAATCCACGAGGGGTATTGCGGTTTACTTGCATATCGGTACTATAATCTCGTTCGTCTTTTTTACGTGCAGAGCTACCCAAGAAGTTATCGTGTGAACCTTGATGTGTGTAACCTGGAATCATAGTAATAACGGGATAGAAAAGTATTTGAAAGTTAGGTCGAGCCTCAACGTTGCTTTTTGTGGCAATAACAGACGCCAAATGGCCACCTGCAGAAAATCCAACCACACCCACATTATTAGGATCTATGTGCCATTGCGCAGCCTTCTTTCTAATCAACTTCATAGCCTCCTCGGCATCAGAAACAGGAATCTCGGGGTTACCTTTAGGCAAACGATACTTCAAAACAATTGCTGCCACACCCATATGGTTAAAGAATGGAGCCCAATCTGTACCCTCTGAATCCATCGAAAGATATTCGTATCCACCTCCAGGCATAATCAAAACAGCACGTCCTGTTGCCTTTTTAGCATCTGGAAGAAACACTTTCACCTTTGCAGTGTCGTTTTGTAATCCATTACTATTAGGTGTTCTATCATTCCAAAGATTATATTCAAAGGTCTTTTGAGCATTCATTGCACAACAAGTTAAAAACATTGCGCAACTTAAAATCAGTCTTTTAACTTTCATCTTTTACTTCTATTATTAGCTTATTCTTTTGCAAAGATAGTATATTTTTTGTAATATTGCATTCTACTATTTAACGAAGCGAATAAAGATGCACCCATTAGAGAAATTTAATTATTGCCCCATTTGTGGCAAAGATCATTTTGAAATACAGGATAAAAAAAGTAAAAAATGTGCCGATTGTGGTTTTGAATACTACTTAAACCCTAGTAGTGCTGCCGCAGCTTTTATCTTTAACGACCAAAAAGAGCTATTGGTTTTGCGAAGAAAGCACAACCCTGGCAAGGGAATGTTAGACCTTCCTGGAGGCTTTGCCGATATGCATGAATCAATAGAAGAGACTATTAAGCGAGAGATTAAAGAGGAAACAGCTCTCGAAGTCACCACTTCTCGCTATTTATTCAGTCTTCCTAATAAATACACTTACAGCAATTTCGACATTCCTACACTCGATTCATTCTTCATTTGCAGCGTTAAAGACACAACAACGCTTAGTGCCGACGATGATGCCGACGAGTGTTTTTGGCTTCCTTTGACCGAGATTCACACCGAACAATTTGCCCTTCGATCTATTAGAAAGGCTCTTTCGATGTTATTGAAACAAGGTTGTGAGTTATTGAAATAAGGAAATTCTATTTTTATTAGACAACAGCTTGACAATCAAAAGATAATACGTTGATTTTGATTGTTTTGCATCTGCTTTTCAAAAGCATTGACATTACACTGCAATTGCATTGATTTTACATGCTAAAAGCAATGCAATTGAAACGCAAAAGAATAGGAAATAAATAATCCCTAGTAGACTATTGTTTACTAGGGATTATTCTTTTCTTTTAAAACTTCACTTGCCACTTCTTCTAATTCGCTATACCATTGCTCACCAAAGCGACGTATGAGTGGGTCTTTTAAGAACTTGTAAATGGGCAGTTGTAACTCTTTTCCTTTCTTTACTGCGTCTTTACACACGTCCCAACGATGATAATTCAAACCTACGAGGTCGTTGCTGAATCGCTTTTCACGAATGGGATACAAGCTACATGATATGGGTTTGCAAAACGATGTCTTTCCTTTTCGATATAAACGCTCGAGCGCACACAAACAAGTTCCATTTTCATAGCAGGTAAACACGCAATCTTTATTGTTGACAATAGAGGTTACAAGGTCGCCATCTCTATCGGTATACACAACGCCTTGCTTGTCTATTTGTGCCTGTGCCTGTGCCGAAAGCTCACTCCAAGCTATCTCAGTAACTTCTTCGAGGGGTGCTATCTCTTCAAAAAGGACGGGTGCTCCTGCATCACCTTCTATACAACAGATTCCTTTGCAGGCGTCTAAATCGCAACAAAAACACTCTGTTATTATATCTGATGATAATAAAACATTTCCTACTTGTATAATCGACATCATAATGTTTTCTGACTTTTGTATAATGAAATATCGCTTTGCGTGGACTATGGCTATAACTTTACCACTCGATGGGCTTTAATCCGCAGCTAATGAGGTAGTTATTGGCTTGCGAAAAATGGTGATTTCCAAACCAACCGCCACGATTTGCAGACAAAGGTGATGGGTGAACGCTCTCTAACACAAAATGTTTGGTGGTGTCGATAAAGACTTTCTTGCGACGTGCAAAGCCTCCCCAGAGCATAAAAACCAGATTGTTGCGGTGAACACTCAATGCTTTTATTGCGGCATCGGTGAAGGATTCCCAACCAATGTTTTGATGACTCGCTGCCTGATGCGCACGAACCGTGAGGGTTGAGTTGAGCAATAACACGCCTTGCTCTGCCCAATGGGTTAGATCTCCGTTTGCTGGTAACTCTTTTCCAATATCGTTCTTCAACTCTTTAAATATATTGATGAGAGATGGGGGCATGGCTATTCCTTCTTGAACTGAGAAACTTAAACCGTGAGCCTGTCCTATTTCGTGGTAAGGATCTTGCCCTAATATCACCACTTTCACATCGTTAAACGGACACAAGTCAAAGGCTCTGAATATGTTGCGACCTGCAGGAAAGCAACGATTTGTTTTATATTCGAGCTTAACCGCATTGGTTAAACGCTCAAAATAAGGTGCTTCTAACTCGCTTTTTAGCACCTCTTTCCAACTGGGTTCCATCTTTACGTCAACCATTTTCTCTATCTTTTTATTCCAAATGAGCTTTCTTCTTCTTCAATGTGGTAAAACTTTGAAAGATAACTCACACTAATTTGAACTGCAACTCGCATCAAGTTAAAATGCAACTGTCATCAGACTGAAAGGTAATAAAAAATAAAAGAGTCGCAAGCGATATGCTTGTGACTCCCTATATTATTCATACATAATAGCTAATTAAGCAAGACTTTCTACGTGAGCAGCCAAACTTGACTTAATATTTGAAGCTTTATTCTTGTGTATGATATTTGTTTTAGCAAGCTTATCCAACATTGCTTGAACAACAGGATAAAGCTTTAGAGCTTCTTCTTTATCTGTTAATGCACGCAATTTACGCACAGCGTTGCGCATTGTCTTTGCATAATAACGATTATGCAATGTGCGAGTTTTAGTTTGACGGATTCTCTTTAACGCCGATTTATGATTTGCCATCTTTATCTATTGCTTTTATTTTATTATCGTAGTCCCTAGGAGAGTCGAACTCCTCTTTAGAGAATGAAAATCTCTCGTCCTAACCGATAGACGAAGGGACCATAAGTTTTGATTTGCGGTTGCAAAGGTACAACAATTTATTTAAATACCAAATGTTTTACAAAATATTTTTTCTAAAGACACGATTTTTTTATACTTTTGTGGTTAAAATGGGTCTATTTCTATCCTTTTAGGCTGAATTTGCATCATTTATGCATATCAATCAAGAATAAAGTGCATCAATACAAAATCGTAATTTTGCAACCTTTTTTATTATAATATAAGGTAGGATGAAAGACAAAACAAAACATTGTTAAGCTACAATGGTAGGAATTAGATGTTAAAAGGAAGAAATACGGGGAAAGAAATAGCAATTGCACGATTCAACAGAAGCGATAATGTTCCCCCAAAGCGCACGAACGGCTCTTAAAAGCACCTTTTCTCTTTCACACACACGCATGTTCTTATTTATAGATACACACGTATTTATTATAAAACACTCACCCATTTAGCACCATACACCAACAGATTACCTTATAAAAAGGGCGAAACAACATTCAACAAGTTCTCTCATAACAACCCAAAACCCCCATTTTATGCTCACAAACACATCTGCTATTGTTCTACACTCATTCAAATACAAAGATAATCAAATGATTGTCGACATGCTAACTGAGCAATTAGGACGTATCAGTTTTATTGTTCGAGTGGGCAAAAAGGGTTCTAGTGCTACTAAACGACAGTTTTTTCAGCCCCTTACCTTACTCGAACTTGCTTTCGACTATCGTGAGAATGTGGGCTTACAGAAGTTGAATGACATCAAAATAGCTCATCCTTTTAATTCGATTTTCTTTGATCCTTTCAAGTGTAGTATTGCTCTTTTCGTGGCAGAATTTCTGTATCACGCCACCAAAAGCGAAGCGCAAACCGCCCTTTTGCACAACTATATCGAGGCAGGACTTTTGTGGTTAGATGGCTGCACGAGCTCTTTTGCCAACTTTCACCTTGTATTTATGATCAAACTCACACGTTTCATTGGTTTCTATCCCAACACTGAAGGTTTTAATGAGGGTTGTATTTTTAATTTGAGAACGGGCTGTTTTGAAGAATATTCGCCTATACATGCCGACTATCTCACGCCAACAGACTCTATTGCCATGTATCAATTGCTCCGTTCGAACTATAACACCATGCACTTATTTGAGATGTCGCATGAGCAAAGAAACCGCTGTACAGATATCATTTTGAATTATTATAAATTGCACCTCCCCACCTTTGCGGAGCTTAAATCGCTACAAGTGTTGAAAGACATCATGCGATAAACCACCCACCCGAGTTGTCTTTGCACCGCACCCCGTTTACCTTTCTTTCCCACCTTCACAGCCCATTCACAGCAAGGCTTGAGTCATCACGCCACAAAAGCAGTGCTTTCACCATACAAAAGCAGTGAGATTGGGGTGTAAAAGCAATGAGATTGCGCTCTAAAAGCTATGGTTTTAGAAACAAGGTGCTGCGCTATCCTTTTTCAACGCAAATTATTTTTATCAAAAAAAAGAGATATTGCAACTTGTCATCTCACCTCAATTGGCAATCAACAAACCCTGCAATATCTCTTTTTAATGATGTTCTTTTTGATCTATTGTATCTTTTCAGAACTCATTGTCACTTCAATTCGCTTCTTATTCTCTACAACCAGCTTAGCAAAACGCTGCATATCTTGGGGTGTTAGCTGTTCAACCAAACGCTGATAGCCTGCATCTGCATCTACATTATTATACAGATAATTAAACAAGAGCTCTTCCCAATACTCGTTAGTGTTCACTACCGACTTGTAAGTTTTAAGCAAATAGGTCTTTATTTTACCTAACTCTTGCACATCAACTCCATTATTAGCAAGTTTCAAAAGCTCTGCATCTACCAACGGGATAAGCTCTTTATACTTCTCGGGAGCGGTACTAAATGCCACTTTTAGCACCATTTGACTATAAGGATATTGTGCCAATGTGCTTGTAACTTTGATATTATAGGCTCCTCCTTTATCTTCTCTAATCGACTGAAGATAACCACTTCGCAAGAGAGAAGCAAGGATATCGAGTTTTATTTCGTTCTCTACGCTATATGGAATACGTGCAGAATAGAGCACACTTGTTCGCACAACGGGTGTGGCTTGTGGGTGAACCATGAGGCGAGTGATGTTCTTTTCTTGTATTTCTGGAATATTCTTGCCTCGCATCTCTTGAGATTTAGCCGATGGAAGTGATGCCAAATACAGGCAAAGGAAAGGTTTTAACTGCTCAATATCAACGTTTCCTGTTATGATAACGTTAAAATCTGAAGCATTGGCAAAGCGTTCTTTGTAGATCTCTATAATTCTTTTATAGTTCACTTTGTCTAAGTCAGAAGCCGAAAGAGATAGCACTTGTGGATTATTTCCATAAACAACACGCATCAAACTATCGTTATACACCACACCAGGTTTCTGATTTTGCAATTCTGTAAAGCTCTTCTGCTCGTCTATCATCTGCTTAAATGCTACCGAATCTACACGAGGCGAGGTGAAATAAAGATGCACCAACTCGAACAATTCCTTTGCATTTCGAACCACACTGTTACCCTTTATACCTTCGATATCTTCACCAATAAAAGGCGAAACATTCACGGTTTTACCAGAAAGCATTCTATTTAGAGTCAATTCGTCGAACTTCGACAGTCCACCCGACGTAATTCCTGCTATGAGATAGGTTAAGTTATGAGCATCTTTTGTGCTATATAAACTCTTACCTCCAATGCTAAACGCTCGCAAGTTGATTTCATCATCTTCAAAAGAGGTTGGTTTTACATACACATTCATGCCATTCGACAGAGTGAGATGGGTATAACCATATATCATTTTCTCTTCTTTCACAATCTTTCCACTTTGTGGTAGGACTGAAATAAAAGAAGATTCTGTTTTGATATCCTCGTATTTTGGATAATCTTTTTGCTGTGCCAACACAATAGTTTGCTTCAACTGCTGTTCTGAAAGTTCTTCTGCTCCTTTCGACTCGGGCACAAACAAGGTTGCCACCTCATTGGTGTTGTGCACCAGTTCGGCAAGCATTGCATTCACATCTGCCAACGAAACCGAGCCATTCAAACGCTTTGTTTCTTGCAATTCCACTTCAGGAGTTAGTATATTACTATTGTTTAAGAAGTTGTTCACGCACATTTCCACATACATACTATTGCGAACTTTGTTGCGATCATTATACGAATTCTGTGCATCATTCAACACTTCGTCCTTTGCTCTCAATAGTTCTGTTTCGGTAAAGCCATGCTTTCGTGCTCTTTCTAGCTCTCCAACAGCCAACGAAATACCCTCTTTCACACGTTCTTTCACCAGCGTTGCCGTTAGCATAAAGGCGTCTTTGGTGTTCGAAATAAAGAAGTTTCCATCTTGAACCGATGCTGCAAGGATTTCTTTACTATGCTTCTTTTGCAAAACATCAAAGCGATTGTTGAGCATAGAGATAACCAAATTGGTGAGATAATTATCCTTATACGCCTCAACGGTTTGTCGTTCTGCCCACGGAGTGACGTCTCTTTTCATGTAAAGACTGAAACTTGGAACGGGTTGTTCTGCGTCTTTAGCACAAAAAACAATCATCTCTTTGTTGTCACTCACAGGATAATACACACGTTTTTCTGCATTTTTAGGTTGCGGAATAGCTCCAAAGCACTTCTTTATCTTCTCTTCTATCTTGTTAACATCAACATCTCCCACCACAATAACAGCCTGCAAGTCGGGGCGATACCATCGTTTATAATAGTCTTTCAAATGCTTATAGGGGAAAGAACGCACGATATCCATCGATCCAATGGGCAAACAATCTTCGTATTTCGTACCCTTATAAATGATAGGAGTTGATTGCTCTAAAAGGCGTTGCATTGCCATTGCCGACCTACGAGTGCGCCATTCTTCTTCAATAACGCCCCTTTCCTTGTCTATCTCCTTATCAGTGAGCAATAAACCACAGCTCCAATCGTGCAAAACCAATAAGCAAGAGTCTACTATTCCCTCACGAATCACAGGCGCAGCAGATATGTTATACACCGTTTGGTCAACGCTTGTATAGGCATTTAGGTTTGCTCCAAACTTAATTCCAACGCTTTCACACCACTGAACAACACCTGGTTTATTGTTGGTTTGTGGAAAGTTTATGGTTCCATTAAACGCCATATGCTCTAAAAAGTGAGCCAAACCACGTTGATTAGGCATTTCTAATATAGAACCAACTCGCTGTGCAAGATAGAAATCGGCTTCGTTTTTAACAAACGAATTGTGCTTGATATAATAGGTAAGTCCATTAGATAACTTTCCAATTCTCACACTATTATCTTGTAACATGCGCTGTGCAAAGGCGTTAAACGACACAAAACACAGAACAACAAATAAAAGAATACGATTATATTTCATCGTTTTAAAAGGCATAATCTCCCCTCTTCTGCATTAGAAAGAAGGGAGATTATTATCTAATTTTAATTAATATTCAAAATAAGAAGGCTTTGCAGCTGCTTCGAAGTCATTGGTAGAGTTGTTGGTATCAATCCATTTTGTACCATTTTTCTTACGCAATACTGCCTTTCTATAGCTACTTGCATCGTTCATTTGCTCTGCCCAATAAGTAAAACCAGCATCTAACGAAGGTGCAACCACATTCCATTGGTGGTCTGACTTCACTGCAAGATTCACTGCATCAATCACCCATTTGTTAGGAACCATTAAGTAGTTCTCTTCGTTTTCGAAATTAGTTGGGTCTTCAGCTTCAACATATTTCACTTTATATTCATAGTTCTTCTTAAATGTTTCCACATCACCTTCGATGCGAACAAGCGCATATGCCTTCACACCATTGCGGTTTGGGGTTACTCTTCCATCAGGATCACCATACACATGCTTAAGAACTGGAACATTGTTGTTTTGCTTTTCGGTTTCAGTCTCTTCACCATTAGCATCTACTCCTTCAATAAACATAGAAGAATAGAATTGGAAATTGGCTTTACTTAGGTCGATTGAGTTTGCATTAAACTCTTTATGATTGCGTGCATTGAATGCAATTACGATCTCTTCTCCTGGCTTAATAGGATATTGTTTGCCTGTTCCTGGAATTACAAAGATATCTTCTACGGTCATACCTTGAGGCATAACGTTTGGCTTATAGTCGTTCTTTACATTGGTTTGGAATTGAGATTGCACAATAGCAAGCCCATCGGCATACATTAAAGTGTCGCTATTATTGGCAATTTTGATATATTGGTCATCGCTATAATCTTTACCTTCTGGAGTCTTTGAGAATGAGAAATAGATCTCAGAAATCACCAATCCATCTGCAGTATTATAGGTATTAAGTGCTATTTCTGTTGAGCTTGGAATGCCTTCTACAGCACTTTTAGCTACTGCTACATTGCTCTTTGTAGCACGAACTTCTGATGTTAGCGACTGATTGTTTACCTTATACGTCAAAGAACCTTTCACTTCAATATTGTAAGTGCCTTCAGGAATAGAGAGAACAGCATTGTATTTGCCATCTTTCTCTTTGAAGTTAGAAAGTGTATAGGTTGTTTTATCAAGTACATTCGTAAACACTGCGGTTGCATTTTGCAAACTTCCGCCTTCTACATCCAATGGAACATTAAGGGTTAAGCCATACTCTACTTTCGCAATAGTAGCAGGTTCATTATCGTCTTTACATGATGTAAACACAAAACATACAGCAAATAGTGCTGCAACTAACATAAAAATACTTCTTTTCATACTCTCTTTTATTTTTTGTTATAATTTATTTTACATTCTCATTTTGTTAGAAATAAACACCCAAAGCAACACTCATCTTGGTTTGTTTATATCCTTTCAAGGTCACAAGTCCACCATTTAGACGTGCAAATAGGGTTTTATTGTTTTTCCAACGCACTGGTGCATAGGTAAAAAGCACACCTCCTTCTAGTTCAAAAGCATTGGCTTTTAAATGCTCATAGCTTAAGTTTATCATCTCGGTGATGTTCTTATCCATCAGAGCAAAGGGCATAATCAAGTGTTTTTTCACGTTATTCATCAACATTGAGCTAACATCTAAGGTGAGTGTTGATCGATTATTTACTACTTGTTGATACTGCATTTGAGTGCAAACATACACAAAATTTACTTCCATTACACGCAAAGGATCTACATATTGCATTTTATTTGTTTTATAACCGCCTTGTACATGAGCAGTAAACACACGCTGGTCGCCAGCTTTAAGTAGTGCTCCTACCGAATAATCCCATTGCCTATTCTTATACATCGACATGCTTATGAGCTTTCTATACTCTCCTCCTGCAGGGTTTCCAACGATATTTTCATTGCCTAAACGGCGGTTATGCAACACAGAAGCATACACACTCCAACCCAATTGTTGTTCTGATTTCCAGCCAAAGCGAGCTTTCCACGTTGTATTATATAAGGTTGTGAGAGGCAAAGCATTAAGATTTGGAAGGATTTGGTTGTATGGAACAAATTGATAACCTGCCGAAATAAAGGTTCCTTGCTTTGTTCTTGGGGTAAAATGTAGATCGAAAAGCAATCCTGTGGCTTTGTAATAGGCAGATAAATTATTGCCCGAAAAGCGTGCATAGTTGGTTCCTAAGCCTGTATAAAGATATTCTTTGCTGGTTCCTTCCTCACGAAAAAAAGCCACATCATTGGTTTGTTTGTAGAAAATTCCGCCCATATCCAACCCTAAATCGTAGGCAGTAAAGGCATATTTTGCCCCTACTTTCAATACTAAGTCGGTGGCAATACTATGTGTTCGTGGGTCTTTTCTACTAAATTGTTGCATCGCTCTAAAATCAATTAAAGCCCCTATAGTCCAGCGTTTCAATGTTTTTGCCACTCCTCCACTAAACGAATACTGCTCAATAGTAGGACTTGTATTCAACGTATCGCCCAAAACATAAGGATAAAGTATATCGAAATCGGCAGCAGAATTAAAACTTATGTGCTCTATTTTGCCTCTTTTATAACCTGCATTTCCCCACAAACAAAGGCTCGAAGGCAATAAGAGATAAGACTGAACAGCTACCTCTTCCATCTTATGTCCTGCTCCTTTTTGATATAAGAATGGTTTGTTTGAATGTAGATTATCATACGAAATGCTTCCACTTGATAGCGAAGTGGAATATAAAGTGGGAGCCAATGCAGGATTATCGGCATGTTTTTGCAAGATACGAGTCCACAAAGCATTGTGCTCTAATATTGCAATCGAGTCTAACGAAGAGGCATATAGCGCATTGAAAGCACCCAACCAAAGCACCAAAAGTATTGCTATTGTTTTTCTTTTCATAACCAAATAGGATGTAATACTATTGTTGTTGAATTGTTAAGCACCTCTATATAACTTTCTGAAACACGGAAGTAGCGCACCGAAACGCTTCCATCTGCTGTTTTTACACGCACTGTTCCCTCCCCTTGCAACGAGTAAACACCTCGCAAAACCTGCATTATTGCTTGCGAATTGTTGAATGTTGAAGTTGAATAGGATTGCTGATTGCTGATATTGAGCAGTGTTATTGTACCCTGAATCTGTATCAATTCTTCGCCTTTTGATAGCTCTAATCGAGTAGTTGCAGTGGTATAATAATGGGTTTCCTCTTTTTCACAGCTCGAAAAAGATACCAACGCCAATATTAAACAAATGATATATAGTTGTTTTATCATAGTTTTACACTCATTTCTAATCCAAAATAAGGCACAACGAAACGTCGAATCACCATATTGTTGCGTTCATAATCGGGGTGAGCATCCCATAGTTTATTCACAAAGAGGGCAACCATCAGTTGGTCGTTCCAAAGCTTTTTAGTGGCTTTCAAATTGATGTTCATACTAAAAGGCACTGTTTGACGCTCGAAAGCCTGTTCGCTTTGCACCCTAACTAAATATCGAAGTGCATCATCTTGTTGCTCTGTTGCCGTGTAAGGCAATATATCTCCGTTCTCGTTCATATAGTTTTGAGGAATCGTTTCCTTTCTCATCGACTGGTTTGCAGTTTGCCATAAGCATTGGAAAGAGAGCGAAACCCCTAATTTTATTTGCGGAATACTACTATCAAAGGTAAAGTTTGTGTTCACCATCTCACGTATATAGCCCTCGTCGTCTTTATATATTCCAACAGCATTCAGTGCTTTTCCATTCACAATTCTCGAGGGTTTCTCTTGCACAGGCAGTGCATTTTGATAGTGAGTTTTAAACCATGCACCTGTAATGGTTAAGCGAGTATTGAACAAAGGCACACGAGCAGAAGAAAAAGTAAATTCTAATCCTCTTTTAAAAGTTCTACTTCCGTTAGCCCATACATTGTAACTTTGAAGTCTACTGCGCATTGTAAAGGGCAAATCATCTATATTTGGTGGTGTAGTTAAAGGCGAACCGCTGAGCGAAGCCATTGAATAGAGTTTATATTGATAGGGCTGAAACACTGCCATAGACCTGAAACCCGAGGTCATATCCTCGTGAAAATAAGTCAAAGTGAGTCGATTTCCTGCCCAAGACACATCGCCTCTTACTTCCTTTTTCACATTGCGTGCAGCTGTTAAAGAGGGATTTCGAGGATCTACCACATAGGTTTGAAGACGCATTCTGCGGTTTTCTCGTTGCTCATGATAGTAACTAAACTCCACAAAGTCGATGTATTCATTTTCAGGATATAGCTGATCTATCGTTGGAAACATCGTATGTAAGCCCACACCAGCCGACAAACTGAAGGTAAAAGGTTGCCCTAACACATTGAAAGAAGGAAGGGTTAGCGAAGCATTAACACGTGGATCGAGATAGTATTTATTATGTAAAGCATAACTATTAGGTAGGTTTAATGCTGTTTGGGCACGTATTCCAGCCGAGATATCGATGTTATAACGTCCTAATTGCTTACTCGCTGTTTCTTCAACATAAAATGAAAGGGTGTGCGAAGCAGGTATATCGCTATATTTTCGAGGACGATGTAACGTTCCAGGATATAGTGGATAAAGCACATTAAACATCTGTCCTTTTCCTAAATTCTTATCAACTTGAAAGTCTGCACCTATCAAAAGCTCGTTGGTTACGCCTTTTAAGGGAAAAGAAAAGGTGCCATCTGCTCGCATAAACACGTTAATGGGCTTGCCATCTACTGTTTGTGAACCCGTGTAAGTGTATGGATAGATAAAAACAGCATCGCTCTCACCTGTAACATTGTTAAGAGCTGCGGGCGTGTCGCTGGTGAGTTGCACCAAACGAGTGCGCTCTAAACAGTCGCTTTCGTAACTTGCCGAAGTAGAGAAATCAAGTGATCGCAACCAACTTTGGGTGTTCTTGGGTTTCAATTCAATATCGAAAAGAGCAGCATAACGTTGATATTTCGAGCTATATTTATCTACTCCACCATAATTAAGCTCCTCATCCACCTTGTCTTCGTCAAAAGATCCACCATAATCGATATTGAGTGTGGTGCTTATTTGATGCGAACGGGTTTCGAACACCTTATTCATTCGGGCTGAAAGGGTGATTCGTTTATAGTTTTCGAGAACGTTTCTAGGGTCTGATTGACTATCAAGATAGTCGGCACTGAAGTTAAATGATAGGCGTTTGTCTGTGTTTTCAAATCCTTTTCCTACATAAAATAGTTTACTATTCATATCGGCTTTGAAACGTGCCGACAAGTTATTGCCTCCTCGTTGACGGGTTATTTTCACTAATCCACTGGTTAAATCGCCATATTTCACAGAGGGTATGCCTCGCACAATCTCTACTTCTTTAATGTCATCGGTGGCTATTGAACGCATGTCTACACCCATATTGGTGAAGTTGCGCATAGTAGATGTTCGATCTAAAGCCCCTGAAAGACGTTGAATGTTGGCATGCATACTTATCGGTGCGCCATCTATTACAAACTGAGTTCCAAGAGATGAGGTGGCATAATCACTGCCAGAGATGGGCACTTCACGAAGAGATATAACATTAGGTGTGGTGAGTGTGCTGTTAGAAGCACGTCCACCAGGGAGCAGTTCTAATATATCTGAAAAAGAAGAGGGTTGCAAATGGTCCATAGCTTGCCGTTTAATGGTAGACGAAGTGGATAGCTTTCGTCCTTCTTGTGCCGTCACAACCACTTCACCAAGTGACTTAACATCGGCTTGAAGATAATAAACTGCAGTGCTATCGGTATGAGTTGATAGCTTTTTATAGCCTAAATACGAAATGACGATAGATGTTTTGGGTACTACTTTCAGCACAAATGCTCCATCTTTATTAGTGATTGTTTGTGTTTTTTCTACACCATTAGTGCTGATAAATGCTCCTATTATGGGTTCATTGGTTAGTTTATCGAGCACAATACCTCTACATATTGTTTGCGAAGAAATATTATTAGAGATCTGTAACAACAATAATATAAATAAAAGTTTAGTGTATTTCATCCTGATGCGCATTTCATCTGCAAAGTTACTCACATTATTATAATGAAGCAATACCTAAAAATAATGAGCAACCAGAACATGCAATGTTAGCAGGACAATAAATTATAGGTATATATTTTATTTCTTCTTGCACCACTAAAAGTCCTTTATATTTTATCAAGAGAAAAGATTTTGTGGGCAGTTGTTTTCTCCTTCCAAAACATATACGTTACACTTGAAAAGGGATTTGAATATCCTCATTTTACAAAAAATATTTTTTCTTTTTCAAAAGTAGTGCTTTCACCATGCAAAAGCAGTGAGATTGAGGTGTAAAAGCAATGAGATTGCACCCTAAAAGCTATGCAATTTCTCCACCCTATCATTTCTTTTCTCACCCTAACTAGATACTTTCTTCC
Source organism: Prevotella sp. oral taxon 299 str. F0039 (assembly GCF_000163055.2). Lineage (GTDB taxonomy): Bacteria > Bacteroidota > Bacteroidia > Bacteroidales > Bacteroidaceae > Prevotella. The sequence goes on from NC_022111.1 coordinate 1,052,095, forward strand.
TTAAAGGGCGAACAAAAAAAGGGAGAAAAGGATGGAATGAGGGTAAGAATTGATGAGGGATATAAAAAGAATGAACCGCCCTAAATGGATAATTTAGAGCGGATCGATATATCAATTTTATACTATTAGTTCGATTCTGTGCTGTTTTCTGTAGCTGGTGTGGGTGCAGTTTCCAACTCGTCTCTTACCTTTGCTGAACGACTTACACTTAAAATCACTCCCAAGAAAATACAGTTAATGATGGTTGAAGTACCTCCTTTACTCACAAGCGGTAAGGGTTGACCTGTTACAGGCGCAAGTCCTACAGCCACACACATGTTAAATACAGCCTGAGTTGCTAACAAAAGAGCATATCCCATGGCAAGAAATGCGGGGAAATTGTTCTCACATCGTCGGGCAATAGTTCCCGTTCTGAACAAGATTACCATATAAAGTAAGGCAACAAAAAAGGCTCCTCCAATGCCCATTTCCTCTATAATTATGGCATAAATAAAGTCGGAAAACGCCTGAGAAAGGAAGTCTCTCTCAATCGAATTACCTGGACCTCGTCCTACAACATTCGACGATGCAATGGCAATATTGGCGTGTGCCACCTGAGCATCCTTATCTAAATCAACCTCGTTAGGGGCTAAATCTTTTCCAGAAGTAAACTTATTGATACGTGATTTCCATGTATCTAAACGCTTAAGATACGAGTTGATACCGCCTTTTTCTTCTTTTTTAGGCTCCACTTGCTCTGTAAGTAGCTTTTTATTGTCGGGCTGTTCTTCTACACGTCCAACGGTCATAATCAACAGAAAGCCCACAACAGCAAGTCCACCAACACACGCAATGATGGTACCTAACTGCTTTTTAGGTACTCGTCCCAATACAAACATCATGAAAACAACCAACGAAATAAGGGCAGCCGTTGAGAAGTTCTCTTTGAATATCAATAAAATAAGCGGTGCAGAAAGTCCTAAAATCCATTTAACTGCACGTTTATCGGCTCCGTTTTCGGTTTGAAGCGCACTCAATATTTGAGCTGTTAGCAATATAATAGTGCCTTTTGCGATCTCTGAAGGCTGAAATTGTATTCCTAAAAAGCTTATCCAACGTTGCGCATTATTGGTGGCTTCGCCTGCTATAACCGCCCATAACAAACCGAATATTGACCCAAAATAGAGAAAAAGAGTTGGTGTTTTGAAGTACCTACAGGGTATATTTAAAGTGAGAATCATAGAGATTGCTCCCAAAGCTAATAAGGACATGTGCTTAAAAACGGGTGCTAAATAGCTACCACTTTTATAAGTTAAGCCCGAAGAAGCAGAGAAAACCTCAATAATACTGATGACACAAAGGAAGAAAAAAGCCATCCAAATCACTTTATCTCCTTTGAATATGTTTCCTAATTTATTTGTATTCATCGTTTCTTTTTACGCCCTTTTATTATTGTTCGATGCAACTTTCTTTTCTATTGACACTGCCGTTGAAAGATATTATTATGCTTTTCGTGCCCATGTTTTGAACTGTTCGCCTCGGTCTTCCATGTTTTTAAAGAGGTCGAAGCTAGCACAACAAGGACTTAAAAGAATGGTATCGCCCTCAACTGCACGCTTTTTACATTCTTGCATGCACTCTTTCATACTGTGAGTGTCGGCAATTTCAAGTCCAAGTCCATCAAAGAACTCATGCAACACGCTGTTATCTGCACCCATAAACACAAGTGCTTTGCACTTATCGAGCACCAATTGCTTTATTTCATTGTAGTCGTTTCCTTTGTCTAAGCCACCTAATATGAGGATAGTTGGTGTGGTCATACTCTCTAAAGCCCATCTACATGCGTCTACATTGGTTGCTTTTGAATCGTTAATATAACGCACTCCGTTAGCAGTAGTGACGTATTCTAAACGATGTTCCACACCTGCAAAGGTGCGTAAACCCTGCTTTATTGCCTCTACGTCAACACCATTAGCGGCTGCTGCCAATGCTGCTGCCAAAGAATTGTATAGATTATGGCGACCAAGAAGTGAGAGTTCTGCTCGTGACATGGTGAATTCTACTGGCTTTTTCACTACAATCTCGCCATTATCTACGCACGCTGCCACGCTGTTTGATGCGTTTTCAGAAAATGTTAGCTGCTGTGCTTCGATGTTATATTTATGCAATTCGGCTGCAACAACATCATCATCTGCCCAATAAACAAAGCTATCGTCTTTCGTTTGGTTTTGAATTATACGCATCTTTGCATCGGTATAAAGTTGCATTTTATACTCATAGCGATCCAAATGGTCGGGGGTGATGTTCAAAAGAACGGCTGTATTGGCACGAAAATCATACATATCGTCGAGCTGAAACGAGCTAATTTCGATGATATAATATGCATGTGGAGCCTCAGCAACCTGCAAAGCAAGGCTTTTTCCTATGTTTCCTGCAAGCGAAACATCATAACCAGCTTCTTTAAAGATGTGATATATCAACGAAGTGGTGGTGGTTTTGCCATTACTTCCTGTGATACATATCATCTTTGAGTTAGTGTATCTGCCCGCAAACTCAATTTCGCTGATAATAGGAATGTTGCGTTTTGCAATTTCTTTTACCATCGGAACCTCTTTAGGAATACCCGGACTTTTAATCACTTCGTCTGCATTTAAAATCAATTCAGCAGTGTGTTGTCCCTCTTCCCAAGGTATATTGCGTTTGTTTAGCTGCTCTTTATATTTGTCTTTTATAGGCGATTTATCAGAAACAAAAACGTCGAAACCTTGCTTTTGCGCCAATACTGCAGCTCCAATGCCACTCTCTGCTGCGCCTAAAATTACTATTCTTGCCATAATTTGTTATTTCTTCTAATTCTTTTCATGGTGCATGTCGCCTCTATTCACAATGCCATTGCACGAGTCGTCCATGCTTTTCTGAACAAGAAAACGATATTATCTAATCTTTAATGTGATGATTGTGAGAGCAGCCAAGATGATGGTTACAATCCAAAAGCGTATAGTTATTTTCGATTCATGATACACTCCGTGAGGCTTTTTCAATAGATATTTGCAGTCTGGATCAAGCTGTGAGTCTTGAGTTCTAAAGTTATCGTGAATGGGTGTGCGCTTAAATATACGTTGTTTAACGCCCTTTCGTTTTCCTAACTTATAGTACCACACTTGCATTATCACGCTTAAGCTCTCTACAAAGAATACTCCACAGAGGATAGGAAGCAACAATTCTTTGTGAATGATGATGGCTCCCACCGCAATAATACCGCCAATTGTGAGCGAACCTGTATCTCCCATGAATACTTGAGCAGGATAAGCGTTATACCATAAGAATCCTATTAGCGCACCAATGAAGGCACAAAAGAACACAACCAGCTCTTGCGAACCTGGTATATACATGATATTCAGGTAAGAAGCAAATTCGATGTGCGAACTGACATAAGCCAAAATACCCAGTACAACACCTATAATTGCAGAGTTTCCTGCACATATTCCATCCATACCATCATTGAGATTGGCTCCGTTGCTCACTGCTGTTACCACCAAAATGGTCATGATAACAAACACAATCCAGCCTGCTGCCACCTTATATTTACCGAAAACGGCAGTTAATCTCGAGTAATCTAGATTGTGACCTTTCACAAATGGAATGGTTGTTTTAAGCGATTTACGAGCCTCGGTGCGGTGTTTTATCACCAATTCGCTACCCTCTCGTTTCACAGCAATGTTCTCATTCACTTTCACATCGGGTGAAGACCAAAGCACAATGCCCACAATTAAGCCAATACCTATTTGTCCAATGATTTTATATCTACCGCTAAGTCCGTCTTTATTCTTTTTGAAAATCTTGATAAAGTCGTCCATTCCGCCTAAGAAACCCAACCAAACAGTGGTGATAATCATTAAGATTAGATAGATATTTCGCAAGCGTCCAAGGAGCAACACGGGAACAAGTATTGCCAAAATAATGATGATTCCACCCATAGAAGGAACGCCAACTTTGTTCACTCCGAATGGATCTATCTCGGCACTACGCTGAGTTTCGGTGATTTGTTTACGCTTTAAATACTTAATAAAACGCTCTCCAAACCACGAAGAGATAACTAATGATAAAATCATTGCTAATAAAGCACGGAACGAAATGTATCCCCAAAGGTGCGAACCAGATATTCCGTATTGCTCTAAAAATCTGAAAAGATAGTATAACATATTGTCTTTATTTTACTACTTGTATTTCTTTCGTTCTATAAATCGTTTGTAGGCAGTTGCTAATTGCATTGAGTTTACACTTCAATTGCATTGCTTTTACACCTCAAAAGCTATGCTATTACACGCTAAAAGCAATGAGTTTGCACGCCAAATAATAAGAGGTGTTTTCCCTTTAGATAAGAGACGATGCGTTGATGCGATAAACACTGCAATGGAACAACGTTTCAACTGCCAATGGAACACTTAGTCGTTCTGAAAAATTTCGTATAGAACTTCTTTATCGTTAAAGTGATGTTTCACTCCATTTATCTCTTGATAGTCTTCGTGTCCCTTTCCTGCTACCAACACAACATCGCCCTTTTGTGCCAAAGAACAAGCGGTTCTGATAGCCTCTTTGCGGTCTACTATGGTTAAAGTCTTTTTCAACTGAGCGTTGTTCAAGCCTTCTTTCATATCGTTTAGAATGTCTTGTGGGTCTTCAAAACGTGGGTTGTCGCTGGTTAAAATCACCTTGTCGCTTTGTTTTACTGCCTCTTGAGCCATCAATGGGCGTTTTCCTTTATCACGATTTCCGCCTGCTCCGCACACAGTTATCACCTTTCCTTTGCCATTTAGCACATCGTGAATGGCTAAAAGCACGTTTTCGAGGGCGTCGGGTGTATGTGCATAGTCTACAATACAGGTGAATCCTTCGGGCGAATAGATGGGTTCAAGTCGTCCACTAACGCTCTGTAGGGTGCTGAGTGCAAGGAGAATGTTTTCTGGTTGTTGTTGAAGCATGACCGAAGCACCATACACTGCGAGCAGATTACTTACATTAAACTTACCGATAAAGCGCACGCCTACTTCTCTTCCATCGATTTCTAGGTACATACCTTCAAAGTGACACTCAATGATTCGTGCCTTAAAATCAGCCAAAGAACGTGCGCTATAGGTCTTAACTGTCGCCTTTGTGTTCTGCACCATGTACATTCCATTCTTGTCATCTGCATTGGTTATGGCAAAAGAAGTTTTGGGTAAGCTATCGAAGAAGGCTTTCTTTGCATCTCGATAGTTCTCGAAGGTTTTATGATAATCTAAGTGGTCACGAGTGAGATTGGTGAAGATTCCGCCTGCAAAGTGTAGTCCTGCAATGCGTTTTTGGGCAATTGCGTGCGACGAGCACTCCATAAATACATAGTCGCAACCTGCTTCTACCATTCTAGATAATAAGTAATTGAGTGCTATTGGGTCTGGTGTTGTGTGGTCGGCAGGCACTGCTTCGTCTTCAATATAATTGCAAACGGTTGATAACAGACCGCACTTGTAGCCTAATTTTCTAAACAGATTATATAATAATGTGGCGATTGTTGTTTTGCCATTGGTACCTGTTACACCTACTAACTTTACCTTTTTAGATGGTTCTCCATAGAAAATGGTGGCAACAACTCCTGCTGCTTGCGTTGTATCTTGTACCTGAATGTAGGTTACATGTGGGGCTTTCACTTCGGGAAGGTCTTCACATAACACTGCAACAGCTCCTTTTTCGATAGCTGTTTCGATGTAACGATGTCCATCAACTTGTGTTCCTTTCACGGCAATAAATAAGTGATTAGCTTCTATTTTGCGTGAATCGATGTTTACACCGACTATCTCTTTGTTTGCATCTCCAATGATTTCGATTGGTTTAATGCTAGAAATAAGCTTACTTATTATCATATTTCGTATTTTACTTGATTTCTTTTTATTTCCTAATAACGCCCTTCTGTATTTGGAAGGATGAGTCTTTGCAAACGAATGGGCGTTGGGTTGATTGCTGTTTTATTCTAAAGTGAGTTCGCAAAGAGAACCTTTCACAATGCGATGTCCTGCAGCTAAACTCTGTTTCACTACCTTTCCTCGTCCTATGATGCGTGTTCTCACGCCTCTACTCTCTAACAAATACACGGCATCTCGTGCGCCCATACCCATCACATCGGGCACAAATGCACTGCCAAACTGCTTTACTCGCTCTAAACGAAGGGCTGTTTGACTGGTTGGTTGCGCCTTTCCCCATACGGGTTTGCTATTGGTTGGCACATTGAACCATGGCGATTGTATCTTAATGCCTAACTTATCTAAAACGTATGTGCTTGACAATACGTTGCCAATCTTCACTTCTGGAATAAATATAGATGATGAGTCACGAGCATCTTTAATGTCTAATTTGATGTTTTGAGCCATTATTCCTTCTGAAATTTGATGGAAAACAGGACCACACATACCACCTCCTGAGGCAGGAAGACCAGACTTTTGAATACAAACAATGCAACTATAACGTGGGTTATCGGCTGGGAAAAAGCCTGCAAAACTTAATAAATAATCCATCATTCCAGACTTATAGCCCGCAACTCCTTTGGACATTTGAGCCGTTCCCGTCTTTCCTGCAACCTTAAAGGATTTAGATCCTGCCTTTTTTCCTAATCCATAGTGCACCACATACTCCAAAACCTCTTGCATTTTCTTAATACTTTGAGGCTTTGCAATTTGCTCTCGCAACACTATTGGGTCAAACTCCTGAAGCACTTCACCATTCTTTACTACCTGTTTAACAAACCTTGGTTGCATCATCTTACCGCCATTGGCTATCGCATTGTAAAAAGTTAAGGTTGAAATAGGTGGTATCTGTGTTTCATAACCAATACTCATCCATGGCAATGCAGTGTTACTCCAGTTCAACCACTGCCCATTTGGAGCCTTTTTAGGCATTCTTATACGAGCAGAAGATGCGCCTAAGAGAGGGATGTGCAAGTTGTCTGCAATACCAGTTCTATATATTCCTTTCACAAAACGCTCGGGTTCATCATGATAAAACTTATCTATTATACGACTAACACCAATATTTGAGCTCACCATTAGCGACTTTGTGAAAGTAAGTGTGCCGTAACCACCACGTCTCCAGTTGTGATCTTTCATCTCTCTACCATACATTGGCCACACACCTCCGCCTGTTTCAACCACATAAGAGGTGTCAACATGTCCTTCATCCAATGCAACTAGCATCGAAGCAACCTTAAATACCGATCCAGGTTCAAGCAAATCGCTCACAGCATGATTCTTTCTTTCTCGATATTGACCATCACCACAACGCTCCATATTCACTATTGCCTTGATATCTCCAGTCTTAACCTCCATCACAATGGCAACTCCTACGTTTCCATTAATTTCCTTTAGCTCGTTAATAACAGAGCGTTCGGCTAAGTCTTGAATACCAACATCGATTGTAGTAACGATGTCTAAGCCGTCAACAGGAGCCTTTACAGGAATGTCTAAGAATTTATTAAGCACCTTTCTACGGTGATTTATTCCATCAGTTCCACGCAGAATGGAATCATAAGACAATTCTAAACCAAAGCGAGCTGTATCTTTTGCACCATACATCTCGCCTATTGTACGACCTGCTAACGAGCCATAAGGACGCTGACGAGCATTAAATTCTTCAAAATGAAAGCCTCCTTTATATTGAGCTAAGCGGAAAATGGGTAATGCTTTCACGTCGGTAAACACGTTATAGTTTACCCTTGAGGGCCAAATAGGCCAGTGACGACTTTCCTTTTTATATCCTTCTTGAAGATAAGTCTTAAATTCTTGTGCTGATTTTGAGGGGAAGATCTGATTCAATCCCTTTGAGATAGAGTCGAGCTTTACATTCCATAGTGAGTCATTTTTTGCATCTTTTATTGCTTTGAAGTCGACATATAGCTTATATTCGGGCAAAGAACTTGCCATTAAACGCCCATCACTACTTAAAATATTACCTCTTGTGGGTTTCACTGGCACGCTATCTCGTTTCACACGATCAGCCACTTGCATCCAATATCCATGCTGAGCAGTCATAATATACATTGCTTTCAAAAGTACACTAATGCTCAACAGCACCATAACCCACACAAAAGCTTTATATCGGGGAATTACTTTTTTATAATTAAACTTGCTCATTCTTCTGGAATTGTTATGATATAAGGAGGGTCACTTGCTATTTTTATTGTGCTATCGTTATTGTTTTTAAGCATCTCAAGCACATTACTTTCTCGGCTTTTCTCGGTTAATTCGCTACTACTCGACAAGGCTTTATACTTTGCATCTTGCAGTTCTTTCTTCAATTTGTCATACTCTATCATTTGTTGTTGATATCTATAACCATTGGCAATGTATAGAAATATAAAGAAAGTGATAAGCACTATCAACCAAATTTGGCGTCGAAGAATGGCTGCAATAAGGATATCACCACCCAAGACAGTTTGAATTGTGAAGTTTTTATTCATAGGACGCTCGTCTTCTATCGCCCTATTTTCTATAATTTCCTTTAGAGTTGGCAATTCTTCTTTTGCCTCTTGTGTGCTATCAACAACATCATTTTTAGTTGCTTGTAGCGTCTTTGCCGCCTCATCAAGTGCTTCTTGCGGAATTTCTACCACATCAATCACTTCTAAGGGTTTATTTGTTTCTGTCTCTTTCATTTCTTTTCTGCAATTCTTAGTTTTGCACTTCTACTGCGAGGGTTCTGTTCTTGTTCTTCGTCTGTGGGCACAATCACTTTGTTATTGATGAGCTTAAACGGTGTATTGATACATCCAAAGAAGTCTTGTTCTATCTTTCCCTCTATATTTCCTGCTTTCATTATGTTCTTAACGATACGATCTTCGAGTGAATGATAGGTGATAACGCTCAGTCTTCCTCCTGGTTTTAGCATGTCGACAACGCTCATTAGTAATTCTTTTAGAGCCGACATTTCGCCGTTCACCTCTATTCTTAGTGCCTGAAACAGCTTTGCAAGGTCTTTCTTTTCACGTTCTCTTTTGAATAAAGGCTCTACAACAGCAATAAAATCGCCCGTTGTTTCAATCCTTTTTTCTTGTCTTGCCTTCACCAAAAGCGATGCTATCTTGCGTGAATTCTTTAGTTCTCCATAAAGATAGAATATGTCTGCCAATGCTTCTTCGGCATAATTGTTCACAATATCGGCTGCTGTTCTCGACGAACGTTTATTCATTCGCATGTCAAGGGGCGACTCAAAGCGGAACGAGAAGCCACGACTTTCATCGTCGAAGTGATGACTCGATACCCCAAGGTCTGCCAACAAGCCGTCTATTTGCTCTACACCATGATAGCGCATCCAGTTCTTTAAGTATCTAAAGTTTGAACGAACAAAGGTGAAACGCTCGTCTTTCAACAGGTCGTCGCCATGATTTTGTTTTAGATTGGCTTCGGCATCAGCATCTTGATCAAAGCTATAAAGGTGTGCATTGACATCTAATCGTTTCAGAATTTCATGTGAATGTCCGCCTCCACCCATCGTAACATCAACATAAATGCCACCTGGTTGAATATTTAATCCATCAATACTTTCGTTCAAAAGCACTGGTATATGATATGTTTCTGCCGTCTTTACCATTCGTTTCTTTTGTTTACACAAGATTGTTGTGCGTAACTTGGTTGTATTGTTGCATCACTAGGAAATAACATTCTGAATAATACAACTCCAAAACTCCGCCTTATAATGTTTCATCGAGCTTTTATGCTTCCTAAGAAACATATTATTGTCTTACACATACTTGTATTTGGGTTTCAAAGTTACTGCTTTTTCCCTACATTTCTCTACTTTAAGATGGTATTATTATCATTTTCTTTACAGAATATTGATTTCTATAAATTACATTGAAAAATTATTATGAGACCTCTGCAAAACCTACTATCCTCTCAATTTTCACCCATATACTCTTAGAAGAATGAATATTTTTGACCAAAAGATGCCGTTGAAAGTTACTTTTTGAGTAGATAACAATCTTTTATCGGTGTATTTTCATATTATCTGATAGAATTTGACACAATAATCCCAGGCGTTCGGTATAAGTTGTAGGCAATGGATTCCATAATATGCTGCGCATGTGTTTTTGAAAGTCCGACGTATCTTGCTATTCCAGCACCAAACCATCTATGCATAGAACCAAAGGAACGTTCTACTTTGTAGCGTATCTTACTTCTCGCAACGTTGATACGCTGCTGCCTTTCAGTAATTTCATGTCCTCTTGTTCCCTTATGCATGATACGGCATTTAAGTTTCATACGTTTGAGGGTTTCTTTGTTCTCCATCGAGTCATATCCTTTATCGGCATAAACAAGTGCTTTCCGTGGTAGCTTGGCTTTCTTCAGAGGTGTTTCTAAGTGTTTCATATAACTTTCATTGGCAGCTGTCGTTTCCTCGGCAAGCACCATTCCGTTTTCATCCGTTACCGTGTGACGCTTGTAACCGAAGTGGAGCTTTCCCATCTTCTTTACCCAACGGGCTTCTGTATCTACGTTAGGCCTGACAACTTCTTTGAGCATGGCTTTCTCAGAAGCCTCTATGTTCTCATCCTCTTTTCTATCCTCAACGACCTCATAGCTCTTACGTCCGTGGGGGCGGCGGGGAGAATTCGTAATGCCGGCATCAATAATGGCACCACGCTTAACAATGATTCCTTTAGCTTCCAATTGCCGATTAAACTCCGCAAGAAGCGTATCATACAAATCTGCTTCAACAAGAATGTTGCGAAAGCGGCACACGGTAATACTATCAGGAACAATATCCTCCATGCCAATACCTGCAAAGCGGCTAAAAGACTGGCGGTCGTTAACCTGATCTTCAACTTCTCCGTCACTCAGACCATACCAAGTGCGGAGTAATCCAATCTTGAATAAAACAAGGCTGTCATAGCTGGGCCGGCCGGTAGACTTATAGCCTTTTGTATAAGCCACCTCTATTATAGCACGAATAGGTGTCCAATCAATGACTATATTTATTTGTGAAAAGAATGTCTGCTTGACCTTTCTTTCACCAAGGAATAGATCAGCAAAACTGGGAGAGGATAACTTCTGTTTCATACCATAAAGGTACAAAAAATATTTAAGAAAGACAAATTATAGGAGGAGTTTTGCAGAGGTCTTAATATGTTTGCCTCTGAGAAAATTAGTGATTACGAATAAATCATTCAAAAAAAATCATTTGCTTTTATGCCTGATGAGCCTTATTCTCCGAGACTTCTATATAGGTCTACGACACAGGAAAGCTGCTGTTGGCGTGTTTCAAGCAGTTCCATTTGGGCATCAAGCGCATCGCGTTCGGCCCCAAGTACATCGAGATAAGTAGCTCGTCCGTTCATATAGAGTTGACGAGATACCTCAACCGAGTTTTCCAAAGTCTTCACTTCTTCCTCTTTTAGCGCATAATAGGCGACGAGATTCTTATGCTTTGACAGCAGCGTACATACCTCAGAATAGGCTGTAAGCAGTATTTTGTCATATTCATATAAGGCTTGTAGCTGTGCGGCGTCAGCCTGTTGGAAGTTAGCTTCGATAGCTTTTCGGTTGATAAGTGGTGCAGTTAGTCCTCCCACGACACTGTAAGCGAGCGACTTTGGCGTACGCGTTAGGTAGGTAGGATTAAAGGCTTCAAGTCCCAAAGTGGCACTAATGTTTACCGAAGGCAAGAAGGCTTTGCGCGCCGCTTCTACGTCCCAATGAGCTGCAGCGAGTTCATGTTCAGCCTGACGGATATCGGGTCGATGACTCAGGAGATTGGAAGGAAGTCCTATAACGACCATTTTCACGTCTTCATTCAACAACTGTTTGGCATCTCGTTGAATAGGCGTTGGGTAACGACCGAGCAGTAAGTTGAGTGCATTTTCACATTCAGTAATCTCTTGTTTCAATACAAACTCCTGTGAACGCGCCTTTGCAAGCTCTGCTTTGAACTTCTCAACAGCCAGTTCTGTGTCGCTATCGGCCTCCTTTTGTATCTCTGCTATCTTTTCCGCCTGACGCTGAAGATCGATGTATTTGCGTATAAGTGTGAGCTTATTATCTAGAGCCAATAAGGTATAATAATTGCTTGCGACTTGTGAAATCAGTGAAGCGCGCACGGCATTCTGGCCTTCTAGGGTTGCCAAATAACGCTCGACAGCCGCTTTTTTGCTTGACTTCAACTTGCCAAAGAGGTCGAGTTCCCAGTCAAAGGCAAAGCCCGGGTGATAGTTCATGAGTGGATCGGGGATGAGTTTTCCTGGAGTCATCTCGGTGGAAGCATTGCCGGCACCCTCACTTGTGTATCGTCCGGCCTTGCTAACTCCTACTTCTGCCCCCACGGAAAGCGATGGAAGCATGGCTCCTTTGGCTGCAATCATTCCACTTTTTGCTACAGCTATTTGCTGCAATGTTATCTTTAAGTCTTGATTATTGACTAAAGCGGAGTCGATAAGTGCCTTGAGTTGTGGGTCGGTGAAAAACATTTTCCATGACGTAGGCGTAGTCTTCGCCGTCAGCGTATCACCATTATATTGCGTGGGTAGCTGCAAACGTGTGCGGCTATTGACTTGCGTCGCTTGGGGCGTCTTGCAAGATGACACTCCGATGGCAAGCAGAATAAGAAGGAAAATATTATTTCTTTTCATCATTTTCAAGTTTATATCGTTTGTCTTTCTCTTCAGTCAATGGCTTGTTTCGTTGGTAACGAACCATCTTTACATGGTCGGCCATGCGTCCAAAGATATAATATAAGCCTGGAACAAGAATGAGTCCGAAGCATGTTCCGAATAGCATTCCACCCGCAGCTGCCGTGCCAATGGTTCGGTTTCCAATAGCCCCTGCACCGTGAGCAAATACCAACGGCAGCAAGCCGGCTATGAAAGCGAACGATGTCATGAGTATAGGACGGAAGCGAGCTGCCGCACCTTCGATGGCCGCTGCACGTATACTCCTGCCTAAATTGTGGCGTTGCACGGCATATTCAACCATTAACACGGCATTCTTTCCAAGCAAACCAATCAGCATGACCATAGCAACTTGGGCGTAGATGTTGTTTTCCAATCCCGTGAGTTTTAGGAAAATGAACGTTCCACAGATGCCTGCGGGCAGACAAGTAATAATTGGAAGTGGCAAAAGGAAGTTCTCATATTGTGCTGAAAGGATGAGATAGATGAACGTTAAACATACAATAAAGATGATCAACGCTTGGTTTCCTTGGTCTACTTCGTCTTTAGTGATGCCGGCAAAGTCGTAATCATAGCCGTGAGGTAGCGTCGAAGTAGCCACCTCTTCGATAGCTTTGATGGCCTGACCACTACTGTATCCAGCTGCTGCTGAGCCTGTAACTTCAGCAGAATTATATAGATTATGACGCGTCATCTCACTCATTCCATATACCTTTTCCATGTGTAAAAAGTCGGCATAAGGCACCATTTCACCTTGGTTGTTCTTAACATTTAACTGCATCAAGTCTTGTGGAAAAGCACGATATTTTGGGTCGGCTTGCACGATGACCTTATAGGGCTTACCAAATCGAACGAAGCCCGTTTCGTAGTCAGAACCAATCAATGTGGAGAGATTATCCATGGCTGTACCAAGTGTAATGCCTTTTTGTGCGGCGATATTATTATCTACTCGAAGCATGTATTGAGGGAAACTGGCCGAGTAAAAGGTAAAGGCTGAGCCTATCTCTGGACGCTTATTAAGAGCTGAAACGAAGCTCTTGCTGACCTTTTCCATAGCATGATAGTCGTTACTTCCAGTCTTATCAAGGAGTCGAAGCTCGAAACCTGACGCCGCACCATAGCCTGGAATAGAAGGTGGTTCGAAGAATTCTATGTTGGCATCTGTTATCTGTTTGCACTTGTTTTCAAGGTCATTGATAATCTCTTTTGCCGTCCGACTGCGTTCCTTCCAAGGCTTAAGATTAATCAAACACGAACCCGAGTTGGCACTGGTTCCTTCAGAAAGGATCTCATATCCAGCCAAAGAAGACACACTTTCTATGCCATCTTCCTTTGCAATTATACTCGCAAGTTGATGTGCAACCTTATTCGTTCGCTCAATAGTAGCACCTGGTGGTGTCTCAATTACAGCGTAAATCATGCCCTGATCTTCTTGAGGAATAAAGCCCGAAGGTAACGAATTGTTGATAAAGAAGGCTCCAATGCAGAACAAAAGTAATAGCGGAAGCGTGATAATCTTCCTCGAAACAGTGCGTTGAAGCACGTTGCAATAGCCGCCGATTCCTTTGTCAAAACTCGCATTAAACTTATCAAGTACACGATTAATCCACGTCTTTTTGATGTGGTTATCACGCTCTCGAGTCAATATTAGCGCACAAAGCGAGGGCGTAAGTGTTAGGGCTGTGAAGCCCGAAAGCACGATACCAGAAGCTATTGTGATTGAAAACTGCCGATAAAACATGCCTTCTGGCCCACCCATAAAGGCTACAGGTATGAATACAGATGCCATAACCAATGTCACGGCTACTATGGCTCCACTGATTTCTTTCATTGCCTTTTGCGTGGCTTCCAAAGGTTCTAAGCCCTCTTTGGCTATCTTTACATTGACCGCTTCGATTACCACAATGGCATCATCGACCACAATTCCAATCGCCATTACTAAGGCAAAGAGCGATATCATGTTAAGCGTTATACCGAAAGCATTCATGACTGCGAAGCTACCTATTAACGAAACAGGGACTGCAAGGCATGGAATGAGGGCAGAACGCCAGTCTCCAAGGAACAAGAATACAACGAAACCAACGAGTATAAAGGCTTCAAACAGCGTGTGAATTACCTTTTCTATAGAGGCATCAAGGAATCTACTGATGTCGTAACTCAACTCATAATGCATGCCCTTTGGCATGTCTTTTTGAAGATGAGCCATTGTTTTCTTGACGTTCTGGATAACTTGTCGCGCGTTCGATCCATAGGCTTGTTTCAGTGTTATGGCTGCGGATGGGTGATTATTCAACGTAGAATATATGTCATAAACCTCACTCCCGAGGCTCACATCTGCTACATCTTTGAGTCTAATAAATTGCCCATCAGGAGTTGATTTCACGACAATATTGCTATACTCTTCAGGCGTTGTATAGCGTCCCGGATACTTCAACACATACTCAAAGCTTTGTGCATGCTTGCCCGAACTTTCCCCAAGCTTGCCTGGAGAGGCTTCAATGCTCTGCTGTTGTAAGGCATCTGTGATGTCGGTTGCAGACAAACCATAGGCTGTAAGCTTATCAGGTTTGAGCCAAACACGCATGGCAAAGCTCCTCGTTCCAAGGATATCAAGATCTCCAACGCCATCAACGCGGGCGAGTTCTGGTGAGATATTGATGTCCGCATAATTGAAAAGGAAGTTCTGATCGACTTTAGGATCATCGCTATATAGGTTGATATACATGAGGATATTAGGCTCCTCACGAGATATTTTCACACCTTCGCGCACAACAGCTGGCGGTAGTTTGTTGGTCGCTGCCGACACTCGGTTTTGCACATTGATAGCATCGACGTTGGGATCTGTACCAAGTTTGAAGACAATATTTATCTCTCCTTCGCCGTCATTGCCTGCATCCGACTCAATATACTTCATTCCCGGCACACCATTCAGTGCCTGTTCAAGAGGAATAAGCACTGACTTAATCATCAGTTCATTGTTGGCTCCCGGATAATCGGCTACCACATTAACCTTTGGAGGGGATATAGATGGGAACTGAGTAATGGGTAAATTGAACAGCGAAAGAATGCCAATGAAGACGATTACCAATGAAACAACGATGGCAAGTACTGGTCTTCGAATAAACTTTTGAAACATATTGACTGTTTATTAGCGTCTTTTTTTCTTCTTATAAATGGTTGTTCTCATCATGAAATAATATGGTGTGAGAACCTTTTTCTGTTGTAAAGTGTGATGAAAAGCCACCTGAAAGCCTTAGTCGGCATTCAGTTGAACACGCTTCATGGCTTCACTTGGTGTGTAATAATGCGTCTTTACGTGTTGACCATCATGCACTTTCTGCACTCCACTCAATAGAATCTTGTCGTTGGCAGTTACTCCTTCGGCGATAATAAACACCTCTGGTTGTTCAAAAGCCACTTTAATCTCACGTGAATGTGCATAGCCTGCGCCATCAACAACAAACACATAACGGCGGTCTTCCTCTTCATACGTGGCCTGTTGTGGGATTACCAACACATTGTGTAAAGGCATATTGATGCGCACTGTGCCTGTTTCACCATTGCGAAGCAAGCCTTTCGGATTGGCAAAGCGAGCACGAAGAGCAATATTTCCAGAGCTACTGTCAAACTCACCAGCTATATTTTGGATGTAGCCTTTAGCTGAGAAGGCACTTCCATTGGCAAGAATCAGCGTCAAAGGAAGTTTGTTTCGCTCGGCAGAATGTTGCTGATAGTCTATATATTCGGGTTCAGAGATGTTGAAATATACGTTGAGTGACGAGTTGTCGGATAGTGTAGTGAGCAAGTCACCTCCCTGCACTAAGCTTCCAATCTTTTTCGGAAGATTCCCTATAACGCCTGTAAATGGGGCGCTGATTAAGCATAACCGTGCTTGAATCTGTGCCAATTTATAATCTGCCAAGGCTGCATTGAGCTTCGCTTTAGCCATTTTCTGTGCATTGGGCGAAACAATTTGCCCCCTCGTTAGCGTTGTTGTGTTTTGCAGTTCAATGCGTGCTTGCTCGGCTTCTGCCTTTGTCCGCGCCACATTCTGTTGCGCTCCAACAATCGAAATGCGGAAAAGAGGCTGACCGGCTCGCACCTGTTGCCCTTCTGTGACATAGACTTGCTGCAGAATTCCCTCCTGCTGTGCGCATACTTCTATGTTTTTTCGCGATTCAATATTGGCCACATAGTCTTTTGAAACTTGTGTATTGGTTACCCAAGGAGACGTTACTGCATAGACCGTTTGGTCGCTTTTTTCCTTGTTTTTGCGGCATCCTGTGACTACAATCAACGTGATGATAGCCATCAACAGCATCTCTTTCTTCATACCTAACTAATGGGTTATCCGATTATCTTTTACTAATGATTCAAGAATAAGGTACAAATTTATAGATTTTTTAAGTAGGTTGCCGTAAATCTATGATTAAAAAGATTTAATAGATAGGAATTAACTGCTTCTTTAACTCTATTTTCATATCATGTAAAGTACGGTTAATCATCTCGCAATCTGACTTATTTCGTCGTGCGTTTTGCCCCAAATTACGCTACAAAATCATAGGAATTGTGAGCGCATCTCACTTATTGTGTTTTTTAATCCAACTTTACTCCCCTTGTCTTTGGATTTGGCGTGGGTTATCCTTTGGCTTTCAGTGTGCTGAAATAAAACACAATGTGTGGCATCATACAACAGAAGCATCCCTATAACTCCTTTGAGAGAACAAGATGATTTGTTTGCTTTTTTACAAAAATAATACAGGATTTTGTAAATAAGTTATGACATTTTTCATTTATCTTTGTATTTAAGAACGAGACAAAAAGTTTGTTTCTATAAAACGTTATCATTGCTTATATGGCATCATCTCAGTTGATTTCTCTGCCGAATACATTGTCGGTATCGTCCCTACTCACGATAGAAAGGGGGCTTTGATGAACGTTTCTGACAGACTATTACTCAGAAAAAGAGCTATTGTAGAAACGGTGAATGATGAACTTAAAAACATTGTCCAAGTGGAACACTCCAGACATAGATGCTTTGACAATTTCATCGTCAACTTATTAGGGGCTATTGCTGCCTATTGTCTGTTTCCAAAGAAGCCGCGCATCAATGTACAAAGGAACTTTGACACACAACTTGCTTTGTTCTGAATTCGTCGAACTCACGTTTTCTTAAATATTTTTGTACCTTTATGGTATGAAAGAAATACAATTGAAGAGAGGTGCTTTCTTCCTACACAACAAAGGCATTGTTATTGGTTGGCAATAGCATTGCTTTTAGGGTGCAAAGTCGATGCTTTTGGCTGGTAATTGCATTGAGTTTGCAAAGCAATAAAAATAAGGGTGCAAAACATTGGTAATATAACAATGTTTGAAGAGCTTTGATATGAGAAGAAAAGACCGATGAGATAGCTAATTTTTCGTTTATTCTTTGTTACACATCAACAAGATATGCGTGTTGCAACCGAGCGTTGTTCCAAACAGAAACGAACCGCCTTCTTTCAGTTTCAAACGCTTTCTTAGCTCGTTGGCACTTAGTGGAAAGTTGCGAACGGCAACGTTGGCATGTGTAAAGGCCGCAAAGTTGGTTTTCAATTCTTTTTTATTCAAACTAGACACGGCTTGAATTTTAAACTTTCGACCATTCCAATTATCGATGAAATGGGGTGAAACGAAGAGATGACTATTTGCAGAAAGTGCCTTAACACCATATTGTTGCGACAAAAAAGCAAAGCAACCTGCCTTCATTTGCGAAGCGTTGGGTTCGTAGAGATATTGATTTTGGAGCATTTCGCTATGCTCTTCTACTTCAGAAGATATGGTTTGCAAAGCCACTTCGTTTTCACTTGGCTCATAACTCATCACCTGCTGGTCGTTAACACAATATATTTGGGGTTGTTTGGGGGCATTATTTTGCAACACAAAGAGCAGTTCTTTGCACTCGTTTTGCACCGAAACAATGTGTATTTCGCTCACTATCGGGGTATCTTCGTTCAAACTTTTCAGTGCTTTATGCCAGTCTAACATGGGTGAAAGCTTCACAATAGCCACACAACATTTTTGCAATAGGTTTTCTTTTAATGCCAAAACGTTGGGTGTACAATGCTCTATTTCTACCGTTTTTGCCCCACTTGCATCACGACGAGCAGGGTCTAAGAAGATGAAAGACGTGCCGTTCATGTCGTTTAGATACTTTTCGCCATCGCAACACATCACTTTAAAGTTGCGAACTCCAAGTAATGGAAGGTTGTTTTCTGCTATGTCGCACAAGGTTTGTTGCTGTTCTACATAGCAAGAGCTGTCTACTTGCTTTGCCATGAGCGTGAAATCGACCCCGAAACCACCCGTTAAGTCGACTAAAGTTAATTCTTTCGCTTCTTTTTCACCCTCTTTTTGCGGTGAAATGGGCTTTTTTCCTACTTTCAACTCCTTTGACAAACGATTAAGAAGTTGCGCCTTATACTCTGCTGTTTGTTGCGAAGAGCATTGCTCGAGCGATAGTGTTACGGGGAAAATAACGCCTTTTGTAGCTGCCCAAAGAGGCAATTTGACGCACGATGTTTGGTGTCCTTTTATCTGACTAAGGGCAAAAGGCATGTCAACGCCTTTTGTTTTACCACCTTTCAATGCCAATGTTTGTACGTCACTCTTTAGGTTTTGCGCTATAAAAGCAACTGTTTCGCTCGATATTTCGTTTATCTTCATCTTGTAAATGGGGTTCTTCGTTATCACCACTACAAAGTTAATGTTTTCTATCAAAATGACTATTGATGTACTCTGATTTTTGTTTTGCGCCCTATCTAACTTACAAAAACAAGGCACCCCCTATCTTATTACCAGACAAGGGGTGAGAAAATAGATTAGAGTATTATTTATGTTTATTGGTTTCTGTATTGTGTTTCTAACTATTATAGGTGTGAATACTGGTGCCTTGAGCCGATGGAAGGTAGTTAATTCCCCACCAACACATTTGTAACAGCAAGAATCCTACGATAAGAATGTAAAGCGAATACTTCCTATTATGTGTAGGAATGAGGCGATAGTGCATGTAAAGTAGATAGGCAAACCATGTTATTGCTGCCCAAGTTTCTTTGGGATCCCATGCCCAATAGTGTCCCCATGCATCCTTTGCCCATAGCGATCCGAAGAGCATTCCTATGGTTAAGAAAGCCCAACCCACGCAAACCATTCCATCGATGATGCCAAACTCTACAGAAGCATCAAAGCGATTGCAGGGCGTTTCTGCATTTTCAGGATTCAAAGGAGTTGTTTCTGCATTAGAACTACTAACCACTTGCACTTCTTTATAATGCCGATGCGCCTTAAAAAGAATGTAAAGTGCCATGAGAGTAGATGCTCCAAAGAGTGCATAAGCAAACATATACACTATAACATGAGGCGCAAACCAAGGACTTTGCAATGCTGGCATCATGGCTTTGGTGTGTATTTCGGGCTTAAAGAGGTTCACTCCGATGAACACAAGCGCAAGAATTGTAGAAAAAGAGAGAATCCAATGGTATTTACAACGACTATAAACAAAGATTCCTATCAATGGAAGAAAGAACGAATACCATAGTCGTGTCTCTCCCATTGTACGCATTGGAGGTCGTTCGAGCGTTATCCACATCATCAAAATGTAGGCAAAGAACACTACAAGACCAATGCTTGTTGCTATTACCGATGGTGTTAAACGATTGCGCCAAGCAAGATATGCGCCCGCAATCCATAACAAAGCAGCCGCTAAAGCGAAGTATATAAAATAGTCCCAAATCATAAATAATCGTTCTCCTTTCTATCTTTTATGGTCTCTTTTCCAAACTTAAGGAACATAAGTAAAGCACCTAAAAGCATCATTCCGATGCCAATATAAACATAGGGGAGCCATGGGTCGGTTACCAACTCAAAGATACTAACGGTGTTATTCTTTCCAAAACGTTCGTCATAGCTAAACTGATAGATCTTCCAACCATTAACTGAGAAGGGTTTGTTCACCTCGATCATGGTTTTATAATAATCTCCTTCTTCGGTATAAATTTCCACTTCGCTGGCATATCTTTTTGGAGTTGGAATCTTCATCATCGTTGTCTGACCCTTGTCGGCACGCACTTTTTGTAGCTCGGCAGGATATTTTTCGAGGATAAAACGATGGAGTTCGATGGCAAGAGACAAGTCTTTAAGACGTCCATGTTCGTCCATTGCACGCCATTCGGCTTGTCCTGGAAGACAATACATCTTTAGTTTTTGGATATCTGCAGAGCCTAAGGTTCCGCAAACGACAACAATAAAGAGTCCGAGGTGCGATATTACGCTGGCAAAGCGTTGTTTTTTGAAATGCACAAGGCGTTGAAGTGTAGCCAAACCAATGGTGGTTGTCATCCATAAATAGACGAGAACGAAGGGCCAAAACGACAACATATTGGTTAAACCGATGGGGTCTACGGCTTTATTTCCACTAGGAACTTGACGTGTTAAGCCCATTATAAAGGTGAGAACCAACACGAAAAGAATGGAAGAAGCTGCCGACTTGGTGCTCATGAGATATCGAATGAAGTAGACTTTCTCACGCATCCAATAGGCTGTTCCTATCAGTAAAAGATAAATAAGCAATGCAAGCGCATTAGCTGGGAAGGCGAAAAGCTGCCAAAGTATTCCCCCTGTGATGAACTGAAGTATTGCTCCTATCACAAGAAGTCCGCACCCAATAGCGATTCCTTCACGCAAATTCCAAGGTTTTTGCCACATTATTTTTTCGTTATTATTTTAATATTTAAGAGTAGTTTCGGCTCTGATGCCTTCAAGGCAAACTGCCATTATTTTCAAAGGCTTTTGAGGTGGGGTTTCAATTGCATTGCTTTTAATACCTAATTGCATTGCCATTGCATGCTAAAAGCAATGGTATTACAGAGCAATAGCACTGCTTTTATTTTCCATCAAAAGATTCTTTGTTCTACTCGTATTTTCTTTTTATTAGCTCTTGAGAACACAATATAAAATAAATGTCAAACTGCTTTCAAATGAACACCACCTTTCTTGTGGCTACTATACATCGAGTTTGAAAAGCAATCTGACATCTATCATTGTTAACTATCTATGTTATTGAGTTCTATACTATTGTTGTTTCTTATCTTCTTTTGTTGTCTATTGCAACAAGAACGTGTGCCGTTGAGGGGCAATGGATGAGTTCTTGGGTGCAACAGATATGCTGTTATTAAACAGGTTGAGAGATAAATCTTTTCTTTTGCTTAGCTCTCTCGATCCATTTTGGAACGATGGTGTCGAGGAACTTAGCTTTCTTTTGTTTCAATGCTTTCATATCTAAACCGATATAAGCTTGTGCTTTTGCCTTAGTTGAGATGTCTGGGAGAGGCACTTGACCTGTGAATCCATGCTTAGCAAGTACTCTTGCTATTTCAATTCGTGCACTCTTAGCATACGACATTGATTCTGCAAGGAGTCGCATCACCTCTTGTGGAGCATGGAAAGCAGCACCATGACTTGCTAAAGAATAGTCCCAACGCCATTGACTCTTGCGAATATCGTTTAGAGCAGTAGCCATTTCGCTTTCTGTTGCACCCTTCTTCCAAGCAAATTCAGCTTCTAAATGGGTGGTTGCAAGTTCTTTATTCACCTTAACAGCGAAGTCGTACACTTTCTTTTGACGCTCATAAACGTTCTGACGAAGTACTTCTGCATCTTGTCTGTGACATGTTTGACATGTTCTATCAATCTTTGCAAGAGGACTTTGCACATGGTGATCGGTGAATTTAATACCACCTTTTTGCATATAAGGCATGTGACAGTCTGCACAACTCACACCTCTTTGTCCGTGAATACCTTGTTTAAACAGATCATATCCTGGGTGTTGAGCCTTCAAAATCTTAGCCTTTGACAATGGATGAATATAATCGTAGAATCCAATACTATCGTAATATGCTTCAGCATCTTCGCATGTTAAGCCCTTATCTTGTGGGAACTTAAGATACTGATGGTTCTCTTTTTCAAAGTAATATTCGGTATGACATTGTGCACAAACAAGCGATCTCATTTCTTGATGACCTGCTTTTTTAACGTCTTTACCTGCTCTTTGCCATGCTTCATATAAGGCAGGACGAGCTGGTTTCAATTCCATTGTGCGTGCATCGTGACAATCAGAGCATCCAACAGTGTTCATATTCTCATCTCCCCACTCGCTCCATTTAGCTCCATAGAATGCTGCTACACCCTTTTCACGCATTAAACGTGGCACATCAGGACCCTTACAAGTCCAACAAGTACCTGGTTGTATGTCGGTATCATTATCTACTCCTGGGTTACCAGTACGCAAAATCTTACGCATATCTTCAAGAGCATGGCGGTGACCACGTGGAGTATTGTATTGTTTTGAGAAAGCATAGCCAGCCCAAATAATTACAATATCGGGATAAGCCTCTAGGATATCTCTCTCTTGTGAGCCGTTATACTTACTTTGAAACGTTGTATCTTCGGTCATTGCCCATGTTTCATACTCCATAGGAAAGTCCTCTTTGAACTTCTCATTCTGTGAAACTATAGAGTCTGTCATCGCTACTCGGCGATTATTAAAAATGCTTGCAACCTCTGCTCTGCGCTCTAATAGAGAGAAACAGATAAGTCCTAACACAAATACAACTAGCATGGAACCACCAAAAAGCATCCATCCTTTCCATTTCTTCAATTGCTTTGCCATATTCTTTTAGTTTTAGATTTCAAGTTATTATAATGATTGTTCGCTTTATTTTCTTTTTAAATTAAACGAATATACATTTTTATTCGTTTCTATTTAGTTATTACTTAAACTTTAGGTTTATCGCTTTAAGGCTTTTTGTAACCACTCTGGAACAGGATTTGGCGGCATTGGTACCTGTGTTTCTGCATTTGGTGTCTTGGTAAGAGAGTTCATTCCGCCATGTGGAACATCACGATGACAATCCCAACAAGCCATTCCTTCGCCTCGTTTAGCAGCCATATAATCAATTCGACCCGTTTTAACTGCTTCTTGATTTAACTGCGAGTGACATCTAATGCAATTGTCCATTATCACTTCTGAAGATGCTTCTTCAGCTCTAATGGCTTGACGTTCAGAATTAGTTACAAAGTAAGCAACATGCTTCATTCCGTCTTTTCCTTTGAAAAAATATTTCATTGCGATGTTTTGATGTGGCACATGACAATCATTACATGTTGCATTTCTACCATGAGAAGAATGCGACCATGTTGCATAATAAGGTGCCATGATGTGGCAATTGACACAAGCTCCAGGGTCGTCACTTATTAAATAGGTATGCAAACGCAAATAATAAGCAAAAACGAGGGCTAATCCTACAATAGTACCACTCATTACCAATGCAATAATCTTTTGGCGATAGGTAAATAAAGTATTCACTTTTATCAGCTTACGTATATCCATAGGCTAATTTATATGTTTATAGCGCAAATATAATATATTATTTTTAAAGTTGTATAAAAAATGGATATTTTTTTCCTCATTTATGAGGATAACGTGTAAATGATTCGTTATTAACTCGCTTTATCAAAGCCATTGAAACACAATTATATATTACCTTTTCGCAATATCTATCTAATTATCAATCAATTGCAATGCTTTTACACCTCAATAACACTGCTATTACAAGACAAAAGCAATGCTTTTATTTACACCCTGCTAATAAAAAATATTTCATTAGATAAAAGCACTATATATATTATTTGTACCTTTGCATTATAACAGTAAACAAAACAGATGAACAAATATATAACAAAACTTGTTACTTTACTGCCTTTCAAAAACTATTCGTTGAACGAACACGCACAGAAAAGACAGAAAGAACTACAAGAAGATTTTATTAAACAACTTTATAACCTTGGCGGTTCAATTTCGTTTGCAGATGCTTTTAAGCAGAAAAAGCTGTTGAACGTTACTCAAGACGAACTGGAAAAGGCAATAGGGGCTATTGTTTTAACAAAAGAGATTACAGCAAATGAGCAATTAGAGCTTACTGAAAAGGGCGAACAACACGCTCTTAAACTGATTAGAGCGCACCGCATTTACGAGCAATATCTTGCTGAACACTCTGGATATGCACCCACAGAATGGCACCAAAGGGCTAATCGTATGGAGCATGTCATATCAGATGAGGAACAAAGTCGCATTGCCTCTCTTTTAGGTAACCCTCTTTTCGACCCCCATGGCGACCCCATTCCCACTCAATCGCTCGCAATGATGCCTAACGATACTTGCGAATTGCCCTTGAAAGAGCACACCTGGTGGCGCATTACGCATGTAGAGGATGACAATAATAAGCTGTTTAAGCAGATTGCAGATTTGGGTTTAACCAAAGACTCAATGATTTATATCACCGAAATCAACAGCACCTCGTTCTCGTTTAGATACGAAGGCGAGCAGATGTGCCTACCTCTTGTTGCACTAGAGGCGATGAACAGGGTGGAAGTAACGAAGGAAGAAGCCGAGAGTATGCCTGAGACAAGGGCACAACGCCTAACAACTATTGAGGCAAACGAGCAAGCAACCATTGTGGGTTTGTCGCCTTCTTGTCGTGGAGCACTGCGCCGTAGGCTCATGGATTTGGGCTTTGTGAAAGGCAGTAGAATTGCTATTGACATGGAAAGTCCGATGAGAAATCCTATAGCTTACGTGGTTAGAGGCACAGCAATTGCCCTTCGACACGACCAAGCACAATACATTTTGATTCAAAACGTAAGAAAGGTGGCCAACGATGTGCAATAGAACATGCCTCAACGGCTCTGTTTTTCTATCGCCTCAACTCATTTCTCAGCTTACGAAAGAATTACAACTCTAAAGAATTTCATCCATGAACAAAATAACAAACAATAGTCCTTGCGCCAATTGCGCACAAGCAAACCTGCACACTTTGCAGCGAAAAGGAGCACAAGGAATACAATCTAAATATGTAATTGCACTGGCAGGCAACCCCAATACGGGTAAAAGTACGGTGTTTAATAGTCTTACTGGCTTGAAACAACACACAGGAAACTGGCCTGGAAAAACTGTAGGTAAGGCAGAAGGGTTCTTTGTTTATCAAGATGATGCCTATCGAATTGTGGACCTTCCTGGCACTTATTCGTTGTCATCTACGAGTGAAGACGAAGAAATTGCACGTGACTTTATTCTCTTTGGCAATCCTGATGTAACCGTGATGGTGGCAGATGCAACCCGATTAGAGCGCAATATGAACATGATTTTGCAGGTGTTGCAAATCACTAACAAAGCCGTTCTGTGCGTAAACTTGTTAGACGAGGCAAAAAGAAACAAGATTGAGGTGAATCTCAATGCACTTTCTCGTCGTTTAGGTATTCCTGTTGTGGGAGCATCGGCACGTTCTGGACAAGGAATAGACCAGCTTTTGGCAATGACAAGGGCTGTGGCTAAGGGCGAATATGTGTGCAAACCTCATCGAAGCATCCATCTTCCTGCTCAAACAAGCGCCCTTATTCAAGAATTATCGGATAAGATAAAGGAGACGTTTCCTGACATTCACAATGCCGAATGGATTGCTTTTAGACTAATTGAAAGCGATGCAAGCGTGCAAGAACGCTTTAGTAACGCTGAATTAAACGCCCTTGCAGAACGCATTCACTTGCAAATTGGCAATAACTTTCACGACCAATGGATGGAAGATATCTATGCACAAGCAGAAGAAATATGCCGAGAAGTGGTGCAACAAGGTAACGAACGAGGTAGACTTCCATTAGATATCAAGCTCGACCGCATTCTAACGCACCGTATTTGGGGC
Source organism: Prevotella sp. oral taxon 299 str. F0039 (assembly GCF_000163055.2). Lineage (GTDB taxonomy): Bacteria > Bacteroidota > Bacteroidia > Bacteroidales > Bacteroidaceae > Prevotella. The sequence goes on from NC_022111.1 coordinate 1,078,552, forward strand.
TTTCCTATCATGGTGGCACTACTCTGTTGTGTTTTTTGGCTCACGATAATAGGTTCTAACTACCCTTCTACTTGGATCAATGAGATATTGGTTGGCTTTGCACATCCACATCTTAGAGAGTTGTTTATGGCGATGCATTCGCCTGAATGGCTCACGGGTTTAATGGTAGATGGCGTGTATTTGGCTACGGCTTGGGTTGTGTCTGTGATGCTTCCACCGATGGCTATCTTCTTTCCTCTATTCACTTTACTAGAGGATTTCGGCTATCTTCCACGTGTTGCGTTTAACCTTGACGAGCTATTTCGTCGTTCGGGAGCGCACGGAAAGCAGGCTCTTACAATGAGTATGGGCTTTGGTTGTAATGCAGCAGGCGTGGTTTCTACTCGTATTATCGACAGTAGTAGAGAGCGACTCATTGCAATTATCACCAATAACTTTTCGCTTTGCAATGGTCGTTGGCCCACTCAAATCCTCCTTGCAACACTCTTTATAGGTGCAGCAGTGCCTTCGCAATATAGTAATGTGGTGGCTCTTTTGGCGGTGATGGCGGTTGTTTTGGCGGGAGTAGGCTTTATGTTTGGTAGCTCGTGGGTGCTTTCTAGAACGGTGTTGCGTGGCGAAGTATCGACATTTCACCTCGAATTGCCTCCTTATCGTCCACCTCAATTCTGGCAAACGCTCTACACCTCGGTCATAGATCGCACACTCATTGTGCTTTGGCGTGCTCTTATTTTCGCCGCTCCAGCAGGTGCTTTGATTTGGTTATGCTGTAATATCACTGTGGGCGACGTTAGTATTGCTCAGCACTTGATATCGTTTTTAGACGCTCCAGGGTGGCTAATGGGCTTAAATGGCGTTATTCTTTTGGCTTATATCTTAGCTATTCCTGCCAATGAGATTGTGATCCCAACGATATTAATGCTCACTATGCTGGTGTTAGGCCCTGCAGATTTCGCCTCATCGGGCGTGTTAATGGAAGGAACAGACGAGCAAACGAAAATGATTTTATTGAAAGGTGGTTGGAACTTGCTTACTGCTGTGTGCGTGATGGTGTTCTGTTTGTTGCATCACCCATGTAGTACAACGATTTATACGATATACAAAGAGACGAGAAGTGTGAAGTGGACGGCTCTTGCAACCTTGCTTCCGCTCTCCTTAGGTATCATCGTTACGATGCTCATCGCCTTTATTTGGCGTTTGGTGGCATAGAAAGTTACAACATATAAACATATTGCTCTCTAATGATTTCAAGTCGTTAGGGAGCTTTTTATGTATAGTCTTTTATCACAACACATCAATAATATAGCTCATTAAACTCTTTCTAAGGCGTTGAAACGATGTAGACAGGGAGAAGAAGGGACACATCGTTTTGAAGAAAGCACAGCAAAGATTTCGTAGGAATATAGAAATTGAAAAATAAACTCAATGCAATTAGTACGTAATAGCGGTGAGATTGGTGTGCAATTGCAATGCTTTTGGAACACAATTGCAATGGTTTTAGGACGCAAAAGGCTGTTCCTAGAAAAACAAGGAGATGACACGAAGAAAGGAAACAAGGGCTCAAAGCTTCTTAAAACTATCTTTACGGAGCTTTTATGGAATAGAACAAGGAGAAGAAATAAGAAAGAATACATCCAAATGTCGTTATTTTTTCGCTCGAATGTGTTTTGAGTATTTCTGTAAAGACATAAAACAAAATGAGAAGTGCCTGCGTTAAATAGGCATAAAAACAATATCTGCATTTATTTTTTTACCTATATTTGCAAAAAGACTATTACTTATTAAGCTGAAAAAGAGAATTTTCCTTTCTTTTATTCATGCTCTTTATCATACCATTTTATTAACCTATTAAACATAAAACAGATGGACAAAAATTTTCTAAAACTTATTCCTTTAAGTCTTTTGGCAATATTGATTGCATCTTCGTGCGCTAAAAAAGACTCTCCATCGCAAACAAACAATAGCGTAAGAAATCGTGTATATGCTTCTGAGGCCGAAGAGGCAAAGGCACTATTGCTTAGTGTTGAAGAACTAAGACAAATGCCTAAGGAAATAAGAATTAAACGAGCTGCTGCCCTTGCGCTGAAAAATTATGCCTTTTATAAAGACAGTGTATTTTACCTAAACATAAGCAAAGAGGACGCAAAAAAGCTCGGTGTTGACGAGGATCTTTATGAAGAGATTACACAAGAAATAAAGGAAACAAACAAACAAATTAAAGAATGCAATGCAAAAGGAGAAAAGGTAATAATAGATACTACTGAAGTTGACAATATAAATTGTAAAAAGAAACATGGATGATAGAGAAAAATTAATGGAGCTTTGCAGATACTACAAAGGCGAAAAAGAGAACCCATACAAGGAAGAACAAAACAAAGCTTGTCTTTGGTCGTATGAACGTGCGTGGCTATTGGAATTTACCAAACCACAATCACGATTGCTAATGTCGTACTTAAGCCAGTATACTGCTGTGGGACTTACTTGTTTTAGCACCGACGATAATGTACCTATTACATTGAAAGCTTTGTTGTTTAATAGATATGCAAGAACTCAGTATTCGAACTATGAAGCCGTAGAATCTTTTAAAAGATTCTATAATAAATATTATTTAGATATGTAAGAATTCTGTCTGCAAATTACATTCTAAACATTATATCGTTGCAAAATAATAAGTAATTTATTTGCTAAAAAGAAAACAGAGGTAGCATTCCCCATGGATTTAAACACGGGTTAGCTCATTCTGTTTTCTTTTTTATTATCTATCAACTACCCCAATGTGATATTTCCCAAACATTGTTTTCTATCTACGAATAATAAAATAAGGTGCGGACATAAATGTTGTTGCCGTTAAATAATTCAACAACTATAATCTGTTTCTTTTTTAGATGTACACGAATAGCAAAGGATATTCACGAAAAGAATATCTTTTAAAGGACTGATTGCGTAATAAAAAGAGTGGATTTTTTAGGACTTCTATATAAAAAAAGCCAGATATTTAAATCTGACTTGAGGATCTGTAACTTCTCGGGCTACTCTCAATGGTCGTATCTCCCATGTTGCAAATATAGCACTTTATTACATACGATCCAAATAAAATGCTATAAAAGTGTATCACAAGGCATTAATAATATAGTTCATTAAACTCTTTCTAAGGCGTTGAAATGATTCAGATAGAGCGAAGTAAGGGACAAAGTGTTTGAATGAAACACAGCAAAAATAGCAAAGGAATACAGCTATTGGGGCGCTGTGCGGTTCCTTTACCTCATCTTTCTGCTACAACAATGGGTAACGGAATGATGAATAAGGGTGCAGGGCGGTGTCTTTAGGCTCGATGTTCTATCTAATAAAAGAACGAGAGGGCATAAAATGAAAAAGGACACCTATCTTTCTCAGACAGGCATCCTTAGTCTATTTTAATTAAAGCAATATTAGTCGTTTAACTTTGCCATGATAAACTCACGGTTTAGACGAGCGATATTGGCAATAGATTCGTTCTTTGGACACTCTGCTTCGCATGCTTGAGTGTTTGTACAGTTACCGAATCCAAGTTCTTCCATCTTCAACATCATTGCCTTTGCACGACGTGCTGCTTCTGGTTTACCTTGTGGAAGAAGTGCAAGTTGACTTACCTTAGAACTTACAAACAACATTGCAGAACCGTTTTTACATGCTGCAACGCAAGCACCACAACCGATACATGTTGCGCAATCCATTGCTTCGTCGGCATCTTGCTTTGGAATGAGGATGCTGTTTGCATCTTGTGGTTGGCCTGTGCGTACTGTTACGTATCCACCTGCTTGTATAATCTTATCGAAAGCACCACGATCTACCATACAATCCTTAATTACTGGGAATGCAGCAGAACGCCATGGCTCTACGGTTATTACGTCTCCATCATTGAAACGGCGCATGTATAATTGGCAAGTTGTTGCTCCTGTAGCTGGTCCGTGTGGGTGTCCATTGATGTAAAGTGAACACATACCGCAGATACCTTCTCTACAATCGTGGTCGAACACAAATGGTTCTTTACCTTCTTCGATGAGTTGCTCATTCAAGATGTCGAGCATTTCGAGGAATGAAGTATCTGTAGGGATGTCCTTCATTTCGAATGAATCGAAGTGTCCTTTTGCCTTAGGACCATTCTGACGCCATACTTTTAGCGTGAAACTTATATTTTTTTCCATATGGGTTTTATAGCTTATTCGTTTAGAGTTGTTATGTCGACTTGAGTAACTACTGGGCTTTTGAGTGCTTTGTGCGCTACTGCTGTGCTCTAATGTTTGTGAGCAGTCGACATAAGATGCACTCGTTAACTTAATTACGACTTATAGTTACGTGTTTGAACTTTAATTGCTTCATACTCTAATGGCTCTTTGATAAGCTCTGGTTCTGCTGTATCGCAACCATTATATTTCCAGCATCCTACATAGAAATAGTTCTCGTCATCACGCTTAGCTTCTCCTTCTTCAGTCTGATATTCTTCACGGAAGTGTCCACCACAGCTTTCATTACGAGAGAGAGCGTCGTATGCTTCAAGTTCTCCCATGATGATAAAGTCACGAAGGTGAATGGCTTTGTCTAGCTCTACGTTAAGTCCTTCTTTGCTTCCAGGTATGAATAGGTTGGTATCGAACTCTTTTCTTAGTTCTTTCATCTTTGCAATACCTTCACGAAGTCCTTCTGCTGTACGACCCATTCCTACGTGTTCCCACATGATATGACCTAGTTCTTTGTGAATTGAGTCTACAGAACGTTTTCCTTGAATACCCATTAGGCGATCGATTTCTGCTTGAACTCCACGCTCTGCTTCTTCGAATTCAGGAAGATCTGTAGATAAACGAGGCCAAATTGCTTGATCTGCAAGATAGTTTTGGATGGTGTATGGAAGTACGAAGTAACCGTCTGCAAGACCTTGCATCAATGCTGAAGCACCTAAGCGGTTTGCTCCGTGGTCTGAGAAGTTACACTCTCCAATTGCGAACAAGCCTTCGATTGAAGTCATTAGCTCGTAATCAACCCAGATTCCACCCATTGTATAGTGGATTGCAGGATAGATCATCATTGGATTATAATACTTAACACCATTTATTTCGTTTGCTAATTCGCCTGGATTAACGTCTGTAATTTCTTCGTACATATCGAATAGGTTACCATAACGTTGTAGAATGGCATCTACTCCCAAGCGTTCAATACTTTCAGAGAAGTCAAGGAACACAGCAAGACCTGTGTTGTTTACACCGAATCCCTTATCGCAACGCTCTTTAGCAGCACGAGATGCTACGTCACGAGGTACCAAGTTACCGAACGCTGGATAGCGACGTTCAAGATAATAGTCACGATCTTCTTCTGGAATGTCAGAGCCTTTCTTTGTACCTGCTTGCAAAGCTTTAGCGTCTTCGATCTTCTTTGGAACCCAAATACGTCCGTCATTACGCAAAGATTCAGACATCAAGGTAAGCTTTGATTGCTTATCGCCGTGTACTGGAATACATGTTGGATGAATTTGAACGTATGATGGATTTGCAAAGTAAGCTCCCTTACGATAGCATTGGATTGCTGCTGTACAGTTACAACCCATCGCATTGGTAGAAAGGAAATAAGCATTACCATATCCTCCTGTTGCAATTACAACGGCATTTGCAGAGAAACGTTCTAGTTTACCTGTAACTAAGTTCTTTGCGATGATACCTCTTGCACGGCCATCAACAAGAACTACGTCTTCCATCTCATAACGAGTGTAAAGCTTTACCTTTCCTGCATTCACCTGACAGCTAAGCGCAGAGTAAGCACCAAGCAACAATTGCTGTCCTGTTTGTCCTTTTGCGTAGAATGTTCTACTTACTTGAGCTCCACCAAAAGAACGGTTTGCTAACATACCACCATACTCACGAGCAAAAGGAACACCTTGAGCTACGCACTGATCGATGATACTATTTGACACTTCTGCTAAACGATAAACGTTTGCTTCACGTGCTCTATAGTCGCCACCTTTAACTGTATCGTAGAAAAGACGATAAACTGAGTCGCCATCATTCTGATAGTTTTTAGCAGCATTGATACCTCCTTGCGCTGCAATAGAGTGCGCACGACGAGGCGAATCTTGTATACAAAAGTTAAGAACATTGAAGCCCATCTCGCCAAGAGATGCAGCTGCACTAGCTCCAGCCAATCCTGTTCCTACAACAATTACATCTAACTTTAATTTATTCTTGGGGTTAACCAAACGTTGATGCGCTTTATAATTGGTCCATTTCTCTGCTATAGGTCCTTCTGGAATCTTTGAATTTATCTGATTAGTCATAATCTTTAAATCTTAAAAGGAAGTAATTAAATTCTTACACACTAAATTAATGGCAGCATAAGCTAGGCGCACAGCCAAACGCAAACGCAAGAACTACAACAAGGAATCCTAACATTAAGATGGTAGAATATACCAAGCCAATTACTTGCCAACGCTTAAACCAAACCTTACCATTAACACCTAAGGTGTGCATTGCACTCCAAAATCCATGAGAAAGGTGTAACCAAATGGCAACAATCCATATAACATAAAGCACTACAAATACAGGATTTGCAAATGTGTCCTTAATGTATGCAAAGCCATCACTAGGAGAAAATTTCATTTCCATGTGCATTAGTTCTGCAAACATCATGTTGTACCAGAAGTTAAAGAGGTGCAATAATAAACCTAAAAGAATGATAATACCCAAAACAAGCATGTTTTGAGATGCCCATTCAACCTTTTTAGGTTTGTCTACTACTGCATATCGCTCGCTTCCACGTGCTCTTCTATTTTGAGCAGTTAAGATAAAAGCATACACAATATGCAACATTGCAAGTCCAGCTAGCCCCATTGTAGCTACAACAGCATACCAGTTGGCACCAAGAAACTCACATACCATATTATAAGCCTCGCCCGAGAATAACGCAACAAGGTTCATTGACATGTGAAAAGTCAAGAATAGAATAAGCGCAATGCCTGTTAAAGACATTATAACTTTTCTACCAATAGAGGATTTAAATAACCACATAATTGACTGAAAATTTATTATTTAATTGTTAGAATATATCCTATTGAGAGCTTAAAGCATATCTTTAAGTATTGTTCTATCTTCATTATACCCCCATTTGTAGGTATATGATTTATAAAACTGATTGCAAAAATACTATATTTTGATGATAAATCAAAGCTTTTGACTAAAAATCCAATTTTATTCTGTACTTTTGTGTGTTAATGTTTTTCGTGCTTCTACACGAAGATGTTTTATTTATGACACAACAGAAGATTATTATTTATAAAACAACTACTTAAAAACTAAAGGAGAGGTTGATTTCTTTTACATTTGAAAAGAACGTTGAAAGACTCACACCTATTTATATATTATACGAGAACATATTTAAGGATAAAACCAAAATAACAAGAATGAACTTCAAATATGATGTGATTGTTGTGGGCGGAGGACATGCAGGTAACGAGGCTGCAACCGCTGCTTCCAACATGGGAGCTAAGACTTGTCTAATCACTATCGACATGAATAAGATTGGACAGATGAGCTGTAACCCCGCAATCGGTGGCATTGCAAAAGGTCAGATTGTAAGAGAAATAGACGCATTAGGCGGACAAATGGGACTAATAACCGACGCAACGGCTATTCAATTCAGAATGTTGAACCGTGGAAAGGGTCCCGCCGTGTGGAGTCCACGTGCACAATGCGACCGAGAAAAGTTTATAACCAAATGGAAAGAAACTTTAGATAAAACTGAGAACCTCGACATTTGGCAAGATCAAGTAGACGAATTAATCGTTAAAAACAATGAGATCGTTGGCGTAAAAACTGTTTGGGGAGTTGAATTCACTGCAAAATGTGTCATTATCACTGCAGGAACATTCCTCAATGGCTTAATGCATATCGGACGAAGAACCTTCCCTGGAGGTAGATGCGCAGAGCCTGCCGTACCTCATCTCACTGAATGCATCAACCATTTGGGCATCCGTTCTGATCGAATGAAGACAGGAACACCCGTAAGAATCGATAAACGTTCGGTGCATTTCGATGAAATGGAGATCCAAGATGGCGACTTCGACTTCCATCAATTCAGCTATATGAATCTTCATAAGCCACTCAAACAATTGCCATGTTGGACATTCTACACTACCCCCGAAGCGCACATGGAGCTCAACAAGGGTATTGCCGACTCGCCATTGTTTAACGGACAAATTCAAAGTACAGGCCCAAGATACTGCCCTTCTATTGAAACCAAACTCGTAACATTCCCCGATAAAGACAAACATCCTTTATTCTTAGAGCCTGAAGGCACCGACACCAACGAGATGTATCTCAATGGTTTCTCTTCAAGTATGCCTTTCGAGGTGCAGTTAAACGCACTTCACAAAATCCCTGCGCTAAGAGATGCCAAGATTTATCGACCTGGTTACGCAATCGAATACGATTATTTCGACCCAACACAGCTTAAACATACTCTTGAAAGTAAGGTTGTAAAAGGACTTTACTTCGCTGGACAAGTAAACGGAACTACTGGCTATGAAGAGGCAGCAGGACAAGGTTTGGTTGCAGGTATCAACGCAGCTCTAAGATGTTTCTACAACGATAAGGAATTTATTATGAAACGAGACGAGAGCTATATTGGCGTTCTCATCGACGATTTAACAACCAAAGGTGTCGACGAACCTTATCGAATGTTTACCTCGAGAGCTGAATATAGAATTTTATTACGTCAAGATGATGCCGACTACAGATTAACTTCTAAGGCATTTGAATTGGGCATTGCTACTAAAGAGCGTTACGATTGGTGGAAACAGAAAGAAGAATCTATTTCTAAAATCATACAATTCTGCGATGAAACCAGCATAAAACCAAAAGAAATCAATGCAAGTTTAGAACGCTTAGGCACCACTCCAATCCACTCTTCTATTAAAATTTCGGATCTAATTGCTCGTCCTCAACTCACCATGAATAACCTAGCTGAAGTTATTCCCCATTTAAACGACATACTAAAAGCTGTCCCTAACAGACAGGCAGAAATCACCGAAGCAGCAGAGATAAGAATTAAATACAGAGGATATATCGAAAGAGAGCGAATCATTGCCGATAAAATGAGACGTCTAGAAGACATCAGAATTAAGGGAAGGTTTAATTATTCGCAACTTCATGAAATATCTACCGAAGGCAGACAGAAGCTCGAAAAGATCCAACCTGAAACACTAGCAGAAGCAAGTAGAATTCCTGGTGTGTCTCCAAGCGATATCAATGTACTCCTTATCTTATTGGGAAGATAACACAACTACAATAACGTTCGAATGCATCAATAACTTTATTCAATGCATTCGCAAGGCAAGAAAGAAACAGATATAAAACTATCACGAGACAAACATAAGTTTCACGTGAAACAAAAGATAAGAAATAACAATATAATTATTTGATAATGAACAACAAACTATTATTAGACAATCTGCGTTCAATTCCAGATTGGCCTATAAAGGGTGTCAACTTTAGAGATGTCACCACTCTATTTAAAAATGCAGAATGTTTAAAAACAATTGCCGATGAAATGTATGATCTTTACAAAGACAAGGGCATTACTAAGGTAGTTGGCATCGAAAGCCGTGGCTTTGTTATGAGTTCTGCTCTTGCCATCAAACTAAACGCTGGTATTGCGCTATGTAGAAAACCAGGAAAGCTACCTTGCGAAACCGTACAAGAAAGCTATGCGAAGGAATATGGCATTGATACTATCGAAATACATAAAGACGCAATAGAAGAAGGCGACGTGGTTTTACTTCACGATGACTTGCTTGCTACTGGCGGAACAATGAAAGCTGCATGCGATCTTGTTAGAAAATTCAAACCCAAAAAGATTTATTGTAATTTCATCATCGAACTCTTAGACGAAGGACTTAACGGCAGAGAGGTATTCGATAAAGACATCGAAATTACCACATTACTAAAACTTTAAGATAAGAAAGGATTGAATCGGTTTGCCAAACTTACAAAAGGCACCATTCAATCCTTTTATTATTCCCCACCCCTTTCTCGTCTTTTACAAGAAAGAAACAAACCTTTCATCGACAAGATGAACAATATGTGAAACTTTAACACACAACAACTTTTATGTATTATAGTTTCACGTGAAACACAAAATCATAAAAACTCTGATTTTAAAGGCATTGTAGTGCATGACAAAGGATAAAAAAGAAGAACGCATTAGCAAATTAAAAGGCATCGTACAAAGCATGCCTGAGAAGCCAGGTAGTTACCAATTCTACGATGAAAACAATGTTATTATATACGTAGGAAAGGCAAAACGCCTCAAAAGTCGTGTATCTTCGTATTTCCATAAAGAAGTAGATCGATTTAAGACAAAGGTTCTTGTAAGTAAAATTCACAACATTTCATATACCGTTGTCAACACCGAGGAAGACGCACTTCTACTCGAAAACAGCTTAATTAAGAAATACACACCACGCTATAACGTTCTACTTAAAGACGGAAAGACCTACCCCAGCATTTGTGTTACGCACGAATACTTTCCACGCATATTCAAAACCCGCACCATCAACCATAAAACGGGCACCTATTTTGGTCCTTTCACCAACGTAACAGCCCTCAAATCGCTTTTAGAACTCATCACCAAAATCTACAAGCCCCGTAGCTGTCAGCTTCCACTTACACCACAAGGCATCGCCAATAACAAGTTCAAATCGTGCTTAGAGTATCACATTCACAACTGCTTAGGGCCCTGCATTGGCAAGCAGACTATGGAAGATTACAATGAAAAGATTGCCCAAGCCAAAGAGATTCTCAAAGGAAACGTGCGCAAAACCAGTGCTGTTCTCTACGAAAAGATGATGCAGTTGGCAGAAGAAATGCGCTTTGAAGAAGCCCAAGAGCTTAAAAAACAATACGAACTGATTGCCTCGTTCGTTGCCAAAAGCGAGGTGGTTAGTCACACCATACGCAATGTAGATGTATTTAGCATTACGTATCACGACAACGAAAAAACGGCTTTCATCAACTACATTCACGTTAAAAATGGCACGATTAATCAGAGTTTCACCTACGAATATAAGCAAAAGGTGAACGAAACAAACGAAGAACTTTTGGTGAGTGCAATCCTCGAAATTCGCAATCGTTTTGCAAGCGAAGCGCAAGAGATTATTGTTCCTTTTGAAATAGATTGGCAATTAACCAACGCCTACTTCACTGTACCTCAAAGAGGGGATAAAAAGAAGCTCTTAGAGCTGTCGGAAATGAATGGAAAGCAATACAAATTCGACCGCATGAAGCAAGCCGAAAAGCTCAATCCCGAGCAGAAATACACCCGAATAATGAAAGAATTACAGAATCATTTACAGCTTTCTAAACTGCCATATCACATCGAATGCTTCGACAACTCAAACATTAGCGGAACAAATGCAGTGGCTGGGTGTGTGGTTTTCAAAGGAATGAAACCCTCGAAAAGCGACTATCGCAAGTATAACATCAAAACTGTGGTTGGACCTGATGATTATGCGTCGATGCAAGAAGTTGTTTATAGACGTTATAAGCGTATGATTGACGAGGGAAAGCCTCTACCCGACCTCATCATCACCGATGGCGGTAAGGGTCAAATGAGCGTTGTTCGAGAGGTGATTGAAGGGCAATTACACCTCCAAATTCCTATTGCTGGATTGGCAAAAGACAACCATCACCGCACCAACGAACTACTTTTTGGCGACCCTCCCATTGTTATTGGATTGAAGAATAACAGCGAATTATTTTTGGCTCTTATGCGCATTCAAGACGAGGTGCACCGCTATGCCATTTCCTTCCATAGAGACAAGCGTTCTAAAATAGCCCTACACTCTGAATTAGACAATATCAAAGGCGTTGGAACAAAGACCAAAGAGACTCTCATTGCTCAGTTTAAGAGCGTAAAGAAGATTAAAACTACTAGCTTAGAGCAACTTACAGAGGTTCTCGGAGCAAGTAAAGCCGCCATTGTGTTCAATCACTTCAACGAAAAAGAGCAAAAGAACCAAATTTAGCATGTAAAGCTCTTATAATCAAAACATTAAAGATTTTAAGATGAGTAAAAATCTCATTTTATAATCTTTTTTATTGTTTTCTATCCCTCCCTCAGTCTTTCTTCGCCATCACAACAAGTATTTTCTTTTGTAGCCAACACTTTTTCTCCCCACCTTTTCCATTTTTCTTCCACAACAACCCTTCTTTTCCCATCACTCAATCCATTTATTCTCATCACAAACACCATCATTTCCCATCTATCATCTCCCCCCATTTCAGCACAAAATTCTACCCCTTCCCCCAAACTCTCAAATACTTTCTACCCCACTCTATTCCCTTCTTCTGCCTAAACCCAAAGCACCCTCTCATCGCCTCATTTCGTTTGCTTTGCAAAAGCAGTGCAATTATCACGCAAAAACATTGAATTTACCCCTCAAAAACAATGAGATTGCAGACTAAAAGCAGTCCTTTTATTTCCCCATAGCGCACCCACCATTTCCACAGGGCACAGCACACCACAGCAAAAACTCTCCACATTACTTTTATTTGCGTTCTAAGACCGTTTTATTTCTTTGCCACTGCAGCACCCATCTTACACCCATCAAGGGCGCAAATCGACAAAATAAACTTCAGAAGATGGTGCATACTAAAAATAAAAATGTGCATTTTGTACAAGTACAACGCAACTACTTGAAAATAACGACTGCCGTATGCGCTTTTTTTTGTAATTTTGTAACATGAGAATAGTTATTCAAAGGGTTTTAAACGCCAGCGTTTCGATTAACAATGAGGTACACTCTGCCATCTCAAAAGGTTTTCTTTTGTTAGTGGGAGTTACCCAAACCGACACGCAAGAAGATGTAGAATGGCTTGCCAACAAGGTGTGTTCGCTTCGTGTTTTCGACGACGAAGAGGGCGTAATGAATAAGAGTATCAAAGATGTTGATGGCGAAATACTCGCTGTTAGTCAGTTCACGCTTATGGCATCTTATAAAAAAGGCAACCGACCTTCATACATTCGAGCTTCAAGTCCCGACCATTCTCTCCCACTCTACAACAGCTTTGTCGATAAACTAAAGCAACTCTTAAACAAAGATATCGCCACAGGTGTGTTTGGAGCGGATATGAAAGTGAGTCTAACCAACGATGGACCTGTTACCATCTGCATGGATTCGAAGAACAAAGAATAGGACAAAAACGAGCCGTAGAGCCTTTATTTTAACTCGCAAGATATGGACAATCAATCGCAAAAGATAAACGCTTGCAACGCAAGCTATGAGCACACAGAGCCTAAGAGCATGCAAGACATGCAACAAGAGGTCGACAAATGGATTAAAACCTATGGTGTTCGCTATTTCTCTGAGCTTACCAATATGGCGTGTTTAACCGAAGAAGTGGGCGAATTGGCAAGGGTTATGGCTCGCACTTATGGCGACCAGAGCTTTAAAAAGAACGAGCATCACAACCTATCTGAAGAGATGGCGGACGTGCTTTGGGTGCTTATTTGCTTGGCAAATCAAACGGGTGTAGACCTCACTAAGGCGTTTAACGACTCGATGAAGAAGAAGACTGAACGAGACGCCACACGCCATTTGAACAACGATAAATTGAAATAACAAAATAAATAATACAAACATGCATTCAGAAACAAACCAATGCAACCACGAGCATCACGATTGCTGTGGTCATCATCACGAAGAATCGAACAAATATCTCGATATGTTGGCACTCTACAACACTAAGTTGAACGATGCTGAAGTGAGCGAGGCTGTGCGCAAAATTATTGCTGAAAAGGTACACGAAAACGACAACGACGATGTAAAACGCTTCCTCTTTGGAAGTATAGAGCTAACATCGCTTAAAACAACCGATAGTGATGAGAGCATACTTGCATTCACCGAGCGTGTCAATCAGTTCGACTCTGCTTATCCAAACATGCCTCACGTGGCTACAATATGCACCTATCCTTGCTATGCTTCGATAGTAAGTCAAACCCTAGAGATCGAAGGTGTTGAGGTAACTTGTGTGTCGGCAGGCTTCCCTTCATCGCAAATGCTTCCTGAAATAAAGGTTGCTGAAACTGCTCTTGCTGTGAAAGATGGTGCTACTGAGATTGATATTGTGATGTCGGTCGGTAAGTTCTTGAGCGGAGATTATGAGAGTATGTGCGACGAAATTAGCGAGATTAAGAGCGTTTGTGGAAACGATGTACCTTTGAAAGTGATTCTTGAAACTGGTGATATCAAAACTGCCGAGAACATTAAAAAGGCGTCTTTACTTGCAATGTATGCAGGTGCCGACTACATCAAAACTTCTACTGGCAAGGAACCCATATCTGCTACGCCTGAAGCTGCATACGTAATGTGTCAAGCTATCAAAGAATATCACGAAAAAACGGGTATCAAAATCGGATTTAAACCTGCGGGTGGAATTAACACTGTGATGGATGCTATCATCTATTACACCATCGTTAAGGAGATATTGGGCAAAGAATGGCTCACCAACAAGTATCTTCGTTTGGGCACAAGTCGCCTTACTAACTTGCTACTTAGCGAACTAACTGGCGAAGAAACTAAATTCTTTTAAGTAGAAAAGCATCGTTGATGCTTACAAAAAGAAAAGGTCTCATAAGATTTAAATGGTGTTTTCTATTCCATTTTCTTATGAGACCTTATTGTATTGATATGCTCTTCTCTACCCTATTTCAAAAGCTTTGAAAGGCATTATAACTTTCGCTCTATCACATAGTCTAAGTAAGCGTTGAGGGCTTGCTTAATATCTGTATCTTGAATCTTCTCTTCTATAAATCCAATAGCTTTGTTCTTAAACTCTCGCATCTTAGCTTCTGCATACTCAATACCGCCATTTTCTTTGGTGAAAGCAACGAGCTGAGCCACTTCTTCAGGTGTAACTTCACCCTTTTTCACCTTCAATGCTAAATCTTTCATTGCGCCATTGTCAGTGGCTAACACAGCATGTATCACAGGAAGAGTTAGCTTTCCTTCTGCCATATCATTGCCAGTGGGCTTTCCAATGTCGTTCGATTCGTAATAATCAAATATATCATCACGTATTTGGAACGCCATTCCGAGATGCAAACCGAATAGTCTTGCCTGCTCAACATCGTCTTTTGATGCTCCAACAGATAAGGCTCCAATCTCTGTACACGCCTCAAATAGAGCCGCAGTCTTACGCTTTATCACCTCATAATAAGCTTCTTCAGATATGGTTTGATTGCTTATATTTTCTAATTGCAATATCTCTCCATCTGAAAGGGTGCGTCCTAGCTCTGCTAAGCCAGACACTATGCGGTCGGAAGAGGTGAAACTAACATGTAAGAGGGCTGTAGATAGTATATAATCGCCAACAAGTACTGCCACTTTATTATCATAAAAGGCATTAACCGATGCTTGTCCACGTCGCTCTCCACTTTCATCTACAACATCATCATGCACCAATGAGGCTGTATGTAACAGCTCTAAACCTATTGCAGCATGCTGAGTTACCTCGCTAACACGTCCAAATGCTTTTGCAACAAGCAACATCAACATAGGTCGCATGCGCTTTCCTGAACGTTGTTTTATAAACATTAGCACCTGAGATAACAACCCATCTTGATGCTCAAGCGATGTATTAAAAAGCTCGATGAAATGGTTTAATTCGTCAGTTATTGGCTTTTTTATTACCGATAAGTAATCCATATTCATTCTAATTTCTTACAAAAATAAGCAAATAATCGGTAAGTATCACCCTTTTTTCGTAATTTTACGCATCAAAATACATATTTATGAGTAAACTTTTCCTTTTAGATGCCTACGCATTAATTTATCGTTCTTATTACGCTTTCATTAAGAATCCCCGCATAAACTCTAAGGGTTTCAACACAAGTGCAATACTTGGATTTGTAAATACCCTTCATGAAGTAATTCAAAAAGAACAACCTTCGCACCTTGGAGTGGCGTTCGACCCTAGCGGTCCCACCTTTCGTGACGAGGCTTTTGCCGACTATAAGGCTCAAAGAGAGAAGACTCCCGAAGACATTAAGCTGTCTGTTCCCATCATAAAACAGATTCTTGAGGCAATGAATATCCCTATTCTTGAGGTAAAAGGATACGAAGCCGACGATGTTATCGGTACACTTGCCACCCAAGCAAGTGCCTTTGATATGGAAACTTATATGCTTACGCCCGATAAAGACTATGGCCAATTGGTGAAAGAGAATGTTTTTATCTATCGACCAAGACACGGCGGAGGGTATGAAATACTTGGAGTTGAGCAGATAAAAGAGAAGTATCAGATCGAAAGTCCATCGCAAGTAATCGACATTCTTGCCTTAATGGGCGACTCTGCCGATAACTTTCCAGGCTGTCCAGGCGTTGGTGAGAAAACAGCCATTAAGCTAATCAACGATTTTAAGTCGATTAATAACTTGTTAGAGAACACCAATCAGCTCAAAGGAAAATTGAAAGAGAAGGTCGAAGGTGCTGTTGATGATATTAAGATGTCGAACTTTTTGGCAACCATCAAAACCGATGTGCCCATCGAACTCAATCTAACCGATTTGCAACTCACCCCTCCTAACGAAGAAAAATTGCGTGCTTTGTTCGACGAACTCGAGTTTAGAACACTCGCAAACAAATTCTTTAAAAAGACTGAAAATATACAAACGAAAGACAATTCGCAGTTAAATCTCTTCGAAGAATTCACGTCCAATGATGCAGTTGAGCCTCAATTTGAAAATTATAAGACACTTTTTGATACCAAATATAATTACAAACTCATTGAAAAAGAAGAGGATATAAATAATTTATGTGATTTATTACTGACAAAAAGAATTGTAAGTTTAGACACAGAGACCACTTCTTTAAATGCTTTAGAGGCAGAATTGGTGGGTTTGAGCTTTTCTGTTAGTCCGCAAGAAGCATTTTATGTGCCCATTCCTAACGAACAACAAAAAGCGCAAAAAATTGTAAATGCATTCCAACCGCTATACGAAAACGAAGAAATTGAGAAGGTAGGACAAAATATTAAGTACGACATCGAGGTACTAAGAAATTACGGAATCACGATGAAAGGTCCCCTCTTCGACACCATGATCGCTCATTATCTCCTCCAACCAGAGCTTCGTCACAACATGGATGATATGGCAGAGACCTATCTTCGCTATAAAACGATCCACATAGATCAGCTCATTGGAGCCAAAGGAAAAGACCAATTAAATATGCGTTCGCTTGCTCCCGAGCAGATAGTAGACTATGCTTGCGAAGATGCCGACATCACCTTGCAACTTAAAAACATATTCGAACCCAAACTAAAAGAAGCAGGTTTATACCCATTGTTTAAGGAAGTGGAAATGCCTTTGATTTATGTTTTGGCAGAAATGGAATGCAATGGCGTTAAACTTGATGTGCAAGCACTTTCTGAAGTGAGCAAAACCTTCAACGAACAACTCAGCCTATACGAGCAAAAGATATACGAACTGGCAGGCGAAACCTTTAACATCTCCTCTCCAAAACAAGTGGGAACCATTCTATTTGAAAAGCTAAAGGTTGCCGAAAAGCCCAAGAAAACCAAGACTGGGCAATATGTTACGAGCGAAGAAGAATTGCAAAAGCTCATCAACAAGCACCCTATCATCGACGAGATATTGAAATATCGTGGACTAAAGAAGCTCCTTAGCACTTATGTAGACGCTCTTCCTAAGCTTGTAAACCCCAAAACTGGCAACATTCACACCAGTTTTAACCAAGCAACAACAGCCACAGGACGATTGAGTTCGAGCGATCCTAACTTGCAAAACATTCCTGTTCGAGGCGAAGACGGAAAAGAAATCCGCAAATGTTTCATTCCTAACGAGGGTTGTTTGTTCTTCAGTGCCGACTATAGTCAGATTGAATTGCGCATCATGGCGCATCTAAGTGGCGACGAAAACATGATCGAAGCCTTTATAGAAGGGCACGACATTCACGCTGCCACCGCAGCAAAAATCTATAAAAAGCCTATCGACGAGGTAACAAGAGACGAGCGCACCAAGGCAAAACGTGCCAACTTTGGTATCATATATGGCATCACTGTTTTTGGATTGGCAGAGCGTTTAAACATCGAACGCAACGAAGCCAAACAGCTCATCGAGGGCTATTTCAGTACCTTCCCACAGGTTCAGGCTTATATGGAGCAGTGCAAAGAAACCGCAAAGCAAAACGGATATGTAGAAACCTTTATGCATCGCCGTCGCTATCTTGCCGACATCAACAGTCAAAATGCCACCGTTCGTGGTTATGCAGAGCGCAATGCCATCAACGCACCTATACAAGGTAGTGCGGCAGACATCATTAAATTGGCTATGGTTCGCATCTATGAGCGATTCAACAACGAAGGAATAAAGAGCAAGATGATTCTTCAAGTGCACGACGAATTGAACTTTAGCGTTCTTCCGAACGAGAAAGAGCAGGTTGAAAAGATTGTGCTCGAAGAGATGCAGAATGCCTTTGCCCTTAAAGTGCCATTGATTGCCGACGCTGGTTGGGGTGCAAACTGGCTCGAGGCGCATTGATGCACCACCCCAAACACAAAGAAAACACAAAACACACGCTATTTTATCACTTTGAAAAAGCAGTGTTTTTGGCTCGCAATTTCAATGCAATTACAACCTAAAAGGAGTGGAATTACAAAGCAATAGCAATGCTTTTTGTAGTTCCACTTTTTCTTTTTAACATTCAAATAGTTACACCTCGTCATAAATAGCTTTGTAAATGCTTGCAAAGTAGGCAAAAACTAACTAACTTTGTCCAACATTAACCAAAACAAGAATACAAACAACATGAAAAATTGGCTATTATTATTAGTACTATTAGCAACTTTTTGCGCCCCTATTAAAGCGCAATTGCCCCAAATAACACTAAAAAGTATCGATGGAAAGAGCGTTCGTCTCGACACCCTTTCTAACAACGACAAGCCCTTTGTCGTTTCTTTCTTTGCCACATGGTGCAAGCCTTGCAACAGAGAATTGAGTGCCATTAACGAGGTGTATGATGAATGGCAAAAAGAAACGGGTGTTAAACTCATCGCTATCTCTATCGACCAAGCTCAAAACGTCAACAAAGTGAAGCCTTTAGTAGATGCTAATGGCTGGAAATACGAGGTACTTCTCGATCCCAACGGAGAGGTTCGCCGTGCCGTTGGTGCACAAATGATTCCCTTTGTGTTGGTGTTAGACAAGAATAAAAACATCGTTTACAAGCATAGTGGCTATGCTGACGGAAGCGAAAACGAACTATACGAAAAGGTGAAGGAAGCCTGCAAAAAATGAAACTAAGCTATTTTTGCATTGCAACAGCACTCCTCCTCTCTCCCACTCTCTCAGCTTTTGCACAGGAAGAGGGCAACAAAGTGCGCCTATCGGGAAGCATTCAGAGTGATTTTCTCGTACCTCAAAAAGACGCAAAGTTGGGTATTAACAAAATCGAAAACAAAGTGTTGAACAACACTTATGTTGATGTGAATGCCTCATATAAAAACTTTGACGCTGGAGTTAGATTGGAATATATGCAACATCCCTTACCTGGTTTTGAACAAGACTTTAAGGGTTGGGGCGTTCCTCATTTCTATTTAAAAGGTCGTTTCAATAAAGTTGAGCTTACATTGGGACACTTTTATGAGCAGTTTGGAGCAGGCTTTGCCCTCAGAAGCTATGAAGAGCGCAGTTTGGGAATAGACAACTCTATTCTTGGAGCACGCATTGTGGCAACTCCTTTCAATGGTGTTCGCCTCAAAGCATTGGCAGGAAAGCAACGAAGATACTGGAAAATGAACCCTTCACTCATCTCTGGTGCCGACCTCGAGCTGAACTTAGAACAATGGATTAAGCCTCTTCAACAAAGCGAAACCTATCTTTCTGTGGGCGCATCGATGGTGAATAAGAACGAAAAAGACGAGGATATTCTTGTTGGTAGCACCCATCGCTTAAACCTTCCACACAACGTTTCGGTGGTAGATGCAAGGGTTCAACTGCAACACAAGGGTGTGAACATCTTGGCAGAGTGTGCTTTTAAAGGACAAGACCCAACGCAAAACAACAACTATATCTATCGAAAAGGATATGTTTCAATGCTCTCTTGCTCTTATTCTAAAAGCGGATTGGGAGCTATCGTGCAAGCTAAAAGAAGTGTAAACATGGGCTTTAGAGGCGTGAGAAGTATGGACGGACTATCGTCTTTCATCAATCACATGCCTCCATTCACTATGGAACACACCTATTCTCTTGCGGCTTTATACCCCTATTCTACTCACCCTGATGGTGAATGGGCATACCAATGCTCGTTGAACTATACCTTTAAAAAGGGTAGTTCGTTAGGTGGAGCATACGGAACTAAGGTGAAATTCAATGCAAGTCATGTGCATGCCATTCAAAATAACGGCATCAACATGCCTGGAAAAGATGGCTATGGATCGGCATTTTGGAAGTGGGGAGATGTCACTTACTATCAGGACATGAACTTGCAGGTAGAGAAAAAGCTCTCTAAAAGCACTCAAATAGGATTGATGTACATGAATCAAAGATACAACGAAACGGCTATTAAGGGCGAAGGGGGCATGTTGCACAACAACATTTTCATTGCCGAACTAAAACAAAAGCTATCGCACAAAACCACACTTCGTGCCGAAGCGCAGTATTTAAACTCTGCCGATGGGGATAAAGACTGGCTTTTTGCGTTGGCAGAAGTGTCGTTCTCGCCTCATTGGATGGTGTCGGTATCCGATCTTTTCAATAGTGGTAGCACCAAACAACACTACTATCAGTCGTTTGTTGGCTACTATAACGGAGCACATCGCATTCAGTTGGGCTATCAACGAACCCGTGCAGGTTATAATTGTGCAGGCGGTGTGTGTCGCTATGTGCCTGCAACTAAGGGCTTAAGCCTATCTTATAATTATAATTTTTAATGTAAATGAAGAAAACATATTATATACTTTTCCTTTGCGTGGCTATGCTATTGGGCTGTAACAACATCGACAATAACAACCGATTGATTGAAATTCCAACAGCAACAGTAGAGCGCAACGTGTTGGTTGAGGAGTTTACTGGTCAGAAATGTCTCAATTGTCCTGCCGCAGGTGTTGCCTTAAAGGATATTCAAAGCAAATATAATGAGGGTAATGTAGTGGTTGTTGCTATTCATGGAGGACCGCTTGCGGTGAAGCCAAGCAGTCATGTTGTGGGCTTAAGAACCGACCTTAACGACCAATATTATAAGCAATGGAAGGTGAGTGGCGTGCCTTGTGCCGTGATAAATCGCAATGGTGGCGTACTAAGAAGAAGTGCGTGGGCGGCTAAAATCTACGAAGATTTACAACAAAAAAGTAACATCAAAATAACAACAAAGGCGCAACGTGTTGCCAACAGCAACGACATCACCATCTCTACAACCATCAATAACACAGGAGAAGCGGTGAAAGGACATTTGCAATTGTGGCTCGTTGAAAACAATATCACTGCCATTCAACAGCTTCCCAACAACGAAGTACAAAGCAACTACGTGCACAATCATGTGTTGAGAGACGCCATTAACGGAGCAATGGGCGAAGAGGTGAGCCTCAACAGCAACACCCCTCAAACCTTTGAGCACCGCTATTCGGCTAAGGTTAACATCAATTTAAACAACTGCCACATCGTTGCTTTTGTGTATAACGACAGCGGTGTGTTGCAAGTGGTGCAACAAGCCATTTCTAAGTAGTAGTATATAAAAGATAGGTAACGGTTTTTTTAGGTAAAAAGATGATAACAAATAAACAATAACAAACAATTAGAAACAATACAATTATGAAAAAATTCTACTCAATTAGTTTACTTTTCCTTTTGTGTTTCATGCTTCAAGCTAAGGCACAAACAGCTAATCCTGATTTTAAGTTTGTAACAACAGCCGGACAAGTCATCGAAGATGGTGCTACAATTAAAAGCAATAAGGCTATCGATAACCCTTATGGTGAAAGCGGAAAGTTAATTAAAGAAAGCTTTATCATCGAGAATATTCGTAAACAAGACTATATTGCTTATATTCAATACACCATCAACAGCCTTGAAGGAAAAGGCTTAGGAGTTTGCTTTAACGGCGAGTGCACAGAAGAAGTAGGAGTTGGAACATATCAAATAGATCAACAACAACTTCTCGCTACCGATCAAACTAAGTATACTGCAGATGTTGATTTCACTTTTGAAACAAAGGGTAAGGCAAGCATTACTGTACAACTTTTCTACCAAAGTATATTAAGTGAAGATGGAGATCCATTCATAGCAGGTCCTAAAGTGACTTACGAATTCACCTCAGAGACCACTGGAATCAACACAACAAAGGCAACAAACATTGCTTACTACAATGTGTTCAACCTTCAAGGAATTCAAGTTCTAAACAAAGCAACAAGTCTTTCAGGTCTTCAAGCAGGTACTTATATCGTGCAAGCTTACGACAATAAGGGCTTAATTAGCACAACAAAACAAATCATTCACTAAGAAATAGTATAAAACCTACTATGAAACAATTCGTATTAAGTGCGTTTATTTTAGTTTTAAGCACTTTTTTCAATATCAATGAGTGTTGGGCTGGCGACTATAGTCTTGCGCCCGCAGCAGCAAAAAAAACATATATCATACGTTCATTAAGCACCGCTAAGGCTTTTATCAGTGTAACCAACTATGGTAGAAACACTGCCAACTCGTTTGAATATACCATAACAAGCGACAAAGGAACAGTGGTTGAAGGTACTTATACCTTTAAAGAAGCATTCAGAAAATCTGACACTTCAACCTGCGAAATAGAGTTTCCCGTAAACAAAACCACAGATATTACGAGTTTAACATTCAGCATCGACAAGGTAAACAACGAACGCAACGGGGCAAGTATAGGCTATTGTAACATTCCTTTCACCATTGTTTCGAAGTTAGCAACACGCAAAGTGGTGGTCGAAGACTTTACAGGTATGTGGTGTCCGTATTGCACTCGTGGTATTGCCGCAATGGAAAATTTGCAGAACAACTATCCCGAAACATTTATTGGCATTGCTGCTCACGATGGAGATGTATTGAGTACGCCAGACTACGCCTATGTTTTGGCAACATATCAAAGACGCCCATACGTTCTAATGAACCGTACAACAAAATTGACCTACTTTGTTCATGGAAGCGATTTAGAAGCAGAAAGAGATGCAGGAGCAGACATGGACATTGATGTTTCTGCCGTTTGGGACGAAGAAAAAAATAAGATTAGCATCACATCTACAACCACTTTTAGAATAGATGCAAGCGAAGGAAACTATGCTTTAGCTTATGTTTTAACCGAAGATGGCATGACCAATCCTAGATGGGGACAAAACAATGCTTTTTCAGGAGAAATGAGTTTAAAGGGCATTTCAAAAGAACTTGACTTCTTTATAAATAGTCCTTCGGTTGTTTATTTCATGAAAAACAACCATGTTGCCATTGCTGCAAAGAACATTACAAATGGACTTGAGGGCATTGTAACAGCTCCATTCGTTGCCGATAAGCCTATTGTTCATGAAACATCGTTCGACAATATCGCTCAATATAGAAAGATACAGAACAAAGATAACTTATCTGTTTGCGTGTTATTGATCGACACGAGCAATGGAAAAATTGTGAATGCCAATAAATGTAAGATTCAACCTGCCAACACAACAGGCATCGAAAGCACCACAATCGACAACAAAGAAAAGCACGTTGTGGCTCGATATACCGCCAATGGAGAGTTTATTTCGGCTCCTGTTAAGGGCATTAACATCGTGAAATATAGCGACGGAACAACGCAAAAAGAGGTGGTTCAATAACCTCCTACTTCGTTTATGCGTGCTAAATAAAGACGAATTGCATCGCCACACGAAACAAAAAGCACATAAAACAAAAGATGAATGTGGGCAAAAGCGCAACAAACGCCACCGACATTCATCTTTTTTGTTTTCTCATGTCGTTACACATTCATCACCTTTATTATCTCTTTGTGTTTCAATAACATCGCAACAATGTTTCACGAGAAACATTATTACACTCCTCTCCCATTCCAGTTGCCTTGCAATATGGGGTTATCAACCTGCAACATGCCCCCTTTTCTACCCTACTTTCCCTCTTTTTAGATTCCACTTCTCCCCTTTTCCGCCTACAAAACCACATCAACCTACAAAAAAGAGTATAGATTTTGCCATATCACACTTAATCTCTACCTTTGCATTAAGCACCAAACAAGGTATGAACAACGCACTTAGCGAGCCTCAAACAAGGTGCAACGAGTTAAGAAAACAGTTCTACTGAATATATCACTAACACCATAAAGCGAATGAAACCTGCAAGAATTGAAGAGTTAGACTATTTAAAAGGCATATTAATTACGCTGGTAGTGCTTTTTCATTTAACCTATTTTGCAACAGAATATACCCTTGCAAAGCAGTTTGTTTACACCTTTCACATGCCTGCTTTCTTAGTTATTTCGGGCTGGTTGATGAACATCGAGGCACCATTACCCCGCTTTGGGCGAATGATTACAAAGATTCTCCTACCCTATATCGTGTTCGAATCGGGCTATATCGTTATCTCTGCCTTGAAAATGGTGGCGGTTCCCATAGCCGAACTCAATGTAAGCACGTTCTTATATCACTTCTTTATATCGCCAGTTGGGCCCTATTGGTTCCTACATACGCTAATTATTTGCGCTGTGGTGTATAAGTTTTGGCACACCATTTTCGCCTCTTCCACAAGCAAACAAGCCCTTGCAATGCTACTTACAATATGGTTCTTGGCACAATATGTTCACATTATTTCGTTTGCTTCGGGCTGTTTTTTCATTGCAGGTGCTGTTCTTCGACGTACCAACATACACATAACCAACGTTTTAAGTCCTAACATCTTGGCGTTGATTGCATTGGCCGTGTTGTGCACTAATCCTGCTTTCTTTGTAGAAGAGAGCCTTTCGGGCATTGCAATTGTGTATGTGATGATGAGCGTTATGTTACTTGCCAACAACCTTTCACCCCACTTTTTGCGCTCAAAAGTGTGCTACATTGGCGAAAGAACGCTCCCTATCTACCTCTATTCGCCTTTATTCACTTTCCTTTTCAAAGCTTTTAAGCTCTATTTCAGCTTCGATTCCACTCGCTTTGTCTTTGCCATTGTTGCCACAACATGTTGCATCATTGGCTCGTTATGCGTTGATAAGGTGGTGAAAACGATCATTAATGGAGTACAAAAAGTAGTAAAAAGATAGCTAAAAAGACTGAGAAACTTTTTGCGTAATAAAACTTTTGTACCTTTGTTAGAGACAAAATAATAACATTTTAAACAGAAAGGATAATATGAATTACGTAAAATTAAATAACGAAGTGAAGATGCCTCAGCTTGGATATGGTGTTTTTCAGATAGAACCAGCAGAGGCAGAGCGTTGTGTTTTAGATGCAATTAACGTGGGATATAGACTAATTGACACCGCACAGATATACAAAAACGAAGAAGGTGTGGGCAATGCCATTGCCAAATGCGGTGTTCCTCGCTCAGAATTATTCATCGTTACCAAGGTATGGGTGTCTAATGCAGGCGAAGAAAAGGCCTATGAGTCGATCTTAGAGAGCCTTAAAAAGCTACAAAGCGATTATATCGACCTGATTCTTGTGCACCAACCATACGGCGACTATTATGGAACTTATCGTGCAATGGAGCGTGCTTATCGTGAAGGAAAGGTGCGTGCAATTGGTGTAAGCAACTTTTATCCCGACCGATTGATCGATCTTCATCACCATGTAGACATCAAACCTGCCGTGAATCAGGTTGAAACTCATGTATTTAATCAACAGCTTGAGGAGCAAAAATACATGGAACAATGCAATTGTCAGATTATGTCTTGGGGTCCATTTGCAGAGGGAAAGAACGATTTTTTCAACAATGAAACTTTAATCGAGATAGGAAACAAACACAATAAAACGGTGGCTCAGGTGGCTCTTCGCTATCTATTGCAACGTGGTGTGGTGCTTATTCCTAAATCAACTCACAAAGATCGCATGAAACAAAACATGGATATCTTTAACTTCTTACTTACCGATGAGGACATGCAGACCATCGAAAAGTTGGACACTAAGCACACTTTGTTCGCTTCTCACAGAGATCCTCAATTCGTTGAGTTAATTCTTTCGTTAAAATAAGCATAGCTTTTGGTTCACAATAGCATAGCTATTACACTGCAATTGCATTGACTTTAGCGTGCAATTACATTGAGATTAGAACAACAACAAATTATTTTAGCTCTTACAGGCAATGCAACGGGTGTGCAAGGTGCTTGTAAGAGCTTTTATTTTGCACCAAATGTTACCTACTTTTTTTTGTAAAGAAGTCTAAAAACGAAGCATCACCTACCGCCTTTTCTTTATATAAATAAGGTGGAAATAAATATTTTCATTCTCATTTTAATGTTTTAATTTATTTAACTAAAAATAAAATTTAAATAGAGAAGATTTACAAAAATCTTTCCATATATTTGCCATCGTTAGCCAAAATTACATACTAAACAAATAATAAACCTTTTTTGATAACATAAATATGAAAAGATTAACCTACAAAACGCAACAGATGCGCTTGAATCATCTATTGCGAAGCACCACTTTCGCATGTGGAATGCTACTCCTCCCCAACATTTCGGCAGGAGCATCTAACACTATTATTCAACAGACACGGTCTGCAGAGCAAATCAAAGGATCGGTACTTAGTAACACTGGTGAGCCTCTTATTGGCGTAACAGTACGTGCTGCAGGCAATTCAATGGGTACTGTAACCGACTTAGATGGTAATTTCTCTATCAATGTTGCTCCTGGTACACAGCTAACTTTCTCTTACACGGGATTTAAATCACACACCGCAAAAGCTCAAAGCGGTATGCGCATTACCCTACAAAGCGACATTAACGACCTAAACGAGGTGGTTGTTGTGGGTTATGGCACTCAAAAGAAAGCCAATTTAACAGGTGCAGTGGCTTCGGTTAGCGGTAGCGTGTTAGAAAATAGACCTATAAGTAACCTCGGACAAGGTCTTCAAGGTGTTGTACCTAACCTCAATGTATCGATGGGTAAGGGTGGAGCTCCTGGTGCAGGGGCATCGTTTAACGTTCGTGGAACAACGTCTCTCAACGGAGGTGGACCACTTGTATTAGTTGATAACGTACAAATGGACGCCAATTTAGTGAACCCCGACGATATAGAATCAATCTCAGTACTTAAAGATGCGGCGTCTGCTGCTATCTATGGAGCACGTGCTGCCTATGGAGTTATTCTCATTACCACTAAAAAGGGTAAGCTTAATTCACGCCCAACAGTGCAATTCTCGGCTTCAGGATACTGGCAAAAGCCTGCTCTTGAAATGCATAATGTCAACTCTTTAGACTATCTTAAGATGATGGACATCGCTTATCAAAACAGCGGTGGTAGTGGACATTATTTTAATCCATTGGTATATTCTTACACAGAAAAGTACATGAACGGTACTTATGATCAGCCTGTTTTCTTCGATGAGAGCTATAATAAGTTCAAATATGGCTATAACGGTAACACAGACTGGTGGAAAGAACTTTACAAAACATCGTTCTCACAAATTTATAACGCAAGTATTAGCGGTGGAAGCCAAAAAACTCGTTACTATGTTTCGCTCGGTTCAAACAATCAAGGCGGTATTTTAAAAGCTGTAAACGAAAAATACAACAAGTATAACGCTAACATTAACATCACATCTGAATTGACTCCATGGATGGAAGTGTCGGCTAAGATTGCTCATACCTATACAACAGAAAAGCACCCAACAGGTGGAACAACTGCAATGAACTCGACAGCATACTCTGGTATCTCTGCTTATAGCGGTATGATGAAATCAGACTTGAGTCCATTAATGCCAGTTAGGCACCCCGATGGCCACTATGCAGGACAAGGAAACTTCACTAACCCTGTTGCAATTCAGGCTCAAGGAGGTAACGCAAACTCTCGTCAAAACGACCTTTGGATGACTGCTGGATTGAAACTTACTCCAATTAAAGGACTTGTTATCAATGCCGATTACACTTGGAACTACTTTAGTTTGGCTTCAACTCAACACGTTCGTAACTTCTACGACTACACAGCTGTGCCAGGATCAGAAAACTATTATCCTTGGACTAACCCAAGTAGTGTAACCAAAGTGAATAACGAAGACTACTATTCTTCATTCAATGCTTTCGCAGAATATAACCTATCGCTAGCAAAAAAAGCACATAACTTCAGATTTATGTTAGGTTATAACCAAGAAAAGAAGCTAACAGACTATCACTTTTCAGGTAGAAAAGACTTGATAGATTCTAACAATCCAGCTGTCAATCAGGCTACTGGAGATATGAATATCAACGGAAATATGGGTCAATGGTCTGTCAATGGTGCTTTTGCTCGTATCAACTACGATTATCAAGGACGCTATCTTCTTGAATTAAATGGCCGTTACGATGGTTCTTCTAAATTCAAAAAAGGATACCGTTATCAATTCTTCCCATCTGTTTCTGTAGCTTGGCGTGCATCAGAAGAAAAGTTCTTTGAAAGCATGAAGGACTGGTGCGACAACTTAAAGCTACGTGCTTCTTACGGATCTTTGGGTAATCAGGTAGTAGATGGAAACTTCCCATACCTTGCAACCTATGGAACTAACAGCAAATATGGCGCAATCCTTGGCGGAAAGCTTCCTGTTGCCATCACAGCACCAGGTCTTGTAAGCTCTTCTTTCACATGGGAGAAAGTAAATCAGGTTGACTTAGGTATCGATGCAACCTTCCTTCGCAATCGTCTTAACTTCTCTTTCGACTGGTATCGTCGTAATACTAAGGACATGCTCGTTAATGGAGAGGTGCTTCCTTCAGTGCTAGGAGCTAACGTTCCACGCCAAAATGCAGCAAACTTAAAGACTGTTGGTTGGGAACTTTCATTGGAATGGAACGATCGTTTGGCATGTGGTGTGTCTTATCATGTTAAGGGTGTGCTCTCAGATTACCAATCAACCATCACTAAATTCAACAACCCTACAGGACTTATCAGTCAATATTACGTAGGACGTAAGATGAATGAGATCTGGGGTTACGTTTCTAATGGACTATTCCAAAGCGATGAAGAAGCAGCAAAACACGTGAGCCAGTCTTTCCTTTATGGTGGAAAATGGGGCGCAGGTGACGTTCGTTTCGAGAACTTAAATGGCGATAACAAAATTGACAGAGGTGACAATACATTGAAAAACCCTGGAGACCAAAAGATAATTGGTAACTCTACACCACGCTTTGCTTATGGTATTACAGCTGGATTAGAATATAAAGGATTCGACTTTGAAATGTTCTGGCAAGGAATTGGTAAGCGTGATTGGTTCCCAGGCTCTGGTTCTGCAGCATTTTGGGGCTTCACTGACGAGTGGCAAACACCGCTTACAACATCTCTCGACTATTGGACTACAGAAAATACAGGTGCATACTTCCCTAAATTAGGATGGGCAAACAGAGGCAACCGCAGTGTAAGTACACGTTATTTACAAGATGCAAGCTACTGCAGACTTAAGAATGTAACCTTAGGATACACCCTTCCAAAGTCTATTGTTAGTAAGATTGGAGTTTCACGTCTTAGAGTTTACATCACAGGCGAAAACCTATTCACCTTCACTTCACTCATAAAGGCGTTCGATCCTGAAACTTTAAGCAACATGACCTATCCAATTAACAAGAAAATTGCTGTAGGTTTGAATCTAACATTCTAATGTGTCACCTTCTAAAAAACAACTATTATGAAATTAAAAAATTATATCGCACTTTCATTACTTGCAGGTATGGCTGCTGCGTGTGATTATACAGACTTGTCTCCGCTTGACTCTTTTACAGATAAAACATATTGGAACTCAACCCAAGACTTAAAACTTTATGCCAACGGACTATACGGAGCACTAAGTAGTCCATCGGCACATCTCGACGATGTCAGCGATAACTTCGTTACATCTAACTATAGTTCTTATCTATTTGATGAAATGACTGTACCTACAGAAGCATCTTCTGGCAACGGATGGTATTGGAACGACATCAGAAATTGCAACTACTTTATGAAACGTTACAATAAAGTTCAAGGCAATCAAGATGAAATTAACAAGTATGTTGCAGAGGTTCGCTTCTTCCGTGGATTACATTATTTCAACAAATTGAAGATGTTTGGAGACGTTCCCTACTATGATACAGACCTTCAAACTGATGATACAGAGCAACTATATAAGCCTCGTGACCCACAAGATGAAGTGCTTAAGCATGTTATTGAGGACTTTAAATTTGCTATAAGATGGCTTCCTGAGAAGGCATTATCAGAGTCTGGACGCCTCAACAAAGAAGCTGCACGCACCCAGTTGGCACGCATCTATCTACACTTTGGTACCTATAAAAAATACCACAAACAAGCAGGAACGGGAGATTTAAGTGCTAATGCGCTATTAGAAAAAGCAGTGGCACAAACCGATACCTTGATGGCTTTGGGTAAATTCGACATCGTAAAGGGCACAAATGCAGGTTGCGACCAACTTCCTTACGCAGATTATCCTCTTGATTACTCTAACCAATTCACTCAAGAAGATCTATCAAACAACAAGGAATGTATTCTTGCTCGCTTCTATCAAACAGGAGTTTTAACTCACGAATTGGGTAGACAAGCACAAAATGGAGGTATGGGTTTATCTAAAGACTTCATCGAATCGTTCTTAATGAAAGACGGAACACCTATCTACAATAGTGGTTCAGGCTATGCAGGTGACGACAATTTAGAAACAGAAATAACCAATCGTGACCCTCGTTTGTATCAAATAGTAGACAATAGTCATAAACCTTACTATGTACGCAACGGTCAACGCATTGCTAACGAAATTGCAAATAGAGTAGGATCGAGCAAATCTGTAACTGGTTACGACTGCGTTAAATTCCATCATGCTAACACTGTGCAACAAGAAGCACGTAACTCTACATTCGACTGGTTCGTTTATCGTTATGCAGAAGTGTTGCTCATCAATGCAGAAGCAAATGCAGAATTGGGTACTTGCACACAAGATGTTCTCGATAAAACCATCAACAAGTTGCGTGATCGTGTGGGAATGCCTCACTTAACCACAACTCCAGTTGCCGATGCTAAGGCTATTGATTATGGTTACACACTCTCTAATCTTCTTTATGAGATCAGACGTGAACGTCGAATTGAACTTGTTGCAGAAGGATTCCGCCTCGACGACCTCAAACGATGGAACGCAATGAAGCTATTGTCTAATCCAAAAACAATGTTCGGTATTAAGATTACACCACAATCTATCAGCGAATTCCCTGCAGGTACATTCGATAGTAAGACAGGACGCCCAACGATAGAATACAATGGAGCAACCTATCTATACCAATATAAAGCTGCTAAGAAGCTTGATGATGCAGGAAGACAATGGAAAACAAATGACCATCGCTTCTTATATCCTATACCAAAACAAGAATTGGTATTAAGTAAAGACATACTTAAACAAAATCCAGGCTGGGAATAATATCCTATCCTTGAATAATTTCTAACAAAACAAAACGAGCAGGACACTTTTCTAAGTGCATCCTGCTCGTTTTCTATCACACATATACTTATTCTATCCTCCCCATCAAAATACATTCACCCACCAACAAAACAACCCTCACACCAGCATAGCTATCCAATCCTCTCACATTCACCTTAAACACCCATAGAGAAATAACGCAACTTTCAAACTGCCTTTATTCCGCTAGTTACCAATAACATATCAGCCCCAAATAAAAAACATAGCTTTTAGTCCCCAATCTCAATGCTATTAAAGCATAAAAACAATGCCATTGCAACGCAAAAACACAGCTTTTCTTTTATCACTTTATCACATTCTTTTTATAAAGAAAGAAAACGAAAGGCACAAAAAAATAAAAATAGTGATGCTAATAGATGCTGAAACAAATAAAAAGATTAACTTTGCATAGAACTATGTGGTGCCTTAAAATAATAAAGGCGAAACTCTTTAGTTGCTAAAAGACACAGCACAATAGGGTAGTCTTATAGATATTGATATGCACAAACTTAGTAAACAAAACAAGAAAACAAATAAATAAAATACGATTTATAAACAATTATGGATAAACTTAGCTATGCTTTAGGCCTTGGAATAGGTCGCCAATTGGCTCAAATGGGTGCCGAACAACTTAGTATTGATGATTTTGCACAAGCAATTAAAGATGTTGTGGCAGGTGGACAACTTAAACTAGACGAGGCTGAAGCACAAGTGATCGTTCAAGAATTCTTCCAAAAACAAGAAGAAAAGCAACGTGCTGCAGCTGCAGAAATGGGTAAAAAAGCTAAAGAAGAAGGCGAGAAATACCTTGCAGAAAACGCAAAGAAAGAAGGCGTAGTAACTCTTCCTAGTGGCTTGCAATATCTTGTTATCAAAGAAGGAAACGGCAAACGCCCTAAAGCTACCGACAAAGTAAAGTGCCATTACGAAGGAATGCTTGTTGATGGAACACTATTTGACAGCTCAGTTCAACGTGGCGAACCAGCTACTTTCCCACTAAATCAAGTGATTGCAGGCTGGACTGAAGGTCTACAATTGATGACAGAAGGTTCTAAATACCGCTTCTTCATTCCTTATACTCTTGGTTATGGCGAGAGAGGTGCAGGCGCTTCTATTCCTCCTTTCGCTGCATTGGTGTTCGATGTAGAACTTATCGAGGTTCAATAATCGCCCCACTGCAATAAAAGAGCAGTTTACAAATAAAATAAAAGCAATAAACTATAAAAAACAATTATATCAAAATGAAAAAAATTACATTAGCTGCAGCAACTGTATTTGCAGCAATTGCATTCTCATCTTGTGGCAATTCAACTCCTAAAGCTGACCTTAAAACCGACGTAGACACATTGAGTTATGCTATGGGTGTTGCTCAAACAGGCGACTTTAAGAACGTTCTTTCTGAAAGAATGGGCGTAGATACCACTTATATCAACGAGTTCATCAAAGGTGTAAACGATGGTGCAAACTCTGGAGACGATAAGAAAAAGGCAGCATATTATGCTGGTTTACAAGTAGGACAGAACCTTGGTGGCCGCTATGTCAAAGATATTAGTAGCCAATTGTTCAGTGGCGACAGCACAAAAACAATCTCTTTGAAAAACTTCATCGCAGGTTTCATCAACGGAGCAACAGGTAAAAACGAAATAATGGATGCCCAAAAAGCTGGTCAAATAGCAGAACGTTTATTCAAAAAGATTCAAGGCGAAAGCAACGAAAAGCAATTCTCAGCAAACAAAAAAGCAGGTGAAGCTTTCCTTGCAGCAAACAAAAAGAAACCAGGAGTAGTAACTCTTCCTAACGGTTTGCAATATAAAGTCATTAAAGAAGGTAAGGGTGAGCTTCCAACAGACACCTCAATGGTTAAGGTTCACTATGAAGGACGCACCATAGATGGTAAGGTTTTTGAAAGCAGTTACGAAAGAAAACAACCAGCAGAGTTCCGTCTTAACCAAGTAATTAAAGGTTGGACAGAAGCGATTAAGCGCATGCCTGTAGGTAGTGTTTGGGAAGTTTACATCCCACAAGACTTGGCTTATGGTAGCCAAAACTCTGGTCCTATCCAACCATTCTCTACACTTATCTTCAAAATAGAATTGTTAGGAGTTAACGGAAAATAATCCATCATTCTATAAAAAGAACAAAAGGGACAGATATTTTTAATCTGTCCCTCTTTTAAATCATAACAAAGAGTATAAAACAGATAAGCTATTGCTCATCAACTTTATACCATTTTTATTCTTTATATTCTATATCTTTTATTGAAATGAAAAAGACAATATTAATAGCTTGCTTGCTTCTTGGTAGCCTTGCAACAACAATGAGCGCAGGCAACACCAACAAAACAAATAAAAAGAGCAAAGCCACTGCAAACGTAGTAACACTCACTTCTCGTGCCGACTCATTGAGTTATGCTTCAGGTTTGTTCTCAACAGGTCGCTTAATGGAGTATCTTAAAGGCCAATATGGCTTAACAGAAAGCGATTTAGCAGCCTTTGTGCAAGGTTTCAAAGATGCCCGTGCAAAGCAAGGCGATAAGGCATTCAGCGCATACAACGCAGGAGTAGCAGTGTTTAGCACCGTTCAAAACCAAGTAATTCCAACAACTCGCAACGCATTCAAAGATTCATCAGACAGTCTTTCACTCGATCCTTTCTATCAAGGATTCGTTGCTGGCGTACTAAACGATAGCACTCTATTCACTTTCAACAAGGCAGAAAAGTACTTCACCGACTTTTATAAAGCCAACGAAGAAAGAAAAATAGCTACCATTAAGAATGAAAACGAAAAATGGTTGAAAGACAATGCAACCAAAGAAGGTGTAAAAACAACCCCAAGCGGTTTGCAATATAAAGTGATTACTGAAGGAAATGGAGCCATTCCAAAGGCAACAGACATGGTAACAGTGAAGTATGTTGGTCGCACCATCGATGGAACTGAATTCGACAACTCATACAAACGCAATCCACAAGAAACAACATTCGGAGCAAGTCAGGTAATTAAAGGATGGACAGAAGCCCTCACAATGATGCCAGTAGGAAGTAAATGGCAATTGTTTATACCTGCAGAATTAGCTTATGGAGCAAGCTCTCCAACTCCAGCAATTAAGCCTTATTCTACTCTTATCTTTGATGTTGAATTGGTTAAAACCGAAGATACTAGCGAAAAGAAGGAAGCTGAGCCAGTGAAAGTGCAACCAAAGAAAAAGAAATAAAACCTAATTCAAAATCAAACAAGAAGAAGAACATAGCACACAACAAACTTAAAGATACATACAAACAACCTACGAGTATTGCTATTCACACTTTCTTCTTTCATAAAAACTACCTCTATTTACATCAAAAGGCGTAAATAGAGGTAGTTTCTCATTTATATAATGGCTTATATCTATAATCTAAAACATCATCTAACCCAAATAAAATTCACAAAATACAACCATAATGCAACACTATCTTCGGAGGTATATATGCTAGAAAAGATACTTATTTCCACTTGACTTATATCAATAATACTGCAAAGAGAATAAAAAAAAAGTAATACTTTTGAATGTTTATTCGATTTTTATTCATACATTTGCATCGTATTCGCGAGAATATATACAATAAGTTTTCATTAGGTTAGTAGTTTTTGATAGATTAAGGTAAAGATTATGTTATTAGATTTTGTAACAATCGTTATGTCATCTATAACAAATTTGTGATAGAAGGCATACGGTAACATTATTCTTTGACATGCAGATGCAAGTGATTGTATCTGCATGTTTTTCTTTATATACCTAGGAAAGCATCAAGAGTTCAGCCCTATAACAATATCACAACCCAACAAGAGTATTTTATTTCCAATCCCAAAACAATCCTTTTACACTTCAACGTCTGCATTTCGCTAAACATAGCTATGCATTCCGCCAAGAAAATAGTTCACTCCAAAGTAGGTCATCAGCACAGTTGAGAAGACCAAAAGCATGTAGATGTGATAGAAGAGAGGCGCATGCTGATGCCTTGAATAGAAGAAATGCACAGGAACAGCATAGACCATAAGTGTAATAAGCGCCCAAGTTTCTTTTGGATCTCAGCTCCAATACTACCCCCAAGATATGTTTGCCCATATAGCTCCAATGAAAATACCATAGCAAAGCGCCACCAATGCAGGCAAAAGGAATAGCATCGACAACATTTGCAAAGCCTTAATATTTTGCTGTTGCACGTCGGTCGACTGGCGATGAAGCAGATATAAAACCAAAGAAGTGAGCGAACAAACAAAAGTAAAGGCGAGAAGAGCATAGCCCATCATGATAATACTAACGTGATAGCCAACAATGGAGAGTTGAGCACAGGCATAACATTAGTGATTTGTGGGTCTATATTCTTCTCATCTGCAGCACCATAGAAGAACGCTTCGCTTGCTTCCCATATCTTTCTTGCCTCTTTATAGTTATCACAAAGGGCGTCAATTTCAGGCTGATTAACGGTTTGTCCTGCGTTAAGTTTGGCTCTTAAAGCTTCTAACTTATTGAACAATTGCTCTGATTGGTCGGCTAATTTAGAATAAGTTACAAACACTACGTCGTTGACATATTGCTGAGTTACTTTCTCTAAGTTCACCTCTGTGGTTTCGTTTGTGGGCGAGTTAGGATCGCTTTCACTACAAGAACTGAAGCTAAAACTCATTGTTCCGGCTATAGCAAACAACAATGCATACTAGGAAATCTCTTTTATTGTTTTAAAAGAGTTATTTGATTCAATTTCGACTTGTTTCTTTTCACGACACTACTTTAAAGGAAGAAGCCTTGATAAGCAATTCCTATGTTGATACTTGGCTCGTTATTATACTTGCCAAGGAATAGTCGTTCGGCAAAATTAGCTTTGAGAACCACTTGTGGAATGGGTAGATAATTTAAGCCAAAGGTGATCTTTCGAACTCGGGTATAATCGTTATTGCTTTGGCTTTTATCGTGAATATAAGAATCGTAGAAGTCGTATCGTCCAAAAATATATAGTTTTTGATTGTCGGCTTTCATTTTAGCTATCTGAGAAAAGACGTCGTATCCAGCTTCAATACCAATGGCTGTTGCGGCTTTTCCCACTGCTGTTTTATCGAAAGGAGATTCCTTTTGGGTGTTAGCTTTGATGTTACTAATGACACTTGCATCGCTCAAGGTTCCATAATCGGCTTGACCTCGCACAATCCAGTTGTATTTTTCATAGGTAAAGTCTATCGAACCAATAAACACATTACCACGTACTTTGTCGTTAATCTTATCCTTTTCTTCCATTTCATTAGGATAAGTGTTGTGCATTGCCAATCCATAATAACCGCTTAAACCAAGTCTTAAACCATCGATAGAATAGTTATCGAGTCGCAAAACAAACCCATATTTGTTAGCAGGTTTAAACTCAAAGGCCGAACCAGCAGCGTTATGCGCCCATTTGTTGCGTGAGAATTGAAGAGCATTGAGGCCTGCAATCATCTGAACTTCATACTTCCAGTTCTTCACTTCACCCCAAAGACTAAAGCCAGTATCGTGCCATATGTTTGGAAGTATCGTGTTTTCGCCTTCAGGACGACACACTGTAAAGAATTCAAGAGGCTCGTCATGCGAGTTATTTAGGCCTACTGGAACAATAAGATTACCGATTCTGAGGTTAGCCCAAGGACGGAATGTCTTTTGAATCCAAAATTGTTCTAATTCAACTTCACCGCCTTTTTCTATTTCGTGTTCGTATTCTCCATCCTCGTCTGTTGCTATTTCAATGGCAGAACCAGTGCCTGTGTGTTCGAATTCAACTTCTGTTCCCATGCTCCAGCCCTTTCCAAAGTCGTAACCAAGATAGATAACTGCATGCGGAATGTCGAAACGTCCATTACTTGGAGCATTCTTATGAGCATCTTTTCGTGGGTAACGATATTGATTATCGCTGTAAAAATTACGACTAAAAGCAGCTTCTCCATACCCACCAAGAGTGAGTTTTGATTTCTTTGCTGGTTGTGCTACACTGTCAGTAGCTACATTCTGAGCACTAATAGTGGTGCTAATGGCTAAAAGAGTCATTAAATGTGCGATACGTCTTGTTCTCATTTGCATTTTGAAAAATTCGTTTTTATATATTTTAGGCTGCAAACTTACAGACATTTGACAATACATACAATACCTAAAATTTGGTATATTTTTTATAAAAAAACAATAATCAGGAAAAAGAAAACGAAGGATATCGAAATAAAAAGAAGTGCAGTAGCGCAATTATTCGCATATCTCCAATAACACAACAACAACAAAATAAGAAACAATATTGCGTGTTGTAATTGACGATTCTAACGATCAATCACCTCTGCACTTTCTTCATAATTTTACCATTAAAAAAACTTTATGCTCAATAAGTTTATGAATTTTACTATGATGCAAAGATAGGTATTGAGCTTTTCTTTTGCAATACTCATTTATTGGTAAATTTATTCCTACCTACTTTTAGGTATTCCTCATTACTTTAGGGTACATACCAACATTGAATAAAATGTAGGCTGAACGAAATCTTCATCGCACCAAGAAGTTATATCATTGCTATTGGTTCCTAATAGCAATGATATAACACCCCAAAAGCAATGCCATTGCAGTGTAATATCATCGTTATTGAAAGGCAACATAAAAAGACCTGTTGCTCAACCGCATAGCACATCGTGTGCCAATGGTTGGTAGATTGAAAATTCTTAGCCTCTGTCTTCCACGCTCCTTGCCACGCTTTCGCACTTTAATAGCAGCGTTCTGCCTCTGTCACTTTGCGCTAATGGCAGACAAGAAGGTAGATGCTGGTAGCTTATCGCTGTTCACCAAATTGCCACGAGTGAAGGGTTGATAAGCATAACGCACAAATTTGGGTTGCTGAACGCTGTCGCTCCACGCCTCAAGAACACCATCTTTCAAAGTGGTTTGGGCTGGATAAAACACCTTATCGGCACCTGCAAGTTCTAAAGTGCGCAAAGGTTGATTGTCGGCTGTGGTGAGATTCTTTCCATATTGAAATTCTACCACCACTTTTTTGCCTTGCATCTTCGCTCCAACAAACAACGGACCGCTGGGCACTATCTGCTCAAATCCCTTGTGTTTCAACAAAGCCCAACGTGCTAAACGCTCACCAATGGGTTGTTTGTTGCGTGGGTGCACGTCGAGAGAGTCGCCCCAATCGCTACTAACTGCCATACCTGTGTTTGCCAATTGTTGCATCATCTTGCGCTGACTATCACGAAACCAGGGCCAAGAGGTGCGGTTGATCGACGATAACTGAACATAGTAGAAGGGTAGGGAGCTATCGGCAAAGAAGCTACGCCACGACTGAATTAAAAGCGGAAACAAGCGTTCGTGTATCTCAATGTTGGTTGCATTCGATTCACCTTGATACCAAATCACTCCATTTACAGCCATATTGTGTAGCGGACGTATTGCACTATCGTATAAATAAGTGGGGTTATAGGGGTGAAGTTGCAGTGGATTCTTGCCGTTTGCCACGTTCTTTGCACGGCGTTGCATCACCCATGGCATCACCATCACCTGTTTATTATATCTATCGTTGAGCAGTTCTGGAATGTTATTCTCGAGTGTTGGGCGGTCTATCCACGACTCGGTAGTACTTCCACCCACTGCATTCATCACCAAACCGATGGGCATTTTCAAGCTATCTCGCAACATCTTGCCAAAGAAATAGGCAACTGCCGAAGCCGAACTAGCTGTTTGTGGGTTGCATTTTGCCCAGCCTTTCGATTCGAAGTATTGCAGTTTGTTGATAGAATCGAGAGCTGTTGTGCTCCAACTAACATCGTCGGTGTTCCAACGAGGCTTGAAATGCAAAAATCGAAGCAATGAGTCTTGCGCCTGAGGAAGAGCCTCTTTGGCGTTAATAGCGTGCGAAAGAGGGAACTCCATGTTCGATTGTCCAGAGCAAACCCACACCTCTCCTGCAACAATGTCTTTGAAAGTGAGGGTAGTTTGTTTGTCGCTTACCTTCAAAGTGTAGTTCTTTCCTAATTCTAAAGGCAAGAATTCAACCTGCCATTGTCCGTCTATTCCTACCTCAATGGTTTTCTTTTGGTTATTGAGTTGTACCGAAACACGGCTCTTTGCGTTAGCTGTTCCGTTTACCACAAAAGGCTTTTGCCAATCAACCACCATGTTATCGCCAAAGTAAAGGGGCATCTTCAATCCGCCAAAGTCGCCTGTTATGGCTTGATAAACAACGTTTGCAAGAATGGTTGCGCCCTCTTTATTGGGGTGAACCGCATCGGGAAGCAACGAAGGACGACTGATTAATGGTTCGTAAAAGTCGACGAGTTGCGCTCCAACAACGCCCGCAACATATTCTATTTCTTTTTGAATATCCTTGTGCCAGTCACGTGTTCCTGCTAAAAAACGAAAATGTTGATGGGTTAAAGGACTCATGCGTGCAATGATGATGTGCGCCTTTGGGTTTACTTTCTTAAAACTATTGACCAACGAAATATAATCGGGAACAAACTCATCTCTATAAAAAGGCCAGTTACGAGGGTCGGTATCGTTCACTCCAAGATGAATAACTACGATGTCTGCCTTATAATTTAACGCCTCAGTATATTCCTTTTGCTGTGTATAAGGGCGGTGTCCGTGATTTAAAAGAGTTGCTCCCGAATGCCCAAAGTTGCCCACAACATAGCCGTTTCCGAGCATTTTCTGAAGCTGAGAGGGGTAACTATCGGTCGAAGGGTTATCTAACAAATAGCCAAAGGTGATGCTGTTTCCTACACATGCCACTTTAATGGGCTTTTGAACTGCATGCAAACAAAGGGTAAGCAGGGCAAATATAAAACTAAGGAAAGTCTTTTTCATTGTTTATTTCAAATCTTTAGGGTGTTAAAACAATGTTATTGATGAATTGTATTTGTGCAAACTTAATCATTTTTATCCACACTTTGCATGCTTTTAATGGCTTTTTGATGGTTTCTTTCATTTTTCATTATCCCCGAAAAAATGGTTATAAAACAAAGTGTTTATGAATGTGTTGGCAACGAACAATGAAAGAAGAAAGGAAACACTGCATAACTTATTTTGAAGTGGATAAAACTAAAGAGCAGTAAAAATGTGTTTTTTACTTTGATTTGGCAATTATTTCTACTAACTTTGCAACATCTATGAAAGAGTTTTTACAGGTCTTACGTCGCTTTGTGCCACCTTATAAAAAATATTTGGCACTCTCTGTACTATTTAACATACTGTCGGCAGTATTGAATATCTTTTCTTTTGCTGCGCTTATACCCATACTTCAAATCCTATTCAAAACGGAAAAAGTAGCGGTTGCAACTCGTTTGATGAGCTGGAACGAAGCAAGTATAAAAGAAGTAGTGAGCAATAATGCCGATTTCTATGTGCAACAGCTCGCTAATGAATGGGGCACCAGTACTACATTGCTTGTTATTGGCTTGCTATTGGCTGTGATGACGTTCTTAAAAACGGGCGCATACTTCCTTTCTTCGGCATCTATCATCCCCATAAGAACAGGCATTGTGCGTGATATTCGCAATCAGTTGTATCGTAAAATCACATCGCTTTCAATGGGTTTCTTCTCTGAAGAGCGCAAAGGAGATATCATTGCACGAATGAGTGGCGATGTTCAAGAGGTAGAAAACTCTATCATGTCGTCGCTAGATATGCTTTTTAAGAATCCAATTCTTATCGTTATCTACTTCAGTACGCTTATCTTCATCTCGTGGCAACTCACCATTTTCACCCTTCTTTTTGTGCCTTTGTTTGGCTGGATCATGGGTCTTGTGGGCAGAAAGCTAAAAGCTGGCTCGCTAACAGCACAAAGTTTGTGGAGCGATACCATGAGTCAAGTAGAAGAAACGCTTGGCGGTTTGCGCATCATTAAAGCGTTTTGCGCTGAAGAAAAGATGAATAAACGATTCGATAAGGTGAACAGCGACTATCGAAATAGCGTTAAAAAGGTTGCAATTCGCCAGCAAATGGCTCACCCAATGAGCGAATTCATGGGCACAGTGATGATTGTTGTGGTGCTTTGGTTTGGTGGAATGCTCGTGTTAAACTACAACTCGATAAGCGGTTCGACCTTTATTTATTACCTTGTGATACTTTATAGCATCATTAACCCCTTGAAAGAGTTTTCTAAAGCGGGTTATGCTATCCCCAAAGGACTGGCTTCTATGGAGCGAATCGACAAGATATTAAAGGCAGAAATAGCTATTAAAGACCCCGAAAAGCCTGTTCAAATCAATGGTTTTAACCATCAAATAGAATTCAAAAATGTTTCGTTTAAATACAACGAACAATGGGTTCTTCGCCATATCAACCTCGTAATTCCTAAAGGAAAGACTGTTGCTTTGGTGGGACAAAGCGGTAGTGGCAAGAGTACTCTTGTGGATTTAATTCCTCGTTACTATGATGTTCAAGAGGGAGAGATACTCATTGATGGCATCAACATTAAGGACTTAGGAGTGAATAACCTAAGAGAATTGATGGGAAATGTGAACCAAGAGGCTATTCTTTTTAACGATTCGTTTAGAAACAACATTTCTTTTGGAGTGGAAGACGCTTCTTTAGAGCAGATTGAAGAGGCGGCAAAGATTGCCAATGCACACGAGTTTATTTTGCAATCAGAGAACCAATACGACACAAACATAGGCGACAGAGGTAGTCGTTTGTCTGGTGGTCAACGCCAAAGAGTGAGCATTGCACGTGCAATATTAAAGAATCCGCCTATCTTAATACTTGATGAAGCAACCAGTGCACTCGACACTGAGAGTGAAAGATTGGTGCAAGACGCTTTGGAAAGACTCATGAAAAGTCGCACAACAATCGCTATTGCACACCGACTTTCTACCATTCGACATGCCGATGAGATATGTGTTCTGCATCAAGGAGAGATTGTTGAGCAGGGAACTCACGAAGAATTACTGAATAAAGACGGTTATTATAAACGATTAAACGACATGCAAAAGTAGGCTACAACACTACTTTCACGTCGCCAAAAGCTTACAATCAGCACTATAAAGCTATTTAATTACACTATGTACAGATTGATTTACGCTTTCTTCTACACCCTTTCTCTATTGCCGATGTGGTGCCTTTATCGCCTATCGGATATGGGTTTCGTATTGATTTACTACATCTTACGATACAGAAGAAATGTGGTAAAAAGCAATCTTACATCATCTTTTCCTGAAAAGTCGCAAGAAGAGCTAAAAGAAATCGAACGAAAATTTTATCGTTGGTTTGCCGATTACTTCATCGAATCGGTGAAATTGTTATCTATCAGTAAAGAAGAACTGAGCAAACGACTCACTATTATCAATGCAAAACACATTGAAGAATGTTTCAAAGAAGGGCAAGATTGCGCAGGAATATTAGGACATTACTGCAATTGGGAGTGGCTTTCGTGCATAGGTATTAGTCTTCCGAGCGACAGAAAGATAGGACTTATCTACAAACCCATCAGAAATAAAACAATAGATAAATTGTTTTATCAATTGCGTTCGTGCGTTGGTGGAGTGCCAGTGCCTAAGAATGAAATTCTAAGATACCTCGTTCAATATCGCAAAGAGGGTGTAAGAAGTTTGTTTGGGTATATCTCCGACCAGTCGCCAAGATGGCAAAACATTCACCTTTGGCTTCCTTTTCTGAATCACGAAACGCCTGTTTTCACAGGAACAGAGCGCATAATGCGAAAGATGAACAATGCCGTTTACTATGTAGAGATGAACAGACCGAAGCGAGGTTACTACACTTGTGAATTTCATTTGATTACAAAAGATCCACAAAGTATGCCCGAACACGAGATAACTCGTCAATTCTTCAAAATGCTCGAGCAATCAATTAAAAATCAACCACACCTTTATCTTTGGACACATAAGCGTTGGAAACGCACCAAAGAAGAGTTTGATAGCAGATTTATAATTGAAAATGGAAAGGTTGTTCCTAAGTAATCACAACCCCAAACACCGATAAACAATGATTATAGGATATGATGCTAAGCGCATAGTGAATAACAACACGGGCTTAGGAAGCTATGGAAGAAACCTCATTAACTCATTAGTTCCGCTGTTAGAAACTAATGATAAGTTGCTACTTTACACCCCTTCGTTTGGCAATGAACAGCTAAGAAGTCAGGTAATCGATAGCAATCAGGTTCAATACGTCTATCCTCAAAAAGCTTCTAACGGCATCATGCGTGGCTTGTGGCGCACCTTTGGCATCACAAAACAAATCAAAGCAGAGCCAATAGACCTGTTTCACGGCTTGTCGGGTGAGCTTCCTATCGGCATAAAACGCACTAACACGGCTGCAGTTGTAACCATTCACGACCTTATTTTCCTTCGTCATCCCGAGTTTT
Organism: Prevotella sp. oral taxon 299 str. F0039; assembly: GCF_000163055.2. GTDB lineage: Bacteria > Bacteroidota > Bacteroidia > Bacteroidales > Bacteroidaceae > Prevotella. The sequence goes on from NC_022111.1 coordinate 1,122,564, forward strand.
ACAACCCTCTTGACGTAGCAATCTATCGCTGGAAGTTTAAGAAAGCCTGCCAAGAAGCCGACCGAATGATTGCTATCAGCGAGCGAACCAAGTTCGATATCATGCACTTTGGCAATTATCCTGAAGACAAAATAGATGTTATTTATCAATCGGCATCACAGCGTTTTCAAACTCATCTCTCTAACAATCAGCTACAAGCAATTCGCCAAAAGTTTCAACTTCCACAACAATTCATTTTAAACGTCGGCACCATTGAGAAGCGAAAAAATATCCTTCAGGCAGTAAAAGCCTTGCCCTTGCTATCCAACGACACCCACCTTGTTATCGTTGGGCGCAACACTCCATATGTAAAGGAGATCGAAGCATGGACAAAGAGCCACGCCCTTACCTCAAGAGTACATATTTTGAACAACGTGAGCAACGACGATTTGGCGGGCATTTATCAGCTTGCCACCTGCTTTGTTTACCCTTCTCGCTACGAAGGTTTCGGTCTTCCCATCATCGAAGCCATTCAATGTGGATTGTGTGTTGTGGCTTGCACAGGCTCATGTTTAGAAGAAGCGGGAGGCAACTCGTGCCTATATGTTCACCCAGACGATGTTGAAGGCATGGCAGCAGCATTGAAACAGCTGCTCGACAACCCTGAAGAAAGAACCCAAAGAGCGCAAAAAGCCCGTGAATATGTCACCCGATTCGAAAACAATAACGTGGCAGTTCAGGTGCAACAACAATATCTAAAAACCATCGAAACCAAGCGTTTATCGATGAAAAGATAAGATTATCGCTCACCCCAACCATTATATAAGACCCCGAAAAGATATGGCATACAAAATAATGATTGACGAACAATACGAAGATATGCGTGCATTCTTAACCTCTATCCCTTCGATCTTCGACACAGAAGGAGTGGAGATATACGACGGACGCAACACCATTAAATCGTTTACGTTGCCTAATGGCGAAACAATCAACGTGAAAAGATTTCATAAACCTTCGTTTTTCAATCAGCTTGTCTACTCTTTTAACATCCGCAAACCAAAGGGTTTAAGGGCTTTTCAGTTTCCTTATATTCTCAAAGAAAAGCAAATAGAAACCCCACAAAGCGTGGCTTATATCGAAGAGCGCAACAGCTTTCACCTCTTGCAACACTCTTATTATGCCTACATCAAATGTTCTTATACCAACGATTTATACGATATGGGAGGCAAACGAGATGCCGAAGCATTTGAAAGGGTAGAGGCTTTAGCAAATTTCACGGCGCACATGCACAACAACGGGGTGTTACACAAAGACTTTTCGCCTGGTAATATTCTTTGGGAAAAAGACGAAAAGGGATATCACTTTGCTGTTATCGACATCAACCGAATGGAGTTTAAGCAGATAGATATCAACGAAGGCTGTGCCAATTTCGCACGTCTTTGGGGAATTACCGAGATGTTTAGAACCATGGCAAGAGCCTATGCCAAAGCCAGAAACTTTGATGTTGACGAGTGCGAGCGTCTTGTTGTGATGCACAGAAACAAGTTTTGGAAGAACTATGGCAAGCGACATTACATCAGTTTTCCACTCGATTAGTTGCCCGTTTACCGCCTTTTGTTTCGCCAAGTGAGCCTCATCATGCTTCTTCTGCATTCCACTTGCCCGTCTTCACTGCCCAATTGGTCTTCATTCTATACTCAACTCATCATCTTTTCAGTTCAAAATTTCAACATTGTCGGTAGAGTTCTGCTGTTTGTTCCTTTCACTTAGTTTCCTTTTTCCTTTCCTTCCTTCGCCTTTCTCACTCCACTTTCGCTCCCTGCTCATTCCACTCATTTTGAAAGGTCAGAACACTTTTCAAAGCAAGCCAATCCACCTGCTTTGCAATAGCATTGCTTTTAGCTTTCAATAGCAACGCTTTTAAGTAGCAATATGCCTGCTTTTATCCTCAAAAAACATTGCTTTTATATCCACCTCTTGGCGTGCTTCTTTCACTCTCGCATCTCATTTTTTCGATCATTTTTTGTACCATCGCTCTTATATATAATAAGGTATAAGGGAAAAACAGACGACTTTTGAGAAGCAAAAAGAGGGTATCAATGAGCTTTTTTCAAAAAATAGACCCAAAGAGCATGAGATGAAAAGCAATAAAAGGGTCATTTTTATCCGAAAAAGACTCAAAAACAATGCACAAACAACCCCCTTATGTGCAAAAAAGGTCGTTTTTTGAGAAAAATATTTGCTGAATTAAATAAAAAGTCGTTTCTTTGCATGCGATTTTCACTTAGAAATTAAATTACAAACATTTAAAAAACAAACAATTATGTCAGCAATTGAAGAAAAAGTAAGAGCTATTATCGTTGATAAACTTGGTGTAGATGAAACAGAAGTAAAGCCAGAAGCAAGCTTCACTAACGACCTTGGTGCAGATTCACTTGACACTGTTGAGCTTATCATGGAATTCGAAAAGGAATTCAGTATCTCTATTCCAGACGATAAAGCAGAAAAGATTTCAACTGTAGGAGACGCAATCGCTTACATAGAAGAAAACTCAAAATAATTATAAAAAGTTGAGAATTGAGCTATAAGAGATAGACTTGAGCAAAGAAAGATGAAGCGAGTTGCCCTAGGGTAATAATTTATTTGCATCATCTCTCCTTGTTCATTATCTATCTCTTATTTGTATATAAACAGCGCAAGTTAGCCAATTCGCTTTTTAAATCTTCTATATTACTTTTGGTCTCCACTTAAATTCAATAATAAAATGGAACTTAAAAGAGTTGTTGTTACAGGACTTGGTGCTGTAACACCCGTTGGAAATACTCCAGAAGAAACCTGGAACAACCTAATTAACGGTAAAAGTGGAGCTGCTTCTATAACAGCTTTCAACACAGAAAAATTCAAAACCACGTTTGCATGCGAGGTTAAAGACCTCAATATCAATGAGTATATCGATCGCAAAGAAGCTCGTAAGCTCGATAGATACACTCAATTGGCTATCATTAGTGCAATGCAAGGAGTTAAAGACGCTGGTTTTGATTTAGAAAAAGAAAACCTTAACCGCATAGGTGTAGTGTATGGTGTGGGTATTGGCGGTATTAAAACTTTCGAAGACGAGGTTACCAGCTATGCTACTCGCAAAGAAGAAGGACCTAAATTCAATCCTTTCTTCATTCCAAAAATGATCGCTGATATCGCATCAGGACAAATTTCGATGCTATATGGCTTTCATGGACCTAACTATGCAACCACTTCTGCATGTGCATCATCAACCAATGCACTCGCAGATGCATTCAACCTTATCCGCTTAGGCAAAGCCGATGTAATGGTAAGTGGTGGTGCAGAGGCTGCAATATGCGAATGTGGAGTAGGCGGTTTCAACGCTCTTCACGCACTATCTACTCGTAATGACGACCCAGAACACGCTTCTCGCCCCTTCAGTGCAAGTAGAGATGGATTCGTTATGGGTGAAGGTGCAGCATGTATTGTGCTAGAAGAGCTAGAACATGCAAAGGCTCGTGGAGCTAAGATCTATGCAGAAATGGTGGGAGAAGGCGCAAGTGCCGATGCACACCACATCACTGCAAGTCACCCAGAGGGCTTAGGTGCAAAGCTTGTAATGAGCAATGCGCTTGAAGATGCACAAATGAAGCCAGAAGATATCGACTATATCAACGTACATGGTACATCTACTCCTGTTGGAGATATATCTGAAGCGAAAGCTATTAAGGAACTCTTTGGCGACCATGCATATAAACTTAACATCAGTTCTACTAAGTCAATGACTGGTCACTTACTTGGTGCTGCTGGTGCAGTAGAGGCTATGGCGTGCATTCTTTCAGTGCAAAACGACATCGTTCCTCCAACTATCAACCACGAAGAGGGTGATGAAGATCCTAACATAGACTACAAAATGAATTTCACATTCAACAAGGCTCAGAAGCGAGAAGTGCGTGCTGCGCTTAGCAACACATTTGGTTTCGGTGGCCATAACGCATGTGTAGTGTTCAAGAAATATGCTGAATAGTAATTTCATAGATAAAATAAAGCTCCCATTCCGCAAGGAAAAGGAGCTTTATTTGTCGTTATATACTATCCTAGGATTCTATCCTCGCAACATTGAATTATACCAAATGGCGTTGAGCCACAAAAGTATTCACTTTAAAAATAAAAAGGGAAAGCCTGTTAACAACGAGCGATTAGAATTCTTAGGCGATGCCATTCTCGATGCAATAGTCGGAGATATCGTGTATAAACACTTCCCTGGAAAGCGTGAAGGCTTTCTAACTAACACCAGAAGTAAACTTGTTCAAAGAGAAACACTCAACAAAATAGCCCAAGAAATTGGTCTTTCTCGACTCATTTATTCTAGCGGTCGCAACTTTTCTCACAACAGTTACATGGCTGGAAATGCTTTCGAAGCACTCATTGGTGCGCTTTATTTAGACAGAGGCTACAATCTTTGCATGCGCTTTATGCAAGAGAAAATCTTAAAAAAGATGGTGAACATCGACACGGTGGCATACAAAGAAGTGAACTTTAAGAGCCGACTTATCGAATGGGCGCAAAAGAATAAGATGAACATTGCATTCAACTTATTAGAACAAAAGAAAGACGAAGAGGGCAACCCTGTATTCAAATACTGCGTGGTGATCGAAGGAATAAAGTGTAATTCGGCATCGGGCTTTAGTAAGAAGGAGAGCCAACAGCTCGCATCGGAAGAGACTTTGGAATGTATTAAAAAGAATACTCGATTCTCAACCGCACTTTTTGAAGCTAAGAAAAAACGACTAGAAGCCGAGCAAAACCAAGAAACTGCCCAAGAGCAAACCACAGAAAACAACGAAAACAACACTCAACCTGCTCAAGACGAGCCTTTAGAATCAACAGTAATTACTACAAATGGAAAACCAAAAGAAGAGGTTGTGGAGATGAAAGAGATAGAAGAATTCGATTTATCGGATATCACTGCCAACCCAAAAGAACCCACACAAGAAGAAATTATTGCTGCTGCTGAAGAAGCTGCGTTTGCAGGTAAGGAGTAGAAAAAAATAAAAAAGGATGTCAGTTGATGTCCTTTTTTATTTTATAGACGAATGAAGTGGGGGAGAAGCAACATGCAATTGAAAGATACATTGCCCACTATCAATATCATTTTTTCTACTATTCTTTCCCTCTAACGCCTCAAAACACCAAAAGAGGGTAGTAGTAGGTTGAACAAATAGAAAGCCTTTCACGGCAAAAGAAAAGCACCAAGAAAGCAATTCAACAACCAGCATTCAACAAAAGCAATGCTTTCGCCCCTTAAAAGCACCGACATTACACCCCAATAGCAATCCTTTTAGTTGCCAATAGCAACGCTTTTTCCTGTCTACCTCAAAGAGCCTATACTCAAAGCAGTGAGCCAACATCACAAAGCAGTGCAACAAGCATTAAAAGAAAGCATATTTTTTGCCGTTTCATTCTATTTTTCTATTTTTGCATGAGTAAAGTAAAACGAATTTCAAAGCAACTCAACTGCTCGAAAGAAAAACGATAAGATTAAATCAATTTAGAGATGAAACAATTACTCAAGCGTCTTTTTCCTGCCACCATGTGGACGTCAACAGCCTGCTTCTACGCTGCCGTTACCTTCATTAAAATAATGCTTTTCAACATTATATGGTGCTATCAAACCACTTTCACGGCTTTTTCTTATCCCGAAACCTATATCAACACCATTTTGTTAACTTTCATTTTGGTGGGTCCCTACATCCTTGCACGAAGTAATCGAATACAACTTTTGGTACTCTTGCTCATCGATGCTGCCCTTGTTTGTAACTTGATGTATAGCCGAACCTATAACTCTATCATTCCTTTAGATAGCTATGCTCTGGCAGGAAACCTGTCGGACTTTATGCCGAGCGTTGTAGATTCGATGCGATGGATAGATATTCTCTTTCCACTAACAACCATCGGGGCAATTATTTTCAGGACTTCACGAGGAAAAGAAAAGTACAAAAAAGAACGTTTCAATCGTGTTTATGGCGCATGGACCTTGTTTTTCGCTTGCATCTCAATGCTATTTGTCGTTACAAAGGGCGGTTTAACAAAGGCTTTCAACAATTTGCAAGACGCCAACCACTACACCTGCACGGTGCCTATGTACACCATTAGCGGTTGTTTGTTGAACGAAGCACTTCAAAGTAAGGAGCAGTTTACACCTGAAATGCAAAAGGAAATTGACGATTGGTTTGCTCAACAGCCCGACTTTTTGCCTCAAACCGACTGCCTAAGGCAACGCACCAACGTGGTGGTTATCTTGTGCGAGTCGCTCGAAAGCTGGGTTTTGGAGCGCAAAGTGGAGGGAAAAGAACTCACACCGCACATCAATCAACTTTTAAAAGATTCTACCACGCTCTACGCTCCCCATGTTCTTACACAGGTAAAGGGCGGAAGAAGCATCGACTGCCAATTGCTTTTAAACGCTGGTATGTTGCCCATTGCCAATGGTTGCTATGCTGTTCTCTACCCCAACAACAACTTTTATACCCTTACCAAGGCGGTTACTGAGGGCAACGAACGCAACGCTACGCTCTTAACTGTCGACAAAGAGGTGACTTGGAACCAAGGAATGGTGGCTAAAGCCTTTGGTATTGGCACAATATTGAGTAAAGATAGCTGGGTGTTAGACGAGAAAGTGGGCTCGAGAAAGAAGCTGGGTGACGTTTCGTTTATGAAACAATCGGTAGAGAAAATCAAACAAAACGTGATTCGAATGAACCCCAACAACAACTATCTTCAATTCGTAACCTACTCGGGTCACAATCCTTTTAAACTACCTGAAGCACTCCAACAAATTCAACTAAAGGGCGATTATCCTGAAAGAATGCGTGACTATATGATCATGGCGAACTACACAGACAAGGCTATTGGAATTATTGTAGACTACTTAAAGAGTAGACCCGACTACGAAAATACGCTTGTTGTGATTACAGGAGACCACGAAGGACTTGCTGCCGATCGTGCTTCTCTATGTCAATCTTCCGCTGGTAAGGGCGTTGTTTCGCCACAGCAGTTCACCCCTTTCATCGTTCTTAACTCGCCAAAGGGAATACGTTATAACGAGGTGATGGGTCAAATAGATATGTATCCCACCATTTTAAGCCTGCTTCAAGTGAACAACTACGCTTGGAAAGGAATGGGACAAACGATATTCGACTCACGAAAAGCACCCCTTGCAATAAGTCCTAACGGCGAAGTAGTGGGCAACACCAAGGGCGTTTCGGCACAAGAAATCAGTCGACTAAAACGTGCTTGGCACATCTCCGACTTGATGTTGCGCTTCAATAAAATGCCTTCGCAAAAGAAATAGGACGGAATAAAAGCAAAGAAAGAAAAGTATAAATCAATAAAAATCTCTATCACTCTCCCCAAATGTTTGAGGAAGTGGTAGAGATTCTTTTGTAATATAGATCATAAAAATAGGGGAACAAAATTGCTCCCCTATTTATTTTAAATCTTAAACTCCCATTGACTGAGTAATATCTATGCGCAAACCAAGAGCATTAATCAAGCGAAAGAACAAGCCAACACTTGGCTCTATCACTCCATTTTCAATCTTAGAGATATAAGACTTTGTTGTTCCTACACGCTGAGCAAGCTCACTTTGTGTTACTTTAGCGTCCTTACGTGCTTGCAAAAGTATTTGTGCTGCATAAAAAGCCTTGGCTTCTTCTTCGAATTTAGTACGCTCTTCTGTACCTATTGCACCATATTCCTCATCTAAATATTGGTCAAAATCTCTGACTATTGTTTTGTTTTTCTGCATAATATTCATTCTTTATTCGTAAAGCTTTATCTATTTCTCCCTTTGGAGTCTTCTGCTTTTTTTTCTGAAAGCCATTGAACAACACTACAATATTGCCCTCATCGAAGATAAAGAAGACTCTATAATCCAGAAATAAATCTCAAGAATTTTAAACGCTTTTGAATCTCAAGACCAAGAAATGAGAATGCAATCATTAATGAAAAAACCATTACCCATTGTACATAACATGATAATGGTGAGCCAAAAACAAATAGTGATGCGATCTTTATTGCTATAGTTCCTATCAATAAATGATTGATATAGTACTGAAGTGAGTACTTCCCAAAATAGGAAAGCATTCTACCACATTTGCTTTTTTCATTGATATACAAGCAAACAAAAGCAAACATCACTGTTCCAAACAGCTTTCCTATGAACAAACTCTCAGGAATAATAAAATAAGTTACAATAAATAACAAACAAAATCCTATTGTAAACAGCATTTGATATCTACATATAAACGGCTTTATATCAGAATAATGCCTACGAATATATATGCCTCCAATAAAAAATGGGGTATAATTAAAGAACCGATTTGCCGACATTGGTAAGTCAAGAAAGATAAAACTTACACAAATACATATTGCAGAAAGCATGAAATAACCATACTTAAACTGAAAGAATCTAACCACTATCATTATTAACAGCAAAACATATAGAAACCAATATGTACCACCTGTGAATAAAGATATAACAGATTCCTTCAACGAATAAGTTCCTGAAAAGGTGTAACTCGACAGGAATACATGTATAAGTACAACAATAGCCCAATATGCAACATAAGGAATAAGAAGCCTATTTAGCTTCTTATTTAAGAAATTCTTCCAACTTATAGACTCCGAAAACAAGAAACCACTTGCAACAAAGAACATTGCCATCTGAGGAGCACGTATGATATAGCAAGCAAAGGAATTGTAACAAAGACTCTGATCTATACAAGATGGAAGCGAATGTCCCATTACAACTAAGAGAATTGCAATTCCTTTTAATAATGTAAGCTCGTGATAATATTCTTTATTTCCCATTTTTTCTTAGGTCTATAAATGTTTGATATGATTAACTTTTGTCGCAAGTTTCTTGATAAAGAGATATAATTGAGCAAGACAAAGAGCCTAGTCTTAAGCTAAGAGCTATATTGAAACAGGGATAACTATCTCCGCTTTAATTGTATATCGTTATTCAATGCGTTCGTATTACGATTCTGCTCCTAACTTTTTGAGCCACTTTCCGCCCACCATACATGCCACTCCGATGATGATAAAGGGCACACTTAGCAACTGACCCATATTGAAAAGCATTCCCGACTCAAAGCTCACCTGCACCTCTTTGGTGTATTCTATAAAGAAACGGAAGGTGAAAATGAGGGTTAAACACAAGCCAAAGAAGAAGCCCGAACCCACTTTTTGAGGCTTATTCTTATAGAAATACCAGCCAACGAAAAAGAAGATAGCATAAGCAATCGCCTCATATAGCTGACCAGGGTGACGTGGTTGCATGTCAACACGCTCAAAGATAAACGCCCAAGGTACATCGGTTACGTTACCAATAATTTCTGAATTCATCAAATTACCTAAGCGAATGAAACACGCTGTCACTGGTGTTGCGATGGCAATGTTATCGAGTACACGCCAAAGATTAACGTGAGTGCGTTTGTAATACAAGTAGAGTGCAATCATTAAACCCAGCGTTCCGCCATGAGACGCTAAGCCTTCGTAACCCGTAAAGTGCATACCTCCACCAGGTAAGAACTTTATTGGCACTAAAATCTCAACGACATGCTGAAACGAACTCAAGAAATAATCGGGCTGATAAAATAGACAATGACCTAAACGTGCGCCCAACAAGATGCCAAAGAAGCAATAAAGAAAGAGCGGATCGAAGTATTCTTCCTTGATTTTTTGGTCGTCATAGAGCTTTTTTACGATGAGATAAGCGAATAAAAGACCAAGAAGCCAGCACAAAGAGTACCATCTAATGGCTAAAGAACCAATTCTAAACAACTCTATGTTGGGGTTCCAAACAATGTAAAGGATAGTGTTTAGCATAATAATTTGATATTAAAGGGCATTTTGTTTTGCACCCGTTGATATATAAATAAAAAGAGCATAGCCTCTCAACATGTCGCTTTGGACTGTAAAAGACGCTATGCTTATAAGTTAGTTGCGTTACACGTTAAATCTAAAGTGCATAATATCGCCATCTTGCACCACATATTCTTTGCCTTCAATACCTAGCTTTCCTGCCTCACGCACAGCTGCTTCAGAGCCGTATTGAATGTAATCTGCATACTTAATGACCTCTGCACGGATGAAACCTTTCTCGAAATCGGTATGGATAACGCCTGCACATTGAGGAGCTTTCCAGCCCTTTTGGTAAGTCCAAGCCTTCACTTCCATCTCTCCAGCAGTGATAAATGTTTCCAAATTCAATAGCGAATAAGCCTTTTTAATCAATCTATTCACTCCCGATTCAGTCAAACCAAGCTCTTCAAGGAACATTTGTTTGTCTTCATAACTATCTAATGAGGCGATATCCTCTTCGGTTTTAGCAGCGATAACCAATACCTCTGCACCTTCAGTAGTTGCTATTTCTGCTATTTTTTGAGTGAACTCATTACCCTCTTTCGCTGCTGTTTCGTCTACGTTACAAACGTATAGCACAGGTTTAGAAGTGAGAAGAAATAAGTCGTGTGCTGCTTGTATCTCTTCTTTGCTTTCGAATTGCACCGTTCTTGCATTGAGTCCCTTTTCAAGAACCTCTTTATAAGCTTGCAAAACAGTAACCATCACCTTAGCATCTTTATTTCCTGCGGCTGCAATCTTTTGTTCTTTAGCCAAACGATTGTCGACCGTTTCGAGATCTTTCAATTGAAGTTCGGTATCAATAATCTCTTTATCACGCACAGGATCAATGGTTTCGTCTACGTGTGTAATGTTTTCGTCTTCAAAACAACGAAGAACATGGATAATTGCATCTGTCTCTCTGATGTTACCTAAGAACTTATTACCAAGTCCTTCGCCTTTAGATGCACCCTTAACAAGTCCTGCAATGTCTACAATTTCGCATGTTGCAGGAACTATTCTGCCTGGATGGACAATCTCTGCAAGCTTTGTTAGTCGTTCATCTGGAACGGTAATAACACCTACATTGGGTTCAATTGTGCAGAAAGGGAAGTTTGCTGCTTGCGCTTTTGCGCTCGATAAACAGTTAAAAAGAGTTGACTTACCTACGTTTGGAAGTCCAACTATACCGCATTTTAATGACATCTAATTCTTATTTATTATTTTCTTTTGCCTACAAAGTTAGCGTAAAAAGGAGAGTTTTCAAAGAGAAAGAACCATTGTTTTTTGTTTTTTATCACTCCGAGACGTTGTTGTGGGCTATAAGTTGCTGTTCTCTTTGGTTTTCATTTAGTTGTGTTGAATAAAAAAATCGCACTTTCTTGTGTTTCAAAGATCGTGCGATGCTATAACAAATTTGGTTTTATTGTTGTTGTGTTACTATCTTATTTAATCATTTTAAGCAAGTAAGCGCATTTCTCGGGGTTACCAAGTGTCTTGCCTTTGTCGTTCGAAAGCTTCACACAGTCGTGCCATTCACGATTCTCTGTGATGCGACATTGGGTTAATTTCACCACAATATTCATCGCATTAGCATTCTCTACATCGCAGGTTAAGAATGTTCCTATACCATAGCTGTCTTGCATTCTGCCGTCGACATACTTGTGAATTTCAATTGCTCGTTTAATGTTCAACCCGTTACTAAACACCACTTGTTTGGTTTGAGGATTGATTCCTAGTTGCTTATATTTTGAGATAATCTTTTCAACTTGATCTTCTTCCACACCACTATCTACACGTAAGCCCGTGAACATCATTGCCATACGCTTCGAAAGGTTGTTAAAGAACACCTTATCGCCAAAGCAATCGTAGAGATAAATGCCGTTGTCTCCGTCGTAAACGTCGCTAAATTTGCGCATTACATTAAAGTTACATTCGAACACTCCGCTCACATTTTCTTCAAATTCGATAATTTGATGACTCATTGTTCCAATGGGGGTGAGTTGATGTTTCATAGCAAAGTAGACATTACTTGTGCCCACCAGTTTGCCACTCCATGCGTGAAAGCCCTCCGAGTCGGTCGTTCCTTTCTCTTGATACACCTCTTTCAACACACGAACCACCATGTCGTGATGTGCAAACGACAAGCGTCTTCGGGTGCCCATATCGCTCAATACCAAGCCATTCGACAAAATTTCTATCGCCTTTTCTCGTGCTCTTTGCTCTTCTCTTTGGGCATCATAGCGTTCAATATCGCCCAAAAGGGTGTGCATCAATTCTGAAATAATGGTTAAGATGGGCATCTCCCACATAATGGTAGAATACCACTTGCCTCTAATAGAGATAGCAAGATGTCCTTCTTCGTCTTGACTTACACTCACTTCACTAGGGTTAAAGCGATAGCCTCGCAAGAAAGTAAAGAACCACTTAGGCAGATAATACATCTTTTCTTCCATAAAATGTATTTCTTCTTCGGTAATAACCACGTTGGGCATCAAGGCTATTTGCTCTTGAACCAGTTGGTCGAAACCTTTTGGATACACAGTTTTATTTCTGTCGAAGAAAGTATATTCTACTTCAGCACGAGGGTATTTTTGAAGTACATAATACTGACAACTGAAGGTATAGGCATCGTTGTCGGTGAAATGTTGAATGATTTGATTCATAATAAGTTTCTTAAGTGAGTGAAGAAAGCAATGCTTTTACACTGCAATGTTGATGCTTTTAGCGTGCAATATCAGTGACATTGGCACTCAATAGCATTGATATTAGAAACGCAAAAGTACTATTAAATTTTCAGAACGCTCTCGTTTTAACAGAAAAATACTATCTTTGTTCCTAATAATACAAAAATAAACCTCTTTTATATGCAAATACTTTTGTCGTGTGCTAAAGACATGATTGCCCAAACCGAGTGCGCAAAAATTCAACAAACTGAACCCCTCTTTCTTCAACAAGCCATTGATAATGCTCGTGAAATGGCTGCTTATTCGGCAGAAGAGCTGTCGAGTATGCTCAAAATCAACGCTCAACTGGGTGCAATCAACAAAATGCGCTACAACAATTTCATGCTCCCTCAAACCACGCTCCCAGCGGTTTTGGCTTATTCGGGCATTGCATATAAATATTTAAATGCGCAGTCGTTTTCTAAAAAACAGATGAATTTCGCTCAAAAACACCTGTGGATCACCTCGTTTTTATATGGTCTTTTGCGCCCATGCGACGGCATTCAGAACTACCGACTCGAGGGAAATGTGGTGCTACCCAATAACAATATGTCGATGTTCGACTTTTGGAAACCTCTGCTTACCGATTGTTTAATCGACTCTGTGAAGCAAGACGACAGCATACTTGTGTATCTTGCCAGTGCCGAAATGAAACGTTTGTTCGACTGGAAGAGGGTTACTAAGGAGATAAAAGTTATTCAACCTGATTTTATGGTGCACAAAGACGGAAAGCTAAAAAGCATTGTTGTGTATGCAAAGATGTGCCGAGGAACGATGACTAGATACATCATTGAGAACGAATGCAAGCATATCGACCAATTAAAAGACTTCGATTTTGAAGGTTTCGAGTTTCATTCTGAAGATAAAAAAGCAGGTAAACTGCTCTTCACACTCGGTTAATTGCAAACGAAGTGCTCGTCTTTACCTCAACACGCCCGCCTCTTTTGTTGGTGGGTTGTGTGCTAAATAATCCAACTTAATGATGCTCTTTTGTGGAAAAGCTTTATTTAAAAGATCAGGAAAAGGGTCAAACAATAGCTTTCAATAGGCTTCATTGGATGCCATAACACACCTATATATATTCCTTTCTCTTTAAACTTGTGTTTAGTTTTATTTATTAATATTAAATATATGTATAAAAAATAAACCTTTATAAATCATTATATATATTTGCATTGATAAACCTAAACGGCTAAACAATCAATAGCTATACAATAAAACAAAGCCCTCTCGATATCTTTTATCGAGGTCTTATGTTCGAACAGAGCATTAATAAATCTATAAATAAATGAAAACAGGAAAAATTTTCCCAGTAAGTGTTTTTCTATCTTGCTGCTGTTTAGAAGCATTTGCAAGTACACCTGCCAACTCTACTCATCTTTTAGGTAGAAGTTCAATGGATCTTAGCCCAAATGTAACAGCTTTAGAGAACCGAGAAGCACAACAGTCTAACAGTGATGTTAAGGTAACAGGAAGAGTTGTAGACGAAGCAGGCGAGCCTGTTATTGGTGCAACCATTCGCATAAAAGGCGCAAAAGCTGCTACCAATGGTGCCATAACAGATGCAGATGGCAAGTTCTCGTTAACCATTCCTAAAGGTGCAACCCTTTTAGTGAGCTACATTGGTATGGTAACTCAAGAGGTGAAACACGCAGGAAGTGGCAGTTTAAACATTGTTTTAAAAAGCAATGCACTAACAATAGACCAAGTGGTGGTGACGGCATTGGGTATTAAACGTGCAGAAAAAGCATTGAGCTATAACGTGCAAAAGGTGTCGGCCGAAGAGCTTACACGCAACAAAGACGCCAACTTTGTTAACTCGCTAGTGGGCAAGGTGGCTGGTGTTCAAATCAATACAGGTGCAGGTGGAGCCGGAAGTGCTGTGCGTGTGGTGATGCGTGGCACAAAGTCTATCGAAAAAAGCAACAACGTTTTGTATGTAATAGATGGTGTTCCGATGTATAATCACTCTTTTGGTGGAGGCGAAGGAACCTACTCAACACCGATGGGTTCGGAGAGTTCGGCCGACATAAACCCCGAAGATATTGAGAGTGTAAACATGTTAACAGGTCCATCGGCTGCGGCTTTATATGGTAGCGACGCTGCCAATGGTGTTGTGATTATTAACACCAAGCGTGGAAGTAAAGACAAAACAACGGTTACGGTGAGCAATAGTAGCACGTTTTCGCATGCTACCTTCTTGCCAAAAACTCAAAACAGCTATGGCACAAGCTCGGGTTTAATGAGCTGGGGAAGCCAACAAAACGGCAATTTCGACATTGCTAAATTTTTCAACACAGGCTCTAACATCATTAATTCGGTGTCGCTATCAACTGGCAATAGCAAAAATCAAACCTATATATCGGTTTCTACTACAAACGCAAAAGGCATTGTTTTAGAAAACACTTATTCACGTTATAATTTCACAGCACGCAACACAACATCGTTTCTTAACGATAAATTATTGTTAGATTTTGGTGCAAACTATATCGTTCAGAAAGATGCCAACATGGTTTCGCAGGGTAAATACAACAACCCTTTGCCTGCTTTGTATTTATTTCCACGAGGAGATAACTTCGATGAAGTTCGCAATTTCGAGCGTTGGGACCCTATTTTGGGCTATATGACACAATATTGGCCCTATGGAGAAGGGGTGCACTCGTTGCAAAATCCTTATTGGGTTCAAAAGCGAATGACACGCACTACAGACAAACATCGCTATATGTTGAATGCTTCTTTAAAATGGAATGTGCTCGATTGGCTAAATGTTGTTGGACGTGTTAGAGTGGATAACTCAGAATATCGTTTGTTAAATAAGAATTATGCTTCGACTCTTTTAACCATTTCGGATGCGAATGGAGGCTACGGAGACCAAACACAACACGACCGAACAATATATGGTGATGTGATGGTTAACATCAACAAACGTTTTGGAGAGGATTATAATCTCACGGCGAACATTGGTACTTCGATTAAAGATCAAATGTTTGAGTCAGCAGGAGGAACAGGTAATTTGTTGCTACCAAACTTCTTTGCGATGAACAACATTAACTATTCGAATAAGTATAAAACCATTCAAGAGGGCTGGCACGACCAAACTCAATCGATATTTGGATCGGTGGAACTGGGCTATAAAGATATGCTTTACTTAACAGTTACAGGCAGAAACGACTGGGCTTCGCAGTTAGCTTATTCTGATCAGCCGTCGTTCTTCTATCCTTCAGTGGGCGTTTCGGCTGTAATTTCTAACATGGTTAAGCTTCCTAAGTGGATTACTTTTGTAAAAATGCGTGCCTCTTATTCTGATGTTGCTTCGGCTTTTGATCGTTTCTTGTCTAATCCAAGCTATCATTTCAATAACCAAACCCATTTGTGGGAGAAGTCGAATATCGCTCCATTAGAACACATGAAACCCGAGAACACACGCTCGTGGGAACTTGGATTGAACTCTAAATTTTTAAATAACACCATCAATTTAGATGTAACCCTATATCGCTCGAACACCTATAACCAAACAATTTATGGCAAAACAAGTACATCTTCGTTGTATTCTGAACAAATTGTGCAAAGCGGAAACGTACAAAACCAAGGTATAGAGCTAACGTTGGGCTATCGTAACACATTCGGAAAAATTGGCGTTGCATCGACTCTCACCTACACATTAAACCAAAATAGAATTAAAGAATTATCAAAAGCAAGCGTCAATAGCGAGGGTATTCCTGAAATTCAAAAAGCCTATTTGGGTGCAAGCTCTGTTGCTCCACAAGTTATTCTACGTGAAGGTGGCACCATGAGCGATATCTATATCAAGCACGAATTGAAGAGAGATCCTAATGGAAACATTGCTATCGATCCTTCTTCGGGCAATTTAAGTATGCAAGAAACAGGCTTGAGAAAGGCTGGAAGATTAGCTCCTAACTACAATATGGGCTGGAACAACTCTATTTCTTATCAAGGACTTACACTTGGTTTTGTTGTTTCTGCACGTGTTGGTGGATTGGTTTACTCGGCAACACAGGGCATTTTAGACTATTATGGAGGATCGCAAGCCTCTGCAGATGCACGCAACAATGGCGGTGTTCCTATTAATTATGGAAAGATTGATGCTAAGAAATACTATCAAACAATATCTACAGCAGAAGGAGGTTACGGTACTTATTACTTATATAGTGCCACCAATGTTCGCCTTCAAGAATTGAGTTTGAGCTATGATTTTCCTAAGAAATGGTTCCATAATAAGTTGAATTTATCTGTAGGACTACTTGCACGAAACCTTTGGATGATATATTGTAAAGCTCCATTCGATCCCGAATTGTCAGCTTCAACAAGTAGTAACTTCTATCAAGGGGTAGACTATTTTATGCAACCTTCTACTCGAAACATTGGTTTTAATGTTAAAGTTCAATTCTAAAACAACAAAGATTCTTATGAAAAATATAAGTAAAATAATAGCACTCTTTCTCTTTACACTTGGCGTTAGTGCGTGCACAGACAACTTTGAAGAGTATAACACGAACAAATATGCAGTGTATAAAGGTGTACCTTCTGTGCTTCTTCCTGCAATGATGGAGCCTTTGATGTTTGTTCAGCAAAACAATTCGCAGATGATAGACCAAATGGTGGGTGCATTAGGCGGTTATATGACCTGCTCGAACCGATGGGGTGGACAAAACTTCGATACCTTTAATCCTTCGGAAGGATGGAATGCTATTCCGTTTAACACTCCCTTTAAAGGACTTGTGAACCTTTATAGCATAGAAGAAGCCACTAACAAATCGGGACATTTCTGGGCTATGGCAACTCTATTAAAGGCTGCTGTGCTTATGAGAGTGTGCGATTGTTATGGCCCAATACCATATAGTAGTATTGCAAATGGCAAATTCAACACTGCTTATGAGTCGGTAGAAGATGTTTATGCACACATCATTTCCGACCTAACATCGGCAGCTAACACATTATATCAATATAGCAAACAATATCCTTCATCACGTCCTTTGGCGGCAAACGATTTGCTTTACGAAGGTGATTACAGCAAATGGGCACGCTTAGCCAACTCTATTGCACTGCGTGCAGCAGTGAGAATTGGCGACAAAACAGCTGCAGAACAAATATGTATGAGCCCTGCTGGATTGATAGATGCTAACCAATATAATGCTTTAATGTCGCCTGGAGTGCAAGGAAACCCATATCAATTGGCCTCAACAGGCTGGGGAGATCTTCGTGCAAGTTCGTCTATTGTCGATTATATGAATGGCTATAACGACCCCCGTCGTGATGCTTATTTCACCACATCGGCATTCGATCACACTCGTTATATTGGCATGCGCACTGGCGAAGCCGCTTTCCAAAAGCAAGATGTAGCAAACTATTCGTTGCCAAAATTTCAAACAACATCACCCCTTCCCATTTGTGTTGCTGCCGAAGTGGCCTTCTTAAAAGCAGAATGCGCATTGAAAGGGTGGAACGTTGGTGGAACTGCTGAGGCGTTTTATAAAGAAGGAATAAAACTTTCTATGGAACAACATGGCGTAGATGCCAATGCAACACAAGCCTATATCAATAACAACACGGCAACACCCGACGGACATTCGAACGACCCTCGTGGATCAAAATATAACTATCAACGCAACACAAAGGTTAAAATTCAATGGGATGCTGATGGTAACAATCAAAACTTAGAACGCATTATCACACAAAAATGGATTGCAATGTACCCCATGGGACTCGAAGCATGGGCTGAATATCGACGCACAGGATTCCCTGAATTGGCTCCTTCGATCAACAATTTAAATTCTCAAGTGATAACAAATACGATGCGAGGAATGCGCCGTTTGCACTATCCTGACACAGAAAAAGACTTGAATAAGCAAAACTATCAAAATGCAATAAAATTGTTGAATGGTGAAGATAACGAGGCTACAGACTTGCCTTGGGCTAAAAAAAACTAAACATTGGTATTATTAAAAACAACCAAAATGTTGGTAGTTTTATCTAATCATTCCTATTTATAAACGAATAACATTATATATTATGCATAATATTTTTAAAGCACTATCATTGTTTGGCTGCTCTATAGTGGCGTTTGCGTGTAGTGATTGGACTGATGCAGAGGCAGTTCAAATGACAAAATATTCTAATACAGAGATTGCAAAGAAAGAAACCTACTACCAAGCACTAAGAGAATGGAAGGCAACCAAGCACTCTATATCGTTCGGTTGGTTTGGAGGTTGGAGCAATCCAGGCGCTTCTACAACCAATATGTTGGCAGGTCTTCCCGATTCTATCGATGTTGTTTCGCTCTGGGACAACTCCACTAACTTATCAGAAGGACAAAAAAAAGATCTCGAGTTCGTTCAAAAAGTAAAGGGAACAAAGGTTCTATTCTGTAGCTTTACATCGTATGTGGGACAACATGCAACGCCAAAGGAACACGATATCGACGAAACCACTCGAAATAAGTTCTGGGGTTGGGAAGATGGCGACACCAAAAAGCAAGAAGAGGCCGTTCGAAAATATGCCAATGCCATTGTAGACACGCTCAACAAATATAACTATGATGGATTTGATATCGACTTCGAACCAAACTATGGCTATGGAGGAAAGCTGGCAAGTAATAACGATTTGATGCATATCTTCATCACCGAGCTGGCTAAAAGCATAGGACCCAAGTCACCACATCCCGAGAAATTGCTCCTTGTAGATGGCGAACCACAAACCTTAAACGCAGAAACAGCACCTTATATCAGCTATTATGTGATACAAGCCTACTTTGCTAAAGAGGGCAATTTGGATGGCCGTTTACAAACAGGTATAAACAAATTTAAATCGGTTATGACTGAAGAAGAAATCACAAATCGTTATATAATGACCGAAAACTTAGAGAGTGCCATCGATTGTTTAAATGGTGGCTATCCTTTTTCTACACGTGATGGACGCTCAACTCCTTATCGTTCATTAGAAGGTTTTGCTCGTTGGCAACCAATAAACGGCTATATGAAAGGCGGATTTGGAGCCTATCACATCGACGGCGAAGCAGTAAACACACCTGCTTATAAATACCTACGACGTGCCATTCAGGCTCAAAACCCAGCAGTGAGATAATAAAATAAAACCTTATGATGGGCTCCTTGTTCTGCTTTGGCAACAAAAAAAACAGCTCATATCATTTAAAATAAATTTTAAAAGATTTTTTATGAAACTAATTCGATACATGCTTTTATGTAACCTGATATTGTTTATATCATGCAATGATGCAGATTACAAAACGCTAAACAATAGTGCTTTCATCAACGAGAGCCGTACTTCATCGAGTACAAAAGTTATTATCAACGACGATGGTGCAACAACCGAAATAACTCCATGCCTCTCTACAATAGCAACACACGATTGCAAGCTTAAACTTGTGGTAGATACTGCCTTGCTAAATCAATATAACGAACAGCAAGGAACAAGCTATATAACACTTCCCGACAGCACCTTCACAATGCCTTCAGAGGTTGTTATCCCTAAAGGACAATACTCTGTCGACCCTGTAAAGATTAACATTAAGCCTTTAACACAAGCTATGATAGGCGAAAGCTATGCCATTCCCATTCGTCTTATTAGCGAAAACAGCGACATTCCTGCAATGTCTAAAACGGGTTCGTTCGTCATTACAACCGAAGCAATTGTCACTTCATCACTTCCTCAGTTCACTGGTGCACCGATGTTAGAGGCTGCAATGCCTAAGGGAGACGAAACATTTAACGAATATACCATAGAAGTTAAGTTCCAAGTGAGTGACACTGGCGACCGAGATCGTGCCGTTTTTGTTAACAGCGGACCTGGAGAAACTAACTTTGTGTTGCTTCGTTTCGAAGATCCTCAAAGCGACAATGGAGGACATAAGGCGCACTCTTTAGTGCAAATTGTGGGTAGAAACCGCATTTATATGAATCCTTCTTTCTCTTTCGAGCCAAATAAATGGCAACACTTGGCACTCACTTGCGATGGTTCTCACTATCGTTTGTATATCAATGGTGCCTTTGCTGGTGTTAAAGATATCCCTGCTGGTAGCACCACCTTTAAACAATTTAAATGGTTTACCAAAGGAGATGATCCTTATAGCCGTTGGGGAAACTGCAAAATTCTAATCACCGAAGCCCGTGTTTGGTCGGTTTGTCGCACCGAAACACAAATACAAAAGAGTCAATCAACAGTAAGTCCGAAAGCAAAAGGCTTAGAAGCTTATTGGAGATTTAATGAAGGAACGGGCAATGTGTTCCACGATGCAACAGGAAAAGGACACACCATCACCACAACTCAAACACCAACTTGGGTTGAAGGAATAAAGTCAATAGATGAACATACCGATTGGAAATAAAACAAAAAGTTATGAAACACAAATATAACCTACTTCAAATAGGTGGCTATGCCATAGCAGGCCTACTACTATTATGTGGTTGCCACAGCGAAAACAACACTGCAGAAGACGAGTGGACTGCCACTTATGTTTATCTGCAACGGTTAGATTATTTAACTCCATCACCCAAAACCTTCTACATTAACCATTCTGAAGAAGGTCTTTCAGGAGAAGTTAACATGCCTTTTGTGGCTAAAACACAAAAGCCAACCAGCAAAGATGTGCATGTAAACATCGAACTTCGTGATGCCAACGCATCTAATATAGGATTGGAGCTACAAGACAACAAGGGTAAAAAAATCGATGTTTCACAAATTGTTATCAAAGCAGGCGAGCAACATTCCGACACCTTTCGCATTGTAGCAACAAACCTTAGCGAGCTAAAAACAAACGAGCAAAAGGTTAGTTTATCGTTCGATGTAGCCCTAAAAAGCATCGAAACAACGCAACCCAACACACTCATTTCACCCATGACAACGCTCAACAATCTCACAGCAAAGGTTGAAAAAGGAGCCTTGCAATCTATGATAATGGGCGAACCAAAGGTGAATGACGTGTTAGATCGTGACTCTTGGACTATTACATTGAGTGAAGGAGCCGAAAATTCTAGTGCTAATTTAATTGATGGAAACTATTCGACAGATGTTGCACGCAGTGGACAAGGATTCACAATAACGATAGATCTTGGTAGTATCAAAACCATAACGGGTGTTAACACCACCTCTTGGGCATGGACAACCAATCACTATGCCCCCCAAGAAGTGGAGGTTGCCGTTTCGAAAGACAATGTAACATGGAAATCGTTGGGCACAATTCAAACAAGTGGAGGCTATCAAAACATCACACTTTTAAGCAGTCCTAAGGCCCGTTATCTAAAATATAGCATATTAAAGATGCCCGCAACAGGCCGTGTAAGTATTCTAGAATTCTATCTCTTTGGTACAGACTAAAAACTAATAAGGCCAATGTTGCTTTTGCTTTAAACGCAAAATAAACTCGGTTTTTATTTTAAAACATCAATAAAACAGCCATAGGGTGCATTCGTTCATTCGAGTGCACCCTATGTTTTACTAAGCTTTTACACAGCCTTTGTGCTCCTCTTGGATAAATGCGCACCACCAAAGCCTCACAACACCCCTTTATATATAATAGATGTAGTCCTTTATTGCATGGACTTTGCAACGAAAATACATATTAAACTTAACTTTTTTTATAGCCCCAAAGTAACAATTGTTACTCTTGGGGTTTTCTTTTAGATCTAATTTTGCACCCAACAAGATTAAATTATACAAAAAGATTATGGAAAATAAGATGTTTTGTTTCCAATGTCAGGAAACAGCTAAGGGTGTGGCTTGCACCATTAAAGGAGTTTGTGGCAAAGAAGCTTCAACCTCAAACTATATGGATTTACTTTTAGGAGTTGTGAGAGGCGTCTCTACTATCGAGCATCTTTTGCGTCAAAACAATGTTCAAAGCGTTGAAGGAGTAGACAGCTTCGTTATCGACTCGTTGTTCTGTACCATCACAAATGCTAACTTCGACGATGCATCTATTTTGCGCAGAGTAGACAAAGGTGTGGCACTTAAAAAGCAATTATTGGCTATCGCTTCTCAAAACAATATTCAGCTTCCCGACTATCAAGAAGTTACTTGGGGCGGAGAGAAAGCTGATTATGATGCAGAAAGCTTGAGAGAGAATATTCTTCGCAATGAAAACGAAGACCTTCGCTCGTTAAAAGAGCTAACTGTTCTTGGCTTAAAAGGTATGGCTGCCTATGCAGAACACGCTGGAAGACTTGGTTATGCCGACCAAGAGGTGAACAACTTTATACACAAAGCATTGGCAACCATCGCCGATCCTAATGCAGATATGAACACATTACTAAATATTGTGCTCGAAACTGGTAGCAAAGGCGTTAGCGCAATGGCTGTTCTCGACAAGGCAAACACCACTTCTTATGGTAATCCTGAAATCACAAAGGTGAACATTGGCGTTGGTAAAAACCCTGGAATCCTTATCAGTGGACACGATTTACACGATATTGAAGAGCTATTAAAACAAACAGAAGGCACTGGAGTAGACGTTTATACACACGGAGAGATGCTCCCTGCACACTATTATCCACAACTAAAGAAATACAAACACCTTGTTGGTAACTACGGAAACGCATGGTGGAAGCAAAGAGAAGAGTTCGCTGCATTCAACGGACCTATTATCTTTACTACCAACTGTATCGTTCCTCCAACAGCAAGAGACAATTATCGTGATCGTGTTTTCACTCTTAACTCTACTGGTTTCCCTGGTTGGAAGCACATCGAAGCAGACGAAAACGGACACAAAGACTTCTCTGAAGTAATCGAGTTGGCGAAGACTTGCGATGCTCCTACAGAGATTGAAACTGGCGAAATCATTGGAGGTTTCGCACACAATCAGGTATTTGCACTTGCAGACAAAATCGTTGAAGCTGTGAAGAGCGGTGCTATTCGTAAGTTTGTAGTGATGGGTGGATGCGACGGAAGAATGAAGAGTCGTGACTACTACACTGAGTTTGCAAAACAATTGCCTCAAGATGTGGTGATACTAACATCTGGTTGCGCTAAATTTAAATACAATAAACTAAATCTTGGAGATATAAATGGCATACCAAGAGTGCTCGATGCAGGTCAATGTAACGACTCTTACACATGGGCTGTGGTAGCTCTTAAGTTGAAAGAGATATTCGGTGCAGCCGATATCAACGACCTTCCATTGGCATTCAATATTGCGTGGTATGAACAAAAAGCCGTTATTGTTCTCCTTGCACTATTAAGCTTAGGCGTTAAGAACATTCACATTGGTCCTACTCTTCCTGCTTTCGTTTCGCCAGCAGTACTCAAAGTACTTGTAGAACAATTCGGATTAGGAGGTATTACAACAGTAGAAGAAGACCTTCAGAAGATGATTGGATAATAAAAAAAGTAGAAAAGCTTACTTATAATTCATTCGTAAACATTGTTTTCAATATAAATAAAACAATAATTGTATTTCATACAACACAAAAAGCAATCATTAAAATAAAAACAATGTATCAATATTAGGAGATGAAAACAATAAGTTTTTGTCTCCTTTTTTTTAATCCAACTCAACTGCAACACATCATTAGCCATCAAAATCTTTTTATATCATTTCATCGTCTTATTTTTTTTATTTCCAATAACATTGATATAGTCTTCAATAATCATTGCTTTTATATAATAAAAGTAATCTTATTACTATCCAAAAGTAGTGCATTTGTTGAAAACCTTGCTAATAACTACATGATAACTGCATTAAAACTTTCTTAAAACTACATAATAACTGCCCAATTATCAACAATAGATAACATTCTAAAAATCAAAAGTTTATATCCACAGAGTTATCTAAACTTTATCCACTATTTATCGACATACATCATGTATTCGTAATGATTGCTTTTGAATAGCTATGTAAAATGCTTGTCAATAATGTTAATAACTCTACAAAACATTGACTATCAAAATGCAATTATACAACTTAACACAATTAAAAATATGGATAACTTGTATCAAAAAGCATCGTTTTTTATTCTTTTTCAACACTTATCCATAATATCAACAAGCCATTATAGTAATCATCATTTATCTATTATTTATAAAAAAGATAAGAAGAATAAAGAAGATAATAAATGAAGACGAAAAAAAGAAGCCCCCTAAAGCAATATAAAAGCAAAAGAAAAATAGAAAAGAAAAGCATCAAAAAGCAATATGTAATAATGAGAAAATGAAAGAATTAAAAATATTTTGATCGTTCATCAAATTTATTTATATTTGCAATGATTTATCTATGATCGCCTAATAATGCAAGAAAACCTTGATAAAAACATAGAAAAACTATTTAAAGAAACCTATCCTATGCTCTTTTGTTATGCACAAAAGATTGTGGGGTATGATGATGCTGAGGACGTATTAGAAGAAGTTTTCTTGGATATTTGTAAACGCAAAGAT
The DNA here is from genome assembly GCF_000163055.2 of Prevotella sp. oral taxon 299 str. F0039. Taxonomy (GTDB): domain Bacteria; phylum Bacteroidota; class Bacteroidia; order Bacteroidales; family Bacteroidaceae; genus Prevotella. The sequence goes on from NC_022111.1 coordinate 1,147,580, forward strand.
TTTATTGAAATAGGAGATAAAATCAATTCTTTTTTATTTCGAGCTGTATATACTAGGTGTATTAATATTTTACATAGGCGAAATTCTGTTCATGGATATATTAAATTGATTGAAGAAGTGCACCAACGCCAATTGGATATGCTCGAAGACGATCATAATAAAATAATTATTGAGAAACTTGAAAACAATGAATTGGGTTATATTCTTAAAAAGAAAATAGAAGAATTGCCCGAAAAATGCCGAGAAAGTTTCAAAATGAGCTATATCTATAATATGAGAAATGAAGATATAGCCGATGTGTTAGATGTATCTATTAGAACAGTAGAATCGCACATTTATCATGCTCTTAAAATATTAAGAAACGAACTAAAGCAATTAAAAAAATAGTTCGAAGTATAAAAAAATCTTTTTTTGTTCAGTATATTTTATTCTAGAAATGTTTATATAATAGCAATCGACCTATTATATAAACCTAAACTATGTATAAAAAGGACATTAATGAACGAATAGAATGTTGTTAGAGCATAAAAAACTACTCTATCTTTTGTCTATAACTAAAAAAAATAGGCAGTCGACACTCTCATTCAAAAAACGAATAACCAACATAAACAATACTATTATGAAACTTATAAAATTAATAGGATTAACCTTTGTATCCTTATTATTAACAAATGGAGTAAAAGCCCAGCAACCTTATAATGGCTGTTGGCACCCTAATGACATTAGAAATTGGAGTCCTCAAAACGACCCTAATGCCAAATTCAATCGAAGTAGAGTGCCTTTGGCAAAGCGTTTTAGAGAGCCAATGTCAATGAAAGCCAACCCAAACCAATACTATGAAGGTCAAGTTTGCAACGCAACTATATTGTATCCCATGTGTAGTTTGTGCCCCTCTCAAGGTGCAAACAACTTTATTGGCTACCAACCCACCTACTGGCAATACATGGATAAGATGGTATATTGGGCAGGAGCAGCTAACGAAGGAATTATCAATATACCCCCTTGCGGTTCTACCGATGCAGCACATCAAAGCGGAGTGAAGATGTTAGGTAACATATTCTTCCCACCTTCAGCTTATGGCGGACAACGTATTTGGGTGCAACAAATGCTTACTAAGCAAGATGGGAAATACATTTATGCAAAGAAACTATTTGAAATAGCTAAATACTTTGGTTTCGATGGTTGGTTTATCAACGAAGAAACAGGAGGCGGAAGTATCGACCAATGGGTTGAATTTATCAGACAATTCAACGAATATGCAGATGCTGAAGGTTATAAAGACATGGAAATTCAGTGGTATCAAGCACATTCAGGACCTAATACACGAATTCTTAATGCTCACAAAAACACCTCACACTTCCTCGATTATGGTAGAGTAGGTGATTATCGTCACATGGCATCAACACTTAATTGTACTGAAGAAGAAACCATGCAAAAGATATATGGTGGAATAGAAGCCGTGCAACAAGGAATGACAGGCTATGGAAATCAGTTGAGAAATGTTTTTAAACGAGACAAACATGTAGGCTCTGTGGCTCTATTCTGCCCCGAAGAACACATTTGGAAAGATGTAGTGAGACGTCTTCTCGACACTCCTCAAGATAATGGAGAAGAAGCTTATAGAGCAACTACTAAGGTGTTTGAAAACGAAAGAACTGTTTGGGTAAATAGAAGTGGTAATCCTGCAGATATGTCAAATGGTGGAATGCAATTCAGTTCATGGCCAGGTATATCAGGATGTTTACTCGAACGCTCATCAATCACCTCTCTTCCCTTTACAACTTCATTCTGCGTGGGCGTGGGAAAACATCGTTTTGTGAAAGGCGAAAAGCGCAATACACAAGATTGGTACCACTCTGGAACACAAAGTATAATGCCAACATGGCGTTATTGGATTGAAAATGGAACCCAATTAAAAGTTAGTCTTGATTGGGACGATGCCTATAACTTTGGAAACAGCATTAAAATAGCAGGATTATTAACACAAGGAAACCACCTTATGCGTTTGTATAAAACACAAATTGGTATCACCAATGGCGGTAAATTCAAACTTGTGTATAAAACAAATAAAGAGAATTCTGTTCATGTTAAGTTAGGAACTCAAAGTAATATAACAGAAGGTTTAGAACAATTAAATAATGTAAACAGAACCAATGTAAATGGTTGGACTGTTGATGAATACGACTTGTCGACCTTTAACAACAAAACAATCTATATGATTGCGCTCGACTTAAATACCGATAGCGAACTTTCTAACTACGAATTAAAGTTAGGCGAGCTATCAATGTTGCCCGCTTCTTATCAGCCTAAGGCAATGAATGTGTCGAACTTAACCAACGGAACAACCTTAACAGAAGAGGGTGGCGACCTTCGTTTAACATGGGATTGGGATAATAATACCGACTTCGATCACTTTGATGTTTATACTGTAAACGACAATGGTAGCCAACATCTTGTTGGACAAACACGTGGCGAAGGTTTCTATGTACCTAAATTTAACCGCAATGGTAGCGACCAAGCCCTTAATGTGCGTTTAGTTCCTGTGATGAAAGATGGCTCTGAAAGCAATGTTCAAGAACTAAAAGTGAACTATCCTAAGCTCACCGAGCCTGTGATAACCATTAAAACCAATAATAGCTACGTTAAAAAAGGCGACATTGTAAAGCTAACAGCAAAAGGAACAGGCGACCCTACATCGTGGAAATGGACTCTTCCTGCATCGTTAGAACCTGTAAGTGGAGCATCTTTAACCGAGTCTTATATCACTGTTAAAGCCTTAGAAGAAGGAGCACAGAAAGTGAAAGTAGAAGCAACCAATGTTATTGGCACTGGATCAACAGAACAAGTGGTGTTTGATGTGTTGAATGAAGCCGACATTAACGATGTTAAAAACGTGGCATTAAAGAAGAGCGTTAGTAGATTTAGCGGCTCGGCAAGTGACAGCGAAACACCTATTAATATTATAGATGGTGTTGAAAAGCCAACTGATATTCATAAAAAATGGTGTAACATTGCCAGCAACCACGAATGTGTTATCGACCTTATGGGTACCTATCGCTTATATGCTTTCAAAATATTCGATTGTAAATCAGGTCCTGAACGTGCCGAAAACTTCAATAACTATCGCATCTCTGTGAGCGAAGACAATGAACATTGGACTGTTGTTGTTGACGAAAAGAATCGCTTAAACGACGATGTTAAAATAGATTATATCACTCCTTGCAAAGCACGTTATGTGAAGTTGAATCCTTATTCTGAAAAAGGTATGACCCTAAGAATATGGGAATTCGAGGTGATGGGAGCCGACTTGAGTAAAATGGCTATCGAAACACCCGACCAAGTGATTCTAAATGCAGGCGAACAACGCAATGTAGAGGTGAAATATATGTTGAATGGAGATGAACGTTCATCACAATTTAACTGCGAGGTAACTCCTTATAAAGGCGATGTAACCATCACCAATGTGCAACACAATGCCGAAACATCAACTATTAGTTTCACTATCACTGCATCAACAAAGATAGGTAATTCTAAAGTGAAGGTGCTTGTGCGCAACGGAAACATCACTAAAGAGCGCATTTTCAATGTTATTGTAGACGATCCAAATGCAAAGAACGTATTAAAAGGCGTGAAAGCTGAGGTGAGAAAATATTCTACTAACTACAACAGCAACGAAACTTACAGCACATACGAAAACGAAATGCTAACAGATGGCGACCTTTCTAAGTCTGCTTTCGGTGGTGATATTTACGATTTCTCTAAATTCAACCAAGACCTTTGGAGCGTGTTCGAAGCAAAAGATACATGGGATATTTCAAAGGTTAAGATAACAATTGACAATAAGAATAAGGGTAAAAACGATAATGAAGAAGAGGGATTGGTTTATAAAAACATCGACCTCATGATTAGTAGTAATGGTAACGACTGGGAAACTGTCTATACTTTCAAAGATATCAAAGAAGAATCTACCCTTCAATACATTCTTCCTCGTGCTAAGAAGGTGAAATATTTTGCAGTGGTTGCAACCCTTCATCCTCTTTTCTATCCATCTATCACCGAGGTAGAAGCATTCGAACAAACAGGAAAAGCAGCCTCAGAGGTAGTTCCTCTCAAGATAGAAAATGGATTTAATGCCGATGTTATTGCCGAAGATAAGCCTGTTAGCACTTATACCAATGTTGCATTAGATTATGATGGTTGGGTGTTCTATAATTCAAAAGTTAGACCTGAAGGTGCACTTTGTGACGAATCGGGCACCATTATCTCTGCAGCAGGCAACGAATATCAATTAGCCGACTTTGATAAGAGCAATGCTTTGGTTCTACAAAATACATTATTCTTTCCTAAACTCACCTTCGAAACACCTCAATATGGTAGCGAACTTTATCTATTAGTGCTTTCTACAGGTGGAAGAGGTGGTATGATGGTAGTTCCATATTATGAAGATGAAACCACAGGTAGTACTGAAAACTTTGGAATTGACGACTGGAGTATGGCAGGAGTTGATGTTGCTAAAGAGGGATTGGGCAAAATAAAGAGAGAAAATCGCAATGAATTTAAGGATGGCGACTACTCTAATAAACTACAATTTAAAGTGGTTGAACACAAAATAAATATCAATCCTGAAAAGCGCATCAAGGCTATTAAGGTGCGAAACACCAAACCTGGAACAACAGCTACCCTTCTTGCAGCCTCTATTAAAACAGCTATTCCAACAGGAATAAGCAATGTAAATAATGATAACGAAGCACAAGTGGTTGGCATCTACACTATAGATGGTTTGCGTTTAACCGCTCCTGTTAAGGGAATCAACATCTTGAAGCTATCTAATGGCACTATGAAAAAAGTTTTTATTAAATAGTTTTTCTTGCTTAAAAAGCAGAAGTGTGGCTCTTCGAGATGAAGGGCTGCACTTTATTTCATTATAGGTTGAGTAAAATAAGAGCCTAAAAAAACAGCTTTTAACAAGGCCTACTGAAACGAAAAAATAAATATCAAAAAAGTAATAACTAACAAAAACAATTTTATTATGAAGTTTAATCGATGGATATGCTTAACAGCTGTGTCGTTGTTGATATGCAACGCCATGAAAGCCCAGCAACCTTATGGAGGATGTTGGCATCCAGAAAAGGTGAAAAACTGGAGTCCTGAAACCGATCCCGATGCAAAATTCAACCGCAGTAGGGTTCCTTTGGCAAAACGTTTTCAAGAGCCAACGCTCATGAAAGCAAACAAAAACCAATATTACGAAGGACAAGTTTGTAACGCAACAATCCTCTTTCCTACCTGTAGTTTATGCCCTTCACAAGGTGCTAACAACTTCCTTGGCTATCAACCCACCTACTGGCAATACATGGATAAGCTGGTTTATTGGGCTGGTTCGGCTTCAGAAGGTATCATCATTCCACCGCCAAGTGGATCTATCGATGCTGCCCATCAAAGTGGAGTGAAGGTTCTTGGACAGATATTTTTCCCTCCTCACGCTTTTGGAGGCAATAGTGCTTGGGTTACAGAGATGCTTGTTCAAGAAAATGGAAAATATGTATTTGCTAAGAAACTCTACGAAATTGCGAAATACTTAGGTTTCGAAGGTTGGTTTATCAACGAAGAAACCACTCACGGACACATTTCAGAATGGGCACAATTCATTAAAGAATTCAATGGATATGCAGAGGCAGATGGCAACCATGATATGGAAATTCAATGGTATAATGCTGATAATACTCCTAGTGCCGATATCTTAAAATCGCATAAAAATACCTCACAATTCCTCGAATATGGTAGCGTTGGCGATTATAGAAGCCAAGCACCAGAATTCAATTGCACCGCTGGTGACGTTTATAAAAAAGTTTATTGCGGTATTCAAACAGTGTATGCAGGCTTGTGTGGCTTTGGTATCGACCTTAGAAAGGCCTTCCCTAAAGACGGACATGTGGGATCTGTAGACCTATTCTGCCCCGAAGAACGCATTTGGAAAGACAATGTTAAGGACTATTTAGGTACCCCTAATGCACAAGGTGATGTGGCTTATAGCGCAATTCGTCGTACTTTCGATAATGAAGACATCACTTGGGTGAACCGTTCAAAGAACCCTTCTATCGAAGCCGATACCGAATCGGGCTACAAAGCATGGCCAGGTATGTCGGGTTGTGTGCTCGAACGTTCTGCAATCACTTCTCTTCCATTCACCACATCATTCTGTGTGGGTGTGGGTAAACATCGTTTTGTGAAAGGAGAAAAGCGCAATACACAAGATTGGTATCATTCTGGTATGCAAAGCGTGATGCCAACATGGCGTTGGTGGATTGAAAATGGTTCATCATTAACACCATCTATCGATTGGGATTTGGCTTATAACGGAAGTAACTCTATCAAAATAGATGGTTCGCTCACACAAGGCGACCACCTTATGCGTCTCTATAAAACCCAAATAGAAATTAAAGAAGGTGGCAAGTTGCGCCTCGTTTATAAAACAACTACAGAAAATTCTGTTGAAGTGAAATTGGGAACAGAGAGTAGTGTTACTACTGGTTTAGTGAAGTTAGAAAACGTTACACGTACAAAAGAAGGCGATTGGACTATCGACGAGTACGACTTGAGCCAAGTAAAGGGTAAAACTGTTTATATGGTGGCACTCAACTTAAAGAGCGAAATAAATATTTTTAATTATACATTGTGGCTTGGCGAGCTTAAAATGTTACCTGCAAACTATCAACCACAAGCAGTTAATGTAACGAATTTAGAGAATAAAACCACTCTTGGAGATAACGGAGGCGACCTTCGTTTAACATGGGATTGGGCAGAAAATGCCGATTTAGATCACTTTGATATCTACACAAAGACCTCTAATGGAAAAGATGTTTTAGTGGGACAAACCCGTGATGAGGCTTTCTATGTGCCTAAGTTCGAACGCAATGCCAACGACCTTAAGCTCGATGTGAAACTTGTTCCTGTGATGAAAGACGGCTCTGAGGGAACTGCTCAAACCTTAGAAGCAAGCTATCCTAAACCAACTACACCTAAAGTGATTGTGAAACCTTCGAAAGGTTATATCAAAGTGGGCGAGAAAGTAACTCTTAAAGCCATTGCAACAGGTAATCCAACAGGTTATAAGTGGTTACTTCCTGCTTCTTTACAAGTAGTTAATAATGGTTCATTGGTTGGTCCTCAAATCGAAGTAACAGCCCTTAAAGAAGGTAAACAAGACATCACTATTGAGGTAACTAACGCTATTGGCACTACAAAAGAAACCTTCTCGGCTTTCGATGTGTTAAGCGAATCAGACTTTAATTCGGTTGCTAACGTGGCAATTAAGGGTGTTGTGAAGAGCTTCAACGGCTCAACCAATAACAGAGAAACACCTACTAACATCATTGATGGTGTGCAAAATCCTTACGGAGTGTCTGCTAAATGGTGTCACATCGGTACCAACCACGAATGTGTTATCGACTTGAAGACTTCTTATCGTTTGTATGGTTTCAAGATTTTCGACTGCAAGTCGGGTCCTGAACAAAACGAAAACTTCGATAAATACCGCATTTATGTGAGCGAAGATGCTGAAAACTGGACTCTTGTTGTAGACGAAAAGGGTCGTGCAAATGATAATATTAAGAGCGATAACATCACTCCTACACGAGCACGCTATGTGAAGTTGAATCCTTATTCAGACGAGGGTATGACTCTAAGAATATGGGAATTCGAGGTATATGGAGCCAATTTAAGTAACATGACCTTAGAAGCACAAAGCGAATTGGTGTTGAATGCAAACGAAACAAAAGACGTTACCGTTAAATATAACTTAAATGGTGATAGTCGTTCACCAGAATTTAAGTACAATGTGAAAGTGGTAAAGGGTAAAGCAACTGTTGGACAAGTTCGAGAAAACCAAGCAGAAAGCACAATTACCTTCCCTGTTACTGCTCAAAATAGCTTTGGCACATCTCAAATTAAAGTGGTTGTCGACAATGGTGGCACCTCTAAAGAATGCGAAATTGCCGTTATCACCGACGATCCTAATGCAGAAAGCGTACTTAAAGGAATGACTGCTACTCTAAGAAAGTATACTGAAGATTATTCTTATAGTGCTCCTTACACTTCTACAACAACCACTCAGTTAACCGATGGCGACACAAATGCAATTGGTTTTGAAGAATTTGATGATGCATGCAAGTATCGTCAAGACTTCTGGGCTGTTTTCGAATCACCCACAAGATTTAATATTTCAAAGATAAAGGTAAGTATTCCTAATAATAATAAGGGTGAAAACGAGAACGATGAAACTGCTCTTGTGAACAAGGAAATTGATATTATGGTGAGTGAGAATGGAAACGACTGGAGAACTATTCACACCTTTAGCGATATTAAAGAAGCAACATCACTTGTTCACTATTTTGCTAAGCCAGAAAAGGCAAAATATTTGGCAGTAGTTTCTACTCTTTATCCTTATAGCTACCCAGCTCTTTCAGAAGTAGAAGTATTTGAACAACCTGTAAAGCAATCGAAAAATGGAGTTGTTCCTGTAACTATTTCTGAAGGTTGGAATGCCGATGTTATTGCAGAAGCACGCAAAGCAGATGCTCATACCACTCATACGCTCGATCAACAAGGATGGGTACTTTATACAAGTGCAATTCAAGAGCAAGGTTCTTTGTGCGATGAATCAGGTTTAATTACCACCACTTCAGGTAACGAATATCAGTTAGCCGACTTCACTAGCAAGAATGCTTTGGTATTGAAGCGTACTTCTGATGTAGGAAATCTTGTGTTCGAAGAACCAATAACCACCAAAGAACTATATGTATTAGCAATATGTGCCGATGGAAGTGGCGGTATTTCAATCACTCCTATCTACAGCGATAACTCACGTGGAATATTTAATCAATTCTATATTTACGACTGGTTTGGAGGCAGTGAAGGCACTGCTAAATCTGGATTAGGACGTATGAAGCGTGGTTATAAAGATGGTATACGTGAAGAACTTATAGAAGATAACTATAAATTCCGCTTGTTTGAACATAAAATAGATATTGATGAAAGCAAACAATTAAAAGGAATTTCTGTTAAAAGGCTAAGAGGTGGAACTCCTACATTGCTTGCCGTGTCTATGAAGAGTTCAGAAACAACAGGAATTATGAACATTACGACCGAAAGCAACAGCACCATCGTGGGTATCTACACCATCGACGGCTTGCGTCTCACAGCTCCTGTTAAGGGAATCAACATCATTAAGTATGCCGACGGCACATTTAAGAAAGTATATATCAAATAATGTAGCGAACAAAAGCATCCTTATTAGCAGTTAATAGCACGTTAATTAGTGGGCAATAGCACTCTTATTAGCAGTTAAAAGCTATCTTGTTAGAAGGGTGAAAATGAAAGGAGTGGGTTCTATTTTGTTAGAACTCACTTCTTCTTTTTATGAGGGTAAATTCTCAATGATAGAGAGGTTACTCCTTTTTTTAATGGGTTTGTGATGTTTATTTCACCACCTTTTATAAATCTTTTAGCCTTTTGGGGTGCTCGTTCCTCAGAAATATTATTACAATCAGATTTACTTTCCAGAAGAAGAATGGGCAGAAACGGAAAAAGGCATTGACAATGAGATGAATAGTGAAAGGAATAAAGAAAATGTGTATGCGTTATTGTATTTAATTATTGATTATAAATATTAAAATATGAAAATTAATTGTTTCATTTTGTAGAATCTTTCTAAATTTAAATTCCGCCTTTTGAAAATTATTTTATTCTATATAAAAACATAAATGATTATGAAAGTAACCTATGACATGAAATCTTGCTTCTCTGCACTTCTCATTGCAAGTGGAGTAACGATGTGCTTTCCACTTCAAATGCAAGGAGGAAACCACGTGGTTGCCGCTCCCATTACAGCAACTCCAGTGCAAACAATCGTAGTAAAAGGTTATGTTCACGACACCAAAGGCGAGCCAGTGATAGGCGCTGGCATACAAGTGGTGGGCTCGAAGATAGCCACAATAACCGATATCGACGGCAAGTTCTCGCTAACAGTACCATCAGGTAGTAGTTTATTAGTTTCTTACATCGGCTTTGTCACTAAAGAAGTGAAAGCGAATGCCAATTTAGATGTAACCCTAAGTGAAGACAATCACTCGTTAGACGAAGTGGTTGTGGTGGGTTATGGCAACATGAAAAAGAGAGATTTAACAGGAGCTATATCATCAGTAAAAGGCTCTGAGGTGGCATTAGCAGGTGTTGCGTCGGCCGCTCATGCGTTAGCTGGAAAGGCAGCAGGTTTATATGTTCGCCAAAACTCTGCACAGCCAGGTGGTGGACTCGATATCTTGGTGCGTGGAGCAGGCTCGGTGAACGCCAATAACGACCCCCTTTATGTTGTAGACGGATTTCCTATTGCAAAGATCGATCAGCCTCAAGGTGTGAACGATCGTATGAATCCAGGAACACAAGGTGTGCTTAACTTCCTTAACCCTAACGACATCGAACGAGTTGAGGTGCTTAAAGACGCTTCGGCAACAGCCATTTATGGTGCTCGTGCGGCAAATGGTGTGGTGATTATCACCACTAAACGAGGTGCTGAAGGTAAGCCACAGGTTGACTATTCGTATAACTATTCGTTCCAAAAATACTCTGATAACTACGACATGTTATCACTTCAAGAGTGGATGGTTGAGAAAAACAAATCTACTTGGGAGTATTGGGTTTGGGAAAACGGGGTTGGTCCATGGGGAGGAAAGACTCTCGAGGCTGCCATTAGATCGCCTAAAGGGGGCTTATCTTATACTCAACCTTATACCGAAGCGCAAATTGCAGCAGCAGGAGCAGGTACCAATTGGTTAGATCTTATCACTCGAAACGGACAAGTGCAAGAACATAACCTTAGTTTAAGAGGTGGTTCGAAGGCTACACAATATATGCTTTCGCTCAATTATTTCGATAATCAAGGTATTATTCGCAATTCGGGAATGACCCGTTACACCCTTAAAACAAATATCGACCAAAAGTTCTTAGACATATTTAAATTGGGATTGAACCTTACCCTCACTCGCATCGATAACGCTAACACACAGCTTGGTGGCGAAAGATGGGAGAAATCGGGAATGATTAGAGCTGCTGTTCAAATGGGACCTCATATCAAAGCCTTCGATCCTGTTACAGGAACCTATCCTATCAACCCATTATTGGGAACTCAACCCAACCCCTATTCGTTGCTCAACAACATCGACGAGAGTAGAACTGACCGCCTTTTGGGTAACATCTTCCTTGAGGCTACTCCTATTCAAGGACTTAGTTTGAAATTGAATGCAGGTATAGACCGCACCAGTCTCTTCCGTGGAACCTACGAACCCAAAACAACTTTGTGGGGACATAACACCAATGGAAATGCAGATGTGTATAACAACGACAACAATCAATATTTGTTAGAGGCCACTGCAAGCTACACTCGTACCTTTAAAGACATTCATAAGTTATTGCTTTTGGCTGGTACATCATACGAACAATTCGAATTTAAGAACTCAAGATCAGGTAACAACGACTTCCTTACCGACGCCTTTGGCTATCATAACCTTGATGCTGGAGCAGGACAAAAGCGTGTTGGATCGGGATATAGCAAGAATAACATGGAGAGTTATTTCTTTAGAGCTAACTATATCTTGAAAGACCGCTATTATCTCACTGCTACTATGCGTGCCGATGGTGCCAGTGTGTTTGCAAAGAACCACAAATGGGGTTATTTCCCATCTGTTGCTTTAGGCTGGACGATGAGCGAAGAGCCCTTTATGAAAGACCTTCATTGGCTAAGTATGCTTAAATGGCGTTTGAGTTGGGGACAAACTGGTAACTCAGACATTGGTACAAACGCTTTCACAAGCTATGCTGCACACGCTACTTTCAATAAAGAAAACAACTCACAAGTGATGGGTGTGTATCGCTCAAGATTGGCTAATCCCGACCTAAAATGGGAAACTACCACTGAATGGAACTTGGGTTTGGATATGGGTTTCTTGAATAATCGTATCCTTGCCAGCGTTGAATTCTATCATAAGGTGGTTTCTGACTTGTTGAACTACAAGCCTTTGAATGCTTATCAAGAGATTACACGAGTGATGGCCAACGTGGGAAAAACCCAAAGTACGGGTGTTGAGCTAACAATTAATACCAAAAACATCGACTCACGCAACTTTAAATGGTCTACAGACTTCACTTTCACTGCCTATAAAGACCGTTGGAAGGAACGTACTCCCGACTGGAAGCCTGGCGTTTATGAACGAGTAGACGACCCAATTCGTCCTATCTACACTCGTTTGGCAGACCATATCTTGCAAATTGGAGAGCAAGTGCCCGATGCACAACCTCTTTTACGTCCAGGAGAACTCGTTATTAAAGACATCAACGGATATCGTCGTGACGCTAACAAACAACCTATTGTAGACGAAAATGGTCGTTTTGTGCTCACAGGAGAGCCCGATGGCTTGATTGATGATGCCGATAATGTGCTTTTAGGCTCACAAGATCCCAGTTGGTTAGCAGGTATTACCAATACATTTAAATACAAAGATTTCGATTTGAACATTCAACTCAATGGTATGTTTGGTCGTAGAATGCAAGATCCTACAGAGATGGCTTATGGTCTTGGCGGTGGAGATTTGGCTCGATATGGCTACAATGCGTTGAGAAAGATTAAAGATCGTTGGACTTGGGACAATCCTTCTACCACCCAACCCACTTCGTTTAATGGCTGGGGAAACAACTACACATCAGGCGATTGGTATTATCAACGTGCGTGGTTCATACGTTTAACCAACATAAGTTTTGGTTGGACGTTGCCAAAAGCATGGATAGCACGCACCAAAGTGTTGTCTCGTGTTCGTCTATCGCTTAGCGCAAACAACCTATTCTGCATCACTCCGTATAAGGGATTAGACCCTGAAACCGACTATTATGCAGCTTCTTATCCCAATGCTCGTACCTATAGCATGGGTATCAATGTAACATTCTAACCCTTAAAAAAGTATGACGATGAAAAAGATAAAAGGCTTAACCCTATTATTTACTATGGCTGCTATGGCATTTACCACAGCATGCTCAGACCTTACGCCTGTTGATTATTCTGAAATCAATCCCAATAACTTCCCTAAAAACGAAAGTGACGTAGAGGCTTTGGTGATGGATTGTTATCGACCTTTGCGTGGTGACTGGTGGGATGGAATATATTCGCCATCTGAAAGGGGTGTGATGTTTATCAACGACTGCACAACTGGTATCTTAACAGGCGACTTTGGAGCCCAAAAGATGGCTGCAGAGCTTAATTTCTTCCCCACAAGCGAAGAAATCACTTGGTTTTATTTCACCCGAAACACCTCAAGTTATAGTGGTGGATACATCAATAAAATAAGTACTTGCACCCTCACTCTCGACGACATAGCCAACGCTCCTATCAGTGATAGCAGGAAAAAGGAATTCGAAGCCGAAGTGCGTTGTGCTCGTGCGTTCCTCACTTACACTCTATATGATATGTACGGACCTTTGGTTATCGCTCCATTAGAGGTGTTGAAGAATCCTTTACAAGAGCAACCACTACCTCGTTTGTCAAGAGAAGAGCAGGTGAAGTTTATCGAAGACGACTTGTTGTTTGCTGCAGAGCACCTTCCTATGCCTAATAAAGCAGAGTATGGACGTTTCAGTAGCGGCTTTGCTAAGATGTTGCTCATACGTCTTTATTTGCACGAAACAGCTGTAAACAAAGACTATTACAACAAAGTAGAGACCGTAGCAAACGAGTTAATGAGCCCACAATATGGCTATCAGTTGCAAAGAGATTATGTAAAGATGTTTGAACTCGGCGGACAGGGCAGCGCAAACAAAGAAATTATCTATGCTTTACCTTGTTCTTACGACGGACCAGGCGTTAATCAGTGGCACATGATGGTGCTTCCTACCGACTTTGCACAAGGAGGTATGAGCGGAGGATGGGCAACTGTAACCAGTACATGGGCCTTCTACGATTCATTCGAGGCTAAAGACGTGCGCAGAACAAAGCTACTCACCAGCTATATAAGCTCAACTGGCGAACAGATTGATCGCAACACTCCTCAATCTAAATTGGCAATGGGTCCTATTGCATTGAAAATGGGTTACGATCCACGTGTTAGTGCAAGTGGAGGACATTCGGATATCGACCTCATTCTATATCGTTATGCCGATGTTTATTTGTCTTTGGCAGAAGCATTGTCGCAGAAAACAGGTGCATCAGGTGCCGATCTTGCTAAGGCAGTGAGTCTTATCAATGTCGTTAGACAACGTGCTGGGCTCGATAACCTATCTGCAAGCAACCTCAATACACCCGAAAAGGTGCTCGATGCATTGTTAACAGAACGTTGGCATGAGTTCTGGTGCGAGAATGGACAGTTCCGTTCCGACCTCATTAGACATCATAAGTTGGTGCAATGGGTAAAGAAAATCAACAATTCGCCTTATGCTGAAGAGTATAAAGAGTTGTATCCCCTTCCTTTATCTGCCATTATCGATGGCAAGGGTGCAGTAAAACAAAACGCAGGATATCAATAATCAATATGCTCCACCTAAGCTCTTGCGCTTTGGGTGGAGCACAAATAAAAAACAATATGAAGACATTACATAATATTTTGTTGGGTGCATTGACATTTATGGCTGTGGCATGCGGAAGTGATAGCAAAGGAGGAGACCCCGTTGTAGAGCCTCGTCCAACCACACCTACCGCTCTAAAGACTATTCATTTAGGCCTAAGCAATGCCGAAATTGCCAACCCCGAACGTGGTTTCTACAATTTGTTAGAAACCAATTCTACCGATCCCGTTACCTTGCAAGCTCTTAAAAATATAAGAAACGATGGTAAAACATTGGTTCAGTTGGTGTATTATCTGCCCGAATATCGCACAAGTGATTTGCCAGAAAGCTTTATAACCAAAGTAGAAGCAGACCTCGACAGAGTGCGTGAGGTAGGAATGAAAGCCATTTTGCGCTTTGCTTACACAAGTGATCAAAACGGATCAGATGCTCCTATGAGCAGTATTTTGCGTCATCTCGACCAAATTAAACCTATTCTACATCACAAAGTGGGAGTCATTGCTTGCGTTCAAGCAGGCTTTATAGGCGCTTGGGGCGAGTGGTATTATTCGTCAAATCATCTTAATAACACCACTGCTTATAACCAAGTGATTAGTAAGTGGCTCGAAGTGTTGCCCGAAGAGCGTTGTGTTCAGGTTAGAACACCTAAATATAAGCAAGATTTTGTGGGCAGTAGCAATGCTCTTACCCTCGAAACTGCATTTAAAAACACACCAATAGCACGCATTGGACACCACAACGACGCTTTTATGACCGACGATACCAACATGGGTACCTATCAAGACGTTGATAAAGACAAGCGTTATGTGGCTCAAGACGCTCTTTATGTGCCATTAGGAGGCGAAACAACCAAGCCTTCGGGTGCTAAAATGGCTTCGGGTAAAGAGGCTTTAGCTGAGATTCAAACCCTACACTGGTCGTTCTTGAACGATGGTTATTACAAACCATTGCTCGATAACTGGAAAACTGGAGGCTATTTAAATCAGATGAAGAAACTACTTGGCTATCGTCTTTATGTAAGCAAAGCTGAGTTTAGCGAGCAAAATGCACCTGGAAGCGACCTTGTTTTAAACTTAACAATGGGCAATGCAGGCACAGCATCGATGTATAACGCTCGTCCTGCAGTGATAGTACTTATTCAAGAGGGCACCAACAGCGAGTATGAGGCAGTTAGTGGCATCGACTTGCGCACCATTCAGCCTGAAACAACCACTACATTTAAGTTGACTTTCAAACTTCCAAGCACTATTGCTGAAGGAAAATATAAGGTGATGATGTGGCTTCCCGATGGCAATAACGAGTTGAAAAACATGCCCGCTTATGCCGTGCAGTTGGCAAATAACAATGTGTGGAACAGCGCAACAGGTTATAACAACTTAGGCATCAGCATCAATATTGCTCAAAGCAAAGATGCTAAGGCAGGCACCTCATCTATCACTTTCGTGAAGAAAAAATAAAGAACAACACCTCAATAGAATTGGTTGAAGGCGTAATGCCTCACCTGTTGATGATTTCAATCTATACCAAAACAACAAAATGACTCATCTAAACACCTCTAATAGCCCAACAACAACCACCCCTAAGGGTAATAACGGCTTGGCACAAGGCTCTTCAACAGAGATCTTTAACAAGGCAACTGCTCCACATTCGGGACGATTATTATCGCTCGACCTATTGAGAGGGGCCGACTTAGCCCTCTTAGTGCTCTTTCAACCCATTATTTATCAATGGGTAGAAGCCAGCGAACCCACGCCTGGAAGCTTCGGAGAGATGGTCTTTGGGCAGATAACCCACGTGCCTTGGGAGGGCTTTTGCTTTTGGGACATCATCATGCCGCTGTTTATGTTCATGTCGGGAATAACCATTCCCTTTTCAATGGGCAAGTATCAGCAAGGCAAAGTAAAGGCCGATAAAGGCTTTTTGTGGCGTCTTTTAAAGCGATTTGTGGTGTTATGGGTTTTAGGAATGATTGCACAAGGCAATTTGTTGTTGTTCGATCCACGCCTCATTCACCTTTATAGTAACACCCTTCAGAGTATTGCTGTGGGCTATGTGATGGTGGCTTTGCTCTTTGTTTACACCTCGTGGCGCACGCAATTGGCCGTTGTTGCGGCCTGTTTGGTGGGCTATGTGGCGGTGTTTGCTATCTGGGGACAGATGGATTTCACCATAGATGCAAACATTTGCGAAGAGATCGACCGACAAGTGTTGGGTCATTGGCGAGATGGTGTGCTGTGGAAGGGCGACAATTGGTATTGGGACGATTCCTATCACTACACTTGGATTCTCTCATCGCTCAACTTTGTGGTAACCGTTTACCTTGGTTGCGTGGCAGGAATGATACTTAGAATGAAGCTACAAGACCTCAAAAAAGTACGCATCTTGGTGTTCTCGGGTGTGGCACTCATTGCTTTGTCGTTCCTTCTTCACCCCGTTGTGCCCATCATTAAGCACATTTGGTCTACCTCAATGACCTTTTTGTCGGGTGGAATCTGCCTTTTATTAATAGCATTAGCCTATTATTGGGTAGATATTAAAGGTAAAACAAAGGGTATTATGTGGCTTCGTTTCTATGGAGCCAATTCACTTGTGGCCTATATGGTGGGCGATCATGTGAGTTTTTCATCAATAACCAACTCTATTTTTTATGGATTTCAACCTCTGTTGGGCAACTATTACGATGTATTAGAGGCTTCCGTACAGGGAATTATCGTACTCCTCATATTAAGATGGATGTACCATTCAAACATTTTTATTAAGGCATAACTAAAATCATAACATTATGTTTAAACCAATATTTTATTCTCTTGTGTTGCCATTGGCCATCGCTTTGGTGGGATGTAGCGACAATAATGAAGTTATAAACATGGAAAAAAATGGTCCGAAACCCACAATGGACCTTCACATAACACCTCAAGACGGCTTGGTATATGGCGAAAAGGTGAATGTTTCGGGACTAATGACCGACGAACGCAACTTAGAACAATACGTTATAACCATCACTAACTCTGCAGGCGACACCCTTGTGCGCAAGCAACAAAGCCTATTGGGACAAAGCTTTAACGTGAATACCGACCTACTTGTGTCGCTTCCTAAAAACGCTAAGACCGAGAATTTAAAGCTAAGAGTGCGCCTCGACAATAGTAGAAATGGCGAAGCAGTAGAAGAATTCGACATCAATAACGTGTCTGCACCCACCTTTGATCAGCTTTATCTCTTCCTTTCAACAGGCGAGGTTTATCCTCTTGTTAAGAATGGCGATGAGTTCTCTGTGGCAGACGACATCTTCTTCCCAGCCAACACCAAAGGTATTGTGGCATCAACACCCGACAATTCGGGCATGTATTGGGGCGTTTCTAATGGCGAAATAACCACTATGGCGAAAGATTCTATCGTTATTGGTGCTGATATCGACGCCTCGTTTAAAGTGACTTTCAACCCTGTTACCTTCGAACTAACAAAGGGTGAGAAGCATTTCTGGGCTCCTTTGAGCGACAGCGAACGCTTTTATATCTTAGGAACGATATCGGGTCACTGGAAAGATGGCGAAATTACCGAGCCTAAAAAGAAAATGGCTATGAAGGGATTTGGCTACGAAGATGCTCAATATTTCACTTGGACAGCACCCGATGGCGACGATCCTGAAGTGGGAATGTGGGGCAGTACATCGTCTGGAGTATTCAGATTGAAACAGCCTTCAACAGGAAAATACATCCTTTGGGACGGCAAGAACATTGTGATGAGCAACACCGACGACAAGAGCAAGAGCTTCCCTGTAACCGATAAGGGCAACTTCACTATTCGTGCAGAATTCGAAAAAGGAGTGTGCACCATGGTGAAAGTGAGTGGATCGGGCAAGTCGCTCACCTTTAGTAACGGCAAAGTGAGTGTCAACGGACAAGAAATGCAGTCTTCAATAACCTTGAATGGTCAACAACTCAATATGAAACAAGGCAACAACTATGTTTACGAAGGAGTGTTGAACCTAAAAGAAGGACAAAAAATATCAGCTCCATTCAGTCTTGCTTCATTCAAGGGTAGCACCGATTTGTTCGATGGCGTGGGCAATGAAACATGGACATTAAAAACCGCAAGCGACAAGTATTATATCCGACTCGACCTCTTCAATGGCGAATTCTATGCTTGTCCACTTTCGGCTTATCCTCAGTTTATCTATTTAGACGGCTGGAGTTTGGCTCCAAGAGAAGATGCTAACGACATTGTTTGGAATGCCGAAAAGGTTATTCCACTTGCTCGTACAGCTGCAGGAACATACGAGGGCACCTTCTATAACTTTGGTTGGGGCGGCGATGTAGCCTTTTATGTAACCCATCCTCGTAGCGGTAAGTCTTTAAGACTGCCCAATGCGGCTTTCAAATCTACTTTCACTAACGCAGGAAGTGGCCC
Organism: Prevotella sp. oral taxon 299 str. F0039; assembly: GCF_000163055.2. Taxonomy (GTDB): domain Bacteria; phylum Bacteroidota; class Bacteroidia; order Bacteroidales; family Bacteroidaceae; genus Prevotella. The sequence goes on from NC_022111.1 coordinate 1,166,588, forward strand.
TGGTAGCTTCCGCATTCCTTCTGCTGCAGGCTACTATAAAGTGGTTATCGACCTAAAAGAAGGCATCGAGATTAAGCCTAACGACGAGGTTGTGAAAAAGGGTTCTACACCTTTCACACTCGACTATATAGCGAAATAAATCACCACTCACCCCCTCTCCTCCCCCAAAAGGCGGGAAAGGGGGTGTTTTAAAAGGGATATCTCTCTTTCAAAACAAGCATAAATAGTGGTAGATCAGTCTATCTTGTGTTACTTAAACAACTCTTAAACATCTTAACAACAAAAAGAAATATGTACAAACGCACACGCACGCTTTTCGTTTCCCTTTTCTTTGCGCTCGCTTCGCAGGCTCAAAACGTCACCAACATAACGCCTTTGCCTGGCGAACGATGGTGGGGAGGGGCCACAGCCTTAGGCTCTAAAATGCCCTTTGGCAACGAATTGCCTTCGTTTAACCTCTTTAACCAAAACAACAACAACCAAGTTTCGCCCTTATTGCTCTCGAATAAAGGCAGATATATATGGAACGACCAACCTTTTACCTTTAGTGTAAAGCAAGGAGTGTTGAATATCGATTCGCCTTTCGAAGTGGTTGAGGCTCAAAAGCACGGCTCAACGCTTAGAGATGCTTACGTTGCTGCAATGAAAGCGCATTTCCCACCAAGTGGAAAGTTGCCCGATAGCTTGTTTTTCACCATGCCTCAATACAACACATGGATTGAATTGATGTATAATCAAAATGAAAAAGATGTGTTGAAATATGCCGAAGACATCGTGAAGAATGGCTTTCCGCCTGGAATTATCATGATAGACGATAACTGGCAACACTATTATGGCAACTTTGAGTTTAAGCCCGACCGCTTTCCAAACCCCAAAAACATGGTGAAACGATTGCACGACATGGGCTTTAAGGTGATGTTATGGATCAGTCCGTTTGTCACTGCCGACTCGCCTGAATACCGATTGCTTGCCGAAAAGGGCTATTTGCTCAAAGATACGACCCATCGACCAGCCATTATTAAATGGTGGAACGGCCAAAGTGCGGTGTTCGACTTTACCAATCCCGATGCTCGTAGCTACTTTATCAATGAATTGCGTAACATGCAGCAAAGCTATGGCATCGACGGATTTAAGTTTGATGGCGGAGATAACCAGTTTTACGACCGCAAAGACCTTGTGTCGTATGGCAATAAGCACCTCAACTCGGTGGAGCACACACGAGCATGGGCAGAAATTGGCTTGCATTTTCCTTTCAACGAATATCGTGCAGGTTGGCAAATGGGCGGAAAAGAACTCGTGCAACGCTTGGGCGATAAAGATTATTCGTGGCAGGCAGTGAACCTTCTTGCTCCCGATATGATTGCAGCAGGATTGTTGGGTTATGCTTATTCTTGTCCTGATATGATTGGTGGAGGCTCGTTTGGCACCTTTTTAGGTATCGATTCTAAGTCATTCGATCAAGAACTCATCGTGCGTTCGGCTCAAGTGCATGCCCTTATGCCCATGATGCAGTTCTCGGTAGCCCCTTGGCGCATTCTTGATAACGAGCATTTGCAAATTGTTTGCGACATGGCGAAGCTCCATGCCAGCTTTGGTCACTACATATTGCAGTGCGCACGTCAGTCGGCTATTACGGGAGAACCTATCGTTCAAAGCTTAGAATATGCCTACCCTAACCGTGGTTACGCTGAAATAAACAACCAATGGATGTTGGGTGGTGAGTATATGGTGGCTCCAATGGTGGGCAAAGGCAGAAGTAGAACAGTGGTGTTGCCTCCTGGAAAGTGGAAAGACGACCAAGGACGTCTGTTAAAAGGCGCACGAACCATCACTATTGATGTGCCTCTTAACCGCCTACCCTACTATAAAAAGATGTAACTCCAACCGCTCTTTTATTGCCTTAGGAAGTCGCTTTTACCGAATAAGAATTCTCTTTAATCGTACAAGGAGTATAATTGACTGCACAAGGAGTATAATAGACCGAGCAAGAACTCTAAATTGACAACATAAGGAGTTTAATTTACCGCATAAGGCACTCTGAAAATGCTCTTTTTCGAAGTGCTTTTTTTGTTTCTTGCAAATAAAAGCATTCTCCTTAGCAGTTAATAGCATTTTTATTAGCGTTTAAAAGCATTGCGGTTGGTGGGTAAAAGTACTGCGGTTAAGCAATCTCTTTGGGGGCATATCAAAATAAAAAGCGACACCATAAGATGTCGCTTTCGTTGTTTTATTGAGAATTGAGGTACGCTTATCTCAAGTGGAATTTACCTGTTTGACTGAAATCTACAAGGTATGGAGCACTTGTGAACTTATCGAAATTGATAAGAGAGAGTATGAAACTTGGTGAAGCTTTGACAACCTCGCCTTGTCAATTCACCCCTTTTGTGGTTCAAAAGAATTGTTATTGAGGTGAAATGTCGCCCCTTTTACGGTAGAAAAGGAGTGATATTGCGGAGATTTTTGCGTAGCGAAAAGAAGTCGCACCCCTCCACTTGATAAAGAAGAGCGTGAGGAGTGAAAAGAAAAGGAATATTTTTTTAGAAAATAAAAAGCAGTATAATAATGAAAGAATACTTTTGTAAGTGTTTGATATATAATATATTATAATATTGATAAGGTAAATTTTTCAGAGAAAAAGATGAGAACAAAGGGAAAAGAAAATAAAAAAAAGATAGTGAAAAATTTGGAAGTAATATAAAAAAACACTACTTTTGCACTCGCAATTGTCCCATGGTGTAATGGTAGCACTACAGATTTTGGTTCTGCCAGCGGTGGTTCGAGTCCACCTGGGACAACAAAATAAGGCAATCATAACGATTGCCTTATTTTATTTTTGTATGAAACTATCAATTATTTAATAGCGTCATTTAATTCTGCACCAGCCTTAAATTTAGCTACTTTCTTAGCAGGAATGTTGATTTTTTGTTTTGTTGCAGGGTTAATACCTGTACGAGCTGGACGTTCGTTTACGCTAAATGTACCGAAACCAACAAGTTGTACTTTGTCACCTGCTACCAATGCAGCTTTAATTGCTTCTGTTGTTGCGTCTAAAGCTTTCTTTGCAGCTGCCTTGCTTAGGTCAGAACCAGCTGCGATTCTTTCGATTAATTCTGTTTTGTTCATAAAATCTATTGTTTATTTATTAAGAGTTCTAGTTATCTTCTACAATTATTCGCAAATATAAAGAGAACATTTCATAAAACAAACAAAATAAAAGAAAAACTTTGCTAGAACCCTTAAAAAAACGTGTTACAGCTTGTTATTGGGCATAAAATCGATATTTTTTTGTATTTTTGTGCAGTTATTAAAGCTTAAAAGTAAAAAGAATTATGATGCGCAGTATTCCATTTGCAACCAAGAATCTTCTGATTATAAATATAATTCTCTTCCTTGCCACTATTGTTTATGGCGGTTCTGAATTGGCAGGAGAAACACAATACCGACTCAACGACTTGTTGGGTTTGCATTTTTTCCTTGCTCCCGACTTTCGAATTTATCAACTTTTCACCTATATGTTTATGCATGGTAGTTTTCAGCATTTGTTTTTTAACATGTTTGCGCTGTGGATGTTTGGTGGAATTGTTGAGGAAACCTTTGGCAGAAACAAGTTTCTATTTTTCTATTTCGTGTGTGGAGTGGGAGCAGGATTGCTTCAAGAGGCGGCTCAGTTTGGTGAGTTCTACTTTGCAGTGAAGAACCAATTGCCCGATTTCTCGTTCTCCGACATTGCCACAGTGGCGCACAATAGTGGAAATGTGCTGAATCTTTGGACCACAGTGGGAGCTTCGGGAGCCGTTTATGGTATTCTGTTAGCATTTGGAATGCTCTACCCCGAGCAACGAATTTTTATTTTTCCCATTCCCGTTCCCATCAAAGCAAAGTGGTTTGTGATGATTTATGCAGGTATAGAATTGTTCTATGCCATGTCGGGAACCAGTACTAATGTGGCGCATTTAGCGCATCTTGGCGGTATGTTGTTTGGCTTTATCTTGATAAAATACTGGCAGAAACACCCTGCTTCGGCAGATCGTGTAGACGATGTGATGAACCTTTTTGGCAATATTGGTAAGAAACACTTTAATAGTTCAAAAACTAAAACACCGCATCAAGGTAGCTCTACAACCACACATCATGGCAATGTAGACTGGGATTATAACGCTAAACAACAGCAAGAGCAAAACGAAGTAGACGCTATCTTAGATAAGATTAGGCGAAACGGCTATGACAGCTTAACCAAAGAGGAGAAACAACGTCTCTTTGATCAAGGTAAAAAATGATATGATGAAGGCACTTTTTGATTGTTAACCCACCATTTTAACAAGCAAGAGGTTGCCTTCTTTTCTTTTAATATTCATACAAAAAGATTTCAACAACATAAAAACAATCAAGATGAACATACTAAATGGCATTATAATTCGTGGCATTGCCATAGCCAATGGGGCAGTTGTGGCATTGATGATGATAACGGGTTATGCTTATTTCTTTTCTCCAATCAATCACCCTTTGCTATCGGCAACAGGTGTGTTGTTTCCCATTTTCTTGGCATTGAACATCTTGTTTTTGGTGTTTTGGGCGTTGGTGAAACTTAAATATTGCTCCATTCCCATTCTAGGCTTGGTGCTTTGTTATATTCCAACCCATCAATATGTGCCGTTAAACATACAGAGCAACGCACCAGAAGGTAGCTTAAAAGTACTCTCTTACAACATTCAAAGCTTTGGTTATGAACCAGAAGACGAAACCAGAGATGAGCAAAACCCCATCGTTCAATATATAGCCAACAGTGGTGCCGACATCGTTTGCTTGCAAGAAGCCCCAAAATGGCGCATCGAAAACGAAGTGGTAAGCACCTTAAATCCCATTTATCCCTATCAAAGCGAAGTGGCTCACGAAACCAGTGGCGATGTTTTAGCACTTTATAGTAAATATCCCATTATCTCAACCGAACGTATTCCCTTCGACAGCGAGATCAATCTTAGCGTGGCATATCGCATTAAAGTGGATAATGACACCATATTGGTGGTGAACAATCACTTAGAATCAAACAAGATGACAAAGGCAGATAAGGCAGGATTCAAGAATATGGTGAAAGGCAATATATCGAATAGTGGAACAAAACAAGAAAGCAGTTTGTTGCTCAATAAGTTGGCACTTGCAGCCCAGAAAAGAGCCGTTCAGGTAAAAGCCGTAGTTAGTGTGCTCAAAAAATACGAGAATCTACCCCAAATTGTTTGTGGTGATTTTAATGAATGGCCTAATGGTTATGCCTTAAACACCTTGCAAAAGACGCTCACCAACAGCTTTGTAGAAACAGGAAACGGAGCTGGTTGGAGCTATCATCGCAGTGGAATGTATGTGCGAATTGATAACATCTTGTGTTCGAAACAATTCAAACCATATAAAGCAAAGGTAGATTCTGAAATCAAAACCAGCGATCACTATCCCATTTATTGCTATTTAGAACGTATAAAAGAACATTGAAAAAAAAGCAAGAAACTATCAATATTTTTTCAATAATCATAAAAATATACTATCTTTGCACATCTATCTAATAGAAAAACAATAATCAAAATAATAAAAACAAAATGCAAAACAAAGGAATTGTAATTGTAACAGCAGTCTTACTGACCCTTGCAAGTATCTTTTATTTGTCTTTTTCGTTTGCCACTCGTTACTATGATAGCAAGGCAGAAGCAATAAAAGATCCTATAGCTCAGCAAGATTATAAAGACTCTGTTAAGTATTTAGGTATCTATTCTTACCAAAAATGCTTAGAAACTCAAATCGGATTAGGTCTTGACCTTAAAGGAGGTATGAACGTAATTCTAGAGATTTCAGTACCAGATGTTCTTGAAACACTTGCAGACCACAAAACAGATGCTTTCTTTGTGAAGGCTATGGAAGAAGCAAAGAAAGAAGAAGAAACAAGCCAAGGCGATTTTATTTCGTTGTTTGTTAAGTCTTTTAAGAAGAATGCTTCAGGTCATCGTTTAGCCGAAATCTTTGCAACTCAACAGTTGCAAGGCAAAATTTCGCCTAATAGTAGCGATTCAGAAGTAGAGAAAGTGTTGAGAGAAGAAGTTAAAAATGCTATTGATAACTCTTTCAACGTAGTTCGTACACGTATCGACAAATTCGGTGTTGTACAGCCAAACATTCAGAAGTTAGAAGGACAAGAAGGCAGAATCATGGTAGAAATGCCTGGTATTCGTGAGCCAGAGCGTGTTCGTAAGCTTCTACAAGGAAGTGCAAACCTAGAGTTTTGGGAAACATTCAATTCCGACGAGATTGTTCCTTATCTTGTTCAGTTAGACCAACGCTTGGCAAATGGTGAAACAACAGCCGACACAACAGCCGTTGCCGACACTGCAAAGGTGGCTAAGGCAGCAGAACCAAAGCTAGAGTTGAACACCAACAAAAAAGCAAATGCTAAGCTAAACGTAAACGATGAGGCTAAGATAGCAGAAGCAAAACGTGCTCATCCATTGCTTTCAATGCTTCAAACAACAGGAAACGGAGCACTTGCTCTTGTAGGTTTTGCAAGCGTTCGTGATACAGCCGAAATCAACAAAGCCATCTATTCAGCAACAGCAAAACAAGTATTGCCTTCAGATGTGAAGCTTATGTGGAGTGCTAAGCCAGAAGATGGAATCAAAGCAAAGAACATCTATGGCTTATATGCTATCAAGGTGACCACAGCTAACGGTAGAGCACCACTCGAAGGTGATGTTATTACCGACGCAAAAGACCAATTTAACAACCTAACAGGTGCTCCTGAGGTAGGAATGACAATGAACACCGAAGGTGCAAGACGTTGGGCAGCTCTTACAAAGGCTAACACAGGCAAGGCAATTGCCATTGTTTTGGACGGAGTTGTTTACTCTGCGCCTCGTGTTAACGGCGAAATCGACGGCGGTCAATCATCAATTTCAGGTAGTTTCACCATCGAAGATACCAAAGACTTGGCTAATACACTTAAATCAGGACGTATGCCAGCACCAGCTCGCATTGTTCAAGAAGAAGTAGTAGGACCAACTCTTGGAGCACAATCAATTCAACAAGGAATCGTTTCATTCGGTATTGCTTTCGTAATCCTTATGATCTACATGGTAGTGATGTATGGTTTCACACCAGGTATGATGGCAAACATCGCTTTGTTGGTTAACTTATTCTTCACATTAGGTATTCTTACATCATTCCAAGCAGCCCTAACGCTATCGGGAATTGCAGGTATGGTGCTCTCACTCGGTACTGCAGTAGACGCCAACGTGTTGATATACGAACGTACAAAAGAAGAGTTGAAACTCGGAAAAGATACCCGTCAGGCCATGTCAGAAGGTTATCGAAATGCATTCTCAGCTATTTTCGACTCCAACTTCACATCAATCATCACAGGTATCATTCTTTATGTGTTCGGAACAGGACCTATTAGAGGATTTGCAACCACATTGATTATTGGTATTATCTGTTCATTCTTCACCGCAGTTTACTTGACACGTCTAGTGTTTGAAAATAAGATGAACAAAGGAAAGTGGTTAAATCTTACTTTCACAACAGGTATTTCAAGAAACCTAATGACCAACACTCATGTCGGTTTCATGAGCTTCTATAAGAAAACATTTAGCGTAGTAGGAGTGATTATCCTTGCTGCTATTGTAAGTTTTGCAGTGAGAGGTTTAAGTAGAAGTATCGACTTCACAGGTGGACGCAACTATGTTATCACCTTCGAACGCCCAGTTGAGCCAGAACAAATACGTGGAATCATTGCCAACGCATTCCCAGGCACAACCACTGGCGCACTTGCACTAGGTACCGACCACAAAACAATAAGAATTTCAACCAACTATAAGATCGAATCTAACAGTCCAACTGTAGACGACGAGGCTGAAACCATCTTATACAAGGCATTGAAGAAAGCTGGATTTGTTTCTCAACCAAATGTTGAATCATTCAAGAATCCAGACATTAGAGAAGGTGGTTCTATCATCAGTAGTACTAAAGTAGGACCATCAGTGGCTAAGGATATCACCCACGGAGCCATTCTAAGTGTTGTTCTTGCATTGTTTGCAATATTCATCTACATCCTTATCCGTTTCCGCAACATGGCGTTCTCAATTGGTTCAACCGTTGCACTTGCGGTAGACACCATCATCGTATTAGGCGTATATAGCCTATGCTGGGGTTGGATGCCATTCTCACTCGAAATCGATCAAACCTTCATCGGAGCTATTCTAACCGTTATTGGTTATTCAATCAACGACAAGGTGGTAGTATTCGACCGTATTCGTGAGAACATGCAACTACATCAAAAGCAAGATTTCAAAACATTGTTCAACGACAGTATCAACCAAACCCTAACCAGAACCATCAACACATCAACTTCAACCTTAATTGTGTTGTTGTGTATCTTCTTCTTAGGTGGCGAAAGTATCCGCAGTTTCTCATTCGCAATGAGTCTCGGTGTCATCGTTGGTACACTATCATCTATCTTCGTTGCAGCACCTATTGCCTTCCTAACACTTGGTAAGCAAAAAGGAAAAAGACGTGCATCTGCAGAAGTAGTTGAAGCATAATATACAGAAAAGAAATGGAAGTTACACCTATTAATATATAGGGGTATCTTCCATTTTTTATCTTTTTATCAGCAAACTACACCTCTATTACCATCTAACAACTATCATTTTATACATTAAAAAGGTAGCTTTTACATAGCTAACCCAACAGAAAATAAACGACTCAATACAAAAGTCCTTGCCGAAAGCTTTAACAAAAGTAAAGTGATGCAGTAGAGAGTTGTAAAAGATATTTTATTACTAATAATTTAATTCATTAACCGATTATGAAAAAGTTTACATTATTGGCTTGCGCCTTGATGTCGTGTACGCTCGCAAATGCACAGCGCACACCCACCCATCCATTGGATATTAAGGACGCAGAGTATAGTCAATTATCTTATTATTTCGACCAATGGTCTCCAGGAACACAGCCTCAAGGAGTATCACAGATGGACGACGAGTTTTATATTTCACGTGTAAAGCCTCGTAAAAGAATCTCAGAGTTAAACTATCAGGCTTCTCCTGATGCCGATCCAAATCGTAAAATGTGTATTTGGGTACCCCTCGACGACCCCACTTCTAAGTGGAAAGCACTTCCACGTTATTGCTTTGAGGGCGATAACTTTAGTCTTTGGTCTTACATCGACATACATGGTAACTGGACAGCACCATGGATGCGTGTCACAGCAGGCTTGTCAGACGTAGCCCATAAAAATGGTGTTAAGGTAGGATGTGTGATGAGTATTCCCTGGGCAGCAACAGTATTGTTCCGTGGTTGGAATATGGGTGATCACGCAAAAGTACTTGCTAAGTTTGCAGAAAAGAACAGAGATGGAAGCTTTAAAAACTCTTTAAAGCTTGTTAAGTTGATGAAGTATTATGGAATTGATGGTCTTGGAGTCAATTCTGAGTTCTATTCTACAACTGAAGTTATGAACACTCTTATCGAGTTCTTTGCAGATTGTCATAAAAAGGCAAAAGAAATTGGTTGGGAATTCCAATTATATTGGTACGATTTAACCAATGAATCGGGTAGTATGCGCCCTGATGGTGGTCTTGGTTCACATAACGAAAGAATGTTTGGTGCTAAAGATCACGAAGTTACCGACATGATGTTTGCTAACTATAACTGGAGAGATTACACCTTATCTTTATCAGAGCAAACTGCAGAACGACTTGGAAGAAGCAGTTACGACTATTATGCAGGCTTCGACATTCAAGGTCGTGCATTGAGAAATAGCAACTGGAGTTCTTTAAAGAACCACAAAATATCAATTGGTTTCTGGGGTGCTCACTCTCAAAGTCTTATCCATCAGAGTGCAACCGACAACGGAACAAGCGATATAGCTATTCAAAAGGCCTACTTGCTCAAGCAAGAATTGATGTTTAGTGGTGGTAATCGTAACCCTGCAGCACACCCCGGAATCAATACAAGCTCAACACTTGCTAACGCAAGTCTTAAAACTTTCCATGGTTTGGCAACTTTCTTAACAGCTAAATCAACCATTAACGAGTTGCCATTCGTCACCCGTTTCAACTTAGGTAATGGTCTTTCATTCCGCAACGAGGGTAAGGTTACATTCAACCACAAGTGGTATAACCTCAACACTCAAGACTTTATGCCTACTTGGAGATGGTGGATTACCAATAAAGAAGATGTAGTAAATGAATTTACTGTTAATGAACTTGTTAAAGCCGACCTTATTTTTGAAGACGCTTACTTTGGTGGTTCATGCTTAAGCCTACACGGAAAAACAGAATTCTCACGTGTAAAACTCTTTAAAACCTTATTGTCTGTAGACGGAGAAGACAAAATTTCGCTTACCTACAAGGTGATGAACGGCACAGAAAGCAAGGCTAAAATCTTTGTAAGTCTTAAAGATAACGTAACAGGCTATAAAGAAATTGCGCTTCCTGCAGCACAAAAAGAAGGCGAATGGACCACTTTTGAAACTACATTGAGCAAATTAGGCATCGATTCAGAGGCTCAAATTGCAATGATTGGTCTTGTGGTTGAAGGCACATCAGAAAACTATGACCTTCATGTAGGAGAACTTGCAGTTCGTGATTCTAAAAAAGTTCACGCACCTGCACAGCCTATGATTAAAGAAAAACAAATCATTAGAGGTCAATATAACACTGTAGACTTCAAACTTCGCTATGCAAGTAAAGAAGAATCAGGTGATATGAAGACTTATAACGAAGACGTAGACACTTGGTATTACGAAATTCTTTACCAACAAGAAGGTCAAGACGAAATGCTATTAACAACTACAGCGTCATGGGCTGCTTATGTTGTTGATGCGCCAATCGTTAAGGGAGACAACAGAAAAGTACGCTTCGGTGTTCGTGCAGTTGCTGCAGATGGCAAGACAAAGAGTGCAACAAGCTGGACAGCTTATGAGGAAATTCCTTATAACTCACCAAAAACAGATGTTGTTATCGATAAAGCTGTAGTGAAACCAGGCGAAACATTCACTCTAAAATTTGAAGATTACCTCATAAGTCCTGCAAAACAATGGCAACTTCGCAATTCAGCAACAGGCGAATTTGTGTATAGTGCAAGCAATGCAACAAGCATCACCACTTCATTAGAAGATATTGGTACTTATGATCTTGTGCTTACAGACTCTGAAGGAAAGACACACATCACTTGCGGTAAGGTGCAAATAACACCAGAAACAACAGGTGCAGTGCCTCAAATTACAGACATTAAGGCAGATAAAGCAACTGTAGAAACAGGCAAAGATGTAACCTATTCTGCAACAGTAAAAGAGGGACAAGGCCGTGTTTCTCGTGGTTTAGTGATCACAGACCCTAACATGTTCAAGATGCCTGCAGAGCTTCAAAAAGGCAATAGCTATACTTATGCTCTTTGGGTGAAGGCAGATAAGTTTGCACACGATAAGCAAGGAACGAACCTTATCAGTAAGAATACCATCAAAGACGGCTGGCCTCACAACAACTGGGGAGACCTTTGGGTTCAAATTCGTCCACAATGGAAAGAGCACATGGCTAACGAAGTGTCGTTTAACACAATGGGTTGGGAAGCTCACGACGAGCCAAACTCATCTGTAATGACAAAAGACCACCCAATGACACCAGGCGTTTGGTATCACATTGCGGTTACTCATAATGAGAGCGGACTACACGAAATATTCGTAAATGGTATGAAAGTGGGTTCAGGAACTCAACCTTCTTCAAAGAGAAGAGAGACAAGAAACGATGATAGAATTAAGTCTTCAGAACCTGCAGACATCTTTATTGGTGGCGGTGGTGTGTACAAGAGCGGTTTGAATGGATGCGTAGACGAAATTCAAATATGGAACAGACCACTTACAGAAGCTGAAGTTCAACGTGCAATGAAGGGTTACAAAGAAAGCGAAGTGCCCGATGGTTTGCAAGGATATTTCACCTTTGAAACTATGAATGCAGACGGAACCTTCCCTAACTTGGGTAAAGGTGGAGCAGACAAGACAGGTAGTTTAGTTCAACTTGTTGGTAGTGGTGGTGAAAATACCTCAACAGCAAGCTACGAACCTCAACACTCAGACAACGATGTTTTAGGCTATCCAGGTATCGAAGGAACTCTCGAAGTAACTCCAACATACACATGGACACTCGAAGGAGCTAACACTCCAACTGTTAAAGGCGAAACTGCTGTAGTTACATACAGCAACGCAGGCAAGGTGGGTGCAACCCTAACACTAAGCAACCGCTGGGGAGAAGCAACCTTAACTAAGGCAGAATTGGTTGACGTAACAGCTTCTACAGGTATCAACGGCGTTGAAAATGGTGTTGCTTTCGAGGCATTCCCTAACCCATTTGTAGAGAGTGTGAACCTTCGTTTTGCTGAAGGTGGAACCTATACTCTTAACGTATTGAACGCAAACGGCATGCTTGTTCAACGCAACTTGCTAACAACTGCTGCTGGTGAAGTGACCAACGTGAGCGTAACAGGTGCTAAAGGACTTTACATTCTTCAAATCGTGAAGGACGGAAAGACCTACAAGACAATTAAATTAGTAAAGAAGTAATTGTGCAATAGATAGTGTTGGCAGGGGTTAAATCATAGCTCTTGCCAACATTTTTCTTTTAATCTAACTATCAACAAAGGCGGAAACGATAGTTGCTACTTCCCATTAAAAACCAATAAACATTGATTTTAACCGAAAACGCAACAACGCTAAGAACACAAAAAGATATGTTTAGATAACTACTCTAATGATTAATGATAACGACTTTTATCAAAACTAAATTACATTTATAATCTCATTATGAAAAAAAGCTTACTATTAGCATGTGGATTATTAACCTGCGCAACAACCTTTGCACAGCGAACTCCAACCCATCCGCTCGACATTAAGGATGCGAAATATGCTGATTTACCCAAAGATTTCGATGCTTGGGCTCCTGGAAAGCAATTGAATGGAGTGTCAAGAATGGACGATGAATTCTTTATTTCACGTGTAAGACCTCGCACAAGAATAAAGGAAGGTGATTACAAAGTAGATGAAAAAGTAGACGAAAATCGCAAGATGTGTCTATGGGTTCCACTCGATGAGCCTACATCTACATGGAAAGGTTTACCCCGATATTGCTTCGAAGGCGACAATTTTAGCCTTTGGTCGTATGTGGATATTCATGGAAACTGGACTGCACCATGGCTCCGTTTAAGTGCAGGCGTGAGTGATGTGGCTCATAAAAACGGCGTTAAAGTGGGCTGTTTGATGAGTGTTCCAGAGTCAGAATACGTTGTTTTAAATCCAATTGCGCCCAAAATCAACTCAAAAGTGCTTTTCAAGATTACCGATATGGATAATCGTAATCGCTTTAAATATGCAGAAAAGCTTGTAAAGTTGATGAAATACTATGGCATCGACGGCCTTGGTGTGAACTCAGAGTTCTACACAAGTGGTGGAGTTATGACTCAACTTATGGCATTTTTTGAAGAATGTCACAAAGAAGCACGCAAGATAGGTTGGGAATTCCAATTATATTGGTACGACGGAACCAACGAATCGGGTAGCAAAAACTTTGACCAAGGACTCGGAGACCATAACAAAAGAATGTTTGGACGTAAGGGTCATGAGGTAACTGATATGATGTTTGCTAACTATGGTTGGAGTGAAAGAACCTTAGCAAAGTCTGTTCGTACAGCAGGAGAGCTCGAACGCAATAGCTACGACTATTATGCTGGCTTCGATATTCAAGCTCGTGGCGTTAAAAATGTTAATTGGAAAGATCTTTTAAATCATAAAATTTCGATTGGTTTTTGGGGAGCTCACTCTCAAAGTCTTATTCATCAGAGTGCAACCGACAACGGAACAAGCGACGTTGCTATACAAAACACTTACTTAAAGAAACAAGAATTGATTTTTAGTGGTGGAAATCGCAACCCAGCTTATCGTCCAAACGTGGGTAATGGTACATCTCTTGCTAATGCAGAGTTGGAACATTTCCACGGATTGGCAGCCTTCATTACCGCCAAATCAACCATTAACGAAATGCCATTCGTGAGCCGTTTCAACTTAGGTAATGGTCTTTCGTTCCGCAACGAGGGTAAGGTAACCTTCGATCACAAGTGGTATAACCTCGGAACACAAGACTTTATGCCTACTTGGAGATGGTGGATTACAGGCGAAAACGACCAAGTTGACGCCAGCAACTACTCTTCTTTGGTGAAAGCCGACCTCACTTTTGACGACGCTTACTTTGGAGGTTCATGCTTAAGTCTACACGGACAAACAGCTTTCTCACGTGTAAAGCTCTTTAAAACTTTGTTGCCTGTAGACGGAAAAGATAAAATTTCGCTTATATACAAGGTGATGAACGGCACAGAAAGTCATGCTAAACTATTTGTAGCGTTGAGCAATGACCTTAAAAATTATAAGGAAATAGACATTCCTAACGCAACAACACAAGGCGAATGGAGCACTTTTGAAGCTGAATTAAGTAAATTGGGCATCACTTCAAGCAGTAAAATTGCTATGATTGGTGTTGTGGTGAAAGGCACAACAGACGACTATAACCTTCATATTGGTGAGCTTGCAGTGCGCAATCCTCAAACACAATTCCACCCAGTTCAACCTAAAATTGAGGAATTTAACATCATTAGAGGTAGAGCAAAGAACATCGATTTCAAGATAAGATATGCAAGTAAGCCCGAAACAGGCGAAACAAAGACCTACAACGAAGAAGTAGATACTTGGTATTATGAAATTCTTTATCAAGCAGAAAACGAGCCAGAGCAAGTGTTAACCGCCACTCCTTCATGGGCAGCATACGTTATCGACGCTCCACTTGTTAACGGAATCACCAACAGAAAGGTTCGTTTAGGTGTGCGTGCAGTAGCTCCTGATGGTGTAACTAAGTCTGAAACATCATGGACAACACTTCAAGATGCTCCTTATAACGATACCAACGACAACGTAGTGCTTAGTCGTCCTGTTATAAAGGCAAACGAAATGTTCAATGTTCGCTTTGAAGATGAGTTGCACCCAGCGGCAAAAGAGTGGAAAGTTTTGAAGTCTTCTACAAATAGTGTTGTAAAAGTTGTGAACAATGCAAAGGATTTCGACCTTACATTAGAAGACGAAGGCTTGTACGATCTTGTTATTACAGACAACCAAAACAAGGCAACAACCATTAGAGGTATTATTCAAGTGAGTCCTCAAAGCACAGGTGCTGCACCTCAAATTACCGACATCAGAGCAGATAAAGCAAGCGTTGAAGGCGGAAAAGATGTTACTTATTCTGCTACAACAAAAGAAGGTGAGGGACATGCATCACATGGTTTGATTATCGAAGACCCCAAAATGCTTCAAATTCCTGCTGCTCTTCAACAAGGAAAGAACTATTCTTACGCTCTATGGTTCAAGGCAAATAAGTTGGCTCACGATAAACAAGGAACCAACCTCATTAGCAAAAACACCGTTAAAGACCGTTGGCCTCACAACAACTGGGGTGACCTTTGGGTGCAAATACGGCCTGAAGTAACCGATAACTATACAAAGAAGGTGCACCCAGCTAACGAAATCTCATTCAACACCATGGGTTGGAAGAGACATGATGAACCTAATTTTAATATGATTAGCAATGGTTACAGCATCACACCAGGTGTTTGGAATCACCTTGTAGTATGCCATAACGATGGAAACATTCAAACAATGTATCTTAATGGACGTAAGGTTGCGCAAGTAGCGTACCCTGAATCATCAAGAAGAGAGGAGTCAAGAGACACCAGAATACAAACTTATATCTCTGCAGACATCTTTATTGGTGGCGGTGGTGTATATAAGAGTGGATTCAATGGTGTGATTGATGAAGTTCAAATATGGAACAAAGAGCTATCAGAAGACGAGGTAAAACGTGCTATGAAGGGCTTTAAAGAAGGCGAAGTGCCTGAAGGTTTGATGGGATATTTCACCTTTGAAACCAAAGAAGGCGACAACATCTTCCCTAACTTGGGTAAGGGTGGAGCAGACTATAAGGCTCACTTGGTGGTAATGGCTAATAGTGGAGGTGAAGATACCTCTAAGGCTTTCTACAAAGAAGAATCTGCCGACAACTCAGTAGTGGGTAATCCTGGTATCGAAGGTTCATTGAACATCACCACAACTTACACATGGAAGCTCGAAGGAGCTAACAACCCAACCGTTGAAGGCAAAACTGCTACCGTGCAATATCGCAATATGGGCAAGGTGGGAGCTACCCTAACACTAAGCAACCAATGGGGCGAAACAACTCTAACAAAAGACAACTTGGTAGAGGTTACATCGTCTACTGGCATTAACGAGGTAGAGAGCGGTGTTGCTTTCGAGGCCTTCCCTAACCCATTTGTAGATAGTGTGAACCTTCGTTTTGCTGAAGGCGGAACCTATACACTCAATGTGTTGAACGCAAACGGCATGCTCGTTCAAAGCAACTTGCTAACAACTGCTGCTGGCGAAGTGACCAACGTGAGTGTGACAGGTGCTAAAGGACTTTACATTCTTCAAATTGTGAAGGGTGGAAAGACCTACAAAACCATTAAATTGGTGAAGAAATAATGTGATTGTTTATCAATTCCTCAGTGCTGTTTGCACGCCTAACACAATAGAAACGGCAAGCACGCTGAGGATATTCCAATACCTTTATCTTTTAATTTATTACTAATATATAATGTAACTATAAAAGAATGGATGTGAACATAAAAGTTCTATTTGTAGAAAAGGATTCATTGAAAAGCGAAAATAGTGACTTCTTTTTTTTATTTGTTAATGATAGGAAAGTAAATAAAATAGTCTTTTTGCATCCATAAATAGGTAAATGAAGTGGGAAACACATAATATTTGTTAAAATAACTGATCTAGATCAGTTGATTTTGTTATAAAATATTAGTTTTGCATCAAACTAAATAAATTAACTTGAGTCTAAGACATAATAGTTATTTCTATTACTGCAGTATGAGAAATTTAATAATTTACAAGAGTTCATCTCTAATGAAACTCATTCTAGCCTCAACAATTGCCTGTTCGTCAGCGCAATATGCGAGTGCTAAGTCGAATGATGCAAGAGCAGAGAAACCTGTTGCATCGCAGTTTATTAACCAACAAGCTCAAGCTACCCAACGTACTATTACAGGTGTTGTAAAAGACGAAGAGGGCATGCCAATGATTGGTGTGAGCGTTGTTGTTAAAGGTACTGGTAAAGGAACAGTAACCGATATGGATGGTCGTTACACCATTAAAGTAGGTGGTGCTCGTTCAACCCTAACTTATTCTTATGTAGGTAGCATTCCTCAAGACATCGTTGTAGGCGACAAAACCAATATCGACGTGGTGTTGAAAGAAGAAAAGACTATGTTGACAGGTGTTGTTGTAACTGCAATGGGTATTATGAGAAAGGAAACTTCGCTAACCTATTCTACCCAAAAGGTAAAGGCAGAAGATCTAACAAAGGTGCAAGACCCTAACGTTGCTAACAGCTTGGAAGGTAAAGTGTCTGGTATCACTATTACACCAAGTGCTGGTGGTGCTGGTGGTGCATCTAAAATTATCCTTCGTGGTAACAAATCTATTAATGGTAATAGTTCTCCTTTGATCGTAGTAGATGGTATTCCAATGACCAACGAAACACGTTCTAAGAGAGGAATGAATGGTGATGGTTTCGAATATTCAGGTATAACAGAAGGTGCTGACCCACTATCAATGATCAACCCAGATGATATCGAATCTATCAACGTATTGAAAGGTGCTAACGCTGCCGTTCTTTATGGTTCTAAAGCAGCTAATGGTGTTGTGATGATTACAACCAAAAAAGGACGTGAAGGTAAGCTTGATGTGAACTTTACATCAAACGTTACATTCGATTCTCCATTGTTAACACCAAAAATTCAAAATACATATGGAGCAGCGGTAGACCAAAATGGTTTCTTATCTCCACTAAGCTGGGGTAACAAAATCACAGATCGTGCAGACGCTGATTTAGTGATCGACGCTCCTCTTGGTACACAATTTACAGAGAAAACTCACAAGGTTTACTTGCGTAATCGTGCTAACGACGACGTGAAAGACTTCTTTAGAACAGGTGTAACAACAAACAATTCAGTTTCAGTTTCAGGCGGTACAGAATTGATGCGTTCATATTTCTCAGTAGGAAATAGCCACGCAAATGGTATGATGAGAGAAAACTCTTATAATCGTAACTCATTCGCTTTCCGTCAATCATACGATCTTCTAAAGAGAGTGAAAGTCGATGTTTCTTTGAACTATGTAGAAACAATAACAAAGAATCGTCAAGGTGGTGGTACAGTGCTTAACCCAATCTATCACCTTTACACCATGCCAAGAAATATCGACTTAGGTTATTATCGTAATAACTATGTAGAAGACGGAGCATGGATGTCTAACTATCAAAGTTATTACAAAGATTTAGGTGCAAATAAGTTTGAATGGAGACCAGCAGAAAAAGTAAAATTGAATGGTCCATTGCAGAACTGGGCATACCTATCTAACGCAAATAACAACCCATATTGGCTAATCAACCAAAACAGAGGACGTCAAAGTGAAGACCGTTTGTTTGGTACAGTTAGTGCAAATGTTGATATTTATGATGGCTTAAGCTTCCAAGCTCGTGTGAATTATACTAAAACTCACTTCAAGAGCAACAGCAAGCAATATGCAACAACCTTCCTTCCTTCAAGCATGCACGACTTTGGTCGTATGTTTGATAACTCATCAACAGCAACAGAAATCTACACCGACTATTTGTTAAACTATAACAAACAAATTAAAGATTACTCTGTTTCTGCATCAGCAGGTTGGGTTGGACATACATTAAAAACAACTTACAAGAACACAGACGTAACAGCAACTTACATCGAACCATTGTTGCGTAAGCCTTCTACTGACGTGAACTACTTCGAAACAAACGCAGGTGGTATGGGTGCAACAACATCAGGTAAGTCTTCAAGTTGGGACAAAGCGTTGCTCTTCACAGCACAAGCAGGTTGGAAAGAAACAGTTTATGTAGATTTCTCTTATCGTCAAGACTGGTATCGTTTGTTCAGACAACTATACCTTTCAGGTGATGCAGAGAAGCAAAGCTATGGCTACTTCGGTCTTGGTGCTAATGCAATCGTTAGCAACTTAGTGAAATTACCAGAGTGGTTTAACTACATGAAGTTCCGTGTTTCTTACTCTGAAGCAGGTAACTCGTTTGCAGATGCAGGATTCTACAGAATCTCTCAAAACAGAAGAACAGGTGCTGTTAATGCAAATAGCTACAAGAAGTTCAAGGCAGTTCCAGAAGTAATGAAGTCGTTTGAAACAGGTATCGAAACCATGTTCTTGAATAATAGACTTAGCTTCGACCTTACATATTATAATGGTGTAATGGATCACTTGTATATGGAAGGCTCAGATGCATCAGGTGTTCAACCATTCACATCTGCAAAAGTTCGTAATCAAGGTATCGAAACAACCATCGGTTACAACTTCCATTTAGCTAAAGACGTTAACTGGAGAACAAGTTACAACGTATCTTACAACAGCAACAAGATCCTTAAGACTGCTTACAATGATCAAGGTAAAGAACTTATCCAACAACAAGTTGTAGGTGGTACATACGTCAGATATAAAGAAGGTGGTTCAATTGGTGACATGTATATCCACGATTTCGAAAGAGATGCTAATGGAAACATCGCTCTTACAAAGTCTGGAGCACCACGTTTCAAGAGCTCAGGTCAAGATGCTGACTTGATTTATGTAGGTAACATGAACGCTAAATGGCAAATGGGTTGGAGCAATAACTTCAACTACAAAGACTTTACATTGTCATTCTTGATCAATGGTCGTATCGGTGGAAAGGTTATTTCATTAACAGAAGCATACTTAGATCAAAATGGTTTGTCACAAAGAGTTGCTGATGCACGTCTTAATGCAGAAAGAAACAACATCGTTGCAGCAGACTACAAGAACGCTCCAGGTATGCAATTGAACGACGGAAGCGGACGTATCGTTCCAGTTGAAGCATATTATAAAGCAATGGGTGCATCAACCAACCCATACAACTATATATATAGTGCAACCAACTTCCGTTTACGTGAGTTATCATTAGGATATACATTCCGTAACCTTCTTGGTCAAAACAAGAACTTAAACGTATCGTTCATTGCAAGAAACCTATTCTTCTTGTACAACGATAGCCCTGTAGATCCAGACGTTTCATTATCAACCGCTAATGGTTTAGGTGCATTCGAATTGTTCAACATGCCATCTTCACGTTCATTTGGTTTGTCTTTGAAACTTAACTTCTAAAACATAACAGAATAAGAATATGAAAAAATATAAATTTTTAGTAGCATTTGCTGCTTTCGCAGGAACCTTATCGCTACAATCTTGTTTAGACTTTGATGATCCTGGAGCAGAGTTTAACTCTGATACAAAGAATGTAGAGAAGGTTACTGAACGTGGAAACGTAGATAACATTCCTTACAAATTAGATCTTACAGGAGAACAAGCTGCTGCCGTTATCGATAAACTTCAAGATTATCTTAATGCTGGTCTTGGTGCACAATTCGCACTAAGAGGTGGAAAGAACGGTGATGCACCAGGCGAACACCAATATCAATTCCAGTTCTCTTTAGGTGTAGATAACTATGCGCAATATGCAGTTATCCCTCACCAAAATTTCGTTTACTCAAAAGTATTCGTACGTTCAACTTACGACATTGCTCCTAAGTTCTATGGAGGTGCTAATGGTTCATTTGGAGAAGTGCGCAAATCAGCAGTTCAATTGTTGAACCATAAGTCGATAGACTCAATCCCAGAGATGAAAGCAGTTTATCTTCTTATCTTCAACACAGCTGCACTTGAAAACGCAGATATCTATGGTCCATTTGCTTATCAAGACGTAAAGACCAACAAACAAAGTGCTCCTTATAACTATGATAACCTTGAAACCATCTACAAGTCAATCGTTGCCAACATCGATACAGCAGTAGCATGTTTCAATTATTTCCCCAATAAGAAAGCAGACTACAAAGAAAAGTTGGTGGCTTTATTAAAAAAGAATATCTTGATTACCAATGATGATGCAAACAATGCAACCGATTTCGAAACATGGAAGCGTTTTGCTAACTCATTAAAGTTGCGTATGGCAATGCACATTGTAAAAGTTAATCCAACTCTTGCAAAGCAATGGGCAGAAGAAGCTGTTAAGAGTGGAGTGATTGAAGATACAAAACACGAAGTATCTTTGCGTCCCAACCTAATCGGTTTCTCCAATCCTCTAATCCAAATCAGTAAGTGGGGCGACACACGTATCACCGCTTCGTTGGTAACATTGTTAGAAAGCTTAAAGCATCCTTATCTAGATGATAAGTTCGCACTATTCACAAAGAACGATAACCTTATCGTAAATAGCAAGACCAACGAAAAACTTGAAGCAGATACAAAGGTAGTTGGTATTCGTTCTGGTACTCACACTGGCGACGGACAAGGTTATGATGGAAACCAATACATCGCATTCTCGAGTGTTAATCCTGAGAGATTCCACGGAGTGCCCTTGTATGTTATGAAACTTTCTGAAGTTTGTTTCCTAAGAGCCGAAGGCGCATTGCGTGGCTGGAACATGGGTGGTACAGCAGAAGAGTTCTACAATAAAGGTATTCTTGCTGCTAACTGTTTAGACCGTAAAGATGATAATGTATACTATCAAAATGCTGTGTCAGCATACATGGCACAAACAAACGCTACACCAGTGACCTATGTTGACCCAACAGGCGATACAGAAAACATCGAAAGCCCAACAAAGATCGGTGTTAAATGGAATGCTGCAGATCCAGACGAGGTGAAGCTTGAGAAGATCATTACACAAAAATACATCGCAGCTTATCCAATGAGTTTCGAGGCTTGGGTAGACTTAAGACGTACAGGTTATCCTAAATTGTTCGAAGTTCTCAATGCTGATGAATCAGATGGTAGCTTGAAAGAAGGCGATATCATTCGTCGTTTACCTTTCCCAGGACGTACAGATCCTGCTACACAAGCAGACATTCAAGCAACAGGTTTGAAGGCATTGAATGGTGCAGACGTTGTAGGCACACGTTTATGGTGGGATGTTAACACACCAAACTTCTAATATTTAATAGGTGGGGACACTCCATTTGGCAAGTGCCCCCACTATTTAACTAAACAAGAAATTATTTTTTACTATTTAATAAAACTTTAAACAACTCTTGTATGAATAAGAAATCTACAATGAAAGCATTGATGCTTGCAGGCCTTTTGTGCGGTGCTCCAAGCACAATGAGTGCTCAAGCAACAGCAGGTAGCACATCAACAACAATCTACGACTTTGCTAATTTTGGCGATCAAAGCTTGTTAGACCTTTTTGCTTCAGCTTTAGAAAAGGGCAGAAAGTTCCCAACTACACAAGAACTTAAAGCCGCAGGACTCTATGAAGAGTTAGAGTTTGTGCGTTCACACGTTCGCAAACGTCAAATTCTTTCTCGTCAAGATCGTCTTGTTGGCGATACTTATAGAGAAAGAGATCTATTTATGAACATCCCAGCAGGTGCAGGTTCAACAATTGGTGGTTATCCTTCAAAAGACTTTGCAAGCGATAACTTCTCTATGTGGAACTACACCAACCTCTTCGGTTCATGGAACCATGGCTTGTTCCAAGCACCAGGTTCATGGGTAGACGCAGCTCACAAGAATGGTACAGACATTCTTAGTGGTATGAAATTCTTCGACACAACAGGTGGAAGAGGTGGCCATGCAACAGGCTGGATAGGCTTAATTAAGCAAAAGAACGACAAAGGTGAATTCAAATACACTCGTCCACTTATCCATCTTTTGCAATTCTTAGGAATGGATGGTATCAACTATAACTTCGAAGCAAGAGGTTATGATGATAGTGAGGTAATTAAATTCCACCAATCATTATATGCTTATGCCAAGGAACAAAAATTTGATAACTTCCATATTGTTATTTATACATCAAACTCTAGTTTATCACCTTACAACTCAAAAGCATTGTTTGGTGAGAATAATGTAAAGACAACAGACTTGATGTTGAACTATGATGCAAACGACTTCTCTTACAGCATGCCTTCATCAGTGCAAGAAGCTAAGCGTGTTATGGGTACAGCTAAGGGCTTGTATGCAGGTGTTTGGATTGTAGATATGAACAGAGGTTGGAACCGTCTTAATGCAACAGGTGCAGAAGAGTGCGGTATTTGCCTTTGGGGAGAACACGCACAAAGCCGTTTCTGGTCATACAACACAGGTGGAAATGCACAAGAACGCATGACCAACTATCAAATGTTGTTGGAAAGAGGCTTCTCAGGTGGTAAGAGAAACCCAGCTGATCGTCCTGGAATAAGCAGATTTGGAAATAACTGGGAATGGTCAGGTACAACTCCTCCATTGTCTACTTTCGCAGGTTTAGCAACATGGATTCCTGAGCGTTCTGCAATTAATGGAACTCTTCCATTTAGCACATTCTTCAATGCAGGTGCTGGAGAGGTTTACACATACAAAGGAAAGAAAACAGCAGGTTCATGGTATAACATGTCTAACCAAGACATCGTGCCAACTTATCGTTGGTTGGTTTACGACGGAGGTACAACAAACACAAGTACAAGCGTACAACCTGAGTTTACTTATGAAGATTCTTACACAGGTGGTTCTTGCTTAAAACTAACAGGTAAAGCACAAGCTTCGTCTACAGATATCGTTCTTTACAAAACCAATCTTACAGGTACAAGCGGTGCAATCAAAGCACAAGTAGCTATTAAAACAGGTAAAGATACACCACAAGACTCTAAACTTGCTCTCATCGTTCGCCTAAAGAACTCTAAGGAATGGAAAGAGTTTGCTGTTGATGGTACAACAGATAAAACATGGAAAGAGCACACAATTGCTCTAACAGGTTTAAATTCAACAGACGTTATCGATCGTATCGGTCTTCGTGTGAAGAATGTTGACGATCAATACAAACTTCTTGTTGGTAAATTGGCTATCCTAGACGACTTCACAGCTACTCCTGAAGCAGTGAAAGATCTTAGAATTCAAGTGAAAGAAGAAAACAAATCTTCACTTTCTGTGAAAGCTTCTTGGGCTTTAAATTCAGCTGCTGACGATAAAGTTGTTTACAACGACGATGCTAATGTAGATCACTTCGAAGTGCTTTATAAAAATGGAACAGATGGTGAAGTAACAGAAATCGGCCGTACATCACAATGGGCTACATACATTGGCGACATCGTAATGGGAGAATCAGATCAACCATTCATCGGTGTTCGTTCAGTTTCTAAAGACTTAAAGACCTACTCTCCAGTAGTATGGCAACAAGTTCCACGTGCTGAATATTCAACTCTTCCTGAGAAAAAGGATAATCCTTATGGAGAACCAGAATTGGATATGTCTGCTGATGGTTATAAAATTGCACAGCAAGTACGTTATATCGAAACCTTTAAAACAGAGGGTGGAACAACTAATATCGACTATACAGCAAAAGGTCCTAAGGGTGGAACCAACTATGTTGATGCAACAGACCAAGTGTTAAAGGTTGCTCAAGGTACAAAGGTTACATTGAAATTCAAGGGATATGAAGCAACAGATGCTAAGGATGGCAACCACGATGACCTTCGTTGGTGTATGGGTAAGGGTTGGATTGACTTGAATGGCGACCACATCTTCACTCCTATTGATATCAAACAAGATGCAGAAAAAGGTGAACAATTGTTCTTCTTAGGTCAAGTACGTAAAGGAACTTACGCACAAGTTCAATCTCCTCAAAGCTACGAATTCACTATTCCTGCAGACGCTAAGCTTGGTAAAACTCGTATGAGAATTGTATTCTCAGATGCTTGGTTCGCTGGTTCTCTACTTCCAACAGGTAAGTTTAACAAGGGATTTGCTATCGACTTCGGTGTAGAAATCACTGGTAACAACCCTGAAAGACCAACTCCTAAGTCTTCACGTGACGAAGGAAAGGCAGAACAACCAGAAGGACTTTCAACAAGCACATCAATCACTTCATTTGCTGGCGAGGCTTCAACACTTGTTCAAACAAGCAAAGACTTGAAGTTCTCTAACGTAGAAAAAGCTTGGATCTTTGGTGTAGAGGGTTCTTTAGTTAAAGTTTTAGACAATCCTCAACAATACGAAATAAAATCTTTACCAAAGGGTATCTACCTTGTGAAGATGTTGAACAACAACGTTATTCGTACTCAAAAAGTGGTAATCAAGTAAAACTTTTGTAATTGAACTGGCGAAACAAACTACAAAGTAATGTATAACACTTCGCCAATGTCACTAAAAAATAATAGAAGATAAACAATGTTCTATTAAATTTTAACAAGAGAAGGGTGCGCCACATCGTTGGTGCATCCTTTTTTTTCTTACTAACAAAAACATAAACCTTTAGATAAAACAAAAATGAAAAAAACAGTATTCAATTGCAAGACCTTGTTACTTGCACTTAGTTTGTGTGCAGCCGCCCCTTCTTTGGCGCAGACATCACTAGAATCAACATCAACTACTATTTACGATTTCTCTAAGTTTAACGATTTAGAACTACTTAAATTCTTTGCCGAACTCGACGCTCAAGGCCGTAAATATCCCACCATCGCCGAATTAAAAGCAAAAGGACTCTACGACGAAATAGAGTTCGTTCGCTCGCATGTGGCTAAAAGAAACACCATTAATAATGATGATCGACTTGTTCAAAAAACCTATGCCGAACGTGAATTGTTTCTCAATCTTCCTTCGGGTGCAGGCAAAATTGTAGGCGGTTATCCATCGAAAGACTTTGTTAACGACAACTTCTCGATGTGGAACTACACTACCTTGTTTGGCTCTTGGAACCACACTTTGTTTCAAGCACCAGGCTCTTGGGTAGATGCTGCGCACCAAAACGGAACCGACATCATGAGCGGTATGAAGTTTTTCGACACCACAGGAGGCCGTGGTCAGGGTGCTAATCTATGGATGGAGTTCATTGCAGAGCGCAATGCTAACGACGAATTTAAATATGCTCGTCCTCTTATTAACTTACTAAGATTCCTCGGAATGGACGGAATTAACTATAACTGGGAAGCTAATGGATATGCATCTACCAATGTTGTTAATTTCCACAAACGTCTTTATGAGATAGCAAAAGAAGAAAATTTCAATAACTTTCATATCGTGATTTACACCATGAGTCACATTCTTCCAGGCTATTTAAAAGATGCACTCTTTGGCTCTAATGGAAAAAGAACAGCCGAAGTGATGTTGAATTACGAAGGAAACGGCTTTAGCACTGATATGAACTCAAGCTACAGAAATGCGAAAGATGCATTGAAAACCACCAAAGGTTTGTATATGGGTGGTTGGATTGTAGGTATGGATAAGAACTGGAATGATCTTGATAAAGACGTTTATCATCACGAAAGTGGTATTGCTTTATGGGGCGAACACGATCAAAGTAGATTTTGGTCGTATAACAAAGGCAATAGCCCACAACAGCTTATGACCAACTATCAAATGCTTTTAGAACGTGCTTTCTCTGGTGGTCACCGCAATCCAGCAAACCGTCCTAATGTGGTTGATAGAGGAAACAGCCTCGAAGCGCAAGGAGGCAACCCTGCACTCTATAACTTTGCGGGTATGGCTACATGGATTCCCGAGCAGTCTACCATACAAGGTAAATTGCCTTTCTCTACCTTCTTCAACATAGGAAATGGCGAACGCTATGTTTATAAAGGCAAGAAAACAGCAGGATCGTGGTATAACATGTCGAATCAAGACCTTGTTCCAACCTATCGTTGGCTCGTTTATCGCTCAGAAACAACCAACGTAAGCAACGCCATCGATGCACAATTTACCAACACCGACGCTTATATGGGCGGTTCGTGCTTGCAGGTTAAGGGTAAAGCAACAGACGGAAATGCCGACCTTATTCTATATAAAACCTTGCTCGAGGGCAATGGTGGCAACATTGTTGCTAAGCTTGGGGTAAAGAACGGCAAAGAGGCAATGAACTCGTCACAGCTCTATCTCATCGTGCGACTTAAGAATTCGCAACAATGGAAAGAATATCTTGTAACCAATCCAACAACAAACAAGTGGGAAGAAAGAGAGATTACTTTGAGCGATTTAACTTCTTCTGATGTGATAGACCGCATTGGCTTGCGTGTGAAAAACACCAACACAGACTTTAACATGCTTGTGGGTAAGCTCGAATTGAGCGACAACTTCACCGCAACACCAACCGCTCCAAAAGATTTAACCATTCAGGTGAAGGAAGAAAAGAAAACTTCTTTATCGGTGAAAGCTACATGGAATGTGGAATGTGGTGCTGGTAATGAGCTTCAACACAACGACAAAGAGAATATTCATCACTTTGAAATTCTGTATAAGAACGGCGAAGAGGGTGCTGTAACCGAGATTGCTCGCACCAAACAATGGGCAACTTATGTGGGCGATATTCAAGTGGGTGAGCAAGACAATAAACCTTATATTGGCGTTCGCTCTGCTTCTACCGACCTTAAAACCTATTCGCCAGTGGTGTGGAAGGCTATCGAAAGAGGCAATTATAACTCGCTTCCTGCTGCCAACACCAACATTTATGGAACTCCAGAGCTAGATGTTAGCGCAGCTGGTGCAGCAATAGCACGTCAATTTAGATACTTAGAACAATTCAGCACAACCGATGCTATCGAAAATGTTTCATATAATGATACAGGCAGTCGCCCTGCAACCAACTATGTCGACATGTCGTCTAAGGTCATTAAGGTGCGCCAAGGTCAAGAGTTTACCATTCACTTTAAAGGACATGAGGCTACTGACGAAAACGACGGAAGCCACGATGACTTGCGTTATTGCATTGGACGTGGTTGGATAGACCTTGATGGTGACGGCAGTTTTAATCCCGATTTATTAGAATTTAGTCCTGACCATGGCGAATGTTTGTTCACCATTGGCAACAAACGTTCACGCACAATGGAGAATGTTCAGGGTCTTTATGCATTTAAAATAAAAGTTCCTACTGACGCAAAAGTGGGTATGAGCCGCATTCGTATCGTGTTCTCTGACGCTTGGTTCGAAGGTGCTTTGCAACCAACAGGTAAGTTTAACAAGGGCTTTGCTATCGACTTCGGTGTAGAAATTACGGGCGAAAACACATCAAGAAAAGTAGGTAGCGACACTTGGGACGAGGGAACAGCCAGCGAACCTGAAGGATTGAACGCTCAAACAGGCATCAACATAGTAGAAACAGCTAAACCATCGGCTCAGCTCAACAACCAAACCATTGTGTTGAGCAATGTTCAAAACCTTTGGATCTACACCCTTGATGGCGTTCTTGTGCGCCACATCACCCGTCCAACAAACGTCAGCACCAAATCGTTTGCAAAGGGAACCTATCTCATCAAGATAGAAAATAATGGCATTATCGAAACTCAAAAAATGATTATTCGATAAGGTAAACAACCTCTTTTCATTCAGTCAGAATGTGCTTTAACTGCATTCTGAAACTCTTTTTTGAAGACTCTCTTTGGTGAATAATCACCTCGGAGAGTCTTTCTATATGCGATATTTTTATGCACATCTGTAAACTTGCGAGGTGTCGTTAATGGTTATTCACTTTTCTTTTTTTCTTTCTCTTTTCAATAGCAATGTTTTTGCGACTCAATAGCATTGTTTTTTGTTCTCAATAGCAATCGTTTTTAACCCCAATATCAATGTATTTCAAAAGTTATAGTTCGATAGTTTATTCTTGTCATCCTAAAAAACAATTGATTAAAATCAATAAAAATATCCTAAAAATTTGTTTTTTCTTAAACAAAAGTGTATATTTGTATACTGGTAAACATTTATTATTTACTTTATAAGTTATAACATTGACAAAAAATTTACACTAATAAACAATTGTATGGCAAGTAAAAAACTACAATTACTTATGCTTGGATGCTTGGTTTCACCAGCAATTCTTCAAGCTCAGTCATTGAAAAAAGAGTATATTCGATGGCACAACAGCGAGGGCGATAAGCTTTCTGCAACCGTAAATGTATGGAACGACCATGGTAAAGTTACCGATGACGATAACTTCTTTATCTCTCGTGTTAAACCTAAAACACGTTTCCGCAACCAAAACACACAGGTTCGCACAGAACTTACTGCAGAAAACGACAAGCGTTTAGTGGCTTGGATTCCTTTTAACAACCCCGAAACCAATGCTCTACCCGATGGTGTTTTCGACTCAGAGGTCTTCTCTCTATGGTCGTATGTTAGCCACTGGGGCGACTGGACGGCTCCTCTTGGACGTATTCCAGCTGCTTTAATGGACGTTGCACATAAGAATGGTGTAGCAGTTTCATCTGCAGGTACAGTTCCATTTGGTGGCTTAAATGACGACTGGAATCGTGAATTGAGAAATATTGGTTTGTTAGATGGAAATAAACTTGCCAACTTTCTTTACTATTTTGGACAAGATGGATTGGGCTATAATTCAGAATGGAGAGAATATGGTAGTATCACAGAGAGGTTAAGAAATAAGCATATTGAGGTGAATAAGTTGTTAAAAGACAAGAACCCAATATTCGAAAACATGTGGTATGGATTGACTGGAGACAATGGTCGTCTTAGTTATACTAATACCTTAGACAACACTTTTGCAAAAACCTTTGGTGATAACGAGAATAAAGCATTCTCTCTTTTCCTTAATTATGAATGGAATCATCCACAACGCTTAGCAACTTCTGTAGACAATGCTAAGAAAATGGGAAGAGATCCTCTATACCTTTATGCTGGTGTTAACATGCAAGGAGGCGAACCAAGAACAAGTAGTTGGTCACTATTGAAAAACTATAATGTTTCAATTGGTTTGTGGGGAGCTCACTCTAAGAACATGTTCTGGGAAAGTAGAAATGAAAAAGGTAGCTCAGAAGAAACCATGCAACGTTCTTATATGTTAAGAACTGAACGCTATTTCACTGGTGGTACACGTAACCCAGCTAACACTCCAGAGGTTACAAACGCAATGAAATACAACGTAGACAATAAAGAATGGCATGGTATGTCTACATGGATGACTGCTAAGAGTACTCTAAGTTGGGACTTAACAAATGAGCCATTCATCTCTTATTTCAACCTTGGTAATGGTAAATTCTTCAACTGGAAGGGTGAAAGAAAGAACAACAACCCTTGGTATAACATTGGTGTTCAAGACTACTTGCCTACATGGCGTTGGTGGTTTAGTAGCGAATTGCTTGGTAGAAGCGTTCCTGAATCAGGCTTAGATGCTGAATTTACATGGGATGATGCATACGTAGGAGGTTCTTGTGTGCGTGTATTTGGTTCAAATGCAAACGAATATCTACACCTATTCAAAACAGAATACAATCTTAAAGAAGGCGATGTTATCACCTTTAGATATAAACATTTAAGTGGTTCGGGTGATGTTAAGTTGGTGCTTACTGCTAAAGGTAGCGAAAAACAAGCTATCAATGAAAGCGCATTCGAGTTGATTAAGAATGGTCAAGAAATTGATGATGAGCGTTGGATAGAGAAATCTTTTATTGTAGGTAGCGAACTTGCAGGTAAAGATCTTGCATTGATTGCACTTCACTTCGAAAACACCAACAACATCAATATGTATCTTGGAGAGTGTTCTATCGTTAGAGGTACAGCCACAACTCCACAGAAACCAAATTTCCTTTCAGCTAAATTGCTTTCATTCAACAAAGCGGGTGTAGACGGAAAGCTCATCTTTGAGATGATAAATAAAAAGTCTGGCAATGAACCTTGCTACAACTCTGATGTGAATGTATCGCTATTTAAGTTGTGGGCACAACAAGAAGGTGCAAAAGAACCAACCTTAATGGGTATTACAACATCATGGGCTGGTATGTTCTATAGCATTCCTTTAGATCTTACTACTTCAAGTACAAAAGTTCGTTTGGGTGTTTCTGCAGTATCATTAGATATGAAACATGACTCTGAAATTGAATGGTCTGTTTATATGACAACTCCTGCTTATACTTATAACGATGCAGTTCATTGTAGTAAGAATATCATTAAGCCAGGTGAAGAGTTTAAAGTTGGTTATGTAGACCCACGTCACTCTGAAGCTGATTGGGTGCTTAAGAATGATAAAGGACAAACAGTTGCTTCTTCAACTGGTACAAAAGAATTCACAACTAGCGCACTTAAAGAAGTAGGTAACTACGACTTAGTAGTAACAGGTGATGTTCATAACGAAGCTGGAGAAAAAGAAAGAAAGGAAAGAACATTCAAAGCTTTCGTTCAAATAACAGGTAACGAAACAGGTGCTCTTCCTCAAATTCAATCGTTAACAGCTAATGGTTCAGACTCAAGAATTGACGTTCAAGCGAACCAAGCTGTAACAATGGCTTATACAGGTCGTCCTGCTAATGGTAAATTGTCAAGAGGTGTTAACCTAAAAGAAAAGGGATTCGTATTCAAAGCTTCAGAAGTTGGACTATCATCTAACAAGCAAGCATGGACAATGTCATTCTGGATCAA
Organism: Prevotella sp. oral taxon 299 str. F0039; assembly: GCF_000163055.2. Classification (GTDB taxonomy): domain Bacteria; phylum Bacteroidota; class Bacteroidia; order Bacteroidales; family Bacteroidaceae; genus Prevotella. The sequence continues at coordinate 1,198,167 of NC_022111.1, forward strand.
GTTTAATAGTATCCCAACTGGTGGTGTGCAATTCCTCGATATGCGTGATCAATATACCAAATGGCCACAAAATAACTGGGGTTGTTTCTGGTCATCATACTATCCTGCAGACAAAACTCTTAACTTCACTATCCGTGAAAACAGAAATGGTGGTACTCCAGAGCAGAAACAAAACTGGTCGGTTGAATTTGAACCAGGTGTTTGGAGCCACGTAACCATCACAATGGAAAAGGCTTCAAATGGTGTAAAAGAACATCTATACATCAATGGTAAGCCTGCAACTCCAAAGAGTTACGATTACCTTGGCAAAGGACCTGGTCTTGTTAAAGACTATATTAATACTACTGCATGGTGGGACAATAACCACTTTATGTTAGGATTTGGAAGACATCAGATTGCTGCTATTGATGGTGTGATCGATGATGTGAAGTTCTTCGACAAACAATTAAACGATACAGAGGTTGAAGCAAACATGCTTTCAAACGATAAGAATGCTGCTAACTTAAAAGCATTCTGGAACTTTGAAGATAATGCAGATGCAGAACACAAGTTTGCAAGCGTTGTAGCTGGCACAAATGTAAAATCTTATCGTTCAGGAGTTGAAGCTGGTGCAGGCGAAGGTCAAGGTGCTCTTGTTCCAGTAGAGCCTATCTACGAAGCAGGTTCACCATTCATTTCAGGTACAGCATTCTCTGTTGAAACCAAAGCTTCTTGGAAAACTCGTAAGGGTTCATTCACTGAAATAACAGGAAACGACCTCCAAGGTTCTGCAAAAGTAACTTACCCAACTGGTGGTGACTACACTGTTACTCTTACACTTGAAAACTCTTATGGTAAAGATCAACGTACATTCCAAGTGATCCACATCGACGCAACAACAGGAATCAACGAAACAAGTACCGAAGAGGTGAAGGCTTACACTGTAAACGATGACATCCTTGTTGATTGTGCACAAGCTGGTGCTTACACATTCGAGGTTTATAGCATCGATGGTATGCAAGTGCTTAGAAACAATGTGAATGTAGCTACTGGCAACACCGTACGTCTACATCTTGCTAACTCTGGCGTTTACATCCTCAAAGTGAAGAAAGAAGGTAAAACTCTACGCACTGTTAAGCTAATTAGAAAATAATCGGTAAAGTACAAATAAACGATTAACTTTAACAACTAATCACCAGTAAGCAAATGTCTTACTGGTGATTTTTTATTTACTCTCTTTTCTTTTGTTCGCAATGTCTCTGCACTCGCTTTGTTTTGCACTATACAAAAACGGCTATAATTTCGTTCTAAGCGCACAAAACACCTCTCGTTGAATACCTATCCCTCGCACTTAAATATCCTGTTGCATCGCTCTTAAACAACTTGTCAAATTACCTTAGGGCACATCCTCAGCGCACCGCTCACTTAAAAGCTATGACCTTGCACCGCAAAATAATTGCTATTGCATGGTAAAAGAATTGTTATTGCATTGTAAAATAATTGTTATTGCATTGTAAAATAATTGCTATTGCATTGTAAAATATTGGTGTTACCCGCTAAAATCTCCCACTTTTTAGGATAAGACCTAAAAAAGAGAGTATTAGTACCCAAGAGTATGTTTGACTATTAATCCAAAAAAGAGATGATGAACTTTTACGTTTCATCATCTCTTTTATAATAATCAATGAGATTATTTTACCACAAATCTTCGCTTGGATCATTGTTGGGGTCTTCCTTATTGTAGGGATCACCCCATCGGAGCCCAAAATCGTATTCTACATCGGTTTTTTTTGGAGGACTTCCTGCTAATATAAAATTCTCTTCGTGGGGATAACATGAAGTCAGAGGTGTTATA